>NZ_KB849177.1:0-430 GCF_000367945.1 Acinetobacter proteolyticus
GATGGTGATACCGTTACAGCAACAGCAACAGACTTGGCAGGAAACGTTTCATTGCCGGGTACAGAGATTGTTGATGGAGATGGCTTACCACCAGTTGTAACATTTACAGATGAAACTACGAATGACACCACTCCTGAGTTGTCAGGTACGATCAACGATCCAAATGCCACGATTGTGGTGAATGTGGATGGTGTTGACTATCCAGCGGTGAACAATGGTGATGGTACGTGGACCCTTGCAGACAATGTATTACCAGTGTTAGGTGAAGGTCCACATACGGTCACAGTAACTGCCACAGACTTGGCAGGCAATGTGGGAACAGATACGGGTGCAGTTACGATTGATACCATTCCGGCCGACTTGATTGGTGCGATCACAGTTCCAGATGACTTAAACGGTGACGGCATCTTGAATGCGACTGAGTTAGGTG
>NZ_KB849177.1:4530-192581 GCF_000367945.1 Acinetobacter proteolyticus
GGATGGTAGCTTTGATGCTCGCGTGGCCTTAGGTCCAGATGCAGCAGTGGGAACAGTGGTAACCGTAAATGGTAGCAACTACACAGTAACTGCAGCCGACTTGGTGAATGGCTTTATTACTGCAGCGATTGCAGTCTTGGCGGATGGCTCATTAGCGATCCATGCAGAAGCGGTGGATGCTCAAGGTAACATTGACAGCGCTGATTCATCAGTAACCATTGATATCACACCTCCAGATATCACAACTGCTGCAATCGCAATTAATGCAATCACTGGAGACAATATTCTCGATGCAACGGAAGTATCAGGTACAGTCACATTGACCGGTACCTTGACGATTCCAGCTGATGCAGTAATAACTTCAGTTCAAGTGAATGTAAATGGAACCAATTACACAGCAGTGGTTGATCCTTTAACTAGTACTTGGAGCATTGGTGTTCTAGGTAGTCAACTTGCCGCCGATACAGATTTAACGATTGAGGCGACAGCAACCTTTACCGATACAGCAGGTAATAGTAGTACGCTTCAAGACGCACAAACCTATACGCTTGCTAGCTCAATCATTGCATTCGATAATTTTGATACAGCAGTTCTTGCTCCACAGCCATTGCTGATTTCAGATGATGCACTACTTGGTAGTAAAACATACTTAGCGCTTGTTTCACTCGCAGGACTTGATTTACAGATAGGTTCTGAAGCCATTGGTTTTAGCGTTGCAGCAAATAATGAAGGTAATGCAACATTTACCTATAGCGCCCTCATCGGTGTGAACGCATTGGCCGATTACTCACTTGTGGTTCAAAAATTGGATCCTGTGACTGGTCAATGGACTTCAGTGTATGGTGGTGGCCAAGCCGATATTATTAAACTGACTTTACTAGGCTCGACCCCAGGTGTGGCCCTAGATGGTCTTAAAGAAGGTCAATATCGTGCGTTTATGACGTATACCGGTCTTGCGGGTATTGGTTTACTTGGTACTTTAACTGCGACAATGGATATCTACGATACCACTCAAATTGGCGGATTCTACACAGAAACTGCCACTGGTAACGTGATTGTAGACATCAATGATAGTGGTCAAGCTGATGTGGTCACACCAACAACTGTGATTAATGCAGTGAATGGTCAGCCAGTGTTAGCAGATGGTACTGTAATTATTGGTGCCTTCGGTGATCTGGTTATCAATCTCGATGGCTCATATGTCTATACACCGAACTCAAATGCTACAGGGATTGGTCAAACTGATCAGTTTGTATATACCTTAAGAGATCCTGTAACAGGTGATACGGCTCAAGCGACATTGAACATCCAATTAAGTTCTGTGAAAGCTTCAGATAACCTTGCTGTTGCGGAAATTAATCCAGAAGCCTTGCTTGTTGCTGATGATGTAGCCCTTGGTAGTGCAAGTTATGTCGCTGCAGTTTCTTTGGCTGGATTGAACTTACAATTGCTTGGTGATGCCACTGTCGCATTCAATGTTGATGCTGATCGTGAAGGTACAGCAACATTTACTTTCAGCGGATTATTGACTGCGAACCTCTTGAGTGATTACTCGCTGGTTGTTCAAAAATATGATGCAACAACAGGACAGTGGGTCTCTATTGGTGGCACTAATCCACAAGCAACCTTGGTTGATTTATCCCTCATTGGTGGGGTGGCAACTGCGGTGATTGAAGGTTTGGAAGCTGGTCAATATCGTGCCTTTATCGGTTATGAAGGCTTGTTGGGTGTAGGCTTGGGCGGAACATTAACAGGTACAATGGATGTTTATAATCCATATGTTATTGCTGGATATTCTGTTGAACCAATCTCTGGCAATGTCATCAAAGATGTGGGTATTAATGGGGCAGTTGATGCGGCTAGCAGCAATGCTGTCATCTCAATGGTGAATGGTGATCCAGTAAGTGCAACAGGTACAACCACTATTGTGGGCACATACGGTAACTTGGTGATTGATCAAGATGGTAATTACACTTACACACCAAATGCCAATGGTTTAAATCTCGGTCAGGTTGACGAGTTTACATATACCTTACGTGATCCTGTTACTGGCAATACCTCACAAGCGGTTCTATATGTCCACTTGGATAGTAACGGTGTCGATATGACATGGAATCCAGCAGACCCATCACAACCTGCTGTGATTACTGGTCCAGTGCCTGTAGATGCAATGGATAATGTTGCTTCAGCAGAGATTGATCTGGTTTATCCAACGACTACTCAGTTCTTTGATAATGCAATCAGCTACAACTGGTTACTCGGTGTCGGCGGTATTGTGATCGGAACCAAAGAGGGTACGGCAACCTTCACGGTTACTCCTGGGCATGTCACTGAAGCAATCTTTGCAGTGAACTTTGGTTCAGTTGCAACGGTTGTCGATGGTTTACATGTGGTGTTAACGCGAGTCAATCCAGACGGTACGCGTACCGTGATTGCGGATAGCTCTAATACGGGCATCCTTGATTTACTCGGTATCTTTGGCTCTGAAGTGAAATTCAAAGTGGATAATCTGGGTGCGGGTACTTATGAGTTGTTTATGGAGAGTAATACACTTCTTACAGCGCTTGGTAACGTCACTGCTGATATCACCTTGAATCATGGTGACATTACTCAAGTACCGACATTGGTGGTAGATCCAATCACAGGTAATGTGCTTGCAGATAATAATTCAGGTGTGTATGGCCCTGGCTATACCCCAGACTATATTACCACCACAACGGTTGTGACTTCGGTGACAGCTGAAAATGGTAATACAGCGGGTGTAAGTACAGGCTTAGCGACTGTTATTGTCGGTGCATACGGTACCTTAACCATTAACTCAGATGGTAGCTATAGTTATCAAGCGACCGCGGATACTCTGAATATTGGTAAAGTAGATAGCTTTACTTATACCGTGGTGGACCCAGTCACAGGTAGAACAGATACAGCAAACTTACATATCCAAATTGGTTCGCCAGATGTGGATATTAATTGGAATGTTGCGAATCCTGACGCAGATGCTGTTATCCCTGCACCAGTGGCGAACGCCGATACCAATGATGCAACGATTAGTATGAAGCCAGTCACTGATGCAGCGGCTGTCGATGTTCCAAGTGGTAATGTGACCATTGGTAATTTAACTGGTTTCCCTCCACTTCCTGTACTGAGTAGTACGGTCACATCGAACCAATTTGTTATTGCTGCAAATTCGGTGAGTGATGTACATGTTGCGTTGAATTATACGGCAGCAGGTATATCAGTCTTACCAACTACTGGATATGTAATTCAACAGTTCGTGGGAGGAGTCTGGGTAAATACAGTTTATTCAGGCTCTGCAACAGCTTTAGTTGGTGGTATTGGTGCTTCAGCATTCTCTGCAGATATCGCACATTTATCAGCTGGCACATATAGAGTCGAGTTTAGCTTAGCAGGAGCAAGCCTTGGAACACTTACGCTTGATTCTGTGGTTACAACTAAAGCAACCCACTTGGATAGTTATACACCAGACAGCTTAACAGATTGGGTTCACGGCAATATCTTGTTAGGCGATACAACCGGTGGCGTGGCAGATATCAAAGATGCTTCGCAATTGTATGTGGAAGTATCACCGGGCAATTACCAAATTGCAGCAGGTCAAGCGATCAATACAGGTGAAGGTACGTTGTATCTTTACAATGATGGTTCGTATTACTACAAAGCATTGGATAGTGCCGCGAATGCAACCTTTGACTCAATTAACTACAAACTGGTCTCTGTGACTGGTGCTGAGTCTACCAGCACATTAACCATTAACTTAAGTCAAGAGTTGAATAGCCTTGCAGTCAGCACTTCTGCAAATGATACCTTCACGCTCGGTAATGGCTCGGATACCTTGATTTATAACACCTTGACGGCTGCAAACGTTAACAGTGCAACGGGTGGTAATGGTTTCGATACATGGACTGACTTCCATGTGGGTAATGTGGCGACTGATAGTCAAGCTGATAAGATTGATCTAAGTAACTTGTTACTTGGTGATCCAAACAGCTTAACCATAGGTTTATATGTTTCGGTTAACTATGATGCGGCAACTCAAAGTGCCACGATTAGTGTAGATCGTGATGGTTTAGGTCTCACTTATTCAAGTACACAGTTGTTGACATTGCATGTGGATGAACCGACAGCATCATTAACACTGAATGATTTGTTGAATAATGGACAAATCATTTACTAATCCAAATCCTCCACTTTAAAAAAAGAGAACCTTCGGGTTCTCTTTTTCATTTTGCAAAGATTATAAAAATATGTGATATGGTGTGTAAAACACTTAAAAATTCTAAAAATTGAAGATATGACCATTACAACGATTTCAGCACTCGAGCAATTCAAGCAACATCTCAGTGATCATTTTTTTAAGCAGGTTCAGCAACACATTAATGTGTCTAATGCTGTGATCTTTTGTTCCTATGGAGAACACACACAACGTTGCCAAGTTTGGAACTCATCTTGTTCAGACTTTTCTAGCAGTCAACAGGAATTCTTTGATTTCCTCGCACATCAATTTACTCTGCAACCAGCGTTTGCAACATTGATTAAAATTGATGTCGCTTTTAATATCCAGCAAGAAAAATGGTCTGACATCGAACAAATTTTAAAAAACCAATTGCATAATAATCATTACCGTAAAGGGATCAGTTTCGATGCTGATTTTAAGCACTGTTTTTTGGAGCAAGAGCTATACGGCAAAGCCATTATTCGTGCGCTGAGCTATAACACGCCTAACTTTCTTGATGAGAAAAACTTAAATAGTAGCCTTTTAAGAAAATATCCGAATCAGCAACACAACATCAAAATTAAAGAACTTCAACAGCTGTGGTCTTTTGATACTTATGCTGTGATTTATGAAGCAGGGCAGTTGATTCCTTTACAGAGTCAGTTCACTGAAAATGGCGTGCGTTATCTACTGGAACCTAAAAAACAGCATTTTAAAAAAATGATTGAAGGGAATGCGCAATTTCTCTATCAGCAAATCCGAAGTGATGGGCGATTCGCTTATGGTTTTTTCCCTGCCTATGATCGTGAAATCCGGAGTTACAACACGGTTCGGCATTGTACGTCGCTGTATGCCTTACTCGAAACTTTAGCAATTCAATCACATCACGTTTTTATCGAAAAAATTCAGTTGGCGATTGATTATGCCTTACGGCTTTTTTACATCGAGAAACAGACGAAATTGGCGTATATGCTGGATGGTAATGAAGCGACAGGTCTAGATGAAATCAAGTTAGGTGCCAATGCCGCAGCGATTTTAATGTTGAGCAAATACCAAGAAATCACAGGTGATGATCGCTATCTGGTTTATGCGCAGGCCTTAGCCAATGGCATTTTATCCATGGTCAATGCGGCGGGCGAAACCACGCATGTATTGCATTACCCAAGCTATGAGATAAAAGATAAGTTCCGAATTATTTATTATGATGGCGAAGCCGCATTGGCATTATTACGGCTCTATCAATTGCATGCAGACGAAAAATTACTGCAAACCGTCAAACAGATGTTTGAACGATTTATGACGCAAAAATATGATCGCTATCATGATCACTGGCTGAGTTACTGCAGCAATGAACTGACAAAAATTTGCCCCGAAGAAAAATATTTCCAGTTTGGACTGAATAATTATTTAAGGCATCTGGTATTTATCCGTAACCGTAAAACGGCCTATGCCACTTTGTTGGAAATGATGATGGCAGCTTATCAAATGGTTCTCCGAATTCGAGCACTGGGTTTAGGACATTTGTTCGAAAAGACACAGTTTGATGATCTAAAAAAGCTGATTGAGTTTCGGGCTGAGTTTCAACGAACAGGATTTTTCTATCCAGAAGTCGCCATGTATATGGCACGGCCAGATAAAGTCTTGAATAGCTTCTATGTACGGCATGATCGTTTTCGTGTACGGATTGATGACCAAGAACATAATCTTTCTGGTTATGTTGCTTATGTTCAGCATTTTGAAACGGAAGCTTGAGGGTGAAATTGATGAGTACACCTCAAGAAATCAAAATTATTAGCCAGATGGGCAATCAAGACTTTCAATATCCTGTTTGGCAGACAGACATTGCAGGGGATTGTTCAGCTTGGATTCTATTATATTTAGCTTTAGAGGCAGTTGTTGATGGGCAGTTGCAACTTGAAGATGGAATGATTGTTGATGCGAATTTCCAAGCGAAGCAAAGTGATCAGCCTGATTTGATCTGGAATTCAAGCAATTCCGTTTTACAGTTATTGCAATATCTCAGCTTTACTCAAAACCAGTTTGCCCAACAGTTGCTTGGTTGCCTTCTGTTTGAAAATTGGCAACAGGCAGAAATTGAAATCGCCAGTAAGGCAGAGCAGTTTGGATTGAACATTCAGCATCAATCTAATACCTTGCAAAAACTCTATGGTTTGGCGGAATCCATCTTTAATTTGCCGATTGAATTGCTGGAGCAGGTTTTTGTCAAAGCACTGAATATTAATGGACAGGAGATTGCTCCGATCCATTCATTATCAAGCTGTACACAACTGGATGCAGTGATTTATTTGACAGATCAACGTCGAGACTGCTTTTTTTCTTATCGTCATGAAAATCAGAGCTTAGGTATTTTTCAGCTCTTAGATCAGCTACATCGAATTGATCATTTAGCCCCGTATTATCATTATTTTCAACAAGGGCTATTGCCAACTAAACAGCTGCAAGCCAAAACTGAATGGATCAATATTCTTGGCGATACCTATTTTGGGGAGTTTTATACCGAAAAAAGAAAAAACAAAGGCATAGAGGATGCTTTACAACGTTATGGTTATAGTCATTCTTTTGAAGCGATCAAACATTTTTTTGGCCCAGATGATATTAATATTGCCAATTTAGAAGCAGTTTTTAATCTTGAAGAAAATTCAATTTTAGCGGGAAGAAAAGACTATATTTTGGGGGCAAAAGCTCAGGAAACCTTAGCGGAATTTAAACGTGTTCATCTCAATACCTTGTGTTTGGCCAATAACCATTTAAAAGACTATGGTGAAGCCAGTCTAAAACATACTTTAACTCAGTTAGAGCGTACCAATATTGATTTTATTGGGGCAGGTGAGAATCAACAACAGGCACATCAATGTCTAGAAATTAAAAATAATCAGGGACAATGTTTGGCTATTTTTAATGGCTATTGGCATAGAAGAGCTGCCTATCAAGCGTATGATTTTTATGCCCTAGGCAACAGTGCTGGGGTGGCCTGTCTCAATGCGATTTTATTCGAACAGCTGATGCAATACCGTTTAGCACATCCAATGCATAAAATTATGGTGATTTGTCATTGGGGTGTGGATTTTAAATTGATCCATCCTGAGCAAGAAAAACTGGCTAAGGTCCTGACTCAGATTGGGGCAGATGTGGTGATTGGTCATGGCGCTCATACCCTTCAGCCGATTCAATCGATTCATCAAAAGCCCGTTATTTTTGGCATTGGCAATGGGGTATTTAATAGCAATGGTCATTTTGAAAAATATCAGGCCTTGCCTTATGGGACTGTGGTACGCATCAATTTAAGCCTATCGCAATTAAAACTGTATCCAATTTATACCCATAATCAGAAGACCTTTTGGCAACCTCATGTTGTTGATGAGAAGCAATTTGAACAGGCAAAATCATTATTGACCCATCAAGTAGATCCAGCATATTACATTGTTGGGCAGGATGATTTAGGTCATTATCTTCAGCTTAACTTTTAAGGGTATTGGTTGTAATTGTTGAGCATGATGTTCAGTTGTTCTTTGTTAAATCCTAGATTACGTAAGCCACCACTGCCTAAGCGACAATCATAACTGCTCATAATATTGGTTGGTGTGGTCTTGGTCGCTTTCGGTGAGCAAACATGACTGAGACCGAAAGCATGTCCCATTTCATGGATACTGGCAGCTTGAGTTTGGTAATTCAGTCGTTGCCAATCAATCAAAATAAATGGTTGTCCCTGATTGCGGAATCCCCAACTGGTGATATCGGCATCTTTTAATTTTTCACCATAAGAATCATAAATAATAAACAGCACTTCCTTGCTCTTTCGGCGAGGGAAGCAGGTTCTGACCGCACTAGGTAAATTGTCTGGAACGATGGCTTTGGATTGGCTTAATTGATTGGCAAGATCACATTTGCGTTTACTAAAATCTTGATAGGAATAGTAACGATGAATTTTAAACTTAAAGATTTTTTGATTATTTTCATCGACAAAGTATTGGTTCAAGATTGCCAATTCTTTGTACATTTGTGCTTTACGATCTAGAGCTTTTACTTCTGGGCGATTGCTGGTCACAATAAAACTGACATTGACCACAGGTAAATGGTCGGCATCTAGCGGATACTGATAGGGTAATTTTTTTATCGGGGCTTTTTGAGTGGTACAAGATGCACTAAAGATCAGACATAATAGCGTCAGGGCAGTGATTTTTAACCGCATTTTTTGTTCTCTCAAGTGGTCGTGTTTTAATTATTGTAAAGCTAGCTTTTCGCATGATTTTGATTATCTTAGCAGATTTTTGGAGCTTGTATGGTGCAAGATACCAATGAACTACATCGGCAAATTTTAGAAGTGATTGCCTTGATTCCTTATGGAAAAGTGGCAAGTTATGGACAAATTGCCAAGTTGGCTGGTTTACCTAAACATCCGCGTTTAGTGGGTTATGTACTCAAGCATTTAGATAAAGACAGTGAGATTCCTTGGTATCGTGTGATTAATTCACAAGGAAAAATCAGTGTGACCCGAATCAATGAGAAAGGTGAAAATGTTCAGCAAAGTTTATTAGAAGCAGAAGGGGTATTTTTATTAAATGGTAAGGTCAGTTTAAAAATCTTTGGCTGGCAACCTTAACTTTTAAATTAGCTCATTTTATCAGTGAAACATAAATGAAAATTGAATTTGTAAAACATGACGATGAAAATGAATTAGATACCGTACTTTATGGTTTAAATGTAGATCAATATCAATATGATCAAGAAAAAATTATTTTTTATAATTGTCTCAATCCGCAGATAATTACTGAAATGGAAGCATTAAAATTATTCACTAGAACAAAAAAAGATTATCTCTTTGGACTCTATTTAAGCTGTCATCAAAAGAACCTCCATGAAAAGATGAGTAATCAAATATATTTTGCTTTTGATTTTGCATATCAAAATAATGATTTAATTATTTTTTATTCTTTTGATGGAGAGGAGAACACAGAATTGGAGTTAAATGAGTTCTTTAAGAGAAAAGAGCTGATTTATAAATATTTAAATGGTGAGTGTGATCAAAAATATTGGTTTAGTCTAAGTGATTTTGAGAAAAAATGCTGGTTAGATATTGCTCATCTTAGGGCTCAATTAGCGCAAATGGATGATCATATTGTTAAAGAAATTATTTTGGATGGGACGTATATAGAGTCTGAATTAGATTTATATTGCCATATCGGGGAAGAGGTTGGTGGTGTGTTAGGTTACATGGGGTGTAATTCTGCAGCATTAAGGGATTGTTTGACTGATGATGAGATTAGACCAACTCAGTATCCTTTACGCATCATATGGAAAAATTTTGAATACTCAAAACAAAAATTTAACCAAGATGATATTCAGTACTTCATTGATCTATTATCTCAAAATGCCGATTTGAAAATTTATTGATTGTACCCATCAACGCACAATCAATACTGGAATGTGGCTTTCCGCTAAGACTTTCTGTGCCACACTACCGAGTACAAATTGTTTAAAACCTGTACGCCCATGCGAACCCATAATAATCAGGTCTGCACCTAGATTTTGCGCTGCGCCAATAATTTCTTGATGAACAGAAAAGCCTTCCAAAATTTGTGTTGCAACTGTGAGTCCGTGTTCTTCAAACTTTTGCTCAGCTTTGCTTAGATTCTCTTGAACATAGCCTCTGACACGTTCTATCAAATCATTGCTTTGTCCCATACGAACATAGGCATCGGCGAGATAGGGATCTAAGGTCATTACTTCGACAACCGTCAGTTCACTGTTTAAAGCTTTTGCCAGTTGCGCTGCTTCTCGAATGACATTTAGTGCAATTTCAGAGTCATCAATCGCCACTAAGATTTTTTGATAAGCCATGAGGGATACTCCTTATATTTATGATTTTGCATTTAATTTCAGAATAAAAAGTTGTTTAAAATACAGACTATATTTCTATATTAAACCTGTTGTTATGAAAATAAAACCTAGCATTTTTATAGGGATAGTTATTATTTATAGGATTATGGTTAAGCTTAGATGTATTTAAGAATAGATGAAATTTCCATGAAAATAAAAGGCGCGTATCATCATGATTTATCTATAAAAGCAGTCTTAATTACGCTCAAAGAATTGAATCAGTGCATCCACATCATCTGTCTGCAATTGTTCACGCATTTTTAAAATCTGCTTTTCATCCAGATCATAAAGTTTAAGAGCAAGCAGTTTTTCAATGTCTTGTTCAGGAAAACGATATTTAATGACTTTGGCTGGGACACCACCGACAATCGCATAGGGTGGTACATCTTGGGTGACGACAGCACCTGTCGCCACCACAGCACCTTCACCCAGTTTCACACCTTGCATGATCATGGCACGGCTACCAATCCAGCAACCATCGGCAATGATTGTATCACCCGCAGGTTGAAAGCTACGTGTATCAAAAGGGAAGGTTGAGATCCAGTCTGAGCGGTGCAATTGGTTGCCACCCATCATAATCACGCATTCCGCGCCAAAGCAGACAAAGTTACCGATATGCAGCTGATCGATTGGCTTTTCAGAGGTTGAGGCTTTGTCGTGTAGATAACGTACCACACAGCGTTCAAAGCCCTGATCCCAATAAGCTGAATAATAAGAATAATTGCCTTTGATATGGATATTCGGATTGTTTACCGTTTTAGCAATAAATTCGAACTCACACCAATGTTTAACAGGGGAGTTGATTAATGGATCCATATCTAGACAAAATATTAAAAGAAAGCCGTGGCATTATAGCTCTTATATCAGGAGAGAGTGCTAGTTGGAGAAAAATTTCCAAAGCCAAGTAAACAAACGTTGAATTTGATTGGGAAATACAAAGCCTAGAACTGCACAAAGCAGAGCTGTATTAAACATAATGAGCGCAGAACTGGTCGTAGAATTCACATGAAACCCCATGTGATGGCAATCCCAATACCCAGAATAATTCCTGCAATCGCATAGATCAATGCACTTATGAGTCGATCTTGCATTCTATGTTTCATTTTTATTGGATTTAGAAATAGAATGTCTGAAACAAAAGAACTCTTCAAATGATGAAGAGTTCTTTAATCGCTTAATCAGGTGGATAAATTAGATATATTCCACACTCACAATTTCGTATTCAACTTCACCTTGCGGTGTTTGAATTTTTGCTTCGTCGCCTTCGTTTTTACCTAAAAGACCACGTGCAATCGGTGAGTTCACTGAGATTTTATTGATTTTAAAATCTGCTTCATCATCACCGACGATTTTATAAGTCTTACGTTCTTCGGTATCAAGATTTTCAATCGTTACAGTTACGCCAAAGACAACACGGCCATTTTGCTCAAGTGTTTTGACATCAATTTCTTGTACTGCGCCCAGTTTACCTTCGATATCCTGAATGCGACCTTCGCAGAAACCTTGCTGTTCACGCGCAGCATGATATTCAGCATTTTCCTTTAAATCACCGTGTTCACGAGCTTCAGCAATCGCTTGGATAATACGTGGGCGATCCACTGTCTTGAGCTGTTGTAATTCTTTCTCTAAGGCAACCTTGCCTTCGGGAGTCATAGGATAACGTTGCATTCTGGTCCCCTCTAAATTGGTTGGGAAAATACAGGATTAAAAAAAGAAAAAGCCCGCCACCGATAAGGTGACGGGACTTTATCGGTAGAGAATTAACCTACAGTTTGTAAATCTTGCAAGCGGTATACATCCATTGGCAATTTCACAGCAAATGCTTGGCAAACTGCTTCAGCACCGTTAATTGTCGTGGTGTAATACACTTTGCCTTGGAGGGCAGCACGACGAATCATGGCAGAGTCATACTGAGCTTGTTTGCCTTCAGTTGTGTTGACAATAAGATGAATTTCACCATTTTTCAAGCGGTCAACAATATGTGGGCGACCTTCGGTCACTTTATTGACTGCTTCGCACTCAATGCCTGCTTCTTTTAGGACACGATGTGTACCATTGGTTGCAACAAGCTTAAAGCCATATTCGATCAACTGTTTCGCGATGTTGGCAATGTATTTTTTGTCTGATTCACGAACCGATAAGAACGCATGCTTTACTTCACCTTCGGTTGGTAAGCCAGGTAAACGTTCATTTGAACCAAGCACTGCTTTATAGAATGCTTCACCAAATGTTTTACCAACGCCCATGACTTCACCTGTAGATTTCATCTCAGGCCCAAGCATTGGGTCTACGCCAGGGAATTTAGCGAATGGGAATACTGCTTCTTTAACCGCAAAATGTGTTGGAATGATTTCTTGAGTGAAACCTTGTGATTCCAACGATTGACCCGCCATACAACGTGCCGCAACTTTTGCTAAAGAGTCACCAATACATTTAGAAACGAAAGGAACGGTACGTGATGCACGTGGGTTCACTTCAAGTACATAAATGTCGTCGCCTTTGACCGCAAACTGAACGTTCATCAAACCGATTACGCCAAGTTCTTTTGCCATTGCAACCGTTTGACGACGCATTTCATCCTGTACTTCTTGTGAAAGTGAGTACGGAGGAATCGAACATGCTGAGTCACCTGAGTGAATACCAGCTTGTTCAATATGCTGCATGATCCCGCCAATCACAACGTCTTTACCGTCAGATACGCAGTCCACGTCAACTTCTGTTGCATCGTCAAGGAAACGGTCAAGCAGGACAGGGGCTTCATTTGACGCTTGTACTGCTTCACGAAGGTAACGTTTAAGTTCTTCTTCGTTATAGACGATTTCCATTGCACGACCACCCAATACATAAGATGGACGAACAACCAGTGGATAACCCACTTTCGCTGCTTCTGAAATACCTTCTTCAGCAGATTTTACGATGCTGTTGTTTGGTTGACGAAGCTGTAGACGTTGAATCATTTGTTGGAAACGTTCACGGTCTTCTGCACGATCAATCGCATCAGGAGATGTACCAATAATTGGTGTACCTGCTTCTTCCAAAGCACGTGCCAATTTCAAAGGTGTTTGACCACCGTACTGTACGATCACGCCTTTAGGCTTCTCGGTACGTACGATTTCAAGTACATCTTCAAGTGTTACTGGTTCGAAGTATAAACGGTCAGATGTGTCATAGTCGGTTGAAACCGTTTCAGGGTTACAGTTCACCATGATGGTTTCATAACCGTCTTCACGCATTGCAAGCGCAGCGTGTACACAGCAGTAGTCAAACTCGATCCCTTGACCAATACGGTTAGGACCACCACCAATCACCATGATCTTGTCACGGTTTGATGGATTTGCTTCACATTCTTCATCGTAAGTTGAATACATGTAGGCAGTACCCGATTCAAACTCGGCTGCACAGGTATCAACACGTTTGTAAACTGGATATACACCCAAGTTCCAACGTTGTTTACGGAATTGCTTTTGTGAAATACCCATCAAGTCAGCAATACGCAGGTCAGATAAACCTTTGCGCTTGAATGAACGGATATTGTCAGCGTTTAAGTCACCAAAACCTAATGCTTTCACTTGAGCTTCAGTTTTAATGATGTCTTCGATTTGAATCAAGAACCAACGGTCGATCTTGGTTGCTTCGAATACGTCGTCTAATGAGAAACCATGACGGAATGCATCAGCAACATACCAGATACGCTCTGGACCAGGTACTTTAAGCTCTTTTAAGATGATGTCTTTGGCATTGGCTGTACCTGCTTCAACTTTCTCGTCAAAGCCACTGACACCTACTTCAAGACCACGAAGTGCTTTTTGTACTGATTCTTGGAAGTTACGACCAATTGCCATCACTTCGCCCACAGATTTCATCTGAGTTGTTAATACTGGCTCAGCTTGTGGGAATTTTTCGAAGTTAAAGCGAGGAATCTTGGTCACAACATAGTCAATCGACGGTTCGAAAGATGCTGGAGTTACGCCGCCAGTGATGTCATTTTTCAATTCATCAAGGGTATAGCCCACCGCAAGTTTCGCTGCGATTTTCGCAATTGGGAAACCTGTTGCTTTAGATGCAAGTGCAGATGAACGTGATACACGTGGGTTCATCTCGATCACAACCATACGACCGTCTTTCGGGTTAATACCGAATTGAACGTTCGAACCACCAGTCTCTACACCGATTTCACGAAGAACGGCAACCGATGCATTACGCATTAATTGGTATTCTTTGTCTGTCAATGTTTGAGCAGGTGCAACGGTAATCGAGTCACCTGTGTGAACGCCCATTGGGTCGAAGTTTTCGATCGCACAGACGATGATACAGTTGTCGTTTTTGTCACGAACAACTTCCATCTCGTATTCTTTCCAACCAATCAAAGATTCATCAATCAATAACTGATGCGTTGGAGAAAGGTCGAAACCACGTTCACAGATTTCAAGGAATTCTTCACGGTTATAAGCGATACCGCCACCAGAACCACCCATCGTGAATGATGGACGAATGATCACTGGGAAGCCAAAACCTGCTTGAATTGCCAACGCTTCTTCCATTGTTTCTGCAATGGCTGCTTTTGGACATTCCAAACCAATTTTACGCATTGCGATATCAAACAGTTTACGGTCTTCTGCTTTTTCAATCGCTTCTTTTGATGCGCCAATCAGTTCTACATTATATTTTTCAAGAATGCCGTGCTCGTCTAGGGCGAGGGCACAGTTCAATGCTGTTTGACCACCCATGGTTGGGAGGACTGCATCTGGACGCTCTTTTTCAATGATTTGTGCAACTGTCTGCCAAGTGATTGGCTCGATATAGGTTGCATCCGCCATTGCAGGGTCGGTCATGATGGTCGCTGGGTTAGAGTTCACCAAAATAACGCGGTAACCTTCTTCACGAAGCGCTTTACATGCTTGCGCACCTGAATAGTCAAACTCACAGGCCTGACCAATGACAATAGGACCAGCACCAATAATTAAGATGCTTTTAATATCCGTACGTTTAGGCATTATTCGCTCCTTAATTACTTCTTAGCGGCTTCAATAAGTTCGATGAAATGATCGAACAATGGAGCACAGTCATGTGGACCCGGGCTAGCTTCAGGGTGACCTTGGAAGCTGAATGCTGGTTTGTCAGTACGATGGATACCTTGGTTTGTACCGTCAAACAGTGAACGATGTGTCACTTTTAAGTTTGCAGGTAAGGTAGTTTCATCGACAGCAAAGCCGTGGTTTTGAGAAGTAATCATCACTGTACCATTCTCAAGGTTTTGTACAGGATGGTTGGCGCCGTGGTGACCGTGATTCATTTTCATGGTCTTCGCACCCGAAGCAAGCGCTAAAATTTGATGACCTAAACAAATACCGAATACAGGTAATGTTGTGGTTTCAACAATGGTTTTCACTGCTTCAATCGCATAGTCACATGCTGCTGGGTCACCAGGACCATTTGACAAGAACACGCCATCTGGATTCAATGCGAGCACTTTTTCAGCAGGGGTTTGCGCAGGAACAACTGTTAATTTACAACCACGGTCTGCGAGCATACGTAAGATGTTGGTTTTGACACCATAATCGTATGCAACAACATGAAACTTAAATTCTGGTTGAGTAAAGCCTTGACCCAAGGTCCAAGAACCTTCGGTCCATTCGAAACCTTCAGGATCACAGCACTCTTTTGCAAGATCTAAACCGTTCAAACCGCCGAATGCACGTGCCTTGGCAATTGCTTCTTCTTCTGTAATATTTTCGCCAGCAAGGATGCAACCATTTTGTGCACCTTTGTCACGCAAAATACGTGTCAATTTACGTGTATCAATATCAGCAATTGCCACAACATTATGTTGTTCCAAGTATTCACTGAGTGATTGTTCAGCGCGGAAGTTGCTGTGTAATAAAGGAAGATCACGAATAATCAGACCATTCGCCCATACTTTATGGATGCGACCTGATTCAACGTCTTCACTATTACAGCCAGTATTTCCAATATGAGGATAAGTCAACGTCACAATTTGTTGCGCGTAACTTGGGTCAGTCAAAATTTCTTGATAACCAGTCATGGCTGTATTAAAAACGACTTCACCAGTCGTACTACCCGATGCACCGATAGACGTTCCTTTAAAGATCGTTCCATCTGCGAGGGCTAAAATGGCGGGGGTGCTCAAACCAAAGCTCCTGAACTAAGACCACAAAAATAGGGCTGTAAAAAAGCGAGTAGACATAAAAAAAGGCAGGCCGTCTTAAAAAAACATGCCCCTCCTTCCAGTCTGCTCGCTTGTAACTTAACAGCGCATTATACGCATGAGTGCGTGAAAAGTCTATGTGTTTTATTTATTAAAGTCACAATTCAGCAATTTCTTTTATAAGCATCAGTAGGGGTATGTCTATTGCAATATCAATCATCCTTCTATCGATATTCTGAGATATTATGCAAATTGTCAGACAATTTTTTTTGAGTTTGAGGGGCCGTGGTTTTATCTTATATCTAGCCAAAAAATCAACAATCAATAAAGAGGGTAATCAACATGGCTGCGAATCAAACAACACCTACTGCAACTGCTGAAGAAGTGAAAGATGCTGTAGTGGAAAAAGCTGCAAAAGCAAAAGACACTGTTGCTGAAAAGACTGCTGAAGTCAAAGAAGCCGTTGCTGAGAAAACAGCAAAAGCGAAAGAAGTGGTCGCAGAAAAAACAGCAAAAGCAAAAGAAGTGATTGCTGAGACTCAAGAACAAGCAAAAGAAGTAATTGCTGAAACTCAAGGGCAAGTTAAAGAAGCACTTGCTGAAACTCAAGAGAAAATTGAGACTGAAGCGAAAGAGTTGAACCAAAACATTCAAAATCAGCTCACTCAAATCAAGCAAGATCTGTTAGAGCGTATTGAAGTAATTAAAACTCAACTTAATTCATCTCAAGGTAACTTGCTTGAATTGAAAAATGCATTGAAAACAGAATTAAATGCATTGATTGAAGACTTGACTAAAGTCAGCAAAGAATTGAAAGATGACATTAGCCAGATTTCAGTGAAGCATAAAGATACTTTAGTGGGTAGCTTTAAACGTACCAAAGAACAAGCAGTTGAAGCTTGGAACAAAGTACGTGCCAGCTAATTTGGCATAGCGAAAAAAAAAGCGAGAATTTTTCACGCTTTTTTTATTTAAAATTGATGTAACCAATCGCGCTTGTTATGGAAGTCGGCTTGAGGGCTACTGTGTTGCATTGCAAAATAATGCATACCTTGGGTGGTATTTAACACGGCCGTTAAACCGATATACAGATCCGCCCATTTGAGTTGATGCTCGCGCATAAATTGCGACAGATCTAAACTGACATTCAAACCGTAATGAGTACGCTGTAAATGATTCAGTTCAATATCATATGCGGCAACGGGTGGCATATCTTCTGGGAAGCGGTATTCTTCAAATTGATAGGCTTGCCAAGCTTGAGAAGGGGAAAGATTGATTTCACGATAGAAATCCTGATCTTTCACACCCACAAAAATCTCATAGCAAGTGTGTTCCCACAAAAAGTCATGGCGTGGATTCGCTGCAACTTGATCTGGGTAAATCAAAAATTGATTTGGGTCACGAACCCAAAAACCAACATTCAGTGTTGCTGGTGTTTGTTGCTCAATCGCGCCAACCACCGTAATGGCGCTAAAGCGATCAAAAGCAGACAGTTCATAACTTGCCATCGTAATTACTTATTATTTAAATGAGCAAAACGAACCAAGTTAGACAGGTGTTGGTTTTGCTTTGCTGCTTTTTTATAAAGCAAAACAATTTTACCAATTTTCTGTACAGATTCCGCACCTGTTGCTTCAACAATGGCATCAATCACTGCAGCACGCGCATCACGATCTTCACCCGCAATTTTCACTTTAATCAATTCGTGATCATTTAGCGCACGATTTGTTTCTTCAATGACGTTTTCTGTAAGACCTTGGCCACCAACCATTACCACTGGATTAAGTGCATGACCAATTTGACGTAAACGTTTACGTTCATGGATAGATAAAGCCGCCATTAAAAATACCTGATTGGGAAAACGACCTAGTATAACTTGCATCCCGTTTCTAAGATAGATTCAGCAGACAGCCACTTGAAACAAATCTGTGAAAATTGCCGAAATAACCAATAGTGATGATCGAAAAAAATCTGTAAAAGTTCGTGTGAATGAAGTACATCCGTACTGTAATGAGAGTAATTTTCACGTACAATGACCCATCAGAAGTTTTTTGAAATTTAGTGAGTTATGGCGACACGCATTACCAATCAAAAATTGTCTAAAAGCAGTCGTGTGTGGATGCGAGAGCACTTAGATGACCCTTTTGTAAAGAAAGCACAAAAGGAAGGTTATCGCGCACGCGCGGCATATAAGTTACTTGAAATCCAAGAAAAATATAAAATGATCAAGCCGGGGATGACGGTTGTCGACTTGGGTGCAGCCCCAGGCAGTTGGTCTCAAATTGCAGGTAAATTGGTCGGCTCAAATGGTTTAGTCATTGCTTCAGATATTCTGGCAATGGATGCTCTTCCAGATGTGACCTTCTTGCAAGGTGACTTCCGCGAGGAAGAAGTTTTCGAAAAATTGTTAAATATTTTAAATGGACGTCAAGTAGACGTTGTAATTTCAGATATGGCCCCCAATACATCAGGTAATAGGGCTGTTGATCAACCGCGTCAAATTTACTTATGTGAATTGGCTTTGGATTTTGCTCAGAAAGTACTCGGACCAAATGGACAGTTTCTTGTTAAAGTGTTCCAAGGTTCAGGATTTGATGAGTTCAGAAAACAAGTGGTCGATGGTTTTGATGTATTAAAAACAGCCAAACCTGCGGCTTCACGTGCTCGATCGAAAGAAGTTTTTTTGATTGGCCAAGGTCGTAAAAAGGCATTGCAATAAAAGTGTACTTGCCAAGTTGTTAAAAATTGTGCATTTTGTACCTTTTAAGTTTTTTGCAACGCAAATTCATTGCTGTTTTTGTGAAGGTCAGCCAAGATTAGGTATGATCAAATTAGATTGATATGGGAATAAAGCCTTGAGCGATTACTTCAAGAATGCCGTATTGTGGCTCATCATACTCGGTGTTCTGATTTTGATTTTTAGCAACGTCAGTGACCGCAATAAGCCTGCAGCGATGAAATATTCTGATTTCGTTGCAGCGGTGAATGCTGGGCAAATTAAACAAGTCACAATTGACGGTTTAAATATTAATGGTGAAAAAACCAATGGTTCTTCATTTGAGACGGTTCGTCCACAAGTCGAAGACACTGAGTTGCTACCAAGCTTAAATAAACAAAATGTAGTGGTTGAGGGCACAGCGCCACAACGTCAAGGCATTTTGATGCAACTTCTCATTGCGAGTTTCCCAGTATTGCTCATCATCTTATTATTCATGTTCTTCATGCGTAATATGGGCGGTGGTGCTGGTGGCAAAAACGGTCCTATGAGTTTTGGTAAGTCAAAAGCAAAAATGTTATCTGAAGATCAAATCAAGTTAACATTTAGTGACGTCGCGGGTTGTGACGAAGCAAAACAAGAAGTGGTTGAAATCGTTGATTTCTTAAAAGACCCAGCCAAATTCAAACGCTTAGGTGCAACCATTCCTCGTGGTGTATTGATGGTTGGTCCTCCAGGTACAGGTAAAACATTATTGGCGAAAGCAATCGCGGGCGAAGCTAAAGTTCCATTCTTTAGCATCTCGGGTTCTGACTTCGTTGAAATGTTTGTCGGTGTCGGTGCTTCACGTGTCCGTGACATGTTTGAACAAGCAAAACGTCATGCGCCATGTATCATCTTTATTGATGAGATTGATGCAGTCGGTCGTCATCGTGGTTCTGGTACAGGGGGTGGTCATGATGAGCGTGAACAAACCTTGAACCAAATGCTTGTTGAAATGGACGGTTTTGAAGGCAATGAAGGCGTGATCGTGATTGCTGCAACCAACCGTGTAGATGTATTGGATAAAGCCTTGCTTCGTCCAGGTCGTTTTGACCGTCAAGTGATGGTGGGTTTACCTGACATCCGTGGTCGTGAGCAAATCTTGAATGTTCACTTGAAGAAATTACCTTCAGTGACCGGTGTGGATCTTAAAGTACTTGCACGTGGTACACCGGGTTTCTCTGGTGCGCAATTGGCAAACTTGGTCAACGAGGCTGCATTGTTTGCTGCTCGCCGTAATAAAAACACGGTGGATATGCATGACTTTGAAGATGCGAAAGACAAGATTTACATGGGCCCTGAACGTAAATCGATGGTGATTCGTGAAGAAGAACGTCGTGCAACGGCTTACCATGAAGCGGGACATGCGATTGTTGCTGAAATTTTGCCGGGTACAGACCCTGTGCATAAAGTAACGATCATGCCACGTGGTTGGGCATTAGGTGTGACTTGGCAATTGCCTGAGCAAGACCAGACCAGCCATTATAAAGATAAGATGTTGAATGAACTTTCAATCTTGTTTGGTGGTCGTATTGCAGAAGAAGTATTCATCAACCAAATGTCGACAGGTGCATCTAACGACTTTGAACGTGCAACTAAAATGGCGCGTGCAATGGTGACCAAGTATGGTATGTCAGATAAGCTTGGTGTGATGGTGTATGAAGATGAAAACCAAAATGGTTTCTTCGGTAATGTCGGTAGCCGTACCATTTCTGAAGCGACTCAGCAAAAGGTAGATGAAGAAGTTCGTCGTATCTTAGATGAACAGTACAAAGTTGCACGTGATATCTTGGAAAATAACAAAGATATCGCACATGCTATGGTGAAAGCATTGATGGATTGGGAAACAATCGATCGTGACCAAATCCGTGACATTATGGAAGGGCGTGAACCGCAACCACCTAAAGTTTATGTTGCTGATAATCCAGTGGCTGCATTTGAACCGCCGAAAGATGGTCCATCAACGCCACCACCATTACCAGCAATGGGCTAACTTAAAGATAAAATAAAAAGAGCGACTTCGGTCGCTCTTTTTTTGTCTCGATTTTGGCCTAAACTGAAAATAAATCAGCTATGCCGCAATCTCTGTCTTGTTAAAATAAGCACATTCCAATATGGAGCATTTTGATGCAATTGATGCCCTTAGCACAATGTCAGTTACCGTGTGGCCGTTTTAAATTAGACCTCTCCCAACCCCAAGTGATGGGAATTTTAAACGTCACGCCAGATTCATTTAGTGATGGTGGGCAACATCATCAAAAAGACCAAGCCATTCAACATGCGTTGCAGATGATGCAAGATGGTGCCAGCATTATTGATATCGGTGGTGAGTCGACTCGTCCAAATGCTTCAGCAGTTGCATTGGAAGAAGAAATTCGTCGTGTGATTCCTGTGGTTGAAGCATTGTCTAGATACGATGTGATCATCTCGATTGATACCAGCCAGCCAGAAGTGATGCGTGCAGCTGTTCAGGCAGGAGCGCATATCTGGAATGATGTCCGTGCATTGACTCGGCCTCAGGCATTAGAAACGGCTGCAGAATTAAATATCCCTGTAGTCTTAATGCATATGCGTGGTGAACCCACCAATATGAATCAGTTGGATCAATATCAGGATGTGACTGAAGAGGTCATTCAGGAGTTACAACAACGCTTAGATCAAGCGATTGTAGTCGGAATAAGAAAAGAAAATATCATCGTTGACCCTGGCTTTGGTTTTGCTAAAAATGCACAGCAAAACTTTCAATTGCTGAATGAGTTCTGGAAACTCAATCGAATGGGCTATCCGATCTTATCGGGTCTATCACGGAAACGTTTTATTGGTGAAGCCTTAGATGGCGCGCCTGCACAGGAACGTGCTGTGGGGAGTGTAATGGGACATTTGTTGAGTATTCAGCAAGGGGCCAGTATTGTACGGGCGCATGATGTTAAAGCCACCAGTGATGCGATTAAAGTCTGGAATAGGATGCAAGCTTATTAAGCTTGTATCCGTCAATAGGGCTCAAGGGCTCTATTGACTTGCTGAATCAGATTAAATATAACAAATGTATAATGAAGATGAGTGATATTAAAAAATGGAAAATAAAACAATTACATATAAAAGTTTATGGGTGTTTGCCCTGATTCTGAGTCTCGGTTTTATAGTTTCTGCTGCGGTGATGGGTTATGCGCTCAAACAGTTTAATAGCACCAAAAATTCAATTACAGTCAAAGGATTAGCTGAGAAACCAATTCAAGCAGATTCAGCACGTTGGGAAATCAACTTACAAACCAACCACACTTCAGACACGATCCCAGAAGCTTATCAATTACTCGATCAACAAATGAAAGCATTACAGGCTTTTTTTGTTGAACATGGCTTTAAGGCCGCGGATATGCAACTCGGGAATAAGCGTTCTCAATCTTATTATGAGGAAGTTGATACAGGCGAGGGACGCATCAAGCGTGAGTTTAAAGGCTATATCGCCTTGCAGTCTTTGGTGATCAGCAGCCGAGATATCAAAAAAATTGAACAAGCGGCAAAAGATGCCTATCTACTAGATGAAAAAGGCATCGCGATTGAACAAAAACCTGAATATCTGGTGTCTAATTTAGAAGAAATCAAAATGTCCTTGATTGCCAATGCCACCAAAAATGCCTATAGCCGAGCCAATGAATTTGCCAAAGTCGGTGGGGTAAAGGTCGGGATGATGCGTTCAGCCAGTCAGGGCGCATTTTATATTCTGCCTGAAAGTGGTTCGGATGATGATAGTGATTATGGGGGGGCTTATGACAAAGGCACCATCAATAAAATTGCCCGTGTGGTGGTCACCATCAATTATGCGATTGAATAACTTTTCAGTCTTGAGTCGAGTGCACAGGCTCTAAATTGATTGAAGTAAAGATACATACAAATACCATGTATCTTTGTTTTTTTTTCATACAATCTTGGCATATATCTTTCATTTGAAAAGACAAAATAGAATTTAGGAATTTAAGCATGCACCAATCCACAAAAATATTAACACTAAGTTTGCTTAGTTGCATGATCATGGCTTGTAGTAATTCTGTCAAACACAATGACCAAGTGATGATTGAAACAACGATGCCGATATCGCCATCACCGATTACTCAGTCAAATCAAGGCTTGGCTCAGACGCGTAAAATGATTGCACCTGCATCATATATTGCGACAGTGCCAACGATGGAGAGACCACGTTTAGAACAAAATACCGAAAAATACCAAAAAAATGAGGTTAATCCCGTTCATCGTGTTGCGGATCAAGCAGTTTCTACTTTTAGTATAGATGTCGATACCGGAAGTTATACCAACACGCGTCGCTTCTTGAATGATGGGCGTTTGCCACCTGTCGATGCAGTTCGTGCCGAGGAAATGATCAATTACTTTGATTATCAATATCCACAGCCGAATAGTATTCATCCATTTTCTGTGACTACAGAAACCGTAGATTCACCATGGAAAGAAAATGCCAAGCTGATCAAGATTGGGATTCAGGCCAAAGATCTCACCACCAAACAATTACCTCCAGCCAATCTGGTATTTTTGGTGGATGTCTCAGGGAGTATGGATTCAGCAGATAAGCTTCCCTTGGTGAAACAAACATTGCGCTTACTGACTGAGCAATTACGTCCACAAGACAAGGTCACCATTATTACTTATGCCAGTGGTGAAAAATTGGTTTTAGAGCCAACCTCTGGAAATGAAAAAGACAAGATTTTAGCCGTGATTAATGCCTTGCAGGCAAGTGGGGCAACCGCAGGTGAACAAGCAATTCAACTGGCCTATAAACAAGCTGAAAAAGCTTTGGTAAAAAACGGCATTAACCGCATTTTATTGGCGACAGATGGTGACTTTAATGTAGGCATCACTGACTTCAATATCTTAAAAGGTATGGTAGCGGAGAAACGAAAAAGCGGGATCTCGTTAACGACGTTAGGTTTTGGTACAGGTAATTACAATGAGCAGTTGATGGAGCAACTGGCGGATGCAGGCGATGGTAATTACAGCTATATCGATAATAAAAATGAAGCGAAAAAAGTGGTACAGCGTCAGCTTTCCTCAACTTTGGCAACCGTTGCTCAGGATGTCAAAATTCAGGTGGAATTTAACCCAACCACGGTGAAAGAATATCGCTTAGTCGGTTATGAAAATCGGATGTTAAAGCAGGAAGATTTCAATAACGATAAAGTGGATGCCGGTGATATTGGTGCAGGGCATAACGTCACGGCAATCTATGAAATTATTCCAGTCGGTCAGCAAGGTTGGCTCAATGATTCACGTTATCAGGAATCAGCAAAAACAGATGCGGCGAAAAAGTCTGAATATGCCTTTGTAAATTTACGCTATAAATTACCAAACCAAGAAAAAAGTATTTTGCTCAATCAAGCAGTCAAGGCTGAAAGCAAAACGCTTGCACAGGCCAATAATGATACCCGTTTTGCAATTGCGGTGGCTTCCTATGCACAGCAACTAAAAGGCGGCCAATATAATGGTGCCATGGGTTGGGATCAAATTATCCAGTTGGCGCAGCAATCAGCAAAACCAGACCCTTATCAAATGCGAGAAGAGTTTGTGGAGCTGGCCAAGATTGCCAAAAGCTTAAGCGCGAAAAAAGATTAAGCCATTTTTTAAACAAGCGGTCAGAAATGTTAAATGACTGGCCGTGAAAAATGTTGATTATTAACAATAAAGAAATGATGCCAAGATGAAGACCCCTCTGATTAGATCAAGCAAGTTAAGTGAGCTGAATGGTTGCAATGTGTGGTTAAAAATGGAGTCTGCTCAGCCTACGGGTTCTTTTAAGCAGCGTAGTATAGGCAATGCCTGTCTAAACTATGTTGAAAAAGGCGCAAAGAGATTTGTGAGCTCTTCTGGTGGTAATGCAGGGATTTCTGTTGCATATATGGGCAAGTTGTTAGGGGTAGCCGTGACCGTGGTTGTCCCGAAAACAACATCGCAAACAGCAATTGATTTGATGCGACAGGAAAGTGCTCAAGTGATTGTACATGGTGATTCTTGGATCGAAGCCAATGAACATGCACTTTCTTTTGTCAGTGAGGAAGCTGTTTATATTCATCCTTTCGATGACCAATATTTGTGGGATGGCGTTGCCTGTATCATCGATGAGGTGATTGAAGAGGGAGTACGTCCTTCAGCAGTGGTTTTATCTGTGGGTGGAGGGAGTTTACTTTCTGGTGTTGCTCAAGGATTGCATACACATCATCTGGACATTCCCATTTATGCGATTGAAACAGAAGGCACAGCATCTTTGAATACATCAATACAACGTGGGCGGCATATTAGCTTAGATCAGGTTACAGGCATTGCGACCACACTTGCAGCGAAACGGGTTTGTGAGCAAGCATTTAAGATATCCCAACAGCAAAATGTTCAGGGAATAATGGTTGCGGATGCAGATACAGTAAGCGCATGCTTAAAATTCTTAGATGATCACCGAACCTTGGTCGAACCTGCGTGTGGGGCAAGCTTATCCATTTTATATGATCAAAAGGTGAGCTTTAGTCCATCTGATGAGGTACTGGTGATTGTTTGTGGTGGTGCATCGATCACTTTTGATCAGCTTGCAAAATATGTGCAACAATTCGCCATCTAAATATCGATTTAGCAGCGTTTCATCTTGGCAAAATCATTTTCAGTTGGATTGAAAGAGACGACTTCGTAAAGTTGGTCATCATCCATGTTCAAAAAAGTGGTCATAAAAACCGCTTTTTTTATCGCTAAATATCGTGATTTTGGTTGGATTATGGTATAAGCATGGCGTTTTATTGCATATTATTTTTTATGTTTGAAAATTTACTCCTCCCGATGTTTGATGATGAATATTATCCCGATATTCTCGTTGCTGAAGTGAAGCAGCATATCCAGCAGTTTTCCAAAAAGGTCAATCGTACTGATTTATCTGAGACGGAAATCTATCGCTATGCACATCAGACCCTGATTGAAATTAACGAAATGAAGCCACAGTTTGAAGACTTGGAATCAAGTTTAGATGATACCGCAGCAGATTATATTGCTGAAGCCATGATGATGGTGGTGCAAGATGTGGGTTATCTGGACATTGAAATGGAAGAATTGATTGCCAATCGAGAGTGGTAAATTTCACTCTCGTTGGTTTTTTTATAACAACAACTAATTCACAGCTGTTACCTGCCAAAGTTTTGGTAACACAATTTGCCCTGAGATCCATGCTTCAATTTTGGGTTGTTGTATTTTTTGATAATACAGACTTTCGCTATTGATCAATACACCCAGCGTATCTCCCTCATTGAGTTGTCCATATACACTCGGTAATTCGATGCTTGGTGTTTTGCTGTTCTGAGCCATTAAACCCAATCGAATCTGATCATAGCTTGCTTTCTTGGCTAGATTAAATGGGGCCGCTTGATCATTTAAAACGGTATATTTTCCTGTGATCTTGGATTTAATTGCCATTGAGATAAACAAGGTCGCATCTGCATATTCATGGCTAGTTTCTATGTTTAAACTCAGTAGCGCTGAACCTGTGATTGAGGTGGGTTGCAGAGCAGTATGGATAGGGATAAAAACGGCTTGGGTCGCTGTCGGTGCGATCCATGTTTTTTTCAGATCGTAGCTGGTTACAGGTTTAAGATCGGTAAAATGATTGACAGGGCTTTGATCTACGCATAACTCAGGTAATGATTCGGCAGGTGGTTGATCTTTTAGCTTCTGGTTAAACCAAGTCAAAATGGTTTTTTGTAGATTGTACTGCTGTTGATTGCCACAGCTTACTGATTTGCCAATATACCAAAAAGGGGTACTGCCTAAGGGAGAGTGCTGGGTAAAGGGTTGTAAATGGCCGCCTTCTACCCCAATCAAATGCACTTCATGTTGTGCCTGCTGGATGCATTGTGCTGCTTTAACCCCTTCATTAAAAGGGAAGAGCACATCTCTGAAGCCTTGAATAATCAGGGCATCTGCTTGAGGCGCTTGATTGTGACTGCAAAACCAGCTGGCTTGATGGGTGTTAAGGAAATTATAAGTGGACTGTTTTAATTGTCCTCGTTGAGTATCTAGATAGGCCTGTTTCAGTTCAGGATCAAATTTATTCCAGTTCCACCAGTCTCCAATTAAATTGAGGAAACCAATCCAGTTACTTTTAGGCACACCATTGGGCGCCAGACTATCCACAATGTCATACCAAGTGGTAATGGGAACAATGGCCTGTAAACGTGGATCTAAAGCTGATGCTAGATACTGCACACCACCCGCATAGGATTCACCAATCATACCAGTACGGACGCCATTTTGATTTTTGGTTAGTTGCGGCAGGTTTTTTTCTGCCCAGTTCATAATGCTGATGACATCTTGCGCTTCTTTTTCTGGATCAGTCAGACGAATTTTACCCTGACTGTCTCCATGTCCACGTTGGTCATAGCTAATCACCCAATAACCATTCTGCCAAGCGGTTTTTGCCACTTGTCCTGTTGGTAAAAGAAAGCCATATAAACTGAGTTCAGGTCGTTTCATTCGAGACAGACCAAAGCCATGCGTATGTAAGAGTAAAGGGGCGGTTTGATCCGCTGTTAAATGCGGTTGATACACGGTAAATGCGAGTACCGTGCCATCAGCTGCAGTGGTTTTGGCTTGATAATAGCGTTGTTTGAGTTCCGCTGTTTTGAGCGTTATTGAATTGGGCTGTGTCGTCGCATGCACACAACCCTGTAACGCCAATATCAGACTACAGCAAAGCCATAAAACGTAAGAACGCATCGATTATTTCATCCTTGAACAAATCTTTGAGATGTCACGCAGAGCGTTGGGACAGTGTACTTGAGCCGATCAATAGATACTATCACTGATCGGTGTTGTTGTTTGACCGATCCGTTTGCGTATTTATTGTGGGCGTGGTCGATTGCGATAGGCATAAAGAAGCAGACCGAAACACAGCAACATTAGACCCATGATCAGATGTGAGCTGAGCGGCTCATGATTGAACAAAAAGCCCCAACAGGTAGCAAACACAGGTGTCAGAATGGTGATCAGCATGACTGTGGTTGGGTTAAGTTTTTGGATTAAGTGAAAATAAAAAATCATGGCCAATACAGAAGAAAATAAGGCGCTATACAGCAGGGCCAAACTAGTTTGCAGACTAAGGAACTGCGTTGGTGCCTCAGCGAGAAAAAAAGGCAGTAAACACAGATAGCCAAACCATGAAACCAAAGTTGAGCCTGTGGTCTGAATAATTGGATGAATCTCTGCACCGACTTTAGCAACAGTAAACATTGACAGCACATAGAGTAGAACCGCAATGATTTCATATAACACCCCAAGTAAATCCAGCTGAATATGATCAGTACCAATCCCCAGTGTCAGAGACAAGCCAAAAATTGCCAGTGTGAGTCCGTACCATTGACGTTTTAGAAAACGTTCACGTTTGAGAATAAATACCGCAATCAAACCTGACCAGAGTGGCGCCGTGCCATAAATAATTGAAATCATACCCGATGAAACACGGGTTGCGCCCATATAACAAAAAGTCATAGAGCCAAATAAACCAACCGCACCTGCGCTATAACTGATCAAGGCCTGAGGTGTCAGAATAAGCTTTTGTCGAAAATAAAATAGGCAAATCAATGCCAGTGGAATGGCGATACTGAATCGGAAAAATAGTCCCCAAGCCCAATGAATTTCGTGCACAGTCAAAACTGCGGCCAATGGCGTGAATGACCAGATCAGCACGACTGCAATAAATTGACCGACTGTGGCAAGGCGAGGGGAAACGAAGGCCACAGCCGGTTGTATCTGTGTGCTAGATATAAAATTCTTTTCGGGTAACTGGCTCATGTTGAGGTTCCTGTTATAACAACGGTAGATTAGGTTAAAAATTTAGGCAACAAAAAAGGTCGCTGTTGAGGCGACCTTGGGATTCAAATGATGCTTTTTTAAATGCTCATCGGATGAAGCGGTACAAAGTCTCCTCGCATAAAAATGCAGACGCGTCGCCATGCCGCATGGACAGCAATAGCATGCGAAATTACGATGAGGGATGTTGAAGACACTTTGTTGCTGAACATATCAATATTCTGAAATAAGCTTGAGATTTTTATAACATAGGCTTTGGGTGAAAAAATAGTCGTTTTCTCAAATAAAGATAAAAATATAAGCAAAGTAAATAAACAATTGGGCATTGCTAAAATTGTAGATTTTTCCATAATGTTGCCATCAAATTCTGAAAGAAGTTTGCTCTTGTCTGCCTTTGAAATTTTTGCGGTAGTGATTAGTCTGATTGGTGTGACCTTGACCATTCGACGTAATATGTGGTGTTGGTGGTTTAACTTTCTGGCGTGTAGTTTGTATGCCTATTTTTTCTTTAGCATCAAGTTATATGGTGAAACCATCCTGCAATTTTTCTTTATTGCGATGAATGTTTATGGATTCTATTACTGGCTTAAAGGCAAACGTCAAGACCATGATATTCGGATTGAACCGATTGCCAAGAGCACTGTATTGGCGCAAATGTGCGTGGCGCTGATTTTTGGTCTGCTATTTGGCTTGATTCTGAAATATTTTACCGATGCTGCTGTACCGATGCTGGATTCACAATTGGTGGCATTTAGTTTACTTGCAACCTACTGGACCAGCCGTAAGCATATTGCCACTTGGATTCTCTGGATTTTTGTCAACATCATCTATGTCGGTATGTTTATTTACAAAGAGGTTTTTCTGACCGCGGGACTCTATGCGGCTTTTGTTGGATTGGCGGCCTATGGTTGGTGGCAATGGCAACAGGTCAAACAAAAACAACAGTTTCACTTATAAATAAAAGGGCAGCTGAGCTGCCCTTTTTATGTGTATTTTTAAGTCTTATTTCGTCGTTGCCTGATAGGTCTGTACGGCTTGACGGCCTAAAGCTGGATCATCGGTAAAGACGCCATCGACCCCTGCTTTAAAATAAAGCTGCATTTCTTTGATGGACCCTGTAGGGCAACGCTCAGCTGCTTTCGCAACATCAGCATTACATTTAAGTGTATCAGGTAGGAAGTTGTTTTCTGGGCGGAAAGTATAAGGATGTACTTTTAAATTCACTTTATGTGCATCTGCAATAAAAGAGGTGGTCTGTATCATTGCTGCATCTTTAAAGACATAGACTTTCCATGGACCGACGCCATTGGCATAGCTTGAAACGTCTTTGAGACCCTGTGCCGTTGCCAGATCTGCATAGGTTTTAGGATTGTTTTGCGCGACATAATCTGCTGGTTTTGCTTCTGGTGCATCGTAGAGTTGAATCAATTGCGCATGCTTAACACTCTTGTGTAAGTCGAGTTGGCTTCTTAAATATTTTAAATTTCCAACTTCAAAAGACTGTAAATAAATCGGTGCAATATCTCGGCTGTATTGATACTTGGATAGAGTTTTCAGTAAAGCATCTTCCATCGCTAAATTCTGCTGCTGGAAGTAGGTCGGATGTTTGGTTTCAATATACAGACCAATGATTTTGCCAGTTTTTTTATAATGTGCTTCTGCCAGTTCAATGATTTGTTCTAAGGTGGGAATGGCATAGAGATCATTATATTTCTGGTTGTCTGGACGGAATTGAGGAATTCGTTCACGCGCTTTGAGTTGCTGTAACTCTTTTAAAGTGAAGTCTTCGGTAAACCAACCTTCTAAAGTGACTCCATCAATGACTTTGTTTTTTTTACGGTCCGCAAATTGAGGTAGGGTGGACACATTGGTGGTGCCACCGATTTCATTTTCATGGCGTGCGACCAAAACCCCATCTTTGGTTGAAACCAAGTCCGGTTCAATAAAATCAGCGCCGTCATCTATGGCTTTTTGATAAGAGGCGAGGGTATGTTCTGGTCGAAGTGCACTGGCACCACGATGTCCGATCACTAAAATTTTGGGTAGTTGATATTCAGGTGGAGTGGTATTACTTTGATTATTATTGTCATCATTACAGCCTGCAAGACTGATCAGGCAGAGACAAAGCGCAGCTTTTTTAAACATGAACAAACTCATCAGTTTTTATTTAAGCGGCTAGTTTGCAAGCGAAAGTTATCAAATAAATGACAGTTGCATGATGCTTTTATGAAATTATCAAGAATTTTAAAATGTGTATGCAACTTATATGCTTGAACATCCAGTTGCACAATTGGGCACAACTGGATGTTTGCTCATGATTTTAGGATTTATGCTTCCAATATGGCCAATTGATCTCTGGGATAAATTGATAGTTATCATCTAGCCAATAAGACTGTCCAGTTGAAGATTTATCTTTTAGTCCCATGATATGCATCAGGTTGTCATCAAGTTCGGCGGTATTGATGTTTCTGTCTTTATTGACGCCCGTGGCGAGCATTTTATCCGACCACATAATCACCGGAACTTGATAGCCGGCTTTGGTATTAGGGCTATGCCCAGCATAGTCAATTTCATGTCCAACCTCATTGCCATGATCGGAAACAACCGTGAATGATCTAAAGTCGGGTACAGCATCAGCTCTCAGTGTATCTAAAATCTGAGACAGTAAAGTATCTTCGTATAATACGGCATTGTCATAATCATTACGTAAGGAACGAATCCAAGGATCAATATCCCGATCTTTAAGTTCGACTTCGACTTGATCATTACTGGTGCTGGTAAATTTATTGAATGCAGCAGGGTAACGTTCTTTATAATTTGGATGTGCACCAATCAGATGAAGAATAATTAATTTTTTGGGATCTGGATCTGCAAGTGCTTGCTGATAATCAGGTAACAAGCTTTCATCTAAAGAGGTACTACTGCGTCCAGAGCGATTGTTTTTATACACGGCTTTGTCCGCATAGGAACCAAACAAAGAGGATAAATAGGTATCATCTTGGTTACTGAGCCAATAGATCTTATATCCAGCAGCGCGTGCATAAGCCAGAACACTTTCAGGTGAATATTTGTTGTGTTCAGCAGCAGGACTTTCAGTGAGTAAAACCCGTAATGCATTAATGGTCGATGGTGAGGGTGAAAAGGCATTACAAAAGACTTTAATGTCAGCGAGTCGCTTTGCCAGCTCAGGTGTGGTATCGCGTGGATAATCACAGACACCTAGGTTGAGACTGGTGAGACTTTCGGAAAGCACCAAGACATGGGTTTGTTTACCTTTGGCCTGATCGGTAAGGACTAAATTATTTTTAGCACTGATATCCCATTGCTGATGGACATCTTTATGTTGCTTAATCCGATTTTGGAAATCTTCAATTTTAGTTTCAAACTCAGTCCAAAAAATAATGGGGTGGACTTTGCGTGAAGGTTTCATCAAATAGCTGGTCACGGTTACTAACATCAATAAAATAATGCAACTGCGATAAATGCGACTCTGCCAGAGCTGACTAAAATGGACAGGCTGAACCAGTTTAAATACGGAAAAGCTATAAATAGTCAGCACACTGAGTAAAGCAAACACTACTGCAGCAATCGTAACCAGATGTAGCTGTAAGAATCCCCAAATTTCTTGATGGTTAGTATTGGCTATTGCTTCAATAATAAAATAGGCTTCGTTATCGCTATTAAATAAAAACCAAGTACTGGAACGTAGTAAGGCATCTAACCAAGCAATAAACCACCAAGCAATGGTCAGGACATACCAATATGTTTTCTGGTGAGTAATTGCCAAGTAAATGAACAAAACACCAGGGAGAGATAAAAAGCCGAGCCTTAAACCATCAGATAAATTACCTGCGGCAATCAGTAAGCCGCCCGTAATTAATGCCGGCAGCAAAATCAGCAGCAGAATATTTAAGTTTTTTAAGCTGGCCTTCATAGATGCCTAGTACAGTGAGGGAGAGAAGTTAAGCGGCTAATATCGGTTTAATGCAGAAGTGTGTCAATTCTAAATTAAGAAGTATTTGATTGCACAGTAAATTAAATTAATTAGACAGTTAAACTGTTAAATGAGTGCAAAGATCGTGCATGAAGATAAGTAGAAATCGCTCAAAATCCATTATTCCTCCTCAATTTCTACTTTTTGAAATGATATGTTAATAGGGATGGTGTTTGCCTGAAAGCTCAGTAATGATCGTAGATTGAAAGTATTCGTTTTATAGCTATCTTTTTGAAAAATTGACTGTTTCTAGAATGGAATAAAACAGCCATGTTATCTAAGTTTTTTATTCATCGCCCAATCTTTGCTGGTGTACTGGCAATCATAGTCATGGCTGTTGGTCTCTTTTCGATTCTAAAATTACCGGTGGAGCGTTATCCCGATATTGCACCACCACGGATTACTGTTGCGGCAAATTATAGTGGTGCAGATGCACAAGCAGTTGAAGACAGTGTTACCCAAGTTTTAGAACAACAAATTAAAGGCATTGATCATCTGCTGTATTTCAACTCCAGCAGTGATGCCAGTGGTAATAGCCGGATCAGCCTGTTCTTTGATCAGGGTACAGATCCTGATCAGGCACAGGTTCAGGTACAAAATGCGATTAATGGCGCGATTAACCGCTTACCTGAAGATGTACAACGACAGGGCGTCAATGTCCGTAAGTCGCTGAGTGATTCGTTTATGGTGATCGGCCTAGGGGATAAATCAGGACGTTCCACCAATTTAGATATTTCAGATTATTTAACCAATAACTTTGAGTTGAATCTCAGTCGAATCGAAGGCATTGGCGAGGTGAGTGTATTCGGGTCGCAATATGCCATGCGTATTTGGCTTGACCCACAACGCCTAGAACGTTACCAATTACAAGTCAGTGATGTTCGTTCAGCTTTGGAAAACCAGAATGCACAGGTCGCAGCAGGTGCGATTGGTGATTTACCTAGCGCTCAAGATCAATATTTAAATGCCAAAGTCACCTCGGGTTCTTTATTACGGACACCTGAACAGTTTGAAAATATTATTGTCAAAGCCAATTCAGATGGCAGCTTCGTTTACTTAAAAGATGTGGCACGGGTCGAAGTCGGTGCAGAGAATTATCAGGTGTTTAACCGTTTAAATGGCTATCCCGCATCGGGGCTTTCACTGTCTTTGACGGTCGGGGCTAATGTGATGCAGGTTGCTGACGCGGTGTATAAGGAAGTAGCACGCTTAGAGAAAGCCCTGCCTGAAGGCTATTTTGTGGTCTATCCACGCGATGACACACCTTTCGTAAAAGAATCCATGTCGCAGGTGGTGTCAACCTTGATCGAAGCCATTGGGCTGGTGGTCTTGGTGATGTTTATCTTCCTGCAAAACTGGCGGGCCACCTTGATTCCTGCGGTTACCGTGCCTGTGGTGATTCTCGGAACCTTTGCTGTCTTAGCCGTTTTAGGAATGAGCATCAATACCCTGACGTTGTTTGCGATGGTGTTGGCGATTGGTTTGTTGGTTGATGATGCGATTGTGGTGGTGGAGAACGTTGAGCGGCTAATGCATGAGCAGCAACTCAGTGCCAAGGAGGCCTCAATTCAATCTATGCATGAGATCAGTGGTGCCTTGGTCGGGATTACTTTGGTACTCACCGCCGTGTTTATTCCAATGTCGTTCTTTAGTGGTGCAACAGGGATTATTTATCGGCAGTTCTCGATCACGCTTGTGGTTGCGATGGGGCTTTCACTATTGGTGGCCTTGATCTTAACTCCCGCGCTCTGTGCCATTCTATTAAAGCCTCAGCAGAAGCAGGCAGGTTGGGCGATCAAGTTCAATCAGGGCTTGGACTATATTAAAACGCGTTATCTCAATGTTTCACAAAAAGTCATTAACTTAAAAACCATTTCGCTATTGGGTATAGTGCTGCTGATTGGAAGCTTTATTTGGGTTTATCGTGACCTGCCAACTAGCTTTTTGCCACAAGAAGATCAAGGTTTATTAGGGGTTCAATTCCGATTACCGGAAGGAACACCGATGAGCAAGACCGAAGAGATTGGAAAACAAATTTCTGATTATTTCCTTGAACATGAAAAGGTCAACCTGAATGGCGTGATGGTGATCCATGGACGGAACTTTTCAGGAACAGGACAGAATTTGGGGCAGGCCTTTGTTTCATTAAAGCATTGGAATGATCGTAAAGGAGCAGAAAACAGCGCTCAGCAAATTCGTGCACGCGCAATGAAGTATTTCTCCCAAAATAATCAAGCGCGTATTATGGTGCTGATGCCTTCGGTGATTCGTGGTTTAGGTAACTCGGACAAAATGGAGTTTTGGTTGCAGGATACCAAAGGCTTGGGTCGAGAAAGCTTATTGAACTCGTTCCGAAGTTTGCAGCAACAGGGCAATGCACTGCCTTCGGTCGAAAATCTAGATAAAAAAGGCAATGATGATCAGGCAGTGCTGAATATCAAGATTGATCATAAGGCTGCAATGATTCATGGTCTCAATGTCAGTGAAATTAACCGTACACTGTCGACGGCGTGGAGCGGTAGTTATATCAATGACTTTATTGATCGTGGACGTATTAAACGCGTCTATTTACAAGGCGATGCACCGTATCGCTCTAAACCTGAAGACCTGAATTACTGGTACGTCAAAAATGCCAATGGGCAGATGGTGCCTTTCTCACAATTTAGTCAGATTGCTTGGCAAGGCGCACCGCCGATGTTAGAGCGCTTTATGGGTTATCCTGCGATTAGTTTGGAAGCAGATGCTGCTAATGGCTTTAGTAGTGGGCAGGGAATGCAAGCTATTCGTGGTTTAGTCGATAAAATGCCTGACGTGGGACTAGAATGGAGTGGATTGTCTTATCAGGAACAAGAATCCAGTAATCAGGCAATCTGGTTATATCTGGTGTCTGTGGCCTTTATTTTCCTCTGTCTTGCCGCACTGTATGAAAGCTGGTCAATTCCTTCAGTGGTCATGGCCGCGATTCCGCTTGGGATTGGAGGAACCATTCTGTTTAGTTATTGGTTTGGTTTTGCCAATGATATCTACTTCCAGATTGCGCTGCTGACCACCATTGGTCTGTCCTGTAAAAATGCGATTTTGATGGTTGAGTTTGCAGCAAGTTTGCAGCAGCAAGGTCGGACTGCACTGGATGCTGCCTTACAGGCTGCAGGACTTCGCCTCAGGCCAATTTTAATGACCTCGATTGCTTTTGGCGCGGGTGTCATTCCATTGATGTTCTCCAGTGGTGCGGGCGCATTAAGCCGACAAGCAATTGGCTATAGTGTGTTTGGAGGTGTGGTATTTGGTACGATTCTGGTACTGATTTTTATCCCATTTATGTATGTGCTAGTTAGAACCATGTTTAAGCCAAAAGTAAAAATTGAAACTGCTTAAGCGCAGTCAAAATTAGTGGCAGCAATGAACAATTCGTTCCATTTATAAAGGTTCGAATTGTTCATTTTTGTTGTCTAAGTTGAGAATATAAAAAAATATTTGTAGTATTGCGATGCCGTATAAGCGGTTGAATGAGGTTTGATCCCCCAAATGGACACGCAGAGTTGTAGTTTATTTCAAATTACACATTTTGATTTTGATTCACATCTGAATGAAGCTCCCTATTCGCTAGTAAAATAATACGCTGCGTCTAGTCGCCTTCATTGCAGATGTTTTGTAGTGAAGAGGCAGACATGAGCTACAATAATTTTTTGTATTTATTAAACGACGCACTTAAAAATAATCATATTGATCTGGCACTTGCATCGGTTGAAACCTTTCAGGCGGTGGATATTGCTGATGTATTGACGCAACTTGCGGTTGAGCAGAGTCAATTGTTACTGACGCATTTACCCGATCGGGCCTATGTCTTTTCCTATCTCCCCCCCAGCGAACAGGTTAAACTGGCCCAAGCCATGCCCAGAAATGTTTTGGCTGAGATTATTGGTGAAATGTCATCGGACAAACGTGCTGACGTATTCAAATGCTTGGATGAAGAACAACAAAATGCGTTGTTGCCTGCTTTGGCGCAAGCGGAACGTGAAGATATCCGCCAATTGTCTTCTTATTTAGAGGGCACGGCAGGGGCAATCATGAGCTCCGAATATGCGACTCTAAAACCGAATATGACAGTTAATGATGCAATTAAAATGTTGCGTCTTGAAGCACCAGATACCGAAATGATCTATTTCGCTTATGTGCTAGATGAAGCGCGTAAAATTCTGGGCGTATTGTCTTTAAAACAGCTGATTCTTGCGCCTGAAGAGCAAAACATCAATGAGTTGATGGAGACCAATGTCTTAACCGCTTATGTGGATACCGACCAAGATGAAGTGGCAAAAACCATTGCCCGTTATGACTTGCTTGCATTACCGATTATTGATCATCAACAGATGATGGTCGGGATCGTGACCTACGATGATGCGATGGATGTGGCCAGCGAAGAGGCAACCGAAGACTTCTTAAAAGTCGGTGCGGTCAATGCATCTTCTAAGCTCAGTATTAAATCGGCGCCGATTCTGCAACTCTATCAGAAACGGGTATTTTGGTTAGTGTTTTTGGTGTTCGGTAGCTTGCTGTCAGGTATTGGTATTGCTCACTATGAAGATGTCATTGCGAAAAATCTGGTATTGGTGTTCTTTTTGCCCTTATTGGTGGGTAGTGGCGGGAATGCCGGTTCGCAATCTTCCACCTTGATGGTGCGTGCCTTAGCCACAGGGGATGTACAGTTTAAAGACTGGTTTCACCTATTAGGGCGAGAAAGCTTAGTGGCTTTATGCTTAGGTGGAACTATGGCAGTTGCGGTGTCATTGCTGGGCTATTTCCGTGGCGATGAGATGGTGGCCTTGGTGCTGGCCTTGAGTATGATGGGCATTGTACTGATGGGTTGTCTGATTGGTATGAGCTTACCGTTTATTTTAAATAAGGCTGGGCTTGACCCTGCCAGTGCTTCTGCACCCTTGGTCACCTCAATTTGTGATGCGACAGGGGTATTGGTGTATTTATTTATCGCGTCGATGATTCTATTCTGAGCCGTAATAATAATTGTACCGACAAAGGTGAAAAACTACTTTATTCTCAAACATAAACATTGTCTTAGGTTGCATGAATGACTGCTCCAACACAACAAAAAAAATTAACTCAGCAGCAAGCCATTGCTGTAGAACGTGATTTAGCCAAATTTGCCAACACCATGGACAGTTTGGTACGGATTCCTTTTACCAAACAGGGTGTCGGGGCCGATGCTGCATTGAGTACCATTCCTTTTGCTGGCGATATCGCGGGTTTTGTGTTGACGTTATATGCCTTTAAAAAAGCCAGAGAAGTGGGCGTACCGCAACATAAACTCAAAGGCGTGGTGAAACTGGCAATTATGGATATGTTGGTCGGATTTGTCCCCATTGTCGGCACTGTATTCGATGTCTTTATTCGTCCAAGCCGCAGGACTTTGGAAATCGTACATGCGCATATTCGTGAGGAATATCAGGTGCACACTGATATTCATGTGGTACATCCATTTCTGCACGAATCACTGGAACAAAAGCAGAAAACCTCAGCTTTCTGGCGTAATCCAGTGGTGAGTTGGCTCTGGCTGCGTATTCCAGATTTATTGGGAATCGCAGTTCTTATTTTATTGGTTGTCGCGGTTTGGGCAGGCTTCAGTTATCTGTGGCAGTTTTATCAGTCTTTCCAATCACACTAGATTTTTAAGCAAAAATAAAGCCTCCGTGACGGAGGCTTTATCGTTTATCTGATACTGATTATTGAACATTTAATTGCTGTAATGCAGCAACACGTTGTTCAATGGTTGGGTGAGTTTGGAATAAAGCCGCTAAGCTAAAGCCTTGTTCCTTACCTTCCGCAATCGCAAATGCTTTCATTTCTTTCGGCATTTGATCTGGCATTTCTGATTCTGCCTGTAAACGAAGCAGCGCAGAGATCATTGCTTGTTTACCTGCTAAACGTGCGCCGGCTTCATCTGCGCGGTACTCACGTTGACGAGAGAACCACATCACAATGGCAGAGGCCAAAATACCAAATACAATGTCGAGTACAATTGTAATGGCAAAATAAGCAAGGCCTGGTGCTTCACCATCTTCACGACCGAACACATTACGGTCAATAAAGTCACCTGCAATACGTGCAAAGAACATCACAAAGGCGTTCACTACACCTTGAATCAATGCAAGGGTCACCATGTCACCGTTGGCAACGTGACCGATTTCGTGCGCAAGTACAGCACGAAGTTCATCTTTGTTCATGCGCTCAAGTAGACCTGTTGAAACAGCTACCAGTGCGTCATTTTTATTCCAACCTGTCGCAAATGCATTGGATTGGTAAGAAGGGAAAATACCGACCTCAGGCATTTTAATACCTGCACGTTGCGATAATTGCGCCACTTCTTGTAATAACCAAGCTTCAGCTTGACTACGAGGTGCATTTGGGTCGATTAATTCAGTTCCAGTGGTTTTTTTCGCCATCCACTTCGACATGAATAAGGAAATTAAAGAACCCACCATACCAAAGACAAAACAGACGACTAATAGGTTGCCTAGATTCAAGCCACCCGCGCCATGGTAACTACCGACACCGAAGAGTGACAAGATAATGCCAGCTACAACCAGTACCGCGAGGTTGGTTAGCAAGAACAAACCAATCCGCATCATTGAGAAAATCCTCTTATAAATAAAAAGTGATCTGATTTATAAATTATAAATCATAACGCTAATATGCAGGGCGAACTGTAAAAATTCAAGCAAAAAGTGGGCGTAGATACATTTAGCCTATAAAACGATGAATTGGCTATGAAACAGTGACTTAAATAAAATTTTGTCTAAAAAATATCAGCTAAAATCATTCTGCGAGAATCGCTGACCTGAATTGTTAATCACTGAGGCGTATTCTGGCAGAAGCGGTGGCATTGGTGGTGGTATATGTCCCTGATGGCGCATCGGTAAAGGTACCATCTGCAAGGGTAATGATTTGACGATTATACTGTCTTGGGGCAGGTGCTACTTCGACTGCGTCATTGGTCGGGGCAGTGTAGTTTGCTGATTGGGCCAATACTTGGGTATTCGCAGGCGCACTATTGGAATTATTGAGTGAGTTGCCTAAGCCAGAGGCGTAAAGATTCTGATAACGGCTGGTCACACGACGTACATAATCTTGGGTTTCACGAAATGGCGGAATACCACCATATTTATCGACATTGCCTTCCCCAGCATTATAGGCCGCAATTGCAAGTCGGGTATCGCCATTAAAGCGTTTGATTAGCCAACTCAGATAACGTGCACCTGCAAAGATATTTTGTTGCGGGTCATAGGCATTATTCACATTAAAACGGCGTGCTGTGGCAGGCATCAATTGCATCAGGCCCTGAGCACCTACAGGTGAGCGTGCATTGATATTAAACCCAGATTCAGTATGCATGACGGCTTTAATCAATCCTTCGGAAACGCCATGTTGTTGTGCAGCTTGGCGAATTAGATGATCAAAAGCATTTTTATTACGGCTATAACTTGGCAGTACAGAGGCTTCACTGGCACCCCAGTTGCTATAACTATGGATATTGCTGTCAGGATAATAGGTGGCTTTAATCACTTTTAAATGACTGTACTCAGCTTTTTTCTTATTGGTGAGCAGAGTAGTGCCATTATTGTCTTTAAATTGATAAATGGTCTGCCCCGCATAACTTGAGGTTATGCCATTAAAAAAACCGATTGTCCCCAAGCAAAGGGTAAAAAAATACGTTGTTTTGTTCATCGTTATAATATTCACGAAAGGATGAGCATAAGTTCTTCACAGCAGTTTAACAAAAAAAAGTAAAAAAAGAACTTTGGCTACAATTTTTTTATTTTTGGCTGTCGGACAAAAATCAAGTCTTTTTGCTCGAATGTTCAGCAAAAAAAATTAAAATATTTTTTTTAAAAACCAAGTCTTGACTTATGTAACTTGTTGATTTTATTTTAATAAAATAGGTGGTTAAAAAATGATCAATTTAATGGGAAGCCTTATTTTAAGATAAAAACAGTTTGTCAATAGCGAAGAAATCCACAAATTTATCCACAGCTTTTGTGGACAACTGTGGAAAAGTTTGAAATATAAGCAATCCAGGCCAATTTGACATTTTCTGATCAGAATTTTACCAGTATGAAACTGAAATATGACGATTGGAAGAAATTGAAAAATTCTTTAGATGCGCATCTTTTCGGAATGAGATAAAATCTTGCGGTATTTTTGTTTATGAGTAAATCACGTCTATGTACGCGCCAGTGGAGTCCAATCAAGGATTTAATTTCAAGCCAGAACTTCCGACAAGTTCGGCCTATTATCGCCTGTTGAAAAAACTTCGCCGTCAGGTTGGGCATGCAATTCGTGATTACAACATGATTGAAGATGGCGATAAGGTCATGGTCTGTGTGTCTGGTGGTAAAGACAGCTATACCTTGCTCGATATTTTGTTGCAGTTTAAACGTATTGCACCGATCAACTTTGATATCGTTGCGGTAAATCTTGACCAGAAACAACCAGGTTTCCCTGAAGATGTATTGCCACGTTATATGGAAGAAAACAATATTCCATATTACATTCTGGAAAAAGATACTTATACCATTACCAAGCGTTTAACTCCTGAAGGTAAAACCTATTGTGCCGTGTGTTCACGCTTACGTCGTGGTTCGCTATATGGTTTCGCTCAAGAAATTGGTGCAACCAAAGTCGCGCTGGGCCATCACCGTGATGACATCATGGCAACGTTCTTTTTGAATTTATTTCATGGCGGTAGCTTAAAGGCAATGCCGCCAAAACTGCTTTCTTCAGACAAAAAGAATATTTTGATTCGTCCTTTGGCTTATGTTGAAGAAAAAGACATTATCAAATATGCCGAATTACGCCAATTCCCGATTATTCCGTGTAACTTATGTGGTTCACAAGAAAACTTGCAACGTGCCATTATCAATGACATGTTACGTGAATGGGATAAACAGCATCCTAAACGTTTACACAGTATTTTTGGCGCCTTACAGAATGTCTCTCCATCGCAATTGGCGGATCGTGAGCTATTCGATTTTGAAGCATTGGATGGTCAACGTGAGTTTGACATGAAAGATCCTGAAGAACTGAAAAATCGTCTGGATGTGGTTAATCTGAGTTTTGCTGCTGAGTAAAGTGTAAAACTTTTTTTAAAAGGTACTAGTTAAGTACCTTTTTTTTATAAAAAATTTAAAAATTGAATCACGCGTACAAAAAATCATAGCCTAAATTAAAAATTACATGCTATAACAGGGCACAAGCAAATTGCTTCATGAGATGTCGTCTGGATAGATGGCACAAGAAATTGAACAAATACATTTGAGGAATAATCATGGCTGCATTTTTAACTGATGATTGGTTTGCAACTGTTGAAAAACTTACTGCTGAAGCTGGTGATTTAAACTTACCACCAGCACTTGCGAATTTAGCGATTAACTTGGTTGTAACAGATGCAGCAGGTAATACTGAATTAGCTCTAGATGCAGGTAAAATCCAAAAAGGTTTATCTTCAAATGCTAAAACAACGTTAAACATGGATGCTGAAACTTTACGTAAAGTATTCTTGGAGTTTGACATGGCTGCTGCAATGCAAGCATTCATGACAGGTAAAATCAAAGTACAAGGCGATATGTCACAACTTATGGCTTTACAAACAGCGAAGCCAAGCCAAGAACAAAAAGATTTATTCAAGAAAGTACTTGAGCAAACAGCTTAATTACGGTTTCCATAAAAAAAGCTTACCTAGTGGTAAGCTTTTTTTATCTGTATTTAGACATCAATACGACTATTGGTTTTGAGGTGCTCTAAATAAGTTCGGATACGCGTTACATATTGTACTGCTTGCTTATAACGGCCATTTCGCGCTTGGTTGCGTTGTAAATAATCGTATAAGTTGACCCATTGATTCGGGTCTTTACCTTGTGCTCGAATACGTTTTTGAATCTGGCTGACTGCACCAGGTCCCATATTATAAGCCACCAAGGCATACCAGTTACGATCTGGATAAGCTACATTACTAAATTGATCTAACATGAGATCAAAATATTTCGCACCACCTTGAATACTTTGCAGTGGATCTGAGCGGTTGCTCACGCCCATTGCTTTGGCTGTGCTATTGGTCAGCATCATTAAACCACGAACACCAGTGGGAGAAACTGAGCTTGGTTTAAGGTAAGACTCTTGATAGCCAATCGCTGCCAGTAAGTGCCAATCTAAATTGTATTTAGACGCGCTTTGTTTAAAGCTGGCCTTATAAATGGGTAAGCGTTGTTTCAAATCTCTTTGAATGGTTGACCACGACTCGGGTTTAACCACATTGCGGTTATAGAACGAAGCCAGTTGCTGGGTCATACCCGATTGCTTACTCTGACAGATAAAACCACTTGCGGTCAGGGTAAGCGGATCATCAGCTTGTTTGAATACCCAGTTTAACTGAGGATTTAAACCATTTTTGCTCAAACTTGCTTGGTCACCACAACTTGCTGAAAATGAAACCAGTTGTTTATTTTCAATCGCAGCCAGATTGGCTGTGGTCATCGCAATATTCGCTTTACCTTGAGCAACCCATTTCAATGCTGTGGCATTGTCTGGAACCGTTTTAAAATCGAGCTTTACATTTAAACTTTGTGCGTATTTACGCGCTAAATCATAACCAAAACCATGTAGGAATTCACCTTCTTTAAATACTGTCGTTGGGGTTTCAACCGCAACCACTGTTAAAATATTGGTGTTCACAACCGTATTGTATTGATGTGATTTTTCAGCATTCAAGCTATTGAAAGGAAGGATGGCTACTCCTAAGGCTAAAGCTTGAAAAGATCGTTTGGAAGATAAAGAGTTAAGGCTAGGCCTCGACCCAGAACTTGAATTACTGTGCATGTTGTCTCCGCTACAGATAATTTATGCCCAAAAAGTTCAGCAAAACACTGCCTTAGCTTTTAAAAGTTGATAAATTCAATAAGGGTGGGCAAATCATGAACGTCATTCAAAATGACATTGATTAAAGGGGATAAATGATGCAAATGTTTCACAACATTTACAAAGTGTATAAAAAATAAACAAAAACAAACTTAGGGGCGCATATTAAGCGGCAAAAGCAAGAATGTCAAATTTTGTACAATAAAAAAATGAGAGTTACATCACAAACCTATGATTTGGAAAAGAATAAAATTTATACACTTTAGTGGTGGCGAAATAAGGAATACAATGCAAAAACTTGTAAATGGACTGTTGTATTAACGTATTTGGGCTTATGAAATCGAATTTAATTACACGTACTGGACATGACCTTTTGGTTGCTGAGCTCAAAAAACTTTGGCATGACGAACGTCCTGAGATCACAAAGAAAGTGAATTGGGCCGCAAGTCTCGGCGATCGTTCTGAAAATGCTGATTATCAATATAATAAACAAATACTTCGAAAGATAGATCGGCGGGTTCGCTACTTGGGGAAACGTTTAGAAGAATTAAAAATTGTCGATTATGTACCTGAGCAGGAGGGTAAGGTCTACTTTGGTGCTTGGGTTGAAATTGAAAATGATGCAGGTGAGCAAAAAAAATTGCGTTTGGTGGGTGTCGATGAAATCTATGATCATCATCCACAACATATTTCGATTGAGTCACCTATGGCGCGTGCATTACTGGGTAAGCAAGTCGATGAAGAGGTTGAAGTGCATACGCCGTTGGGGAAAAAACTGTGGTATATCAACTCAATTCGCTATGAAAAACCTGAAAATGCTTAAAATTACAGGGTGTTGATTTTATTTTGAGCGGTTGATGCATTATTTTGAATAAAAGATTTGCCAAGTTGAACTTTTATTTATATGATAGCCGCCATTGGAAGCGTGGCAGAGCGGTTTAATGCACCGGTCTTGAAAACCGACGAGGGTGTGAGTCCTCCGTGAGTTCGAATCTCACCGCTTCCGCCAAATTCAAGTTTCTGACAATGTTTAACACTATATAAGTTTATGATTTATAAAGTTAAAGTTGGAAATACACGATATGACAAGCCGTGACGCACTACGCCAATCGGTGGTTATAAAGTAGTAAAAAATGCAGTAAGATTATTTCTTACTGCATTTTTTTATGTCTGAATTATGGCGACTCGTGGAATCAACAAGCTTAGTGCTTTGCAGGTTAAAAAAGCTAAACCTGATCCTGACAAGATGTATAAGCTGTCAGATGGTGGAAATCTGTATCTGCGTATAGACCAGAGTGGTAGCAAGTACTGGATCTTCAATTACACGCGCCCATTCTTAGGCAAGCGCAACGATTTATCTTTGGGGACTTACCCTGAAGTTTCACTGGATGATGCACGTACGATTCGTGATGAATATAAGAAACTCATCAAGCAGGGCGTAGACCCAGCAATGGAGCGTATTGAAACCAAGTCCCAAAAGCAGAAAGAGGCTGAAAACACCTTTCGTATTGTTGCTGAAGCATGGTTGTATAAACGTGAGCTAGAGCAAAAGCAGGATGAGGAAACAGTCCGTCGTTTAAAGCACGATGTCTATCCCTACATTGGTGATTTAACCTTTCCACAGCTTACCTTAGAAATCCTTGAGATTAAGGTCTTTAAGCGCATTATTGAGCGTGGTGCTTTGTCTGTTGCCAAACGCCTTAAATCAGACCTCAACCAAATCTTTAAATCAGCACGTAAGAAAAAGCTGATCCAATATAATCCAATTGAAGATATTGAATTACCAAAACCACAGGGTGGAAACTTTGCAGCCGTGACAGAAGAGCAGGATCTAGCTCCAATGTTAAATAAGATTTGGAACTACTCCAAACTTTACACACGCTGTTTACTGACCACGCAGGTAGCGTTAAAAATCTCTGTGCTGACATTTCAGCGACCTGGGGAGATCCGCAAGTTGAAAAAGGAGTATTTCTATCGTGAGGAGAGATGCTTTAAATTTACAGCCAGTAAAACCAAGCAACTTCATATTGTGCCATTGTCAGATCAGGCCTTTGACTTGATTGATTCAATCATTGATCTGCACCCATACAGTGAATACATTTTTGTGGGTCGGAATGGAAAAACCTTTATTTCTGACAATACCATCAACTCAGCATTAAAACGCTTGGGCTATGGTGGTGAACAGACAGCACATGGCTTTAGGGCAACTGCACGTACTATGCTAGATGAAATTCTAGAGCAGCGTGTGGATTTTATTGAGCATCAGTTGGCGCATAAGGTAAAAGACAATAATGGTACGGCCTATAACCGAACCAAGTTTTTGAATAACCGTAGGGCGATGATGCAGGAGTGGGCTGACTATTTAGAATTTTTACTTAAGCTACAATAGAAAATTATAACCATCTATGAGCTTATCGAAAAAATATTACAGAAATGAAAAATAAAATCTCTCTGTAATAAATTAGTTTTATGGGGTTTTTATATATTGTGTAAGAATTTGATTTTTAAATAATTTTTTATCTTGTTTTGGCGGGATGATTAATAGGAAATTCCTGTTTTTAGAGATTTTAAGTTAAATAGTAGTCGATTAAGGTGTCAATAATCAGTTTTTTATCAATAATACTCTTCAATTTGTTAGTATTGAACAAATTTTTATTTTGAGATCTCATATGATTGATGTGATCCATGGAACAACAGATAAACCAGTGACATCAAAGCAGCTACAAGAAGCTGTTCAAAAAATAGAAAACTTAGATGGAACTCTATATTTAGGTTATCCAATCATAGGTACAGTTGATGGTGCTTATGAGATTGATGCGCTTTTAACATCGCCTCAGCATGGAATTATTGCGTTTATTCTAGTAGAAGGAAAGGAATTACCTGAGGAAATATTAGATATACAAGATACCTGCTATACGATGCTATCTGCAAAACTTATACAATATAAAGAACTTTTAAACAGAAGGCAGCTTGGTGTTGATGTCCGAGTTTTAACTTTTGCTCCTGTTGTGTCCAATACCTTAGAAAGTTTTGATGAAGATGATCTTATTATTACTCAGGTTGATTCTTTAATTAATTATCTTAAAAATCAACAACTAGATAATTCTGAAAAATATAAGCAAATAGTTAGTGCTATTCAGGCTGTTTCTAAAGTCAAAGTTGGAAAAAAACGAAATCCTCTGAAACCTGATTCTAGAGGAGCTAAATTAGTAAAATTAGATCAATCTATTACCAATTTAGATTTACAACAAAGTAAAGCTGTATTAGAAACTGTCAATGGTGTTCAACGTATAAGAGGCTTAGCAGGTTCAGGTAAAACAATTGTTTTGGCAAGAAAAGTGGCTTATTTACATGCTAAAAATCCAGATTGGAAAATAGCCGTTACCTTTAATACCCGTTCATTAAAAAAACAATTTGAAAATTTAATAACAAGTTTTGTTTATGAACAGACTAACGAACTGCCTGATTTTGAAAAAATTAAAATAATACACGCTTGGGGCAGCCCTTCTATGGAGGGGGTATATTACAATGCAACATTGGCAACAAATTCTAAATATTTTGATTTTCGCTCGGCAAAAACTTATAGAAGATCATCTGATCAGAATGAGTTCGATTTTGCATGTAAGTCGATACTGGATCAAAAACATTCATTCGCACCTTTATATGATTTGATATTAATTGATGAAGCTCAGGATTTTGCACCATCATTTTTACAACTTTGTTATAAAATTTTAGATAAAAATAAAAGACTGATATATGCTTATGATGAGCTACAGACTCTGTCAGAAAGTTCAATGCCTAATCCTGAAGATATTTGGGGGAAAGATGAGCATGGTCGTCCGCTAGTTAGTCTGAATAGCAATGAAGGTGAGCCTGATAGAGATATTATTCTTGATACTTGTTATAGAAATCCTAGACCAGTACTAACCTCTGCTCACGCTTTAGGTTTTGGTGTTTATCGTAAAGTTCCTGAAGGTAAATTGCCTTTGGTTCAGATGTTTGATTATGCTCCTCTTTGGAATGATATTGGCTATGAAATTTTAGAAGGGAATTTAGTTGAAGGGCAAAAAGTTCGTTTAGCGAGAACACCTAAATCAAGTCCTGAATTTTTAGAAAGTCATTCAGAAATTGATGATCTGATAAAATTTAAGACATTCAACACTGAAGAAGAACAGATCCTATACTTGGTTGACTCAATTAAAAAAGATATCGAAGAAAATGAGTTAAAACCTGAGGATATTATGATAATTCATCCAAATGCTTTAACAGCTAGAGATAAATTTGGATTAGCACGATATAGTTTATATGAAGCAGGAATTAACTCTAATTTAGCTGGAGTAACTATTTCACCTGATGATTTTGCACAAGATGATAGTGTAACTTTTACATCTATTTTTCGGGCTAAGGGTAATGAAGCTCCGATGGTTTATGTAATAAATGCCGACTATTGTGCACAGGGTGTGGGCTTAGCAACGAAAAGAAATATTCTTTTCACCGCAATGACTAGAACAAAGGCGTGGCTAAGAGTACTGGGTGTTGGCTCAAGTATGCAGATTCTAGAAGATGAATTTGAGGAAGTAAAAAGGAATGATTTTTCACTTTCTTTTATTTATCCTACAGAAGAGCAACGTCAACATTTAAGAATTGTTAATAGGGACTTATCTGATAAAGATAAAAAAAGAATTCAAGCTAGAAGAAAATTTTTAGAAAATTTGATTAAAGATTTAGATGAAGGCGTACTTCACAAAGAAGATTTAGATCAGGATGTTTTAAAAAGATTCAAAGATATTTTTGGTTGATTAATATGTCTCTAAGTCCATCTGAAATAGCAAGTGAAATAAGAATCATAGATGAATTATTTTTGAAAAATAGCTTAGTAGACAAATATAATAGCTGTTCAGTAAAGAGTCATCGTGAAAATAAAACAGAGATATGTATTTCATCATGTAAAGATATTTCTTTTACTTTATCATCTATGAGTTATAAAGATTTATATGATGAATCGTATAAACGAAACCTTTTTAATTATCTAATGTTGGATGGAGCAATTATTCAATTAAATTACCTATTTCATAATAGTAAGATTTATAAGCATAGATTAGCATATCTACCAAATCCTAATATGGAGGCATTTCAGCACGAACCTGATATTTATATTGAACAACCGATGTACGCCGAAATTATAGAACCTTCAATAGTTCCTGTACCAATTAGGTTTGATTATGATGAAATGGCATTTGAAGAATTTAACCATCCTAAAAGTCATTTAACTTTGGGACAATACAAAAACTGTCGTATTGCAACTAGTGCTCCAATATCACCAATTGTTTTCATAGATTTTATTCTTAGAAGTTTTTACAACACTGCATATAAAAATTATAACAAAGATATTAGATATCCCAAAAGATTTTTTGAACCTACCATAACTGAAGGTGAAAAAAGTTTTTTGCATCTAAATATGATTAGGTAAATATAAGATTTTGATACTATTAACATAGTATGCCGTGTATAAAATATTATTATTTAATTTAAGATTTTTAATGCAACAGCCTGCCTTTGGCAGGCTGTATTGATTTATGCGGCATTTAGCTCTTTCTGTTCAAGCCAATTCTTAATCTGGCTTTCAGTCCATGTTGGCATACTTGCAGTTAAATATGTTGGTTTGGGAAAATTACCACGACGAATCATCTTCCAGAAAGTTGACTCTGCAACATTTAGCAAGCCTCTTGTTGCAGGTTTATGAGACAACTTCCGTCTGCGGCCACTACGATCAACATAGTCCTTAGCTGGGCGCTCGGGGTAGTTCACTAAATCTTTTACACGATAGCGAGTTTCTAACATTTTATTCCCTCTATCTAACGAATTAGTTCTTTGAATGGATTGATTTTTGTATAGAGCTTTGAAAGCTCTGATAATTATTTAAATAGATTTCATCCAAAACTCTTGCTAGTTCGTGGATATCAACGAACAGAAAACCTTTTTGGCTTTCATCAATACGGAAGCATGTAAATGGAAACTTTTGTTGGCGCACCTTTTCGAGCACTTTCTCTTTGCATAAGTGAGGGTAGAACTCTTTACAAACATCATCTAACTTAATGAAAGTTGAACGAAATTTTAAAAATAAATAATCGGCAGTTTTTAAGTGAGGCATAGTGACTCCAATAGACGAATTAGCACTTAAAGTTTTAAGTTTACTGAAAATATTTCACCAAACTGTGTGTTCGCTATTGTAGAAAAAAGAAATTGTGCTAAAAATTGGTAAATAAAGTCCCCCAATTTTGACACTAGATTGAACTTAAATAATATGCCTAGGCTTACAGAAATTCAAAGTATCGCATTAGAGATTGTTGACTATTTGTATTTTTACGATATTGCTTCTCTGGAGACATTTTCAGAAGAGAAAAAACAAATTTATATCGCTTTATTAAGGGCTATAGATCATATTCTTTTAGAACGTAATTTAACCAATGATAGATATGAAATCTATAAACATTATTTACTATGTGGTGTAGAGGTTGTTACAACTCAATATACGAGTCCAAATATAAAGATAGGTGAGGTTGAAGAGGGATTATCTGAAGAGGAAAAGGAAAAGGCATATAAAAAAATTAATCAAGATAGGCTGAAAATTGCATTTCATGCTTTATTAAGAGAGGTTCAAAGTAGTGGATATGATTCTGATTATTTCGGTGAAGATGTAACTCAAGTAATAATTCTTTCGAGGATAGATGAAGCGTCTGATTCGGTTAGCTTTAGATTGGTAGCTCAAGTGCTATGGTCGGAATTCGAGGGCTGTATATCCGCTCATGTCTATCGTAAATTTTTAAACTTAAAAATATTGTCTACAGCTAAAAGTACCTCGAAAAATTATTATGATGAGATAGAAAATAAATTTTTATTTTTAAGGGCTCTGCTATTTATAGAATTTGAAATCTTAAGACAAAAGTTGTTTTTAGAGTATGATCTTAAAGGACTTAATCAACCTGTACCCCTTAAAAATATATCGGAGTCGTTAGGATTAAAGCAAGCAGGTTATTATAGAAAATATTCAAGTTTGCTTTATAGTCCTTATTTTAATAAAATTTATAATTATGATTTAACTATTGCTAAGCAAGTTAAAAAATATTTATATGAATTTTATCCGAGCTTCGCACATAACAAAATTTTTACCAATAGAGATAAGTGGGTTGCCTTGTTTGGGGTGTGGGAGTTAATGTACGAGAAAAAAACAAATTTAGAAAAAGCAATTTATTCGGATACAAATAACAAAGGAACTTGTAGTGATGTTGCAAGTATTCTGATGATGGAAAGATATGGACTAATTATTTCAGCTAGAAGCTTAGCTTTATACTATAATAAAGCTAATAACTTATATGCCTTTATTCGTGAGGTTTTTATGTCGATAGAGGAGGAGGTTCAAGTAGGATTCATGTCCCTAGATATATCTAGTAATTTTTATTACAATCCAAATATGTCTGAAAAGATTAATTCTTTGTTGGATGATCTCATTAAAATGAAAGACTAAGGATAACCCCCTCTAAGAATTTAGAAGGGGGAAATTGACTAATTAACAAGAATACATAGATTGTCCAGAATAATCAGCGCACTCTTCAACAAAACATTTGTTAATTAAATGCTCGATCATCTTCTCTTCACTCTTGTCATACTTTAAGCTGAGTACTTTTAAGCTCTCTAATGCTTTATCTGTCAGGAAGTAACGATGAGCTTTGCCTTTATTTTTAGTACGATAAATTTTTTGATACCAAGCATTTGCTAGCTTGTCCTTTAAAGCTGAATAGACGTGAGGATTTTCGATGTACATCCTGTCAAAAATTGAATTCACAACAATGCTAAAGTCAGAGTCTTCGATAGGAGTAATAAGAGAGTTATTGAACTTTCTATAATTGTCTTGATCTTCATCCATGTAATTTTTAGCCCATTTATAGAACGCTACATGATCATATTTTTTAAAGTGTAATGATTTTTCAGTCATGAGTTGGGCATAAGTTTTTTCAATGTAATCTAGTTCACGGTTATTTCGATAATATTCTCTAAATATAAAAATAATATAAAGAAAGCGAATATATGGATTTGAAATTGAATTAATTAATTTGGAAATCTCTCTATCTCTAATTTTTATCTCATTTAGAGTGAAAATTAATAAGCGATTATTTGATTGATACTGGGATATGTCACGACCACGTATCGATAATAAATCCTTATATTCATTGAAATAGTGAATAAGATCCGCTGCAAGATCCTCATGGAAATTTGATATTTCTCTAGTGAGATTAAGTTTAATTTCATTTAGATTTTTAGAGGAATTTAATTTTTCAATATCCATCTCAATGAGTTCTATATCATCATCCTCTATATCATCAGATTTTAGTTTACATATTAGTTTATCTTTGTTAAGCACATGCAATATCCAAACCATATCTTCGCTACTAAGCTCTTTAACTAACTTAATTAGTTCATTACGATGATTCATTGAGTTCATACGGCGTTCCTTACAATAAGATTTGCATAAAATTTATTGTAAGTGTAGATAGGTTTCAAGTGAGTATTCCGAACGATACCAGTCGATTTTGGCTTGTTTTTTTATAATTTTTGAATAAGCAAGAAAGTCTGAATTTAGCTCCTAAGGTGTCTTGGCCTATCAAGTCTTTTGCTTGAAGCACTGTAATGGAAATTCATGTTCTTCAAAGTATCAGTAAGAGTATATCAATAATAGTATTGTAAGGCTATTTTTTCAAAGATTGAGATCATTTCGTTATATTTTTTATCTCGGATAACTTTAACTTTGTTATTTTTGTTTTTATAAAAGCCGTATTAATGGTGAAACCTTTGTATTTTTATATTTTTAAATGATATTCATACCTTAATTTTAATATCTAAAATAAGTGTAATGACTATGTTTATATAATTTATACTATTTTTCTTTATGTGGCTTATAAATTTATATCCTATACATTAGTTCTTATTTGATTTTATGTCCAGAAGTTAATTAATTACAGATTCGCCATTTCTTATAGTTCCAAACTATAGGTAAGTGTCCATGTCTCATCCAGCTAAAATAAATGAATCATTCTATTCAAGTAATGAAGCAATTTTAACTATCGAAATTGAAGAGTTTATTCAATCCTGTATACAAGTAACTAGACAACCTCGTTCCTTCTATGAAAACTTCAGTGATCTACTGTTAGAGTTTGACCAAATTTATAACCCTGATTTTAGCTATTCAAGCTTAATAGATTTATTTTGTACCCTATTGTATGACTACCAACAAGAATTAGATTCCCCTGTAGCTCTATACCGGGCTCTGAAACAAAATACCTTTGGACAATGGCAGGAGTATTTCATTCAAACTCAAGCAGCACATCAGAATGATATGTCTCAACATCGCTACAATGAAAAACTAAATGCAGAGAGCTTGGATAAGCGATTGTTAGAACTAGTTGATGAGTATCAAGCCTTATTGGTGGTACGTGTTGATTTAGCTTATATCCAGAGTCCGAATATCCAGCAAGCAGAGCAAGATTTAGAGAAACTCCGCAGGAGAATCAATCGTTCTAAATATGGAGATGAAATATTACTTTTGGTTTGGGCTTCAGAGCAGGGGGCATCGAAAGGCTATCATTGCCATCTAGCATTGATTTTTGATGAAAGAGATCGAACAGGGGCTTGGAGTATAGCAAAAGCAATTGGTGAGCTTTGGGAGGAGATAACAAATGATCAAGGATGTTATTTCAATTGCCATGACAGTAATTATCTGAATCGTTATGCAAAGAGAGATGTCATTGGTATTGGGATTATTTATTGTAATGTGGCTTATCAAGTTGAGAAGATGCGTTCAACACTAGCTTATTTTGCAAGGCCCGATAAAGGACAACATCTAAGAGTTAAGACTTCAAAGAAAAAGAGATCCTTTGGGATGTCACAACGTTGATCCCAAAAAATCAAAGATATACATCATTAACATGAAGATTGAATGTTTTCTATTTCCCTTACATTCACAACTTAAAGCTTATCAATCGATAAGCCTTTTTTCATTTAATGAGGATAATCTTATGAAGATTACTTGTCCATATTGCTATTCAGATAATGTAAGTCGTGCTGCAGCGTCATCTAACAGAACTAATACTTATGGCTCTATGGCTGGAGCAGGGATTGGTACGATGATTTCTAAAAGTCTACCAACACCGATGTCACCTTTATTGGGTGGATTGGTGGGAGCAGTTGTAGGAGGGATAATTGATAGTTTGACACAGCCTTCACAACCAGTCGCTACAGCTAGTCCTTATTTCCACTGCAACATTTGCCAACATAACTTTCAGGCAGTCTAAAGAGTGTAAAACTTCCCCTTTTATTCTCAATTCTAGAATTGAGAATAAAAGGGGGTAAATCAAATTAAAGTTTTTAGTAGAAAAATACAGAATCCAGATTTGTATTGAAAGATATAAGATAGATGGTCATTACTTTCACTCAAATGAATTAATATCAAGACTGTTAAGAAATTGAAGAAGATAACATTCTGCCATTTATGAATTGATGGACCTAAATTTTAAGTATCAAGATTTATCTTTTCTAAAGAAAGCAAACCTAAAGATTAATCATATTGGGTGGATAACTATTTTATAATCACTTCACTCTAATGTTTTGTAGTTTCTATTCTAAAACACTGTTGGTTAGGATTAAGTTGAAGCACACATTCTCTAGAATGGCAATCGGTAGGAGTTGCAGTAAAGCATTTAGGGTAATTGTTTTTATCAATCCAGTTGAATTCATGCCATTTTTTTCCTACAACTGGATTTGATAATCGTTTAATGACACTGTCATGAATAGGTAATAGTTCATTGGGATAAGCTGCTTTATCTGCATAATTAGGAATATTTCGATTGAGATTCCAATAAAAGAGGAAGCCAAGTAGTCCGTTATCGGGGTTGTGGGATTTACTATATATATCTTCATAAACACTTGTTTTTGGAGGCACTAAATCATAGGATTCAATTTTTCCAAGCATCCAGTTAAGTGAAACACCACTTAAATCAGAATCATGATAACCACCTCCAACATCAGAATGTGCTCCAGAGAACCATACTTCAGATACAATTTTTTGTATGTTGATATTTTCTTTACAGCTACTAATCAATTCTGGTTGTGTTAATAGTACTGGAGTAAATAGTCTAGCTCGGTTGTCATCAATTGATAGTGCATGCGCGGCATGCTTAATATTGCACAATTGGTCAAAGTATCTAGGATTTAGTCTACCGACATGCTCACGTGTTGTTGGAACTCCTAGAGCTTCTACAGTATCCCATAGCCCCATAAATTCAATTTTGGCAGGTTTTGAATCCAGATCTTTGATCTTACTTATATTTTTTCGACGTTCTTCTGGGGAGAGAATACCTTTATGAGCAGAGTAAATTCTTTCTATTAAATCTTTTCTTTTCTTTGTATCAGTTCCAATCTTAGAAAAATCAGGTATGCCTGCTACTTCAATCATTCCTGCAAGAATACGGGCAGAATAGGCTCCACGACTAAACCCAAATAAGTAAATCTGATCTTGATTTTGTGGTTGATATCTCTCAGCAATGAATTCATACCCTTGACGAATATCTTTTCCAATACCATAACCAGCGCCCATGCCTAACAATCCTCTTATTGGAGAGTTTTCTGTACCTACGCCTTTTATATATATGGTGTGTATATCACTACGGTTTCTTAATGACACCAAATTGTGTAACTTAGCCACGTTTGTTCGACTAGCTTCATCATTGGCTGTACCATCAAAAAAAACAATAATTTTTCTTGGAGAATTATCATTTTGAATACGTTGTGGTTGAGAAGTGTATTCCACACTAGCGCATGAAGAAATAAATATAGTTCCTAATAATGTCAGTATTTTTTTTTTCATATACCTGCCCTCTTGAGCTTACTTTTTTGTTTTATATAGCTTATTTAATTTTATAGAATTGTGTTGACTAGAAGTCAAGATGGAATGTTGATATATCAGATATATGAAATTAAATTTAAAGATTACTGCATATTGCTACTTATATAATGTTAGCTGTGCGGCAGCAGTACCCTACCTAGGTAATCGTTATTGGAGAGATCAGCAATAAGAAGATTAGATTTCCAAAGAAAAAAATCAGGAACACGACAAATTATGACTTTCCAATGCTAATGATGGCTGAAAAATAATTAAATTTCGGTAAACTAAAAAACTGTACTGCTTTTTTAGCTCAGGGGAAGAGATGCAAGAATCAGAAGATTTACTCATTCAAAAATATGAAAATCTGTTACTTAAAGCACTGAAGTATAAAAGGCCTGAACGTGAGACTACAATTTTTGATACGGCACTAAAGAATCATCATGAAAATCCAATCACAGAGCTTTTTGCTTTCTTTTTAAATCCAAATGCTAAACATCAATTAGGTGATAGTTTTTACCAAGGTTTTGTTGCTGCCTTAAAAGAGTATGAGCAATATCAAAACTTTGAATTTGGTGAGTTTAAGCAACTATCTACTCAACAAGTCACCGACCAAGGTAAATTTATTGACTTATGGTTGGAAACAGATACAGCTTTAATCGTATTAGAAGTGAAGGTATACCACCATCAAAATAACCCTTTTAAGGAATATGAGGCTTGGGCAAATGAGAAAATTAAGAGGCAAGATATCTATAATCAAAGAAAACGTCTCATTACTATTGTGTTATGCCCAAATGGCAAATGTACTATAGAGAATTGGTTAGGGCTATCTTATAATCAACTAACTGCATGTATTAGACAATACGTATCACAATATTCATTTAATCAAAATTTAAACAAATGGGCAGTTTTTGCCCGAGAATTTTTATTGCATCTAGAAAGTTTTAATCATTTATTGGATATAGATATGGGTCGTTTAAATTTTGTTGTCGATAACATGCACAAAATTCAAGAGTTAATTGATTTAAAGCAAAGTGTTTTTCAAGAAATTATTGGGCATATCAATACAGAACTACAGATCGCATTAGGTGAAAACTATCTACCAGAAGTAAAGCAAAATACTTGGAAAACTGATCCCGCTTTCTATTTTAGGGGACAAAATTGGAAAGATGCTTCAAGTTCAATCTTACATTTACGCTTAAATGATAAGCCAATGAGTTGTTCTGTCAGAATGTATGTACACAAACCTACTAGCGAATTACGTGAGTATATTAAAGTATTGTTACAGGATTCTAAATACTTACTCTCAGATCATTGGAATGAAGGTAACGGTAAATGGTGGTGTTTGAAGTGGGATTTTTCAGAATTCGATTTAGATATAGTCACAGATCACATCATCTTTACACATAAAATTTTAAATCATGTTGAACTTGAATGGAAAAAATAGATTTATATGAATAATTATCCGTTTTTGAGTCCTTCAGTATCGGTAATTATTGGTCATTCTTACAATGGGTGACGATTTGGAAGCAGAATTAAGATAATGACATTCCAATTGAATTAAAAAGCATAGCAACATCACAAAGGGGAAATGTATGAAAATCGAGCTTAGTTGGTTTGAGCCAATTGACTTAGGTAGTTCAAATACTTTAAGAGAAAATACGAGAAATGGTAATTTTGATTACAATCTAATTCCAGAAATTTCTGGAGTTTATATTTTTTATAGGGAATTTAATCAAACTCAAGAACCACTCTACATTGGAAAATCTTTAAATATTCGTACACGTATGAAGCAACACTTTAAAAATATAGATTTATTAGAGGGGCTACAGAACTCAAAAAAAGGGCAAAAAAAGTTAATTTTTGCTGAGGTTAAAGTGCGGGGAAATGTTGATCTACAAAGGGCCATTGCCCAAGCTGAAAAGGGACTAATTCAGCATTTCGTTGAAGATTATGAATTATTGAATCAAAAGCTTATGAAGGATCATTTTGATGAGATATATTCAAGCGGTAGTCTAATTGAATTAGTAAACATTGAACTTGATGTCTATTCATCTAAAAGTAATAAAGCTAATTGATTTTAAATTTATAGATTATTAGGGAAATTATTACTACAAAAGAAATAAGAGAAAAAATCTCTTATTTCTTTCTATAGTTTGATATTTAGTCAAATTGTTAAATTAGTGATAGGTATTGAATTACCATGCACAAATTTTAAAATCACTACCGACCCAACAAGCTTTTTGTTTTTGAGAGCGGGTAGCTTCGCCCCACATAGAGCCACCACCACCTAATCTAGTGGCTTGGACAACAGCTTGATCTTTACTTTCGATCATCACCATGATCCCTTCAACTTTTACCTTTTTAGTGATGTTCGGATGGCTGATATAGAAGCTACCACCACCTTGAGATTCAAACTTACATTTTCCTTTGTAACGTGTTTGACCACCTTCATCAATTTGACAGATTGCTTCTTTGGCTTTTGCTTGAGCAAGCATCGGGAAGCTAGACAGCAATCCAAAAGATAAGATAAGGCATAAATTTAATTTTTTCATTTTTTAATTTCCTTTAATCATTTGTTTCTTGTTTTAGATATGGCTTAAGTCAATTGAGCAATAAAGTTTGTATATCCAGAAAGCATAAAGCGCTGACTCAAGCATAACTAAAAGTTAAAGCAGGGCAGTTTGCCCCTTATTTACAAGCGACCTTTTTAGCACTCTGAAATTCCATAATCGAGATCGTGCCTTGCTGTTTTGCTAATTTGCTATCTTTAGCGGTGATGAGGACACAATCACCTTTTTTTAGCGAATTTAGACTTTGGAATTGTTTAGGTGTGATGCCTACCGTATAGATAGAAATATCTCCTTTACTTGAAGAGAAGTAAGCACCTTCTTCAGTCCATTCCAATTTGCTTGTGACTTTAGTTGTTAGCGTGGCAGCATAAATGCTAGATGTTGAGAATAGTGTAGCAATAGCTATAAGTTTGATAGCTTTCATTTTTAACCCCTGAATAAGTAATAATAAAGAATGGTTGCAGAACTAATTCTTTAAAGATTATCTGGGGTGAATGAGATGAACTGTTCTGAAGAGATGAATAGTGAATTCATGGTATTGATTCCTTTTGATTTAAAAAGAGTCTTACCAAATTACTGTCAAATAATGGTGGCAAGACTAGAAGGGTTGACAGACCGGTACAAAAGGAAACCAGCGCACGCGAACGTGCCCCTCCTAGCCTCACCATAAAGGCGTGACTTAAGAGAACGCACAAAACCAGAACAGCGTTGTTGTGCGCCTTTTGTAAACGGTCTGTCAAAACCGACTGGCAATGTAGGCCAGCATGTGAATGATAATGCCTGCTTTAGATGACGTCAAATCACTTTAAGGGTAGGTGGTGTGTTAATTTGATTTATTATCATTATTAGAAACCTTATTATTTTTCAATTTCTTGAGGAACATTTGACTGCCTTCAATTCTAGTTTCAAACAAATTTAGCATTTTGATTAAGCCAGAAAGCTTAGCTCGTCCATAATTCCTAGAGTCAAAATCAGGGCGAACGTTATTAATATATTGACCTACTTCAGAGAGATTGGCCCAGCCATTTTCATCTGAATTGTCCTTAACGGCTTTATAAATTAGGTTGAGAGTAGGGCGATCGACTTGCTGTGATGTGTCTTTATCTGTAGTGGTCTTAACATTATTATTTTCTTTTTCCTCAATGGTATTTTTGCTCTCAGTTAAAACTTTTTCTTCATCTGTTAAGTTTTCAACATAGATGAACTTATCACAGGCCTTTCTAAAGGCTTCTGGTGTTTGCTTTCTGCCAAATCCGTAAACGACTAAACCACTTTCCCTGATTCTTGAAGCTAATGGGGTGAAGTCGCTGTCACTGGAAATTATGCAGAACCCATCTAAAGCACCGCTATATAAAAGATCCATTGCATCAATAATTAAGCCCATATCAGTTGCATCTTTGCCGATAGTATAGGCAAATTGTTGTACAGGCGTGATTGCATTTGGGAGAAGAATATCCCGCCACTTATTTAAAACATCTTTACTCCAATCTCCATAAACCCGTTTTACACTTGCAATCCCGTATTTTGCAATTTCTTCTAATATAGGGCTAATTGAATTAACGGAAGAGTTATCAGCATCGATTAGTACAGCAAGCTTTTTTGTTTGATGGTCCAATCTTATTCCCTCTTAAGTTACTTATTTGTAATTCATTATTCTAAGACTAAGTTAATCTTATTTAGAAATACACAATACCAGAAATAGAATAAATTTCAGATATATATCATCTAAGTGAATGAATGCGTTCACATGCATTTTGACGTCACTTGATTTTGGCCTGCATCACTAGCAGGCCTTTTTTATACACAAAATCTGAATTTGAAGTCATTCAGTATTCATTTTTATAAGGAATTCTTATGGCACATTTAGTTGAAACAATGGCATTTGTAGGTCAAACCCCTTGGCATGGTTTAGGCAATCAACTCACCCCAAATCAGCCTTTAGAAGTCTGGGCACAACAAGCAGGTATGGACTGGAGAATTAAATCTTCTGATGTCAGCTACATGGCTCAGAATGAGAAAGGCCAGAGTATTATTATGCCTTTTGAAGAACAAAGAGTTTTGTATCGTTCAGATACTCATGCACCGTTATCTGTGGTCAGTCAACGTTTTCAAGAAGTACAACCGAGTTCTATTTTGGAGTTCTATCGAGATTTAACTGAACAATCAGGCTTTGAGCTAGAAACCGCTGGTGTACTCAAAGGTGGTAAGAAATTCTGGGCATTGGCTAAAACAGGACAAAGCTCAGCCTTAAAGGGGAAGGATGTCAGTAATGGCTACATTCTTTTAGCTACGGCTTGTGATGGTACCCTTGCCACCACTGCACAATTTACTTCGATCCGAGTCGTATGTAATAACACGTTGGCAATTGCTCTAAAAGGACAGAGTAGTGTAGGCGTTATTAAGGTTCCACACAGTACCAAATTTGATGCAGAAAAAGTGAAGCAGCAATTAGGTATTTCAGTCCGTACATGGGATGAGCACATGTACGAGATGAAGCAACTCAGTCAACGTAAAGTGACCCAGCAGGAAGCCGCAGCTTACTTTGATGCGGTATTTAACAATACCAGTCTAAGCATTGCTGAACAGGATGAAAGCATCATTCAGTTCTACCGTAATGCTGCAATGCCAAGTCAAACTAACTTATCTCGATCAGACAGTAAAACTGAACCAAACGGACGAGCCATGTCTAAAGTCATGACCATGTTTAATGGACATGGGCGTGGGGCCGAACTCAGTTCAGCCAAAGATACAGCTTACGGTTTACTTTGTGCCATTACCGAGTTCTGCGATCATGAACGACGAGCCATGAGTACCGACCATCGACTGGATTCTGCTTGGTTTGGTATGGGGGCAGCGATTAAGCAACGCGGCTTGGAACAGGCATTAAGAATGGTAGCTTAAATACAACTCAACATATGTAAGCACGGGTTTATTAAATGAATAGCCTAAGCTAACTTTTTCCTAAATCAATCAATTTTAATGAGTAGTTTTTCCTTTTGCCGCACCTCCCCCAGGTGCGGCTTTTTTTATGCCCAAATTTTAATTTTTTACAGATATGGAGAATATGATGAACCCAAATACTCACACCTCATTAAGTCATGCAATCACTCATTTACCTTTATCCCTAAAGTCACCACAAACAGTTTTGACTTCTAAATCACAGCAAAATTCAGCTAAACGCTTGACTAAAACCAAAGGTATAAGTCGTGAACAATGGTTACAGATAAGGAAACAAGGCATTGGGAGTAGTGATGCCGCCGCAGCCTGTGGTTTAAATCCACACATGTCAATGCTGGAATTATGGATGATTAAAACAGGCCGAATGCAAGCTCCTCCAGATCAACCGCTGAAGAATCACTATTCACCTCTATATTGGGGGAACAAGCTCGAACCACTGATTGCTGATTACTATCGACAGCGTACTGGTAATAAGGTTCGTCGGGTCAATGCCGTATTGCAGCATCCCGATGAAGACAAAGCCTTTATGTTAGCTAATCTGGATTATGCGATCGTAGGCTGTGATGAGGTACAGCTTCTGGAATGTAAATCCGTAGGAGAGTGGGGAACTAAGCATTGGCGAGAAGGTGTTCCTTTGTATGTACTTATTCAAGTGCAACATCAATTGGCCGTTACGGGTAAACAAGCAGCACACATCTGTGCCTTAATCTGTGGACATGAAGCGAAGATATTTAAAGTCGAACGCAATGAAATTGTGATTAATCGTCTGATTGCTTCAGAAAAAATCTTCTGGTCTTGTGTGGAAAACGATATACCACCGCATGTAGATGCCAGTGAATCAGCAGCAAAAGCTTTACAGCTTTTATATCCGCAGCATATTCCTTTACAAACTGTGGATCTGTCTACGTTGTCAGGAGTAGATCAACTATTTACTGATTTACTCTCTGAGGAAAAGCATTTAGCACACCATCAAACCAAATATGACTACCTCAAACATCGTATTCAGATATTAATGAAGGATGCAGAAAAAGCCATATTTAGTCAGGGTAGTGTGACATGGAAGAAATCCAAGGATAGTGTGGTGTTGGACCAGAAAGCGCTGCTTCAAGCACAGCCTGAATTATTACAACAGTATTCTCAGCCTCGAACAGGCAGCCGCAGATTTAACATTCATCCACTTCCTTAAACATCATCCCTTACACCTAAAAAAGCGCAAAGCCACCCCACTTGCCCTCCCTCCAAATAACAGAGAAAAGGCGTTGGAGCAGCTTTGCGTAAATCTTTGATGCACTCAATCTCTTATGACCGAAGAATAACGATAGGTGATTGATCAGGCTGAACAAGAATCGGTGAAGAGGCGGTGCTTTACAGTAAATACCGTGATTTCGTAAATATTTAACAAAACAAGGATTCATCTCATGATTAAAGGCCTAGCAATCACACCACCTGTACTTGGACGTATCAGTATCGGCAAAATCGTAGAAAGGAATGGCAAACGACTCCCTGAAAAGGATGATCAATTTACTATTACCAGCCAAATCCAAAATAAGGATGGTTGGGTTAAACATCCACTTGATGAACAGTTTCGTGCCAAAGCTCCTAACCAAAACCAGAAACTGAGAACCATTCCAGTCCGAATGCTCTTTAATGATCCCGATCTTAATTTAAGAGCGGAATACACCTTATTTGACCGTCAATCAGGACGGCCCATCTGTACAGGCAATGGAGAAACCTGTCAACGATTTGGGCAAAGTGGTATTGAGCAACATCCATGTCCATCACCTGATTTATGTCCATTGGCACAAGGAGGTCCTTGTAAGCCTTATGGACGACTCTATGTGAACTTAGATGAGTCTGATGAATTTGGAGCTTTTGTTTTTAGGACCACAAGTTTTAATAGCGTTCGCACCTTGGCAGCACGACTTCGTTATTACCATGCAGCTTCAGGTGATCTACTCTCATGTTTGCCATTGCAACTTACTTTGAGAGGCAAGAGCACTACGCAGAGCTATCGTACCCCGATCTACTATGTGGACTTAACTTTACGTGATGGAGTGAATCTACAAGATGCGATTAGCTCAGCCAAGCAGATTGATGAACAAAGCAAGGCAGCGGGGTTTCATCAGGAAGCTTTGGACCATGTGGCACGGCAGGGTTATGGCAATGCCAGCTTTGAGGTAGGTGGTGAAGAGGGAGTGGATATTATTGAGGAGTTTTATGCAAATGAGTTTAAACCAGAGCAGCATCAGCAAAAGCATGACTTGAGCCATGTTCAAGATATTCAGAAAGGGTTACAGCAGTCTGTGCAGATTTTGAACTGAATAATTACCCTCTATCTCTTAAGATAGGGGGGTGTTTATTGGGTTGGTCTTATTTTTTGCATTTGTGGAAGCCTTTATGGAGAGGGAGGTTCTCAAAAAATATAGTTTTTGGGCTTGAAAACGAAAAATGAAAACCATAAATAGTGATGTGTTAGGCATATTTTTAATTGCCTAAAGGAAAGCTAACCAATAATAACTGTGAGCTTTTAATTATTAATGAATAACTAGGAAGAAAACATGAACTTTTTTAAAAATCTCTTCAATCGCTTTAAACTTTTTTGTCAATCCGTCTATACCAAATATCGAAAGCCTATCAAGGTTGTCGCTACAACAGTAATCTGCTCTGTTACGGGATACATTTTTGCACCTGCCTTTGCCTCTGTACTTGGTGCGTTGGGATTTCTGGGTAAAGCTAGTACAGGTATTGCAATAAGTTCATTACATGGTGCAGCCTTGACAAATGCCTCCCTTGCCGCAGTTGGTGGTGGAGCCATGTCTGCTGGAGGCGGTGGAATGTTTGCTGGCAAGCTTTTGATTTCAGGTGCAAGCGCGGCCAACGGAATGTTCCTCTCAGCAGCATAAATTAAAAAAGACTCTTTCGTTTAAATGAGAAGTCTTTTATCGGACTTCTTCTTTAAACTATTAGTGTATCCGCATTCTGAATAACGGTTACAAGCCATAAAGTCACCGTATGGTCCTGTTCGTTTCCACATACGTCCCTGATTACATCTCGGACATCGCCATTTTTCTGGAATATCATGGTTAATGGATGTATTTTCATCCTGAGGTATATGGATAAATTCCTTGAGGCTTGAGTCCGTGATAACCTCCTCAAGGAATATTGAATTACGTTCGCCAATAAGAAAGACTTTTTCTTTTGCACGGGTCAGGGCTACATAGAACAGACGGCGCTCTTCAGCAAAGGCGTGTGTTTCTGGTTGTGGCAACACCATGTTTAACAGGGGATCATCTTCTTTCTCTGCAGGAAAAGCACTTCCACCGCTGTTTAAACCCATAAGAAATACATAGTCTGCCTGTAGGCCCTTGGATGAGTGGATGGTTTTAAACTCAACACTGCAATTTCTGAGAAAGGGCTGAATACTGTCTAAGTTTGGCTTGTGGTGTCTGTAGCGACCTAAAATATAAATGGATTTCTTCTTGCCCGAACCTGAATTGGCACTATTGATTTCCATAATGGTTTTCATCAGGTATTCATGAATTTCCTGAGTCTTTGTTAAAAAGCTTATCTCAACCACTTTACTGCTGGTCTTATCAACGGCATTGACCACTTTTTGAAGCTGGGACTTATTTTTTTGGATAAAACCACTGGCGACATTGGCAATACCCTGATTGGAACGGAATGTCTGGGTAAGCTGAGTCTGCTTGGTATAGCCAAAGACCTTTTCAAATTTAGTAAAAATACTGATGTCTGAACCAGCAAATCGGTATATGGCTTGCCAGTCGTCCCCAACACAAAACAGCTTTGCTTCAGGTACTTGTTTCAATAACGACAGAATCAGTCTGGCCCTTGCTTGTGATGTATCCTGAAACTCATCCACGATAATAAGCTTGAACCGACTCTTGTATCTGTTTTCATTGATTAACTGAGTAGATTCAATCAGCAGGTCATCAAAGTCATACTCTTTAGTACTTCTTAATAACTGGTCGTACTGTTGGTAAACCTTGGAAAATAGCTGTAAAAAAAGACTTTCGCGCAGGTTGAGTGTGGGGCTGGCTAGTAGGTTGGCAATGTTGGCTTGATTGGATTTGTAGTGACTTAAAAAACTGACATAAAGTTCATTGGTGTCATATTCATAAATGGACTGTGCTTTAGCGTTGATCTCAGCAAGGCTACGTGGCTTAAATATTTGTCCTCTTGATTTAAGCTCTTGTTCTAACTTCTGAAAGATTGAACCTGTAATAAACTCATGAAAGGTGGTAGTAATTAAATCCGTCTTATATTGTTTATGGATTTCTGTCTTCCATTTCATATCTTCCAGATACTTTTGCCCAAAATGTGCAGGCGGTTTGCCATGTTGGTCTACGGCATAGTGTTCCAGATACAGGTTTATTTCAGATAGGTAAAAGTCAGGCTTATATTGGCGGTGGTGTTCATTCGCTGTGTCATGCTCGTAGTTTCTTTCGTACTGGTAGGGAACCCCTTGACTGTATAACCAGTTTGCTATCGCTTTTTCACCATGTGATTTAACGATTTCTCCCTGATAGGTTTCAAAGCCATCCTTGAACCTGTCAAATGAACGTTTGTGTGCCTTTTCCCATTCACTTTGAGTTTTAAATGCAAATGGTGATAAGGGTGGTCTTAGGTAGGCCGTTTTAAATAAAAAATATTTTGCCTGAAAGTCTGTATCTGTTTCGATCAGTTGTTGAATAATCCGATTCAACAGGGACTGAGGTTTTCCTGCTTCATTGGAAACAGATGGACTTTTTCCAGTTGCCTTGCCAATCACCTTAATGCCAAACTTATGGAAATTAAGTGATTCAACCTGAGTACTAAACTGGGAGAGAATATCTTTTAATCGAAAGTTAATACGTTCACTGAGTTCCTCACCTGCATTTTTATTGAATGCAAGAACCAGAATCTCTTCAGGTTTGTAGAGTCCAGTTAACAAGGCATAGCCTACCTTTCCAACAATCGTGGATGTTTTGCCTGAACCAGCCGCAGCAACTAATAAGTTGCGGTCCTCAAAAATAATCGAGGAAATACGCTGTTCATCGGTTAGTGGCATACTTTCCACCTGATCAAAGAACTGCTTAGATATCTTTAACTCACTTTCAACAAAACGCTTATTCTTTGCATCGATGGCATAGTTTGCCTCAACTGGTAATTCAATAAACTGTCGCAATTGCTCAAACAGGTTCTGTCGAGGTGGTTCAAATGAAAAAGAACTATCCCTTTGAATCAGGCTGTTAAACTGTTCAATAGAGGCTCTTGACCTTTGTGATAAATCTGACCTAAACAACTGGCTGAGGCGATGAGAGAGGTAAATGTTTTGCTGGATAAAATTCTGATATTCCCGTAAGTACGGTTTTAAGGTTTCTTTGATCTTTTCAGCGTTTCTTTTATTTCTCAGGAATTCCGCATCATTATGGATTTCAGCTCGAAGCTGTTCAGCCTGTGTGTTGAACATACCTTTGAACTGAAAGTTTTGATCAAGGGTCTTGAGCGTTAATGATGACCATATCAAACCTTTCTGAATATGCGTATCTAGCACTTGTTCAGGATTAAGATTTACTGTTCTGGTATCCAGTTCAAGTACCAGCTCAGGAAATGTATAGTTGATTCGCCATTTGCTAGAGTCTGCAAAAATGAAGCTGAGTAAACTTGGTCGGATATCCATATTGCCCTAAAATGAAAATGATTTTTTAAGAATTCAAAATTTGTAATTGGTTATAAAGTCTGTAGAAATTTTACTTAGTCATTTTATTCCTTTCACAACTAGACCTTGAATATTTCATTTAATGCTTGCTGTACAGCATCTACTTGTGACTTACATGCCTTGTAGACAGGTATTGATTCTTCCACAATCTTCATGAGGTTGTCGATGTCTGGTTCTTCCTGAGATTTCTCTAGGGCAGCATTCTTTTTCATCAGTTCATAACCCTCTTTAAAGCTTAACTCATTTTACCAAGGATTCGTCACCGCACTTACATTGACATGAATATAGTCCTACTACATCTCAATTGAAACATTTGAATCGGCCTGTTGTACAGAGCGGATTTTCTAATAATATTTAATATTGAATAGACGTTAATCATTTAAAGGAATGATTCGGTATCCTTTAAATATAGAACAGTATGTTTGAATCGCCTTGGCTGCTAACATTGCCTCTGATGGATCTCTCGCGGTTAAGTGCAAGTAAGCAGCGTAGCCATGTACCTTTTCTACAGCAACTAGGCCATATCCAGAACGGGTAATATCAGGACTGACAGCGTAGTTATAAACGATACGTAGCGTATTGGGCGTTTTAGAGTTAAATTTTGTGCCCCGTAGATCTGTAATTAAGTTACCAATTTTATTATTTTTTTGACTATTAAAAGAGCTCTGTATGGATTTCAGATATGCTTTAGAATGATGTTCAGGCTCTGAGTACTCATAACTTTTGCTTTTAGGCAGATCAGGATTACTTATTAGGATATTGTAGATTTTTCTGGATGAAGTATCTGTACCTGAAAGTTTATCAAGCTCATATTGCAAATCTGCTTTATGAGACTGTAGATCAAGTATTCCAGACTTTAACACTTCGACTTCCTGATTTTTTGTTTCCAGTTGTAGTTTGAATTGATTCTCCATATCTGAAACATACTCCAGATAATCTTTTAACTCAGACTCTTTGTTATCCACCTTACTAATCATCGCAACTTTCTGGGATTCTGAGGTTGCCAACTTGTTGTTTAAATTAGACATTTCCTGATTTAGATCATCCAGTTTTTTAGAGAGGTCTAGTTCTGTATTTTTACTGGCAGCATAAAGGCTTTCCAAAGCAGCCAACTCATTTTTTGCTAAGTTAAACTCTTCCATAAAGCTACTGTTGTTAGAGATATTCTGCTCTAAATCCTTATTTTGCTTTTCTAACTTTTCTAGAATATTTCTTTGATGTTCCAGGGACTTTTGTAGCCTTTCTTTTTCTTCAGTGTTAATTCTGTTTTGCATTTCAAAAGACTGGATTTGATTTAATAAAACAATCCTATCTTGATGGATTTCACTTAGTTTCAACCCTAGAGCATTGATTTTATTTGTATATTCTAGTTTTTCATGATTAAGAATTTTAAGATTTTCAGTAGATTCCTTATGAAGTTTGCTGAAGTCTGTTTTTATCAACTCACTTTCATCATGCATGCTTCTAAGAGTTTTTTCTTTATTTATGATTTCCTCTTGAAGATTTTTAATTGAATGGTTGAATCCAATATTTTTAAACAGGAGTGTAAGGATATAGCCCAGTAAACCTAAGGCAATTATCCAGATTGGGAGTATAGGATAAAAACGCCCCCATGCTACATACTTGGCAAAAGTGTATGGAGTCATTTCACCAAAGGCAGAGGGTAGACCATTAACATGTGCGTAGAGTGCTTCAGAATAATCAAGTATCGAGAAGAACATGGCATTAAAGGAAGACTTATATAGATTCTGGTGTCGCGTTAGCTTGGAAAGGGTAACTACAGGCTTGCTATCAAACTCAGTAAAAGTTTTGGATACAGAGACATTTTCCCTATCATCTTTATGCCTTTCATTGTCCCAGACCTGAATAATTTGGTGCTTGGAGTTTGCAAGCTGAACAGAGCCTCTAGGATTTAAATGTTCAAGACTTTTAATAAAACTTTGATAGCAGTCATGCTTAGTAGAATATTTAAGGCAAACTTTATTTGTTTCAGACTTGGCTTCCAATAAAAGTTCAAATCCACCAATCCTATTTTTTTCTTGAATTTCGTAATACCTCTGCTGATTAAAATAGGTAACGTAGAAAATTATCAATATTGTGATTGTGAGACATAGTAATGCAAGTGAATATTTTTTGATCATTTTTCTGCGAAAACATTAAATTTTCCTTTATTATAACTTTGTGAAATTTAAAGAATAAAGTAAATTCAGATGAAATATAAATATTCAAGATATTACTTTTAATTTTTTAAAATTACTTCACTATAAGAAATTTTTGTTAATCTATCTAAAGAATGGGTGGTAATGGTATTACTATTAGTTGATGAGAGGGAAAGCTACTTAATTGCCAGTTATCTGAAAATGTAAAAAAGTAACTTTAAAAGAATTTTTTTTATTAAAAGACATTTATATTTATAAGAAGAAATCGAACAACATGAGTTGTTATAAGTTTACTATTTGATAATTATAAAGGGGGAAACTATGTCTCTTATGGACTTGATAAAAAAGAATGAAGCAATAAACGGTGATGGAAAAGATAACAAAGGGTATATTGAAGAGATCAGAATGCAAATTCAAAACAATCCCATATCTGATATTACTGACAAAGATGGAAATCAATATATTGATATCGTCTTAGAGGGAGGAGGTGTTCTGGGCATTGCCTTAATAGGATACACCTATACGCTTGAGCAGGCGGGAATACGCTTTTTAAATATTGCTGGAACTTCTGCTGGGGCTATTAATGCTTTATTTTTGGCAGCCTTAGGCAAACCTGACAGTTTAAAGAGCCAAAAGATATTGGAAATATTCAATGAAATGGATATGAAGAGTTTTGTGGATGGCGGAGTGTTTGCAAAAGGATTGGTAGACGATATTAAAACGAAAGATAATATCTGGACTGCCATGTTGCCTAAAATTGGGCTTTTATGGGCAGAGGGTAAATTTTCAAAAGCAAAATTGGGCATTAACCCTGGAAAAGCATTTGAAGAATGGTTGGGAGAAAAGCTAAAGGAGCATGGGGTTACCACTACCAATGATCTTTTACAAAACTTAATCAATCCCGATGATCTCCAAATCAAGGACCCAGCTAGACAAATTGATGAGCAGGAATACTTTACTCAAAACTTTAAAAAGAATGAATTAGCAATAGTTTCAGCGGATATCACAACGCAGACAAAAGTGATATTTCCGAAGATGGCTGCTTTATATTGGGAAAACCCTTTAACAAAAGAGCTTCCAGCAAAATTTGTTAGGGCTTCAATGTCTATACCTTTATTTTTTCAACCTTTGGTTGTACCAGATATTCCAAAAGATAATAAAAATTGTTGGAAGACTTTAACAGGGTACGAGGGTGAAATACCCTCTTCTGTGCATTTTGTTGATGGTGGCATCGTATCCAATTTTCCGATAGATGTTTTTCATAGAAAAGATAGGATACCTCTATGTCCAACTTTTGGGGTAAAATTAGGTGTTGACCGAAATGAACCTAGAAAGATGGAGAGTATGGGGGATTTTATTGGAGCACTGTTTGATACAGCGCGCCATACATCAGATTATAGCTTTTTATTTCAAAATACTGATTACCAAAAGTTAATTGCATATATTGATACTTCTGAAAAATTCGAAAGAAAAAAATTATCATTTATTGAAAAAATTAAACCCAAAAACTGGTTTTCTGAAAATGATTTGGAAGACTACCATTGGCTGGATTTTGAAATGAGTGATGAAAAGAAACTAGCCTTATTTACTTTGGGGGCAAAGACTGCTTACGAGTTTATAGTTGGAAATGGAAAAGCAAGAAAAAATAATCTAGATAAAAGTAAAAAGATTAATGAAATCTTACCATTTGATTGGGCTACTTATAAATCTATAAGATCCGAATGTCGGATAACTTATACCCAAGTGGAAATATCAAAGCGAAAGAAAATTGAGGATTTGTCTATAAAATAATTCTTTGTGAAAATTTTTTTAAAATATATTTTGGTTGCCTATTAATTAATTTAAGATCATTCCTTATTTTTAATTTAATCCAAACTATAAATATTGTTATTTAATAGTTGAATGTGAAATTTTATGAATTCATATCTATGATTCACCAATCAAATGGGCCTGTACGTATACACTTATCATTTAGCAAATAACAGTATGATGCTCTAGATAATTTGAGTTTTCTCAAACTTGATTCAATTTTTTTATGGATAGTTATCTTTTTATTATCAGTAAGTAGCATCCATTCATCTGTTGCTTGAATAACAAAACTATCAGGATGCAGAGGATCGTATCCTACTGAATTTATATAGGGTGCTAGGCTTTTTATATTGAATAACTTGGAGTCGACATTCTTGAATTTTGATAAAGAAGTAGTTGGCTCTCCGACAGAACGTGGTCGGAAATAAATTAGTTTAACATTCGATTTGGTAACCTTCTTTCCTCTAGCAGAAAAAACAGTTGCTGTAATGTTAAATATAGCAGATTTATCTGAGTATACTGCGATTTGAAAATGGTCAGTACCTTTGGCAGGTATAGACTGCGAAATAGGTAGCTCGATTGTGTATCCTGATTTACCTGCTGGGAGATAAAGGTCATATGTTGTATTTGGAGGAGCTGGCATACTTGATCCTGGGGGTTCAAGTCGTACACTTGTGCGGAATGGTACTCTCCACTGGTTCTTTAGTTCATCAGTATAGCTAAGTATCCCAACTGCGCACACTCTCATATTTTCTTTAAGTGTAGGAGTAATTAAATCATCGATTTCTATACTTTTGGACTCCAAAATACGTCCTACCTTAATTTTTTTAATTTGTTGAAAAGAGGATTTAGAAACAACGACATTTTCATTACATACACTTTCAGGCTGTAATCCCATTTCAATCTCTGTATTAATAAGAGCACCCCAACCATCATTGTAAAAGGTCACTGCTCTAGTGGCATCTTTGATAAAAATTGGAATAGGAGTTTGATCAAATTGACTAGAGTTAACGGTAAATACAACTTTTTCCAATAAAATTTCATTATTTGTAGAGTTTTCAGTTTTAACACTCAATCTCGGTAAGTTCCATTCAAAAGGAGAATACCAAAAATGCTCAGCAGTAATTGGTGTGCTTTTTTTCAAGTTGTCTATATATTCAATTGATGGAGTAATATAAAGAGTATTATCTAAAAAGTTAGAGTTGTATTTCACTTGCATGAGGGAGGATGAAAAATCTTCAAACTTAATGGGCCATGTCTTAGTACTAGAATAGGGCGAGGCAGAATATGATAATGAAGAATATATAAGTGCTAAACATAAAAAGGCTATAGAAGGTTGTAGTTTTAGATGCATAGTTAATTCTCCAATCCAATAGATCCACTTACTGAACCGTTGTAAACATAGAACGTTAGGGTGATGATTGCAAAAGTTGTTAGACACACCACGCAGAAACCTACGAGATAAAAAGTATGAATTCGAGAACGCAACCATTGTTCTGCTGATACGCCTCCTTTCACCTGAACTGTTCCCATCTCCAAAGAAATTGCTGTTAATCTATCCTTTTCAGGTAGTAGACTGATATGATTTAGTAATACCTGATGACGATGAACTCTCCATGCGATTAAAAACCAAGTTATTATAGTTACGATATATGCAGCATATGCAAGTGGATTAGATGCTGCTGTTTGAAGTGCGAGTAGAAATTTTTCCATATTAATTTTCTTACCTATTATTTTTATAGTTCAATAATTACATTTTTTATTATTTTTGTCATTGAAAAAGTGACAAGCTGATTTCGCTTCTGGGGGGATTAGTGTCTATAGCATTTATATACAAAAGATAAGACTCTTTGAAATATAGGAAAATATGTAAATAATTTATTTATATTCTTCTAGTTAGTTGCAAAATTTGTAATTAGTATTCAGAGTTAATTATATCAAATTTTATTGAGTTGAGTAGTAAGCTTATTCTATTAGGAAACGGATGTTGCATATTGTGTATTTTTTCTAAAAAGATAAATAATATTAACTTCTTTAGTGAAATGACTCATTTTATTTTTTGAGTTATAAATTAAAGAATATGCACAGTTCCAAACCAAAACATAAATTTCTAGATATTTATGCATGAGTTAATAGGCTATACAAACTTAAATGATGGTTTTAAAGCCGAACAGATCGACCGATCTATATACGCTACGTTTTAGTAAAAAAACAGTTTACTGGGATTCAGATTGTGATAATCAAATCTCGCTAAAGGACTGATTCAGTTTACGAGAATCGTCATTTAGGCGTGTAAGGACAAACCAGCGATAGCCTGACCGTACTGACTCTGGATGATCCAAAGGCTATATAGAAACACCGTAGAAACAGCTGTGCCTTTATGAAAATTCTGTAGGTTATAAATCAATGCATCTAATTATTAAATCCGATCATTTATTCTATGAACATCAAAATGATGGTTTAAGTTGTTTTGATGATTTTTAAAAAAGTGTAGATTGATGTATAGGTTTCTGAAAAGAAGTAAATAAATACTTTATAAATCAATATGAAGGTATTTCTGCATCAGGTAATTTACTGTCATGTTTACCATTGCAATTGACCTTACGAGGCATGAGCATAACACAAAGTTACCGTACTCCGATCTACTACGTGGACTTAACTTTACGTGCTGGAATTAATTTACAAGAAGCAATTACTTCAGCCAAGCAAATCGATGAGCAGAGCAAGGTAGCAGGTTTCTATCAGGAGGCTTTAGATCATGTGGCACGGCAGGGTTATGGTAATGCCAGTTTTTAGGTAAGGGGTGAAGAAGGCTTGGATATTGTGGAGGAGTTTTATCGTGACCAGTAAAATGCTGTGGAAGTACAATCTGATTCAGCATCTATTCATCAATTTATGGATGATGCCACAGGCATAAAATGGGGAATTCGGCAAAGTGTACGGGCTGTAAATTAGGTAACTACCTGAATCAATATACTTAACTGAAATCTGTGTTGGCTGACTCTCACAAGAAATTTACCACTGGCTGGAGCCGAAGATTGCTCAAAGGGAGAAGGAATAGAGGGAGGTCACTCCCTTTATTTTTTGTTGGTTGGTAGATGCAATAGGATTGTCTTGAAAAAAATATTGGCATGATATAGTGAGTCAATTAGGATATTGTTTAATTGGCCATAATTTAAAAGGAATAAGGTTTCATGACATCGGGGAAAAAGAAGGCTCCACACTCTGACATTATCGCATTTAATGAGCTTTTAACAAAACAGCAAAGAGTTGCTAACCAAAAACTGTGTATATGGAATGAGTCAAAGAATGACCTATGTGGCTCGATTATCAAGGCTCATTCTATACAGCGTAGGAAAATGGAGGTGCATATCTCTGAGAGTGGTATGGTTTATACCCTTAAAATGCAGTTATCAAATGATAATCCTTCTGATCTACCACACAGTAGTTTTATCAAAGAAGGTATTGGTAGTTTTAGTGTATTTAAAGGGTTCTGCGGTAATCACGATAAGAAAATCTTTGCAACCATTGAAGATGAATCTTTTACAGCTACCGAACATCAAATGACAACGTACGCCTATAGAGCCGCTGCCAAAGAGTTACATACTAAATTGGAATCCAATATCAAAATTCAACTGAATATTGATACAGCCAAAGCCAAGATTGAAGCTATGGGGATACCTGATCAGCCACTTCCTTTGCACATTAAAATGACTATGCCTGCGATTCGTAGTGGAATAATGAATGTTCCTGCCTATTTAATAAAGCCTTGGTTAGCTCAAGATGACTTAGATAATCTTCGTTTTAAAGCAGAAAATGACAAGCTAACGGCTCAAGAACTTAGAGCTGTGTGCGATCACATACAGCACTCTTGGGAAGATACAGACATCTTAACATTGGAGCATAGCTATTTCAGCTTCGATACTGAATACCCAGTCGTGTGCTGTAGTACGTTTATTCCTTATTTTGATTTTGAGGGTCGGCAAATTATCACTACAGAACAAACTGTCAATCTAACCCAACAACTAAAAGATGATTTCACTGACTTCCCAAATGTTTTTTTTAATCTTTTCCCAGAAGGTGGTAAGACACATGTGATCTTCTCTTACTTTAAAAATAATCAAGCCTTTAAAGATTCTATTCATAAGCTTTTGTCGTATGAGGATCAAAAAATTAAGTTACTGCTCTCTTCTTTTCTCATTAATTATGTTGAAAATGCTGCATATAAAATCAGTTACATTGATCAGATGTTTTCTGAATCTGAACGTAAGGCAATTAATGATATTTTCATGAGTAACATTTTAAATCCAGGTTCATATAGCACTACGCCTATAAACCTGTTCAAACGCATCACTCCTAAAGTTGATGTCGCTGAAACAGAAAGCTAAAATCAGGTAACTAAGCGTAGATAGCCGTTTAGACTAATAGCTTCTTTTCACTACGCTCATAAATTTTTTTACTTGGACTACTCACAGTATCTTAGACATCGAAATAGCCTCATTTTGAAGCTGCTTCAAAGACTTCTGGATTCACCAATTAAGATGCGAATGGCGCCTGATTCGATTGTAAAGTATCTTCTTCTTGCTTATCAGCAAAAATATCTATTCCTAATGTCTCAAAAAAGAAATGATAAGGAATGGGTAGTCTATAATGACGACATGCGGTAAGAATGATTGGAAAATGTTCATATTTGATTGCAGATAGTTCAGTGATATCTCTATCTATTTTGCAATTATCCTTAATTTGGTTAAAGACAGAGTCAATATTTTCATAAGTCATACCCGTAAGACATAATCCATGAGTATCAGAATTCTTATAAAAATGTGTTTCAGAATCAGAATCAGGATGCCAGATTTGTGAAGTACATTTAGGAATATATTTTTCTATTATTTCCTTAATTGTTACATTCATTTCATCATTTCTAAAGACAGATGCAAAAAAAGCTAATAGTGGGTAAAGTATAGAACCTTTAGTAACACTCTGTCTGTAGTTATCACTATCATCTTCAGGATGAAGAACTAATTCTAAATAATCATGAATATTAGATGGATATTTCCAATTGTGAGCAAATGCTCCATTTATAGTTTGAGTTATTCCTGATAACCAGCTCAATAGGTCACCATCATTACCATCCTGTTGTAGAAAATAGAATGAGGTCAATCCTATATCTATTGCTTGCTCATCTTTGAAAGGATGAAATAGTAAAGGATTGTTTATAATTAATTTCTTGATTGACTCACTAATATCCATGTACGTCTTCAAAGAATTGTTTAGTGTTTCATTAGAAGGAGAATATGCTTGCATTCTAGTAAAGCACCATTCTAACCAAATTCCAAAAAGAGAAATTCTGCCGATGATATCGAATAATTTTAAGTTTATATCTACATCGCAGTTTCCTCTAACTGCATTTGAGACAGCATGTAAAGAGTTTAGATGAGGTAATATCTTTTTGTAGTAAGATTCTGAAATTGAAAGATATAGAAATACTAATGATTTGAATACATCTTTAATTTTTTTTGCATCTGCTGATTTTTTTGATGCACTTAATTTCACAATTTCCCAGCTATAAAGAATTAACCTTTCAGCAGATAAATATGCACTTTCTATGTTATCCTCAGAGTTACACCAAGAATTAAGAATTCCCAATGCTAGATAGCTCTGACGTATTATTGTTAATTGGTTTTTTATTCTAATACTCTCAATATTCTCAAAAAGTTTTTGAATTAGTAAAGAAAAATTTCTGAAAGAAACTTCAGGTTGGTCAACCATTGCCAATGACTTTCTTAATAGGGATTTTAAGTCATCTTGTAAAAATAATTGCTCATTAATTAAATGTTTTTCTAAAAGTCCAGCTATTCTATCACCATTCCATACTTCAAATTTAATCTGATCATTTTCCTTAGCTTGTGTATATTGGCTTAAATTAATTTCTAATTCTTGTTTTAAATCACCGCCAAAAGTGAGACAAATTACAATAGGATATTCTTTGAATTGAGTAGGTAGATGTGTTGGGATATAGACATCAAGGATTTCATCTAGAGATGGTCTCAAATCTTGGGGATTACCACTATTCCAATCTGAACGGCCTAAATTCCCTGCCTTAATTGAAAATAAATAGATTTTTTCAGGTTCATCATTAATTGATCCAACAGCAGAGATATCAACACCAAATTGACGATTTCCTATACTTGGTTCCGAAAGAATTGTTAAACCCATTTGTGATAATAAAGTAGGTAAAAGTACATCTAATTCATTTCTTTCTTTTAAACTAGCCAGATAGTCTTTAATAATTAATTTCATTTTGAAGAACCTTCGACTTTAAAACTTAATAAACAATGATGTAGTGAGGTTGAATCCAAAATTTCCATAGATGGAAAATCAATCTTTCGACTAAAAGATTGTAATGGCATAGTTTGTCTTTGGCTTCCTTCAGAGGTCCGAATTATGAAAGCTGTGCTTTTACCATATAGAAGTGTATTTTCAGTAAATAGACCAGCAAACACTGATTTTTTTCTTGCTTCAGCATAGGCTTTATTCATGCTTTGTTGGTGATGTCTTCTGTACTCAAAATGTTCTGATGGGCTTATCCTTAGCTCTTTCAAACTATATGAAGCTTCAAGCCCTGTATGATATTTTTCTAATTTTTCTAAGATTTTCTCTGCACATAGTAGCTTCTCAGTAGGCAACTGTTCTTTATATTTATTTAAATATTCAGTCACTTTACTTGGATAACTAATACAAAGTGGATTGAAAACTATTTTAGCTATTTTTTCATTCTGGTTATCAGGACAAACCTTAAAAACAGAAAATATTAATGAAATTGCAGTAGTTGGGTTCATAAAGCACCAGCCACATGCTTTTTTTGCTAAAAAAAAGTGATCTTGAGAAAATTGATTAATTAATTGAGTTGTATCAAATTGGGCTTCTAGTTTATGATCACTTAGTAGCTCGGATGCAAAATAATTAAGTGATATCTTTCTTGAAAGAAACCATCGTGTAAAAATTAATGAAAGCTTATCTTGATTTTCATTTTCAAATAAATATGAAGTAAAAGTATTGAAATTATCGAGGCTAATTTTATATTCTGTATGAATGAAAAAATTCTCTAGCAAAATAAGAGTTTGATTGCAGTTTTCATTAAATAGTTTTGGTAGCAGCATATCAAGATATTTAATCGTTCCTGTTGAAGATGATTCTATAAAAGGTATTGTCTCTAATAGCAATGCTTTTATACTTGTAGATAGTTTTTCAATATGATGAAAAAGTTGAAACATGCAGACATGCACGGTTCTTATACTGTGATTGGTAAGATTAATAATACTAGATATTTTACGTTGGATGATGTCGTAAGAACTGAGATGATTTGTTGAAATCTGAATTAGTGAATGTAAAATTGATGAAATTAGTATTTCGTTAGATGGTTGATAGGAAGTTGAACAAATAATTTCGATACTTCTTTTCAAAAGCGACATATTTGATGAGTAATCTATTTGACATAATGCTAACATTACATCTGCACTAAGATTTTCATTCTCTAATGAAATAATTTCTTCAGCTTTGTCAAGTGATAATTTTGAGTCTTTCTTTGAAATAGAGATTAGGGTCTTTGTAAGAAATCTAATAGTGTATTCGTTGGTTTTTAAATGTTCTATTATTTGACAACTAAACTCTAAATCTGTATTTAATAATTTTTCAAAATCTTCTAATGGGTAGTGTGATGCCATATCATCACCTGCTTCAATAATTATTTTTTCGATAGTATTTAATAAAATTGGAATATTTCTATCTTTAAGATGTGGTAAAGCATCTGAAAACAAATAACGAACCATAAAAAAATCAATTGATTTGTCATTTTTTATTTTTGAAAATATTTCGATTAGATTTAATTTACCTTCATTATGTAATTGGACAAATGCTTCTACCGTATCTTTATCACGATATTTTTTTCGAGTGAACTCATTGATAGTGTCAAACGCATTATGCTGTGCTAGATGTGATTCTATTTTACTTTTTAATTCCATACTTTTTCAAATTTTTTAAAGTTGAATGGGAGAAGCTTGCGAAGTTAAGCATATCAAAAATCATAAAAATTTAATATTTCTCTTATAAAATTAGTAAAGCAAAATGTAGGGGAAGTATTCGGTTCCTATTGGGGTGGCTCACTATCAACTGCTATTACCTAAAGACAAACTGCAAACTTTAGTATCTAATGAATTAAAAAAGTTTGAGTTGATTGATGATGAGTAAGGTGGCAAGGTTTTATCAGGAGGCTCTAGACTTGTAGCATGTCTAAGCTATGGCAACACCAGTTTTGAGGTGGATGGTGAAGAGGGACTGGATATTGTTGAGGAGTTTTACATGAAGAACCAAATAAGAGGAACTTAGCTAAATATTTGAGTAAAGTTATAACTATAATTAAAACGATACTAAATGTCGTTTAATCCTAATTACAATTATATTGTCTGCATATTTGGTGGTAGTGTTGAGTAATAGATCACAGTGAGCCGAATAAAATGAAAAGAGATTGGGATGTATTCGTAACTTGCTTAAATTCTTTTAAGTTTCTAACGTAAGGAGATATAGAGGAATATGGTTTCTGAAATCACTTTATCAAACTGGACTCTGCCATCTAGCGATACCGAAATAGAAAAGCAGGAAAGAGCTGAACGTATGATTCGTCAGGCAATTGATGCTCATGAAGCTTTTCAAAATTGCTCATTGAAAGTTTATGCAAAAGGGTCTTATGCAAATAATACCAATGTACGTTCAGATAGCGATGTCGATATTGCTGTGGAGTGTACGGAGGCTTTGTATTGGGACGAATCTGAAAAAGGTAATCATCAAACATCAGGAAATCTCTATCATGGGATATGGACACCTGCAAAATTAAGAGCAGAGTTAATCTTAGCAATGAAAAAGAAGTTTCCAGATCAGCTGGATATATCGGGAGTAACGGCTATACAAATAAATTCAAATAGTGCCCGTGTTAACGCTGATGTGGTTCCATGTTTTAGTTATCGCTATTACATGAAAAATAATTATAGAGATGGTACAAAAATTTTTAAGACCGATGGTAAAGGTATAGTTAATTATCCATTACAACAAATTAAAAATGGTAAGGATAAGAATAATAGGACAAATTATAACTATAAAAAAAGTGTAAGAATTTTAAAACGTATTGAAAATGCAATGGCAACTGAGGGGAAGTGTAAAGAACTTCCATCCTATTTCATTGAGTGTTTAGCTTATAACTGTCCAGACTACATTTTTACCAGAATTACATGGGCACAGATGTTAAGAGAAATTATTATATATATTTATCACTCATTGGATGGAGTAGAGCCTAGTCTGGAACGTTGGGTCGAAGTAAATGAATGTTTTTATTTATTTCATTCACAACAAAAATGGACCCGTCAGGATGGAAGAGCATTTGCCCTTGCAGCTTGGAATTATTGTGGGTTTAAATAAATGAATAATTTAGGTGAGTTTGAATGTCTAGAGGTATATATCTTTTTATGTGGGGTTATCAGGTAAGTTTTAGAATATCGTGTCAGCGTCTTATTCGTGACGTACTAAAAGAATTAGGAGCAGAAGGAAATGCTGAAGTTTTTCTCGTAGGCGCTAGAGCTCCAGAAAATGAAAATAAAAATGAGGTATGTATTGAGCCAGAAGATGGGAAGTGGTCTCTTTCAATTTTTAGTGGATTATTAGATTCAATTGAGACTATTTATAATACTCATCACTTACAAAACATTGCTTATGGTGATGAAGCAAGTAATAGAGATAAGCCAAAATGGATGCGACAGGATTCAACTCGTAGAGCTGTTGAGGATGCGCTTAAAGACTATGATGAAGCTAATGGTGTAATTTCTTTTTGTGGTGTAGCTCAACGTTTAGGTGGATATTATATTACCCCAGTAATCCAAATCCCCAAGAGTACTTTCCTAAAATTTCCCGCATTAGCAAATAAACCTAAAGGAAATCGTCAACAAGGCTTTGGGTATCGTAGTTTCATACATGCAGCAATATTTACTGTCCTTAATGAAATATCTGAAGAACTTCAAAGTCCTGAACCTGGGCGTTTTATATATAAAGCTATGCGGATTCCTGAGGAAATAATACGTATTGCAGCAAAAGATTTTTTACGTACACCAGGATTATCAATTGATGAGCGATATTATGAAGATGGTCTTTTTGAACAATTGAATCTTGTTTCTTCCCTTATGTACGAGCAGATGAAAGGAATAGGGCGCTTGATTCTGATTCATCCTGAGAATGAAGCCATTGACTACTTGATTCAGTTTATCCAACCAGTATCACTTCGTGAACCACGTTGGGTTCGTAAGATTTTACAAATGGCCGCATCAGGATCCGCAATAATTGCAGATTGGCAGCATATTTATGGATTAGGAGATTTGAAAACAACTCATGATCCAAGTGAACAAGATGCTTTTACTATTAATTTTCTTGACCATTACTATTGGGAGTTATGTTGTGGCGAACAAGTGCTTCTTCGCAGTAAATATGGAGTGCCTAAACTTCCGCAAGAGTATTTTGATCAACAATCATTTATGGCGAATTATATTCGCTTATTTCCTCTATCTTCAGTTGAGGATAGTTTGCATTTGTGGAATCTATTACAAGTCCAGATAAAACAAGGATATGGTAGCATGATTGTTGTCACAGAAGATGCAGCTATTGAAGCGAAAAGGCTAAGTAAACAGGGTACTTCAATTGTGGCAACTCGTTTAACAGAAACATTGCTTGAAAGTATTAGTAGTATTGATGGCACAATTTTGCTTGATCCTTATGGTGTTTGCCATGCGTTTGGGGTTATTTTGGATGGTGAAGTTAATGACAAATGTACACCCTCTAGGGGGGCAAGATATAATTCAGGAGTTCGTTATGTATACTCTGAAGGTAGATGTGCTCTTGCAATAGTTGCATCAGATGATAAAACTATTGATATTATTCCTGAAATTCGTCGTTTAGTAAGTCGTTCTTTACTTGAGCGATATGTCAAAACATTTATTGCATCAACCATTGAAAATTTTCATGATTCTAAGAATTGGCTTGATAAGCATAGGTTCTATATTAATGCTGAACAATGTGAGCAACTTAATTCTACGATTGATCGTTTAGATAATAGTCCGCAAGAAGTAGGTCGCATATATTTTGGAACAGATAAATTTGAGGTGCATCCTGATTTTAATGAAAGTTATCTAATTGATTAAACTTCTAATATTTGGAGAACTTTATGCATGATTATGCGGTATTTGGGCATGATAGAGCATCAATTGGAAGATGGCTTGGGTTTGCTGCGATAGCTGTAGCTGGTGGAGTTGCTCAAATTTTAGCTATGGCAAGTAATTTGACTGGTCTAGACGCTTTTACAAAAGCGACTATTACAACTGGTTTAGTGTATTTAGCACTTCATTGGTTGTTTAATAAATGGATATGGAAATTTCCATTTTTTGAGATCCCAAATATCAGTGGGAAGTGGAAAGTAACAGGTCAAACTTTGAATGATGAAGGAGCTATTACGTTTGAGTGGGAAGGGATAATTGGAATTGAGCAAACATGGAAATGTATTTTAATACATTTAAAAACTGAAATGAGCCAAAGTCAAAGTTATACTGCAACGCTTTCACGTAGATATGGACCGACAGGTGGTTGGTTACTTAGTTATAGTTACAAAAGTGATCCTGAATTAGAACAATCACATGTGTTGAATTCTCACAAAGGATACTGTGAAATTGAGTTTGATAAAGAATTAAAGTACGGAAAAGCTTCTTATTTTAATAGTTCAGGTAGAAGGACTTTTGGTATCATAAGTTTAGAAAAAATAAGCGAATGATTCAGTTTGAAAGTTACAATTACTTAATTTGCACAGTATTAGTTCAGACTTGAATCTATATAGAGCGTACAAAATTGTTGATTCTGAAAAGGTATTTTAATCAATATTGAGTCTAGTGTTAATGCTTTATGTTTTTCAAGAAAAATTCCCCGTAATTAAGCAGCTTCCACTTAATCATACAATCTATGTGCAAGTATATGCTTACACAGCCTACATGGGTAATCCATCTTATCGGCTGACTAGTCATAGGGTCTGGAATGGAAACTATGTGTTGTAACCATACGATTCTGTTTTGGATCAATATAGCCTAAGCGGTATCGTAGGTGTAGTGCAAGGAACAGTTCTGAATGGCTTGTTCGATTCACCTCAACCTATATCAGTACTGATCAGTTGTTTTTCTGTCAGAGTAGGTAGTGAAATTTACTGTAAATAATTAAGCATAAAAAGTCGATTATAACTAGTTAGTCTTTTATGCGTCATTTCATGGTGTACTCTAGTTGACTATATTGACTTAACTTTATAGTTTTAATTGATTAGTATAATTTTTAGTAGAAAGTATATGAAAAGAGGCCTCTATAATTCGATACAGGAAATGCCTGAGTATAATAATGCTGAGAAAAGTTGGCACATTACAATAGATTCATCATACTTTCTTTGGTACGACTTGATTATTGATCCACCATTTGATGGAGCTAAAAATGAACTTAAAGAAATGTTGAATAATTTCAAAGTGTATGTTGAGTCAAGTAATGAAAAAAGATTTATCTATTTTGTCACTTCACGAAAGAAAGTTCGTTTCGATGTAAAAAAGCAACCTAAATTTTCATTCTTCGATAGACGAAAGTTGACTATTTATTTATTAATAGGAAATAAAGATAAAACGAAAATTGAAATTTATTTCCCAAAGGAAATTCCAACTAACATAACTGTAGATGAAAAGTTTATTTATTTTCACAGTGAAGTTTTTGAATCTTTAGCTTATCCCATACATTATTTTCTAAGAGAATATGTGATCAATTTAGGGATCGCAAGTGAAGTACATTATGTTGGTATAACTGAAGACCCTGTAGAGCGGGCATTGGGCTTGAAACATAGAGGCTTGACAGAGATACTTTATAAAGTACCTACATCAGAAAATGATATTTTTTTAACAGTTAATACATTCAAAGTTGGATCATTTACTAAAATTGAAGAGAGCAACATCGATATAATATCAACTAACTCAATGATTTATGATATCCCTTTAGACAAGGAAGGTTTAGTTATTGAAAAAGCACTAATTTATTATTTCAATTCCAAAGTTCAAGAGGTTGATAAGAAAGCTTGGGGCGAGTTTCGAAATCTTCTGACAATGATGAAAAAGAAGAAAAATATTAGTTCAGTATCCTTTCATCTGGAAATTAGCGACCCAAATGAATATGACATAATGGGCTCTAAAGATGTGGAAGCAAATATATCCCATTCATTTTTATGGAAATTAAGAGAGATAGAACCTGAATTAAAGAAATTTAATTCAGAAATAGATCTTTTGGAGTATACGAAAGTTTTTAGCAGAGATTTGGGTTCTGTTTAAATGGATGATATTGAGTGATTTTTCTCCAATATGTGAGAAGTCACACTTTATGTGTTTGATAGAAATAAGTACCTAGCATATGAGCTAAAGAGTACAAAAGTTAGCGCAATCATTCATTTGGCTTTTACGTTTCTCAAGATAAGCTCCACGTAAATAAGCAGCTTCGACTTCATCAGGTAGCTTATGTGCTAATACATGTTCACACACTTCACGAGGGTAATCGGTTTTATCTGCTGATTAGTCATGGAAAGTAGACCGAAAGCCGTGAGTTGTAATTATGCGGTTTTGTTTAGGATCATAGCATAAGGAGTTTTGTGACGATTTTTAATGTACACTTACCAAGTCAATGAGTAAAAGTAGTATTGAATAACTGAAGTGAAAAAATATTTAGTTAAATTTTTTGTAGTAAAAATAGTAGTAAAAAATTAAATTTAAAATATTTTATTATTATAAATCAATAACTTGTGTTTTTAATTTGACAGTCACCGCTTCCGCCAAATACGAAAAAGCCCTTATGAAAATAAGGGCTTTTTTATTTCTCTGTATTTTAGATTAACAACTTAGTTGCAATTGCCCACATCATCAGTCCAACAACAACATCTAGAATTCTCCACGAACTGGCCTTTTTAAACCAAGGCAATAAGACTCTTGCGCCATAGCCTAAAGCGAAAAAGAAGATCCATGAGGAAAATATGGTTCCAGCCGCAAACCAGTACAGATGATCTGCAAACTGAACTGAAATCGAACCAACCAGAATTACGGTGTCTAAATAGACATGTGGATTCAGCCAGGTGAAGGCCAAACACATTCCAATGATTTTAAGCAAAGAGTCTTTTTCAATTTCACTGGGGTTGAGTGCAGAGTTATTATTTATGGCTGAGTAGAAGTTTCTAAGTCCATATAAAAATAAAAAAGCAGCACCAAAGTATTTGGCAATGCTAACGATCAAGGGGAAGTCGATCACGATTTTGGAAAAGCCCATGACCCCTAAATAAATCAGGATAGAATCTGAAAGTGCACAGATCAAACAGACCCAAAACACATGCTGCTGCTTTAGGCCTTGTTTTAAAACAAAGGCATTCTGCGCGCCAATGGCTAAAATTAAAGAAAAGCCAATACCAAGCCCATAGAAAAATGCAGTCATATTTTGGTTCCTCAATCATATAGGGTGGTCTGTACTGGCTTTGAATGGAAAAGAACTTACAGATGCATAGGCAAAGACAGTCCGTCTAACGCTGAGATCAAGTGTTAGATGCTTTTTCCATTGGAAATTTACTGTTTGCTATTATCTTTTTTTATTTATAAAAGTCAGTAAAATTAAGATTGTTTTGGTTTAGATAAATTTTTTTAAGTTTTTAGGGGTGCAGCAATGCTCGTTGAAATATTGTTGTCCGAATTTCCCCCCTTTGTTTTTCAATTATTACCCTTATTTTTAGCGCTGTTTTCAATAAAAATTAAACAATAATCGACACAGGACGTGTTCGAGGCAATATCCAAGCAAATATTTGAAAAATAACTAAGTGAGTCAGGCATGGACCTCAATCATAATATTCATACTGAAAATAATCTGATGCTCAGTAAAACACGGAAAGTGATTGCGCTCGGTTTTGCGACACAAGGTCTGGGTTACGCGACCGTGATGACCGCACTGCCCACAATAAAAGGCCGATTCAGGCTTTCTGATGATCAGTTATCGCTGATTATTCTGGGGGTATGCATTGCAGCGGCGCTCGGTTCAATTTTAGCTGATCGTATTGCGGTTAAACTTGGCTCACGACTTGCTGTTGTAACCGGTTTTATTTTTGAAGCCATCGGAATCGCAATGGCTGCATTTAGTGCAAATGTGATCCTCATGATTGTGAGTTTTTTGCTTTATGGACTTGGGTTGGGCTGCTTAGATGCAGCACTGAATATGCAAGCAGTTATGATGGAACAACGGCTGGGTAAAAGTGTATTTGGTGGTTTTTTTGCTTGCTACACTGCGGCTGCATTTTTAGGTGCATTAATGATGTCGGCCACTGTTTCAACTGTATTTGGAGCAACGACTGCATTATGCATTGCGGTGCTGATTGCATTGCTCACCTCGCAACTTGCTAGACACTGCTTATTTCAGCAAAAACAATGCTCAGAATTACATCCACAACAGAAACCGGCAATTCCATATCAACAACTTCTTATTTTTGGGCTGATTATTCTGATCGTGTTTACTGTCGACTCTGCAATCAGTACATGGAGTTCAATTTATCTCAAAGATGTTCTAGCAAGTACTGCAACGATTGCTCCTTTAGGCTATGCAGCCTATCAAATTGGAATTTTACTCACACGCTTAAGTCTTGATTATTTACTACAATTTAAAACAGCAACGTGGGTTGCTTTGGTTACGCTGCTGGTTGGAGCATTCGGATGTGTATTGTCTGGAATAAGTCATTCATTAATGACCGTTATTTTAGGTTTTGCATTGGCTGGTGTTGCTGTAGGTGCATTGGTTCCACTGACCTATTCTGCTGTAGGTCGTTTAGATGAAAGTCGGCGAGATGAAATTATTGCTCGTGTTAATATTTTTAATTATGGCGGTGCAGTAGCAGGTGCGGTCATCGTTGGCTTGTTAGCAACGCCTTTTGGTTATGCGCCATCCTTTATTGGCTTGGCATTTGCCTTACTCAGCATTATTTATTTGAGAAACAGACTTGCTTGATCTACCTCAATCAGGACAAAGGCATTTTGCGTTGGTCACGATCAAGGATAAATTAACAACGACCTTGGAAAGTCCAGTTATGCCAAGACAAATCAGAATCCTCCTTGAAAGTGCGTAGATCTATTTCCTAGAACAATAGAAGGTTTTTCAGATAGACAATTTACGCGCTACGCTCATCTTTTTTTATTTCTAAAAGTCAGTAAGATTAAGGTTGTTCTAATTTCCCTAAAATTTTTTAAGGTTTTTATGCTGGACAATAAACAATGTGAAGCTTTTTTTGCAGTGGCAGAAAATGGAAGCTTTGACCAAGCAGGATTGAAGCTTTGTATTACTGCTTCAGCTGTGACTTTAAGAGTGCAGGCACTGGAAAAGGAATTGGGTCAATTACTGTTGATTCGTGGTCGTCCTTGTGTTTTGACGCAAGCAGGTCAGCAAATGTTTGAGCATTTACAGCATATAAGGCGGTTAGAGCAAAATCTGTTGCATGGCTTGAAAGGTGGTGGAGAGTCACACTTTTTTAAAACCGTGATTGGTTCTAATGAGGATTCCTTGGCTACATGGCTGCTTCCTGCATTAAAGGAGGTGTTACTCAAAGAAAAGATCGTGATTGAGCTGAGAACTGATGACCAGTCACATACCTATTCATTATTAGAAAAGGGCACAGTCAGTGCTTGTATCTCGATTGAAGATCAACCGATGCGCGGCTGTCATGCTGAATATTTAGGACTCATGCGTTATCGAATGATGGCAACTGAGCAATTTAAAAAGAAATGGTTTGCGGAAGGGATTCATCGTGAAACACTGCGTAATGCACCTGCGATTATCTTTAATGACAAAGACCGGATGCATTTTGATCTGCTGGAAAGAAACTATGGACTGATGAAAGGAACATATCCTTGTCACTTAATTCCATCATCAGAGTCGTTTGTGACTGCAATTAAATTGGGGCTGGGCTATGGCATGGTACCTGAGCTGCAATTGGATACTGAAAATAAACAAGAGAGTTTGGTTGAATTGTTGGCCGATGCGAAAATAGATATTGCATTGTATTGGCACCATTGGAATCAGCAGTCGAAACCTCTACAACTTCTAACTGAACATATCATAAGACATGCTCGACACATTTTGGCTTGAATAGGCGTATTTATACATTGACGCGATTGAATTATCACGTCAATTTTGTGAGGGCTATATTTTAAATTAAAGCTGCAATAAGGCTTCTAAATCGTGTGCTTATAATCGTGCTGTATAAGTACTGCTGTAGAAGCCTGATTTAAATGTGGTCTGAACTCAGGTATTTTATTTCACTTCAATCATTAAAAGATTCTAGAGCTCTCGATATATTGCGTAGAGACATTGTTGAGAGCCGTTAATATTCGTGTTGCATCTTGCGTCGTTAGAGCTTGGTTGAGCTCATTCATATAAGCTAAAAGCTGAGCTTTTACTTTATTGGAAAATTCTGGTGTAACAGGTTGATCTTCATAAAGTAAGACATAGTTTTTTGCAAAACCATAAATAAGCAATAAAGCAGCGTGTTCTAGCGGCTGCTCTGCAGCAACAATCGCTTGTTCACATTGATTTTTTAATTGTTTGTAGGCATCCGTTCCATTCGGAAGAGTCTGGAAAGTTTCAAATATAGATTGGAAAGTCATTTGAATTACTCGCTCAAAAAGAAAATCTACAGATGATCGAGCTGAAAATCAAGCCTTAATTTTTTATTTATTTTAATTTTATTGGTGTATACCTTTTATCCAAAGATTGACATTCCGTTTTCTTAAAAATATCACATGTTGAGAGTTGTATGTTAATGAAAATATTAAATTGTAGTTGTCTTGATGAGAATTAATTTAAAAAAAGAAATTGAATATAAATCTTGGATTGGGATTTATTTAAACTATTTTTACATTTCCGATACTTGTCATATACATGGAGTACAAATTAAAAAAAGTGCTGATATGTGAAAATGTTAAGAATTATTTGATTTTTATCGTTTTAGGTGATGGTTGTGAAAAACCTTTTATTGGGTGTTATTTTTGCATTTGCTTTGGCGGGCTGTACCTCGATTTCAACCATGTCGCCTGCTCAATTTAACCAGCTTACCACGACCCAGATTCCATTTGCTGGAAATTGGACGGGGAAAGTTGGGCCTTCCACTGCCGTGTTAAATTTGAATCGTCAAGGCCATGGTGGGCTATGCATTGATGATGGTAAGGAGCGTATGTCCTATCAGGTCAAATTGGTTGACCAGGTACTGTATAGCGATAAAGGGATAAAGTTTAAGGTTAATGCATTAAACGATCGTAATGCCAAAATTCACATGAGTTTATTGGGTGTTGGGGCAACATTGGATCTGAATAAAGATGATCAGTTACTGAACGCGACAGCAGCCTGTAAACAGGCACTTCATTAAGCCTGTATTTGGGTTTCATAGCTTTGCCTGAGTAAGCAGGCAGATAATTTTTTCCGCAGATGAAAAGAGAGTATTATGTTTTCTCCTTATATTCATGCATTTGCATTGTTTTTCTCATTGCTTAATCCCTTCCTGATGAGTGTTTATATGGTGGGGATGATTCGGAATACCGATGCCAAAATTTTTAGCAAAGCGCTGATCCAAGGTAGTTTAATTGCCTTTGGGGTGTTTGTCCTATTTGCGTGGGGTGGGGAAAATATTTTTAGCCGCTATTTGAATGTTCGTTTTGAGTCTTTTCAAATTTTTGGTGGTCTAATTTTCTTGGTGATTGGTTATCGCTATGTGTTCCAAGGGGCTGAAACCATTGGCGAGATGCGCGGCGCACCTGAACATTTAGCTGGTACGATTGCCATGCCATTTATGATTGGTCCTGGGACCATCAGTGCCGCCGTGGTGACTGGCGTCAGTGTCCCTTTTACAGGGGCGATGGCCGTGATTGCCCTCACTTTGATTTTGACCTGTAGTATTTTAATTTTAATGAAGTTTGGCCATGATCACTTACGTTATAAGCATGCAAAATATATTGATCGCTATTTTGATATTGTCGGGCGCTTATCTGCTTTGCTGATTGGTACGATTGCTGTAGATATGATTGTTAATGGTGTGGTGGGCTTGATTCGTTCTGCCAATCTGACTTAATCGCGTCTTAGCTTGAGTTAATTCACAGAAATTGAAGCTGTTTTTATTGTATTTATGATGCTCTCGTTTGAGGAGAATAGTTGGATAAGACAGCTTCATTGTCATTATTTTGAATTGAATGGTAGAAAGGTTATAAAAATAATTGATGATGTTTTATGGTTTTGCGCATATTTTTACACGCATGAATGAACGATAATAACAATGTTGCATTCTCAATGAGCTCTTCCCATGTACCAATTAGATCAAGCAAACCAAGCACCTGATGACCAGTCAGAGTTGACAATGACGGTTTTGATGACACCTGATATGGCAAACTTTTCAGGTAATGTTCATGGCGGAACAATTCTCAAATTACTCGATCAAGTGGCCTATGCCTGCGCTAGCCGATATTCAGGTAGCTATGTGGTGACTTTGTCCGTTGATCGTGTCAATTTTAAAGAACCGATTTATGTGGGTGAGCTGGTAACGTTTCTTGCCAGTGTCAATCATGTCGGTCGTACCTCGATGGAAATCGGTATTCGCGTAGAAGCACAACATATCCAGAATAGAACCATTCGCCATACCAATACTTGTTATTTCACCATGGTAGCGGTGGATGAGCAGCGTAAGCCAAAAGAAGTCCCGCAATTAAATTTAGATACGGAATGGAAGCGTTGCCGTTTCGAAGCTGCTGAGCAACGTAAGGCAACACGTTTGCAAGAGGTTCATCAACCTTCATGCAGTGTGTTCAAGAAGACGCAGTGTTAAGTTCCTGGTGTACGAGCCATTAAAAAAGATCGAACCGCAGCATGGTTCGATCTTTTTTTTACATTGGTAATGAAGTAAGGGTTAAGTCATTACAAATGTGAGTCTAAGGAACTGGAGGAACCTTGAGATCTAATTAGTTTGTTGGTGCTGGTGTAGATGCAGGCGCTTCAGTTGCTGTTGCATCAGTTGCAGCTTGACCTTGAGTTTCAGGTTGTTCTTGAGTTGAAACAACAACTTTTTCTTCAGTTTGTTGTTCTACTGGCGCTGCAAATGTAGATGCAGCTGCAAGAGTAAGTGTAGTCGCAAGAACAGTTTTGATAAGTTTCATGTTTGGCATCCTTATTTCATTTAAAATAACAACCGCAATAGGAAGATTCAGTTTATCCAAATCTCTCAATTTCGGCATGAGGTCCATGCTATGTGCCAATCCAATTTGCGGCAATATTCTTAACAATCTATTACGTCTATCTTAACAATATGAAATATTGCATCCTGTTTTGTAGGTGCTGTGTAAAATAGCATGGAGAAATTAAGGATGAAAATGTATGGAAATATGTTTTTGTGATTAAAAAATAATCGCTAATTTTACGTGTTTTAAACATTAAGTTTGCTTTTCTAAAAAATGCTTAATTGAATAAAACATTTATATTGAATATTTAAATAAGATTTTTAGATTTAGTTTGTGATGTATATCACTTTATTTTTACTTGATGGGGTTTTGGTCTAATTGTCAGTGAGGTTATTCTTTATTTTATTTCATCGATTTTTCTCTTTAGAATGAAATAAATTTTTAATGCGAGTCTATCGTGAAGCTTATTGCTCCGAAAACAGTCCCTACTCATATTATTTCTGGCTTTTTAGGTGCAGGTAAGACCACGTTATTACAGCATTTATTGAGTCAAAAGCCTGAGCATGAAGTCTGGGCAGTTCTGATGAATGAATTTGGACAAATTGGTGTTGACCAGCAACTGATTACCCATCAGCAAGGTTATGCGGTCAAAGAACTGCTAGGGGGCTGTTTGTGTTGTAGCAGTCAATTACCTATGCAGATTGCACTTTCTCGCCTGCTGAGTGAAAGCAAACCTGATCGTTTATTTATCGAACCAACAGGTTTAGGACATCCTGCACAATTATTGGAACAACTGACTGAACCCCATTGGCAAAGTAGCTTAGACATGCGGGCTTTGGTGATTGTTGTGGATGGCAGTCGCCTACATGATCGGAATTGGGTCAAACAGAACTTATATAGTGACCAATTAAAAGCTGCACAAATCGTGGTGTTGTCGCATACCGATTGTATGACCGCAGCACATCATCAAGCGTATGGCGATTTAAAACAAGAGTATGAAACCTATGTTCAGTTTTGGATAGAAGCCGAACATGGGCAGGTGCAGATTCAGCAAATTGATATTGCGCAGCAGCCGCTACAACGTCAAATTCAACCTTTATTAAAGTTGCAACAAGTGCAGGGAGCGACTGAACAACTGCCAGAAATAAAGCAGCTTCCATATCATTATGTTGAAACGGCTCAGGGCTATACGGTCGCAGGTTGGAAATTTCCTAAACGCTGGCAGTTTAATTTCTATGATCTGTTGGATCTGTTATGTGCACAACAGGATTGGGTACGAATTAAAGGCATATTTAACACTGAGCAAGGTTGGAAAAGTTTTAATTTTAATCCGCAGCAGTTTAATTATAAGTCGGCCGAGGAGAGCGTCGATAATCGCATTGAAGTCATTTGTCAGTCAACACGTGACTGGTTGGCTTTTGAAACACAATTATTGCAGTGCCGTATCGATCCGATTGATGATCAACATAATCAAATCGCACATGCTTCTCAGTAAAATAGAGTATGCTTAGCGCCAAATTTGAGAACACTGAATTTAAGAGTATCGTTTATGGCGCTAAAAGCAACAATATATAAGGCAGATCTGAATATCGCCAATATGGATGAGCATATCTATGCAGATTATCAGCTCACACTTGCTCAGCATCCTTCTGAAACCATTGAACGTTTAATGGTGCGTATTCTGGCTTATGCACGTTTTGCCGATGAACGTTTAGAGTTCACCAAAGACTTATTTGAAACCGATGAACCTGCATTATGGCAAAAAGATCTGACTGGATTATTGGAAAAGTGGCTTGAAGTCGGTTGCCCATCTGAAGATAAAGTGAAAAAAGCCAGTGCGCGTTGCAAACAGGTTGCAGTGGTGACCTATGGTTCTCAGTCAGATGATTGGTGGCAGAAGAATACCAAGATTAAAACCTTGAGCAATGTGCAAGTGTGGCAATTGGCTCCACAAACTACGCAGGCACTTGAGGGCTTATGCGAACGTACCATGCAATTGCAGTTGAATATTATGGATGGCGAATGGACTTTGTTAAGTGAGCAAGGTCAAGTCGACATTCAGTGGCAGCAATTGCAATAATTTTAGTCTGAGTGATGTGGAGAGATAGAAATGAGCGCAGAATTAGAAATCATTGACTTGAAAGTAGGTGAAGGCAAAGAAGCGGTTCGTGGTGCTTTGATCACGACTCACTATACCGGTTGGTTGGAAGATGGAACCAAGTTTGACTCGTCTTTAGATCGTGGCAACTACTTTGAAACCGTGATTGGTACAGGCCGTGTGATTAAAGGCTGGGATCAGGGTATTATGGGGATGCGTGTGGGTGGAAAGCGTAAGCTGATTGTGCCTGCACATTTGGCCTATGGCTCACGTAAAATGGGTAAGATTATTCCTGCCAATGCCAATCTGACTTTCGAAATTGAACTATTCGATGTGAAAACACGCGACGAATAACCAGTTTGGATTGAGTAAATTGAAGCGATTTGGTTTATTTTTAGACTAAATCGCTTTAAAATCATAAAGATAAAATAATATTAATAATTGTATAATAAGGTTTTGATTTTAAAAACATTTCTTTTATCTGAATTTTATTACAGCCCAAGAAAAATATATTGATTCTGTATACAGTCCTGTATATCTTTGAGTTAAAAGAGCAATTTTTCTATGGCCCTTATTGTTAAAGCATAAATCTGTACGCTCAGGGTGTGAAATATTGTACTTCAGACGACTATACATTGATGGGGGTAAGTCAGTTATAGTCTATCGATGATAAAAAATGCCGCAAAAAGTAATGATAAGAATTTGAGTGAGTAGAGGTTGTTATGAATGATTATTTGGATATCACTGCATCTGAACTATTAAGAGAGTTAGATCATTTTTTTCTGATTGATACCCATGATGGCGCCCAGACTGGTTTTTGGGTCAATGAAAAAGCATTGACAGATAAACACTACTGGATGGATGGCGACTATAAGGTTGAAATCTTGAGATCCTTACAGCCTTCGCATCAATATGCGCCACATGACTATAAAATCACGCGTTTGGCCGTGGGCGAAAATGATAGTAATGTGGTGTTATTGGACTATGACGGGGTGCATAAAAAAATCCAGACCTTTCGTCGAGGTGAGTGGGTGAACCGTCTGAATAAATATTTTTATCAAAAAGAGCGTCACTATTTACAGCAGCTTGCAGATGATCCCAACTTTCAATTAATTCAGTATTAATATCATGCCGTGATGTTCAAATGCCCCTAATTCAAATCTTGGAATAGGGGTGAGTGTGCTTACCAAAAAATATTCAATTAAAATGTGATTGATTTCATAAAAAATACATTTAAGTTTATTTTCAGCTTTTAAAATTATAAATACAATCCGTACTTCCAGCTGACCATTCAAAAACATCTTATCTGTCCATAAAATTGTAAGATGATGCAGGCATGATCTGCGATCAGCGAATTTCTAATCTTGAGACGATATCTCTATGACAACACGTTTAGTGTCCCCAACTTTAAAAACTGTTTTAGGTCTTGTGTTTGGGGTGGTTGCCAGCACCACAACGTTTGCGGCAAATCCAAAAATTGATGCAACCACATTGACGGTCATTGGGTATCACGAAATCACAGAACGCAAAGATGCCTTGATTCCAAGTTATGCCGTGACAGCAAAGCAGTTCGGTGAACATATTGATTGGCTAAAAAAGAATGGCTATCACTTTATTAATGTTGATCAACTGATTAAGGCACATCAAGGTAAATATAAACTGCCGACTAAGCCTGTGTTGCTTACTGTTGATGATGGCTATCAATCCTTCTATCAAAATGCCTATCCGATTATTCGTGCGAAAAAGGTTCCAGTGGTTTTAGCTGTCGTGGGTTCTTGGTTAGAGCCTAAAGCGGATCAGAAAGTTGACTTTGGTGGTGAGCTGATTGAGCGTAATAAAATCCTGAGTTGGGATGAGCTTAAGGAAATGCAGAGCAGTGGTCTGGTCGAAATCGCCAGCCACAGTTACCATTTACATCAAGGTGTTAATGGTAATCCACAAGGAAACTCTGAACCTGCTGCGATTACGCGTATTTATGACCCTAAAACTAAAAGTTATGAAAGTGATGCTGCTTATCAAGCCCGTGTTTATCAAGATTTAAAAAAGAACAATGACCTCTTAAAATCACATGGTTTACGTTCACCTCGTGTGATGGTCTGGCCATATGGTCGCTATAATATGCAATTGGTACAAACCTCCAAACAGTTGGGGATGCCGATTACCATTACTTTGGATGATGGAGCAGACCACGCTAAGCAATCGTTACAAAACATGAGTCGTATTCTGATTCAGGGCAATATGTCAACCACGGCCTTGGCGCAAGAGATCAAGAACCGCGAACTGAATCTAAATGACAATAATCGACCACAAAAAATTATGCATGTCGATTTAGACTATATTTATGATCCAGATGAGAAGCAGCAAGAACGTAATCTTGATCATTTGATTGATCGTATTAATGGCATGGGCGTGAACACAGTCTATTTACAAGCGTTTTCTGATCCAGATGCCAACGGTTCTGCGGATATGGTGTATTTCCCAAATCGCCATATTCCGATGCGTGCAGATTTGTTTAATCGTGTGGCTTGGCAAATTCAAACCCGTACACCTGTACAGCGTCTATATGCCTGGATGCCACTTTTGGCTTGGGAACTGCCTAAGTCTGATCCTGTGTCAAAAGATTTAGTGGAAACCCAGCAAGCCAAAGCGGGTGAGCATTTAAATATGGGCTATATCCGTCTCAGTCCATTCTCGCCAGAAGCGCGTCAGACCATTAAGGAAATTTATCAGGATTTGGCTAAATCAACGCCGTTTGATGGCTTGTTGTTCCATGATGATGTGACCTTGTCCGACTATGAAGATGCCAGTCCTGATGCGTTGGCTGCGTATGCAAAACAAGGCTTACCAACAGATCTGGCCAAAATCCGTGACAACGATGCAGATTTGCAAAAATGGACAGCATATAAAACCAATTATTTAGATGATTTTGCAATGGAGTTGGCAGGAGAGGTACGTCAGTATCAGCCGTTTTTGGTGACTGCCCGTAATTTATATGCACAGGTGGCTTTAAATGCTTATGCGGAAAACTGGTATGCACAATCTTTAGAGCAATCACTAAATCGTTATGATTTTACTGCGATTATGGCGATGCCTTATATGGAGCAATCGGACAATCCTGCAAAATTTTATTCAGACATTATGAATCGCGTGAAGCAGTATCCAAACGGCATTAAAAAGACCGTGATGGAATTACAGGCGGTGAATTGGCGCAATGACCAAAAAGTACCCTCTGAAGAAATGGCAGCAACGATTAAGTCCTTATACGAGCAAGGTGCAATGCACGTGGCCTATTATCCAGATGATCCGATCAAAGGTCATCCAGAGGTCGAAACAATGCGTAAGGCTTTTGGTCTAAAATCATCTCAATTAATACCATAGTCGAGTAATGTAGATGAGTTGGATTGCTTTATTGTGGTCATACGCCATTAAGTTTGTTTTTTACTATCCATTATTTATGTCGTATTTGTGGATGGTCGGGGCAATCATTTTCTACTGGAGAGAGCGCCAAGACCCTCCTTATCAGCAACCTGCAGCTTTGCCCGAATATCCCAAAGTCGCGGTATTGGTTCCTTGTTTTAATGAAGGGGACAATGCTGAAGAAACCATTAGCCATGCACTGAAATTAGATTATCCCAATTTTGAAGTGATCGCGATTAATGATGGTAGTTCTGACAATACAGGTGAGGTGTTAGATCGATTGGCCACGCAGTATGAAAAATTACGTGTGGTACATCTGGCACAAAACCAAGGTAAGGCGATGGGTCTGCAAGCGGGAAGCTTGATGACAGATGCAGAATTCCTGATCGGGATTGATGGGGATGCATTGCTAGATCCACATGCGGCTAAATGGATGATGCGACATTTCTTGGAAGACCCAACGGTGGCTGCCGTCACGGGGAATCCACGTATTCGAACTCGTTCGACCTTGCTTGGACGGATTCAGGTCGGGGAGTTTTCCTCAATCGTCGGTATGATCAAACGCGCACAACGGACCTTTGGTCGTTTATTTACGGTATCGGGGGTGATTACTGCCTTTCGTAAAAGCGCCGTGCACCAAGTCGACTATTGGTCACCAAATATGTTGACTGAAGACATCGACATCACTTGGAAGTTGCAGCGCGCAGGTTGGGATGTCCGTTTTGAGCCAAATGCCTTGGTCTGGATATTGATGCCTGAAACCTTAAATGGGTTGTGGAAGCAACGTCTACGTTGGGCCATGGGCGGTGCACAGGTTTTGGTTAAAAATATTGACGTATTTTTAAAGCCTAAACTTAATTTTTTATGGCCGTTGATGTTTGAACTGTGTTTGACACTCATTTGGTCATATTTGATGCTTATTATGGCGGTGATCTGGTTATTGCATTTTATTTTAGCAATCCCAGCTTTGGCGATCGTGAGTTCACCATTTTTACCTTATGGTAGTGGAATTTTATTAGGGGCGACCTGTTTAATTCAGTTTGCTTTAAGCAAATGGATGGATAGTCGTTATGAACCAAACCTTGGGAAAAATTATTATTGGATGATTTGGTACCCGTTTGTGTTTTGGTTGATCACAATTACTGCTACAATCGTCGCCTTTCCAAAGGTACTGTTGCGTAATGATGAGAAACGTGCCCGTTGGATTAGCCCAGATCGTGGAATTCGTTGAATCGAAAAGATTCATTTTGCTGAGTAAAAAGCAATGAAAGCAGACAGCTTGATTATTGATGTACGTCGCCAACTCCCATGGCATAAGCGTTACTTCTCGACCACCACCACTGCAATGATGTGGGCGGGGTGGTTACTGTTATGGCGTCCATTTATTTTGGTATGGGTGTTGGTTGAATTACAAAAGACCCATATCGCTCAACGTTTGATGACTGCATTTAGTGATGGCATTGAGCATGGCATAACTGCATTATTTATGTGTGCGATCGCACTATTGTTATGGGGTTTATTACCTGCAAAACGTGTGCATAAAAAGCATGCTGTTGAAAAGACACTTCCTGATTATGCACGTTATTTTGAATTAGCTGAGCAAGAAATTCAGGTTGGACGTCAGCAGAAAGTCAGCATCGTTCATCACGATGAGAATGGTAAAATTATTCGCGTAGAATAATAGCTATTGTTCTGACTCGAAAAATATCGAATGCCTTAATTAAAGAAATTAAGGCATTTTTTATGATCTGGTCTTAAATTTTAAACATAAAAAAACCAGCTTACGCTGGATTTTTATTTGCACTATCTTTCATTAGTTGAAAGATGGTGCCCGAGGCCAGACTCGAACTGGCACGCTTTGTGGGCGGGGGATTTTAAATCCCCTGTGTCTACCGATTTCACCACTCGGGCATGTGCGCAATAATAGAGGACACTTTAAAACTTGGCAAGAGCAAAACTTGCTATTTGCTTTCTTTTCAATCAATTCATGTGCTTATCTGATGAAAATTAAGCACTGTCATATAACTTTCATGATTCTTTCATCAAACTGAGATCAAAGCTTCATTTAAGCCAATTAATTTAAGTCATTTATTTATAGTGATAAAATTAAGGTAGCTATCCAAATGACAGCAAAAATTTCACGACGGGAACTCATTCAAAAAAGTCTATTCGGTTTCGGGGCGTTGTCTTTATCTGCAGGGTTTACAGGATGTAATGACAGTTCAGATCAAGAAACAGCAACATTGCAAGTGAGTTTTGAACATGGGGTTGCCAGTGGTGATCCTTTACAAGATCGCGTGATCTTATGGACGCGCTTGACGCCAAGCGAGAGTAGTGCCCGTCTGCAAGTGACATGGGAAATTGCGTTAGATCAGCAATTCAAACAAATCATTAAAACCGATAAAGTCACCACAACAGCTTCACAAGATTTTACGGTGAAGGTAGATGCTACAGGCTTAAAACCAGATCAAAGCTATTTCTACCGTTTTATCTTCGGAGATAAAGTTTCACCTGTGGGCCAAACCAAGACTTTGCCAAGCAGTGCGACAAAAGTCAGTTTTGCAGTATGTTCATGTTCGAATTATCCAGCAGGTTATTTCTATGTATATCGTGAAATGGCCAAGCAAAATGTCGATGTGGTGATCCATTTAGGTGATTATATTTATGAATATGGCGCGGATGGCTATGCAGCAGAGGATGCAGCCAAACTAGGCCGTACGCTTGCCGCAGACAATAATAAAGAAATTATTAAGTTGGATGATTATCGCAAGCGTTATGCGCTCTATCGTAAAGATAAAGACTTGCAGGCCTTGCACCTTCGTCATCCATTTATTGTGATTTGGGATGACCATGAATTAGCTAATGATGCATGGCGAGAAGGGGCGGAAAATCACCAGCCAAACGAAGGATCATTCCTTGACCGTAAACTAGCCGCTTTACAGGCCTACTTTGAGTGGATGCCAATTCGTCCTGTCGATGATCAACACACCAAGATTTATCGCCAATTCGATTTTGGTAATTTAGTTCAATTGACGATGTTAGATACGCGAATTATTGCGCGTGATGAACAGTTGGACTATGCCAATTATATGACAGCGAATGGTTTGGATATTGCAAAATTCCAAGCAGATTTGACCAATCCAGCACGTACTCTAATGGGTTATACCCAACGTGATTGGCTGATTGGAAAACTGCAACAGTCGACAGCAAACTGGAATGTACTTGGTCAGCAAATTCTGATGACCAAGATGTTGGTTCCTGCTGAGTTGCTACTTGCTTTGGCTGAAATTACCGCAGGGAATCCGAGTGCGGATACTTTAAATAAGATGAATGCACAAATTACCGAGTTGGTGACTTTAAAAGTTCGCCTGCAGAAAGGTGATCCGACTTTAACAGCACAAGAAAAAGCACGTGTTCTGACGGTTGCACCTTATAACTTAGATGCATGGGATGGTTATTTTGCTGAGCGTGAGATTGTGTACGCTGCTTTGGCGCAATTAAAGAAAAAAGTGGTGGTATTAGCAGGGGATACCCATAACGCATGGTCATCAAATTTATACAGTAAAGACGGTGCATTTGTTGGGGTAGAGTTAGCAACCAGTTCGGTGTCTTCGCCGGGCTTAGAAAAATATTTAAATATTCCATTGGCACAGTTGCAACAGTTTGAATTTGCATTCACGACTTTGATTGATGAGTTGAATTACTGCAATTTAAATCAAAGAGGCTATTTGATTGTTCAATTTGATGCTGCACAAGTTCAGTCACAATGGATTTATGTGGATTCAATCAAAAAGCCTGAATATGTGATTGATCAATCACGAGGCTATCAATTGAGTTTGGATAAAAACTTATTGCCAGTGAAAACAGGGCAGCAAGTGGCTTAAGTTTCAAAAGTGGGGGGAAGCCAAGTCAATGAGCTTGGCTTTTTTTATGGTCTATTCTTAAATTTTAGGCATAAAAAAACCAGCTTGCGCTGGATTTTTATTTGCACCATATTTCGGTCGCTGAAAGATGGTGCCCGAGGCCAGACTCGAACTGGCACGCTTTGTGGGCGGGGGATTTTAAATCCCCTGTGTCTACCGATTTCACCACTCGGGCTTTACCAATGGAGGCGGAGGTCGGAATCGAACCGGCGTACACGGAGTTGCAGTCCGCTGCATGACCACTCTGCCACCCCGCCATCTCTTGGTGATGCACATATTAGCAATCTTTTAAAAAAAAACAATAGTGTTTATTGCGAATATGCACATAAAAACAACATCTAAAAGAATATTGCTCAAATTATCATGTATTATTTACGCAATTGATTCATACCCACTTTGGAGATGCGCTGTGGCATTGGTTTTAGACGGTCGTGCATTAGCAAAACAAATTGAAACGGATTTGTTGGTACGTGTAGAAGCATTAAAAGCAAAATCGGGGCGTACCCCAATCTTGGCAACCATTTTGGTTGGTGATGATGGTGCATCTGCCACGTATGTGCGTATGAAAGGTAATGCTTGCCGCCGGGTTGGCATGGACTCGCTTAAAGTTGAACTTCCAAAAGAAACTACAACTGAACAATTATTGGCTGAAATTGAAAAATTAAATGCCAATCCTGATGTGCATGGCATCTTGTTACAGCATCCAGTGCCTGAACAAATTGATGAAAGAGCGTGTTTCGATGCGATTTCGTTAGCGAAAGATGTCGATGGCGTGACGTGTTTAGGTTTTGGTCGTATGGCTATGGGCGAAGCGGCGTATGGTTCAGCAACTCCAGCGGGCATTATGACCATTTTGCAAGAAAATAAAATTGAAATCGCAGGTAAACACGCGGTTGTCGTAGGCCGTTCTGCTATTTTGGGTAAACCAATGGCGATGATGCTATTACAAGCCAATGCGACTGTGACCATTTGCCATTCTCGTACTCAAAACTTACCAGAATTGGTAAAACAAGCCGATATTATTGTTGGTGCAGTCGGTAAAGCTGAATTGATTCAAAAAGACTGGATCAAACAAGGTGCGGTCGTGGTTGATGCGGGCTTCCATCCTCGTGATGGTGGTGGTGTCGGCGATATCCAATTGGTCGGTATTGAAGAGATTGCTTCAGCTTATACCCCAGTACCGGGTGGTGTGGGACCGATGACGATTACGACGTTGATTCGTCAAACTGTAGAAGCTGCTGAAAAAGCATTAGCGTAACGATTAATAACCCCTCGCGAAGAGGGGTTTTTTAGAATTCAAGAAATATGAGTTGCACTTTTCAATTTACCAAAGCACCTGAACATTTGTTGCAGGCCTTGCATCAGGTGATTCCAAATACTGATTTACTCGCACAGCAGTTACCTGAAACACCAATTTCGCTTTGGCTAATTCCGCCAGTATTTCCAACCGATCGTTTAGACGATGAAGTGATTCGACGGATTTGGAATGAAACGCCGTATTGGATTTTTTGTTGGGCTTCTGGTCTGGCAATGGCACAATGGCTATTGGCTGAGCCGCATCATGTTAAAGATAAGGTTGTTTTAGATTTTGGTGCTGGTTCGGGTGTGGTTGCGATTGCGGCAAAAATGGCAGGTGCTAAACGTGTGATTTGTTGTGATATTGATCCCATCAGTCTTGCATCATGTCGTGAAAATGCGTTGCTGAATGATGTTGAACTCGAGTATCTGGACGATTTGTACCAGTCCGAACAAGTTGATGTGTTATTGGCGGCAGATGTACTGTATGACCAATCCAATCGTTTCTTTCTGGATGAGTTTTTAAAATTTGCACCTGAGGTCTGGGTCGCGGATAGTCGAGTCAAAAACTTTAGCCATCCGCAATATCTAAAAATTGATGAACGTAGCGCAAGCACTTGGCCAGATCTGGATGAAGGCAAAGAATTTAGAAACGTCAGTTTTTATCGAACCAAATAATACCCCCTAGTGAAAAGCTATTTTGTATTGAGATTATCAAATCTCAACACAATCTCCTGACTATGCATGCTAAAACATTCAGATGAAATAAACAGATGGCCTTGGGGCTGTTATACAGAAAAATGTTTAAAAAGGAAGATGTATGAGTATCCAGCAGATTGATGATGGCAAACATGGTGCTTTTAAGCTGTACGAAGGCGAGGAACTCGCTGGTGAGATGGCTTATACCTGGGCGGGGGACAGTATGCTCATTATTGACCATACCGATGTAAGTGACCAATTTCGTGGTCAAGGTGTCGGGCATAAGCTGCTAAAGGAGCTGATTGCCTTTGTGCGTCAACGTCAGGTGAAAGTCATTCCTTTGTGCCCGTTTGCAAAATCGGTGTTTGATAAGGATCTTTCGATTCATGACGTTTTGAAAGGATAAGCGGTGTTGGATGTATTCCCCATGATGGAATACATCCATTTTCATTGGCTAAGCCATAAAATTAAGAACAAGTATAACGAACCACTTTGAGTGTGCTTGGGCGAGCTTCAAGCGCCTGACGGGTGGCATAGCCTTCGCTATTATTTAAATCGGGTGAATTGGATAAACCAAATGTTGCACGGCTATTGCCGAGTTTTACACCATATTGTTCTTGTTGGATTGGATTTGCGATCTCATTGACACTCAATACAGCAAGTTTATAGGTTTTGTCCGCACCTAGAATTTGCTTGCAGGCATGTTGTAATTTTTTCTCATCTAAGTCGCTATTACTACGTGCAGCGAGCGTATAAGCAACAGTCGCAGAAGTGGCCGTTTTATTTTCAATTTGATAACCCGTTGTGCCATTGTATTGATGTGGACTACTTTGACAGGCTGCAAGAACAAGAGCACCGCTCATAATTAACAATAAATTGGTTTTTTTCATATCAATAATCCTGTTATTTCTGGTTTTAGTATCGCATAAAATAAGTTTTTTATTGTGAGGAATCTTTAAAACACAGGCTATTCATCGTTTTTTAGCTTCAAATATCAAGAAAGAATTTTCGTTTTCGAACAATTTTGCATATAATCTGCCAAGTTTTTTATTTAATACAGAAGTCATTGCTTTTTTTGCAGTATTGGAGCCCGTTTTTTAACGGGCATTTAATTTATTGCAGGATAGGGTTTGTTGAATGTCACTTGGCCCTCAATTAAGCAAGTCTGGATAGGTATGTCATGATCTCTACAGATAGTCAAAAGAAATACGTGGTTGCATTTGACCAAGGTACAACGAGCTCACGTGCGATCGTGTTGGATCACGATGCGAATGTCATCAGTATTGCTCAGCGTGAATTTACGCAAATCTACCCACAACCAGGTTGGGTTGAGCATGATCCAATGGAAATCTGGGCGACACAAAGCGCCGTCTGGGTTGAAGCTCTAGCGCAAGCAGGTATTTCTAGCGAGCAAATTGCAGCAATTGGGATCACTAACCAACGTGAAACCACCGTGATTTGGGATAAACAGACTGGCAAACCTATTTACAATGCAATTGTATGGCAAAGTCGCCAAAGCAATGAAATTTGTAATCAACTACGTCAAGACGGTTGGCAGGATTATGTTCATAAAGTCACTGGTTTGGTGCTTGATCCGTATTTCTCTGCGACAAAAATTAAGTGGATTCTAGATCGCGTCGAAGGTAGCCGTGAACGTGCACAACGTGGTGAGTTGCTGTTTGGTACGATTGACACTTGGTTGCTGTGGAAATTGACCAATGGTCAAGTGCATGTCACTGATTACACTAACGCTTCCCGCACCATGCTATTCAACATTGAAACTTTGCAGTGGGATGACAAGTTACTTGAAGCACTGAATATTCCAAAAGCGATGTTACCTGAAGTGCGTAGTTCTTCAGAAATCTATGGTTATACCCATACCATTAGTGGGCAAGAGATTGGAATTCCAATTGCAGGTATTGCTGGTGATCAGCAGGCTGCGCTATTTGGACAAATGTGTGTTGAAGTGGGGCAGGCAAAAAATACCTATGGTACGGGTTGCTTCTTGCTTATGAATACGGGCAAACGCATTGTGCAATCTGATCATGGTTTATTGACGACAATCGCATGTGGTCCGCGCGGTGAAGTGAATTATGCACTGGAAGGTGCGGTATTTAATGGCGGTTCTTGTGTGCAGTGGTTACGTGATGAGCTCAAAGCGATTAATGATTCGCATGACTCTGAATACTATGCAACCAAAGTAAAAGACAGCAATGGCGTCTATGTGGTTCCAGCCTTTACGGGTTTAGGGGCGCCCTATTGGGATCCAACAGCGCGCGGTGCGATTTTAGGGATTACTCGTGGCGTCAGCATCGAACATATTATTCGTGCGACATTGGAGTCAATTGCTTACCAAACACGTGACGTCTTGGATGCCATGCAGCAGGACTCTGGTGAGAAATTGCGTACTTTACGAGTCGATGGTGGTGTAACCGCGAATAACTTCTTGATGCAATTCCAAGCCGACATCATGGGCACTTCAGTTGAACGTCCAGCCATGAAAGAAACCACGGGTATGGGCGCAGCATTTTTGGCGGGTCTGGCGGTCGGTTTCTGGTCGGATTTAAATGAATTGAAGAGTAGAATGACCATCGAAAATACCTTTACCCCAGAGTGCAGTCAGGATGTGACTGAAAAACTCTATAAAGGTTGGTTAAAAGCAGTCGGACGTACTCGTGATTGGGCGGAAGATTAAGCTAAAATAACCCCAATTTAAGATGACTAAAACAACATAGGATGGATGAGCATGAGCTTGATACTACGCCAACAGAAAACCCTCGAATTAGTGAGAGAGCGTGGCTATATCAGTATTGAAGAGCTTGCTCAGCATTTTGATGTCACCCCGCAAACCATCCGTCGTGATATTAATCAACTGGCCGATGAAGGCTTGCTGCGCCGTTATCATGGTGGTGCAGCGCATGATTCAAGTGTGGAAAACACTGAATATACGATGCGTGTTGGCCATATGTTGGAACAAAAAAGAACGATTGCAGCCGCAGTGGCTGCAGCTGTTCCTGATTATGCCTCTTTATTTATCAATATTGGGACCACCACGGAAGCCATTGCTCACGCATTACTGAATCATACGGGTTTGCGGATTATTACCAATAACCTCAATGTCGCCAAAATCCTCAGTACCAAAGAAGACTTTGAGGTACTGATTGCCAGCGGGCGTGTCCGTCCGGATGGTGGGGTGATTGGTCAGGCGACTGCAGACTTTTTTAAACAGTTTAAAGCGGATTATGCTTTAGTTGGTATTAGTGGTATTGAAGAAGATGGCACCTTGCTGGATTTTGATTTCCAAGAAGTATGTGTGTCTCAGGAAATTGTATCCAGTGCCCGTCAAGTGTTCCTTGCAGCAGATAGCAGTAAGTTTGGTCGTAATGCCATGATCCGTTTAGGTTCACTTAAGCAAGTTGATTGTATTTTTACTGACCAGCAACCGAATGATGAATTTATGAAAACCATTCGAGATTTAGATGTTGGCTTGATTGTTGCCCAGTAAATCTTCATTTTCGAAAAATTGTTACTTTTCTTGAGTCGAGACGATTTGGCTCAAGTCTATTTAAATAAGAACTAAACGCTAAGCATCAGCCGCCTTTATATTGAAAGATTCTCTGTGTTTTAATGCTTCTATTTTCAGTTTTGACCATTTATCTAAAAATGCCTAGAAATTGGCATTTTTTTGACGTTTTTTTATTGTTTGTTTTCATTTTACATGTTTAAATGTTCGTTATTGAACAATAATGAAAATTTGCGGTGACTTATGCAAACTTCTCCTCAGTCTAACGACAAAATTTATGACCTTGCTGTCATTGGTGGTGGTATCAACGGTGTTGGTATTGCAGCAGATGCTTCAGGTCGTGGCTTATCTGTATTCCTCTGTGAAAAAGATGATTTGGCCAGCCATACCTCTTCTGCAAGCAGTAAGTTGATTCATGGTGGTTTGCGTTATCTTGAACATAAGGAATTCCGCTTAGTACGTGAAGCGCTGGCTGAGCGTGAAGTGTTGTTGGCGAAAGCACCGCATATTATTCGTCCCATGCGTTTTATCATGCCGCATCGTCCACATCTGCGCCCAGCATGGTTGATTCGTACAGGTTTATTCTTTTACGATCACTTGGGTAAACGTGAAAAGTTATTGGGTTCGAACAACGTTTACTTTAAAGAAGACAGTCCATTAAATGCAGCAATTACACGTGGTTTTGAATATTCAGACTGCGCGGTGGATGACTCGCGTTTGGTGGTGTTGAATGCCATGCACGCCCGTGAAAAAGGGGCTGACATTGTGACGTGCACCCGTTGCTTATCCGCACAACGCCAAGGTCAATACTGGATTGTGGATTTGGAAAATGCACAAGGCCAATTCCAGATCAAAGCCAAGGCTTTGGTCAATGCTGCTGGGCCTTGGGTGGCACAATTTATTAAGCAAGATTTACAGCTTAAATCACCGTATGGCATTCGTTTGATTCAAGGCAGTCATATCATTGTGCCGAAGCTTTATGAAGGTGATAAAGCCTTTATCATGCAGAATGATGACCGTCGTATTGTGTTCGCGATTCCATATTTAGATCAATACACCATGATTGGTACCACAGATCGTGAGTATCAAGGTGATCCTGCACAAGTAAAAATCACCCAAGAAGAAATTGATTACTTGATTGAAGTCAGTAATGCACACTTCAAAAATCAGTTAACCCAAGCTGATATTATTTCGACTTTTGCAGGTGTGCGTCCATTGTGTGATGATGAATCAGACAATCCATCTGCAATTACCCGTGATTATACTTTGGCTTTATCGCAAGAATCGGAAGATCAAGCCCCATTACTGTCTGTGTTTGGCGGTAAGTTAACCACGTATCGTAAGTTAGCAGAATCTGCCATGCAGCAGTTAAAAGCATTTTTCCCAGAAATGAAAGGCAGTTGGACAGCGACAGAAGCCTTACCGGGTGGCGAAAATATGGCATCAGCTGAGCAGTTGGCAAAAGAAATCCGTGCACAAGTGACGGATACATCTGAAGCGTTGGCAAAACGTTGGGCATCTGCTTATGGTTCACGTATTTGGAATATTTTAGGAGAGGCAACTTCTGTTGCACAGCTTGGACAACATTTTGGACAAGGTTTGTATGCCAAAGAAGTGGATTATTTATGCCGCTTTGAGTGGGTCACGACCAGCCAAGATATTTTGTGGAGACGTTCAAAGCTTGGTCTCAATTTTACGCCAACTGAAATCGAAAGCTTAGATGTGTATTTAGCAAATAAACCAAATAGCACGGTTGCTGCTTAAAAATTCTCAATAAAAAAGCCCCTTTGAATAAGGGGCTTTTTTTATGGGTCTTCATTAGTACTTAAAGCGGAATGCAACGGTGTAATTTGCAGGTGCTCCGTAGAAGGCTTGTCCATCGGTAAAGCTGTTTAAATATTTTTTATCAGTTACGTTATTAGCGTTGGCCTGAATACTGAGATTTGGACTAAGGTCATAGCTTGCCATTAAATTCAGCAAGGCATAATCACTTTGTTTGAGATAAGTGTTATAACTTGGATCAAAACGGGTGATTTTACTTTGCCATTTTAGACCTGCACCAACTTTCAATTTTGGTAGCTGAGTAGGGGAGTAGGTCGTTAATAGATTAAAGCTTTGTGTTGGATTATAGGTTCTTGCAGCACCGCCATTCTTTAGATCTTGCAGGCTAAACTGGGTATAGCCGAGTGAAACATTGACTTGATCTGTTAATTGTCCAGCCAAGCCAACTTCTAAACCTTGTGAACGTAAATCACTAATGGCTGAAGTACGGTTAAGTGGATGGCTATCTGTTGGACGTAGTGGATAATTATTTTCCTCGGTTCTAAATACAGCCAGTGTCCCAGTGAGTTTGTTATCTAGCCATGAGCTTTTAAACCCAACTTCATAGCTTTTACCTTCAATTGGATCCGCAACTTTACCTGTTTTTTCATCGACTGCAGTTTGTGGTCGGAAAATCGAGGTGTAGCTCATATAACCAGTATATTCCGGGGTGAAGTTGTAGGTGATACCTGCATATGGGGAAACTTTGCTTTCATCATAAACCATGGGCGCATCGTAACTTGTACCTTCACTTTTGGCTTTTACATAGTTTGCCCCTAAGGTAACTTTTAGATCATCGTTAAGGTGAAGGCGTGTTGCTGCATAAACCGATTGGTTACGTTGTGTATAGTCTGCGGTCTGAGAAAAATTAGACCAAGTGACATTGTTGGGGGTCCAACTTGCCCAATCTGTTGTGTAAGGAACATTATCAGTATAGTTAATATTACTATCATGCAAGGTCCCATTTTTTGCATGATCATTCTGATGGCTGTTTGAGAAGGAATAGCCGATGATTGCTTCATGCTCTTGATTGAACAGGTCAAATTTGCCTTGTAGATTTAAATCGGCCGTATGTAGTTTATTATTTTCTAAAAAGCCGCTTGGTGTTAGGGAAATACCTGAGCCATCAGCATTTGGATAGCCATAGTAGTAGAGCAGTTGGCTTTTACGATCTTTCTCATTGTAGTTGTAGCTTAGGTTGGCAGACCAAGTTTCTGATAATTTTTGTTTTAACTCAAAAAACGCATTACGTGAAGTGTTGTCCCAATAGGCCCAATCGGGGTTTGGATTGTAAGAGCGATCATAATTGATTTGTTTGCCCGAAGAATCCATTAACGGTAACGCACCCCAGTTATTAGCATTGGGTTTATTTTTTTCTTGGCTGGCACCAATAGTTAGTAAGGTATTGTCTCCAAGATCAGCTTCTAAAATTCCTGCAATGCCATTTTTCTCAGAACTATAGCGGTCTAAGTTTGAATTGCCTGTTTGTTGAAAACCAGAAACACGGCCGCGAACAGTACCGTTTGGTAATAGGCTACCCGAGGCATCTGCCTCATAACGTTGTGTATCCCATGAGCCATAGCTTAAGCCAGCATTGGCTTGAAACTCTTTGGTGGGGCGTTTACGGATATAGTTAATGGTTGCGCTTGGATCACCAAAAGCATTGGTTAGAGCATCTGCACCTTTAATGACTTCAATGCGATCATAAAAGTAGCTGTCTGGATTGGTGTCATTATAATTCCATTCACTTGATGGAAAACCAACTCCATCAACCAGAATGTTTGAAATTTCAAAACCACGTGCCATATACACAGAGCGTTCAGTTTCAAGTGAGTTTACGGTCACACCAGGGGTATTGTTGAGTACATCTCGAGAACTGGTAAGGCCAAAATCTTCAATTTGTTGGCGTGTCACTACATTGATAGTTTGAGGGATTTCTTTGGCTTCAATATCGAGTTTGGTGGCGCTTGAACTATTTTTAATGGTATATGCTTTAGTTTGTTCACTGGTATTGCTATCTGGCGAGGCTTGAACTTTGATGGTTGGGAGTTGTTGTGATCCTTCCTCAAGTGCATGGCTATATGAGCTGATACTGACTAATGTGGAGATTGCTAAAAAAAGGGGAGTGCGTTTGAACAGCGTGGAAGAACTCATGTCTACAACCATGTAAATGAGAAATATTATTATTACAATTATTGTTAATATTCGTTAACTTTGCAATTTATTTCGTCCAAAGCTTAATGGGAATACCTAGCGTGGGGTGGAGGATTGATAGGAATTTTCGAAAATTGGACATTAAAAAAGGCCGCCGTAGCGACCTGTGATCAGTTATGTCCAGTCAAATGTAAATAGGACACGTCGAGTTTCGGGTTGGTAAAACATCAAGATATTGTCGGCACCATGATTGCAATACTCCCAACCCGATGCTGAGGCAATGAAATAATAAGGTCGTTGTTGTTGATCAAAGATGTGTACAAAACAGTTGTCATCTTGTTCAATATTTTTCAATTGAAGTTGCTCTCCGATTGGATAGCACCAGTTACCATAATTTGCGTCACCACCCAATTGATTGAGTAAGATGGCGGGTTTGTTATTTTGATACTTGACATCAGAGGTGCTAATTACTCTTTTTTGTTCTAAGAAACGTTGTTTAACCTGTTGAAAATCTTCATGCATTTTTTGGCTATGATCCAAAACGTCAGCATATGAAGCGTGATTGCTATTTTCTAGAATAAAATAGTGTTGATCAGCCAACCAATGATATTGAGACTGCTCATCCAGCTGTAAAATAAACCAATTTTCATGTGCAAATTCATTATAGAACTCAGCAGTTTCTGAGCCAATGTAACACTCATAGGGTTCAATTGGATTGACTAAATGAATCCAGCCTTGCCATTCGGGATTGATCTGGGTAAGGTCAATCGAAATGAGGGGGAGTAAATGTTTTGCAAGAAAAGAATCTTGGGCTGCAAAAACAGTGTTTGGGTCTGGGAGTAATTTTAAAAAATCCTGTGCGGTTGTAATCTCTTGTTGCATAGCTTTTCCTGTTTAAATTAAGATGTGGCTCTAGCGTATTTTTAACTTAGTTTTGCTGACACATTAAAATTTTAATCTGTTCATCTGCATTGGATGAAAATTACTTTTAAGGCTGTTAGTTTATTATAGTTTTGCAATGTAAGATGACAAAAAAGGCCGCCGAAGCGACCTTTTTATGTCAATTATGATTAAGCAGATTTAACAGCTGCTAATAATTCATTTTGACGATCTTTAAGTGCTTGAGGTAAGCGAGCGCCAAGTTTAGTGAATAACTCAGTGTGGCTTTCAAGCTCTTTGATCCATTGATCTTTATCTTGAGCTGTAACGGTGTTGAATTGCTCTTTAGAGAAATCAATACCATTCCAGTTCAATTGTTCATAAGTTGGCACAAAACCGATTGGTGTTTCAGTTGCTTCTGCACGGCCTTCACAACGATCAATGATCCACTCAAGAACACGCATGTTTTGACCGAAACCAGGCCATACGAAGTTGCCTTCAGCATCACGACGGAACCAGTTTACGTTGAAGATTTTTGGTAATTTATTACCAGCAGCTTCAGCTTTCGCGCCTACTTTTTTGCCCATGTCTAACCAGTGACCGAAGTAATCAGCCATGTTATAACCCGCAAATGGAAGCATTGCGAATGGGTCACGACGAACGATACCTTGTTGGCCAACCGCTGCCGCAGTTGTTTCAGAACCCATCGTTGCTGCTTTATAAACGCCATCAACCCAGTCAAATGCTTCAGAAACTAAAGGCACTGTATCTGCACGGCGACCACCGAAGATGAATGCAGAGATTGGTACACCTGCTGGATTTTCCCAGTCAGCGTCAATCGAAGGACATTGACCCGCAGAAACAGTAAAGCGTGAGTTAGGATGCGCTGCTTTTTCGCCTTCAACGTATGGTTGGCCTTTCCAAGTGATTAAGTCAGCTGGAACTTCTTTAGTAAGACCTTCCCACCATACTTCGCCATCTTTGGTTACTGCAACGTTGGTATAAATCACATCTTTATGCATGGTTGCGATGCAGTTCGGATTAGTTTTGGTATTTGTACCAGGTGCAACACCGAAGAAACCAGCTTCTGGATTGATTGCATATAAGCGACCATCTTCACCTGGTTTGATCCAAGCGATATCGTCACCTACAGTTTCAATCTTCCAGCCTTCGTAACCTGCTGGTGGAATTAACATAGCAAAGTTTGTTTTACCACATGCAGAAGGGAATGCTGCTGCGATGTAGTGTTTTTCACCTTGTGGGTTAGTCACACCTAGGATTAGCATGTGTTCAGCTAACCAACCTTGCTCGCGACCCATTGCAGAAGCAATACGTAATGCTAAGCATTTTTTGCCTAGTAGTGCATTGCCGCCGTAACCAGAACCATAAGACCAGATTTCACGCGTTTCTGGATAGTGAACGATATATTTTTCGTTATTACATGGCCAAGCAACATCTTTCTCGCCATCTTTAAGTGGCGCAGCAACAGTGTGTACACATGGGATAAACTCGCCATCTGTACCTAACACGTCATAAACGGCTTTGCCCATACGTGCCATTTTCGTCATGCTGACAGCAACGTAAGGTGAATCTGTTAACTCAATACCGATGTGAGCAATGTGGCTTCCTAAAGGACCCATCGAGAAGGGAACCACATACATGGTACGGCCTTCCATTGCACCGTCAAATAATCCATTTAATTTTGCGCGCATCTCAGCAGGAGCAACCCAGTTATTGGTTGCGCCAGCATCTTCTTGATTTTGAGAGCAGATATAAGTGCGATCTTCAACACGAGCAACGTCAGAAGGGTCAGAATTTGCAAGATAAGAACCAGGATGTTTTTCTTGGTTGAGTTTCTGCATGGTGCCGTTAGCGATCATCAAGTCCATTAGACGTTGATATTCCTCTTCGCTTCCGTCACACCATTCGATTTTTGCTGGTTTGGTCAATTTTGCAATTTCTTCCACCCATGCAATAAGCTTAGGGTGACGAACGAATTCTGGTGCGTTCACTTGGGTCATGGTGATGCCTTTTTAAAGTGTGTACAACGTACAAATTCTATCTACTGGATGGCAGTAAGACAGATGAAGTAAAAAAAGTGGCTGTATTAAAGCATAAAATCATAAAAAATATAAGACTAAAGAATAGGTCCGACTCTTCGTGTGGAAATGCATATTTAATTACAAGGCATTGTTTTTTATATATTTGATTATTTTATATTTTACTATTTTGTATATTTATATATGTTATTTTTGTTGTAAATCATGATGTAAAACAATGGCTTGAATTTATTTTTAATTTTATGAGAATTGTTATTGATTATATGAATGAAGCTCATTCAAAATTTACATAAACAAGCTTTTATTTGTTGATTTTGTAAACAAAAATATGCATATGATCTGTCTTAAGGTTGTGATTCATGGCTCAAAATATAAAGCCTTTATCGATTATTTATAATCAAAAATCAGGTTTTCATGCAGCTCAACAAGATGAAGAATATGAGCGTCTCATGACTTTTTGGACCCAATATGGATTCGAAATTCAGGTTTTTGAACTTAATTCTCAAGTTGATTTTGATGACCTGATGACAACCGTTCTGGCTCGGCATCAGCAGTCAGAACATAAAGGGGTTGTGGTTGCGGCAGGAGGCGATGGAACGTTAAATGCTGTTGCAAAAAAACTGCTGCATAGTGATATAGCAATGGGAATTATGCCATTAGGGACATTTAACTATGTGGCTCGGGCATTAAATATTCCAATCGATGTTGCTCAGGCCGCAAAGGTGATTGCGACTGGAGCAATACAAGAAGTCCATGTTGCTGCAATCAATGATCAGATTTATCTCAACAATGCGAGTCTGGGCTTATATCCTTTATTTATAAAAAAACGGGAACGCTATAATCAACGTTTTGGACGATTCCCATTGAATGCGTATACATCGGGTTTGGATGTATTACTGCGTGAACATAAATCCTTAAAACTTGCGGTCACTATTGATGAGCAGCGCTATCCGGTTGCGACACCTTTGGTTTTTTTTGGCAATAATCAATTGCAACTGAGTGATATGAAATTAAGGATTGCAGAATGTGCTGCACATGGAAAGTTAGCAGGGGTCGTCGTTGCCAAAAGTGATCGTCTCAGTTTAATGAAAATGCTATGGAAATTAGTTCAGGGTAAAATTGATCAAGCTTCTGATGTGTATTCATTTTGTGCCGAACATATACAGGTGAACTGTAAAAAGCCAAAATTAACAGTGGCAATAGATGGAGAGCTTATGGAGATGGACACCCCATTAAAATTTTCAGTTAAAAAATCAGCGTTAAAAGTGATGGTTCCGAATGCTGTTACATCTGTCTGATTTGCATTTCGGTACTGAACGTGAAGGTTGCATTCAAGCAATAAAACAATTTTGCCAACAGCATCGCCCAGAAGCCATCGTGGTGAGTGGGGATTTGACGCAGCGTGCGCGTTTTAAGCAGTTTTATGCATGTCGACAATTTCTAGATGCGCTCAATCTTCCTTATATTGTTGTGCCAGGTAATCATGATATTCCGCTGTATCATGTCTGGAATCGTTTTTTCTCTCCCTTTGTTCGTTATCAGGCATTTTTTGGTCGCTTAGAAACAACCTTGGAAACAGCGCATTTTTATATTGTTGGAATGAATAGTATTCGGCGACGCTATCATACGCGGGGACACATTTCGCTGGATCAAATTCATGAGACCTATGAAAAGCTAAATCATGCGCCTGCGAATAAAATAAAATTGGTGGTTTTCCATCAGCCTTTTTATACCTTTCCGAATGAGCATGGGGATAAAGACTGTCCTGTGCTTGGAAAAATCGCATTAGAACGCTGGGGTGCAACCGGTTTATTTGGTCTATTACATGGGCATTTACATAAAGTTGCTGTACATGATTTAAATCAAATCTTTCAGTTGGGATTTGATCACCCAATTTTAGATATCCATGCTGGGACCGCGACTTCAAACCGATTACGCTTTGGATTAACCAATAGTTTTAATGTAATTTCAGATGATGGAAAGATTGAGCATTATTGGTTTGATGAGAAAGAACAGATCTTTGTTCCATCTTAAAGTGTTGTTTAATTCAGCAGCTTTGGGTGTTGTGTTTAAAAAAACATCTAATAAGTAGAATTTTTTTTCTTTTCCCCCTTGAAGCTATTTTTTTCAACCCCACAAAAGTGGCATATCAAAATTTTATGTATTGCCATGAATTGGCGATACACATTAATCAAAAAGACTAAGTCTGATGGAGTTAACTATGAGCAACATTCGTCCATTACATGATCGTGTTGTGATTCGTCGCGTAGAAGAAGAAACTAAAACGGCTGGTGGTATTTTACTTCCAGGTTCTGCTGCTGAAAAACCATCGCAAGGTGAAGTAATCGCAGTAGGTAATGGTCAAATCACTGACAATGGCGTTCGCGCTTTAGACGTTAAAGTTGGCGACAAAGTATTGTTTGGTACTTATGCGGGTACAACAGTAAAAGTAAGTGGTGAAGAACTCTTGATCATGAAAGAGTCAGACATCTTAGCGGTACTTGAAGGCTAATCGGCACATAACTCACAAATTATCAGATACAGTAATTTAAAAAGATTCGGAGTTTCACATGTCAGCTAAAGACGTAAAATTTGGTGATTCAGCTCGCTCAAAAATGATTGCAGGTGTAAACGTACTTGCAGATGCAGTAAAAGTAACTTTAGGCCCTAAAGGCCGTAACGTTGTGATCGACCGTTCTTTCGGTGCACCGCACATCACTAAAGATGGTGTAACAGTTGCGAAAGAAATTTCATTAAAAGACAAGTTTGAAAACATGGGTGCTCAACTTGTTCGTGAAGTTTCTTCTAAAACCAATGACATCGCAGGTGACGGTACAACAACTGCAACTGTACTTGCTCAAGCAATCTTAAATGAAGGGATCAAATCTGTAACTGCAGGTATGAACCCAATGGATTTAAAACGTGGTATCGACATCGCAGTAAAAACAGTTGTTGAAAATATCCGTGCCAATGCAAAACCTGCTGATGACTTCAAAGCAATTGAACAAGTGGGTTCGATCTCTGCGAACTCAGACACAACTGTAGGTAAGTTGATTGCGCAAGCAATGGAAAAAGTCGGTAAAGAAGGTGTTATCACTGTAGAAGAAGGTTCTGGCTTCGAAGACGCGTTAGACGTTGTAGAAGGGATGCAGTTCGACCGTGGTTATATCTCTCCATACTTCGCGAACAAACAAGATACTTTGACTGCTGAACTTGAAAATCCATTCATTCTTCTTGTTGATAAAAAAATCAGCAATATCCGTGAATTGATTACCGTATTAGAAGCAGTTGCTAAAACTGGTAAACCACTTCTTATCATCGCTGAAGATGTTGAAGGCGAAGCGCTTGCGACTCTTGTGGTGAACAACATGCGCGGTATTATCAAAGTATGTGCGGTGAAAGCCCCAGGTTTTGGTGACCGTCGTAAAGCAATGCTTCAGGACATCGCGATCTTGACTGGCGCGACTGTGATTTCTGAAGAAGTCGGTATGTCTTTAGAGCAAGCTTCTCTTCAAGATTTAGGTACAGCGCACAAAATCACTGTATCTAAAGAAAACACTGTGATTGTTGATGGTGCAGGTAATGCTGAGCAAATCGCTGAACGTGTTCAACAGATCCGTGCGCAAATCGAAGAATCTACTTCTGAATATGACAAAGAAAAACTTCAAGAACGCGTTGCTAAATTAGCAGGCGGTGTTGCAGTCATCAAAATTGGTGCGGCTACTGAAGTTGAAATGAAAGAGAAGAAAGACCGTGTTGACGATGCGCTTCACGCTACTCGTGCAGCGGTTGAAGAAGGTGTTGTTGCAGGTGGTGGTGTTGCGCTGGTACGTGCGGTTAACGTGTTAGATAACTTAAAAGGTGCTAACGAAGATCAAACTGCGGGTATCAACATTTTACGCCGTGCGATTGAAGCGCCACTTCGTCAAATCGTTTCGAATGCAGGTGATGAGCCTTCAGTTGTGATCAATGCAGTTAAAGCGGGCGAAGGTAACTTTGGTTATAACGCTGCAACTGGCGAATATGGCGATATGTTAGAAATGGGTATTCTTGACCCTGCTAAAGTAACGCGTTCTGCCCTTGAACACGCCGCATCTGTTGCTGGTTTGATGTTGACCACAGAATGTATGATTACTGATATTCCAGAAGATAAACCTGCTGCTCCAGATATGGGCGGTATGGGTGGTATGGGCGGTATGATGTAATTCATCTACGTCTAGATCAAAAAAATCCCTGCATATGCAGGGATTTTTTTATTTAAACATTAAAGATTATAATAGTTGATAATTTATGACATTCTTCGTCTGGTGTGTAGATTTAAGATTAATTTAATATATTATAATAAGAGCTAAATTAAAGCAGAGTAAATATATACATAACAACTATAATATTTTTTATTTTAAATGAAGTTTTAGTTGATTAAAAATTATGTTTTTCGAAATGGACTTTTTTAGGTGGAGAATTTTATGATGAGTTTTAATAAGCTAGGAGATTTTGAATTATATCCAGTCATTGAGGTTAAAGAGTTGTATAAGTATAAAATAAATTATTTTAAGCTAGTAGAAGAATTGAATTTATTAAAGAAAGAAAATGAAGCACTTAAGCTCTATATTGTGAAAATCGTTAATCAAGATTTTATTGCTGATTAGTATCAATTAATGCATTAATTAATTCATAGACCAGTTGTTTTTGCTTTGGGGAGAGTTGTGCAAATTTTTCAGGTAAGTCTTGCTGTACAAGTTGTATACCTGAATAAACCATTTCTGGATGCTGAATTTCTTGTGTTGCATTACCAAAACGTAACCATTGACTAGATACTTCTAACCATGCTGCTAAAAGTTGTAGTTTATCTTGGCTAGGAATAGCGAGACCTAACAACCAATTATTTGCAGTCTGAACACTAATAGATTTGCCACTATACCGTAAATTAAATTCTCGAGCTAACCAAGTGGGACTCGTTTTAGCCCATGAGTGGTTTAAGAGAGCTTCTTTTAGTCGCTGACTAAAAGCCGATTTTTCATTTATTTCTTGCATAAAAATTTATAGGCCTTATTGCCGATCCCAAAAAATATCATTTAGAACCAGAAAATTATAAACCTTATTTTGTTTTTATGCTTAATCACAAGATCGATTTTATTGAGCTTTTTGTAGTATGTAAAAAAAAGAGCAAGGAAGGAAAAATAATTTATCAAATTTTGATTGATAAAATTATAAAGTGAAACTAGAATTATTTGTTGAGGGAATCCTAATTAACAAATTATTTCAAAAATATTATAAGAAGTTGTTTTTAAATAGGAAATCTCAAAAAAATTAAAATGGAGAGATGGAAATGAGTTCAGATTTGAAAAAAACATCAATTGCATTGGCTGTAGCCGCTGTATCTGGAATGGCATTAGCTGCACCAGTGCAATTAACTGAGACAAAAACAGATACGGTATTAAATAATGATTATCAACAAACTGTAGGTACAGAGGACTCTGATCAACAAGCAGGCCGTTATACTTCTGAAAAAGATATTATTATGGAAGGAACGAAACAGGTTGGAGTACTTGTTAGCCAAACTTCACCTGTTGTAAATGGGCCAGAAACACAAGTTGGTGGTATTAATTATCGCAATTATACCTATCAGGAAATTCGGAAAGGCCTTTTAGAAACGCGTAATGATCAGGACGCAACGACCACGCAAAATGGCATAACCACAAATTCAACGAGCTGGGAAGATACACTTACAACAGGTAATGTTACGCGGACTGCAAATACCCGCGTTCAACTTGACAAAACGACAAATACAACAACAGAAATTGTCGCTACTACTGAACGTCTAGATGATACTGGATTTGCATTTGCAGCAGACGATGTAGGCACTGTTATTGGTGCACATACGGAAAGTAATACAGGCGTACTTGAAGATGTAACATATGCAGCAACAGATGAACGTATAAGCTCTAATAAGTATTCAACTACAAGCTCTAATTTAACAACAGAAGCAAAACTAGGAGCGGATGGGAAGCCTATTTCTGGGCAAACGATTCGTGTTGGTACAGTCGAATCTCAATTCAGTCAAAATAATGTCGATTATCAATCTACATCAGATTCAGCAACAGGTGTGGTCACTAGTAAAAATACAGATGGCATGTTGTCTAGTGGTGAGCAAAGTTGGTCAGATCATACGGTTTCTACTGATTATCAGCATCAAAATAATGATCCAACAAAAGATGTTGTTGCCTTTAATCTAAGTGCGGATAAAAAGTCAGTTATAGAGTCTACAGTTGATACCAATAAATCAACTTTCAATTCTAAAACCATTGATTATGATGATGTAAATGTAGCTGGTCTTGATTATACCAATGAATTTAAGGTATCAGTTGATAATTCAAAAGAAAGTGTATTGGATGGTTTTATTGAGCTTGATAAAAGTTCATCTGAATGGAGTGAAACACAATTTAATCAGGCCGCTTTAGGAACAAGTAATGCATTAGATTATATAGTTAGTAATAAACTTTCTACGGAAAGTAAAACTCGTGATTTCTTGGTAAATAAAAATAATGAGATTGTATTGGCTGATAACAAGCCAATAATAAATACGGAAACTGTCGAAAAAATGACAGGTGAATCTTATGAATCTGTTTATCAGCCAACGCGTTATGTATCTGGAGATAAGAAAGGGCAGCCAGTTGAAATTCAGACAGGCAGAGATCCCGCTAGAAGTACTAACATTGCTGAGTCTGTTGTTAAAGGTACGACAACCAAAGTTGTTACGCACAAACAAGATAATGATTTTCAAGAGCACTGGAATACAACATGGGAAGATTCAGCGAAATATGCGCGTAATCATCAAGAAAATATTGAAGTAGATCGTGATCTTACTGCTGCCGCTGCAATTGATAATAAATTCATAAGCAAAATTACAGGTGTCTCTGTTGTTAAAACAGCAGAAGAAGAAGACTTTAAAATCGGCACTGTTGCAGTAGATGTTAGTGGTAATAAATTTACTGCAGAAGATGTTCATAGCTGGAAAGATGCGGACGGTAAAGATCATTATTATGTTGTGATTGGACAAGATGCAGATGGTCATGACATTCGCAGTCAAGTTAGCTTTAAAACAGGTAAACCATTAGAAACAAAAACAGCTGAGTTGCAAACTATAACCACAGAACTTCAGTCAGCTAAACGGACTGATACAGTGACGATGGGGCAAGAGGTGGCATATCATACCAATGACAAGACAGCTTGGGATGATAAAGAAACTTCAAAAGACAGTACTAAGGTATATCGTGTAGATAAAGGTAGTATTGAAACTGATGTTAAAGTTTATTCTGTAGGAAAAAATGCACTGCATCATGAGAAAACTGAAACAAAATCGGGAGAGACGGTAAATACTAATTTTGAAGAATTAGATGGTAATATTGTCTTTAATGAGGGTAAACCAGTTGTAAATACAGTTGATTTTGACAAATGGGCAAGCCAACAGACTGATCGATTATTCCAAGATGATCAAGACAAAGTACGTGAAAATATTTCTACCTCAGCTTATGAGGGTAAATCTACAGATGCTAGTGGAGCAGTTCAGAGCAGTTGGAATGGTCACGATAATATAACAACAGTTGATTATGCGAAAGATAGAGAATTCGCAAAAACGGTTGTGAAAGACAGTGCTGATGAACTTAGCTCAAGTGCTATAACAATGAATGTTGGTCACAATTATAATGATACTGCTAAAGCAAATATTAACAGTAATACATTACGTGATAATGGAACGGTAGATAGTGGTTTAGCCGTATCTAATGCCAAAGATGCTAATATTATTGTAGATATTAAGGATAATAGAACCAATAAAGAAGATATCAAGGTTTATCAAGACGGTGGTCTCAAGGCATTAGAAAGTACGGCAGCGAAGACAAATGTTCAAACGATCACTTATGCTGACGGCACTACAGGTATAGTCAAAGGTATTGGTAATGAAGATTCTACAGTAACTTTGTTTAATAAAGGAAAAGCAGAAAAATACCGTGAAGCGGTGAAGACATCTGTTACTGAAAATACAGGTAAAACCTTCAAAAAAGATGAAGATGGCGACATTGTTTTAGCAGAAGGTCAGCCTATTGAATCTGGTACAAGTAGCATTAAAACTACAGCTAAAACGACAGAAAACCTGTACCAAATTGGTCAAGAACGCTTATCTGATACTGCGACGATAACTCATATTGTGAATAACGCATCAAATATTGATGGTTCTGCTCGCAATGATGTGAAAAATACAACAACTGAAGAAATTGTATATCGTGCAGATCAACAAGATGGTAAAGCCTCCGAAGAAAACTTTACTGCATCACGTGAGCTAAATGTTATTCATGCAGATCAGACAGGATTTAAATACACAGAGAACAACCAAGCCAATACTGTTACAAATAAAACAGAAATGGGGCTGATTGCAGCGAATGATGTAAAACAAGCATCTAAATCTGAATATACTGAATCACTTTCTGCAGCTGGAAAAGATACAGTCAGTATTACGCGTGGTACTGAAACAGTAAATCGAACCGACTATAGTGTTAAGGGTACTGTTTATGGCTCTGAAACGATAACTACTGGTGATGGAACAAAAACTACAATTGCAAAAAAGGAAACGAATGAACTTGATAAGTTCGGTACCTTTGATTCGTCTACATTGAGTCGTACAGAAACAAAAGTTGCAGCAGATCAAGCTACGACAAGTACAACGGAAACACGTATAGATGCAGTAAATGGTGTAGTTTTAGCTGCAACTCAAACCAATACCGATACATCAGGGCAATCAACAACGACTGAGCAGAAAACTACAGTTGGTGCTGGTCATGTGACAACCAATCACCTTGTTGCTGATCGTATTACTTTACAGGGTAAAGATTTACAAGGTGAAATTAATCGTCTGGATAGTCGCGCAGATCAATTGAATCGCCGTGTTGATGATGTGCAAAAAACAGCTTATCGCGGTATTGCTATAGCATTGGCGGCTCAGCAAGCTGTCCCGAATATTCAAGCAGGTCAAGTGGCTGTGTTTGGTGGCGTAGGTCATTATGAAGGTGAAACAGCTGGATCAATTGGTGTTGTTACATCTTTCACGGACCGTGTTTCAGCAAGTGGTGCTTTAGGTTTCGCAGGTGGAAGTGAATTTGGTGGGCGAGTCGGAGTTGCTTACTTATTTGGAGGTAAGTAATAAATAATCGAGAGTAAAATAATAAGAATAATGAAGAAAATCTGGGACGGATATCAATTGGCTAGCATTCGTCCTAGATGTTCTTCACACAGGTCTTGGCTTTGGAGATTGTCTTTTTAGCCTGAAGGCAATCTTTTTTAACGGAATAAAATAATCATCCATGTAAAGAAAATAATCGCCAAAGAAACAAATTGAGCAGCACTGCCCATATCTTTGGCATTTTTAGACAACGGATTCTTTTCCAAAGAAACACGGTCAACGACCGCTTCAATCGCTGAGTTAAACAGTTCCACAATAATCGCCAATAAGCAGACCGCAACCATCAGGGCTTGTTCAACAGCAGAGACATGGACAAAAAAACTCAGTGGAATCAGAATAATATTCAGCAATAAAACTTGTCGGAAGGCGGCTTCATAACGGAAAGCTGCTTTAAATCCCGCAACAGAATAGCCTGTTGCATTGAGAATCCGTTTAATACCATTTTTGCCTTTATAGGGAGAATATTGCGTCATTACGATTTAGGAATGTTAGAAAGCTCTAGTATAAAAGCAAAGATGTTGCAGTAAATTGGCAATATGTCGCATGCATGTACGAACATCAGACTTTTTCTGTCATTTAATCGATGGCATGTTGTATTTATGAATTGTCAATTACGATCGCGCTAAGGATAATAAGCTGAGATCTATAGAAGGACATTTCTGCATGAAAATTATCGCTGATGAAAATTTAGCATTTACCGATTATTTCTTTGCGGAATTTGCAGAAATACAGCACCGGGCAGGGCGTACCCTGACCCATGCGGATGTACAGGATGCCGATGCACTTTTAGTTCGTTCTGTTACCAAAGTAAACCATGCCTTAATTGATCAGAGTAAAATTAAGTTTGTAGGCAGTGCCACTATTGGAACCGATCATCTTGATATTCAAGCCTTAGAACAACAACATATTAAGTGGAGTAATGCCGCGGGTTGTAATGCGCAAGCTGTTGCAGAATATGTGATTACCGCGTTATTACATTTAGACATCAATCTTTTGGAAAAAAATAAAGCTTTCACCTTAGCCATTGTTGGTTTAGGAAATGTCGGCAGCCGTCTTGCCGTGATGGCACAGCTGCTTGGTTGGAATGTAATTGGCTATGATCCTTATGTGCAGCTTGCAGGGATTGAAAATGTGAGCTTCGATGAATTGTTAAAACGTGCCGATGCCATTTCAATTCATGTGCCTTTAACCTTGTCAGGTGATTTCCCGACGCAACATTTATTTGATGCAGCTGCTTTGGCTGCAATGAAACCCTCTGCTATTTTAATTAATAGTGCACGTGGGCCTGTGATTGAACAGGCTGCATTAATGGCAGATATTATCGCGACGCAGCGTCAAGTGGTACTCGATGTATTTGAGTTTGAACCTGAGATTCCTGAGCAATTGCTGAATGTATTGGCATTAGCAACCCCACATATTGCGGGTTATAGTCTGGAAGGCAAGGCCAGAGGCACACAGATGATCTATGAGTCTTTTTGCAATACCTTTAAATATCAGGCATCAAAGCGATTTGAAAGCCAATTGCCAAGCGTAGAGCAGTATTTTGAGCAGCAAGATTTAAAAACGGTGCTTAAACAACATCTGACTCAGATTTATGATATTGCTGCCGATGATCAGCAACTGCGTGCGTGTGTACAGGCGGGCAAGGTTGAACAAACAGCATTTGATTTACTCCGCAAAAATTATCCTTTACGCCGTGAGTGGGCTGCACACGGTGGACCAAAAGCATGAGCCAAGCAATGAAAACTTACCAACCGACCTGTTCAATTGATGCTTTAATAGCGCGTGCAGAGATGTACAGCAAGATTCGTCAGTTTTTTGCTCTGCGACAAGTGCTAGAAGTAGAGACCCCGATTTTGTCACAGGCGGGTGTGACGGATGTGCATTTGGCTTCAGTACAGGTACAGCGTCATATTCATGGCAAGTTAAATACCCAGTATTTACAGACCTCGCCTGAATTTCCAATGAAACGTTTATTGGCCAGTGGTAGTGGTGCGATTTATCAAATCTGTAAAGTATTTCGTGATGATGAGCATGGGCGTAAGCATAATAGTGAATTTACCATGCTGGAATGGTATCGACCAGGATTAGACTTAAAGGGCTTGATGTATGAAACTGCGGATCTGTTAGAAACCTGTTTAGCACATCGTTTTGGTGATATTCGTCCAATTGTTCTCAGTTATAAGCATGCTTTTCAGGATCGTTTGGATATTAATCCTTTGCAAGCGAGCTTAAAACAACTCAAAGATACAGCCAATCGTGTAGGTTTGAATCTTGATTTGGGCGATGATCGCTTGGCTTATATGGACTTGTTGTTTTCGCACTTTGTGGAACCTAGTCTGGGCTTCGATGCGCCGGTATTTTTGACCGATTTTCCACCTGAAATGGCATCACTGGCAAAAGTAAAACAGGATGAGGATGGTGAATCCGTTGCAGCACGTTTTGAGGTGTATATTGAAGGTTTAGAGCTGGCAAATGCCTACGATGAGTTATTAGATGCTGAGGTTCTAGCATCTCGTTTTGAGGCAGATAATGCAGAGCGTGCAAAGCAAGGGTTGGCGGTGATTCCAACGGATCAGCATTTATTGGCAGCTTTACCCCATATGCCTGAATGTTCGGGTATTGCTTTGGGCATTGACCGTTTGCTGATGGTATCGATGAATCAAGTTAAAATTGACCAAGTGATTGCATTCCCTGCAGAGATTGCCTAAGACTTTTGTTGCAATGTTTATAAAAATTGCATCAGCAATTGAATCAGTTCACTTTGTCGGTGCGTTTTGGTTTTTTTGAAAATAGATTGCAAGTGTTTCTTTACAGTATCGGCTTGAATCTCATGTGACAACGCAATTTCTTTGGTGGTTTTGCCCTCAAGCAATTGCTCACATATTTTATGTTCGACAGGTGTAAACATAAACAGTTGTGCACAGATGTCTTTCTGATATTTTGGTTTATGTTTGAGTCCAGAAAAGGTGGCCAGCAATACTGGACGAAGACCAAAAATCTTATGAGTTTTATCAGGACTAAGCAAATCCAAGGTTAAGAATAAATGTTGATCAAGCAAAATGATTTTAGACCGTTCATGATGTGTCTGTTCTGGATTGTTTTTATAATGGCGTTCGAGCTCAATCAGGTTTTGATCAAACTGAATTTGTCGGTCCTCACTGAAAATAAAGCGACGTTGTTGGATGTGGATATGAGGATTATTTTTCAGTAATTGCTCAGCTTCACCATTAATTTCTAAGATATCTCCATTGAGATTAATAATGGCAATAGGTTGCTTCATTTTTTGGATCAACTGTGACCCAAGTAAGGTCATGGTGGAGTATTCAAAATGATGGCGATATTGTTGAATCTTTTGTTGCACGATGGGCAAGATCTCATAAATCGGTTGAAGTTCGCTACAACTTAAAGCACCACGCTCAGGACTGGTGAGAAAGGCCAATAATACACAGACTTTATGATCGTAAATAATTTGAATGGCAGAGCAAAAGCGTAGATTCAGCGGTTGCAGTACACGTTGATAGACTTGAGTTTGAATAATTTCATGTTCTTGAAAATGTTGAGTGCAATGCATCCATCCCTTCATTGGCCCTAAAAGCATTTTCTTTAAACGCGGGTCATCATCTATGGCCAAGCGGATTTGGGTGAGAGCCGCTTGTTCAAGTTGATTAGAGTCTAAATTCACACCGTGATGGACGCTGAAAGAGAGTGCTTGTACTCCAAGGTCAACAGCCAATAGTTGCGAAGCTTGTACATCAAAATAGTGATTCAGTTGTTCTAAGAAAATCATCCAATCATCAGCATGCTGAACTTTATTCAAGATGTCTACGACTGGGCTGTATTGGCTTAGAGTCATCTAAAATCCCATCGAAAAATAGAATATATTCCATATAGTTTATATGGATTTTAACTAAATGAAATTATTAAATTAAAAAATGTGACTTCTTACGCGATTATCAGATGAAATGAGTTTAAAGTTAAACAAACTTTGAGTGAAATATGCCTAAACACAATAGCAGGTTTAGGCATCTGAGGATTTAACAGCGTCCTTTTTTGGCTTGTCCTGGAGGGCAGAAATCACCACGACCATCATGATGGTTGTCTGGATCAACAATGACGCTGCCATGCGGGGTATGTACGGCGCAAGCTGATAAGCTGAAGGTAAGTAACGTGCTGAAGCAGAGCAGTATTATTTTCATCCTTGCATCCTATTGTTATTGCTTTCCCCTCTACTGTAAATCGATCAGTCGGTTTCAGCTAGCAGAATGATGCAGGTTTTTAACAGAGATTTGTATCATTCGGCTATACGTAAAACGGTTCTAAATCCGACATGCGTTGCCGCCAAGTCAAATTCTTGTGGATAGCGACTACTATTTCGATAGCGGGCACAAAAGTTAGAGGCACATAAAAAAGAACCACCTTTAAGTACATATTGTGTTGCGGTGCCGTTTTGTTGACGCAGTTCTGTATAATTACCCATGTGTTGATCATGTGCACCCTGATAAACAGATGAGGTCCACTCCCAGACATTGCCAATCATATCGAATAGCTTAAAGGCATTGGCGGGATAGCAGCCGACAGGTGCGACACTTTGAAAATGATCTTCAGCCGTATTATTGAAAGGAAATTCACCTTGCCAATAATTGGCTTGTGGATGTTGATGGGCATCCTGTGGTGCTTGGTGTAAAGGAGTGTCGGTTTTCGAACCTGCTTTGGCGGCATATTCCCATTCTTGCTCTGTAGGTAAATCCCGACCCAACCAAACGGCATAATGTTCAGCATCATTTTTAGTGACATAGCGAACTGGCTCAGAGGGAAGAGGGGCTTGACCTGCTGCACCATTGGGTTTTTTCCAAGTGTAATCTGCTTTCAGCTGCCACCATTGTTTGGGGGTGTTCGCATCAGGCGAAAATACCGCCGCCTGCTTTTGTTTTTCCGCATCGGTGATATAACCTGTTGCTTTGACAAAACTGGAGAATTGGGCAACTGTCACTTCGGTTTGATCAATCCAGAAGCCAGCCACTTGCCGCTGTGCTTGACCGAAATTCAATTCATCGGGGTAGGCTAAGTTTGATCCCAATTGAAACGAGCCTTTAGGAATCCACACCATTCCAGCGGTTTTACTGTTTTGCCATTCTTCGGGTAAACCAGAATACTGTTGGCATTGCTGTAATGAACCCAGTGGAGTCTCGGTGCTGTTTTGTGTATGTGGATGAGTGGCAGCAGGCTTAACTTTGCTACAGCCTGTCACGAGGGACAGGCTGCTCAGTGAAATTAAAAAGCATACCCACTTCATTTAAGGTTGTATTCCTTAACACCATTTTGCTGGGTGTATTGGTTATACACATTTACCAGCTCCTGTAACTTGGCAGGATTATCTTGAGCAAGGTTTTGCGTTTCACCTCGATCATTTTTGAGGTTATACAATTCCCATGCACCTGTTCCTAGTTCTGATTTACCTTGTAATGCAATTTTCCAGTCTCCTTGGCGTGCATATTTACTGCCATGTAATTCATCGGCAAAACTAAAGTTAACGGGGCGAATGGCTAGGGTTTTATTTTCGAGCACAGGTTTCCAAGAATAGCCGCTTGGTGTGTTGATTTGACGACCTTTGTATTGACCTTGTGGGATGGCAATATTGGCATAGTCGAGCACGGTTGGGAACACATCCAAGACTGAGGCAAACCCATGATGCGTGGCTTGAGCTTTGGTTTGATAAGGGAGCTTCACAATTGCAGGCGCTGTGGTTGCGCCTTCACCTGCAGTGTCTTTCCAGAGGTGGAAGGGTGCAGCACTGACTTCTGCCCAACGTGGTCCGACATAGTGATAAGAGCTTGATGTCCCCACGTTATTCACGCCGTTGTCAAAACCTGACTCAGCTCCATAATTGCCACGAATAAAACCTTCTGCGCCATTATCGGAAACAAAGAAAATTAAAGTGTTGTCATATAAGTTATTACGTTTTAGATACTGAATCACTCGACCAATATTGGCATCCAGATTTTCGACCATACCTGCGTAGATTTCCATTCTACGGGCTTCAAGCGCTTTTTGCTCGGTTGAAAGCTCATTCCACTTAGCATATTTTTGTGGTGCATTTTGTGTTGCGATTGGTTCAGCTGCTTTAAAATTTGCTGGAATTAATCCAAGTTGTTTTTGACGAGCAATCCGCGCATCGCGAATCACATCATAGCCAGCATCATAAACACCACGATAACGATCACGATATTCAGCTGGTGCTTGTAACGGCCAATGTGGCGCGGTGTAAGCGGCATAAGCAAAGAACGGTTTACCTGAGTTTTTACCTGATTCTAGATAGCTGATCAGTTTGTCGGTGAAGTAGTTGGTGGAGAAGAAATCATCAGGTAAGGATGAAATCGGCACTTGTTTGCCGTCTTCGGTATACGTCGCATTACGCTTATAGGCAGCTGGGGCTTGTTTAAAATGTAGGTCTAGGCCTTGCAATAGCGTAAATGAATGATCAAACCCTTTGGCATGTGCGTTGGTTGCATCGGTTAAACCCAAGTGCCATTTGCCACTGATATAGGTTCGATAACCATTATCTTTGAGGACTTCGGCTATAGAGAGTGAACGCTCATTTAAATAGCCCTCATAACCGGGTTGACCTTTTAGATGCTCAGGCGTGAGTTCAGCCATTGCCCCAATACCCGCTAAATGGTGGTCAGTCCCCGAAATCAATTGTGAGCGTGTTGGCGAGCAGGTTGGTGCAGTATGATAATCCGTTAAAATGCGGCCTGTTCGAGTCAGTTCATCAATATTTGGGGTATGAATTTCACCACCAAAAGCCCCTAAGTCTGAATAGCCTAAGTCATCTGCCATGATGAATAAAATGTTAGGTTGTTTCTTGGTTTCAACCACAGTGTTGGAATTATCAGAATCATTATTACTGCAAGCTGAAATTGACAAACTAAATAATGCAATTGAAAGCGTGCTTAGGAGGCTGTTACGAGACATGCGAGTCGACTTAATTTTATAGAAGAATTAGGGCGAGTTTAGAGAGATGATTTTTATGATAAAAATAATTAAAATTTGATTGTTAATCTAAAAAAAAGAAAAGCCCCAATGCAGGGGCTTATTTCTGAGATGATTTAAAATGGGATTTTGGTGAGTTGATTCAAGAAATGTGGAATGACCCGTGGCTCTAAAATGATAGTGACCACCACACCATAAGCGGCCCCCCAGAGATGCGCGCTGTGATTAATATTACTATTGCCGCGTTTGCCTGACCAAATGCTATAGGCCACATATAAAATCGCAAAAATAATCGCAGGAACCGGGATAAAGAACACGAAGATCAAGTTCCAAGGCTGGAACAGAATATAAGCAAACAAGACTGCTGAAACTGCACCAGAAGCACCTAAGCTTGCCCATCGTGCATCATGACGATGTTTCAAATAGCTTGGTAAAATCGCAACAATCAGTCCGCCCAAATAGAACAAAACAAAGCCCATGTCATAGAAAAACTGACGATAGAAGCTTTCAATGATATTGCCGAAAAAAAACAGCGTAATCATATTGAACAGGAGATGCGTACCATCGGCATGAATAAAGCCATGCGTGATAAAACGATCATATTGTCCACGCTGCATTGCGGGAGGCCAGAAAATTAAACGGTTCATCACCGCCTGATTGGAGAAGGCCAATAAGGAAATTGCAACGGTAATAATGATCAGAGTCACAGTGTGACCAAAGGGTAGATGTAACATATAGGTTTTAAATTGATCAGTGTCTAAGCAATAATGCCATTAAAAACTTAATAAACAATGATCTTGCATAGAATTCCTACAAAAATGGTTGATTTTTTTTAATTACCCTCCATCTTCGGTTAATATAACGACATCAGCTTGAGGATTATTGTTATGTCGACTGAGAACACCAACACTGCTGTCGCAGAAGAAATTCCAAACCTTTTAATTACTCCCTCTGCACAAGAGTATTTAGGTGATTTATTAGCAAAGCAAAATACCCCAGGAATTGGCGTTCGTGTTTTTGTAGAGCATCCTGGTACTCCACGTGCTGAATGTTGTATGGCATATAGTGCACCTGAAGAAGTGGTGCCGACAGACTATAAACAGGATTATCCTAATTTTCCTGCTTATGTTGATGCGCCATCAATTCCGTATTTGGTTGATGCGGTGATTGACTACAATAAAGATCGTTTTGGTGGTCAATTAACCTTCCGCGCACCAAACTCGAAAGTGCCACGTGTAGGGCCAGACGCTTCAATTGAAGAACGCATTACCTATGTCTTGCAATCTGAAATTAATCCAGGTCTAGAAGGGCATGGTGGTAATTGTAGTTTGGTAGAAGTGAATAATGATCCAGAACATGGTTTAACTGCTGTATTGAAATTCGGTGGTGGTTGCCAAGGTTGTTCTGCGATTGATGTGACCTTAAAGCAAGGTGTAGAAACCACGTTAAGACAACATGTGCCAGAGTTGCAGCGTGTAGTGGACCAAACCGATCATACGCAAGCAGAAGGCGCTTATTTCAAATAATTGCTGGAAAATTAACGTAATAAAAAAAGTCCTTTTGAGGGCTTTTTTTATTGTTTAATCAAAATCAAAATAAATTTTCTATATTTCATAAATAGATGTATGTAAAACAAAATGAATTTATAAATAATAATAATTATCATTTTTATTGAGTTTTATTTGTTTTTTGTTAGAATTCTCATGAATTTTTAAGCAAATCTTAAGATTTTTTCTGAATCAGGTGGGAATATGTCCAATACAATAGTACGTCAATCACTACTCACAATTTCTGTGTTGAGCAGTATGATGACCGTTGCACATGCAGCAGAAACTCAAACGAATAAAGATGTAGTGCAATTAGACAAGATTGTTGTGACTGCAAGTGGCTTCGAACAAGATATTAAAAAAGCTGCAGCCTCGATTTCAGTACTGACACAAGAACAAATTAATAAAAAAGCGTATCGTGATGTGACGGATGCACTTAAAGATGTGCCAGGGGTGGTGGTCACGGGTGGTGGAAGCTCAAGTGATATCAGTATTCGTGGTATGGGCAGTGCCTATACTGTGATTATGGTTGATGGGAAAAAAGTAAACTCACGTTCGGTACGCCCAAATAGCGATAATTCGGGGATTGAACAGGGTTGGTTACCGAACATTGGCTCCATTGAGCGTATTGAAGTGATTCGTGGACCAATGTCTGGTTTATATGGCTCAGACGCAATGGGTGGTGTGATTAATATCATTACCAAGAAAAACGTTACTGAGTGGACTGGATCAATCAAGCTTGATACCACATTGCAGGAAAATTCTGACTCAGGTAATCAATATCAAACCAATGCGTATATTGCAGGCCCTTTGATCGCCAATCTCTTGTCTTTTAAAGCCAATGGCCTATATTCACAGCGTGATGAAGATGAAATCTATGGTGGTTATAGCAAGCAAAAAATTCGTGCAGGTGGGGCTGCATTTAGCCTAACACCGAACGATGATCACACCATCGATTTAGAATATCAACGTTCAATTCAAAATCGAGATGCAACAGTTGGAAAGAGCATTTCTCCTGTACAAACCGGACGAAACAAACCTGCTAATTCGCTTACAGATTATTATCGTACTGAATATAGCTTAACCCATCGTGGCCAGATCGGTGCAGTCGAAACGCACTCTTATATTCAGCGTGAGGAAAATGAAAATCCATCACGTAACATGGAAGCGACCAACACCACCTTTAATACCATCAATAAAATTAATTTTGATCGTCATAGCTTGAGCTTTGGTGGTATGTATTTAAAAGAAGAATTAGATGATAAAGGCAACCAGTTAAGTGTGGGTGGGGCGAAACCTGTTTCAAATCTTGATCGTTACAGTTGGGCATTATTTGCCGAAAATGCTTGGAATATTGTGGATGATTTCACTCTAACCACGTCACTCCGTTTAGATAAAGATGAAAAGTTTGGTGATCACTGGAGCCCCAAAGTCTATGGGGTTTGGGGACTCAATGATAACTGGGTGATTAAAGGTGGTGTTTCCACAGGTTATAAAACCCCAGCACTTCGTGCCACAGTCGCAGAGTGGGGGCAAGCAACGGGGGGCGGTCAGAGTAAAGGGGTGATTGTAGGGAATCCAGATCTAAAACCTGAGAAAAGTGTCAACTATGAGGTTTCTTTCAACTGGGACAACTTAGATAATCTGACCGCTGGCCTTACGCTATTTAATAGTGAGTTCAAAGACAAGATCACTGAGGTGAGAACCTGTCAGGGGGCATCTGGATCAATGAGCTGTGATTGGCTGGGGGAGAAGTTTGACTTTGTTAGCTTACGAGAGAACGTTGATAAGGCGAGTATGCGTGGTGCGGAAGCAACCTTTGGCTGGAAGGTCCTGCCTAATGTGAACTTAAGTGCGAATTATACCTTTACGGATACCGAACAAAAGAGTGGCGTGAATAAAGGTAAGCCTTTAAATGAAATGCCAAAGCATATGTTTAATACCACTGCGGACTGGGAAATTAATGATCAGTTCTCAAGTTGGGGACGTGTTAATTATCGTAGTAAAACCTCAGATTACTTGAGCCGTACTGCAATGGCGAAAGGTAAGCCTGCATATACCATGGTGGATGTAGGCGTAAACTATAAACCAACACAAAATATCGCAGTAGCAGCAGGAATCTATAATCTGTTTGATAAAGAGATTGATACAGCAACCTATAATTATGTATTAGATGGTCGCCGTTACAATCTTGGCGTGACTTATAGCTTCTAAATAACAATAAGGAAAGGATAGGGCAGCAAATGCCTTATCCTTGTTTATTTAAGATCTGATTGACTGCTTCAGAATAATAAAATTTCTCTAAATACGTGCGGGCACGCTGCCGCAAATAACCTGTTGTAATGACTTGCTGTAAAACTGGTGAGAGCAGGTCGGTCAACTGATTTTGAATCAACTCTTCATCAATATTCAGGTCACGTAGTAAAAGATCAAAAGTGCGTTCCTGATTACGTGCATACCATGCATAGACCCCATCATGTACTTGCTGTTTTAGATAAGGCGTTTGACGGATATGTTCCCAAATTTCATGTCCCATACCCACTGTCTTAGGTAAATCTTGTACCTCGACATAATGACGCAAAACCGATAAAGGCATGAGCTTAATTTTATGCCAGAGGTTCGCCTGAAAATGATAAAGCTTGTCATCATTAAAGTGTTGATTTAACACTTTTTCACTCATTTGACTGATTTTTAAAATGTTCTTTTGTAAGTAGTGGTTAATCGTGTCATTTAGATTGGAATCGGTCACTGTTTCTAAAACAGATTTTCCCATTTTCATAAAATGTCCAACCCCAGGAACACGTTTTGACATGGAGTTATCCAGATAATCTTGGATTGAGTGTTGAATCAGTTGGGTAATTAATGCAGAAAAAGCAGGGTTGTTGACCACTGTTTTAATTAGACGTTGCCGATGTCCACTCTTGCTTGCTACATACTGGGCGATTGAGTCAATGGTCAGGACTGGAATGACCTGTTCAATCGTGGTTTGATCATTGATCGGATGAATCAAGGCAAAACGGATATGTTCCGCAATTTGTTCGATTAGAAATGCACTGGCAGGTGTAGCCAAAATCTGCTTTTCAATCAGCTCAAAGATTTGTTCAAACGACCAAAGATGTTGTAACTGTTGTAAGCGCAACCAATGATAGAACTGCTTAAACTCATGTTGAATGGTTTCTGCCTGTGCAAACTCATGTTCTAGAAAATCAAGTTGTGCATCAATCAGTTGTTCTATCATGGGTTGTTTCGACATAAAATCTCAAATCACTAATCAAATTTAGGATGAAGGCGTTGTTGCTGGCTTTTGTGCCTGAATCTTACTAAGGAAAGGTAGATATTGCTGAACCACCAATTGATCTGCTTCCAAAATTGGCATATGTCCAACATTGTCCAAGATTACAGGTGCTTGTGCATTTTTCAGCAGTGATTTTAACTCAGGTGCAACTTCAACATTAATAATTTTATCTTGTTTACCCCATAAAATCAGGGTGGGCGCATCAATTGAGCGCGCCAATAAGGCAAATGAATCTGGTGTGTAGAGCTTATTCAATGCAATGATTTGATCAACCATTTTTTGGGTTTGCTCAACCTGACCAATCATCATTTTCTCTTGTGCTTGGGCAATTTCCTTAGGAATGAATGGTGGTGTATGCATGGCTTGTTGCATCAAGAAGTTAAAGTCTCCTTTCTTGCTCACAATCATGTTTTTTACTTGGGTTGGATCTTTGAGATAAGGTGTGGTGGCAGATTTATATACCCCAGCCGCATCTATCAGGAATAAGCTCTTGGTTTCAAATGGATATTGACCTGCATACAGCATCGCAATTGAACCACCGAGTGAATGACCTGCCACATGGGCTGGACCGGTGAGGTTTGCCGCTTCGACAAAACGACGTAATTTTTCAGTCACGTTAGGAACTGAATAATCAAAATCTTTTGGAACTTGTGTTTCACCACTGGCAGGTAAGTCTGGAATGACCACATGATAATTTGCAGTTAAGGCACGTGCAACGCGGTTCCAGTTATCGCGACTGCCTGCCAAACCATGAATCAAAATGACAATCGGTTTACCTGCTTGACCACCTTCACTATATGACCAAGTAATATCCCCTACTTTTAAGGTTTTACTTTGTAAGCCTGCCCAAGCACGCTCTTGCTGCAGCAGGTTTTGGAAACTCATCTCAATTTCCGCAGCCTGTGTGGTGCTGATTGCAACTGTCGTCAAACTACATGCCAATAAAGCTGCCGTTAATGTCCTGCGGAAGGGCATTGCAAATTGGTTTTTTGTATTCATTGTTCTGTCCTTGATCTATTTTTACGCCCATTGATTATTGGGGAAAGTGCTAAAGGAGTCATTTGCATAATCTACAGCTGTATGGAAATTCTTGCCAATGAAATCATCAATTTTCCATTATTTTGCTGATTAAAAGATTAGCAAGCGTCCAGAGAGTTTTTATTTTTGTCAGTGACTTTCAAACAGGTGCACATTACACTATTTGCTCATGTCAACCATAGATGGATTTAAGCATGCTCACTGCTCAAGAAGCCCTAGAACGTTTAAAAGCTGGTAATGCCCGTTTTGTAAAGGGAGAGGCAGTTCAACAAAAATTATTGTCTCACCAAGAACGTGCCGAAATGGCAAGTGAACAAAATCCTTTTGCAATTGTTTTAGGTTGTTCTGATTCCCGAGTACCGGCGGAAATGGTGTTTGACCAAGGTTTAGGTGACTTGTTCGTGATTCGTGTCGCAGGCAATATTGTTGCGCCATCACAAGTGGGGAGTGTTGAATTTGCGGCAGAGCGTTATGATTGTGCTGTCGTGGTAGTGTTAGGTCATAGTCACTGTGGTGCGATCCAAGCGACGATTGATACCTTGATGAACCCTCAGCAACCGCCATCATCAAATTTGATGTCGATTGTTAATCGGGTACGTCCTTCGGTTGAAATCTTGATGCAAACAGATTTAAAAAATGATTTGAAAAAACTGTCAGCTCATGCGGTTCGTTCCAATGTATTTGCTTCAGTGAATCAATTACGTCATGGTTCGGCGGTGTTGGAAAGTCTGATCGAGAAAGGCAAAATGATTGTAGTAGGCGCTGAATATTCACTGGAAACAGGTGAAGTCAGTTTCTTCGATTTTTAAAGCAGATGGCGAGTTGAAAAACTCGCCATTATTTTATCGTTCATGCTTTATCCTTGATTGATAAAATTTGGATATTTCAATAAAAGAGTAGCTCCACTATGAAGATTATGCCGATATCTGAATCACAATTATCAGATTGGCTAGTATTGAGATGCTTACTCTGGCCTGATCATGAGGAACAGCATTTACAGGAAATGCGTCAACTGATCACACAGGCACATTGCTTACAATTATTGGCTTATACCGACACCCAACAAGCAATTGCCATGCTGGAAGCTTCAATTCGATATGAATATGTGAATGGCACACAGACATCACCTGTGGCTTTTCTTGAAGGGATTTATGTATTGCCTGAATATCGCCGTTCAGGTATCGCAACGGGTTTGGTTCAGCATGTCGAAATCTGGGCCAAACAGTTTTCATGCACAGAGTTTGCCTCAGATGCAGCGCTGGATAATCAGATCACCCATGCAATGCATCAAGCACTCGGTTTTCAAGAAACTGAACGTGTGGTGTATTTTAAGAAAAATATTGGCTAAGCAGCTTGAGTGACTCAACTGGTGCTTATAAGGCGCCTTTGATATAGGGATAAGCCACATTCAGCATAATCGGTTGTGCTTTGGCATTGGGATGGATTTGGTCATTCTGAATTAAATGTTTCTGCCCAGCCACACCCTCAAGGAAGAACGGCAAGAGTTTGACTTTATATTGCTGGCTTACAATTTTGTAATTATTTTCAAAAGCCGTGCTATAGGCTGTCCCATAATTCGGTGGTATTTTCATACCAAACAGTAAAACATTGGCTTTCTGTTTTTGGCTCAGTTGTACCAATTGAGCAAGGTTCTTTTGAATCATTTGTGGTGGTTGACCACGTAAGCCATCATTGCCGCCAAGCTCAATGACCACAATTTCAGGCTTGTAAGTTTGTAATAACTTCGGAAGTCTTGCCAATGCACCGCTGGTGGTTTCACCGCTGACACTTGCATTGACCACTTTGTGTTGTTTCGGATACTGTTGGTCTAGGCGTTGTTGTAATAATTGCACCCAGCCTTGTTTTACATCGATGCCATAACCTGCGCTCAGGCTATCACCCAAAATTAAAATAGTCTTTGCTGAAACCAGTGTTGGGATCAAGCCAATGGTGATGATTCCAAGCGTTTTTGATAGTGACCAGATAAATTTAGATTTTTGCATCGTATTTCAAATTTGTCCTAAAGGATACGTGACATCATGCCACAACCGATTATCTCTGCCCAAAAAGTTACACAAAACATTCAAATCAATCAGCAAAGTCTGAGCATTTTAAAAGATATAAATTTAGACATCTATCAAGGTGAACAGATTGCCATTACTGGCCGTTCTGGCTCGGGAAAATCAACCTTATTAGGTATTCTCGCGACATTGGATCGACCGAGTCTGGGCGAGTTATGGGTCTGTGGAGAAGCAGTTCATACGCTTACTGAAGAACAACGTGCCCGAGTCCGTTTAGAAAATATTGGCTTTGTCTTTCAATCTTTTCAGTTGTTGCCGCAGTTAAGCGCATTGGAAAATGTGATGTTGCCGTTACGTTTGCAACCCGATTTTAATTTCAAGCAGGCAGAACAAAAAGCCTTGGCATGGTTGGAACGGGTCGGACTGATTCGACAAGCGCAGCAAACACCGAAAGTGCTTTCAGGCGGAGAGCAACAACGTGTTGCGATTGCACGGGCGTTAATTGCAGAGCCAAAAATCATTTTTGCAGATGAACCCACAGGGAATCTGGATGGACAAACTGCGGAAGAGGTAGAGCAACTGTTATTTGATTTAAATCAAGAACTCGGTACCACCTTAGTGTTGGTCACCCATGATCAAAACTTGGCTGCACTTTGCCAACGCCATGTCAAACTCGCCGATGGTCAAATTCGGGAAATCGTCAAGTTGCAGGAGGGGGTATGAGCTCAGTCCTGAAACCCTTACTGTTACAAAGTTTTCGTACTGGGGGCTTATATCTGCTGATTATTGCCTTGTCTTTGGCAATCAGTGCCACTACGGCGCTCAAGTTTAGTAATACCCAAGTACAAAATGCAGTGGCATTACAAGCTGCTGAAATGTTGGGTGGTGATTTAGTCCTATCAGACAAGGACCCTATTCAGCCGAATTGGCTGCAACAGGCAGATGAATTGAAGTTAAAGCAGGCTCCTGTGACCGTATTTAGCTCAATGGCACATACCCAAGATCAATTTGTGATGGTGAATGTCAAAGCGGTAGATGCAAATTTTCCCTTACGTGGTCAGTTGGTGATTCAACCCAAAGCACAGGCGATACAACCAGGAGAAGTTTGGTTAAGTCAGCGAGCAATGGATTTATTACATGCAAAAATGGGGGAGCCATTGGCAATTGCCGATGCTCAGTTTAAAGTCACGGGCATTATTGAACGTGATTCTAATCAAGAGACTGGATTTTCAGGGTTTTCTCCGACGGTGATTATTCACCAAGCTGATATTGCTAAAACCAATGCAGTTCAGGTCGGAAGCCGAATTGAATATCGACTGCTGCTTGCGGGTGAGCCTGAGTCAATCAAGGCCTATAAAAAGATTTTTAAACAATCTCAAAAAGATGAACAAGACACCGAACAGCAGGTAGATCAACAACTTGAAGGTGAGCAAAGCTCACTAAAACTCAGAGATGCCAGTCAATCCAATACTCGTTTAATGAAGCCGATTGAAAATCTGGATACCTTCTTGCAGCTGGCCAACCTATTGACCATTTTACTGTGTGGGATCGCGATTGCCCTAACTAGTCAGCGTTATGTACAACAGAACCAAGATCATATTGCTTTGATGCGATGTTTGGGTGCCAGTAAGCGACAAATTTTATTGGCCTATATTGCCTTGCTTGGAATCGTCAGTGCTTTGTCGATTGTGTTAGGAAGCTTGATTGGGATTGCTTTGGGTTATGGTTTATTGCAACTGATGTTGCAATTGATTCCGCAACTGCAATTGAGCTTTGCAGTCATCGATCTGCTTTATGCCTTGCCGATTGCGATTTTTACCAGTGTGATGGTGTTGATTGGCTTTATTTTGCCAAGTATTTGGGAGTTATTAAACACACCACCGATTCGGGTGATTCGCCAACAGGAGCGTTCACGGAAGTCTTATGTGGCAATGTTTGCGATTGGTATTGTCAGCTTGGTTCTGTTCAGTTTGGTGCTGAGTGATAATCTACAGTTGAGCTTGTTGGTACTCAGCGCAATCTTACTGCTTTGCTCAATGATGTATGGGGTGATTTGGCTGCTACTCAAAGCGATTAAACAACTGAAACATCCTCTAGCGGCTTATGTACGGATTCCACATCAAACCGCTTTGCAGATCACTGCACTGGCTTTAGGCCTGAGTTTGATTACGGTATTGAGTGTATTAAGAACGGATTTGCTGCAACGCTGGCAACAGCAATTGCCTGTGGGCACGCCGAACCAATTTGTCTATGGTTTGCCGCCGTTTGATATGCCTCAGTTTAAGCAACAGATTGAGCAAAATGGTTGGCAATCAACGCCACTGTATCCCAATATTCGCGGACGTTTACTGGCTAAAAATGGACATGCGTTCGCGCCTGAATTGGTCAAGCAAAACAACTCATTACGTCGTGAGCTCAATCTGACTCAAGCCAGTCTTTATCCTAAAGACAATGTGATTACCCAAGGGGTTGCAAACTTTAGCAAAGCAGGGCAAGTGTCGGTTGAAGAAAAAACCGCACACGAGCTTGGCATTCAAATCGGCGATCAACTCAGTTTTAGTTTGCCTGAAGGAACCTTAGAAGCCACGGTAGTGAACTTACGTAGCGTCGAATGGGAAAGCTTTAGTCCGAACTTTTTCTTCATCTTCTCACCCGAAACGATGGATGAAAACGCGGGCAGTTATTTAGGCAGCTTCTATCTGCCACCTGCCGATCAGCCGAAAATGGTGCAACTGATTCAGCAATTTTCCAATACAGTCTTTATTGATGTCGGACGGATTCTGGATGAAATTAAACGCTTAGTGAATGTGCTGGTACAGATTGTCACGGTACTCGCTGCATTAGTTGGCTTCTCTGGTGTATTGGTACTGATTGCATGTTTAAATGTGCTGATGGATGAGCGTCGTAAAGAAGTTGCGTTGCTACGTTCATTTGGCGTTGCCAAGAATAAGCTCAAACGGATGCTCAGTCTTGAGATCGGTTTTATTGGATTAATGTCAGGTGTGGTGGCGTGTTTGTTTGCAGAAGTGATTAGTGCGATTGCCAGTCACAGGATGCAAATGGCCGTGCAATGGCATCCTGAAATTTGGTTGATCTTACCGCTGAGCATGATGATCATTTGTACTTTAATCGGTCGTTATCGGCTGAGCTATTTATGTGATATTCCACCCTTACAAAGTTTAAGAGAAATGAATCAGTCTTAGACGTTTAACTGGTTCTGGCGCAGGATCTCATGCCATAAAGGGTTGAGTCCTGTGCTTAACACTGTGCAATACCAATAAAATGCAGCAAGTAACAGTAATCCGACACTTAAAGCGATGATCTGGAATAAACCTTTGTTTTGAGTTTTTTGACTGAAATACCATGTCGCAGCTAATAAAGCTCCCATGATCATACCGCCGATATGAGCAGCATTATTAATGCCTGAAACAGTAAAACCAAAGACTAAGTTAATCCCCATAATCATCAGTAATGATTTCTTATCGAGCCAGAAACGTTGCTGTGGCAAGGGAGGAAATAAAGATATGATGGTCAGTGCCGCACCAAGACCCATCACTGCACCAGATGCACCCGCACTGATGCGTGGTAGGAGATTCGGGTCAAAGTGTTGTAGCAGTTCATAGCCATCACGAATGCTCAAATAGCTCGACAGTACACTGCCCATTAAACCAGCTAGAAAATACAGGCCAATATAGTAGCTGCGACCAAATAGCTGTTCGGACACACTTCCGAAAATATACAGTGCCCACATATTTAGCATTAAATGAATCATGCCAAAGTGAAAAAACATACTACTGAATAAGCGTTCAGGTTCAGATGTAAAGGTGAGTGGGGTAAAATCTGCACCCCAAGCGATTGCATCTACTGGGGCAGGGTCGGTAATATTCACCCCTGAAAGAATTTGCCAGCCAAATAATCCGACATTGACTGCGATTAATAGCGCAGTAAACCACCATGTTTGTATTTGCAATTTTTGATTAATTTGTGGTGGAGTCGTTTCAGTCATGTGTTTACGCTAGTTATTGATATAAAAAATAGCTTAGCATGAATTTGTTGCACGATGGAGTGATGCATTTTAATGAAAGCTTTTTTAGCACGCGTAGTAATGTTGATTATCGGCGTCATTCTACTGATTCAGCTATGGATCTTTGGTAGTTTGGTTTGGTGGCGTACCCATCCTGTTGAAACAACAATGTTTATGCGTGCAGATTATCTAACTGACTTTAAGCCGATCAAACAGGAATGGCGCGATTACGATGAAATTAGTGATAATTTCAAACGCGCAATTTTAGCGGGTGAAGATGCCAAGTTTATCCATCATCATGGTTTTGACTGGGCTGGAATTCAATTTGCATTAGAACGAAATAGTGAAAAAGGTGAGTTAGTTGCGGGTGGATCAACCGTTTCGCAACAGCTGGCTAAAAATTTATTTCTTTATAATCAGCGCTCATTCATCCGAAAGGGCCAAGAAGCAATTGCCACATGGATGATGGAGCGGATGTGGTCAAAACGCCGTATTTTAGAAGTGTATATGAACTCGGTTGAATTCGGTCAGAATATCTATGGCGTTGAGGCGGCGGCGCAATTCTATTATGGCAAAAGTTCAAAAAGTTTAAGCCGAGAACAAGCAGCGTTCTTGGCGGCATTATTGCCAAATCCGAAGTATTATCAAGACAATCGCAATGATCGCAAGCTTCAATTTCGTAAACGTGTCATTTTGAAATATATGAATGCGATACAAATTCCACAATAATCCAAAAAAATTTAAAAAAGCCCAATATTTTTGGGCTTTTTTACCAAATTGACATAATTTTGCAGCATACTTAAATCATCACTTGATGAATGATAATGCGACAAGGTTCAGTATGAATACTGCAGTGACGACAACAGCGCCCATAGAATATAGTTACAACGACCGTTATATTAATCGTGAACTTTCGATTCTCGATTTCCATCTTCGTGTACTTGAACAGGCCGTCGACCCACTTCACCCACTTTTAGAACGGATGAACTTCCTGCTGATTTTTTCACGCAATTTAGACGAATTTTTTGAAATTCGCGTTGCAGGCGTGATGGAGCAACTGACTTTAGGCAATGAAAGTCGCACGCCAGATGGCTTAACCCCTAAACAAGTTCTAGATCAAATTTCAAAAACTACGCATGCTGCGATTGAGCGTCAATACCGTATTCTAAACGAACAAATTTTGCCGAAACTGCGTGAAGAAGATATTTGCTTCTTACGCCGTGGTGAACTAACGCCAGCGCAATCGGCGTGGATTAAAAAGTATTTCCAAGAACAAGTTGCACCTGTACTCACTCCGATCAGCCTTGATCCAGCACATCCATTCCCACGCTTAGTCAACAAAAGTTTAAACTTCATTGTGACCTTGGAAGGGAAAGATGCATTTGGCCGTCAGATTGATTTGGCAGTTGTCCCAGCACCGCGCTCATTACCACGTGTGGTACGTTTACCTGATGAACTCACGGAGGGGAAAGAACATCATGTGATGCTGTCTGCGATCATTCATGAACATGTCTCTGATTTGTTCCCAGGCATGACTGCAACGGGTTGTTACCAGTTCCGTGTCACACGTAATGCAGATTTAGCGCTGAATGAAGATGTCGAAGATTTGGCCAAAGCGCTCAAAGGTGAACTGAGTTCACGTCGTTTTGGTCGTGCAGTTCGTCTTGAAGTGACACATAACTGTCCAAAGCATATTTATGAATATTTACTGGATGAGTTTGATCTAAACGAAGAGCAGCTCTATCGTGTTGATGGGCCTGTGAACTTGGCGCGTTTATTGTCGAACTTTAAGCGTCCACATTTACGTTATGACTCACATACTCCTGTGATTCCAAAAGCATTTAAAAAGTCGGAAAGTATTTTTGCGGCAATGCAAAAGCAGGACATTTTATTGCACCATCCCTTTGAATCATTTGCACCTGTGATTCAATTGTTGCGTGAGGCTGCGCGTGATCCGCAAGTGCTGGCAATTAAGCAGACCCTTTACCGTAGTGGTGCGGATTCGGAAATTGTGCAAGTCCTTGCCGAAGCAGCACGAAATGGTAAGGAAGTGACTGCGGTGATCGAGCTACGTGCCCGTTTTGATGAAGAATCCAATATTGAAGTGGCCAACGTCCTGCAAGAAGCAGGTGCGGTGGTGGTATATGGTATCGTAGGTTATAAAACCCATGCCAAAATGATTCTGGTGGTGCGTCGTGAAAATAATAAACTGGTGCGTTATGTACATTTGGGAACGGGTAACTACCATGCTACCAATGCACGTATCTATACCGACTATGGTTTGATGACCACTGACAAAGACTTGTGTGAAGACGTACACCGTATTTTCCAAGAATTAACCGGTATGGGCAAAATGGCAAAGCCGAAAAAGCTATTGCATGCGCCATTCACTTTGCACGCTCAGCTCATTAATTATATTGATGATGAAATTGCCAATGCCAAAGAAGGCAAACCTGCGCAAATTATTATTAAAGTGAATGCCTTAACTGAAGTTCAGTTAATTAATAAATTGTATGAAGCATCGCAAGCGGGTGTACAAGTTGACCTGATTATTCGTTCAATTTGCTGCTTACGTCCGGGCTTGCCAAATCTGTCTGAAAACATTCGTGTCCGTTCGATTGTCGGGCGTTTCTTGGAACATACCCGTGTTTATTATTTTAGTAATAACGGCAACCCGCGTATTTATGGTTCAAGTGCAGACTGGATGGATCGTAACTTGTTCAACCGTGTTGAAGCCTGTTTCCCGATTGAAGATCCTGCGTTGAAGAAACGTATTTATCAACTTGGTTTATTGAATTATCTCAAAGATAATCAGCAAGCATGGTTATTACAGGGCGATGGTGTATGGGATCGTGCTCGACCTATGGAAGGCGAAGAGCCGCATAATGCACAACATACCTTATTAGAAGCAATCAAGTAAGATCAAAAAACCGACTTTAAAGAAGTCGGTTTTTTATTGCAGGGATTTAGTTTGTCTTCATCTCTAAAACCAGTTGATTGACCAGATCTGCGGCTTCTAATTCTCGGATTTGTGCTACATTGCTACCTGCCCAAAAGGCAGCATAACTAAAATCATGATGTCCGCCAGCAACACTCATTAACTGTTTAGCTAAATCATAGGTATATGGATAAGCAGGGACTTTGGGGCGACTGGGTGAATCAATCTGGGTATGCCAAGCCCCGAGTAAGCCACGTGCTGGTCGACCAGACAGACTTGCACTGATTTGAGTAATCGGTTGGCTAAACAAAGCTTTGCGATAAGCAGTATTGGCACTGGAACTTTTGCATTGAACAAAGGCTGTTCCCAGTTGCACCCCCGCAGCGCCTAGTTTCAGCATGGTTCTGGCTTGTTCGCCATTCATTATCCCACCTGCGGCAATCACAGGGATCTTACAATGTTGAGTGATCAAGGATACTAAATCAGACGTCTTGATGGCTGCATCAAACTGTTGATTGAAAATACCACGATGTCCTCCTGCCTCAATTCCTTGTGCGATAATCATGTCGATGCCAGCAGCCTCAATCGCTTGCGCCTCAATTAAATTGGTTGCAGAGACCATCGTGATAATCCCTGCATCTTTTAGTGCTTGAATTTGATGTGGATGGGGGATACCAAAATGAAAACTCACGGCTTTAGGACGTGTTTCCAGTACCACATTGAGAAAGTCATCATTGTCTAAAAAACTTGGATAAATGCAATTGAGCTGAGTCGGTGGTTGTGCAGCAAACTTTTCAAATTGTGGACGAATGTAATCAATCCATTGTTGTGCTGTTTCAGGATTTAGTGCTTCGGATTGATGGCAAAAGAAGTTCACCTGAAATGTATGATCTGTAAGCTCTTGAGTTTTTAAGATTTGTGCTTTGGCCGTTTCAGGCGTATTTGCGCCAAGTCCTAAAGAACCGAAAGCGCCTTGATTGGAAACTTCAGCTGCAAGTTCAGGCGTGGAAACACCTGCCATCGGCGCAAGTAAAATCGGGTGTTTTATTTCTAATAATTCTAAAATTGACATGCTGTTTTACTCATTCCTTTTTCAATCACCATAACGTAAAAACAAAAACGCTTGCAAATAATAATCGCTATTTAATTATTGAATATAGACAGGATTTTTAGCGCTTAAAATAATTCTAGAGAGTTGTGACATTAAATAGGGAGCCGACCCAACTGGAAAAGGCCATTGCTAAAATACCCCATAAGGTAATGCGTAAACTGCCTTTTAATATGGAGGTACGTGCGAAGTAGCTGGATAAAGCGCCTAATAAAGCCAGTGAAATTATTCCCGTGATCAGTACCGAAGGAGCGACTGATGAGCTTGGACTGAGTAAAATCGCTAACATGGGTAAAGCAGCGCCACAGGAGAAAGAGGCTGCTGATGAAAGCGCCGCTTGAACTGGGTTGGCAGCAGTATTTTCATGAATCCCAATTTCATCTCGTGCATGTGCACCGAGAGCATCGTGTTCAGTCAGTTGCTTGGCAACCTCGTGGGCAAGCTCTGGATTCAAACCCCGTGAAATATAAATCTGAGTTAGTTCTTTTAATTCAGCATGCGGGTTTTTTTCTAGTTCTCTAGCTTCAAATCGCAGATCAGATTTTTCAATATCTTCTTGCGATTTAACCGAGATATATTCGCCCGCAGCCATTGAAGTTGCGCCTGAGATGAGACCTGCGATACAGGTAATCAATAAGGTATGCGAACTGGCACCGCTGGCTGCCATCCCCATAATTAAACTGGTGACGGAAATAATGCCATCATTGGCCCCCAAAACTGAGGCTCTCAGCCAGCCTGAACGTTGTATTACATGCGGTTCTAGATGTTGGGAATAGGACATAATTTTGCTCTTTTAAACCGAGTGAATTTCATTATTTATAAAGACGAATGTAGCGAATATTTGTAAAATTCTATTGATGATTCATAAACTTAATCTATTATAAAATAACTTATTTTAACGATAGCATAACCATGATTTGGTTATAATATGTGAATAATTTAACACTTTAACTTTAGATTACATTGACTTTTTATTGTCTATATTCTGAGTATTTTTAGTTGAGATCTGCGATGAACAATTCCAAAAATAAGCTGCTGAGTCATACACTACTACTCTTGGGTCTCATCGTACCTGTACAGCAGGTATTGAGTGCTGAATCTGATTTTGTTAAAGAAGGGGATGCTGCTTATAAACCCGGCAACCCAATTTATGATCGTTGGGACAAGTTTTATAAAGTTGAACAAAGCCAGCCAATAGAAGCTGAGAAAATCTTACTTGAATTAGGGCAACTCACGCCACAAGATATCAAAGTCTGGAAAAGTTTGACCTATTTGCAGATTCGTTTAAATAAGCACGATGAGGCCATTCAGAGTGTTCGAAAAGCTGAGCAGCTTGCACCCGAAGATGATCAACTGAAATTACAAGAAGCGTACTTGTTGAATCAGCAAAAAAGGAACAAAGAGGCCTTAGTCATTTTTAAGAATTTATCGACCTCATCTGATGCTGAAATTGCTGCAAAATCACAACAAGCAGTGCAAAACCTGAGTGGTTCATCGGTTCCGTCGACATTTAAAGATGTGTATTTTGCCCCGTCTTATGAGTCTCGTTATGACGATTTTATTTTTCCCTTAAAAATGCGTTATGGGAAAAATCTGGATGGCGGCCGTACTCAAGTGTATGGCTTTGTCAATCTAAACCGTGACACCAAATCCAAAGGTGGTGTACGTCCAGAGATTATTGATGAGAATGCAGTAACCATCGGCTTGGGAGCGAATTATCAACCTTGGCAATCGATTCCGATCCGTGCTTATTTAGAAGTCGGTGGCAGTTATGATCTGATCGACCGTAATCGAGACAAATTCCGTGAAAGTGTAGTTGGTGGTGTGACCGGTTATCAAGAGTGGTACGCCAATCCTGCGATAGAGCAGCGTACGATTTGGAATGATTATTTCACGGATCTGTATGGCAATGTCGCGAGTTACTCTCGCGAGGACTATAATGTAATTGCTGATTTACGATTACGTTCTGGTTTTAATCTATATCGCGGTGAAGCGGGTACAGTACAAGCCTATGGTAAACTGCATACTTTAGCGGACTCGGAAGGCGAAAATTATAATAATTTATTTGAATATGGTGCAGGTGTTGCTTGGCAACCATTTAACTATATTCCAGTGAAATTACGTGTTGAGCGTCTCTATGGGCATTATTTCAAAGATGCTTTAGCCGATGGAACAGAAAACTATAACAATACGCGTACTGAACTAGTTTTTTATAAGAGTTTTTAAGGATTAATCCCTGTGGTATATGGGCTTAATACTTAAGCTTGTACCACAAGGCAACGGCATATACGGTCATACGGTTCATATAATGTGGACCATCAAAAATATATACTTTTTGTCCTTCATAAGCTTTAAGTTGCTGTACGATTTCCCACGGGTAGGCGGAGCGAAACTTTCCGCCTTTCACGGGACGAAATGCCTCTAATACAATCACAATATTGTCCTTACCAAACTCTTTTTGAAGATCCTCTAGCACGACACGTGCTTGTTGTGGTGTGCGTGTTCCAACACCGACACCATCCTGAAAGAACACACCTGTATGACTTGGTAACCAGCTTTTTAACCAGAAATCTAAGTGTTCTGGTGCTTGTTCGGCGCTATAAATACTGACCCAAAGTGGTTTGGGTAAGGTTCGAATGGCTTTGGCCAGATCATTTACACAGATCCAGCTTGGATCAGCTTCTACAGGAAAGTAATAACCCTTGAGTGGAATAGACTTGGTGTTTTCAATGATTTTTTTTGATTCCTCAGCAAGTTTTAATACATTAGAGCGAGCAAGCTTCTCATCATATTCTCCTGCCAAGCCAAGTAAAATATGCTGAGCCCATACTTTTTGCTGTAGCTGTTTCAGATTGATGTTTTTATCCCACTTTTCTAAACCGATGTCATGATCAAACCACGATTTAGATTGTACGACTGACCATTGCGGCACAAAAGTAGAAACACCAAGTAAGTCCCAATTACCTGACGGTGGCGTGGTTGCCAAGTCAGGCTGCCAGAATATACCTTCAACTTGCGGAGCTTGCCCATCTGTTTTGAGATGATGAATACAACCTCCTAAAAATAAGAGTGCTGATAATGTAAGTATGATTAAAAACGTTGCTTTAGTCAGCCTTATTTTTAGCATTTGTTCTTTGTCGCCAGTACCAGAGCAAGATTGCAACAATCATGATAGCAGAGATTATAACGACCAAGAGAAAGAATGAAGATTGTTTTACCAGAGGTGCTTTTTGGTTTCCGACCATAATTTTTTGTAAAATAAAGACTTGACCGCTTTCCGTCACCAAGATCTTGCTGGCATTATTGGGAATGTTTTGTTGAATTTTCTCCCAAAGTTTGGTGAAGTTTTGTGCGCCTTGCATCGAGTCGGTAATAATATCAAAGCGTTGGTCATGGAAACTCACCAAAAAGCCATTTACGGTTGCTGGTGCGTATAGCGTATTTTGATGCATTAACACTTGTTGGCGATAGATATTGGGATTGACCTGTACATTGAGCAGTTCAGGCTTTGTTGGGTCGAGCTTGACCAGATTGAGGGGAATCGGGTCATTGGTCATCAGCATTTTTTTAGCCACTTGGCTGATGATCATGGCAACTTCTAAGCTCCCAGCATTACCATCAATGGCAATGGTCGGATGGGTGGCAAAACTCATAGAAAGTGAGGCAACCCCATTCTTAAGTTTATGTGGGAGTTTCACCGTCGACTTTTGCGTATCAATCCAGAGTGAACCTTTTGCGGTTGGTAGACACTGTGAATTGACGATCACTGAATTTTCGAGCTTTAAGTTAAAGGTTGTATTATTCGAAATGGTTTTGGCGAAATAGTTAAACTGACGGTTAACGGGATCAGAATCTAAATTGGCTGTCTTTAAACTTCCTGCAAAACCGCCATCGATCCAGGTGGTAATGTTCGAGCCCTCCAATAAACCACTTTGCACACGTAATGCAATTTGGCCTTGTAAAATATCAGTGGGTTGCCACACTGCCGGGAAATTGAGGAAGAGATTTTTTTCGGCTTGATTCAAACGAAAATCGCTAATGCCTAAATCTGCAAGCGTATGAATTTGTTTGATTTTAGCCCAGTTCGGTGCTGCAAGCTTGTTTGGAAGGAAAGTTGCAGAGGTATTCAGTTGCTGTAAATAGTCTGAATTGAGCAAGCCATTGATTGCAGAAACCAGTTTTTCAGGTTGATCATATTGAATTTGTAAGGTTGGAATATCATTTGCTGTACTGATTTGAACGAGCGTTCCTTTTGGTAGGGTCGTCGCTGATTTCACAATTTCTATATAAAAGTTTGGTGCTTGTTCTGTTGGTGCATTTTGTTCATACCATTGGATTGGTGTGACTGAACCCCAAGCACTGATCAGGCGCCCTAACATTGCAGCTTCATTGAGATTGGCTGGGTTATATTTCAATACACCGACAAAAGGTGTTGGTCGCACAACCTGAGGATTGAATAAGGCATCAGGCAAATCTTTCAAACGATAAACAGGGCGATGGCGGATATATTCAATTTTTGAATTGCTTAAATAAGTTACTTGATCGACATCTTCACTACAGAAGGTGGTGCGGTCAGCCGCCGGAGAAGTGTTGGGTGAATATTGCTGTAAAATAAAATCTAGGCGATGAAAACCGTTTTGGGTTGCGGGAATATCGAAGCTTAAGGTGCCATCGCCGTTTAAAGTGGTGTTGTAGATTAGCTTGTCATCAAATTTAACTAACAAAGTGGTGAAGTGTTCGGTGGAATAGTCACTGCTAAAACGAATGTTCTGCCATTCAGAACCTTTACCCACATAGAAGAAATGTGGCTCAATGGTATATTTATTGGACGTGTTGATGTTGTCAAAGGTCCATGTATTCAGGGTATCTGCCAAAGCAAATACTGGCAAGGAGAGGGCGACACTGGCAACTACAGCTTTTAAAAGTGGATGTTTTAAAGTTCTATTTTTCATTTATTTTTTCTCCTTGCTACGCTCAGTTTTATACCACTGTAACGAATTTCCCTGAATCTTATTTTTCAGCATGTCATAAGCAGCTTTAAACACGATAAATAAGAACACTTGTGAATAGGTTACGTAAGATAAGACCGAGAAGAAATATAGTTGAGGTTTGGCTCTTTCTAAAGATAAGGTGAACCACATTTGTGCGACATATAAACAGAAGGATAGGCCCCAAAGTAGTGTGAATGGACCAGGAACAGTAATCCCAGCAATACCAAGCAATCCTAAAGCTAGGGTAATGTGACTCCAGATCAGCGCAGGTACAAACAAGACATAGCACATGATGTTGTTAAAAATTTCGATGCCGATTGGAAACGGTTTTCTCAACGCAATTGGCAGATATTTACTGGTGACATAAAAGTTTCCTTGCGTCCAGCGTGAGCGCTGTTTAACAAACACACTTAAAGAAGGTGGATCTTGTTGCCAACCAACCGCATAAGGCACCCATTTAATTCGTCTTTGACCAAGGAAAATACGAAAGCTCATTTCGGTATCATCCACTAATGATTTTTCATCAAAACCACCAAGTGTTTCTAACGCATCGCGCCAGATCACATAATTGGTACCCATCAGGGTGGATAACTCAAAACGTTGCCAACGCCCTCCTTGGAAAATCCATTGGAAGAAAATAAATTCAATTGCAATAAAACGGGTCAAAATACTGTCACGCCAGTTACGGGTACGGACTTTACCATTCACTGCGACTAATTTTTTATCTGCCATTAAGGTTTGAGCCAACAGACGTACACAGTCGGGTTCAGGGGTACTATCGGCATCATAGACCACAATGAGCTCGCCTGTGGCATGCGGTAAGCCATTGTTCAGTGTACGTGATTTACCTTTACCGCCCATCCCTTTGGGGACATTGACAATTTTAATGCAGGGATAAATCGCTGCCATCCGTTCCGCAATTTCTAAGGTATTGTCTTTCGAACCATCATTAATCAATAGCACTTCATAGGCATGGGCTGGGTAATCCTGCTGTGCAATGGCATGCAGCGTATCTTCGATCACCACACCTTCATTATAGGCAGGAATCAAAACACTCAATACAGGCCAATGTTCGGGAATAGGCAGGTTTTCTAGTTCCTTGGCTGCATTTTTTGAATATTTCCATGCCTGAAAACTGAGCCAAGCCCAGAAGGCTTGAGGAATCCAGATGCCTAAAAAACCAAATAAGAAAAGAATATCAATCGCGGGCATTTATTCTTCTCCTGCGGATAATCGAAATAATCAAGATCAGGAGGAGCCCACCACCGAGTAGCAGCGAAACCCAAGAGATCGAACTACCAAAGGAACTGAGTAGGCTTGGATAGTGTGCTGAATAGATATAATCCAGTGGAATGACCACTGTACTTAGCCCAATTAAAATATAGCCGAATAAACTGGTATTGACGCCATCAGTCGTGCTGGTAAATTGAGTCCGATTAAGATCCCAGGAAATACCCAATTGAGGATATTCAATGGTATTGAGCGGCATCCCAAGCGGAGGATTAATCACGACTTGATAGCCTGAGCTTTGTGAAGGATCTGAAATGGCTTGATAAAAAAAGTGTTGGTTATACTGAATCTTACGTGCTGGTATTCGCAACTCATCGGGGAAGTCTGATTGAATAATATAACTGCCTGCGGGTTGCGCAATGATGTTTTCATCCCAACCTGTTTCGATCAATGCTGCTAAAGGACGTAATCCGATAGCGGTTGAAAAAGTGGCTTTAGCCGCAAAATATTTGGCATGGGTCATCTGATAGAAGGCGATGGGAATAGCACCTTCATTGACGGCTTTTTTAATTTTATAATATTTAATTGCACTAAAATATTCATTGGGCAAAATTACGCCAGGTTTCACACCTTGTGCAATTAACTGCTTAAAGCTCTCGGAGTCCAATTGATCGGAAGTGAAAATTGGCCACCATGTGGGAGGTTGTGGAAATAGTTCTGCAACCGTTTGAGGTGTTTGAACTTGGGAGCTAAATTGCTGCTTCGCAGTTTCGATCTGACAGTGATAGTACTGCTGATAAAACTGTTGCAAGGTTGTATCTGGAAAATGGCTGGTGGCGACCAAGACACCACAAATATTAAGCATGACTGACATTAGCTCACCTCGCTAGCTGGAGGAATTAAGTATTCAGTATGCTGTTCAATTTGTAATTTCAGTACGGTGAGTTCTTGGAGATCCTGAATAAATGGGGGATAGCGTTGATTTTCATCAGAAGAGGTTTCATGGATTATGATACTTTTGATTTCACTGAGTTCTTCATTAATAAAGTGATAAATTACACTGTCGCGATCAGCAGATAAAATAGCCATAATTTTATTTTGGGTTTCTTTCCAAATATCTTCACCCAACATTTCACGAATCAATAGAGTATTACTGATATGGGTCGTAATGATTTTATAGTGGTCTTTTTGCGTGAGTTGAAGCAGCTTTTTTAATTCACCTTGGAAATGTTTTAAAGCAGTCAACGGCAAAATATCATGCTGATAATTACGATCATAACTTTGGATGGCTCGGAAACTTTTTAATGCATTTTGAATATTATGTCGAATGGCGCTGAGGAAGATCGGCGTAATCGGAAGTACAAACAGCAATAACAATTGACGTTCGACATAGGTCTGATTGGCCAAATCCAAGAAAAAATAAACCGCAACACCAATAAACGTCAACAAACCCAGAATGATGGCCATGCCAACATTTAAAAAAGCTCCTGAGATTAACAAGATGAGTAGGAATACCCAACTTCCACGGTAACTTGCTGGTAGCCATTCATACGCAACAATGCCCATAAAGATTTGGGCTGAGATAATCCATAAGACGAGTGCTGGAGCTGGATTTTTTTGCATAATCGTTTTAATTTTAATACATGTCTTTTGTGAAAAAGTTAGCATTATTTTACGGTTTTGACGAGAGTTTTTCTGTTGTCGACTTTGTAAAATAATTTTATAAACAGTAACATACAGTATAGGCTGTATTTCAGAATAATAAAAAGTAGTTAAAATGATAAGAATTTTTAATTTATGTAAGCTGCATTAATGCGATTTAAAAGCCTCGATTGCACGTAGACGACTGAGCTTTAAGTCAACCATTGGCTTAGGATAATCCAAGATGAGGGCCTGATTTTTTGCATAAGGTTCATGAATGATTTTAGAATCAAGTTGAGCTAGTTCAGGAACCCATTGACGGATATATTGTCCATCTGGATCAAACTTCTGGGATTGTGTGACGGGATTAAACACCCGGAAATAGGGCACAGCATCCGTACCTGTCGAGGCACACCATTGCCATCCACCATTATTTGCTGCTAAATCGCCATCGATCAGATGTTGCATAAACCACTGTTCGCCCTTACGCCAGTCAATTAATAAGTTTTTGCTTAAGAACATGGCACAGATCATGCGAACGCGATTATGCATCCAACCTGTTGCCAACATTTGTCGCATGCCTGCATCAACAATCGGAATCCCTGTTTGCCCTTGTTGCCATTTTTCTAAAGCAATAGGATCATCTCGCCAGTTGATCTTTTGGGTCTGGGGTTGAAAGGGTTGATGTTTGGAGACTTGGGGAAAATCAAACAAGATATGTTGGTAGAACTCCCGCCAAAGCAATTCATCTAACCATGTTTGTTGTCCTTCAGATTGAATTTCAAAATGACCGTGTTGTTGTCTAAACAGAGCCTGTAGGCATTGTCGAATCGAAATAATCCCAATATTTAAATAGGCAGATAACTGACTGGTGCCTGAAACAGCTGGTAAATCACGTGCAGTTTTATAATCTGCTAAGTGCTCATCGATAAATTGATCAAGCAAGCTGAATGCAAACTGTTCGCCCACTTGCCACTCTGTAAAATAAATATGTTCGATTTGCTTGCGATAGTCGTGTTGTAGTTGCTGAATATCAGTATGTTGCAACAGCGAAAAATCTAGTCTAATGGCTTGCTGGCGTTGAGGTGCTGGATAACATTGCGGTAGACCATGCTGTAAACGTTGATAGCAGGTTTTCTTAAATGCGCCAAATACTTGATAAGGCGAATTAGACTGATTGCGGATCGAGGCAACAGGAAATAAAGTACGGTCATGAAAGAGTGTAAATTCTTTTTGTTGCTGATTGCATCGCTTTTGTATGGCCTGATCCCGCTTGAGTTCATTGACTCCGAGTTCGATATTGGCATAGACATTTTCAATTTCAAGTTGTTGGAGCAAATCAGCAAAAAAATCAGGCAGATCTTTCCAAAGTGGAACGGTCTGAACTATTAAAGGAATATTGAGTTGATCCAGTTGTTGTTTTAATTCTTGAAGTTGGCGTAAATAAAATTCGATTTTAATTGGTGCGTCATCATGTTGTTGCCATTGTTCAGGTGATAAGATTACCAGTGCTAGAGATGGGCCTGTCTGAGTCGCATGCCAAAGCGCAGCATGGTCATGGATTCTTAAATCTTGGCGAAACCAAATCAGTTGATAGGAATGAGACATAGTTGAGAATATGAATGACGACTGTATTGACCTTAAGCGATTTTATGATTTTGTAAAAGTCCTTGGCAATAAAAAAGCAAAGCCGAAGCTTTGCTTTTTGCTGCTAATTCAAAAATGAATTAGTGGTGGTGACCACCTGCACCGTGAACATGACCGTGATCTAATTCTTCTTGAGAAGCATCACGGATTTCAACGATTTCAACTTCGAAAGTAAGATCTTGACCAGCAAGCGGGAAATTCGCATCCACGATGATGTTGTCGCCTTCAATCGCTTTAACAGTTACGATTTGAACACCGTCATCAGTTTGAGCTTGGAATTGCATACCAGGTTGGATGTTGTCCACACCTTGGAACATTTGAGCTGGAACTTCTTGAACAAGGTCAGGGTTGTATTCGCCATAACCTTCAGCAGCTGGAACGTTTACAGTAAATTTTTCACCAACAGTTTTACCTGTAAGCGCATTTTCTAAACCTGGGATGATGTTGCCCGCGCCGTGCAAATATGCAAGTGGTTCACCTTGAGATTGATCAAGTGTTTCACCCTCAGCGTTTGTTAAAGTGTAGTGGAATGAAACCACGTGGTTATTTGCAATAGCAGTCATGTTTTGAATCCATGTCATCAATAGTTTTAGCTGTATATCATAAAGTGAAAAATAGATTTTGTTGACTACTTTCCACTTTTTGAAACGATTTAGTTAAATATTGAGACGAAATATCAGATTTCAACTCAATACAGTTTAATTTTTGGACGGACACGACGCGTCAGGAAATCTTTCATGGTGAGCATGCCTGCTTGGGTATAACCATGAATGTTGGCTTGGTGCAGTCGATATAAAGACACGTACATGGTTTTGGCAATAAAACCTTGTACGCTAACATCACCCAACAATTCTCCAACGGCTTGATTGTGGCTTAATGACACCAGTGAGCCTTTCTCATTAAAGCTAAACATTGGTTGTGGAGAACCGGATAAACGTGCGGCCATGGCATCTACCAAGAAGGTGGCTTGTTGGCTTGCGACTTGTGCACGCGGACCTAAAGGCGGTTGGCGTGCATCCAATTGACAGTTGGCACAGTCACCAAAGGCAAATACATTGGGATCCGAATAGGTTTGTAAGGTTGCATAAACCATTAAACGATTAATCTTGTCGCGTTTAAAATCGTGGAACGATTCCAGAACCTTAGGTGCTTTTACACCTGCCGCCCAAACCGTAATGTCTGAATGCAGGACATTGCCATTGCTAAAATAGACATTAGATTCATCAACTTTTTGGACTTTATGTTGGGTTAGAATCTCAATGCCCATTTTTTTGAGTTGCTTGGCACTGTGTGCAGCCGTTTTTTCAGTCAGTGCGGGCAGGATACGATCAGAAGCTTCAATCAAGGTGATTTTGACTTGTTTAGGGTCAATTTTTTTCAGTCCGTAGCGATAGAAGTTTTTCGTGGTCTCGATCAGTTCAGCTGCCAGTTCAACCCCCGTTGCACCAGCACCAACAATGCCAATGTTTAGGGCACGGTCGTTGGGTTGGCTTTGTGCCTCGATATAGAGATGAAATAAATCCTGTTGGAAGATATCAGCCTGTTTCCGACTATCTAGGAAATGGCAATGTTCACGCACACCTTCGGTACCGAAATCATTGGATACGGAACCAACTGCAAGTACAAGTGTATCGTAGCTGACACTTTGGGTCAGGGGCGTATGTTCTTTAGAAAGTTGCGGGGGAGAAATCGTAATTTGTTTTTTATCTTTATCGACATTGATTAAGGTGCCTAGGACAAACTCAAAATGATGTTTTTCTGCATGGGCAAAATAATTGGTCTGTTCTTCGTGGGGATTTAGTGAGCCTGCTGCAATTTCATGTAGGAGAGGTTTCCATATGTGAGTGAGGTTTTGGTCGACTAGGGTAATTCGGGCTTTCTTACGTCTGCCAAAACGTTCACCTAGTTGTGTCGCAAGTTCTAAACCACCCGCGCCACCGCCTACAATCACGATATGATGTAAGGTTTTACTCATGATTAACCTAATTATTTTTGTGAAAGGATGGCAGGATTATGCCATCCTTTTTTTTAAATTGTATTGGTAATCTTGATAGAAACAGTAGGTTTTTTTTAACCTTGGTTTAAAGGGTAAAGTTTTGGGTTTTTGCTGTCATTTGTTGAGAAAAAACTAAACAAATTCGAAAACCAGATCATAATTTTCTGAAAAATATTGGCTTCTTCAATCTGTACATCATTCTCAATCTGTAAGCTACGAATCAATTGATTATTTTGATAAATCGATACGGTGGCCAAGTTCATGACTTGAGTCAAAGGCGCAGTTAAATGCTGTTCATTCAGTTCGATATTGATATGCGTATTGGTGGTTTGAAGCGGTTCAACCGTCGTGACTTGCTGGTTGGCATCAGTCAAATGAATACGTTGTGTCAATAAATCAAAAGTATTTAAATCAATCGGTGCTGCTTGGCCATAGAGTGAAGTGGTCACAATCGTCGGTTGCTGTGTTTCAACTTTAAACATTTTCAAAGTTGATTTAATTACAGGGAGTTCGGCAATGAGTCGTTGTTTTGGAATGACTTCTTCATCTCGGGTATAGGTATAAGCCAAGTTCATGAGTTTATGTGCCACTTCAGCACGTTTTACTGCGCTAGGTGTACCTAATACCACAACAATTAAACGACGCTTTTCAACATGTGGGTTAAATGTCGGACGCTCTGCTGTTAAAGCAAGATTGTAGCCTGCTGCTTTGGTATAACCCGTTTTTAGGCCATCCGCTGTTGGATCCATTTTTAAAGCCAGATTGGTTGCATGATGGAAGCGTTGGTTATAACTAAAACTTGGCATTTTTGAATAATATAAATATTCAGACGTTTCTTTCACGATCGCTTTCGCAAGCAAGCTGAGATCTGCGGCAGTTGAATAATGATCGGTCATGGTAATACCGGCTGGATTACTAAAATGCGTATCTTTCATACCCAAGGCTTGTGCTTCTTGGTTCATACGCGCCACAAATTGCGGTACGCTGCCCGAGATTTTTTCTGCAAGCGTAACTGCTGCATCATTGGCAGACATCACAATCAGCCCTGCCAAAAGCTGATCAACAGAAATCTGTTCACCTGCTTTCAGGTACATTTGTGACTCATCCCACATAACTGTGCTTACAACAGGAGTTGCGGTCAGTATGTCTTCTTTACGTAATTTACCTGCTTCAATCTCTTTTAGTGCGATATAGGCCACCATCATTTTGGTGAGTGAGGCTGGTGCACGTTGAACATGGCTATTATGCTCAGCAATAATTTGTCCGGATTGAGCATCAATCACCGACCATGCTTGAGCTTCAACGGTTTCAGGGGCAATGTTGAGTAAGTTTGCATGTGCAAGGTTTGCACAAATGAGACTAAACAACGTAAAGAGGGAGAGGAGAAGTTTCACGTGAATACCTTGTATTGCCGATCCGATGGCCTTAAATGTGAGAGGAGAATGCTATGACTTTTTTGTTGAAGAATCCAGCAACTTTTGCTGACAATTACGACATCTGCGCATGACTTTGTAAAAAAATGCTAAGCTGTGTGAAATTGTTCCTATTTTCATGATTAAAAAATTATGTTGCACTATCAAATTGAGTTCGACGATTATCGCCAGCACCTGATTCATGTCACACTTCGTTTTCTTGCAAATCCCAATCAAGAACTTTGGCTACCGACTTGGATTCCCGGTAGTTATTTGATTCGAGAATTTTCAAAACATATTGAATCAGTGAAAGCATCAGATGAAGCTGGACGTTTGCTAACGATTAAAAAAACTGAAAAAAATCGCTGGCGTTTATTCAATACCGATCACGAACTGATTACGGTTGAATATGATGTCTATGCCTATGATTTGTCTGTACGTGGCGCCTATGTCGATCAAACACGGTTATATGTGAATCCTGCATGTGTTTGTTTAGGGCTGATAGATCAAGAACAAGCAGCATGTGAGCTTGAACTATTCCTACCTGATGAATTAAAGCATTTTCAAATCGCAACAGGCTTGCCATCAAAAAGCTTGGTCAAAGGACGCTTTACTTTAAAATCAGACAACTACGATCAGTTGATTGACAGTCCATTTGAATTGGCAGAGCAAAGTCGTTTCAGCTTTGAAACGCATGGTATTGCGCATGAATTTGTGATTTCAGGGAAACATAGCACTAACTTGACTCGTTTACAGTCAGATATTGCAAAAATCTGTGAAACTGAAATTAATCTGTTTGGTTCAGCACCATTCCAAAACTATACTTTTATGACAATGGCCACAGGCAATAGTTATGGGGGGTTGGAGCATTGCAACAGTACCAGTTTGATTACCCCACGTGATGATTTACCGAAGGCAGATGAAACAGAAGAGCCTTCTAAAGATTATCAACGTTTCTTGGGTCTGTGCAGCCATGAGTATTTTCATTCATGGTTAGTGAAATTTATTCGTCCTGAAAATTTTGCCAACTATGATTTGCATCAAGAAGCGTACACCAGCTTATTGTGGATTTTTGAAGGTTTTACTTCTTATTATGATGATCTGATTTTATTGCGTAGCGGCGTGATTTCACAAAAATCTTATTTGGATTTACTAAAAGCGCAAATTGATCGTTATTTACAAAATCCAGGACGCTTGATTCAATCTGTTTCTGAGTCGAGTTTTGATGCGTGGATTAAGTTCTACCGTCAGGATGAAAACTCGAATAATGCGGGAACGAGTTATTATAACAAAGGTAGTTTAGTGGCACTTTGTTTAGACTTAGGCTTACGCTTACGTGGTTCTAACTTAGATGCTTTGATACGTCGTTTGTATGAAAATACCCAAAGCGGCATTCAGGTCAATGAGCGCACGATTTTTGAATTGTGTCATGAATTGACAGGTGATAACTGGATTGAACAGATTAATCATCTGATTAATACCACAGATGAGTTACCACTGGATCAGCTGTTTCCTGAGTTCGGTTTGAGCTACAACCTTAAAAACGACAAGGCTTTGCCTTTTGGCTTAAAAGTGGTAGATAAAGCGGAAGGTGTGGTGGTACAGCAAGTGCGTCGTGATAGCGCAGCTGCTCAAGCAGGTTTGTCTGCCAATGATGTGATCCTTGCCATTGATGGAGTTAAGGCTTCTGAGAAGCTGTTAGCCAAGTATGCGAAACAACAAGGCATATTTACGGTCTATGCATTCCGTCGTGATGAATTATTGCAATTTGAACTGCAAGCAGGTGAAAATGAATTGACCACGGTTGAACTCAAAGTTGAAGACCAACATAAAGTTGACCGCTGGTTGAAGGGTTAGAACTTGATAAAAAGGACGCTATGAGCGTCCTTTTTATTAGCTACCTCGATAAGTCGAATAACCATAGGGACTGAGCAGTAAGGGAATGTGATAGTGTGGCAAGGTGCCATCAACTTCAAAAATAACCGGAACTTCAGGAAAAAAACTACTTTGCTTTTGCGCTTTATACCAATCACCTGTTTTAAAAGTCACTTTATAAACACCCGACTTTAATTGTTGTTGCGTCGGATAAAGTGCAGTAATTCTTCCATTCTGATCAGTTTTGGCCTGATTAATTTCTATCCATTGGTTTTTTTGTTGCGCCTCGAGAACAACGGTGACATCTGCAGCAGGTAGACCATTTTGCTGGTTGAGAACATGCACACTTAATGGGTTTGTTGCTGCAAATAAGCTGCTTGAAGCCGATAGTGCGGCGATGGCGAATAGATTTTTATACATAGCAATATTCTACCGTTGTTGATCAATGTTTTCGTCTGTATTGCCGTCAGGTGTTGTGAGGACAATACATGGGCATGGGATAAGAGTGAAAAAAAAATGCTAATCAGTGCTTTAAAATTTTAAAATGAATATCTTGCACCGAGATAGAACTCGCTTGAGTAGAGATGTGCTTTCATTTGCTCATCTTGTAAGTTACGTGCATTGGTGAAGTTATTTAACCCGCTATCTGCTTTACCCAAGTCTACATAACGGTAGCCCAAATCAAGGTTAAGGTTGTCGATTGCTTTATAACTAGCCCCTGCACCAATGCTATACACCAGTTGGGTTTCGGTGTTTGCAAGATATTGGCGAGAGGAATTACCTTGCCAGCCAGAAGATTCGGTGCGGGCAACACCTAATCCAAGATGTCCGTAAACCGCGACATTTTGCATGACTTCAAAATCACGATAAGCATTCAACATTAAACGTTGCGTGTCGACTTTATGATGATTGAGGCTGGTTGGAAAGTTACTTGAACCGCTGGTAAATTCAGCATTATTTTTAAAGGTATATTCACCTTCAGTACGCCAACCATTGCCAAAGTCATAGCCGAAACCCAATGAGGAATTGGTTAAATCTTTTTGATCGTCACCCGCGATAAATTGACCAATGCCAGGGCGTAAGCTGGTTTCCATATTATCGGCTTGGAGCTTAGCAGCGGCAACTTTTGCAGAGATATAATAACCTGCATCATTTACGTCCTGAGCATAACTTAGGGATACAGTAGCCAGTAAAACAGATGAAACCACGAAACGGGTGAGGAGCTTGTCCATATTCAATTTTCCAAAAACAGTAGATGAATGTTTGGTGATAAAAATCTTTATTTCCTCAGAACATGGTAGAAAGAAAAAAATCTTGGCGTGATGACAATTGGATTACCGACTTGTAATCTTGGCAATAGATAAACAGGGTTAAAATGTGGGATGCATATTTTAATTGTTGAAGATGAATCCAAAATCGCACAGTTTCTAGCGAAAGGATTACACGAGTCAGGCTATACCTGTGCCGTTGCAAAAGATGGCATAGAAGCATTGTCATGCTTGCAACGAGAGGCATTTGATTTACTGATTTTGGATGTCATGCTGCCGCAACTGGATGGTTGGCAAGTCTTACAAACGCTACGGACTTTTTCAAAAATCCCTGTGCTGATGCTGACGGCAAAGGATCATGTGCTGGATCGGGTGAAAGGATTAGAGCTTGGTGCAGATGACTATCTGGTTAAGCCCTTTTCATATGTCGAATTATTGGCACGAATTAAAAGTTTATTACGTCGTGTGCCAACGGTTGAAAAAGAGATTTATCAAATCGCGAATTTGCGCTTGAATCGGCTGAGTCGGGAAGTTCATCGAGCCGAAATCAAGATTGATTTAACAGCCAAAGAGTTTGTGCTGTTGCAATTATTGATTCAGCATCGCGGAGAAGTACTGACTCGCACTCAAATTGCTTCAATGGTTTGGAAGATTAATTTTGATACGGATACCAATGTGGTCGATGTGGCGATACGCCGTTTGAGAGCAAAAATTGATGATCACTTTGTTCCCAAGTTGATATATACCGTGCGTGGTATTGGCTATAAGGTCGATTTAAAAGATGAACATCATGGGTAAATTGTCTTTGGCTTCGCGCCTGAGTTTGGCTTTTAGTCTGATTTCTTGTGTTGTTTTTATCAGTATTGGCGGTTTGTCCTATCAAAATTTTCGAGAAATGGTCTATACCCAGCAAGATAAAGCCTTAGCTGCTCGGATCAAACGAATGGAAGTTTTTTTGACCGATGCACATACTGTTCAGATATTAGGGAAATATCCTAAGCTTTATGAAAATATGGTAGGACATGAAGACAGTATATTTATAGTCAAAGATGCACAACATGATTTGATTAAGATCAACCCGCTGCAGGTCAATATCCCAGAATTCAATTATTCAAATCAAATTCAATATGCGAATAATATAGCTAAACATCCTAGCACCCGTTTTGCTTTCCAATTAATTCAATATGGGCAACAACAGTATCATTTAATTGCAGGTCAACAGTGGGCTGCAGTGAATATGATGCTCAAACAATATTTCTGGAAAATTGTTTTGTATAGTGGTTTGGGTATTTTATGCTCAAGCTTATTGGGCTTCGTGGTGGGACACTATCTGTTCCGCTCGATGCGTCATTTGATTGCGGAGACCAATAATATCAATGTGCAAAAGCTTAATTCACGGATCCACGTTAGATCTAACAACATTGAGGTTCAGCAACTCAGCCATGCGATGAATGAAATGCTGGAGAAAATTCAGCAGGATTATCAAAAACTGGCGCAGTTTTCAGAAGATATCGCACATGAACTCAGAACACCACTGAATAATTTAATGGGGCAAACTCAAATCATATTGTCCCAGTCTCGGCCACTCGAAGAGTTGGAGAATTTATTGTATTCACATTTAGAGGAATATGAGCGGCTCACTAAGATGATTGAAAGTATGCTGTTCATTGCACGTGCGGAATATGCAGAATACGGGTTGGAAAAGCAGGCATTGAATGTAAAACAGTTACTCAAGACGATTGTAGATTATTTTGATTGTGTAATTGAAGAACATCAGATGAGCGTGGTGTTTGATCTGTCTGATGATCTGAGTATTGTGGCAAATGCAGCCCTAATGCAGAGAGCGATTGCAAATTTAATCAGTAATGCCATATTACATGGCAAAGAACAGGGTGTCATTGCATTACAGGCCTCTCAATCTGATCAACATGTGGTCATTGTTGTGAAGACCGAAGGCGTTTTTATTGATGAAAAGCATTTGCCTTATTTATTTGACCGGTTTTATCAGGTCGATGAAAGTCGACAGCAAAAAGCACAAACAGGTGGTCTGGGTTTGGCTATTGTGAGCTCAATTATGCAGTTACATGCAGGTTCAACTGAGGTCGAAAATCGATTTGAAGGGGTGGCGTTTAAATTGATCCTACCACTAAAGAATTAACCAATTCTTCATCTAAGCCTGTCAAAATAGGATAAGTTATTTAGCGATTTATGTATTTGTTTGCGAAATGATCAATTCGACATTTACCTTTAAAGCAGACAGGGATTTGTATTTGAAAAGCCAAAACTTGACCGCATATATACATAGCGTAATGCTACTATTATATCATTTTGTAGTATTTTTTTTCGAAATGTCGTTATCACGGGATATTGCGTTGACTACCATGTGATGAACGCTGATACTCTCAAGTTTGTTTAAGCAAATCGGTTCTAGGAGCTGGGCCACAAGCGCAGTTATCCATAACTCAATCCAACACAAGGGGCTATATATGGCTGGTGGAAAGTCAAAAATCATTTACACACTGACTGACGAGGCGCCGTTATTAGCGACCTATTCATTGCTACCGATCATTGAGACCTTTACAAAACCTGCTGGCATTGAGATTGTTAAAAGTGACATCTCAGTTGCAGTGCGTGTACTCGCAGAATTTTCAGATTACCTTAAAGATGAGCAAAAGGTAAACAATAACCTTGCAGAGTTAGGTCGTCTTACACAAGATCCAGATACCAATATCATTAAACTTCCAAACATCAGTGCGTCTGTTGCTCAGTTAGTGTCATGTATCAAAGAGCTCCAGTCGAAGGGTTATGCGCTTCCTGATTACCCAGAAAACCCAACCACTGAAGAAGAAAAAGAGATCAAGGCACGTTATGGTAAATGCCTTGGTTCAGCAGTAAACCCAGTATTGCGTGAAGGGAACTCTGATCGCCGTGCGCCAGCTGCTGTGAAAAATTATGCAAAAAAACACCCGCATTCAATGAGCGAGTGGAAACAATGGTCTCAAACTCACGTTTCTCACATGGATGAAGGCGACTTCTACCACGGTGAAAAATCAATGACTTTAGACCGTGCACGTAATGTGAAAATGGAGCTCATCACCAAGTCTGGTGAAACCATTGTGTTGAAGCCAAAAGTTGCACTTCAAGACGGTGAAATCATTGACTCAATGTTTATGAGCAAAAAAGCATTGTGTGATTTCTACGAGAAAGAACTTGAAGACTGTCGTGAAGCGGGCATCCTGTTCTCATTGCACGTGAAAGCAACCATGATGAAAGTGTCACACCCGATCGTATTCGGTCACTGTGTGAAAATTTACTACAAGGATGCTTTTGAAAAACACGGAAAACTGTTTGATGAGCTCGGTATTAACGTGAACAACGGTATGGCTGGTCTTTATGAAAAGATCGCAACTTTACCGACATCTTTACGTGAAGAAATCATTGAAGATTTACATGCTTGCCAAGAACACCGTCCTGCACTTGCAATGGTCGATTCTGCAAAAGGTATTACCAACTTCCATTCACCAAATGACGTGATTGTAGATGCTTCTATGCCTGCAATGATTCGTGGTGGCGGTAAAATGTGGGGTGCTGACGGCAAACCTTACGACTGTAAAGCAGTCATGCCAGAATCAACTTTCGCACGTATCTACCAAGAAATGATCAATTTCTGTAAGTGGAACGGTAACTTCGATCCACGTACCATGGGTACTGTACCTAACGTTGGTTTGATGGCGCAAAAAGCAGAAGAATACGGTTCACACGACAAGACTTTTGAAATTTCTGAAGCAGGTATTGCCAACATTACTGATTTAGACACAGGCGAAGTGTTGATGTCACAAAATGTGGAAGAAGGCGATATCTGGCGTATGTGTCAGGTGAAAGATGCACCAATCCGTGACTGGGTGAAACTTGCAGTAACACGCGCACGTAACTCTGGCATGCCGGCGATCTTCTGGCTTGACCCGTACCGTCCACACGAAAATGAATTGATCAAGAAAGTCGAAAAATACTTGAAAGATCATGACACGACTGGTCTTGATATCCAAATCATGTCACAAGTGCGTGCAATGCGTTATACGCTTGAGCGTGTAGCACGTGGTTTAGATACCATTTCGGTAACAGGTAACATTTTACGTGACTATTTAACTGACTTGTTCCCGATTATGGAATTGGGTACTTCAGCGAAAATGTTGTCGATCGTGCCGTTAATGGCTGGTGGTGGCATGTACGAAACAGGTGCAGGTGGTTCAGCACCGAAACATGTACAGCAATTAGTTGAAGAAAACCACTTGCGTTGGGATTCTCTCGGTGAGTTCCTTGCGTTGGCGGTGTCTTTAGAAGAGCTTGGTATCAAAGAAGACAATAACCGTGCGAAATTGCTTGCCAAGACGCTTGATCAGGCAACAGGCAAGTTGTTGGATAATGACAAGTCTCCATCACGTCGTACAGGTGAGTTAGATAACCGTGGCAGCCACTTCTACTTAGCATTGTACTGGGCTGAAGCATTAGCAGCTCAAGACGAAGATGCGGATTTAAAAGCGAAATTTGCGCCACTTGCAAAAGCACTTGCTGAAAACGAACAGAAGATTGTTGCTGAACTTGCTCAAGTACAAGGTCAAGCTGCTGATATCGGTGGTTACTATGCAATCGATCCAGCGAAAGTAAATGCGGTAATGCGTCCAAGTGAAACGTTTAACACGACACTTGCATCACTGTAATTGTTGATATATCACCGATAACGTTATCGGTGATATAAAAAAGCTGATGTGAAAACATCGGCTTTTTTATGCGCTCTATTTATATTTTAACGGCCATTACGGTTACGGCCACGTGGTGCTTTGGTATTTGGACGTGTTGTTCCATTGGTTTTGCGACGTGGTTTATCAGCATCGTCAGTTTGCCAAATACGGGTTGTACCACCACCTGCTTTTTTCTTGCCTTTAAATGGTTTTTCACCTTTTTCTTCGCGTGCTTTATCTTTAGCGCGTGAAAAGTGCGGTTTATTATTCGATTTTCTCGCGAAAGAACGACCTTCATAAGGTTTATCGGCAGGAACATCTTTAAAATCTGGATAAAGCAAAGGTTCGATTTCCAGTTGTTCACCTGGCTGTAAACCTAGTTTAACGAGATCGATGCTACCAATTTGAGTACGAATCAGACGTAAAGTTGGGAAACCCACAGCAGCGGTCATACGACGTACTTGACGGTTACGACCCTCGCAGATTTGTAATTCGATCCAAGTCGTTGGAATATTGGCACGATAACGTACAGGTGGATTACGTTCCCACAGCCATTCAGGCTGATCAACTTTACGCGCTTTGGCCGGTAAAGTCATACCATCTGCAAGTTCAACGCCTTTTTGCAATTTTTCAATAGCTTCTTCTGTGACATCACCATCAACTTGAGCAAGATAAGTTTTATATTTCTTATTGTCTGGATGGGTGATGAATTGATTTAAACCACCATGATCAGTAAGAAACATTAAACCTTCAGAGTCTAAATCTAAACGTCCTGCAATACGAAGTTCAGGATCTTTGATAAAACTTGAAACTGTTAAATGTTTTTCATCTTCGCGAAACTGTGACAAAACGTCAAAAGGTTTGTTAAATACGACTACTTTCATATGGATATACTACTTTGGCTATGGGCGGCATCATAACAATAAAGGTTTTTATTTAATGGAGAAATGTTGTTATTTCCCGTATAAATCTCAAAAAAAACCTGTTTTGAACTAAACTGGTTCATGCAATAAAAAACGAAAGTATGCCATAGAAGGCATAGAGATAATCGCTAAATACATGAGGGAGAACCTGCAAAATGGGTTATCAGAAGATCGTGGTTCCTGCTGATGGAGACAAAATCACAGTAAATGCAGACCTGTCACTGAATGTTCCAAATCGACCAATCATCCCTTTTATTGAAGGTGATGGTATTGGTGTGGATATTACACCAGCAATGAAGGCAGTAGTAGATGCCGCCGTTTTAAAAGCTTACGGTGGCAAACGTTCAATCGAATGGATGGAAGTCTACTGCGGCGAAAAAGCAGATAAAATTTATGGCAATTATATGCCAGAAGAAACTTTTGATGCTCTACGTGAATTTATTATATCAATAAAAGGCCCGTTAACGACACCCGTTGGTGGCGGTATTCGTTCTTTAAATGTCGCATTGCGCCAAGAACTCGATCTTTATGTTTGTGTACGCCCAGTACGTTGGTTTGAAGGCGTTCCATCACCAGTTCAGCATCCCGAACTCACCGATATGGTAATTTTCCGTGAAAACTCGGAAGATATTTATGCAGGAATTGAGTGGAAAGCAGATTCGCCGGAAGCCAAGAAAGTGATTAAATTCCTGCAAGAAGAAATGGGCGTAACCAAAATCCGTTTCCCGACTGATTGTGGCATTGGAATTAAACCCGTTTCAAAAGAAGGCACACAGCGCTTGGTGCGTAAAGCGATTCAGTTTGCGATTGATAATGATAAACCTTCGGTGACCTTGGTGCACAAAGGTAATATCATGAAGTACACCGAAGGTGCGTTTAAAGAGTGGGGCTATGAACTCGCCATGGAACGTTTTGGTGGTCAGTTATTGGATGGTGGGCCTTGGGTAAAAATCAAAAATCCAAGAACAGGCAAAGATATCATTATTAAAGATGTGATTGCTGATGCTTTCTTACAGCAAATCTTGATGCGTCCAGCCGATTATTCAGTGATTGCAACGCTGAACTTAAATGGTGACTATATTTCTGATGCACTTGCAGCAGAAGTGGGTGGCATTGGGATTGCTCCAGGCGCGAATATTGGTGGTGCAATCGCAGTCTATGAAGCCACACACGGCACCGCACCAAAGTACGCAGGGCAGGATAAAGTCAATCCAGGTTCAATTATCTTATCAGCTGAAATGATGTTGCGAGATATGGGCTGGACGGAAGCCGCGGATTTGATTATTCAAGGTATTTCAGGAGCGATTTCTGCAAAAACAGTGACCTATGACTTTGAACGTTTGATGCCAAATGCAACCTTGTTGCGTTGTTCTGAGTTTGGAAAAGCCATAATTCAGCATATGGAAGATTAGTTTTCTACATAATAAGAGGGCGGTTTTGCCGCTCTTTTTTATTTTAAAAAAGAGATAAATAAGTCAGGAGAAAAGCATGTACAAACGAGCATGCATGGCATATTTTGATGTATTCGAAAATAAATATTGAACACCATGGCTGAAAGAAAATACGGTGCTGCTACACCAAAAACCACAGAAACCATAACCAGTTTAGATTGCTATGGTCAGGTACTCAGCAATCAAAAATATGAGCGGACTTTGTTTGTTGATTTAGATCTGTCAGAAGCCCAAAGCACAGGTGCTGTTTTTAATGAATGTACCTTTCGTCGTGCACGTTTTAATGCATCAGTTCATCAGCATAGTGCATTTTTAAATTGTACTTTTCATTTCTGTAATTTCTTTGATAGTAAATTCACCGACTGTAAATTTGTTGGCAGTATGTTTAGCGATTGTCAGTTTCACCACATGCAGGTTGAAGACAGTGATTGGGCTTTTGTTGGATTGCCGGGCGCTGATCTAGAGAAAGCTTCTTTTTTGCGAACTCGTTTGAGAGAAGCCGATTTGACGGGAGTGCGTTGCCATGGAGGCTCGCTGCGAGATAGCGATCTATCTGGTGCATGGCTACATCGTGCAGATTTTAGCGAGTGTGATTTAAGGGGCAGTGATTTGAGTGCTTTAGATCCGAAAGAAACGCAAATCAAAGAGGCGATTATTAATCTTGATCAAACACTGGTGATTGCAGAAAACTTAGGCTTCGATGTCAGAATCGATTGAAGTGATCCGAATATTGAATATTAAAATGAGTGACTCTCTGCACTCATTTTAATTGGAGATGCCATAAAATATTTTAAGGCCAATACAGTCTGATAAAAGGGACTAATTGTGATCTCAAGAAGTATATTAAACGGTTACTTAAACTCCATACCTGTGGAGATTATCCGTGATAATACTGCTTGTGTTTGTGGAGATACTGCATCGGCCGTATATGATATCAGACATGCTACTGATCAAGAATTTGGGTGTTATCTCTTTGCAGAAGGTCAATAGAAAATTAAACAATATGAGACGGGTATTGAGTGATATGTAATAGGTAGCATGCTCCAAGTTGAGAGCTAATTAAATTCATGTCGTGCTAAAACAATCTCAACTTTAATGGTTAAGGCTGTTTTGTGGTTATATTTTTTCGCTATTCAAATCTGCGTCTCGATGACCTAATTCTGGCTGCTCTCGCTCTAACCATTTTTGATAGCTAATACTGATATTAAATACATTCATACTTATACTCAGTAATAACACGATGATGCTAACTAGAATTGCTATTTTCTGCTTCAGAATTAATGTAATAATTAATATTAAAGCTGAGGTGGAAATGAAAAATGTATCAATTGAAACAGCATAGTGATTATTCTTTGTCATAAAAGACAGGGTATAAATGAATACAACTCCAATAATGTTTAGGAGAGTAACCCAAAATAAGATTTTAACTTTCATATCATTTCTTCTTTTCAACAATGAATGCTGGAATTCGTTCCCCACCGATTACGTTACCTACATAGCTGTTATTCCCTCTACTGTAGGCCCATAGATAGATCTCTTTATCTGTAGGTAAAGTTCGCTCATAAACAGCTTCTTTTCGAGAAAAATAAGCCCAGCCTTTTTGACCGTGCACTCTGCATTTTTCTTGTCTAATTGCAAATACATCCGCAATAGATTGTACAGACGTTCCTCTAAGACCTGTGTTGCAGCCATGTAGAACTAAGTTAGCATTTGGAGACCAGCGCAATTTCTCTAATTGGAATATTTCAGTATAGGAAATTGTACCGTCCTCTAAAACTTCATTACTTGCGTTTCTGGTGCTTAAAAATTCTAAGCCATCGTTACCGCCATCTGTTTTGCTAGAGTGGCTAAACACATGCATTTCTTTCACTTTGGCAACGGTTTTATTTATCTCGTCATAGATCTCGGCCCAAACCTTTTTAAAGTCCTGTCCTGACGTAACTTGGTACTCTTTAAATACATAGTTATCACCGCAGTTTTTTAGCTTCAGTTGGGATAGCCAGTGATTTGATGCTCTTTGAAAAGCCTTGTCATCGCTCTTTGATGGTTTGTAGTAATAAACACATATTAAATATTCTTTTAACTTGATGGGCTGTTTATGTACAGATTCAGCCTTTGTATTGGTTTTGCAGGTTCCTTGTGTCACTCCGGCTCTCCGATAAAAATGTGAATATCTTCAGCTTTGGTCGTATGAAACCTTTTTGTATATCCATTTTCATCTGTGGTTCCTGAAGCTACGACACTACCAGTAGAGTCTTTGAGGTGATAGGGGATGTTTGCCAAGGGTTCATTATCATCTCTGTCGATCAATTGAACACGTTCATCAAAATTTAATTGCTCAATAATATTCTGAACATTACTTGCTTGCCCTGAACTAGCACCCGAACCAGAGCCACCAGTTCGCACAGCTAAATCTGAAATCTTCATGTACTTTGCGCCACATGTTGCTGGGTCACCAGCCACAATTAAATTACGGCCCTTAACCTGTATAAATCCTCGTTGTGTAGCTATGGCTTTAGAAACCACATTACATTTAGGGCAATAATGACTCATTCCCTCTAAATGAGCCGCTTTACCATCTACCAGCCAAGAATCATCTCCTTCAATGATCTTGCCACCGTGATTAGTAAAACACCCTCTTGTTATAAATGCTTGCATATTATGAATATCCAGAATTATTAAAATAAATAGAAAATTTAAAAATAATTGGATAAAGATTGTCACCTTTATGATTTTTATGCAAAGCATTGCCTAATTTGTTTATAAATTAGATGCTTTATGTGTGTTTAATGAGTTTAAATATAATAAATTGGATTATATTGAATTTATTGTGGAAATATGAGCTTTCATTAATTACCTATATTATGTACACATCTATTTACCCATACTGTGAAAACAAATAGCAACTTATTAAAGATGTCGTTATTTAAAGGCTGATTTAAAAATACAATACCTACAGCAAGTGATAACAAATAAACCTTCATATTCAGCGTTGATTAGTCTGCTTTTACTTTACAAAAGGGATCAACGTTTGGATTGCTATTCCAGATATATTCGGCCTCTTCAGCACAAAGCTGGGCAACTTTTTCACCCTGTGTGTCATGGATGAAGGCAAGGGTCATATCCATACCTGCGCTCACACCCGATGAGGTATAGAATTTCCCATCAATCACCCAACGGGCTTGGGCTTGCCACAACACTTGGTCATTAAGTTTTTGTACGAACTCAAATGCCATTTTATTTGATGTTGCCTTTACACCATTTAAAAGACCGGTCGCTGCAAGTAATGAACTGCCTGTACAGATTGTCAGAACATATTTGCTTTGATCCGCTAAAGTTTTAAGTTGATCAAGAAACTGTTGATTTTTGATTAATTCAAAAGTCACGATGCCGCCTGGAACGAGCAGAATACTTTGGTCATTCATGTGCATTTCGCTAAAGGATTTGGTTTGAATACAAACACCATGCTTATTGGAAACTAGACCGCCATTCAGACTGTAAAGCTGGACTTGATAGTGCTGTTGCAATAGGCCAAACAATTCAACAGGTCCCATAATATCAAGGGTTTCAAAGTCTTCAAATACGACAGCATGTACAGAAATAGGCATGGCTTTTCTCACTTGATTTATCTGCTAAACACCATAGTCAGCTGTAAATTTTTTATTGTGAATATTCTGTATGGCTTATTTTGAATTATGCTAAATCAGTGGACTTTTGGCCTGATCTGTTAGCAAGCGAAACGCATTTTTTGCTTAAAATTTAAGCGTTTAAGCAGGCTGAATGAGAAAAGCAGCGGTGTATCGTAAATTTAGAAAAATCTGTATCTATAATTTCTGGACCAGATGTTCAAAAATAACTGAAAAATAGAGCGAGTGCCGTGTTATGAAGATGTATCAAGTGGATGCTTTTACCCAAGAATTATTCAAAGGCAATCCAGCAGGTGTAATCGTTGTTGATGAATGGTTGGATGAGCATTTGATGCAGAATATTGCCATGGAAAACAATTTATCTGAAACGGCTTTTGTAAAAACCATTAATGAGCATAATTATGAAATTCGCTGGTTTTCTCCACTCAATGAGGTTGCGTTTTGTGGACATGCCACTTTAGCCAGTGCTTTTGTTTTATTTAAAGATTTCACCAAGCTTGAAACCATCCAGTTTCATGTACGCGATTTAGGTATTTTTATTGTTAGCCAAGATGCTGATGGTAAAATTAAAATGAATTTTCCGATTCGTAAAGCAGAGTTGGTTGCTGACTATCCGCCAGTATTACGTGAAGGGCTCACCAAGCCTTTTAAAGCAGTTTATCGTAATGTCCAAGCCTATATTATTGAATATGAAACCGTACAGGATGTCTTGGATGAACAACCAGATTTTGAAAAATTAAAACAACTCGGACAAATTCGTACTGCGATTACCGCTTCTCAGCCTGATGTTGCCATTACTGCCAGAGGTGAAGGGCAGTTTGATTGCGTTTCTCGTTATTTTGCACCAGCGATTGGTATTGATGAAGATCCTGTAACTGGTTCAATTCATACCGCGATTGTTCCGCTTTGGGCTGAAAAGTTGAATCAGACTCAATTAACGGCCTTTCAGGCATCTCAACGAGGTGGAATTTTAGAATGTGTCATTGCATCTGAAGATCGTATTGAAATTTCAGGTTATGCAAAATTGTATCTACAAGCTGAACTGGCAATCTGAATTTTAACTTAAACTGTGCAAAAACAAAGATAAAAGCTGTTTAAATAAACAGCTTTTTTCAAAACATAACTATTAAAAATGCGAATCGTTCTCTACTATAGCTTGACGTTTTTATTTAAATCACCAAAATTACTTGGATAAATTATGTTAATGCGGTTTAAGCAGCTTACTCTCTCTCTTTGTTTGATCGGGTTGAGTGCGACGTCTTGGTCTCAGACAGTACTCGTAAAAAGTGAAAAAAATATTGAAGAATATAAATTAGATAATGGTTTCAGAGTTATTCTTGCGCCAAACGATAAAGAAAACAAAGTTTACGTTAATACGGTTTATTTCACGGGTTCATTGAATGATCCAAAGGGTAAAGGTGGTCTGGCTCATCTATTGGAACATTTGGCGTTTAAAGGTACGCAGAATGTCAAAGGGGATGAGTTTCAGCGCCGTTTAGATCAATTTACTTTGATGACCAACGCCAGCACAGACTATTACTCAACCAAATATTTAAATATCGTTCGTCCTGAAAAAAATGCGCTGAATGAGATTCTATATCTCGAATCTGAGCGTATGGACAAATTGGTACTGCAAGAAAAATTTGTACCGTCTGAAATTGAAATCGTAAAACGCGAACGTGAAATCCGTATGGATCAACCGTTTGCGGTTTTAATGGATCAAATGTGGAAAGCGGCGTATGGCAACCAATATCTGGGTCGTTTGCCGATTGGTGATCTACCTGAATTAAAGTCGATTCAACTGAATGAATTGAATCAGTTTTATAAAACTTGGTATGCGCCGAATAATGCGGTGATGGTCATTTCTGGTAAATTTGATAAGACTGAAGTACTCAATAAGATTGACCAATATTTCAGTCCGATTGCAGCGCGTGCTGTGCCTGCTCAAGTGCAAGTGCCTGTGTTGGATTCAAGCAAAATTGAACAGCGTCAATTTACGGTACACAAGGGCAGTGATTTAGCCAAATTCCATATCTATATGAATGGCAAAAATACCAAGCTGCAGCCTGCTTTAGCCTTAGCACCCGCGCTGTACACCATGCAACCAAGCGGTACTTTATACAAGAGCATGGTTGAGACCGGTATTAGTACGGCAGTGCAATCGACTACATGGTTAGATCAAGATTTTAATGTGGTGTTTATGGGTGCAATTTATGCCCCGAATCATGATGCCAAAAAAGTCCAAGAGGCGCTCACGGCAGGTGTTGAAAATAGCCATGAGTTTAGTGAAGCTGAGTTACAACGAATCAAGAATATCACGCAAAATGATGCGGATACGATTATGAATGATGCGGTGGCTTTGGGTTCACGTCTAAGTGATTACGCAGTTTCATCTCATGGTCAATGGGATCAATACTTTAAAGATTTGCAGGCTGTTAAAGATTTAAAATTAAAAGATGCCAATCAAACCTTAAAAGACTTTTTAGTTTCATCCCATCGTATTTCAGGTGATATTTTACCGACGCCGGAAGATCAGAAAAAAGCGATGACCTTGAAGGCTGAACAAAAGCCCAAAACGCTCGACCAAACTGCTGAAAAGCCTGAGCCTTTAAAAGATGCCAGTGTGTATAAGCAGGAAGTTAGCCAGTTTATGGCACAGTCTGCTCAGCAATTGCAAAAAAATGAGCAAAAAATTCAGCGCGGTGAATTAAAGAATGGCATTCGCTACGCGCTATTCCCAACGCCTACACGTGACGATAAAACCTATGCCACGATTAGCTTGGATTTTGGTGATGAGAAAGCCCTGTTTGGTAAAGGAGTCACTTTAGATTTAACCAGCTATTTAATGCTACGGGGTTCTGAGAAGCATACCTTGCAGGAAATTACCGATAAGGCGATTGCGGCGAGCGGTGGCGCATCGGTCAGTTCAAATGGCAATGGTTTTACCATCGTTGTTCAAGCGAAAAAAGACAAATTTGAAGACTTCTTAAACTTTATTATTGATGTCGTTAAACAGCCGAAATTCTCACAAACTGAATTTGATTTGGCAAAAAATCAAAGTTTGTCGGTGTTGGATCGTCCATATACGGAACCCGCGGTTGTGTCATCGATGACTTTGTCTAAAATTCTGGAAATCTACCAACCAGGCGATATCCGTTATCACTTTGAACCAGAACTTGCGAAAAAACAAATTGGGGAAGCAACTCAGCCACAAGTTAAACAATTCTATAATCAGTTCTTTGAGACCGATCATGCACAAATTGCAGTGACAGGCGATTTTGATGCCAAAAAAATGCAAAACACGTTGCAAAAGGCCTTTGGTTCTTGGAAAGCGAAACAGCCTTTCACCAAAGTGACCGGTCAATATACGGTATATAAAGCGCAGAAAGTTCATGCTTTATCGGAACAGCGTGAGTTTGGTAGTTATCAAAGTGTGTTGGCACTGCCTGTGGGTTCATACCATAAAGATGCACCTGCTTTGATTATTCTCAGCCATATTTTGGGTAATTCGCAATTGTCATCACGTTTGGCTCAAGAGTTACGTGAGAAGAATGCTTTGGTGTATGGCTTTGGCAGTGGTTTAGACCTTGATCCAGATATTGATGATGGTACTTTAAGCATCACAGCAAATTATACTTCTGGTCGTTCTGAGCAAGTTTCGCAATCGGTACACAAGGTATTGAATGAGTTGCTGAGCAAAGGCGTGACTGAGCAGGAAGTGGAAGCAGCCAAAGCAGATATCATGAAGAAACGTGTGACGGCTTTGGAAGATGAGCGCAATATTCATGGCATGTTGACGGGTCAATTAGAGCGCAACAAAACGTTGTTGGATCGCGCTGAACGAGACCAAGAGCTTGCGAAATTGACCAAAGAAGACGTCAATGCGGCCATCAAAAAATACATCAAGCTTGATCAGTTTGTTGAAGTGATGGCGGATCAATATGGACAAGCACAAGACTTGAAATAAGTAATCAAAAATAAAGCCACCGATCAGGTGGCTTTATTTTTTAGCAATGATGCTTAATGATCATGCTTATGGGCATGAAAATCTTCATTTTTACGGAAGCGTAAGTAGTTTTCAAACTGTTCACAATATTCGTCAAAGTTATCTTCTAACATCATTTGGAATTGTTGTAGCAGATAAGACATCACTTGCTCTTTGGCATCACGCATTTCTTCGCCGTCTTTAAAATTATTGGCTGCGACCCAGGTATTAAAACGGGCAGTGGCAAATAACATGGCTGCGCTGACCTGAGCACGTAATTCTTCTGGCTTAGCTTGCTGACCTTTGGGTGGTCGGCAGAAATCATTGGCAAGCTTAATGAACTCATCTGCACGCTCAAAAAAGACTGCATTTAAAGCTTCTTCTTCCGTCACATCAGTGGCGTTAATTTTTTGAGACATGGTTTTTCCCAGCGACAAGTTAAGACACATTATTATAGACAAAGCCTTGTCGAAACTAAACCTTTGCCTTAACCTAAAATAGCCTAAGCAATTAGAATAATCACTATGCAAGATGCAATCGCGATTCAAAGTTTAAAAACGGATATTGCTTTATTACGCCAGCATATTTATCCACCCCAATATTTAGAGCATGTCGAAGGCTTACCGATTTATTATGGGCTGCAACAAGATGTAGATGAGTATTATCGACAATGGCAACCCTTGATTGAAAGAGCACAACAGCTATGTCAACCTTTTATGGAAGATGATGTGCTAGATGCGATTCATTTACCGAGTCATTTAAATCTGCCGCTGTTTTTCTTTCATGTCGATCGGATTCGGATTAATAAAACACGCGCTAAAGAATCGAAAACTTTTCGTGGCGTCGCTGCCTTGTTAGAAAAATGTGGGCAGTTTGAGACGGATCAGATTTTTGCAATGCAGGAATGGTTGGGTAGTGATGATACGGCTGCCTTAGTTGCGCATCGTGAGTTTATTGATTTACGAACTTATGTTTTCCAACATGGGCAAAGTGAATATACCCGAACTCGGTTTTATATGAATGGCATGATTTTGAGTGTTGAACCGCATTTTAAATTAGTCGATGCTCGGGATAAGCCACGTAAGCAGCGTAATGATAGTTATAGTGATCCGATTGCAGATAATGGAACGTGGAAGATTTTTGGGAAATATCGGTAAATGATTTAAGCTCAATATTTTACTCAGAAATATGAGAGTCGGGAGCGTCATCTACAACCTGCGTGGTATTAAAAAGATGTATGATTTTGATGAGTTGATGAAATTAGATTAATGAAAGCAGAGAACAGGTTTTGTAGATGACAAATGGTTTTGCCTACTTTTCCCGAAAGAAAAGTAGGTCACCGAAGGTATATCCTGAAATTGAATGAGAAGTCTGCATGACTCCGCTATGCAGTTAACTTAGAAAATGAAACTTTATTCCCAAAAAGCGTCCTGAACAGATAGGGTTTGAAGCTTTTTATCTGCTTTCTTGGCCACATGTGGTTGTTGTGCCTTAACCCAACCTAATGCAAATAAAAACTGCGGGTGTTCAGTAGTTTGTTGCTCAAAGATTTGCTCAGCAACAAACAGGTCATTATAAAAGCCTAAATATTCCTGAATTGGCTGTAACTTATTTAAGAATTGTTGAACCTCTTTTTCAGGAAAAATCCCAGCAATAAAGTCGATGCAATAACGCAATTGTTTGACGCGTTTACGAGTACGATGTTGTTGCTCAACTTCTAAAGTTGAAAACTGAGCTGCATCTTTCAGAATCTTTTGGTAAAGCTTGGTTAAGCTTTTAGCTGCTTGTTTAGAAAGTTTAGATTTAGACTCATGTTTACTATAGGTGAAGCTGAGTAATGCTAAAAATAGCTGTGTGGTTTGAGTGTGGCTTAATAATTGAGAAACACCACTGTCAACATTCTCAGGGAATGGGAAGTCAAAATCACAGACTTCTTTTACTAAAGGAATAACAGAATCTTGAATCGCATCATTATCGCGTGATTGACCTAATGCTCTAAAAATATCAGCCAATTGGCTTTCCCAACTAGGATCAATTTGCGCAGACCAGTTCGAAAAATGTTTTAAAGCAGAACGTAAACGACGTAAACCAACACGAGCTTGGTGAATATGATCCGCTTCGGCTACACCATCGGCAATTGCGGCTGCATTGGGTAAGATATGATTAAGCGTATTTTCGATAATCAGTTTGATTGCTTGTTCAGCACTGACATTTTTCTCTAGGCTTAGTGATTTCGCTTTGGTGGCAGGGGATACCGTTTTGCCCATAGCCAATAAATTGCCACGTTCAGCTTTACTGCGCACATCGAGCCAGAGTTGATATTTATCTACCCATGTTTTGGCAAAATCAATCAGAGACTGTGCTGATCCTTGTTTTAACTCAAATTCAACTTCGCAGATTTTGGCTTGATCAGTTGGCGTACGGATTTCACCATCGTCTAAGCAGACTTCAATTTGAGATCCTTCAAACTCGAATACATGGAAGGTACGCTGTACATCAGTTTGAAATTGCAGCTTTAGTTCAGCAGGTGCTTCACCTAAAACATCGCGAAGTACAGTTTGAACTGTTTGATTATGTTTGTATAAAGATAAATCCAGTTCAGGTTCTTCAGCACATTTACCTAAATAAATATCTTCTTCGATGCGTTGTAAATGGTTTTTACTGGCCGCTTTAAAGGTTTGCACCCAATGTTCACCTTCCTGACGCAAACGAATAGCCACATAATTTTTTGCCAGTAAACGGTCAGCAGTGTCATAGTATTTGGCTTGTAGCTGAATTTTTTGTGCTTTTTGTTTGCTTAAAAGCTGCAATACACTTTTTTTCTTAGATTCAGGGAGTTGAAATTTTAGCTCTATTTCCATGATGTTATGACTCCTGACCACCGAGAATGATATAGACAAAACTTAGTATAACTTGTTGATCTCAAAAATCATTGTAAAGTTGTTTTAAGCTTGGAAAGGATGGCACGCAATGACTTTATTTTGTACAGAAAATGCATTAACGTGTGGAGAGTCTTGAACGATTAGGATGATCTAAAAATGAATGCACCAGCGAATATTACCAAGCCAGTGGAATTTTCATTACCGATTAAAAACTATGATGAATTTTATCACTTTTATTTAACAGAACATCGCAGTATTGCCAGCCGTCGTTTGCACGTCGCAGGCAGCTCGATCGGTTTATATTTCTTTAGCAAAGCCATCCGTAAACGTCAGGCAAAATATGCTTTGTATGGTTTGGTATCAGGCTATGCCTGTGCTTGGGTTGGGCATTTTTTCTTTGAACATAATAAGCCTGCTAGCTTTAAACAACCGCTGTATAGCTTTATTTCAGATTGGCGCATGTTGTCTGATGTTGCACGTGGTCGTTTGAGTCTGATTGATCGTCAGTTTGATAAGATTAATTCGTAAATCAACGTATATTTAAAAATTATAAAGCGACATTAGGTGTCGTAAAGCTGCTTCTGCAGCTTTTTTATTGTTCGCTGTTTCAGTAAGATCATAAAAAATGAGGGAAAACACAAGAATGGAACAACTGAACCCATCTGATTTAAAAGCAATCTTACATTCTAAACGCGCCAATCTTTATTATTTAGAACATTGCAGAGTGATGCAAAAAGATGGGCGAGTGTTATATCTCACCGAAGCAAAGAACGAAAATCAATATTGGAATATTCCCATTGCCAATACCACGGTGATTCTACTCGGTACAGGGACATCCATTACACAAGCAGCGATGCGAATGTTGTGTAGCGCAGGTGTGTTGGTGGGTTTTTGTGGCGGTGGTGGCACACCTTTATTTGCAGGAAGTGAGGTGGAATGGTTAACGCCACAAAGTGAATATCGCCCAACTGAATATATGCAGGGCTGGATGGGCTTCTGGTTTGATGATGCCAAACGTTTGGACGTTGCAAAGCAATTTCAATTTGCCCGTATCGAATTTATCCGCAAAATTTGGGCTAAAGATAAAGATTTAAAGGATGAAGGTTTTTATCTGGATGACTTAGACATTCAACAAGCCTTGACTGGTTTTGAAAAGAAAATCCCTAATATGGCTAAAGTGGGGGATTTACTTCTCGCCGAAGCGCAGATGACCAAGCAACTTTATAAAATTGCAGCAACCCGTTCTAAGTTGAGTTTTGAGCGCAATCCAGAGCAAGGGGATTTGGCTAATGACTTTTTGAATCATGGCAATTATTTGGCTTATGGTCTCAGTGCGACAACACTTTGGGTCTTAGGTATTAGTCATTCATTTGCGGTTATGCATGGTAAAACCCGACGAGGTGCATTGGTCTTTGATGTGGCTGATTTAATCAAGGATGCGGTGGTTTTACCGTGGGCGTTTATTTGTGCCAAAGAGGGGCTGACTGAGCAAGCGTTCCGTCAACAGCTATTGCAGAAATTCACAGAATATCGCTGTTTGGATTGGATGTTTGAACAGGTTAAGTTGCAAGCGGGTAAAAGCTTTCCAAATCAGGAGAGCGAATGATGATCGTAACTTTTATATCTCAGTGTGAAAAGAAGGCAATTGCTCGAACTCGTCGAGTACTCGATGCATTTGCAGATCGGATTGGTGACAATACATGGCAAACGGTGATCACTGAAGATGGATTGTTGACTGTAAAAAAGCTACTGAGGAAAACTGCGACGAAAAGTACAGCAGTTTCATGTCATTGGATACGTGGTCGTCGTAGAAGTGAATTGATGTGGATTGTGGGAAATCGCAATAAGTTTAATGAACAAGGAATAGTCCCCGTGAATACCACAAAGAAAAGCTTGTCTCAAAATAAATGGGAAAATGACTGGCATTATTTACCTTTAATTAAGGCATTAGTTGCAGTTTCTGCTTTACTTCATGATTGGGGTAAAGCAACAGTATTATTCCAGCAAAAATTACTAGATAAAAATAACCAATTTAAAGGTGATCCTTTACGTCATGAATGGATTTCATGCCTATTATTAAATGCTTTGGTGCAATTATCAGGCAATATTGAATCTGATGAAGCATGGTTAAATTTATTTATTAATCAAAGTTGGGATGAGGCACTTCTCAAGCAAACGATTGTAAAAGAATCAGATCAATCCAAAGTTTTAGCTCAGCTTCCACCATTCGCTCAATTAGTCGCGTGGCTGATCATTTCACACCATCGTTTACCGAATTTAAAAGAAGATAAAGATTCAAAAAGATATGCTGCTGAACCTGCAAATAGTATTGCAGAATTATTTGAATGTATCGAAGCAAACTGGGGTTATCAAAATAAATTTGAGGAAAAGGATTATCAACAACGACTTAAGTTGTGTTTTCAGTTTGAGCAAGGTTTGCTAAGCCAATCTTTTGAATGGACAAAAGAAATTAAAAAATGGTCTTTACGTTTATTACAGGAAGTTCAATCATCAGAACAGATTTTTATTGATGGGAGTTGGCGAGTCATTTTACATCATGCACGCTTATGTCTAATGTTGGGTGATCATTATTATTCATCGTGTGAAGCAGATAAAGCATGGAAAACGAATTTATCACTTGTTGCAAATACCGATCCAAAAACGAAACAAGCGAAACAGTATTTAGATGAGCATTTAGTTCGAGTTAGTGACAATGCTATGCGGGTGGTACAGTCGTTAAGCCGTTTAGCAGATGAGATGGAATCTGCATACGATATTCAAAAATTAAAAAAGAAAAGTTCATCAGGTTTTGAATGGCAAGATCAGGCTGCAAAGGGTGTTCAGCAATTTATTCAAAAAAATGAAGGGGCTGAGAAACAGGGCTGGTTCATTGTCAATATGGCAAGTACCGGGAAAGGAAAAACCATTGCCAATGCGAAAATCATGCAAGCCTTATCTAAGAATGGACAATCTTTACGTTATATTTTAGCTCTAGGCTTAAGGACTTTAACTTTACAAACGGGGGATTCATATCGTCAAGATATTGGTTTAAGTAATGATGAACTCGCTGTTTTAATTGGTTCAAAAGCTGTGCAGGAGTTACATCATCAAAATGCTAGAAATGATCAACAGGACGAATTAAATATTGAGGAAATCGGTTCAGAGTCGTTAGAGGCGTTATTAGAGAATGAACTGGATTACGACACGATGCCTCAAGCCGATTTTATGAATGCTTTATTCCCTAAAAATCAAGAACAACGTAATAAAGCATTTCTATATAAACCTGTTTTAACCTGTACTATTGATCATATTATGGCAGCGACTGAAACCAAGCGTGGTGGCAAATATATTTTACCGAGTTTAAGACTTTCCTCCTCAGACTTGGTCATTGATGAAGTGGATGATTTTAATGCTCAAGACTTGGTTGCTATTGCCCGACTGGTGCATCTTGCAGGCATGTTGGGCCGAAAAGTGATGATATCGTCAGCAACCATACCTCCAGCATTGGCTGAGGGGTTTTTTAATACCTATCAGCAAGGCTGGGCTTTGTACTCTGCCTTTAAAAAACTAAAAAATAAAAATATCGTTTCAATGTGGGTCGATGAGTTCAAAACAAAAATCCAAACCATTGATTCGAATGCGCCAACAGAGCATATACAACAATATCAGAATATACATGATCAATTTGTAGAGCTTCGAGCAGCAGCGCTAGTCAAGCAAGTTGTTAAACATAAAGCCTATATTGTGGATTGTGCTGACCTTGTGGCTGTAAAAGAAGTCCAACGTTTAGATCAAAGTTTGCAGTCTCAGTATTTTGAAAGGATTAAACAGAATGCTGAACAATTACATTTGAGTCATCACAGTATTGATCTTAAGACAGGTAAAAAAGTCTCTTTTGGTGTGGTGCGTGTTGCCAATATTCCACCCTGTGTTGCTTTAACTCAATACTTACTCAATGCAGAATGGTCGCAGGGCATAGCGCCTCGTGTTATGGCCTATCATAGTCGTCAAGTTTTGTTGCTACGTAGTGAGCAGGAGCGACATTTAGATCAAGTTCTAAAGCGTAAAGAGAAAGCGGGGGAACAGGCGGCGGCATTCTCAAATGATGTGATTCGTCAGCATCTAGATTCAATTGAAGAGGAACATGTGATTTTTATTTTGGTTGCAACCCCAGTGGAGGAGGTTGGGCGAGACCATGATTTTGATTGGGCCATTGTAGAGCCATCGTCTTATCGTTCGATTATTCAATTGGCAGGGCGAGTGTTACGTCACAGAAAATTGGTACAGAATATCGAAAAGCCAAATATTGCTTTAATGCAATATAATTTAAAAGGATTAAGAAAAGCTAAAGTTGCTTTTGAAAAACCTGGTTTTGAACTTAATAATGATAAATTCCAATTACTCACTAAAGATTTAAAAGAATTACTTGATATTCCAGATGTGAATTTTAATATTAATGCCATACCAAGAATAAAAACGAATGGACCATTACAAGCAAGACAAAGACTAGCAGATCTTGAACATGCAGTAATGGCTGATGTATTAACCTCATACGAAAAAGTTGGAGCAAAACCATTAAATTCATGGTTAACCCAAAAATGGTTTTTAACAGCTTTACCTCAAAAATTTATACAATTTAGGCAAAGCTTTCCGAATATTAAAATTTTTGTTGTTTGCAGAGATCATAAACTGCTACTCTGTGAAAAAAATGATTTTGGTCATTATATTGATCGGAGCGGTTTTTATAATATTCATTATTTGCAACTAAATAATTTGGAACAAAAAAGATTATGGTTGAATAGGAATTATTACGAAATTTTGTGTCGCTTTGCACTTGATCATTTAAGTGAGAATGAAGAAGATATCGATGCAAAGATTGAAAGACTATCGGAACGTTATGGTGAGATTATGTTGCCAGAGTACGATGAGAATAAACGATTGATGTATTCAGAACAGTTTGGCTTGGTAGTTTCAAATAAATAATAAGATGGAAAGAATATGGCAGAAAGTATTCATGCATTTTTAAATGAACGTAAAGAACTTTGGCTAAAAGATCGTTTAAAAAAAGCAGAAAGTGATGTTGAAACTTTAACTTTGCAACATCAGGCAAATGATAAATTTAGTTTAAATGAGTGGTTACCTGATGCAGCAAAGCGCGTAACCCAGCTTGCAATGGTGAGTCACCCAAGTAAGTTTAGTCATCCAAGTGCCAAGACTTCAAGCCTTATTGCTAAGGCGAAACATTGTAATGATGGCTACTTACGTAGTGGTAATGTGGAATACTCATTGGATGTATTTGGTAATGCTGCTGCAATGGATGTATTTAAGTTCTTATCTTTACCGCTTACTGAAAAAATGACGGTTTTGGATGGCTTCGAACAAGACAACCAAGAGTTGCGAGCTTTAATTACGCATGTAGATTTAAATTTTGAAGCATTGAGTTCAGAATTTTTAAAAATTAAAGCCGCAGATCATTCAGTAAAAACAGACCCTCTAGTAAAACAGGTCTATTTCCCAATTAATCAATCTGAATATCATTTATTATCCCTTTTAACCCCATCTGGTTTAATTACTCGACTCAAACAAGCAATTGATGCTATGCGTTTTTCGGAAGAAACCAAAAAATCTAAAGAATTGCGTAAGAAAAATGAACATGATGAAGTAGGTTATGCAGATATATTTGATTTAACAATAACAGCGTATGGTGGAACTCAACCACAGAATGTTAGTGTTTTAAATAGCCAAAATGCGGGACGAGCTTATTTACTTTCGAGTTGCCCACCAGTATTTGAAAGTCGTAATATTAAATTACCCAGTCATGACTTTTTTCAACAGTGCTTATATAGGAAAAAATTTGGTACTGAATTTGAAAAATTAAAAAAATATGTCGCCGAGATTAATAATCAGTATATACGTAAAAAAATTAAAAAACTCTTACGTCAAATAGTAGGAGTTATTTTATTCCATGCTTTCTGTGTGCGCCAAAATGAAAAAGGATGGTCCAAAAAAGAGCATTATAAATCTTTATCTTTAGAGCAAAAAATATGGTTGGATGATGCTTATTTAGATGTAAGAGAAATTGAAAACGAATGGCGATACGAAATTGCAAGAAGAATTGCGAAATGGATTTTAGATAGTTTTGAAGATTTTTATGGTTCTAAATTGTTTGGCAGTCCAGAACTCGTTGAGTTAAAAGATATTGTATTTGAAGCACTGGATGAAGATAAGGAGTTTTTCTAATGCGTCATTTTTTATTGATTTCTCATTTAAAACTTCACAATGCCAATGCCATGAGTAGCCCATATACCATTGGATTTCCAGCAATGACGGCTTGGCTTGGTGCAGTCCACGCTTTGCAACGTAAATTACAAGCTAAAGCATGTGATGTGACTTTAACTAAAGTTGCGGTGAGCTGTCACGAGTTTAATTTGCAGACCTATAAAGGACAGGGGGATTTTGTCCATTCAATTATCGGTACCGCAAATCCATTGGATAAGGATGGAAGTCGGCCTGCTTTTATTGAGGAAGCTCGTTGCCATTTGGAAGTTTCACTTTTAGTTGAAATTGAAGATCTGAATAACAAAAAAAGAGAGCAATTGTTAGAACTTGCTTCTGATCTAGTTTGTAGTATGAAATTTGCCAGTGGAGATGTTCTTACGGTGAAGAATTGCCAAATACTGGATTTTGATGATGATGAAGATCATGACAGGGAATTAAAACCAATCCTCAATAAACTCATGCTTGGGCATGTACTGATCGAGCGCCGTGATCTCGTAATAGACAGTATGAATCAAGGTAAAGATGCTTTAGATGCGGTTTTAGAATATTTACACGTAACGCATAGCTCTAATGTAGATGAAGATAACAAAGTGACATGGACTTCAAAGCGTAAAGGTCAAGGTTGGCTTGTACCTGTCGCTGTTGGCTTTCAAGGAATTTCTGAGTTGGGATTCGCAAAAAATCAAAGGGATGCCAATACACCACATCGGTTTGCTGAAAGTGTTTTAACTTTAGGTGAATTTTTGATGCCGTATCGCATAGAACATCTTGATCAAATGTTATGGCAATACCATTTTGATTCAGAAAACAATTTATATCTCTGCCAAAACGCTACAACAAATTAATTTGATATTGAAAAAGGAAAGACTCATGGCTAAAAATGAAAAAGCAGTCGCAAGTGTACTCGCATTTGAAAAGAAACTTGTTCCATCTGATGGATATTTTTATGGAACGACTTGGGATAATCGTAATGAACAAACAGCTTTAAAACTCATTCCTAAATCAGTCCGAGGAACGATTTCAAACCGTTTAAAGCCTGCTGTTGCCAGTGATCCATTAAAGTTGAATGCTGAAGTTGAAAAAGCCAATTTACAAACAGTAGATGCCTGTGCTTTGGGCGAGCATCAAGATACTTTAAAAGTTGGTTTTACTTTGAAAGTATTAGGTGGTGTTGAAAATCCATCTGCTTGTAACAATGAAGCTTTTTTAAACTCTTATCAAGCTGTGGCCAAAAATTATATTAACAAATATGGCTTTACAGAGCTTGCGAAACGTTATGCGTTCAATATTGCTAATGCTCGTTTTTTATGGCGGAACCGTGTTGGTGCGGAAAAAGTAGAGGTTGTGGTAACAATAAATGATCAACCCGCTATAACATTTAATGCTTTGGAATATGCACTGCATGATTTTGACCATGTAGATGAAAAGTTAAAAAAATTAGCTGATCAAATCGCTCAGGCTCTAAAAGGTGAAACAGTATATTTATTGATTAAAGTTGAGGCTTATGCTTTGGTGGGTAAAGCACAAGAAGTTTATCCAAGCGAAGAATTAGTTTTGGATAAAGGTAAGGGGGATAAGAGTAAAATCCTTTATCAAGTCAATGATGTTGCTGCAATGCACTCTCAAAAAATTGGCAATGCGTTACGTACAATCGATACTTGGTATCCTGAGTTTGATGACAAAAAAACAGCAATCGCGATTGAACCTTATGGTGCGGTCACAAATCTTGGAAAAGCTTATCGTACTCCTAAAGAGAAAAAAGACTTTTTTACCTTATTTGATAAATATGCTTTAGGTGAGTCATTAGAAAATCTAGAACAAGAACACTATGTTATGGCTGTTTTAGTGCGTGGTGGGGTGTTTGGTCAAAGTGCGAAGGATTAATAATGCAATATTATCAAGAAATCACTTTAATTGATCAGGATGAAATTTCACCTTATTTCATTTGGTCAAAAGTGTATATCCAACTTCATATTGCTTTTGCAGAACATACGAATGAACAAGGGAAAACCCAGTTTGGAGTGTCTTTTCCACAGTACCGTATTAATCAGCAAAAGAACATTGGTTTTTTGGGTGCGAAAATCCGTATTTTTGCCAATACAGAAGTCCAGTTACAGCAACTTAATCTGGGGAAGTGGTTGGAACGATTTGTGGACTATGTTCATTTCACCCAACCACGCGAAGTACCTCAAGCTAAAATTACGGCTTACGCTCATTATTTTCGAGTTAATCCAAAAATGAGTTTGGAGCAACGTATTGTTCATCAAGCTCAGCGCCATAATATTTCTTTAGATCAAGCGAGACAGCACTTTAAGCAATATATTGATCAGCCTGTAGTTGAGCCTTATGTGAGTTTGAAAAGCCTAAGTGCAAAACGAGAGGAAAATATAGATCGACCGTATCGCTTATATATTGGTAAATCTGTTGCTGATGAGGCGAAAGATGGAACATTTGGAACTTACGGGTTAAGTCGTTTCTCAACCGTACCAGAGTTTTGACCCAATATTTTTTTACTCTTTAACAGTTTAATAAAATCAATAAGTTACAGCAAGTGGTTTTTTGATTGGGTAAAATGCCTAAATCTATATTAACTACTTGTTGTAACTTATATTTTTACTATAATTTTATAGTTCATGGCGGCATACGCCATTTAGAAAAATGCAAAATTACACACAAAAAGCAGGTACACGTTCATGGCGGCATACGCCATTTAGAAATTGGAC
>NZ_KB849177.1:192876-254323 GCF_000367945.1 Acinetobacter proteolyticus
GCGACACGTTCATGGCGGCATACGCCATTTAGAAAGTATAGACCTTCCTATCTGGATTATTGTTTTTGTTCATGGCGGCATACGCCATTTAGAAAGTTTTCACTCAAAGAGTAAAAACTAGATTCAAGTTCATGGCGGCATACGCCATTTAGAAAGTTCATGAGACTTGTCGAAATCGACTTTTCTCGTTCATGGCGGCATACGCCATTTAGAAACTGCGATTTGGAGTGTGTGAGATGGGTGTAGTGTTCATGGCGGCATACGCCATTTAGAAATAAGCCAATTTCAAACATAGATTACCCCACTAGTTCATGGCGGCATACGCCATTTAGAAAATTTGATCGAAATTGGATTAAAGAAACTCGATGTTCATGGCGGCATACGCCATTTAGAAATTATTGGTTTTAGTTATGAACATCGTATTTACGTTCATGGCGGCATACGCCATTTAGAAATTATGTCCAGATCAAGGCATCTCCAGCAAAATGTTCATGGCGGCATACGCCATTTAGAAAACCATCAAAGTAATTGGCAAAATCCAATAAAAGTTCATGGCGGCATACGCCATTTAGAAATGTGGAGCAAGTTTAGCAATTGATATTGATCGGTTCATGGCGGCATACGCCATTTAGAAATAATCAACTTCGCATAATGAAGATTGATGTTAGTTCATGGCGGCATACGCCATTTAGAAATGAAAGGTGAGACATCATATCTGATTTATATTGTTCATGGCGGCATACGCCATTTAGAAATGTCAATCATAGGGTTTTTAGTGGTTGTCTATGTTCATGGCGGCATACGCCATTTAGAAACGTGCAGTGACTAGCAAATACGAGTGGATAGCGTTCATGGCGGCATACGCCATTTAGAAAAATCATAGATTAAAGGTCTTGAATATGGGATTGTTCATGGCGGCATACGCCATTTAGAAATTGCTTATGCTAATGCTGCGCTTGGCGGTTGGTGTTCATGGCGGCATACGCCATTTAGAAAAATGGGAACAAGAAGCACTTGAAGCTCGACTTGTTCATGGCGGCATACGCCATTTAGAAAATTTGCATTGTTAATGACTTAACCAATAACAAGTTCATGGCGGCATACGCCATTTAGAAAAGTTTTCACCCATGATCTGGAATTGTCCCCAAGTTCATGGCGGCATACGCCATTTAGAAAAATCAAATTCATGCTCTCAATGAAGAAGTTACTGTTCATGGCGGCATACGCCATTTAGAAAACCAATCACCATTATCAGCAGCGAAAGTATGTGTTCATGGCGGCATACGCCATTTAGAAATATGAGCCTGTATATGTCCCTCAGCCTGTCAAGTTCATGGCGGCATACGCCATTTAGAAACTTGGTTGCTTCCTCAAAAGCCTCTCGTTCTTGTTCATGGCGGCATACGCCATTTAGAAATAACCAAACTGTAAAGCGCAACTAATTGCAGTGTTCATGGCGGCATACGCCATTTAGAAATTTCCAAGATAAGCACCCATGCCTGTTGATAAGTTCATGGCGGCATACGCCATTTAGAAATCTGGAAATAAGCATTGGTGAGTTTTCCACGAGTTCATGGCGGCATACGCCATTTAGAAACCGTTCCCCGCACCTTCAGATTTTTTCGGTCAGTTCATGGCGGCATACGCCATTTAGAAAATGACGTATCACAAGCTGATTGCAAACGCTTGGTTCATGGCGGCATACGCCATTTAGAAAATCCGGGATAAGTTGATTGCCATTAATCAAGGGTTCATGGCGGCATACGCCATTTAGAAAACACCAATTAAAACCGATACCCACAAAGCCCAGTTCATGGCGGCATACGCCATTTAGAAACATTGAAGGACGGGCACCAATTAGAACTAAATGTTCATGGCGGCATACGCCATTTAGAAATGATATTTCACCGATGTCTTTATCGCCACGGCGTTCATGGCGGCATACGCCATTTAGAAAATTACCAAACGTGACTCAAGTGACGGAGAAGGGTTCATGGCGGCATACGCCATTTAGAAATGTTCGCTGATCAGTTAAGTCTGCCAATTTCGGTTCATGGCGGCATACGCCATTTAGAAATAGACGTATTCGTTATCGCAACATGAACGGTCGTTCATGGCGGCATACGCCATTTAGAAAACTGTTTGTTGCATTATCGAATGCTAAACGTTGTTCATGGCGGCATACGCCATTTAGAAAGTTTCCGTGTTGTACTGGTTGTATCGATTGATGTTCATGGCGGCATACGCCATTTAGAAAACCAGCCGCGCCCTCTTCAAACGCGTTGTCATGTTCATGGCGGCATACGCCATTTAGAAAAATAACCATTTGCCCAAATCTCAACCCCAGCAGTTCATGGCGGCATACGCCATTTAGAAAAGAAACAGGCGAACCATTTTTTAATGAGAAGCGTTCATGGCGGCATACGCCATTTAGAAATGATTACGCTTCACTGAAGAATGTTCTTTTAAGTTCATGGCGGCATACGCCATTTAGAAATTGCCGTCAATATATTTCGGCTCAAAGATTGTGTTCATGGCGGCATACGCCATTTAGAAAAACTTGGCAGTCCACGACGTTTAAAGACCATCGTTCATGGCGGCATACGCCATTTAGAAAAGCCTTTCGCGCTCTTCTTTAAGCCTTGCCCCGTTCATGGCGGCATACGCCATTTAGAAATACGCAAGTCACGCATCGTGACTAAAAGTAAAGTTCATGGCGGCATACGCCATTTAGAAAATATTAAATCTATTACCCGTGATGATGTTTTAGTTCATGGCGGCATACGCCATTTAGAAATGGTCAGGCATATCCAGTGATTCTTTTGGAATGTTCATGGCGGCATACGCCATTTAGAAAATAAAAGGGTGGTCATCTGAATTAATGGTCAGGTTCATGGCGGCATACGCTATTTATTTGTGAGGCAGAGAGTAGATAGGTTAATTAATAAGAACTTACACACTCACTCTCTTTAATTTTTAACCAAGAAAATATACTCTGAAGCTAATGTAATTATAGTGAATAGTGAAACGTTCATGCGCGGTCTATACCTCATTACCAACGATGATCCAATCCAATTATTATTAGAAAAATTAGATGTGGCGCTAGCAACAGGACAAGTAGCTATTTTGCAATATCGCCGTAAGAAAGTGGCAAAAGCAGATCAGCCAAGTGAAGTCGAACAGATCAAAGTACTTTGTGAAAAGCATCAAGTCCCATTTGTGATTAATGATGATTTGGCTTTGGCGGAACAATTTGGATTAGGGGTACATCTTGGACAATCGGATGGTGAAATTAGTGATGCGGCCGCACGTTTACCACAAGGTGTAATTATTGGTCGGACTTGCCTAAATGCATTAGAGTTGGCGGAAAAGGCGATTGCGGATGGTGCAACTTATGTGGCCTTTGGTGCGGTTTATGCGACTTCAACCAAACCAGAAGCAGGCAATGTAGGCATTGAAGTGATCAAACAAGCGAAACAAAAATTTGCTGTGCCGATTTGTGCAATTGGCGGTTTGACCGTTGAAAATTCTCAAGTGGTGATTGAGGCTGGGGCGAGCCTTTGTGCCGTAATTAGTGATATATTAGGGCGATCAACAGCCGAAATTCCTGCTCGTGTAAATGCATGGGCAATGTTATTTGACTAATTATATGTATCCGCTTCGCGGAACTTTTATTGTTTCTCGGAACGACAACGTTCCTCGTCCTCGATTCTAGGTTGAGTCTTTTATGAGCTTATCTCCAAAGCAAGAACAGCTATTTAAACAAGCAAATAAACATATTCCAGGTGGCGTAAATTCACCTGTACGTGCATTTAACGGTGTTGGTGGTACGCCAGTCTTTATCGAAAAGGCAAAAGGGGCGTACTTGTGGGATGTCGATGGTAAGCGTTATGTGGACTATGTCGGTTCATGGGGACCAATGATTTTGGGTCACGCACATCCAGATATTATTCAAGCGGTACAAACTGCGGCAGAAGATGGCCTAAGTTTTGGTGCGCCAACCGTGCACGAAACGACGCTGGCAGACACTATTTGTGAGATCATGCCTTCAATTGAATTGGTACGTATGACCAGCTCAGGTACTGAAGCCACCATGACTGCGATTCGTTTGGCACGTGGTTATACTGGCCGTGACAAGATTGTGAAATTTGAAGGCTGCTATCACGGTCATTCCGATTCGTTATTGGTCAAAGCGGGTTCAGGCTTATTGACGCTCGGTGAAGGTGAGCCAACCTCAAAAGGTGTACCAGCTGATTTTGCTAAACATACCTTAACGCTACCGTATAACAATATCGAAGCATTGAAAGAATGCTTTAGCAAGTTCGGTCATGAGATTGCGGGTGTGATCATTGAACCTGTTGCCGGCAATATGAATCTGGTAACGCCAATCGACGGTTTCTTGCAGGCGATCCGTGATGTCTGTGATGAATACAAATCAGTGTTTATCATTGATGAAGTGATGACAGGTTTCCGTGTTGCTTTAGGTGGCGCACAATCAGTCTATAAAGTTAAACCTGACTTGACCACGTTAGGTAAAATCATTGGTGCGGGCTTACCAGTCGGTGCTTTTGGTGGTAAACGTGAAATCATGGAATGCATCGCACCTTTAGGTGGTGTTTACCAAGCAGGCACATTGTCAGGGAATCCATTGGCAATGCGTGCAGGTATTGCGATGTTCAAACACCTTCGTGAACCAGAGTTTTATGACAAGCTGGCTGCACAGCTCGCAAAATTACTTGCAGGTTTACAGGCTGCGGCAGACGAAGCGGGTATTCCATTTAAAACTCAGCAAGTCGGCGGCATGTTTGGTTTGTATTTCACCGATCAAGAGGACATTACCAGCTTTGACTCAATGTTGGCCTGTGATGTGGAAGCATTTAAGAAATTCTTCCACGGCATGTTAAAGCGTGGTGTCTATCTTGCGCCATCTGCATTTGAAGCAGGATTTATTTCATCGATGCATTCAGATCAAGATATTGCAGAGACTATTCAAGCAGCAAAAGAAACTTTTGCTGAAATGAAGTAATGCGGTGATGTCTAAAAAAGCCCGAGTTTTTCGGGCTTTTTTAATGGATATATCTTTAATTTGAAATGAATAAAAAGCTTAATACATTAAAACAATATGGGTTGATCTTAACGCAACCGTACTGATTTTCTAGCTGTTTATAGGATAAACCTTTGCGATCAACAAAAAAGATAAATAATCTTTATTGTACCGCCAGTCAAAATAATGCTTGAATAATAAACTATATTTGCGTTGGTCTGCGACTGCTGCAAAGCATTCACGTTTTGATTGGCGCAGGTGATAGAGAGCGCTTCTATATATTTTATTTTAAATAAGCTTTTGATAACAAACTCATGGGAATGGAGTAACAATGAAAACTAAACATTATTTAACTGCGGCGGATGTGGAAATTCTGGTTGATGCAGCAGCACAATATGCGACAGCACATAATTTTAATGTCAGCATTGCTGTTGTCGATGACGGTGGCACCTTGTTAATGATGAAGCGCATGGATGGCGCCTCGGTATTATCGACACAGATTTGCCAAGAAAAAGCACAATCTGCTGCGGTCAGCCGAAGAACCACCAAGGCATCCGAAGATATGATCCGTGATGGTAAGATCGGCTTTTTAACGATCAATGCAGCAAAAGGCATGTTAGAAGGTGGTGAGCCGATTGTCTATCAAGGACAGGTTGTCGGGGCTGTGGGTGTTTCTGGCGTGCAGTCATTTCAGGATGCAGAAATTGCCCAACATGCGATTCAACAATTTCTAGAGCAACAGACCTAAATCATCATTTAAATTCGATTCTGGATGAAATATCGAGAGAAACACGAAAAAAAATGAGTAAAAATACGTGTCATGCATTGTAATTCAGCGCCAAGCTTTTTATGATTGCCCGCTTGTTTTCATCCAGTCGTTGGAAGGCTACCTTGAATGATTTTCTAAGTGAACATTTGATTCATCGTGATGAAGATTTTATGGTCATCCATAAACCTGCAGGCTTACTCACTGTGCCGGGGAAAACACCTGATTTACAAGATTGTTTAATCAATCGTTTATTAGAATTAGAACCAAAAACTTTACTGATTCATCGTTTAGACCGTGATACGTCTGGCATTTTGGTGTTTGGTTTATCCAAATTTGGACAGAGCAATATTTCACGCCAGTTTCAAGATCGTCAAACCTCAAAAATTTATCAAGCTTTGGTGGCTGGGCATTTAGAAGGTCAGGGCATAGTCGATATTCCTGTGATTTATGATCCAAGCCGTCCACCCTTGCATATTGTGGATGCTTCCTATCACAAGCCAGCATTAACCGAATGGCAAGCGGTCGAACATCTAGAAATTCAAGGACAAGCTGTAACTCGAGTTAAACTCATTCCGATTACAGGGCGTTCACATCAGCTTCGTGTGCATATGCAATATTTAGGTCATCCGATTCTGGGTGATACTTTATATGCCACGCCAGAACAGCAACAGCTTTATGCGCGTTTGTGCTTACATGCCAAGCAATTGAGCTTTGCGCATCCTAAAACAGCTGCACAGCTCACTTTCGATTGTGCAGTCCCGTTTTAGTCTAAAAACTTTTTTATGAAACACGATGTGATGCACGCTATTTGATTGCGCTTTGTGTCAAAATACATCGTTGAAAACTACATAAAATGCCTTAACTTTTATTTGGGTCAAGGCATAAAATATGTAGGCTAACTTGAGATAAAGGTGGAAAAATTGCAGCAGTTTGCTATTGGTCAACGTTGGTTATCAGATACTGAAACTGAACTCGGTTTAGGGGTTCTTATTGATGTAGATGAACGTTCTATCAGCATTTTATTCCCTAAAAGTGATGAAACTCGTGTTTATGCACGCAACAATGCGCCTTTATCTCGTATCATCTTTAACGTTAATGATGAAGTACAAGACCAAGAAGGTATCAAGTGGACTGTTGAGTCGATCGAAGATCGTCATGGTGTACTGCGTTATGATGTGGTTCGTAGCCTTGAAAATGGCGAACAAGAACGTAAGTCACTGAATGAAACCCGTATCGGTGCACAGATTCAGCTGTCAAAACCTTTAGAGCGTCTATTAGCCAGCCAAGTTGATTATAAAGAATGGTATGACCTGCGTATTGAAGCGATGTTGTTGCAAGCGCAAATGCACACCAGTCCTTTACGTGGCTTCCTTGGTGCGCGTGTGGGCTTGATTCCACACCAACTTTATATTGCACATGAAGTCGGTAAACGTTTTGCCCCGCGTGTTTTATTGGCCGATGAAGTGGGCCTAGGCAAAACCATCGAAGCAGGTTTGATCATTCACCAACAACTAAAAACAGGCCGTTCAGAACGTATCCTGATTTTAGTGCCTGATTCACTGCAATATCAGTGGATGATTGAAATGCGCCGCCGTTTCAATTTGCAATTCTCGCTGTTCGACTTAACCCGTACCGCCTCGATCAAAGAGCATGATCCTGATCTGAATCCATTCTTGACTGAGCAATGCATTATTGCCAGCGTCGACCTGATGGTTGACCACGATGACTTGCGTGAGCAGGCCATGGAAGCTGGTTTTGATCTATTGGTGGTCGATGAAGCTCATCATTTGATGTGGAGTGAAGAAGAAGGCGGTAATGATCGTTATGATCTGGTCGAAGAACTCGCTGAACAAACAGCAGGTGTGTTACTGCTCACCGCAACACCTGAGCAATTAGGCGTTGAAAGCCATTTTGCCCGTCTTCGTTTACTCGATCCGCAACGTTTCAGCAGCCTTGACCGTTTCCTTGATGAAGAAGAACAATATCAACATACTGCAAAAATTGCAGAAGTGTTGATGTCTGACCAAGCATTAACAGAAGAGCATCTTGCTGCACTGGACGGTTTATTGGGTCATCGTATTGATGATCAACCTGAACAGCGTATGCGTGCGATTCACGAATTATTAGACCGTCATGGCACAGGTCGTATTCTGTTCCGTAATACCCGTGAAGCAATTCAAGGCTTCCCAGGTCGTGATTGCCAGCCAGCGCCTTTACCTGCACCAGAAGACTGGTCATTTGATGGCAAAATGCGTGAGCAAATGTGGCCAGAAGAAGGTCAACTCGATGGTGCATGGATGGAAAATGATCCGCGTGTGCCTTGGTTGATGGAAGTGCTGCGTAAAGAATTAAAGCACAAAAAAGTGTTGTTGATTGCACGCAGTGGGCCAGTGGTTGAAGCATTGGAAAATGTTCTACGTTTACATGCGGGAATTCGTACCGCGATGTTCCATGAGGGCATGAGCTTATTAGAGCGTGACCAAGCTGCGGCATATTTTGCAGAAGACAGTTATGGCGCTCAAATTCTATTGTGTTCGGAAATTGGTTCAGAAGGGCGTAACTTCCAGTTTGCCAGTGATTTGATCTTATTTGATCTACCTGCAAACCCTGACGTATTGGAACAACGTATTGGTCGTCTGGACCGTATCGGTCAAGAAAACCGTATTCAAATCCATGTGCCGTATCTGATGGGTACAGCACAAGAACGTATGTTCCGTTGGTACAACGAAGCGCTCAATATTTTCAGCAGTATTTCTCCAACGGCGCAAACGCTACAAGAGAATTTTATTGTTGAATTGAAAGATTGCTTGTTGGCCGATCAAGGCCAGACGTTTGAAGATTTACTTGAAGAAGTCAATGTACAGCGTCAGGCCTTGGAAGCTGAACTACAAGCAGGTCGTGACCGTTTGCTTGAGTACAACTCGTGTCGTCCAGTGGTTGCACAAGGCATTGTACAAGCGCTTGAAGATTATGATGACAACACCACTTTGCCAATGTTCGTGAAGCGTTTCATGTCATCCACCAATATTGATTTTGATGAGCAAAGTAACGGTACGGTGATCATCAAGCCGACTGATCAGATGCAAGTTCAAGGGATCACCTTGGATGAAGAGGGAATGACAGCAACCTTCTATCGTGATCAGGCACAAATCCGTGAAGACGCGCAATATTTGACTTTGGAACATCCGTTTATTGAAAGTGTGATGGAAATGATCCGCACACAATCATTCGGTAGTACCAATGTGGCCTTATTGAAATCGAATGCCTTGAAACAAGGTTCAGTCTTGTTGGAAGTGTGGTTTAAGGTTGATGTGGTTGCGCCGAAGGCATTGAATTTGCCATCAAGCTTACCGAAGCAATTGATTCGTGTATTGCTCAGCGAAAATGGTCAGGACTTGTCTGCCAAGATCGATCCAAGCATTCTACGTCCGTATCTGCATCACCTAGATGGCAATAGTTGCCGCCAAGTGGTGAAAGCGCGTCGTGATGTGATTGAGTCACGTTATGCACAAGCTTTAGAGATTGCCAAGGGATCATTGCCAGAATTAATGCAACAAGCCAAAGAGCATTACAGTGGTAAATGGCAGTATGAAATTGACCGTTTAAGCTATCTCAAGCAATTTAATCCAAGTATTCGCCAAGATGAAATTGAGCGTCTACAGAAATTCCAGAAAGAGGGCTTAGGTCTGTTAGATGGTCTGTCTGTGACACCAGAAGCAATTCAAGTTTTGGTTGTGGTTAAACCATAATTAAAAGTGCAATAAAAAAGAGGACGATTAAGGTCCTCTTTTTTTATCTATTGATTTAGTGATCGATATTGGCTTCCAAGAACCATAAATATTGATCCAGATCTTCTAATGCAGCATGGATAATATCTTCAGAAATCGGATCTTGAATTTCATCAATGGTATCACGCAGATGGTTGGCAACCACACCATAACGATCCGCTAATTCTTTAAGATGGTCTTGTACCGCGTGAATCGCCACAGGATAAGGCTTGAGATGTGATGTTTCTGAAACAGTCTGTGTTGTTCCTAATGCAGTACCGCCAATCTGTACCGCACGTTCTGCGACATTGTCCAAATGGGTGATCAATGAAGTACGGAAGGTATCTAACATTTCATGCACTGCAATAAAGTTGCTACCCCGCATGTTCCAATGCGCCTGCTTAGTCAATAAGGAAAGATCAATCAGGTTGGCAAGGATTTGATTTAAAATTTTTACCGTGGATTCTTTAATTGAGTCGTCTAAATTATTACGTGTATATACTTTTAAAGCTTTCGCTGTTGAAGAATTCATAGTTACCTCATTCAATTATAATGTGATGAAACATCGTGAATAAAAACCATTCATTTCATGACTAGCTTATCGCTTGAATCGAGGCTTGAGTGTTTTCGTTTTCTAGGCTTTTGTAAGTTTGCTTATCATCAATTCTGTTTTTGATTGTATTGGTTTTGATTCAGATGGAATGATGCTTCCATCTGTTAGACTTCTTTTAGAATTGTAAAAAAAATGGCTTAAATCAGTCCTGCATCCTTACATTCCAGTTTGATATAGGCATAGAAAATAGGCGCAACAATCAGACCGCTGAGACCAAAAATCGACTCGAAAATGAGCATCGCCAATAACACTTCCCATGCACTGGCATTAATTTTGGTGCCAATGATTTTGGCATTGACGAAGTATTCTAGCTTATGAATGATCACCAGATAGGCCAATGCGATGGCTGCTACAGACAGGGAAATGGTCAAGCCAGCCATAATGATCAAGGTATTTGAAATCAGATTACCAATAATCGGCAGTAGACCAAAAATAAAGGTCAGAATGGTCAGGGTTTTGGCAAAAGGTAAATGGATATTGAAGATCGGCAGAACGATAAAGACAAAGATCATAAACAATACGGTATTGATCAGGGAAATTTTCACTTGAGCAAAGACCACATTTTTAAACGAAACGGAAAGCTTTTGAATGCGATGCAGCACAGCCGCTTTAAACGCAGGTTGTGGCGTGTGTTGTTTGAAATTCTGGATCGAAACCAAAATCCCGACAATTAGACCAATCACCATTGTCGCTAGGTTATGCAGAATATCGGTGCCTGTATTTTTGACGATCGAAATATTATTTTTGATAAAAGACAAAATCTGGTTTTTGATATCCGCCACGCTATGCGGCAAATATCCTGGCAGGTAATGACTCATTTCCTCTTGGAATTTAATCAGTGTTTGATCGATCTTAAAGTTAAAGGAATTCAGTCCAGTCCCTTTTAAATCATAGATCACAAAGCTAATCAGACTGGTAATAAAAAAGCCAATCAGGAACGTGGTTAGAATACCCAGAATAATACTAATAAAGATCCGTGCGCGTTGACCGTCAATATGCTTTTCAACAATCGAACTTAAACTGTTAATAATTTCAAAGACCAGAAAACCTGCAAAAAAACTCGGAAGTAAATGCAGGGGAATGACCATCATTAAAAACAAAGCCATTAAGATAAAACTGGCGATGATGCTTTGACGGTCACTGAGTAGATTCATGATCTAGATGCCTAGTTTAAGTTGTTGTTATGTTAAAGAGCAAACATATGATTTTGATGACATCTATCCTATTGTGCTGCGAACAATTAATCAATTTCCATTTCATTGATATGACGCGCACCTTCTAAAATCATGCGAATCATGACCATGGTCTGTTCTGCCACTTCAGTACGTTGCTCTGTAGGTAAATCCAGCACTTTTGCACCCATATTGAACACCAATTGGGTGATGGCTTTGGCAGCAAGATCAGCATGACTGAGCTTACTGTTATTCAATCGTTCTAAACGAATCAGGTCTTCTTGCAGCTCTTGCTGAAAGAAGTTGAGTTGACGGTCAACCGCTGCTTTATACGAAGTAGAACCCGTGTAGCCTTCGCGTAATAACAAACTCAGATTGCCTTCATCGGTATTCAATTGTTGAATAAACACTTCAACCGAACTGCGGATAATGCTTTGCTGCTTTGAAGCCTGTAAACGCGCTTCACGAATAATACGGCGTAGTACCAAACCCGATTGATCAATCAAGGCAATTGCCAGTTCATCAATATCTTTGAAATGACGATAGAAACTATTTGGTGCAATACCTGCCTCACGTGCAATTTCACGTAAGCTGAGCGAGGCGATACTTTTTTGCGGACCAATCAAGTTGAGCGTAGCTTGAAACAACTCTTCTTTGGTAATGGTTGCTTTTCTACCTACTGAGCGCACAGGAGATTTCATAGGAATGACATCTTGTTCGTTTAGGTTGTCATGACCGAGTGGTAAAAAAGAAGAATGAACCATTGTTTTCAATATATAAGTAAGCTACTCGGGATTATAGCGATTGTCTGTGGACTTGTGAAATGTAAATTCTTATACGAGTGTATATACAAATATATATACATATGTATAATAATTGACAAACAACCAGAGTAAACCTGCTCATGCAAGCAATTGAAAAGAGAAATTCTCTATTTAATTCGTTGGCTCACAGTGTGATGAACAGCCATGACGCCAATTTTTGGTTACAGAAAATCAATCCATTGTGGTCCATTAATCAGTCTCTAGCCAAAATCGTAAAAAAACAAATCGTGGCAAAAGACACGGTCAGTCTTATTCTGCAATGCAACCGACATGTTGCTCGTGGTGTTGCAGGACAGCATCATCCTGTCACGGTTGATATTGCGGGGCGTCACTATGAGCGTACCTATAGCTTGATGCAGGTGGATGCCGATCATCTCTGTTTAACCGTAAAAAAAGTGGATCAAGGTCTAGTCAGTTCTTGGTTGGTTGAGGGTAGCCAAACCGGGGATATCTTACGTTTGGGACAGCCTTATGGTGAGATGCAGCAGACCGTTGCAACACCACATTTAGTATTGCTGGCAGCGGGGAGTGGTATCACCCCGATGCTGAGTTTGATTGAAGCGTTATGTCAGTCAAAACAATTGAATACGACCACGGTTCAATTGATGTATTGGGTCAAAACCCATGCCGATGCAGCTTATGTAGAATATCTGAAAGAAGTTTCTGAAAATTTTTCAAATTTTAGTTATCAAATTTTTTATACCCACGAACAAGATCAACGTTTGAATCAAAGTCATGTTGATCAAATTCGTGATTTAGCTGAAACCACAGTCTATGCCTGTGGACCATCGGGTTTTGCGGCTACAGCAGAAAGTCTGTTTCAAGACGCTGCTGCCTTGCAAACAGAAGCTTTTAGCTTGAGTCAATTTGATGTGGATGCGACGGATACGGGTTTTGTGAATGTCACGTTGACGCAATCGAATAAGACCATCGCCATTCCTAAAGGCCAGTCGATTCTGTCTAGCTTAGAACATCAAGGCATCAAACCAAATCATGGTTGCCGTATGGGGATTTGTAATAAATGTGCCTGTAATAAAGCACAAGGCGCAACCAAGAATTTGTTGAATGGCGCTGCCAATAATGAACCAACACAGCTATTAAAAATTTGTGTCAATTCAGCCCAGTCTGATCTTGTGATTGATCTATAAGAGAGTAATTGATTATGAACATGCCTGTTAAGATGGAATTTTTTAAAAATCCCAAAAATCGTGATTTAACTGCTGCAGAATTAGATGCTTTTGCTCGTGAACTCGATCAAATCAAACAAGACGTATTAGATGATTTAGGCGAGAAAGATGCCAAATATATCCGCCGTGTCTATTCCACCATTCGATATAGCAGTCTGGCTGGACGTGCATGTTTATTTCTAGGTTGGTTTCCTCCAGCATGGTTACTTGGAACAGGCTTACTCGGTTTCGCCAAAATCATGGAAAATATGGAGTTGGGCCATAATGTCATGCACGGTCAGTATGATTGGATGAATGATCCGAAGTTTAATGGTCAAACTTATGAATGGGATACGGTGGGAACTTCAGATAACTGGCGTCAAACCCATAACTATAAGCATCATACTTATACCAATGTAAAAGGTATGGATGATGATGTTGGTTATGGCGTATTCCGTTTGTTCCCTGAACAGCGCTGGTCGAAATTCACCTTAATTCAGCCGATCTATATTGTGCCATTTAGCTTGTTGTTCCAATGGGGGGTTGCAGTTCAAAATCTTGAATTGGGTAAGGTGCTCTATAAGCGTAAAACCATGGCACAATTCAAACGCGAATGGCAGCCTGCGCAAAAGAAAATCCTCAAGCAAATGTTTAAGGACTATGTGTTCTTTCCATTGATTGCGGGACCTGCAGCGATTCCAGTATTCACTGGTAATTTGGTGGCGAATGGGATTCGCAATGTCTGGACATTCAGCATTATTTTCTGTGGTCACTTTACCAAAGATGTTGAAGTATTCCCGAAAGCCGTATTGCAAGACGAAAGCCGTGGTCATTGGTATATGCGTCAGATCCGTGGTTCATCCAACCTTACTGGATCAGAAGCCTTTCATATCTTAACGGGACATTTGAGCCATCAAATTGAGCATCATTTATTCCCTGATATTCCTGCACGTCGCTATCGTCAAGTTGCACCGAAAGTACAGGCGGTGTGTGAGAAATATGGCCTGCATTATAACAATGCCAGCTTCGTGAAGCAGTTTGGTGAAGTGGTCGGACGTATTTTTAAATACGCATTGCCGTTTAAAAAATAAGTGAGAACACCTAGAAAAGCCCTGAATGCATTCGCTTCAGGGCTTTTCTATTTTATTTCTTCTTTTTTGAAATCCACATGGTGATGGTGGCATGGAAAACTTTTTCATTGTGCTGATCGAGTACATCAACATTCACCAGATATTCACCAGCTTTGTCCCAATCGTAATGCTCATCAACAGGGGTGGCGATCGCAATCAAATCAGTTTCAGCCTTCTTTAAATATTCAACCGTCATACCTTTGGGAATCCAGCGATGGGTCGTGGGTACCGTCACTTCAGTCATGGTCCCGCCAGCAAGTTCTGCCATATTGCACATTGCGATTGCATGTACCGTGCCAATATGATTCAGCACGCTTCGTTTTTTCTTGATACTGATTTTGCAGGCATTGGGTTTAAGCTCTTCAAACAGTGGGGAAATACTGCTGAAATACGGTGCTTTAACACATAGCATTCGGGTGAATGTCCATTTACCTGCAGGTAAGGCCGATACTTTATTCCATAAATCTAAGGTGTTTGCCATTTTAAATGTCCTGATACAGAATTAAATTCTTAAACAGAATATAATTCTGTTTACAAGCTGTGGTCAAGTCATACACAATAGTTCCGATTATTGGTCATTTTGATGAAAGCATGCAGGCAGCTCAGCAATTATTAGAACGTTTATATCCACAACGTAGATCCTTATTAAAACGACAGATTTTATTGGATGCCTTGTCCTGTTTTCTTGAATATGGTCTGGAAACGACTAGTATCGACATGATCCGAGCGAAGTCAGAGAGCAGTGTCGGTGCGATTTATCATCATTTTAAAAACAAAGAAGGCGTGATTGCAGCACTGGTGTTTGCCGCATTGGATGATCAGGCGCAGCTACGTGATCAGTATTTACAACAAGCAAAAACGCTCAAAGAATTGCTCTATGCGCTGATTTATAGTTATACCGACTGGGTTTCTGATCAGCCCAAGTTTGCGCGATTTCTTTTGCTCGCCCATCTGAGTGTGCGACAGGGTGAATATCGACAAGCCCTAAATGACAAAAATAAACTCAGAAATCAAAACATCATCGCGCATATTTCAAATTTTGCCGATGCCAGTTTATTAAAATCAGTGCCAGCAGAACTGATGATGTCATTGGTGATTGGTGCCAGTGAAAGTTATTGCCGCGCTTGGTTATCTGAAAAAGTAGTGACCAATCCCAGTGTATATCGAGAAACTTTGGCACAAGCGGCTTGGGATTCATTACAACATTTAAGCAAACATCCATAACGCGAAAATGATCAGGATAATAATAGATGAAACCTAGCAGTGAGAATCAAAAATATACAGGGGTGTGTTTATGCGGGGCAGTGGTTTTTCAGCTAAATCTGAAAAAAATTAAAATGATGTATCGTTGTTATTGCAGCTTATGCCGTAAGCAGAGTGGGGCTGCTTCGAATGCTTCAACTTTTGTGCGGACAGAATCATTTCAGTGGCAGCAAGGCGAGTCGTTGATTCAAACTTATATCAAAGATACCGGCTTTAATAGTAGCTTCTGTAAACAATGTGGTTCGCCTGTACCGAATGCTTTAGGTATCAATCCAAAGGTGATGTGGATTCCTTTAGGATTGATTCAGGAAGATTTTAGCCCAGAGCTTGAATTAAATTTTTGTGTGAACGCTAAAGTGAGTTGGGCCGAAACTCATCAAAAACTTACTGAATTTGATGAGTTACCGAATATGATTGAATTGAAAAATTATTTTGAAATCAATCAATAAAAAGCCGAATGTGGACATTCGGCTTTAGGGCTTAGAAATCAAACGAGGTCTGTAAATAGTAGGTGCGAGAAGGGCCAGCGTAGATGCCACCAACCTGATCTGCGGAACGGGTGTAATAGTCATGATTGAATAGGTTTTTGACACCTAAGCCAACTTTTAAGCCTGATAAGGACGTATCGGCAAAATCATAAGCGGCACGAACACCCACAATACCGTAGCCCGGAATATTACCATAACGACCCGTACCATCATTATTTCCAGCAGCAGTTTGACGCGACTGTGCATAGACATTGGTGTTAAAGGTCCATTGATCACGTTTGTAATCAACCCCAGCATTTCCGATCCAGTTTGAATAGAAATCCAGTTCATTGCCTGAGTCTTGACCTGCCGACGCGGTTGCTTTGGTATAGGTGGTATTGGCATACATCGAGACATTGGCTAGGTCATCATTGATTGCACCTAGATTATATTTAAAGCCGAGCTCAGCGCCTTTATGCTTGGTCGCTCCCAGATTAGAATAGGTTTGTGTGGCATCATCACGCTTGAGCTGATCGGCGAAATCAATGTAGAACAGGGTAAATTCAAGCGATAAATAATCGTCCAGATAATGGGTGCCGATTTCATAATTATCTGCTTTTTCAGGATTTAAACCATCCATAGTCAAATAAGCACCTCTGGCATTGGTATTGGCCATTTGACTATATTGCAGTGGTGCGAATGATTTACCGTAGTTGGCAAAGATATTCCATTGATCATTGGCTTTGTACATCACTGCAAAGCTTGGCAGTACAGCGTCATAGGACTTGCTGGCATTCACGCCATTCAAAACCGAATAATCACGGTTTAGCTTATACATATTTTCATTGGTTTTAATTCGCTCGAAACGAAGCCCTGGGGTGATGGACCATGCGCCTAAATCAGTACGGTTATCGACATAGACGGCATGCGCTTCGGTGTCGCCATCCGCTTTAGTCCAACCATAAAAATTACTTGGGCCTGTGTCACGGTTATAATTGGCGCGATCAACGGATTCACTGCTCGTTTCCTTTAAATAGCGATAACCGACAGACACTTCATTCAGCGTATCGCCGAGCTGAAACGCATGTGAGTAACGTGGTTCAATTGCTGTGACTTTATAATCACGTGGGGCAATCTGATAAAGACTGGAACCGCTGCGCTCTACACCTGCATCACGATAACTATCGAGGTGGTAAGCGAGCACTTCAAAGGCATTATTGTCTTTTTTATAATTATATTTCAGTGAGATATCATTACGGTTGCCTTCCATATAGTCATGGTTGCGTAAAGACTGATATGGGTTTTGCGCATACTGTGCAGGCGTTAAACCGCCAGGCATATCCACCTTGGCTTCATAACGATGTAGATTCGCTTCAATGCTTGAATAATCATCTAAGGCATAGCGGGCTTTTAAACGTAGATCATTGATATTGGCATAGTCGTTTTGATCACGATAACCATCACCATTCACCCCTGAATAGAGTAAAGCGAGACCGAGTCCGTTGTCTAAAGTGGTTCCAAAAAACAGGTTTGGATTGACTTTTAAATTGCCATTTTCAGCCACTTCCGTGGTCATGCCGACACTGGCTGCAAAACTCTCTGGAATGCTGCGCGTATTAAAATTGATAATGCCACCGACGTTTTGTGGCCCAAAGCGGACGGAGCCAGCACCACGAACCACATCAATCGATTCCATATTGCCCAAGGTGGTTGGGGCCAAGGAAAGTTGGGGCTGTCCATAGGGTGCTACTGCTAAAGGGACACCATCGATCATCAACTGCGAACGGGGTGAAAATCTTGAGGTGAGGCCACGAACACCGATACTTAAAGATGCATCACTGCCAGAGGTGCCTGAGTTTTCAGAGGCTTGTACACCGGGAACAGTACGCAACGCTTCTTTCACTGAGGTGGTGCCGCGTACTTCTAAACTTTGTTGATCAACCACAGTACGAGCACCAGGATGGTTGAGCACTTTTTTGGCATTGGCTTGTTCTAACCAGTTGCCCTCAGCTTGGATAGAAATGGTTTCCAGTGTTTGTGTGCTATTACTTTGGCTGTCATCTGCAAATGTTGTCGTCGCAACGCAGCTGATCAGTGCTGTGATGGCACAGCTTAGGGCAGAGGGCTTAAATTTGGAGAAATCAAGAGGAGCAGAAATCGAGCATGTCATAAGTGGATTGCCGAACGGAATGAGGTAGAGGATTTATTTTGCGCTGCCATTCTAATTGATTATAATTCTCATTTATAGTTATTGTTTAGATAAACTAATTAAAGTTTCACATAATATATATAATTTTTTTTGTTAAGAGGTGGAATGTTGCGGGGTACACTGAATCGAGGTTTTGATTTCATTTAGATTGTGGCTTATCGGTGATATTCGTTGTGAAAGAGATAAAACGCCGAACTTAAAGGTTCGGCGTCTTATATTTAGAAATCATATGATGTTTGCAGGAAGAAGGTGCGCGGCTGTCCTACATATTTACCGCCAGTCGAGTCTGATGAGCGGGTATAGTATTGCTTATCAAACACGTTCTTTATCCCACCCGCGATTTTTAAGCCCTTGAGTTGATTGCTAAAGTCATAGCCTGTGCGTACGGCAAAGGTTGAATAACCCGGGATATCACCCGTGCGACCATCTGCGGTTTCTTGTATTTGATAAACATCACCTGAACCCGGTGCGTGTTGTTTGGACTGCGCAAACATGTCCGCATTCACAGACCATTGATCAACTTGATAGGCTAAACCGAGGTTACCCACATGGCGTGAATAGAAGGGCAAATCTTTGCCTTCAAACTTACCCGCTTCAGATGTTGATTTGGTAAAGGTATAGTTCCCGTAGACCTTGAGACCCTCTAGCGCATCCGCCAGTTGACCGAAATCATAGCTGATGCCTGTTTCAACGCCTTTATGACTGGTTGCACCTAAATCTGTCCAAATCCCTGTGCCGATATTATCTGGACGTTCTAACATCAGTTCTTTATCAAAATCTAAATAAAACACCGTCAACTCAGCACTTAGACCATTGCCTAAATATTTAGTTCCGATTTCATAGTTTTTAGATTTTTCGGGATGTAATCCATCCAGAGTCGTTGCTGCTGTGTTGACTCCGCCGACAGATTTAGTCGTTACGAGTTGGTTGTATTGCTGCGGGCCAAATGAAACCCCAGCATTGGCAAAAATATTCCAGTTGTCATTGGCTTTATACAGCACCGATAGGCTTGGTAAGAACTCTTCTGACTTGATTTTTGGGTAAACTGTATTGGTGGCGACACCATTTTGATAGGCGGTAAAATCGTTATGGGTATCGATGGATTCAAAACGAACCCCAGGCGTAATCACCCAATTCGCGAGGCCAAAACGGTTGTCGATATAAATGGCGTGCGCTTTGGTACCGCCGTCACTGGTGGTATTGGCGATACGTTCACCGGGTGTCCCTATGAGAGAGTTGTAAGAAGCTGTGCGTCCTGAGAACTCAGAACTTTCTTCCTGTAAATAACGGTAACCAACAGTCACTTCATTATCCATACCTGCCCAACTGTAGGCACGTGAATAACGTGGTTCAATCCCAAAATATTTATAATCGCGCGGAGAGTTACTGATACGGCTGGTGCCATTATTGGCAACGGACTCTAAGTCACTGGTACGGAAAGAATCAACGTAATAACCCAGTACTTCAAAGTTATTCAATTCATCTTTATGGCTATATTTCACAGAAACATCGGAACGGCGACCCGCAAAATAGTTGCGGTTTTGATTGGATTGATACGGATTATCTGCAAATTGAGCCGCCGTTAAACCTTCAGGCATTTCTCCTCGACCTTCATAATGATGCAGGTTGACCGCAATCGCATCTTGATCGGTCCATTGGTAGGCGGTTTTCAACATGACATCATCGATATCAATTTTATTATTGGCTTCTCGATAGCCATCACCTTTGCTGCCTGAATAAAGTAAAGCTAGCCCTAAACCATTATCGAGTGTGCCACCAATAAACAGATTCGGTGTGTACTTGAGTTGGTCTGTCCCCGTTGCAAATTCTGTGGTTAAACCGACTGAACCTGAAAATTCTTTGGGGATTGCCCGTGTTGCAAAGTTGATGATGCCACCCACGTTTTGTGGCCCAAAGCGAACGGAACCCGCACCGCGAACCACATCGACCGATTCAATATTACCCATAGAAACTGGGGCTAATGATAATTGTGGCTGGCCATACGGGGCAAAAGAAAGTGGAACGCCATCCATCAACACGGTGGAGCGGGGGGACAAGCGTGAGGTAAGACCGCGTACCCCAATATTTAGAGAAACATCACTGCCACCTGTACCGTTGCTGTCTTGGACTTGTACCCCGGGGATTTGTTTTAAAGCATCACGAATTGAGGTGGTGGCAATCTCATCCAAACGTTTGCGGTCAATAATGCTACGTGCACCTGCATGTTGTTGTACTTTTTCAGCATTGGCATCGTCTAGCCAATTGCCTTGTGCTTGAATTGAAATCGTCGCAAGCGTTTGTGTTTCAGCGGGTTGTGCTTCATCGGCAAAAGCCGCATGAGATATACCACTCAATGAAATGGCAATAGCTAGACTTAAAGAAGAGGGCTGGAATTTAATCAATGGTGTCGCTGTATAGGATGCAATTTTCATATCAGGAGGCGAATGCTATAAATTTCCCGAATCTTAATCAGTTATTGCGCCGAATGAAATAAGAACGATTATCACTTATAACTATAGGATGAGTTAAGTTAATTGTTTTTTTACTCAAGATATTTTTGGCTATTTCAAATAACAAAAAACCGTGCTTAAGCACGGCTTTTTGTTATTGTCAGAGCAGAGTTATTATTTAAATTGGATTGAACCATTGGCACTGACCGTGATTTTTGATTCACCTGCTGCCATATCCTGAGCAGGGGCTGCTTCAGCCATGGCAAACTTGGCCATGCCACCGCGCATCATCGGTTGCGGGAAGTAGTTGCTGGTATTCAGGTTTAAACTGACAAGGTTGTATTGGCCTTTATTCCATGCTTGGGTGATGGCTTGCGCACGTTGCTGGAAATTCTTCGATGCTTCAATCATCAGTTCATTTTCAACTTTTTTACGCTGTTCATCCGACACGGTAAAGTTAATCGATTGGGTCTGGAAGCTTTGTTGTAATTCGCTGATCAACTGGCTTGCGGCTTTAAAGTCTTTACTTTCCAGCTGGATTTCCGCGCGGGCACGCCATTCTTTCAATTTATTGCTGTCATTGTCATATACAGGATAGGTACTTTGTGCGCCTGTTTCGACTTTGACCTGTGAATATTTACGCGCAATTGCTTGTGCTTGATTCATCAGTTGGTTGATTTGATTTGAGAGTTCTGCAGGCTGTTTATTGCTTTTCTCAACATAAAGCACGGCACGCATTTCATCATTGGCAACCTGACGTGATGCATCCGCTTGGATATTCACAATGTTGTAGTTCAAGTTTTCATTCTCGTGAGCAAAAAGGCTTGGGCTGAATGCTGCCCCGATCATTAATGTAGCAAGTGCTAAAGTACGCATAAAAATGTCCTTAGAATTTGATATCGAAAATTTATTTTTACCAGTTCGATATTAAAAAGAACTGATGTCGAACTTCTGCATATTTTGTGGTGACTTTGTAAGAGATTAGCAGTGTTTTGCAACAAGAAAATAAAACAAAAAATATTTAAAATCAGATTATTAAGTGGAGTAATTTGACCATTTATCTAAAAACGCAGGCGGGATTAAAAAAAGCTTACTTTCTTTAGCTTGTCACATAGTATGATGATAATCCATCATAGTTATTGGAATGAAATATTTTTTCAATAATTTAGATGCATGTAAGACACAAAAAGTGTTTATTTTATTTCAAAATTAGGTATCATCTCGCTCCTAGTTGAAAGATATAAACAAGTGTCTGCACTAGATTCTAAAAAGCACCGAGTCAAACGACCGCAAGTCACCAGACTTATTTCTTTTACCCATATCAGAGATGGTAATTCGATATGAGCGTTACTTCCGTAAATCCTGCCGCTAATGCAACTAACGAATATTATCTGACTCGCCAAAGTCAGATGGAATCGAATGTTCGTAGTTATCCACGTAAATTACCGTTAGCGATAGCAAAAGCACAAGGCTGTTGGGTTACTGATGTTGAAGGTACAGAGTACCTTGATTGTTTAGCTGGGGCAGGAACATTGGCTTTGGGCCATAATCATCCTGCGGTGATTCAAAGTATTCAAGACACATTGGCAAGCGGTTTGCCATTGCATACTTTAGACTTAACGACTCCTTTAAAAGATGCGTTTACTGAAGCGCTTTTGGCTTATTTGCCAGGCGGTCAAGAAGAATATTGCCTACAATTCTGTGGTCCATCTGGTGCAGATGGTACAGAAGCAGCGATTAAATTAGCGAAAACTTATACGGGCCGTAGCACAGTGATTAGTTTCTCTGGTGGCTACCATGGTATGACGCACGGCGCGCTTGCAATGACAGGTAACCTGTCAGCGAAGAACGCGGTGAATGGCTTAATGCCGGGCGTGCAATTTATGCCATACCCACATGAATATCGTTGCCCACTTGGTTTAGGTGGGGAAGCAGGTGTTGACGCTTTAACGTATTTCTTTGAAAACTTCATTGAAGATGTTGAAAGTGGTGTAACCAAGCCTGCAGCTGTGATCCTTGAAGCGATTCAAGGTGAAGGTGGTGTTGTTACTGCGCCAGTAAAATGGTTGCAAAAAATCCGTGAAGTGACTGAAAAGCACAACATCGTTTTAATCTTGGACGAAGTTCAAGCTGGTTTTGCACGTTCAGGTAAAATGTTTGCCTTTGAACATGCTGGAATCGAGCCTGATGTTGTGGTGATGTCTAAAGCGGTAGGTGGTAGTTTACCACTTGCAGTATTGGGTATTAAACGTAAGTTTGATGCTTGGCAGCCTGCGGGCCACACGGGTACTTTCCGTGGTAACCAACTTGCGATGGGTACAGGTTTAGCATCACTTCAAGTGATCAAAGAACAAAACCTTGCTCAAAATGCGCAAGAGCGTGGTGATTTCTTACAAGCAGAGTTCAAGAAACTTGCTCAAGAATTCCCATGTATTGGTAACGTACGTGGTCGTGGTTTGATGATCGGTGTTGAGATCGTTGACGAGCGTAAACCTGCGGATCATATGGGTTCATTACCTGCTGATGCTCAATTGGCTGCTGCAATCCAGACGGCTTGTTTCAACAATAAATTATTGCTTGAAAAAGGCGGCCGTAACGGTACAGTAATTCGTTTACTTTGCCCGTTGATTATCAATCAAGAAGAGTGCGTAGAGGCGGTTGCTCGCTTCAAGAAAGCTGTTGCTGAAGCATTAAAAGCAGTACGAGGCTAATTCATGGTTGATTTTGCAGAACATCGTAAAGCGTTACTCTGCAATGATGCTCAATCTATTGCTGACTATCAGTCAGCAATGGGCGAGGCGGTAACTGCCGTTTCAGCATGGTTGCAAAATGATAAAATGTACACTGGCGGTAGCATTAAAGATTTGCGTGAAGCAATCTCTTTTGCACCTTCAAAACAAGGTTTAGGTGTACAGCAATCATTACAACGTATGGTTGAGCTTTTCCTCAACAAAAGCTTAAAAGTACATCATCCACATTCACTTGCACACTTACACTGCCCAACCATGGTGATGAGCCAGATTGCGGAAGTGTTGATCAATGCAACCAACCAATCGATGGATTCATGGGATCAAAGCCCAGCGGGTTCTTTGATGGAAGTTCAACTCATTGATTGGCTTCGTCAAAAAGTGGGTTATGGTGCAGGTCAAGCTGGTGTGTTCACGTCTGGTGGTACACAATCAAACTTGATGGGTGTATTGCTGGCACGTGACTGGTGTATCTCGAAAAACTGGAAAGACGAAAATGGCAAGCCATGGTCGGTCCAGCGTGATGGTATTCCAGCAGAAGCAATGAAAAACGTCAAAGTCATCTGTTCTGAAAATGCACATTTTTCTGTGCAAAAGAACATGGCGATGATGGGTATGGGCTTCCAGTCTGTTGTCACTGTTCCTGTGAATGAAAATGCACAGATGGATGTTGATGCACTCGAAAAAACCATGGCGCATCTTCAGTCTGAAGGCAAAATCGTGGCCTGTGTTGTTGCAACAGCGGGTACGACAGATGCTGGTGCGATTGATCCACTCAAGAAAATCCGTGAAATTACCACGAAATTTGGTTCATGGATGCATATTGATGCAGCTTGGGGCGGTGCACTGATTCTTTCAAATGACCATCGTGCAATGTTGGATGGAATTGAATTATCAGACTCAATCACGCTTGATTTCCATAAGCATTATTTCCAAAGCATTAGTTGTGGCGCTTTCTTGTTGAAAGACGAAGCAAACTATCGCTTTATGCATTATGAAGCAGAATATTTAAACTCTGCTTATGACGAAGAACACGGTGTACCTAACCTTGTGTCTAAATCATTACAAACGACACGTCGTTTTGATGCCTTGAAATTATGGATGACGGTTGAAGCATTAGGCGAAGAGCTTTATGGTTCGATGATTGATCATGGTGTGAAGTTAACACGTGAAGTTGCAGATTATATTAAAGCAACAGCGGGTCTTGAATTGTTGGTTGAACCACAATTCGCTTCAGTCCTGTTCCGTGTGGTACCAGAAGCTTATCCTGCTGAATTTATCGATAGCTTAAACCAAAACGTGGCAGATGAATTGTTTGCTCGTGGTGAAGCGAATATTGGTGTAACCAAAGTGGGTAATGTTCAATCATTGAAGATGACCACTTTAAGCCCAGTTGCAACGCTTGAAAACGTTCAAAACTTGCTTGCACTTGTGTTGGCAGAAGCTGATCGTATTAAAGATGCAATTGCTGCAGGAACTTATGTTCCAGCGATTGATTAATTTCAATCTGGCGCATCCATCAAAATAAAAAAGAGGTCTGAATAGACCTCTTTTTTATTGCGTCTTGGAACTGAATGTATGAGTCAGCTAGGCCGCAAAAATAGCATTGAATCCCATTTTTCTTAAAAGTCGACGATACATACTTGAGCTACGGTCTGCTGGAAAATGCGCTTCCATCGATAAATCTAGAGGGAGATATTCAGGTTTCTGGGTTTCAACAATCAGTCGATCTTCTTCAAAAATTTGTAAATTGAATGCATAAGCATCCTCAACAGGTAAATCTTTATCATAATTACGGCAGATTGGTGCAAACAGGCGAGTTTGTCGTGCGCTTACAGGAGAGGCCGCATTCATGATCACCTGTTTACTTTGATTCGGAAAATGAATGGTCAGTGTGGCAGTAAAAGGCAGACTGATTTCAAAATGTCTGAGCCAGTTAAAATTATCTTGCCCACGTTGTGCTGTCCCGATCGGATAGCGTCCGACACTGCTGATATAATCTGCATCAAAGCCATAACTGGTTTCAGTGGTTACATAGTCTGGCACTTCAACATCATCAGGATCACCAAAGGTATCAGGATGTACCCAAGCAAAATGTGCGACATCAATAAACCCTTCCAGTTGCCGACCGGCAAAGCAATTTAAATCAACATATGGGCATACCAGTTGTTGGTAGTCTGAATCTTCCCAGTAGGGCATCTCAGGAATAACAGGGTTATCATCAGGGCGAGCTGCTAAGCAACACCAGACCAGCCCATACTTTTCAGTGGCAGTATAGGTTTTCAAATGAAAGCGCTCTGAGATTTTATGCTGCGGATGTGCGGGAATCCGATTGCATTTGCCGGCATGTCCAAAGCGTAATCCGTGATAGCGACACACAATGCCTTGCCCGTCATGGCGGCCTAAGCTAAGAGGAACCCCACGATGTGGGCAAACATCTTTTGCAACAATCAGTTCATCTCCCATTTTGTAAATAACCAATGGCATATCCAGCAACATGGCTGCTGTTGGTTGCTCTGAAATATCACGGGCGAGTGCAATCGGATACCAGTGCTGAGCAAGTAGCTGCCAATCATGCTCTGAAAAGGTCATGTGTACAGGTAAATCCGTATGCTTAAACGTTGTAATCACTTTGCTATTCATCTTCTTATCTTCTGGCTCATTGGTATTGAATATAGCGAAGCCAGCTGTTCTAAGAAATTTCAATTAATTGAATGAAGTGTTATAAGTTTTAGAACATAGAAGCCAAACTGGAATTTTTAATGTGGTTCCTGAAGCTAAGATGGCATTGTATAAGGGTGCGCATTTGGCTTGCTGCTCTTATGCATTCTGTCCAGCGTCTCTACGATGGTTTTTTATGATGCCAAGGTAGAAAATTGTCACTGTTCTGCACAAACTGTGCATCTTTAATCTAAATCAGAAATAATTATGCATAAACTGTGATGCACAAATTCCATATTGTAGTGATAGATGCTCAATATTTTGATGGATAGATGTCATCACTTTTGCACTTGGGACCTAGAGCTGAGGTCGGATCAGGCAAAACATCATGATTACAATGAATAGAAGGAACAAGGCATGCAACATTTGAATATGCAAAACCAATTTAAACTCATTATTAACGGTCAATCTTGTCTCGGTGAAGCAGGTGAACTTGAGATTATCAATCCTGCAACAGCTGCTGTTGCAGCGCAATGTGCACAGGCGTCGATTGCACAGGTCAATCAAGCAATTGAGGCAGCAAAGCAAGCTTTTAAATCTTGGCAACACAGTTCTCATGAGGAACGCAAAAGCATACTGAATAAGATTGCGGATGGGATTGAACAACATGCCGAAACTTTGGCAGAGTTGATTGTCCTTGAGCAAGGCAAACCCTTGGCATTGGCACAAATGGAAGTGCAGGGTGCGATTGGCTGGACACGTTATACTGCAAGTTTAGACATGCCAGTTGATATTATTGAAGACAGTGAACAGAAACGAATTGAACGTCATTATCAGCCCTTAGGTGTGGTGGCTTCGATTACGCCGTGGAACTGGCCGTTGATGATTGCGGTGTGGCATATCATGCCTGCCTTGCGTGCGGGCAATGTGGTGATTAATAAACCATCTGAATTTACCCCCTTAGCGACGTTAAAACTCTGTGAAATTATTCAACAAGAAGTACCTGCGGGTGTGATCTCAATCTTGCTGGGTAAGGGCGACGTTGGTGAGGCGTTATCGAGCCACCCTGATATCGCCAAGGTGGTTTTTACAGGTTCGACCAAGACGGGTCAGCATATTATGTCAGGTGCGGTAAAAACCTTAAAACACCTGACCCTAGAGCTGGGTGGCAATGATGCGGGGATTGTTTTACCTGATGCCGATCTTGATCAAATAGCCAAGCGAATTTTTAACGTGGCATTTTTAAATGCTGGGCAGACCTGTGCTGCTTTAAAACGTTTATATGTGCACGAAAGCCAATATGACGCGCTAGCACAAAAACTGGCTGATATTGCCAATGCCCAAAATGTTGGAGATGGCATGGCTGCAGAGACTACCTTTGGACCTGTGCAAAATCAGCTGCAATATCAAAAAGTAAAAGCTTTAATTGCCGATGCGCTTGAGCAAGGTGCCAAGGCGCTGTCGGGTGATCAGACGATGCCTGAGCAAGGCTATTTTATTGCACCAACGATTTTAACTGGACTGGATGAAAGCTGCCGAGTGGTACAAGAGGAGCAGTTTGGCCCCGTGTTACCGATTCTAAAATATCGTGATATTGATGATGCAATTGCACGGGCCAATGCCAGTGAATTTGGATTAGGTGGTTCAATCTGGTCTTCTGATTTAAAAGCTGCACAGTTCTACGCTTCACAACTACAATGCGGCACTGCATGGGTGAATACCCATGCAGAGATTGTTCCACATGCACCGTTTGGTGGCTGGAAAATGTCGGGTGTGGGTGCTGAGTTTGGTATGGAAGGTTTGCTGGAAAATACAGTAGGACAAACTGTGCATATCAATAAAATTTAAACTTTCATATTTTTAAGGCGGATCTAATATCCGCCTTTTTGTTTTTATGCATGGTGCTGCTTAAAACGGGGTCTAAGTGGCTGGATGATAGCTGTGGCCCTTGGATTTGCTGAGGAAGTGATTCTGTTCTTTGATTTTTTTTAACACAATGTATGATTTTATATGGCCAATAAAACCATAAGACAGTAGTCGCTCTGTCACGAATTGGGACAGCTGTTCCAGATTTTCTGCGACGACTTTTAAAATAAAATCAGCATCGCCGCTAATTGAAAAAGCATCTTGAATATTATCCTCAGCTTCAATTAAGTCCTGAAAGGCCTGTTGTGACTTAGCCTCGTGAATACGTAAGTTAATGTGGATCATCGCGGTAACCTCCAAGCCTAAAGCTTGTTGGTGGATGCGGGCGGCATAACCTAAGATCACGCCTTTTTGCTCCAGTAACTGTCGTCTTCTGGAACATTGTGATGCCGATAAACCGATTAAATCTCCAACTTCCTGATTGGTGAGCCGTCCATTCTTTTGTAGGGCCTGAATGATTTGCCAGTCGAACTTATCCATTGCATAAAATCCTTTTATGATACACAAATATTGTATTTTTATTAAAATGCGTTTTTATTATGCACGAAATTTAACAGGTAGATGAAATATTATTTTTCTATGGAATAAAAAATTGACTTGAAAGGATGTAGAGCAATGTTCATAGAAATCGGTGATTTTTTAAATCTTCGTCTAAAACAAATGGGTATCCAACATCTGTTTGGTGTACCTGGTGATTTTAATCTTTCTTATCTCGAACAAGTTGAGGCAGATGCCCAACTCGAATTTATTGGTAATTGTAATGAATTAAATGCGGCGTATGCTGCTGACGGTTATGCACGCATCAACGGTTTTGCTGCTTTGACAACGACCTATGGGGTCGGTGATTTAAGTGCGATTAATGGCATTGCAGGTGCTTATGCTGAGAATGTACCAGTGGTGCATATTTCAGGGATTCCGCCTTTACATGTGGTGCAGAAAGGAACTCTGGTTCATCACACTCTGGTAGATGGTAACTACGACAACATCATGAACTGCATGAAAGAGTTCACTGTTGCACAGACCCGTCTAACCCCAGCCAATGCCGCCTCTGAAATTGACCGTGTGTTACGTCAATGTTTCCTTGAACGTCGACCTGTACATATCCAGTTGGCATCGGATATTACTCACGTCAAAATTGAAGTGACAGATCGTTCACTCGATTTATCTTATCCAAGGGTTGAGCCTGAGCTGTTACAAAGCGCAGTCACCAAACTGTGTGAGGTGATTGCGCAAGCTAAGCGACCAGCGTTGCTGATTGATAATGAAGCCTCTGTTTTTGGGATTACCTCACTACTGGATGATTTATCCAAAAAATGCTCGATTCCTTTTGCCAGTATGCTGACCGCTAAAAATATTATGGATGAGGGTTCACCGCGTTATGTGGGAACCTATGTCGGTGGCGCAAGCCAAGCGCATGTGCGTCAGACCATTGAGCAGTCTGATTGCTTGATGGGCATCGGGGTGCGTTTTACTGATGTCGGAACTGGGGTGTTTACCCATCAAATTGCCACTAAAAATTACATTGAAATCAAACCTTATGGTTTGACGATTTTTGGACAGGATTTCCCCGGCATCGAAATTGGACAACTTCTGGTGGAGCTGAATAAGAAGGTTGCACCACGGAAGTTAAGCCAGCCGATGTTGGAGCAGCATGCACAACAGATACTCGAGGTGCCTGAGCAGCAAAAGCTGAGTCAGGATGTTTTGTGGCGTTATATTGCGGGCTTTCTTAAAGATGATGATGTGATTATCGGTGAAGTCGGGACTTCTAACTCAGCCTTGGCGGGGTTAAAGCTACCAGCAACAGCAAAATATATTGCTCAACCACTCTGGGGTTCGATTGGTTATACCTTGCCAGCATTACTCGGTAGTTTGTTGGCTGCACCTGAACGCCGTCAAATCCTATTTATTGGTGATGGTTCATTCCAGCTCACCGTACAGGAGCTTTCGACCATTATCCGTCATGGCCTGAAACCGATTATTTTCTTACTCAATAATGGTGGCTATACCATTGAACGTCTGATCATGGGTGAGAACGCTGCTTATAACGATGTTCAGGACTGGAAATATTGTGAGATTCCACATGTTTTTAACGGTAGCCAAGACTATAAAAGCTGCGTGGTAGAAACCGCAGGGCAGTTAAAGCAGGTTTTGGAGAATATGCATCAGTTCGACGGAATGACCTTTATTGAACTTAAACTCCCAGCCATGGATGCACCATCCAGTTTGAAAAAATTTGCGTCAGTGATTGCACGCTTTGATTATGGCGATCGAGGCTATGAAATCTTAAAACAACGTTCCCAAGCATTACCCAGTAAAAAAGCAATTTCCTTCTGATCAGAAGGCAATTGGAAAATCTTCAAATTCATAAATTGATACGAGAGCGAATCAGATTCGGAGCTTCATGCTGAGCTTCGAATCATACGCTGTATAAAAAGGTGTACAGGATGTGACACACACATTGGAGATAACATGATGGATGTAAACAATAAACATGAGTTAAAACAAGGATTGTCCAATCGGCATATCCAGCTGATTGCACTAGGTGGTGCGATTGGGACAGGATTATTCTTGGGGCTGTCACAAACCATCAAACTGGCAGGACCCTCTATTTTATTAGGTTATGCGATTGCTGGTGTGATCGCTTTTTTAATTATGCGCCATTTAGGAGAAATGGTGGTTGAAGAACCCGTGAGTGGTTCATTTAGTTATTTTGCCAATAAATACTGGGGCCGCATGGCAGGCTTTATGTCGGGCTGGAATTATTGGGTACTGTATGTGTTGGTCAGTATGGCTGAACTAAGTGCCATCGGGACCTTTATTCAATTTTGGTGGCCAGACGTGCCCACATGGCTGACTGCCTTGGTGTTCTTTGTACTGATTAATGCTATTAATCTGGTCAATGTCCGATTCTTTGGTGAGTCCGAATTTCTGTTCTCCTGCATTAAGATTGTTGCGATTTTAAGTATGATCGGTTTTGGTGCTTATTTATTGCTTTCTGGTTCTGCGGGTCCACAAGCGGGTATTGCCAATTTATGGCAACACGGGGGCTTCTTTCCACATGGCACGCACGGCTTTATTATGGCGCTTGCTGTGATTATGTTTGCCTTTGGTGGGCTTGAACTGATCGGGATTGCCGCGGCAGAAACCAAAAATCCTGAAACCACCATTCCTAAGGCGGTGAATCAGATTGTGTACCGTATTTTGATTTTCTATATCGGTGCAATCGGAATTTTACTCTGTCTTTATCCGTGGAATATGGTGGCGGAAGGGGGCAGCCCTTTTGTATTGATCTTCCAGTCTTTGAATAGTAATGGGGTTGCCAATGTCCTCAATTTTGTGGTGTTGATTGCAGCGGTTTCTGTTTATAACAGTTGTATTTATTGTAATAGTCGTATGTTGCATGGCTTGGCCGAACAGGGTAATGCACCTGCGATATTGAAAAAAGTGAATGCGCGAGGAATTCCAGTACCTGCGGCGATTGTCTCTGCTTCGGTCACGGCGGTCTGTGTGTTGGTCAACTATTTAATTCCGGGTGAAGCCTTTCAGTTATTCATGATGCTGGTGGTTGCGGCACTGGTGATTAACTGGTTAATGATTTCCGTCACCCATTTGAAATTTAATAAAGCAATGCGCCTGAAACAACATCAGACTAAATTTAAAAGCATCTGGAGCCCATGGAGTAATTATCTCACCATCAGCTTTGTCTGCTTTATTTTGATTATTATGGCGATGACCCCAGATATGCGTCTGGCTGTTATTCTCGGACCGATCTGGCTGGCGATTTTAGCGGCGATGTATGTCTTTAAGTACCGAAAAAAAATATTGGTTCTGCCCGAAGCACAGTCCAATCTTTAAATCAGAAAAGGCACAGCAATGTGCCTTTTTTTATTGCATCGATGTTGTATTGATCTAGAAGGGTGGAAACTTGTCCTGAACCAGATTGAGTTGGATTCCATGTTCTAAATAGGCTTTCAAACTATCTACGACGGTGGTGAAGCCACCCGTATTATCAATAATAAAGGCAATTAGCTCATCGCCTTGTAAGGGGATATTATAATTTTGAATTCTGAGATAGGTTTGATTGTCATTAATCGCTTCAAAGATGAAATCAACCGTACTGCTCGGTTCGCCCCACTGAATCTGAATCAATTCATTGGTAATGATTTTTGCGACCGTTACGTTTGTCGAAACTTGGTATTTTTCCCAAGTCCATTCAACCGTTTTTCCTTGTTTAAGTGGCGCTGTTGCTGAACTAAACCAAAATTTTGAGGTAATTTCTGGATCAATAAATGCTTCAAAAACGCTGTGGACCGGTTTACGAATCAGCATTTGTGTTTCAATGATGACAGGATTTAGCATTGTATCTGTTCTTTTTGATAGGGAATTGTCATAAAACATATATAAACTGGTTGCTCTGCCCAAGATGCTTTTTGTTAAGCTGAATGAGCGAGTGTTCTTTTAAATTTCATAAAATTCAATATTTAAATGTTATTTTCTGAGTGTAATAGAGTTCCGAGCTGCAAAAAATAAAGCAGAAAATATGACTTTATGACCAATAATTTTCTAAAAATTGAGCTTAAGAAATGGCTATCACAAAAGCGTCATAAAGTTGTCACTTAATTGTCATATTATCTGCTCAAAATGCAGTTAACCAAAGTACAACACTTAACTTAAAAAGAGTTGTAAACCAAATTGCATAAATGAGAGAAAACAGAATGCGCTTAAATCCACGTCACATCGCAATTGCATTAGCTGTATCTGGGGCAACTGTAGCAACGACTGCAAATGCAGCTCGTGATACGATTCAAATTGCTGGTTCATCTACTGTATTACCATTTGCAAGTATTGTTGCTGAAGAGTTTGGCAACACATTCCCACAGTTCAAAGCACCGGTTGTTGGTTCAGGTGGTACGGGCGGTGGTTTGAAGCAATTCTGTCAAGGTGTAGGGGATAACACCATCGACATCGCAAATGCTTCTCGTCAAATTAAAGACACAGAACTTGATGCATGTAAAAAATCTGGCGTAAACCAAGTACAAGAAATTAAAGTCGGTTATGACGGTATCGTATTTGCATCAAACGTTAAAAAAGCAGCGTATAAATTAAAGCCAGTACATGTATTTACTGCATTATCTGCACAGCTTCCTTCAAATGGTAAATTAGTTCCAAACCCATATACAACTTGGAACCAAATCGATAAATCATTACCAAATGAGCCGATCACTTTAGTTATTCCTGCCTCTAACCACGGTACGCGTGAAGTTTTCCAAGAGAAAATGGTTGATGCGGGTTGTGAAGCATTTGATTACTACAAAGCTTTAAGCAAAGATGATCAAAAGAAAGCATGTTCAACTTTCCGTAAAGATGGTCGTGTGATTGAAATTGCGGGTGACTATACTGAAACTTTAGCGCGCTTGAAAACATCTCCAAATGCAGTCGGTGTATTTGGTTTAGGTTTCTATGATTCAAACCGCGATAAATTACGTGTAGCAACTGTAAACGGTGTGACTCCATCAGAAAAAACAGTATTGGATGGTAGCTACCTTGTTTCACGTCCATTGTTCTTCTACGTGAAAGGCGAGCACTTGAAATCAATCAAAGGCTTACCACAATACACAGAATTTTTCTTAAACAAGAAAATTTCTGGTAAAGGTTCTAAATTAGAAAAAGCGGGCTTGATTCCTTTAAGCGACAAAGAACGCGCAAAAATCCTAGCTGATTTCAAAGCAGGTAAATCAGTTAAGTAATATTGTTAAAAGGGAGGCTGGTGAGACGTTGGATCATCAGCCTTTTTGTCTAGCTAAGTTTTTTCAAATCATGAAAATTGAGAAAACAGTGGAGATTACATGAATCTGCTACTTATCGGTGTGTTATTAGCCCTTGTGGCAATTGCATATCAAATCGGGCTGAGTAAAAGCCGTAACCTAGCAGGTAAGGGAAATAACTCAGCAACACTACATTCTCGTCCAGGATATTATGGGGCGTTGGTTGCTTTGTGGTGTGGTATTCCTGCTTTTTTAATTTTGATTATTTGGAATTTGGTTGAACCAAGTATTTTACAACATATTATTTTCAATAATATTCCTGCATCTGTAAGCTCGACCTTAGATGCAGCAGGCCGTGATGTTTTAACCAGTCGAGTGCAAGCCATTGCGTCTGGTTTCGGGGTAACAGATCAGCCAGCAGCATATGAAGTTGCAGCAGCACAACAACTTGCTAAATTCCAGACCATTGGTTCATTTGCAAAACTTGCAGTGGTGATTAGTGCTGGACTGGCGGGTTTAGTTTGGGCAAAACGTCATGTGAGCCAACAGTTCCGTGCACGTAACCAAGTCGAAAAAACCATTAATGTTGCTTTGATCTTATGTTCTGGTGTCGCAATTTTGACAACAATCGGTATTGTTTTATCGATGTTAAGAGAAGCATTACACTTTTTTCATTTTGTGAGTCCAGTTGATTTCTTTTTTGGTACCGAATGGAATCCAGGTTTTAGCACCTCAGGAAATGCAGAAGGTAGTTACGGTATCTTACCGCTGATTTGGGGAACCTTAATGGTGAGTGGTATCGCATTATTAGTTGCGGTGCCGATTGGCTTGTTGGTTGCGATTTATCTGGCTGAATATGCATCGCCAAGATTGCGTTCTTGGGCAAAACCAGCGATTGAAGTTTTGGCGGGAATTCCAACCATCGTTTATGGCGTATTTGCCTTAATGGTGATTGGTCCATTCTTCAAAATGGTGGGTGAAAGTGTTGGTATCAATATTAATGCGACCAGTGCACTCACCGCAGGTTTTGTGATGGGGATTATGATTATCCCATTCGTTTCTTCATTGTCTGATGACATCATTACTCAGGTGCCTCGCGCATTACGCGATGGTTCTTTGGGCCTAGGTGCAACCAAATCAGAAACCATTCGTCAAGTGGTATTGCCTGCTGCCTTACCAGGGATTACAGGTGCATTTTTGCTTGCCGTATCCCGTGCAGTGGGTGAGACCATGATTGTGGTGCTTGCAGCAGGGAACAGTCCATTGTTGCATGCAAATCCATTTGAAGCAGTTTCAACAGTAACCGTCACGATTGTGAAGCAATTAACGGGGGATACTGACTTTGCCAGCCCGCAAGCACTGGTGGCATTTGCCCTTGGTTTAACGCTGTTTGTGATTACTTTGGGTCTAAACATTATTGCACTGTACATCGTGCGTAAATATCGTGAGCAATACGAATGAGTTCATCAAATACATCTCCTCTGGATCCGAACCTATTGGATCCTCAAGTAGCTGCTGAACAACGTGAGCAGCGTAAAAGAAAGATCCAAAGTTCTTTGGCTAAGCGTCATCGTAAAGAAAAAACCTTTCGCTTTGCAGGTATCTCGGCGGTTGTGATCGCGCTGGCATTTGTTGCCTTACTATTTGGTAGTATCTTGGCGAAAGGTCTGCCTGCTTTTTGGCAAAGCAGTATTACAGTTCCTGTTTATTTTGATCCTGCGATCATTAATGTTGGGGCGAAGCCAAAACAAACAGCAGGTGAAACTCCAGCTCACTTTGAAGAGCGCATGGTCGCTTGGCAAACTGAAATGGGGATGGTGGATTGGGATGCCTTGATCGTAAATGGCATTGTCGCTAAAAATAAAGCATTAGAGTCTCAACGTGATTATCTCAGCAGTTTATACACCAGTTCTGAAGCATACCGTTTGCGTGATATGGTGCTTAAAAACCCCGCACTGATTGGAAGCAAGGAAGAGATTAAATTCTTAGCCGACGCCAATATAGATGTCTGGTTAGCAGGTAATATTGATCGTAGTTTGCCAGATGATCAGCAACAACTCGAACCAGAAGTACGTCAACTTGCAGATCAGTTAAAAGCGGAAGGAATTATTAAAAGTACCTTCAACACCAACTTGTTCTTTAGCCCAGATTCTCGTAGTTCACCTGCAACCAGTGGTTTAGCCGGCGCATTCATGGGGTCATTATTCATGATGATGATCGTGATTGTGATTTCGATTCCAATTGGTGTTGCGAGTGCAATTTATCTTGAAGAGTTCGCACCAAAGAACATGATGACGGATATTATTGAAGTCAACATCAACAACTTGGCTGCTGTTCCTTCGATTGTGTTTGGTTTATTAGGTGCTGCAATCTTTATTGGCTGGATGCAATTGCCATTATCAGCACCTTTGGTCGGTGGTTTGGTTCTGAGCTTAATGACCTTGCCTACAGTGATTATCACGACTCGTGCATCGCTAAAAGCAGTTCCACCTTCGATCCGCCAAGCCGCTTTGGGTTTAGGTGCGTCGAAAGTACAAACCATTTTTCATCATGTATTACCGTTGGCGTTACCGGGCATTATGACAGGTGCGATCATTGGGGTTGCACATGCATTAGGTGAAACTGCACCATTGCTTCTAATCGGGATGAGCGCTTTCGTTGCAAGCGTGCCGACAACACCACTCGATCAAGCGACAGCATTGCCAGTACAAGTTTATTTATGGCAAGGTAATGAATTACGTAATTTCTTCGAAGGACGTACTGCAGCAGCGATTATTGTGTTACTAGCGTTAATGATTGGTTTGAATAGCCTTGCCATTTGGCTCCGTAAGAAATTTGAAGTGCGTTGGTAATTGAGGAGAGTACAATGAATACGATTGATATTATGAACGCCGTAGAAAAGGATAAATCAGTGAATCCACAGCAAAAAGAATTTACGTCATCTGAAGCGCAAGTTCAGCAATCAAATACTGCATTTGTCTCTCAGTTTGAAACGGCTTCTTCAAATAAAAAGCCAAAAACCAGTGAAGTAAAAATCAGTACTAAAGATGTTCATGTTTACTATGGTGAAACTGAGGCAATCAAAGGAATTGATCTTGATGTTTACCAAAATGAAGTGATTGCATTCATTGGCCCATCAGGTTGTGGTAAATCGACATTCTTGCGGACCTTAAATCGTATGAATGACACCATTGATAGCTGCCGGGTGACGGGTAAGGTAACTTTAGATAATCAAGATATCTATGATCCAAACCTTGATGTAGTGTTATTGCGTGCGCAAGTCGGGATGGTGTTCCAAAAACCAAACCCATTCCCGAAATCAATTTTTGACAATGTTGCTTATGGTCCGAAATTGCATGGTTTGGCGCGTGACAAATATGACCTAGAAGAAATCGTGGAAAACAGCTTGCGTAAAGCAGGTTTATGGGACGAGGTCAAAGATCGTTTGAGTCAACCAGGTACGGGCTTGTCTGGTGGTCAGCAACAACGTTTATGTATTGCACGTACTATTGCCGTGAGTCCAGAAGTAATCTTGATGGATGAACCGTGTTCGGCACTCGATCCAATTGCGACCGCAAAAATTGAAGAATTAATCTCAGAATTGTCTGAACAATTCACCATTGCAATCGTCACCCACTCAATGCAGCAAGCGGCGCGTGTCTCTGACCGTACAGCTTATTTCCATTTGGGTGACTTGATTGAAGTGAACTCGACTGAAAAAGTGTTTACCCAACCAGACCATCAGTTGACTGAAGCGTATATTACAGGTCGTTTTGGTTAATTTCTCGATCTAATAAAAGAGCCTAAGGGCTCTTTTTATTTATATAAATGAAAATGAATCTATTTTGCAAAATCGCTATTGAATTTTTATTGAGCAGACCACATCTTAGATGAATAACGCCGAACTTATAGAGCATACACTTCATGTTATTCCATTTACCTAAGTTTCCTGCTGAAATTCGTATTAGTCATCTCAATGCGCGTGTGAATGAACAAAGAAAAAGAATTGCGCAAACCACAGCATCTCGTTTGGAATTATTGCAACTTGTTCAACAACTTTCCAAAGAAGCCAAGATCCGCAAAAAGAATGATCAAAAAATCTATGTCCTCGACTTTAAAGGCGATGTCCAAGCTTCTGCCGTAGATACCATTCGTGAAGAAATTACCTTGATTTTAGCGACTGCTAAAGCTGGACATGACCGTGTGGTAGTGCGTTTAGAAAGTCCAGGTGGCATGGTACATGGCTATGGTCTGGCAGCTGCTCAATTGGTTCGATTACGTGATGCAGGTTTTAATGTCACCATCTGTGTTGACAAGGTTGCTGCAAGTGGCGGCTATATGATGGCATGTATTGCCAATGAAATTATATCTGCGCCTTTTGCTGTCGTTGGTTCGATTGGTGTGGTCGCGCAAGTGCCAAATTTCAATCGTTTATTAAAGCAGCACAATGTTGATTTTGAGCTGTATACAGCAGGTGAGTATAAACGTACAGTCACTATGTTTGGTGAAAACACCCCAGAAGGAAAGGCCAAGTTTGAACAAGAATTGCAGCAAACCCATTCTTTATTTAAACATTTTGTTGAAAAATATCGTCCTCAACTTGATGTTGCTAAAGTCGCAACAGGTGAGCATTGGTATGGTGAAGATGCCCGTGAACTGAACTTGGTAGATAAGTTGCAAACTTCGGATGAATATCTATTAGGCTTGTTACCAAAGCATGATATCTATGTGATTAATACGCGTAAACGCCCAACTTTTGGTGAGAAGCTTGGTCTGCAGGCCGCTCAAATGGCAGAGAATTTGATTCCTACTGTTATGAACAAAATTACAGATAGTCTGGCAAAGGCAAACAGTACATTGGTCCAAATGCGTGATCCAAAATTCTAATGATTGGAACTGTAAAATGATCTTGAAAACCAGCCTATATGGCTGGTTTTTTATGTGCCTTCCTGCTGATTTCTGTGAAAATTTTTGGCTGGATTTGAACATTTGGTGAATTAAACAAACATGACAAAACTTCTGATAGAAGAGATTGTAGTCATATCAATCATTTGATATTTTAACTGCAAGATGAATTACTTAATTATTCATTAATCGAAGAATTATTTAAAAATATAATTGATAAGTGAGCATAATAATGACAAGAGTCGTTGTTTTTTCAAAGAAAAACTCGAATATCCTACAAGATGCACAACTAAAAAGTGTGGTTTTAGACCAGCCTTCGATCGTACAGATGGGTGTAAATCAAGCCGATATTAAATCCATGATCAAGCAAGGTAATGATCTTGTCATTACACTAAAAAATGGTGAAAAGATTGTTGTTAGTGGTTTCTATAGTGATGACAATCTAACCGAACACAGCCTAGCACTCGTAAAAGAGGATGGCACTTATGCAGTCGCAGAGTTTGATGATTCAGGGAAATTTGTTCGTTATGCCCCAGCGTCCTCATTGACGCAATTTGCGTATACTGATGCAGTTACTACATCAGTTTCTCAGTCTCAAAATGTGGATCATGATTCTGCGATTAGTAAATCCCAATTATGGAAAGTCGGTTTGGCTGCTTTAGTTGCAGAAGGTGTGTATTTATGGGCAGTAAAAGATGATGATGACGATAAAAATAAAAGTAGTAACCAACCGATTGATATAACACCACCAGCGACACCGACAGCAAATTTGGGTACAGATACACAAACCATTACGGGTAAAACCGAAGCGAAGGCCAAAATCGAAATTAAGGATGCTGCGGGGAAAGTGATTGCAACCACTCAAGCTGATGCCGAAGGAAACTTTACAATTAAATTAGATCAACCTCTCGTCAATGGTGGCAAAGTGAGCGTGACTGCGATTGATGCTTCGGGGAATGCTTCTAAAGCAACTGTCGTGACGGGTAATAAAGATACCATTGCACCCGATGCTCCGACAGCACAACTGAATGCAGATGGCACAATTGTTACAGGCAAGGCAGAAGCCAATGCCAAAGTCTCGATTTATGATGCAGATGGCAAGCTATTGGGTAGCGTGATCGCGAATAAAGAGGGACTGTACTCGATAAAAGTTTCACCGGCTTTAACCAGTGAGAAAGGCGGGACGGTTGTCGCTGAAGATGCAGCCGAAAATAAATCGACACCGTCTAAAGTGATTGCTGGAAAAGATACACTAGCGCCAGATCAACCTTTTGTGGATGTGAATAAGGAGGGTTCCTCAATTCAAGGTCGAGCCGAGGCGAATAGCAAGGTACAAATTAAAGATGTAGATGGAAAAATCATTGGCAGCGGAGTCACAGATGCGCAGGGTAAATTTCAGATTACACTTTCACCTGCATTAGCCACAGATAAAAAAGCAACCATCATTGTAGAAGATGCTGCTGGCAACCAGTCCAAGCCACTGGAGATTACTGCTGGGAAAGACAGCATTGCACCAGATAAAGCTGTTGCTGAAATCAATGCAGCAGGTGATTCGGTGACAGGTACAGCAGAAGCAAATACTAAAATTGAAATTAGAAGTGCAGATGGGAAAACGCTGTATGGTTCAGGTACTGTGGGTGCGGATGGAAAATTTAGCATTACTTTATCATCGGCTTTAACCGATAAAAATGTAGGTAAAGTCTATATCATTGATGCTGCAGGGAACCGTTCCGATGCGTTTGATGTGGTCGGAACAAAAGATACCATTGCGCCGAATAAACCTATTTTGCAAACCGTGATGGATGATGTTGGCGCGGTAAAAGGGGCGATCGCGGCGGGAGGTGATACTGATGATACCAAACCGACTTTAGCCGGTGTAGGGGAAGCAAAAACGGTTCTGACGATTTATGACAATGGTCAACCGATTGGTACGGTAACAGTCGGGGATAATGGCAGATGGAGTTTTGAAATTAAGCAGGATTTGAGTGTAGGGGCGCATAAAATCACCTTAACCCTGACTGACGCAGCTGGGAATATTAGTGAAGCGAGTGATGCGTTTAGTTTTAATGTAGTCGCACCTGTAGTAAAAGCCTCTTTGGCCGATACGGTTGATTTGGATGCCTTACAAACCCAGCAAGTTGAACCCGTTTCTGAATCGACCAGCATTGAGAAACCGAGTTTAAATACCTTATTGTCCTCTTCTGAGCCTGCATCAAATCAATTGGACACTGTGTTGGATCAATTACTAGCGGGGCAGAACAGTACGCCTTCAATCAGTCAGTCCAGTCATACTGATTTACCCAATCTGGATTATGCTCAGACCATAAAAGCTGATCCTTTAGATCAGCTCGTAGCACTGCAACATTCTATTATTTAATTATGATTGCTACTAAGAAGATCGCCTATTTTTGAATAGGCGTTTTTTCTTTGAAAAGTTGGATGATCCCAATCAGCAGTGCTCCGATGGTCGCAAGGAACATGTCCTTATGCGCATCCCAGACGTCTCCTTGTTGACCATTATAGTTCTCTGCATCTTCAGGGGATAAACCGATTGCAATCCACCACTCGATCAGTTCATAGAACATGCTCGATGCCATAACGAATTGAATCACCAGTAGGAATAGGGTCAAAGATTTAGCGGTCGGTAACCAGACTTGGAAACAGCGATAAAAAAATGGATAGAGCAATAAACCGTAGGCAAAATGTACCAGTCGATCATACATATTGCGTGACCAACCCATACTCTGATTCAAGTCAAAATGAAAAAAATAGATGATCCATTGATTATAGGGCACATACGAGTAGAGGTAGTGTGCACCTAAGATATGGATGAGAAGAAAGCCCAGATAGAGACAAAAACTATAAAAACTGATGCCAATTTTTTTCATCGTGACGATGAGGGCAATCAACATCAATACGGTACCCGCTTGGTGTAATAAATAAGCTTCAAACTCAAGCGGTTGAATACTAGCGATTGCAGCCACCAGAAGCACAATTGCTAGTGCAATATAATGTTTTAAACTCAGTTGTTGTTCGATCATGCTGTATCCTAAATACAGTCAGGCAAATTTTATTGCTGTTACTCTGTGGTCGTTACCGTGATTGTTTCTTTAGGAGTAGCCACACCACCGAGTGCCTGACATGCTTGTTTATATAATTGATATTTTTGTTGTACAACTTCATCGAGCGGAATGTCAAAGAGATCTTCACCATTTTTATATTCTTCAATATAAGATGCTGCTTTGTCTTTATTGGCTGCCAATGATTGTTGATAAAAATTAGAAATAGAAGAGGTCGCTAATTCATTGGATTCAATGTTATGACATTGAAAACTTTGCAGGAGTTTTTCAGCGCGTTTTAGCTCGCTAGATTTTCCAAATAGGCAACCAGATAAGCTCACGGTGGCAATGAGCAGGAACAAAAGTTTCATGATCGAGAGAGTAGAATTTTAAAGGTGCTATTATTGTATATAAGGTGGATTTTATAAATTAATTATTTATGTCTAACACGATAAAATTTAATCTTTTTTTATTGTTCACACCTGATTGGATAAAAATTAAATAGATTCGAATTAAAAATGAAAATAAAACTCCAGAGAGTGGTTAAATATTCACCTGAAATCACTGTGTATCAAGCATAAAAATGATTTTTGGCGGTATGCTAAAGAGGGGTATCATCAGCACATCTTGTTATGCGTATTAAGTACATTCTCTTTTTTTGTTCTTTGATCAGTCTTTCTGCTGGAACCTATGCGGATGACTACGATTTTTTTGCAGAGCCGAGTGAAGATACCGAACACATGTTTGATGCTGCTTATCCTGAAATGAAAACAGCATATTCAGTTTTGCATAATCAATTTTTTCAAAATGAGCGTTGGCGAGTCTATAACTATACAGCTTATCAAACCAATCAGTTTAATCATAAGATGTTGACAGGCGATACCACCAGCCTGTCACTGGATGATTTTTCGATTTCAGTTGGTTATGGCATGATGTACCAGTTGAACCAGACCAATCGAATTGGCTATGAATATTTGTCCAGTTTTCCTTTTGACCGTGGGCAATTGATTCGATTTTTCTGGTTGCGAATTTTTTAACTGACTTTTTGATATAGACCTGCTCGGACTAGACCAGCTTTAGTCTCTTTAATTTTCTGCCAAGTATGAGGCAGGGTGAGCTGAGACAAATCTCGATCTGCTTCCACATAAATATAAGCATGGTTTGCAATCATCGGGTCAGCGAGTTCAGCCAACTCTTGCCATAAATCCAGACTATACGGTGGATCAAGAAACACCACGTCAAAATTTGAGTTTAATTTCTTTAAAGTTTGCTGTGCTGTTGCGACATGCAGTTGGCAATTTTCGGCTTTTAACAGCCGAATATTGTCTTTTAAAACTTTGGCTTGTGTTGGATTCGGTTCAATCATGACCACCTTGGCAGCCCCACGAGAAAGTGCTTCAAAACCCAATGCACCCGAACCACTGCACAAATCTAAAACCTGAGCATTTTGAATGTCCCACATCAACCAGTTAAATAAGGTTTCACGGACACGATCTGGTGTAGGACGTAAACCGTCAATACTGGCAAAGGGTAAAAAACGGCGTTTCCATTCTCCCCCAATAATCCGTAATTGATTTTTCATTATTCTGTGACTCCATCTGCAGGTTGAGCAGCCGCTGTCGGCACGACAGGTGTAGACGCTGGAACGGATGAAGCGGCGGGTGTAGAAGCCGCTTGACTATTCGGTGTTGTCGTTGTGGCAATGCTGTTGCTTGGCAGTTCACCAGGTTTAATGCCTGCGGTCATTAAACCACCACTGACTTGATGGCTGGCAGGGCGCAGAGGATTCTTTTTACGGGTCACTAGCCAATAGTCAAAAATTGGACGTGCCAGTTGAGCCGCTGAACCACCGTGCTTACCATTTTCCCAAACCACAGCAATCGCAATTTCAGGATTATCGGCAGGAGCAAAACCAACGAATAGGCCATGATCCCATTGTCTCGAAGAAAGTGCTGCTTCGTTATAGCGTTTACCTTGGGCAATACTTTTGACTTGGGCTGTTCCTGTTTTACCTGCGATTGAATATTGCAAGCCACCTTTAATGCCACGACCTGTCCCAGATTGAATGACATCTACCATTGCAGCATGCATGTTGATCCAATCTTGTTCTGTACCATTAAAGTTAATTTTGCCATCAGGTGCATTGTGGACGCTAAATTTTTTAGCGCCCTTCGTTTCTCTTAAAACATGTGGAGTGACATGTGAGCCTTTATTGGCTGTGATCGCTGTCGCCATGGCGAGCTGTAAAGGTGTAGAGGTAAATGCCCCTTGCCCGATACTGACTGAAATGGTTTCACCTTTTAGCCATTTCGATTTACGCGTTCTCATTTTCCATTCAGGACTCGGGTAGAGACCTGTGCTTTCACTTGGTAAATCAACCCCAGTTTTTTCACCAAAGCCAAATTGACGCATCCAGTCATTCATTTTTTCAATGCCCATACGATAAGACAGGACATAGAAATAGGTATCGCAAGATACAATTTGTGCTTTATGCATGTTTACCGAGCCATGACCCGTCTTCTTATGGTCACGGAAGCGGTGACTATCACCAGGCAAGGAGAAATAACCAGGATCGGAAATTGCTGTGCTCCAATCAACAAGACCATAATGAATCCCCCCTAAACCAAACATTGGTTTAATGGTCGAGCCTGGTGGGTATGCTCCTTGAACCGCACGGTTGTAGAGAGGTTGATCAAGGTTGTCTCGAAGTCCGCTATAGTCTTTGGAACTAATCCCTGTCACGAAAAGGTTGGGATTAAAACTTGGGCTAGAGACTAAAGCGAGGATTTCACCTGTACGTGGGTCCATCGCGACAATCGCACCGCGACGATCTGCCAATTGTTGTGCTGCAATGGTTTGTAGACCATAATCAAGTGATAAATACAGATCATTACCACGTGCTGGATTTTGGCGACCTAAATTACGCAAAACATTACCGTGAGCATCGGCTTCGACAGATTCATAGCCAGGTGTTCCATGCAACAGGTCTTCATAACTTTTTTCGACCCCAATTTTACCAATCAGGTTTGTTCCTGCGTATAAATCCTTATCAATAGACTTGAGTTCTTTATCATTGATACGACCAACATAACCAATTACATGTGCAAACAATTCACCATGCGGATAGTATCGGGTCATTTGAGTTTCAATTTTGACCCCAGGAAAGGCATATTTCACTTCACTGAATTTGGCAATATCAGCTTCAGTCAAGTTTAACTTGATCGCAAGGCGTTCGGTTTTACGCGCAGTTTTGACACGGCTTTTAAAGCGGTCAACATCATCTTGGGTTAAACCCAGAATGGGAATGAGACGAGTAATGGTGTCATCAATATCGTTGACATCGGCACGGCTCAGTGTGGCGGTAAACACAGGATAGTTATCAGCCAACAATACGCCATTACGATCGTAGATATAACCACGCGCAGGTGCTAAAGGCTGTAAACGAATTCGGTTCTTGTCAGAGGCCGTTGTAAAGTCATCGTAATGAACAATCTGTAAATATGCATAACGACAAATCAATAAAAGTAGAAAAATCGCCACGACAAAGATTGCAAAAAAGATACGACCCTTATAAATGCGCTTTTCTTGTTGCATATTTTTTAAAGGAAAGTGCTGTTTCATAGGGTGTCGACTTAATTACAAAATGGAGAGAATACAAAGGCTACGCATTTTAACGTAAGTTGCATGATCATACTGTAGAATTTTCAACAAATCATGCAAAAGGTGCTGCGACAGTTTTTGACTTTGCAGACATTAAAATTGTATGGTCTTGTATATTAGAAGCAAAATAATTCTGTTAAAGTCACAAACAGTTTGAAATAGGATTTTCCAATACACTCTTAGGGAAAATGGAGAAAATAATGAGAAAAATTTGCCTTTTATTATCGGTTTTAACACTTACAGGTTTTGCCCATGCTGACGAAAATCCGTTTAAGCCTGAGCCTAAATTAAAAGATGCAAACGTTTCAACATGGAATGTGGGCGCCGGTTTTACCAAAAAATTATTACATGCCAATCTTGAATGGGTAAATCCTTATGGTATTGCCTATGCCAAAGCAGGGGCATTTCTGAATGATGACAATGAGCCGGGTGGGCAGGTTGGATTTCGTTATCCGTACTATTTAACTGGTACAGATAAAAATGGTTATTACCTTGGTGTATATGCGGGACATTTAGACAGTAAGAACTATGGTGGTAAACAAAAGGGCAATTTGGGTGTCGGTGCCGATCTTGCTTATGTCTGGTTGAATAGCGAGCGTATCAGCACATTTAGTGTTGGCGCCGGGGTACGCGAAAAAATTGAAGATGGAAATGGCAATACTGTGAAAAAATCAGAACCTGTCCTTCAGTTTTCTTATACCTTAAGTTTTGGTTTATAAGAGGAAATTAACGTTCATCCTTTTATAGGCCATCATGTATCAATAATTCAGAGAGTCATGCATGTTTGATTACGTCAATGAATTGTGGCAGATTTTCCTAAATCGACCTGACCATCTGGCAGTCTTGAGTATCATCCCTGTGACCGCCTTTGTAACATGGGCGCACGTATGGATGGCATTGAAAATGGTTTTCTACCCAATCAACTTTTGGGGATTCCATTTAGGACCACTACCTGTAGGTTGGCAAGGGATTGTGCCACGTAAAGCTGGACGTATTTCAGGCATTATCACCGATAATACATTATCTAAACTGGGTTCATTGCGTGAGTTTTTAGAGGCAATGGATCCTGAAGACATGGCCATGATCATCGGTGAACAAGTTGGTTTTGAGCTTGAGCATCTGATTGATGAAGTGATGATTGATCGTAATGCGGTACTCTGGGAAAACTTGCCTTATTCGATTAAACGCCGTATCTATGCACAAGCACATAAACAGTTGCCAAATACCTTAAGGGAATTAGTGACTGAGCTGACCATGAACGTCGAGTCACTGGTAGATATGCGTGAAATGGTCGTCAGTCAAATGGAAGGTGATCGCCGTTTGATGGTGCGCATGTTCCTGAAAGTCGGTCAAAAGGAAATTAACTTTATTTGGCATATCAGTGCCTTAATCGGGATGTTCTTTGGTATTTTCCAAATGATCGTCTGGTTCGTGGTGCCTTGGCACTGGACCGTTCCGTTCTGGGCTGCCATTTGGGGCTTTTTAACCAACTGGATTGCCATCTGGATGGTATTTAACCCGATTGAACCGCACTATATCCGCTACCCGCAGATTTTCCGTTTGACCAAAGACCGTAAATTTCCTTGGATTGTGCCCGTCTTGAAGATTGGAACCTATAATGTTCAAGGCGCATTTATGAAGCGTCAGGAAGAGGTTTCAGATGTATTTGCCAGTGTGGTAACTGAAGATTTAATCACCTTGAAATCGATTATGACTGAAATGATGTATGGCAGTAAAAAAGACAAAACACGTCGTATTGTCAAGCGTCATATCAATGAAATCATGGAAACTCCATTGGTCAGAACCTCATTACAGCTATCATTAGGGCCAAGAGAGTATGCTAGACTCAAGACCGACTTGATTGATCGCTCAATTGAAATTACCATGGGACCAGTATGTGACCCAGCTCTGAATGCAAGTCGCGCGCAGAAGATCTTTCAAATGTTTAGAGACCGCATCCGTGAACTAACACCGAAAGAGTTCCAGAACCTATTGCGTCCTGCGTTCCAAGAAGATGAGTGGATCTTGATTGTACTGGGTGGAGTAACTGGTTTCTTTGCTGGTTTAATTCACTTATTTGTTGCTTTCTTATAATTAATTTGATGTTGGTTGAGTGATAAGTCTGTATGATATTGCTCAATTTAAGATTTATTGTTTTTAAATGAGGATGTTCTTTTATGCGCATTATTTTACTCGGACCACCTGGGGCAGGCAAAGGTACTCAAGCTCAGTTGATCTGTAAGCGCTACAATATCCCACAAATTTCAACCGGTGATATGCTCCGTGCTGCAATTCGTGAAGGTACTGAACTTGGCTTAAAAGCGAAAAGCGTCATGGAGTCAGGTGGTTTGGTCTCTGATGAGCTGATTATTGGCTTGGTTAAAGAACGTATTGCTCAGCCTGACTGTGAAAATGGTTGTATCTTTGACGGTTTTCCACGCACGATTCCACAAGCTGAAGCATTAGAAACAGCTGGAATTAGCATTGATCACGTGATTGAGATTGCTGTACCTGACGAAGAAATCGTGCAACGTCTTTCTGGTCGTCGTCAACACCCAGCATCGGGTCGTGTTTATCACATCGTTTACAACCCACCAAAAGTGGAAGGTAAAGATGATGAAACAGGTGAAGACCTTGTTCAACGTCCAGATGATCAAGAAGAAACGATTCGTAAGCGTCTTGGCTCTTACCACAGCGAAACTGAGCAATTGGTTGGCTTCTATCAAGGTCGTGCAGCGTCTGGCGAAAATGCCCCGACCTATGACAAGTTAGATGGTTTACGTCCAATTGAAAATGTTCAAGCTGATTTATTTGCAATTTTAGATAAATAATTTAAGTTGCTGATTTTAAAAGAGCTCTGGAGATAGGGCTCTTTTTATTTGGAGAAGGCTTATGCTACTAAAAGTTGTTTTGATTTTAGTTGTAATTTTCAGCATCGTTTTATTATTATTTTTATTGTATCAAAGCCAGAGAATGCTGCGCCATGTACAACAGCAGCAAGCTTTGGAAAATAGAAAAAATGGAAAAGCACGCCAACTGCATCCAAAACTGCAGCAGCAAAAAAAACCTCAGGACTAACTGAGGTTTTTTATTGCGATGGCTTTAGTGGCGCCAAACTCAAATCGATCGGGCCAGTTGCAGACATCGGAAACAATGCATTCACCACACTTTGGTTTACGCGCAATACAGCAATAACGTCCATGCAGGATCAGCCAGTGATGGGCATCAATTATAAATTCTTTCGGGATCACTTTAATCAGACGATCTTCTACTTCTACAACATTTTTTCCAACTGCAAGACCAGTACGATTACCCACACGGAAAATATGAGTGTCGACTGCCATGGTCGGATGACCAAAGGCCGTATTGAGTACCACGTTCGCCGTTTTACGTCCAACACCTGGTAAGGCCTCTAGCTCTTTACGTGTTTCTGGAATTTGGCCTTGATATTGATCCACCAGAATTTGGCAGGTTTTAATCACGTTTTCAGCTTTAGAATTATAAAGGCCAATGGTCTTGATATATGATTTTAAACCATCAATTCCAAGGTCTAAAATGGCTTGAGCGGTATTGGCAACAGGATAGAGTTTATCGGTGGCTTTATTCACGCTCACATCAGTTGCTTGAGCAGAAAGCAATACAGCGATCAGGAGCTCAAAAGGAGAGGAGTAGTTCAGCTCGGTCTGAGGATTCGGTCTCTGTTCACGTAAACGTTCAAAAAAAGTCTGAATCTGCTTTTTGGTCATATTCTTTACGGGCATTTAGATGTCCTGCAATTCATTTAAACGTTGTTGTAAAGCAAGCAACTGTACTTGTTTGGATTCATCAGCACGGACGCTAAGCTGTTTTTCAAGCTTTTTAATTTGAGTGCGTAACTTGGCAAGTTCAATTGTGGTTTTTGCATCCAGTGCGGGACTTTCTTTGGGTTTGTCTGCTAGCGTAATCACTGGCACATTGTTTTGCGATTGTGAGAATTGAGCAAAGAACTCAATATCAATTTCTGCACGGACAATGGGCCCCTTACGGCTCAAGCGACGTTTTTCTTCGCGTTGGATATGAGCGTAATAACGATGTCTTAAATCATCCTGTTCGACGGTACGTTGTGTTGCTGTGGGTAAAGGTTTGGTATCTTCAACTAGATCAATGCAATCGACTGGACAAGGTGGAATGCATAACTCACAACCAGTGCATAGGTCTGTTAAAATACTGTGCATCAATTTGCCACTACCGATGATGGCATCGACAGGGCAGGCACTAATACATTTGGTACAGCCAATACATTCATCTTCTCGAATCACTGCTTTGATGCGTTGTGGTCGACCATCAAGTTGAACCTCCCAAACACTAGGTTCAGCTTTTAGTTGGGGGCGTTCTAACAAGACTGCCAGTGCATCTGCAACCGGTTGTCCACCAGGCACACATTTATTAGCTTCTTCGCCTTCTGCAATTGATTTTGCATAAGGTAAGCAGCCATCACGATGCCCACATAAACCACATTGCGTTTGTGGTAACAGTTGGTCGATTTGGACAATAAGCGCGTGTTGTGCAGTTGGGGACATGTATCGACAGTGAAGCAAAAACAGGGAGCTTAGTATAGCAAATAAAGCTTTAACGCGGCTAAGCAATCTAAAAAGATGTAAATTACTCAGGTGTTTTTTTTGCTTAAAAATGGTGCTAATGATGAAATTTTTTAGTGCATTTTTGTGTGTAAATTAGTCTATTTTCCTATTTTAAAATGAAGTTCTGTTATGCATTCGGATGCTTTTACTTGTATTTATTATATAAATAACGAACATTTTTTGATTTAAGGTAATGATTTTAATTGATAAAAAAAGTTAAGTATAAAAATAATATTGTGATGAAATAGTAATCTGTATTTAATAGATGCAAAATTCTATTTTGGTGCATTTTTCGCACCAAGATAAACCATAGACTCGGGGGATGTATGTTGAAATACGATAGCTTAAATGACTTTCTGGATTATGTTAAAGCTAGAGATCCATATCAACCTGAATTTTTACAAGCGGTCGAAGAAGTGATGACCAGCTTGTGGCCATTCATTCAGAAAAATCCTAAATATGCACAATATGGTTTGTTAGAGCGACTGGTTGAACCTGAGCGCGCTATTCAGTTCCGTGTCTCATGGATGGATGATCAAGGACAGACTCATGTCAATCGTGGTTTCCGCGTTCAATACAATTCTGCAATTGGTCCATACAAAGGGGGAATGCGTTTCCATCCTTCTGTGAATTTGTCCATTTTAAAGTTTTTAGGCTTTGAACAAACTTTTAAAAATGCGCTAACGACTTTACCGATGGGTGGAGGTAAAGGCGGCTCAGATTTTGATCCTAAAGGTAAATCTGAAGCAGAAATTATGCGCTTCTGCCAAGCCTTAATGCTTGAGCTATATCGCCATCTCGGTTCGAATACAGATATTCCAGCAGGAGATATCGGAGTGGGTGGCCGTGAAGTGGGCTACATGACTGGGATGATGAAGAAGTTAAGTAACGACACATCTTGCGTATTTACAGGTAAAGGGATTTCTTTTGGTGGTTCATTGGCTCGTCCAGAAGCGACAGGCTATGGCACGGTATATTTTGCTGAAGAAATGCTAAAAACCCGTGGCGATAGCTTTGCCAATAAAACCGTATCGATTTCAGGTTCGGGTAATGTTGCACAATATGCAGCAGAAAAGGCCATGTTCTTAGGCGCCAAAGTCGTTACTCTGTCAGATTCAAATGGTACGGTTTATTTAAAGAATGGTTTTAGCAAAGCCTTGCTTGATGAAGTGATGGAGCTGAAAAACATCAAGCGTGGTCGTATGTCAGAATTCGCATCAAAGCATGGTTTTGAATATTTTGAAGGTCAAACGCCATGGCATATTCCTGTGGATATCGCATTACCTTGTGCAACACAAAATGAGCTCAATGCTGAAGATGCAGTAACCCTATTATCAAATGGCGTAATCTGCGTCGCAGAGGGAGCTAATATGCCATCTACACTTGAGGCTGTTGAAAAATTTGTTGCGGCGAAAATTCTATATGCACCAGGTAAAGCTTCCAATGCGGGTGGGGTGGCAACCTCTGGTTTAGAAATGTCGCAAAATGCTAATCGTTTGGGCTGGTCATTTGAACAGGTTGATGAGCGCTTACATGCGATTATGAAAGAAATTCATCGTAACTGTGTGAAATATGGAACCCAGGAAGATGGCTCGATTAATTATGTGGATGGGGCAAATATTGCAGGTTTTGTAAAAGTTGCCGATGCCATTCTTGCGCAGGGCATTTATTAAAAATCTTATGAAATTCCTCTCTCAGAAAGAGGAATTTCCCATAAAAAAATCCGATGACAAAGCATCGGATTTTTTTATGTATAGTACGAAATTATGGTTTTTTTACAATCTCTTGTTCAACAACCATATCGAGTACGTCTGCAATGCTTGATTGGTCAGCAGCTGGGTTTTTAATGTCAAAACGTTTAACACGTACAATCACACGTTGTTGTGGGTTGTGCTCAAAACCTTCGATTTGACCGTAGTACAATGACCAGTTTTTATCTGCGTAAGTTTTTAAACCTTTGTCATCATATTTGACTTCACGAACTTGCATACAAGTTTGTGGTGCAACACCTGTGCAAGACTTAGTTTCAGGTGAAATTTCTAAGAAAACAGTTTTACCTTCAGATTGGTATTTTGCTTCAGGGGTCATTTTACCAACGAAAGTATATTTTTGACCTTTCGCATCAGCAATCACTAGTGTTGGTTGCTCTGGATTCGTGGCATTTACTTCAAACGCAATTTGACGTTTTTGTAGCAGATCACCTGCGAATTTTTCTTGCGCCATTAATGCTGGTTCACAAGCCATCATGGTTGATGCACCATCACCTGTCGCGATCAAACCATTTTCAATTTTCCAAGATGTATTTAAGCGGTTACAACCTGTATCTACAGATAAGCGATCATTGGCTAAGAAGCTTAATACGATTGGACGTTTGGTATCAGCAGGTTGATATGACCAAGTGTAATTGGTTAACACGTTGCTATTCGTCACTTTTGCACCTGTAAATACATGTTTTTGACCTTTACTATCTGTCACAGTCAAGATGGCTTGGCCATTCACTGTGCTGATTTCAAATGGTACTTTTTTCTCGCTGAAAATGTCAGCAGATAAGCGTTCTTGCTGCATTAAATCGTCAGCACAAGCCATCATCGTCGATACAAGCGGAGAGGTTACAATCTTGTTGCCTTCAACAGCCCAAGTACCGCCTTGGTTATTACAACCCGTTTGGATCGCAAGTTTCTGATCGCTATTAAAAGATAAAACTAAAGGCTTAGATGCCTTAGAACCTTGATAAGTCCAATTATATTCAGTTAAATTTTTTGCAGCAGTTGTATTAATTTGAGAAATTACATTATCAGTTACATTTTGCACAGTTTGGCACGCCATTAAAGAAAGCGGAAGTAATGCAAGAACTAAATATTTGATTTTCATATTCAAAACAACGATAAGTAAATAACAGACATAAGCTTAAAGTATTCTTAAAAAGAGAACATGTCATCCTTTTAGCAATTAAGTTTGTTAAATGTTTCTATTTGTAAAATTTTGGAAAAATATAGTAGATTTATAGGCTTGCCGCTATTTTGAGCAAGCCTAATTTATTTTAATGTGATTTAGTTGGATATTTAATCAAAGCGATAAATATCCATGCCCAAAGAACCCATCGAGAAGCTACTGTGTACAACGTTGAAGCGATGACCTGTGCCCATAGCGAAAAAGAGTGGGGCAAGATGCTCTAGTGTTGGATGGTTACGTTGGTTGTAAGGAAGCGTTGGCCAGTCTAGTACCGCATCATAATCTTGATGGGTCAGTTTACTGACCACTGTATTGCGGAAAGTGCTGGCCCAAGTTGGCACGTCGGCATCTGCTTGCCATGATAATTCAGCAAGATTGTGAGTGATGCTGCCTGAACCGATCAACAGAATTTGTTGCTCACGTAATGGAGAAAGAACCTGTCCAATTTTATAGATTTCATCTGCATTCATTTGAATCGGCAGTGAAATCTCAATCACAGGGATATCTGCATCTGGGTACATATGCAACAGTGGCATCCATACGCCATGATCACGTGGACGGGTACTATTTGCATGTGCAGTAATCCCCGCTTCGGCAAATCGTTTAAGAATTTCTTCTGCCAGTTTTGGTGCACCAGCTGCGGGATAACGAATGTCATATAGCTCAGGTGGAAAACCACGGAAGTCGTGCCAAGTTTGTGGTCGAGTTGATGTATTGACCTCTAGGGCTTGGCTTTCCCAGTGTGCCGACATCACCACAATGGCTTGAGGTTTAGGTAAATTATTCCCCAAGCGATGAAGTGCTGGACCCACTTGTTCTGGATCAAGCGCAAGCATGGGTGAACCATGTGAGATAAATAATCCGGGTAAAGTTTGCAGATCCATAAATAACTACCTAAGAAGGAATATAAGCCTATCCTGACAAAATGGGTATCAATATGACAGCCCTTAAGTTTCAACATGTTGTTCTAAAATTAGAACAGTTTTAAGCCCGATGATAGGGATGGTTGTGATTAATGGTCATCGCGCGATAAAGTTGCTCAATCAATAAAATACGCACCATTGGATGTGGCATGGTCAGCTTTGATAATGACCAATGCCATGCCGCTGCTTTGCGAACAGCATCGGAATGTCCATCTGGACCACCAATCGCAATCGCAATATCATTGCCTTCAAGCATCCATTGTTTCATCGTGTCGGCTAATTTTTCTGTACTGAGTTCGCGACCACCGACTTCTAAAGCAATCAATGTTTCATTGGGCTTGAGTACATTTAGAATGCTGTCGCCTTCAATTTGACAGTATTTTAAAATATCTGCTTCAGAATCATTCTTGCCACGTTTTGCCATTGGAAGTTCGATTACCTGCGTTTGTACAAAGGGCTGAATACGCTTGAAATAGTCTTCAAATCCAGTTAACACCCAAGCAGGCATTTTTTGACCAATGGTGAGAATGCGAATTTTCATAGGGTGTCGTTGATTGAGGAAATGAACCCTATTATAAACCCTGTTCTTTGTCGCATGCAGGTAAGTATGGTTTATCTAGTCATAAAAAATACAACAAGCAGTGGTAGCCTAGTCATAAAAAACGCAGCTCAAAATGCGTATGAGCTGCGATCAAAGTGTCATCCGTCTGGAGTTCGGATGACGCTAAAATGAGTGCAGAGTCAAATTTAGCCTTTGTTTTTATCGACTCTATTTTATTATGCAAGATATTGGTTATTTTTCAACCGAATTGTGTAACAAAAAAAGAGAGCCGAAGCTCTCTTTTATTTCCAATCATTTACAGATTAGTGACGTGCTGCTTTCGCATCTTCGACTGGTTTCACAATCGGTGTCTTTGGCAAAGGCTTAGGTGTATCTGTCAAGGCCAAAGGCAGGATTTCATCAATGCTTTTCACTGCTTTGATTTCTAATCCTTCTTTGACATTGTCAGGGATCTCAGCCAAATCACGGACGTTATCTTGTGGAATAAACACCAGTTTGATTCCACCACGGTGAGCTGCAAGAAGTTTCTCTTTCAAGCCACCAATACGCATCGCGCGACCACCAAGACTGGTTTCACCGGTCATGGCAATGTCTGGACGAATCGGAATACCTGTAAATGCCGATACAAGGGCAGTGGTCAGTGCTAAACCAGCAGATGGACCATCTTTTGGTGTTGCACCTTCAGGTAAGTGAACGTGGACATCCGTTTCTTCAAAACGTGATGATTCAATTCCCAATTCATCAGCACGAGTACGTACCACAGTCATTGCAGCGGTAATCGACTCCTTCATTACATCACCAAGTGAACCTGTGGTAATGAATTTGCCTTTACCTTTGACTGCTGCAACTTCAATGGTGAGTAATTCACCGCCCACAGAGGTCCAAGCCAAACCATTGACACGACCTACTTGTGCTTCATCTTCTGCAATACCGAAGTCAAACTTATGTGGACCTAAGTATTCTGGAAGATTGGCTGAAGTAACGTCAATCTGTAAGTTTTTAGACTTTTTGCTGACCGCTTCTTTCACAACTTTACGTGCAATTTTAGAAACTTCACGTTCTAAGCTACGGACACCTGCTTCACGTGTATAACGTTGTACGATGTCACGGATTGCTTCTTCATGAACAGTCAATTCTTTTGTACGTAAGCCATTGTTCTTGATTGCTTTCGGAACAAGGTAGCGTTCAGCAATATTCACTTTTTCATCTTCGGTATAACCCGGTAGACGAATGACTTCCATACGATCCAGTAAAGCCTCAGGAATATTCATGCTGTTGGCAGTACAAATGAACATCACTTCTGAAAGGTCAAGGTCAAGATCTAAATAGTGATCGTTGAACTTACTGTTTTGTGATGGATCAAGTACTTCAAGCAATGCTGATGCTGGATCACCACGGTAGTCTTGTGCCATCTTGTCGATTTCGTCGAGCAAGAACAATGGGTTTTTAACCCCAACTTTCGTTAGCGACTGCACAATTTTACCTGGCATCGCACCGATATAAGTACGACGGTGACCACGGATTTCAGCTTCGTCGCGTACACCACCCAATGCCATACGAACAAACTCACGCCCCGTTGCTTTGGCAACCGATTCACCAAGTGATGTTTTACCAACACCTGGAGGACCGACTAAACAGAGGATCGGACCTTTGAGTTTTTTCACACGAGACTGAACTGCCAAGTATTCAACAATACGATCTTTAACGTCATCTAAGCCGTAGTGATCTGTATCCAGAATTTCCTGTGCTTTCGCAAGGTTAATACTGACTTTGCTGGCTTTATTCCAAGGCGTATCTAAAATCACTTCTAGATAGTTGCGTACAACAGCCGCTTCACTTGAAGCTGGTTGCATTGCTTTCAGCTTACGAAACTCAGCTTCAGCTTTTTTGCGTACGTGCTCAGGTAAATCGGCTTCAGCAAGACGTTTTTCAATTTCGGCAACGTCATCTTCGGCACCGCCATTCATATCGGAAAGTTCACGTTGAATGACTTTCATTTTTTCATTTAGAAAGTATTCACGTTGGTTCTTTTCCATTTGACGTTTTACGCTGTCATGCAGTGTTTGCTCAATTTGCTGTTCAGCAGATTGATTCATCAAATAGCTCATTAACTCTTGCAAGTGAGCTTCAAACTCGTCGTGTTCTAAAAACTTTTGTTTCACTTCAATATTTAAAGGTACACGAGTTGCAACGAAGAACATCAATTGCAATAAGTCTTCGATTTTATTTGCTGCTGCAACGAGTTCACGTGCATTACGTAGCTTCGCTTCTGCATATTGAGCGAATAGGGTACGTAATTCATTTAAGCGAGTCTCTTGGGTCTCTTGGTCCAAAGGCAATGTCATTGGGCTTAAATGATGTTCAGCTGTTAAGTATTCTTCGCCATCAATAATGCGTTCAAGCTTAGAACGATGTAGGCCTTCAATCAGTACTTTAATGCAGTTTTCATCATTTTCATGATTCACAACTTGTACGATTTTAGCCACAGTTCCATATTGATAGAGGTTGTCGTGATCAATTTCTTCTGTGAGCGAATCTTTTTGCGCAACTACAAATACTAAATTGTCACTGTTACGAGCCACATCCACTGCATTGATCGATTTTTCACGACCCACGAATAGCGCGATTTGCATGTGAGGATAAACCACAACATCACGTAACGCTAATAGTGGTAATACACTTGGAACCTGTGGCTCTAAGCTTGTTTCATTATTTAAAATATATTCAGACATGGGCACTCCTAATGAGTGACAACGGTGTTGCCATGTTTTTTATAGTGATGTGCATTTCAAAAAATACAAGGGGGTAGGGGTAGAAAATATAAAAAAAAGACTAAATTACTCAAGATTCATTGCAGAAATAAGAAAAATAATCTGCTAAGACCTGAAATAATAAAACTTTTTAGGGCTGAGTAAGGCATGCAAGGGTTGATCCCATTTTTGTCTGAGGAGGGGGCCCTCCACATATTGAAATGCATGGGCAAGACCGAGACGATAGGGACGATGTTTGGCTGTAGATAACGTACGATCATAATAACCGCCTCCCATACCGACTCGTGTTCCTAAATGATCACAGGCCAATAATGGCATGATGAGTAGATCCAAGTGAGAAACATGTTTTCCACGACTCGCCATCGGCTCTTTCATCCCGAGGGGGTGATGGGAAAAGCGTCTATTTAAATATTGTCTTGAACTCACGCTTACCCAGACTAAATGCTGATTCATATTGCAAATCATGGGTAAATAAACTTGTTTGTTTTGCTGAAAACAAAGCTTTAAAAGTTTGTGGGTATGTACTTCGCCAAAGGCATGTAAATAGAGTCCAATTTTTGATGCGGATTTAAATCGAGAGAATTGTCGAAGTTGAACTAAAACCCGTTGTTCAGCCTTCTTTTGTTGGTAATGGGAAAGTTGTCTTCTTTTTAAACGGAGCTGTTTTCTTAATGAGTTTAGTGTCTGGCTCATAAGCTTTGAAAAAACTGTTTTGAGGTAAAGCAATGATAACCGATTTATTCGCTGAATTCTAAACGAAGCTTTTTCAGGATTTTTAAGTGAAATTAAAAACTTAAATATTAATCTGTATTTATTCTAAATAATTTAATTTTAATAATTTATTCCAATAATTAATGAGTGTTTGAGGTATTGAATATTATTTATTATTTTATTATAGAGTTTTTATTCTATTTTTCACGTTCTTTATAAAATAAAACAAAAGAAGAACAAAATAAAACAATTTATGCTTTTTATTATTTAAATCATATATTTATTTTAATGTTTTTTTATTAAATATGAGAAATATGTCTCATATTATCAATAATAATGCTTATTCATTCTTTACCAATTTACTTGGTTTTATTAGCATCCGCGGCTCTTTTTTGGCGCCGAAACTAAAAATGCTGATTGGCATTTTTAGACCATCAATAACTGCAGTAATTATCTGAGAATTTTTATGAATAAAGTATATAAAGTGGTTTGGAATGCATCGATTGGCGCATGGGTTGCAACCTCTGAACTTGCAAAAAGCAAAACAAAAACCAAATCAAAAGTTCTCAATTTGTCTGCTGCAGTTTTAGTGGGTGCAATTAGTTTTTCTCCTTCTGCATTTGCTGCGCAGGGGACTGATGGTGGTTCAGGATCTGGAACATCCATTTCAGGAACAAATACGCAATGTCGTGAAGGTGTGGCAAATACATCTGGAACTCGGGATATTGCAATCGGTTGTGGTGCACAAACTCAAGGCACAGGTATTTCAAATATTGCGAATCGTCAAAACCCATATAACAATTCAACGGGTGCATTTGCTGGGGCACAAAAACAAGGCGGTTCGATTAGTTTAGGAACTGGGGCGACAACTCAAAATAATTTTGGTACGGCAATTGGTTCTTATGCGACGACTACGGATATCGCAGGTGTTGCAATTGGTACAGCCGCATTGTCAAAAGGAAATACCTCTCTTGCAATTGGTCGTCAGTCAGCAGCAACTGCTGATTTTGCTCAGGCAATTGGTAATGTAGCAGCAGCAACAGGTAAAGGTTCTTTGGCCATTGGTCATTCTGCAACAGCAGAAGGTTATCGCTCAATTGCAATTGGTTCTCCAGATATTGAAAATGCGGGTTCTGTAGCGGGTCAAGCTGGAGCGGAATATCAACCGAATATGGCAACCAAAGCGACAGGTAAAGATTCAATTGCTTTTGGTGGTGGTGCGGTTGCAACCCAAGAAAACTCTTTGGCGATCGGTGCATTTTCATCTTCTACAGGTAAAAAATCGGTTGCGATTGGAACTGGCGCTAAAGCCAATAAAGACGAGGCTGTTGTAATTGGTGATCAGGCAGAAGCGACTTTTGCTGGTGGAGTTGCTGTTGGTAAGGGGGCTCGTTCAGAAGCTGAAAATAGTATTGCTTTAGGTAAAGACTCAAAAGCAACACAGGCAACTGGCGAAAGTTTCTTAACTAAACAAACTGCACCAACAGGTGTTTTATCGGTCGGTGATGTAGGTGCTGAACGTCGAATCCAAAATGTTGCTGATGGTGCTGTAGATTCTGATGCAGCAACAGTAGGTCAGTTAAAAGCAGCACGTACTCATTATGTCAGTGTGAATGATAATGGCGTACAAGGTGGCAACTTCGAAAATGATGGTGCGAAAGGCCGTAACTCAATTGCAGTTGGTGTGAATACAACGTCAGCAGGCTCTGAGTCTGTTGCTGTTGGTTCAAGTGCAAGAAGTGCGGGTACGGGTGCTGTTTCTGTAGGTAGTGCAAGTGAAACTGTCGGTAGTGGTGATGTGTCGATTGGCCGTAACGCTTCAACAAGAGGCGCGACGGGGACCGCACCTGGATATAGCAACCAGTCAATCGCGATTGGTGATCAAACTAAAGCAATCGGTGATCAATCAATTGCAATCGGTGCGGATGTTGTTGCACGCGGTAACTCATCTGTTGCGATTGGTGGGGATGATGTTGATAAAATTGCGCAAGATGCTGAGTTAAGCAAAACATATACAGATATCACAGGCGGTACATTAAAAGCGGGGCGTTATCCAACCACCGAAGCGAATCATGGTTCAACCGCAGTTGGTACACAGGCGGTTGGTACAGGTGCATTTTCATCAGCATTTGGTATGACCTCTAAAGCGACAGGTGATGCGTCATCTGCTTTTGGTGTCATGTCGAATGCATCTGGTAAAGGGGCTGCTGCATTTGGTGCTGTTGCGCAAGCAACTGGTGACGGTGCATCTGCAATGGGTATTAACTCCCTTGCTTCTGGGACTAATTCAACTGCAATCGGTTCTGGTAATAAACCAGGTGAGGGTGCGACGGCAACAGGTCATGGCGCAGCTGCAATTGGTAGTAATGCCAAAGCGACTGGAGACAATGCTGCTGCTGTTGGTAAAGGTGCTGAAGCGACCAATGAAAATGCTGCTGCGATTGGTGGTGGTGCCAAAGCGTCAGGCAAAAACTCTGCTGCGATTGGTGGTGGTGCTGTAGCTGACCAAGAAAATGCAGTAGCTGTTGGTCAAGGTGCGCAATCTCTGGTTGCCGGTGGTGTTGCATTAGGTGCACGCAGCCGGGTTGAAGCAGAAAACAGTGTGGCATTAGGGCAAGATGCGGTTGCGACAGAAGCAACAGGTAACTCGTTCCTCACAAATCGTGATGCATCAATGTCAAATGGTGTGATCTCTGTTGGCTCTGAGGGTAAAGAACGCCGTATTACCAATGTTGAAGATGGTGCTGCTGACTCAGATGCCGTGACGGTCCGTCAGCTTAAACATGTTGATTCTCGTGTGAATGAGAATGCGCAAAACATTACCAATCTGGATCAGAAAATTGATAACACCAAAACTGATTTGGGCAATCAAATTGCAGATACCAATAAAAATCTGAATGATGCTAAAACTGATTTAGGTAATCAAATTAACAATACTAAAACTGAGCTAAACAGCAAGATTGACAACACCAAGACTGAGTTGGAAAACAAAGGCTTGAACTTTGCAGGTAATTCAGGTGCTGACGTTCATCGTAACTTGGGTGAGAAGCTAAACATTGTGGGTGGCGCTGATGCTGCGACAGCAGAAGACAAGACTAGCGGTGAGAACGTGATTACCCGTACCACAGCAGATGGTATCAAAGTTGAATTGTTGAAAGATGCGAAGTTCGACAGCATCACCACTGGTGACACGGTATTAAACGACAAAGGTGTGACCATTAAAGATGGTGCAAGCATTACCAAAGATGGCATCAATGCAGGTAATAAAGTCATTACTAACGTTGCTGATGGTGTAAATGGTAAAGATGC
>NZ_KB849177.1:256003-256823 GCF_000367945.1 Acinetobacter proteolyticus
GGTTCAAAAGATGCGGTGAATGGTGGTCAGATCAAGAATATTTCTGACAGCATCAAGAACAGCATTGGTGGAAATACAACGGTCAATCCAGATGGCAGCATCACGACCAATAACATTGGTGGTACAGGTAAAAATAACATCAATGATGCAATCAGCAATGTGAAAGATGCTGCAACCAAAGCGAAAACTACAGTGACTGAAGTGACTGAAGGTGACAACATCGTTGTTAAAGAGACGACGAATAAAGATGGCAGTACCAACTACGAAGTGTCGACCAAGAAAGACCTAAATTTAGACAGCATCACCACTGGTGATACAGTATTAAACGACAAGGGTTTAACCATCAAAGATGGCCCAAGCATCACTAAAGATAGCATCAATGCGGGTAATAAAGTCATTAGCAATGTTGCAGATGGTTCAATCGCGAATGGTTCAAAAGATGCGCCGTGAATGGTGGTCAGATCAAGAATATTTCTGACAGCATCAAGAACAGCATTGGTGGAAACACAACGATTAATCCAGATGGCAGCATCAGCACCAACAACATTGGTGGCACAGGTAAAGACAATATCAATGATGCAATCAAATCAGTTGATGATAAGGTTACCAATGGCGTTAATGATGTGACCAATAAAGGTCTAAACTTCGCCGGTAATACTGGTGCGGATGTTCATCGTAAGTTGGGTGAGAAGTTAAACATTGTGGGTGGCGCTGATGCAGCAACAGCGGAAGACAAAACCAGCGGTGAAAACGTGATTACCCGTACCACAGCAGATGGCATCAAAGTTGAATTATTGAAAGATGCGAAGTTCGACAGCAT
>NZ_KB849177.1:264763-265413 GCF_000367945.1 Acinetobacter proteolyticus
CAGTTAACCAAAGTTAAAGATGGTTTAGATGGCAAGATTACTGATACCAATACTAAGTTGGATGATGCGAAGAAAGACTTAGGTAACCAAATCACGGACACCAACAACAAGTTAAATGACACTAAAGATCAGTTAACGACTCAGATCACAGATACGAAAACTGAGTTGAATAACACGATCAACAACACCAAAACAGAACTCAACAGCAAGATTGACAACACCAAGACTGAGTTGCAAAACAAGGGCTTGAACTTTGCTGGTAATGCCGGTGCAGACGTTCATCGTAACTTAGGTGAGAAGCTAAACATTGTTGGTGGTGCTGATGCTGCGACAGCAGAAGACAAAACCAGTGGTGAGAACGTGATTACCCGTACCACAGCAGATGGCATCAAAGTTGAATTATTGAAAGATGCGAAGTTCGACAGCATCATCACTGGTGATACGGTATTAAACGATAAGGGTTTAACCATTAAAGATGGTCCAAGCATCACCAAAGATGGCATTAATGCGGGTGATAAAGTTATCAGCAATGTTGTAGATGGTTCAATCACGAATGGTTCAAAAGATGCGGTGAATGGTGGTCAGATCAAGAATATTTCTGACAGCATCAAGAACAGCATTGGTGGAAATACAACGGTCAATCCAGATGG
>NZ_KB849177.1:267973-274536 GCF_000367945.1 Acinetobacter proteolyticus
CCAAAGATGGCATCAATGCAGGTAATAAAGTCATTACTAACGTTGCTGATGGTGTAAATGGTAAAGATGCAGTCAATGTTGATCAGTTAACCAAAACCAAAGATGGTCTGGATAACAAGATTACCGATACCAACAACAAGTTAGATGACGCGAAGAAAGACTTGGGTAACCGTATCACCGATACCAAAGATCAGTTAACCACTCAGATTACCGATACAAAAACTGAGCTCAACAACACGATCAACAACACCAAAACAGAACTCAATACCAAGATTGATAACACCAAGACTGAGTTGGAAAACAAAGGCTTGAACTTTGCAGGTAATACTGGTGCGGATGTTCATCGTAAGTTGGGTGAGAAGCTAAACATTGTTGGTGGCGCTGATGCAGCAACAGCGGAAGACAAGACTAGCGGTGAAAACGTGATTACCCGTACCACAGCAGATGGCATCAAAGTTGAATTGTTGAAAGATGCGAAGTTTGACAGTATCACCACTGGCGACACGGTATTAAACGACAAAGGTGTAACCATTAAAGATGGTCCAAGCATCACTAAAGATGGCATCAATGCAGCTAATAAAGTTATTAGTAATGTTGCAGATGGTTCAATTGCCAAAGGTTCAAAAGATGCCGTGAATGGTGGTCAGATTCAGAATATTTCTGACAGCATCAAGAACAGCATCGGTGGTAACACCACGGTTAATCCAGATGGCAGTATCAGCACCAATAACATTGGTGGTACAGGTAAAGACAACATCAATGATGCAATCAAGTCGGTAGATGACAAAGTCACCAATGGTGTAAATGACCTGACCAATAAAGGTCTAAACTTTGCAGGTAATGCAGGTGCGGATGTTCACCGTAACTTGGGTGAGAAGTTAAATATCGTTGGTGGCGCTGATGTTTCAACAGCGGAAGAAAAAACCAGCGGTGAAAATGTTATTACCCGTACCACAGCAGATGGCATCAAAGTTGAATTGTTGAAAGATGCGAAGTTCGACAGCATTACCACTGGTGACACGGTATTAAACGACAAAGGTGTAACCATTAAAGATGGTCCAAGCATCACCAAAGATGGCATTAATGCGGGTGATAAAGTTATCAGCAATGTTGCTGATGGTTCAATTGCCAAAGGTTCAAAAGATGCGGTGAATGGTGGTCAGATCAAGAATATTTCTGACAGCATCAAGAACAGCATTGGTGGAAATACAACGGTCAATCCAGATGGCAGCATCACGACCAATAACATTGGTGGTACAGGTAAAAATAACATTAATGATGCAATCAGCAATGTGAAAGACGCTGCAACTAAAGCGAAAACTACAGTGACTGAAGGTGACAACATTGTTGTTAAAGAGACGACGAATAAAGATGGTAGTACCAACTACGAAGTTTCAACCAAGAAAGATCTTAATTTAGACAGCATCACGACTGGTGATGCGGTATTAAACGACAAAGGTTTAACCATTAAAGATGGTCCAAGCATCACTAAAGATGGCATCAATGCAGGTAATAAAGTCATTACCAATGTTGCAGATGGTTCAATCGCGAATGGTTCAAAAGATGCAGTGAATGGCGGTCAGATTAAGAATATTTCTGACAGCATCAAGAACAGCATTGGTGGAAACACAACGATTAATCCAGATGGCAGCATCAGCACCAACAACATTGGTGGCACAGGTAAAGACAATATCAATGATGCAATCAAATCAGTTGATGATAAGGTTACCAATGGCGTTAATGATGTGACCAATAAAGGTCTAAACTTCGCCGGTAATACTGGTGCGGATGTTCATCGTAAGTTGGGTGAGAAGTTAAACATTGTGGGTGGCGCTGATGCTTCAACAGCGGAAGACAAAACCAGCGGTGAAAACGTGATTACCCGTACCACTGAAGATGGCCTCAAGATCGAATTATTGAAAGATGCGAAGTTCGACAGCATCACCACTGGTGATACGGTATTGAACAACAATGGCTTGATGATTAAGGGTGGTCCAAGTATCACAATTAACGGTATTGATGCAGGTGGTAAGAAAATTACCAATGTCGCTGATGGCGTTGATGCAAAAGATGCGGTAAATAAAGGTCAGCTTGATAAGCAAATTAATGATGTTAAAGACCAAATTGGCAAAGAAATCGGTGACTTGTCAGACAACGCTGTGAAGTATGACAAAGACAAAGATGGCAATGTTGATAAAAACTCAGTGACTTTAGGCGGTGGCGATAAAGGCACAAACCTGAAAAATGTTGCTGATGGTAAGGTCGAAGAGGGGTCTAAAGACGCTGTAAATGGTGGTCAGTTATGGGATGTTCAGAAGCAAGTTGATAAAAACTCAAATGATATTCAGAACATCAATAACAACATCAATAACATCAATAATGGTAAGTCTGGTCTAGTTCAGCAACAGACACCAAATGGTGAAATTACCGTTGGTAAAGATACGGGTGGTACAAGTATCAATATGGCCGGTAAAGATGGTGACCGTGTGGTGCAAGGTGTTAAGGATGGTGAAATCAAAGCGGGTTCTAACCAAGCTGTGAATGGTGGTCAGATCCATAACATTTCCAACAGTATCAAGAACAGCATTGGTGGTGAGACGGTTGTTAATCAAGATGGCAGTATTACAACCAATAATATCGGTGGTACGGGTAAGAACAATATTAATGATGCGATTGGAAGTTTGAACCAGTCAAATCAAGAGTTGGGTAACAAGATCAACAACCTTGGTGATCAGTTACAACAAGTGTTCTATGACACCAACAAACGTATCGACAATTTGGAAGACAAAATGTCTGCGGGTATTGCTGCGACAGCTGCACTTGAGCAAGCACCTTATGTGCCAGGTAAGTTAACCATGGCAGTTGGTGCGGCTTACTACAACGATCAAAATGCAGTGGGTGTGACGTTCCGTCGTACTGCCGATAATGGTCGTTGGTCATTAACAACGGGTGCTGCTTTAGGAAGCCAAGGTAGCCCATTGGTACGTATTGGTGTAAGTACAATTATTGACTAATTGCCCTCAATAAGGAGAGTCCTAGACTCTTCTTATCCAACAGATATTGTGAGTAAAGAAATGAACAAGAATATTCAAATTTTGATGATGGCAACTTTAGTCGGTTTAACAACAACCACTACTTTTGCACAAGAAGAAGTTGTGGCTCAGCAAGAAGAAATTAAATTTCCAGCGGTTGAGAACAGCTATTTAAAACAAGTTCAGCGTTATGAATATGCTAATGTTGCACGTTTAGACATAGGTCTGACTAAAGATCAAATTCGTCACATTTTGGGCCACCCTCAATTTAGTGAAGGCGTATTCTTTATAAAAACTTGGAACTATGTTTTAGATATTCGTCAGCCAAATAGCCAAGACTATTTACGTTGCCAATTACGTGTCGATTTCAATAAGAAGTATCTTTCAGAAAGATTGTCTTGGAAAGGCGAAGCATGTGAAGGTCTAATGGCGTGGGGGGCTAATAACCAAGTTCCAAATGATACCAATGTAAGTGGTGCACGTTCTGGGAGTGTCTTCTTTGCATTTGATCGTTTTAATGTAAGTGCGATTGAACAAGGTTCTAGTTCTGTCGCTTCAATTGCACAACGTATTAAACAAAGCGTTTCAACTGGGCCAATTGTGGTTGCGGGCTTTGCTGACCCATTAGGGAAATTCACTTATAACCAACAACTGTCATCGCAACGCGCCAATACAGTAGCGAAACTGTTGGTGAATGAAGGCATTGATGCGAACCGCATTCAAATTCAAGCCAATAGCCAAACTGATCTATATCAGCAATGCGCTGGTAATAAAGCCAATCGTCAACTTGTGAATTGCTTGGCTCCAAATCGACGTGTAAATGTTTCTTGGTGAAATATTTAAGAATAAAAAGCCAGCATTTATTGCTGGTTTTTTTTGGTTTTAACATTTAGATACAAATATTAATGCGCAATTTGCACATAAATACAGAAAAAGATTGTCAATAACTGTCATGTATCGACTTTTTTTGTATATATATTTACATAATTTGAAAAATATGAGATCGGTTTTTTATTAATTATTAAAATTTAACTACTGATTTTTAATAAATTAAAATTTAAAACAAAAAATATAATATTCATTTTAATCGGTGATCTAGTAGGTGTACATCGTGTGTTAGTGTGATTTACTTCTCGTTTTAAAAAAGTTATTTTATAAGCAATAAATTACATTTCTTTACTTAATAGACAGACTTGTACACATAAGTGCACACGTTGTAACTTTTATCTGCGTTTGGAAAAATATTATGAATAAGGTTTATAAGGTTGTATGGAACGCCTCATTGGGTGCTTGGGTAGCGGTTTCGGAACTCGCTAAAACAAAAACTAAAAATCGAGGAAATGTAGGTCAGGTTGTTTCTTTAGATTTGGAAGAACATCAAGATAACTTAATTAAATTTTTTAATTACAAAGCATTATCTTTAGCCATTTTAACTATTCTCACGCCAGCACTCACATTTGCTGGATATACAGCTGGCGGTGGACAAGATAACCAAGGTACTGGGGTAGCAATTGGTAATGGTTCTAATGGTTCGGCACAAGTTGGTAGCAATGGAGCAGAAGCAATCGCAATTGGTGCGACAACAAGAGCTAATGGTAGTCAGTCAACTGTGGTTGGGAATGATATTACGGCCAATGGTGATCAATCAGTTGTTATCGGTTCTAATTTTAATAGCAATATGACGACTTCTACTGGTAAGGGGGGAGTTGCGATTGGTAGTGGTTTATATTCAGTAGGTGCAACAAAGTTATCAAGTCCGATGGCGAATGGTCTAGGCTCCTTAGCTTTGGGTTCTAGTGGCGATAATACGACAGGAACTGATGGTTTTGCGTACAATAAAAATGGCGCTGTAGCGACAGCTACTTATAGTGCAGCACTGATGATGGGGGCAAGCACACAAGGTGATCGATCTATCGCATTTGGCGTAAATGCTCAAACAGGTGCAAGTGCTGTAGATGGGGTTGCTCTAGGTACAGGTGCAAATGCAAGTGTAGCGAATTCTGTAGCACTGGGTGGGGGTTCGACAACAACTGCACCATCAGGTACGGGCTATATTACAAATTCAGCGGCCCCAACATCGGTTGTTTCTGTGGGGTCAGCTTCTAATCTCAGACGAATTCAGAATGTAGCAGATGGTGCTGCTGATCAAGATGCTGTGACAGTTGCACAACTTAAAGATGTAAATAACCGTGCAGTTGGAAATACAACTGCATTAGGTGGTGGTGCTACATACAATGCAGCAACTGATACTTATACTGCTCCAAGTTACACGATTAATAAGGCTGATGCTGGATCTTATGCTGCAGCAACTAATGTCGGCACAGCTTTGTCTAATTTGAATACTGAAATTCAAAGAGAAATTACGTTTGTTGGTAATACTGGAACCGTAGGACGTAATTTAGGTGAAACTCTAAATATTACTGGGGGATTGGCAGGAGCGAGTTCAAACAGTAATGTAAAAACAGTTATTACTGGAAATACTCTAGATATCCAGATTGCCAATTCTCCGAATTTTTCTGGAACAGTAACTTCAACTGGTCAGCAAGTGAATGGTAATAGTACTGTTACTGGCAATAGCATTGTTAATGGCACCTCAACGATTGGTAGTGGTGCGAATGCAGTTACTTTATCAGGCACAGCAAATGGCCTGGATGTTGGTGGTAAAAAAATTACCAATGTCGCAGCACCAACAGTTGGTAGTGATGCAGCGAATAAGACTTATGTCGATACTTTAGCAAATACGCCTCTTGGTTTTGTGGGTGATTCAGGAACCAAAGCAACCCGTAAATTAGGCGAAGACCTGAACGTTAAAGGCGGTGCGACAGGTACATTAACCAATGGCAATATTGGTGTTGTATCGAATGGTAGTAACCAACTTGATATTAAACTTGCTGAAACCGTTAATTTAGGTGCTAATGGTAGTGTAACTACAGGCAACAGCAAGGTTGATAACAGTGGGTTAACGATTACTGGTGGTCCAAGTGTTACCAATGCTGGAATTAATGCAGCGAATAAAAATATTAGTAATGTTGCAGATGCAACTACTGCTGATCAAGCCGTAAACAAAGGTCAGTTAGACACCGTAAGTACACAAGCTAATAAAGCGATTACCTTTACAGGAAATGCAAGAAAATCAGGTGATACAAAAGATGTAGATCGTAAGCTGGGTGAAACTATTGCGATCAGCGGAGCTGCGAGTACAGCAGGTACTTATAGTGGCGCGAATGTTAAAACCGTGACCGATCAAACAGGTTCAATTGCGATTCAAATTGCAGATGCACCTAACTTTGCAGGAACAGTGACATCAACTGGTCAGCAAGTGAATGGTAATAGTACTGTTACTGGCAATAGCATTGTTAATGGTACCTCAACGATTGGTAGTGGTGCGAATGCAGTTACTTTATCAGGCACAGCAAATGGCTTGGATGTTGGTGGTAAAAAGATTACCAATGTCGCAGCACCAACCGTAGGTAGTGATGTAACCAACAAGACTTATGTTGATGGCAAAGTACAAACCTTAGCAGACACACC
>NZ_KB849178.1:0-367500 GCF_000367945.1 Acinetobacter proteolyticus
CATGTGTGTCCGTTACATTGCTGCTATTTCCTGCGGCATCTGTAAACGTAACTTTGGCATCGATGGTTTTATCGCCATCTGCCAATAATCCACTGCCCGGTACACTCACGCTCCACGTACCATTGGCTGAATTGACTGTCGCGGTATAAGTCACACCATTCACAACAACTGTCACTACAGTGCTCGCTGCATCTGTAGGTACACCTGTTAATGTGCCTGTTAAAGTTACATTGCCTGCAGATTCTGCTGCATTGACGACGTTATCTGCAGTCACAGAATCAATGTTCAATGTTGTACCTGAAACATCTGGGCCAACCGTATCCACTGTTTCTGTACCTGGTGTAGATGGGTTACCCGCTGGGTCTGTTGCTACAGCAGTAACTGTACTGCCATTCGGTAAATTACCTGGGTTTGGTGTGGTCCATACCCCAGTGGTTGGATCAGTTGGAACCTGAACCGTACTGCCATCTGGGAAGGTCACCGTAACCGTCGAACCTGGTTCTGCAGTCCCTGTAATTGGATCTGTACCATTAATTGGATTAATCTCTGGCGCATTCGGTGCAGTGGTGTCCACTGTATAAACGTGTGTGTCCGTTACATTGCTGCTATTACCCGCTGCATCTGTAAACGTAACTTTGGCGTCAATGGTTTTATCGCCATCTGCCAATAATCCACTGCCCGGTACACTCACACTCCATGTACCATTGGCTGAATTAACTGTCGCTGTATAGGTCACACCATTCACAACAACCGTCACCACAGTCGTCGCTGCATCTGCAGGTACGCCTGTTAATGTGCCTGTTAAAGTTACATTGCCTGCAGATTCTGCTGCATTGATGACATTATCTGTGGTCACAGGATCAATGTTCAATGTTGTACCTGAAACATCTGGGCCAACCGTATCCACTGTTTCTGTACCTGGTGTAGATGGGTTACCCGCAGGGTCTGTTGCTATAGCTGTTACTGTACCGCCATTTGGTAAGTTCCCTGGATTTGGTGTGGTCCATACCCCAGTGGTTGGATCGGTTGGAACCTGAACACTTGTGCCATCCGGGAAGGTTACGGTCACCGTTGAACCGGGTTCTGCAGTCCCTGTAATTGGATCTGTACCATTAATTGGATTAATCTCTGGCGCATTCGGTGCAGTGGTGTCCACTGTATAAACGTGTGTGTCCGTTACATTGCTGCTATTACCCGCTGCATCTGTAAACGTAACTTTGGCGTCAATGGTTTTATCGCCATCTGCCAATAATCCACTGCCCGGTACACTCACACTCCATGTACCATTGGCTGAATTAACTGTCGCTGTATAGGTCACACCATTCACAACAACCGTCACCACAGTCGTCGCTGCATCTGCAGGTACGCCTGTTAATGTGCCTGTTAAAGTTACATTGCCTGCAGATTCTGCTGCATTGATGACATTATCTGTGGTCACAGGATCAATATTAAATTTTACGGCATCGGTATTTGGTGGTGTGGTATCTGTATTGTTGTTATTTCCTCCACCTCCACCGCCGCCACTTGCTGCTGCGGCAATCCCACCAATCGCAAGTACAGGTAAAGCCCATAACCATGGACTGAAGCCACTCGATGTTTCACCTGCATAAAGTAATGGCTCTACTGCCTGAATGGGTTGTAATGTTGCGGCTTCAACTGGTGCCGCCGCCGCTTCAGGCACAACCGCGGGTGTTTCTTCTAAAAAGACAGCCCCTTCATGATCATCATCATCTGAGTCAGCATCAGCATCGGCGTCCGCATCGGCATCTGCGTCTGCATCCGTTTCAGCATCTTTAAAATGTGCCCAAACTAATTGATTATCTTCACCTTGGAGGACCAGACTATTATCTGCTACTTCACTATTATTGAAGAAATTATGAATAACGATTGTTTCGCCATTTTTTAATACTACTACCGCATTTACACCATCTCTCTTAACAACTGAAATATCACTTGCAGAGACCTTAATTAACACAACTGAAGGCTCAGAGGGTAATGTGGCTGTTTTTCCCGTCGTATTTACAAGGGTTTCATGACTTTCCTTGGAAATAATTTGTATTTGAGACATGGTTATATTCCTCATTATAAATTTTTAATATTTAATCAATTCTTAATGACATTATTAACTTAAGTTTAAATTATTGTTTCTAAGTGATAGAGTTCACAGCACCACTTTAAATCAAACAAAATAAATGTTAAATAGCTCACAAAATAAAAAAACAAACTTACATTTTATTATTTTTTCATAACACAATAAAACCATGATTTATAAACAATAAAAAATTAAAAAAAGTTGAAAATATATTGTAAATTTACACATCTAAACAAACAAAACCCTAGAAAGCCATAAATACCTAAAAGGCATTTAAAAAAAACTAAACAAAATATTAAACAACAATTAATCTCCAAATAAAAAACATAACTCAATCATAATTATTATTTAATTAAATTTTAAAAATATTTTAAAAACATTTACCTAATAAAATAAAAAAAGCCTTTTATCAAAAGGCTTTTTTTAACAAAAAACAAAAATATGCAATTAAAAATTATCAGGATTCTCTAACCGCTTTACTTCTTCACGTTTATTCGGGTGATGCATGGTTGCGACACCATCATCTGTTTTCTGATCCAATAAAATTTCAGGATTATAAATGGTAATGGTTTCTCGCCCCACACTGTCTTCACCCACAATATATTTAAAACCGCGGCGATTCATCTTGTTGCACATTCGCTGATAAAAGCCTTTTAACCCTTGGGTCTCTTCACTCGGGTTGTAATAGAAAGCATTCATCACAGCAGGTAAACCAAGGCCACAGACCACACCTGATAGCAATACACTAATAAAGGTATAACCAATCAAGATACTACTGTATTGACTTAATTCTGGAATATTTGCCACTGCAAGAATCAACGCCAGTGAAATCCCTCCTCGAACCCCCCCCCACGAGAGAATCGCTAGACTACCGTTGTAGCTCTTATTACGGAATGATGGAAATAAGGCGAAGGCGGCGAAATTTGCCGCAAAACGAGATAAATGCAGGATAATAAAGGCAATGATGCCTCCAATAATTAAATTAGCACTCAAATCAAGAATAAATAACTCTAAACCAATCAAGGTGAATAGGAAGGAATTAATAATCCCTTCAACTGTATGCCAAAAATGGTTGACCTCACGAATTTCTCTTTGTTCACGAATCTCTTGCCATTTATTCCCTACAATTAAGCCACCAATAACACAGGCAATTGGTGCAGATGCATGTGCAAATAAAGCAACGAGGTATGAGCCGCTTGCAAGCAATGCCGTGGTTAAAATCAGTGACTCCATCTCATGTTTACCACGCAGTAAACGTAAGATCGCAAAACCAAATGCAAAGCCAATAATAACGGCGACAAAGATTTCATATAATAGCGTTTCTATGGTTGCCAATAATGAAAAATGCTCTCCTTGTAAAACCTTTAATAAGGTCATAAACAAGGCAATACACATCGCATCATTAAATAATGACTCTCCCTCTAGTTTTACAATCAGATGATGCGGTGCCCGAATAGAACTTAACACCCCTTTAACACCAATTGGATCGGTTGCACCAAGTGCCGCACCTAATAATAGTAAAACACCAATGGGTACTGGATAGCCAACCACCCATTGAAATAAATATAATAATCCTGCGTAAAATCCTGCACATAACACCAGTGCAATCGTGGCTAAAATACCAATCGGTTTCCAGTAACTTCTTAAATCTGAAATTTTAAATTTCAACGCAGATGAAGTTAAAATAAAACAAATCACACCATTGATTAGAAAATCATAAAAATCAATATTTCTTACAGCTGCTTCAATATTATGAATATTAATGGTAATAAATTGATTACCATTTAATAAACTTGCGCCCCACTGTAGTATAAAGACAAAAATAGCCGAGACAATTGGAACACCAATGGCCTGAGGAAAACCTAATATTCGTTTATTAAAAATGGTCGTCGCAATGGATAAGGCAAAAACAACCGTCAATGCTTGTAAAAGAAAAAAGTTACCCATATGACCTCTTTATTTATTCAATTTTAACAACATAGACTTTATTTAAATTTTAAAACTTTAATCAATGATAAAATTTAAAATACTGTGCGATTGAATAAAGAGTGAAGGCCTATGCTGTAATTCATCCATCTTATTATTTAATTTATATTAACAAATGGTTTAGGCACAACAATAAACCAATCATCCTCAATTCAGCATAGACGCTCTTATTTTACGTTAATTCTTCTACTGATTCGTATATCTTCCGTATAAAAATCAAGGAGCAACGCTCCTTTTTTATCCTATTTAAAAGTATTACACTGATTCACATCACCTGATTTTAAACCGATCTGGAACCACTGCATCCGTTGTTCACTGGTACCATGAGTAAAACTATCTGGCACAACTTGTCCAGTTGCACGACGCTGTAAATAGTCATCTCCAATTTTTTCTGCTGCATCCATTGCTTCTTCAATATCCCCCTGCTCTAAGAACTGGGTCCTTTGCTGGTTCTGATGCGCCCAGATTCCTGCAAAACAATCTGCCTGTAATTCTAAACGTACAGAGAGTTGATTGCCTTGTGCTTGGCTGGCCTGTGCACGCGCTTGCTGAACCTGACCTGAAATACCTAATAGGTTTTGGATATGATGCCCCACCTCATGCGCAATCACATAGGCCTGAGCAAAATCCCCAGCCTGGTCTTGACGAGAAAGTTCTGTTTGGTTCTGCTCTCCAGAAATCCCCATTTGCTGACGCATATCTTTAAAGAATGAGGTATCGATATAAACTTTCTGATCAGCCGGACAATAAAAAGGTCCCATCGCAGCCTGTGCAGTACCACAACCTGATCGAACCACCCCACTAAATAATACAAGCCGTGGTGGTTTGTAGGTCATACCCAGTTGTTGAAAGATCGGCGTCCACGTATCTTCGGTATCTGCCAACACTGTACCCACAAAATCACTGGCCTCTTTTTGATCAGGCGTTAAGCTTTGTGGTGCGCTGCCTTGCTGTGAAGACTGAGCATTGGTGACTGCTTGAGTTGCTTGATAGGCTTGCTGTGGATCAACCCCAAAAAATTTCCAAGCCACAAAAGCCACCACCAAACCGATAATACTAATTCCACCTGCTTTCGCACCGCCACCACCGCGACGGTCTTCAACATTGGTACTGACTCGACGACCTTTCCAACGCATAACTACCTCACATAATTCTAATGATGACGACCTAGGTTTAAGCAGATGCTTTTTTTGGCCAGAGTTTCTGGATCAAACTGACAATCATCAACACAACAGCACCCGCAAGTAACCCCACACCTAAATTAATTAGAGTTGGTGTTAAAGCACCAATAATTGAGCCGACACTCGGAATCAGCTCTAAATGATCAACCGTTTCTTCAGTAAAGTGATGCAATAAAGGAATGGTATGCGTAATGATACCGCCACCAACTAAGAACATTGCAACCGTTCCAACAATTGAAAGTGTTTTCATTAAAATTGGCGCAAAAGCAAGTAAACCACGACCGATTTTATTTTTTAATTCAGAAGCTTGTTGTGTAAGATATAAACCTAAATCATCAATTTTGACGATCATTGCAACCAAGCCATATACCCCGACAGTCATGACGATTGCGATAATACTTAATACTGTCACTTTAGTCATAAATGCAGCTGTTGCAACTGTACCTAACGAAATCACCACAATTTCAGCAGAAAGAATAAAGTCTGTTCGAATCGCTCCCTTAACTTTCTCCTTTTCAAATTTGGCTAAATCGACCTCGACTTGTTGTAGGTTTTCACTGGCTTCTTCTGCTGTTTTGGCTTTTTTGTGAAACAGCATATGCGCGACTTTCTCTACCCCTTCATAACACAGAAATAGACCACCAAGCATAAGTAAGGGATTAATCAACCAAGGGGCAACCACACTAATCAATAAGGCCAATGGAACGAGAATTAATTTATTAATGAATGAACCTTTTGCAACACTCCAGACCACAGGTAATTCCCGATCTGAACGTACGCCACTGACTTGTTGTGCATTCAGGGCGAGGTCATCCCCCAATACGCCTGCAGTCTTCTTGGCTGCCATTTTACTCATTACCGCAACATCATCTAAAATCGTTGCAATATCATCCAGTAATAGTAATAAACCACTCGCCATTTTTATTTCCTAATTTGTATTTATAGCACCATTGTAGGATTACGCAGTGAAATCACAATATGATTTTAAGAAAAAGTTAAAATTATCGCTGACGAAAAAAATTTATTTCTCGTACAATAATATCAATCTTATATCTATGAAATTACTGAATCTTGGAACATATCATGAGTAATATTGATCAACGTCCCATCATTTTGACAGGCGACCGTCCAACAGGACAACTCCACCTTGGACATTTTGTCGGTTCATTACGTTCTCGTGTAGGTCTACAAGACAGTCATCATCAACATCTGTTATTGGCTGATGCACAAGCGATGACGGACAATGCCGATAATCCAGATAAAGTTCGCAACAACATCCTGCAAGTTGCACTCGATTATCTTGCTGTGGGCATTGATCCAAGCAAAACCACGATTTGTGTACAGTCTTGCTTACCTGCATTGAATGAATTGACCATGATTTACCTCAACTACGTGACCGTTGCACGTTTAGAGCGTAATCCAACCGTAAAAGCTGAAATCCAATTACGTAATTTTGAACGTGATATTCCAGCAGGTTTCTTGTGCTATCCAATTGCACAAGCAGCAGACATTACTGCATTTAAAGCGACTGTAGTACCTGTTGGTGAAGATCAGCTCCCAATGATTGAACAAACCAACGAAGTGGTACGTCGCATTAACCGCCAAATCGGCCATGATCTATTACCAGAATGTAAAGCCCTGCTATCAAATATGGCACGCTTGCCTGGTTTTGATGGTAAAGCGAAGATGTCAAAATCTTTAGGCAATACCATTGTGTTGAATGCTACGGATAAAGACATCAAAAAAGCCGTCAATGCGATGTATACCGATCCTAACCATCTCCGTATTGAAGACCCAGGTCAGGTTGAAGGCAATATCGTATTTACTTATCTTGATGCATTCGATCCAAATAAAGAAGAAGTGGAAGAATTAAAAGCACATTATCGTCGTGGTGGTCTCGGTGATGGTACTGTGAAAAAACGCTTGGAAGGTGTGTTGCAAGAGTTGATTGCACCAATCCGTGAACGTCGTGCCGAGTTAGAAAAAGATCCAGATTACATTATGGATGTACTCAAACAAGGAACTGAAAAATGCCGCATTATCACGCAACAAACGCTGGATGAAGTGAAAGCGGGTATTGGATTATTTAAATTCTAATTTACGTTACTTTTCACATAAAAAGCCCATATTTGGGCTTTTTTATTTTAAACCTTTGATTTAAGTTTAATTTTAGAACTTTATTAAAAAATAAAAAACTAACAATTTTCGTCACTTATTAACATCAATTAACAGTAGTTAACATGAATACCGATGAACTTAGTCAGGTTTTTTCATACTATGAGCTCGTAGGTTAGTTAACACTAATCTCATGACATTTCTCCTTTCAACCGAAACTGTTTTAAACAGATTCGTTGTTCAACGCAATGATCACCCCAATCATTGCGTTTTTTTTCGTCTGCACGAATGTGGTCAATTTAAGTTGAAATTTAGGCGTATTGGCTTTACTCTTATAACTGTTTTATTTTTATAAAAAATTTATTAATTAACGCTAAAAGAAATAAGAGTAATCGCGATGATCTGGGATCTTTTAACACATCCTTCTAACCTTGTTTTTAGCATTGCTTTAATGCTATGCCTGTTTATTGGCCTGCTCGAATTCATTCTATTATTATTCGGCGGTAGTTCTAGTTTTTTGGAACAATTTTTACCAGATAGTCTTACCGATATTGATCATGCAGATATCTCTGTTGAACAACCTGATTCTGTTTTGACCCAGTTTTTGGAATGGCTGTATTTGGGTAAAGTTCCCTTACTCATCTGGCTGATCATCTTTTTAACGGTCTATGCACTCACAGGTTTAATCATCCAAGATTTGTTCTATCAATTTACAGAGCATTACCTCTCTGCGTGGATTATTGCGCCTGTCTGCTTATTTTTATCAATGCCGCTAGTGCGTTATAGCGCTGCCTTAGTAACTAAAATAATTCCTAAAGATGAAACTACTGCAATTCAGGCAGATGATTTAATTGGCAGAACTGCACACATCATTTTAGGGGATGCTAAACCCAACTCCCCTGCACAGGCCAAAGTTAAAGACCAATTTGGTCAAACCCACTACGTCTTAGTTGAACCCGAACTTGATCTGGTTTTCCATCAAGGACAAGACGTAATTTTAACGCAAAGAACCAAAATTGGATTCCAAGCGATTGCTGTTTAATTTTTATATTTATGACTATATGAGGGTGTTTATATGTTGAATTCAGCATTGACTGAAATTTTAATTATTACTGGTGTTATTTTTGCAGCACTGATTTTTATTGGCATTATTATCGCCCGTCTCTATACCCGTTCGAGTAAAGAGGTCTCTTTTGTGCGCACAGGTTTTGGTGGCGAGAAAGTGATTCTCAATGGCGGTGCAATTGTCCTCCCTGTCTTACACGAAATTATTCCTGTCAATATGAATACCTTACGTTTGGAGGTAAAGCGTGCAGCAGATCAGGCGCTGATTACCCGTGACCGGATGCGTGTTGATGTCATGGCTGAATTCTATGTCCGGGTCAAACCGATTGCTGAATCAATTGCAACTGCGGCACAAACCTTGGGACGTAAAACCATGTCTCCACCAGAACTTAAAGATCTAGTCGAAGGTAAATTTGTTGACTCATTGCGTGCCGTTGCCGCTGAAATGGCGATGGAAGAACTACATGAAAAGCGTGTCGATTTTGTACAAAAAGTTCAACAAGTCGTCTCAGAAGATTTATCAAAAAATGGTTTAGAGCTTGAAACCGTATCTTTAACGGGTCTAGATCAGACTAGCTTTAAATTCTTTAACCCACAAAATGCCTTCGATGCGGAAGGTTTAACCAAGCTGACCGAAACCATTGAAGACCGCCGTAAAAAGCGTAATGACATTGAACAAGATGCTGACCTTGCGATTCGTGCCAAGAACTTACAAGCAGAACGTGCTCGTTTAGAAATTTCTCGTGAAGAAGAATATGCAAAGTTACAGCAAGAGCGTGAAATCTCGATTCGTAAAGCTGAACAAACCGCAGAAATCGCCTCTCAAGAAGCAGGTAAAAAACGTGAAGCTGAAGAAGCTCAAATTGCTGCTGAACGTGAAGTGGAACTAAAACGAATTGCTTCTGCCCGTGATGTAGAAAATGAGAATATTCAAAAAGCACAATTGATTCAAAAAGCACAAGTTGAACAAAAGAAAACCATCGAACTGGCTGAGCAAGATCGAGCCATTGCCATTGCTGAAAAATCTCGTGCTGAATCAGAAGCCAAAGCGCAAGCTGACAAGGCTCGTGCTGAAGCGGTAAAAGCAGAGGAAGAAGTTGTGACTGTACGTGAAACACAACGTGCTGAGCGTCAAAAAGCAGTCGAGCTGGTTGCAGCTAAACAAACGGCAGAGAAAGAAGCCATTGCGATTACCGTAGCTGCTGATGCAGGTAAAAAAGCCGCTGCCGATGAAGCAGAAGCAGTACGTATTGCAGCAGAAGCAGATGCTGAAAAGATTCGCTTAAAAGCGAAAGGTGAAGCCGATGCAAAAATCCTACTTGCTCAAGCGTTGGAAAAACAATATCAGGTTGATGCGGAAGGTGCACGTGCAGTGAATGAAGCAGCCAATACGCTTTCTGCTGAACAGGTAGAAATGCAAGTGCGCTTGGCACTATTAAAGCATTTACCAGAGATCATTCGTGAAAGCGTCAAGCCAATGGAAAATATTGATGACATCAAGATTTTACAAGTGAATGGTTTAAATGGCTTTGCAGGTGGCGGTACTGTCGGTAGTGATGCGGTTGAAAATGGTCAAACCTCTTTATCTGATCAAGTTGTAAATAGTGCCCTACGCTACCGTTCACAAGCGCCACTCATTGATAGTTTAATGAATGAACTTGGCCTACAAGGTGGCGATATCAATGGTTTGACTCAAGGGTTAAAACCAAAAGAGTAGACCAACAATCTTATGGCTAGAGAGCTGTAAGTCATTTCAAAAATCGGTTGCCTTGCAGCCGTTTTTTCATTTCTATAAAGCGAATCAGCACTTCTGGCCTATGCAAAAATTCAAATAATGTTGCTGTCATCATTCATTCACTAAGGCTTCTCATACTGCAAAATCCCCACCTCAGTAAATAAATGAGATGCCAATATGTCGCAGTTTATTCAAAGCCGTCGTCGTTTCTTAATTAATAGTGGAAAATTGGCTGTCGGTGTTGCATCTTTTTCAACCTTGGCTGCCTGCGGCCTAAATGACAACAAAGCCCCAGCAATTATTCTTCCAGAGCATGCCAGACCCAAACTCCCGTCTGGTATTCAAATTGGTGATGTCCGCAATGGTAATGCAACCATTTGGGCGCAATCAGATCGGGCTTCGAAACTACGTGTAGAATATGACTTTACTGATCGCTTTAAACAACCCAAAGTCGTATCAGGTCCAGTGGTAACCGCAGCAAGTGACTATACAGGGCGAGTGAACCTGACAGGTTTACCAAATGATCAGCATATTTTTTTGCGGGTTAGCTTTGAAGATGCGACACAAAATAATGCCACCAGTGAAATCTATACTGGTAGCTTCCGCACCATGTCAACAGGCACCTCCCCCATTCGATTTGTTTGGGGTGGCGATGTTGTGGGACAAGGTTGGGGAATTAACCCCGATATTGGAGGCATGAAAATCTGGGAAACGATGCGGCTACGTCAACCAGACTTTTTTATTCATAGTGGTGACACCATATACGCAGATGGTCCAATCCAAAATACGGTGACTTTACAAACAGGACAATCACTAAAACCCGATGAGCTGCGCATCTGGAAAAATATTGTCACAGAAGAAGTCAGTAAAGTCGCTGAAAGCCTTAAAGAATTCCGTGGTCGCTATCGTTATAATTTTATGGATGAAAACTTACGGAGATTCGCTGCAGAAGTACCGCAAATTTGGCAATGGGATGACCATGAGGTGACCAATAACTGGTCTGCTACCAAAGATCTAAGCAAAAATAATGCTTATACCGAAAAAGACATCAATACGCTGAGTTATCGTGGCAAGCAAGCTTTTTTAGAATACTCTCCAATGCCATGGACAACTGAGGCTTTCGGCGATCAGCGTATTTACCGTAAAATCAGTCATGGCCCATTACTAGATGTGTTTGTCCTCGATATGCGCTCGTATCGTGGAGGCAATAGTACCAATTTGCAGACCAGTCTAAATACAGACACAGCCTTTCTCGGTGAAACGCAAGTCAACTGGCTGGTAGATGAATTGTCTAATTCAAAAGCCGTATGGAAAGTGATTGCTGCAGATATGCCGATTGGTTTAAATGTGCAAGATAATTTTGGCGTAGCTGAGGGTATTGCTAAAACATGGGAAGCGATTGCCAATGGCAACAATGGCGCACCTCTCGGGCGTGAACTGGAAATTGCCAGCTTACTTCATCGTATTAAGTCAGTAAAAAACATGATATGGCTAACAGCCGATGTTCATTATTGTGCCGCACATTATTATGATAATACCCGCGCTCAATTTACTGATTTTTCACCCTTCTGGGAGTTTGTAGCAGGTCCTTTAAATGCGGGAAGCTTTGGTCCTAATGAAATGGATGCAACCTTTGGTGGACAAGTGATCTTTGAAAAAACTCCACCCGCAGGTAAAGCAAATCTCTCGCCTTTAGATGGCTACCAGTTCTTTGGTGAAGTGAATATTGATCCCCAAAGTAAAGCGTTAAAAGTTGAATTTTTTAATCTGGACGGTATTTCCCAATATACTCAAGAATTAACAGCCGTGTTGGGTTAAAGCTCAATCCTTAAAACAAAACTGAATAATAACCCAATAAAAAACCCCAATGTCTCCATTGGGGTTTTTTTAAAGATTAAAATCTAACGTATTACGCTAAACCTTTCTCTTTTAAAACTTGCAACATAGTAGAACCAAGCTCAGCTGGGCTACGCGTGTAAGCCATTCCTGCGCGTTCAAATGCAGCAAATTTCTCTTCAGCAGTACCTTGACCACCAGAAATGATCGCACCAGCATGACCCATACGCTTACCTTTAGGTGCTGTTACACCAGCGATGTAACCGACTACAGGCTTAGTCACGTTAGATTTGATGAATTCAGCAGCTTCTTCTTCCGCTGTACCACCGATCTCACCGATCATGATGATTGCATCAGTATCTGGATCGTCTTGGAACAATTGAAGCGCTTCAATCTGGTTCATACCTGGGATTGGGTCACCACCAATACCGATACAAGTAGACTGACCTAAACCAAGCTTAGTTGTTTGAGCAACAGCTTCATAAGTCAATGTACCTGAACGTGAAATGATACCAATACGACCTGGTTGGTGGATGTGACCAGGCATAATACCGATCTTACATTCACCCGGAGTGATCACGCCTGGGCAGTTAGGACCAACCAAACGAGTACCGTTACCGTTAGTTTCCAAGTAGCGTTTTGCTTTAAGCATGTCGATTGTTGGAACACCTTCAGTGATCACAACGATCAGGCCAACACCCGAATCAACCGCTTCAACGATTGAGTCTAAAACGAATGGAGCTGGTACATAGATTACAGATGCATCAGCATTTGTTTCACGTACCGCTTCTTTCATTGTGTTGAATACTGGTAGGTCAAGGTGAGTTGTACCACCTTTACCTGGAGTAACACCACCAACAACTTTTGTACCGTAGTCTAAAGCTTGTGCAGAGTGGAAAGTACCGTTTTTACCAGTAAAACCTTGTACCAATACTTTAGTGTCTTTATTAATTAATACGCTCATGATTGATACTCCTTACGCTTTAACTGCAGCTACAACTTTTTCTGCGGCATCAGATAAACCGTTCGCAGAAATTAATTTCAAACCAGATTCATCAAGTAATTTAGCACCTAACTCAGCGTTGTTACCTTCTAAACGAACAACAACTGGAACAGTTACGTTTACTTCTTGAACCGCTGCAATAATTGCTTCAGCAATCATGTCACAACGTACGATACCACCGAAGATGTTGATTAAAACACCTTGTACAGAAGTATCAGCAAGGATGATTTTGAACGCTTCGATTACGCGCTCTTTGGTTGCACCGCCACCAACGTCAAGGAAGTTTGCAGGCTGGCCACCATAAAGTTTAATGATGTCCATTGTTGCCATTGCAAGACCAGCACCGTTCACCATACAACCGATGTTACCTTCTAAAGCAACATAGTTAAGGTCAAATTCAGATGCTTTTAATTCACGCTCATTCTCTTGAGACTTGTCACGTAAAGCAGCAACTTTAGGTAAACGGTAAAGCGCGTTAGAGTCGATACCTACTTTCGCATCAACACATAAAATATCGCCATTTTCACGAACTGAAAGTGGGTTAATTTCAAATAATGCAAAGTCATTTTCTACAAATGCTTGGTAAGCAGCGCCCATAATTTTTACAAATTGGCTCACTTGCTTGTCTTTCAAACCTAAAGCAAACGCAACTTCACGTGCTTGGAATGGTTGTAAGCCAACTAATGGATCAACTTCAACTTTGATAATTTTTTCAGGCGTTTCTTCCGCAACTTTCTCGATTTCTACACCACCTTCGGTAGAAGCCATGAAAGTAATACGACGGCTAGAACGGTCTACAACCGCGCCCAAGTAAAGCTCACGCTCAACTGGGTAAACGTCTTCAGCAACGATAATGCTGTTAACTGGTTGACCATTTGCATCTGTTTGATACGTTACAAGACGAGTACCAATGATGTTGTTAGCAAATTCGATGACATCTTCTTTAGATTTTGCAACTTTAACGCCGCCAGCCTTACCACGACCACCAGCATGAACTTGCGCTTTCATTACAGCGAATTTACCACCAAGCTGTTCAAATGCAGCAACTGCTTCGTCTGCATTTGTTGCCAAGATACCTTCTTGTACTGGCATGCCATATTCTTTCAATAATGCTTTAGCTTGATACTCATGTAAGTTCATTTAGTTACCTACTATGTTGTTTGTGTGATACAGCCAGATCTTCTTAAAATCAGGCTGCTACATATTGAATAAATGATTGCCTGAACCAGACAATCATCATCATTCAAAAAAGTGTGGCGAACCACACCTTATGTCTTATTTACGCTTGCGTTGAATCGCGTGGATTGCACGACCGTCAACAGAAAGCGCTGCTTCATGTACAACTTCAGAGAAAGTTGGGTGACCAAAAGTCATCAATTGTAAGTCTTCGACAGAAGAAACAAATTCAAGCGCGATCATACCTTGATGTACGATATCAGATGCATTAGGACCCACAACGTGCATACCTAAAAGACGATCTGTTTTCGCATCAGCAACGAACTTCACAAAACCAGCAGTATCACCAGCAGCTAATGCACGACCATTCACCGCAAACGGGAATTGACCAGCTTTAACTTCATGACCTTTTTCAGCGGCTTGTTCTTCAGTTAAACCCACCCAAGCAGCTTCTGGATGCGTATAAATAACGCTGATGATGGTGTCGTAGTTTACTTGAGCAGCATGACCGTGAATACGTTCAACCGCCATTACGCCCTCTTCCATTGCTTTATGTGCAAGCATAGGACCGCGTACCAAGTCACCAATCGCATAAACACCTTCAACAGATGTTTGGCACTGATCATTGACATCAACCAAACCACGTTCAGTCAATTTAATGCCAGAATCTTCTGCCAATAAACCTTCTGCATAGGCTTTACGTCCTACACAAACGATTAACTTGTCAAAAACTTGCTCTTTGTCTTCGCCAGCTTGGTTGTATTTAACCGTTACTTCGCGACCATTGGTTTCAGCACCAGAAACTTTTGCACCGATACGGATATCTAAACCTTGTTTTTTCAAGATTTTTTGATATTCCTTCGCCAATGCTTTGTCTGCCATTGGTAAGAAAGCATCTAATGCTTCAAACACAACAACTTCTGAACCAAGACGACGCCATACAGAACCAAGCTCTAGACCGATAACACCCGCACCGATCACACCTAGACGCTTAGGAACTTCTGGGAATTTCAATGCGCCAGTCGAATCAACAATTAAGTCTTCATCAACAGGTGCAACTGGAATATTGACAGGTACAGAACCCGTTGCAAGGATCACGTACTTCGGTTCTAAAACCTGTACATCACCTTCAAACGGTGTGAATTCTACTTTTTTACCTGCAAGTAATTTACCCGTACCTTGTAACCACTCGATACCATTACCTTTTAGTAATTGAGCAACACCACCCGTCAATTGATCAACAACTTTGTCTTTACGTGCCAACAAAGTGTCTAAATCAAATTTAACTTCACCTGTGGTGATACCGTGTTCAGCAAGTTCATGAACAGTTGCTTCGTAACGGTGAGAAGAGTCAAGCAATGCTTTAGAAGGGATACAACCCACGTTTAAACACGTACCACCTAAAGATGGTTTACCGTTGTGAATACGTTTTTCGATACAAGCGACTTTGAAACCAAGTTGAGCTGCACGAATCGCCGCTTCATAACCACCAGGTCCACCGCCAATGACAACAAGATCAAACTGTTGAGACATTTTTCTATTCCTTAAATCTCCCCCTAAACCCCTCTTTACAAAGAGGGGGAGCCCTCTTTATCAAAGGACTATTTAGGGGAATTTAAATATGTTAAAGATCAAGAATGAGTTTAGCTGGCTCTTCTAACAATTCTTTGATTGTTACCAAGAAACCTACTGCTTCTTTACCATCGATTAAACGGTGGTCATAAGAAAGCGCTAAGTACATCATTGGCAAGATTTCAACTTGACCATTTACCGCCATAGGACGTTCTTGGATTTTATGCATACCCAAGATTGCAGTTTGTGGCTGGTTTAAAATAGGCGTTGAAAGCAATGAACCGAACGTACCACCGTTGGTGATCGTGAACGTACCGCCAGTCATTTCTTCGATCGATAATTTACCTTCACGTGCTTTAGCAGCATATGCAGCAATACCACCTTCAACTTCAGCGTAGTTCATACGATCAGTATCACGAAGGATTGGCACAACTAAACCACGGTCAGAAGAAACAGCTACACCGATGTCATAGAAACCGTGATAAACGATATCGTCGCCATCGATAGAAGCGTTTACTGCTGGATAGCGTTTTAATGCTTCAGTTGCTGCTTTAACGAAGAAAGACATAAAGCCTAAACGCGCACCATGACGTTTTTCGAAAGCATCTTTGTATTGCTTACGCATTTCCATGATTGGCTTCATGTTAACTTCGTTGAACGTTGTTAACATTGCAGTTTGTTGTGTAGCTGCCAATAAACGCTCAGCAACACGCTTACGTAAACGTGTCATTGGAACACGTTTCTCGATACGCTCACCTACAGCAACGCTTAATGGTTGAACTGATGTACCTGGCTTATGGTTCGCAACATCTTCTTTGGTGATGCGACCACCACGGCCTGTACCTTGAACGTCAGCAGCATTGATACCAGTTTCAGATAATGCTTTACGAACTGCAGGCGCTTGGTTTTGATCAACTGCTTGAGTTGATGCAGCAGCCGCAGGAGCAGATGCAGCAGGCGCCGCTTCTGCTGGTGCAGCAGCTTCAGGAGCAGCGGCAGCAACAGCACCAGCTTCGAATTGAGCAATCACTTCGTCAGAAAGAACTGTATCGCCTTCACCTTTGATGATTGCAACTAAGCTACCATCAGCTGGAGCAACCACTTCTAAAACAACTTTATCGGTTTCAATGTCACAGATCACTTCATCACGTGATACAGGTTCACCTACTTTCTTGTGCCAAGTTGCGATCGTACCGTCAGCAACTGACTCTGGAAATACCGGTGCTTTAATTTCGGTTGCCATTATTTAGAATCTCCTGATTGTTCAACTTCAATCGCAAGTGCGTCATTGATAAGCTGAGCTTGTTGTTTTGCATGCAAGTATGGCGAGCCACAAGCAGGTGCGGCAGATGCGTCACGACCAGCATAGCTAATACGGATTTGTTTACCAGATTTAAGAACGTCTTCATACAAACGAGGAACGATGAATAACCAAGCACCTTGGTTCTTCGGCTCTTCTTGTGCCCAAACAAGTTCTTGAATGTTTGGATACTCAGCCATAACTTCAGCCAAGCGTTGTTCTGGGTATGGATACAATTGTTCGATACGTACGATTGCAACATGGTTTAAACCAAGTTCACGACGTTTTTCGAGTAAATCGTAATAAACCTTACCACCACAAAGCACTAAGCGAGTTACGTCAGCTTTGTTGATTTGATCAATTTCATCGATCACAGTTTGGAATGAACCGTTTGCTAATTCATCTAATGTTGAAGTCGCAAGTTTATGACGCAATAACGATTTTGGTGACATTACGATCATTGGTTTACGAATCGGACGAACTGCCTGACGACGTAATGCATGGAAAATCTGTGCAGGTGTCGTTGGTGTCATCACTTGCATATTGTCTTCAGCACAGAGTTGCAAGAAGCGCTCTAAACGTGCAGATGAATGCTCTGGACCTTGACCTTCATAACCGTGTGGCAACAACATGGTTAGACCACATACACGCTCCCACTTGGTTTCACCCGAAGCAATGAATTGGTCAATAACGACTTGTGCACAGTTTGCGAAGTCACCGAATTGCGCTTCCCAAACGATCAAGCTTTTCGGCAATGTGGTTGAGTAACCATATTCAAATGCAAGTACGGCTTCTTCAGACAATAAAGAATCGTAAATCGCGGTACGCGGTTGGTTTTCTTTAATGTGGCAAAGCGGAATATAAACAGAACCATCAACTTGGTTATGTAATTTGGCATGACGGTGTGAGAATGTACCACGACCCACGTCTTCACCCGTGATACGTACAAGGAAGCCATCATCAAGCAAAGATGCATAAGCTAAAGTTTCAGCAGCACCCCAGTTGAGTGGCATTTCACCTGTTTGCATTTTCACACGGTCATCAATCACTTTTTGAACTTGACGTTGCAATACAAAACCTTCTGGCAATGTATTCATTTTCAAACCAAGCTCTTTCAAACGATCAATGCTGAACGTTGTATCCCAAAGATCGGTGTATTCATGGCCCAAATAAGGTGTCCAATCGACGAACATCTTTTTATTTGGTTCACGAACTAAAGCATTGGCAACGTGGTTTCCTGCTTCTAAATCAGAACGGTAGCCTTCAACCATGGCATCAGCACTTGAACGATCAAGTACTTTCTCTTGGACCAATTGATCCGCATACAAGGTACGCGTAGTCGCTTTCTTGTTGATCACTTGATACATCAATGGTTGAGTTGCAGATGGTTCGTCTGCCTCGTTATGACCGCGACGACGGTAGCAGAACAAGTCTAGAATGACATCTTTACGGAATTCATGACGGAAGTCATGTGCAATTTGAGTCGCGAAAATAACGGCTTCAGGATCATCGCCATTCACATGGAAAATCGGTGACTGAATCATTTTTGCAACGTCAGTACAGTATTCTGTAGAACGTGTATCACGTGGATCTGAAGTCGTGAAGCCGACTTGGTTATTAATCACAATATGGACAGTACCGCCCACTGTGTAACCACGTGTTTGTGACATTTGGAAGGTTTCTTGGTTTACACCTTGGCCAGCAAATGCTGCATCACCATGTACGATCACAGGAAGTACATCATCACCACCAATGTCACGACGACGGACTTGACGTGCACGTACTGAACCTTCAACGACTGGACCAACGATTTCTAAGTGTGATGGGTTAAACGCTAACGCTAAGTGAACTTCGCCACCTGGCGTCATGACGTTTGAAGAGAAGCCTTGGTGATACTTAACGTCACCAGAACCTTTTTTATGTAGGCTCTTTCCTTCGAATTCACCAAAAAGATCTGCTGGGTTTTTACCCATGATATTAACAAGAAGGTTGAGACGACCACGGTGTGGCATACCAATCACAACTTCTTTACAGCCCACGCTACCAGCACGTTGAATGATTTCGTTCATCATTGGAATAAAAGACTCACCGCCTTCTACACCAAAACGTTTCGCACCAACGAATTTGTTACCAAGATATTTCTCTAAGCCTTCTGCAGCGGTTAAACGCTCCAAGAAACCTTTTTTCTGATCATTGGTATAATTGAATTTACCGCGAACACCTTCCAAACGCTGTTGAATCCAACGCTTTTCTTTAGTATCAACGATATGCATGTATTCTGCACCAATTGAACCGCAGTAAGTTGCTTCCATGGCATCAACCATTTCAGACAATGTTGCTTCTGCTTTGCCAATTGCGAGGTTGCCTGTATTGAATACAGTATCAAGATCAGATTTCGTTAAACCGTGAGCAGATAAATCGAGGTCAGGAACGTCTTCACGTTTCGCAAGACCTAATGGATCGAGTTTAGCTTTTTGATGACCACGGTTACGGTACGCAGCGATGAGTTGTAATACACCAATTTGACGACGTTCATGTTCTGTACTTACAGTGCTTTGTACAACAGGCTGAACTCGGCTAGCATTACGTCCCAAAAGGAGGAATTGCTCGCGCACACTGCCGTGTGGTTGATCACCTTTAGGGTATTTATCGAAATATTCACGCCAATCCTCTGACACTGAGGTTGGAGAAGTTAGGTACTGTTCGTATAGCTCTTCAATATACGCTGCACTATCAGCGGAAAGTTCAGTGTCAAGACGCAATGCGTCAGCAACTTCTTGCATTTTTGGACCCATTTCCTATTGCAAAAAATAATACAGGCTGCCTTTTAAGCACACCCATGATTCATAGTGTCAAATTGGTAACACGACACTACTACTCAAGATCATCCAACCTTGAGACATTATTACTACACGTCAGGAGTATTCCCTTTGATGTAACAAATGAGCTATGCACCTTCAATTCAAGGTCCATAACTCATTCTTTATACTCGATGAAATCGAGCAATTTTTTGCAAATCATTTTAGAAAAATTAACTAAAATTTTAACTTTTCTAAATTGACTTTTTTGATGAAATCTGTACAAATCTACAAGACCCTATCCAACGATAACATCCAGAATCTGTTTATTTTTTGATTTCATTTGTGGCAGAAATCCTAACATGTTCTCAGGCTTGGATTGATTTTTTTGACACATACCATCCATAAAGCAGCGAAATACACACATCAAATTATATTCTAATATACCGCCCTTTTGATAAAAGTTGCACTCCAATCGATCAAAAATAAACATTCTCTACAAATCTTGCACAAACGCTATTCAATTTGATGAAAAATAAACCAATATTTTCAACATATCGATTCTCATGATTTGTCTTAACAGCAAAATCTATAAATATTTAAGGTCGAATTACTAAAATTCAAGCCTCATTTTGCCAAGTAAACACTTTTTAACCAAGCTCCTCCTTAGCTCGCATCCGAATAAACCCCAATAAAAAAAGAAGCCCCTTTCGGAGCTCCTTTCTTGCATTAGAAAACAGATTAACCTGCTTGATCTAATAACATATTACGAATGTGACCAATTGCCTTCGTCGGGTTTAAACCTTTCGGACATACAGATACACAGTTCATGATCCCTTTACAACGGAACAAAGAGAATGGATCATCTAAACGAGCCAAACGTTCTTGTGTTGCCGTATCACGAGAGTCAATGATAAAACGGTACGCATTTAACAATGCAGATGGTCCAAGGAACTTATCAGGGTTCCACCAGAATGATGGGCATGAAGTTGAACAACATGCACAAAGGATACATTCATACAAACCATCTAAGTGTTCACGTTCTGCTTGAGACTGTAAACGCTCTTTTGCTGGTGCTGGCTGGTTGTTGATCAAGAATGGTTGAATCTTGTCATATTGATCATAGAACTGGTTCATGTCTACAACCAAATCCTTGATCACTGGCAGACCAGGTAAAGGACGAATCACAATTTTCTCTGGCAAGTCGTTCAAGTTCCACAAGCACGCCAAACCATTTTTACCATTGATGTTCACACCATCCGAACCACAAATACCTTCACGGCAAGAACGGCGGAATGTTAATGATTCATCTTGCACTTTCAACGCGAGTAACGCATCGAGCAACATACGGTGCTTATCGGTTAACTCAAGTTTGAAAGTTTGCATGTACGGCGCTTTATCCTTATCAGGATCATAGCGGTAGATTTCGAATGTACGAGTGCCTCTACTCATCTTTGTTCTCCCGATTAGAATGTACGTGGCTTAGGTTCAATTGCTTCAACCGTTAATGGGCTGAAACGCACTGGCTTATATTCAAGACGGTTGTCTGATGAATACCATAAAGTATGCTTCATCCACTCATCATCACGGCGACCATAAGAATAAGTTGGGTGATCAGGTGCTAACTCATAGTCAACAACCGTATGCGCACCACGACATTCTTTACGTGCAGCAGCAGAAATCAAGGTTGCCTTCGCTACTTCATATAAGTTTTCAACTTCCAATGCTTCAACACGTGCGGTGTTAAATACTTTAGATTTGTCTTTTAAATGAATGTTACGAACACGTGGTTCAATCGCAAGAATTTCTTTTACGCCCTTATCAAGCAATGCTTGAGTACGGAATACACCTGCGTGATCTTGTACGATATCACGGATTGCATCAGCAACTTCTTGTGCGTTTTCACCTGTTGTTGAATCGTCCAACTTACGAATACGTTCTAATGTATTTACCAATACATCAGTCGGAAGCGGTTGATAATCATCGCCATGGTGTTTAGTCACGTAATCAATGATATGTTCACCCGCTGCTTTACCAAAGACCACAAGGTCAAGCAATGAGTTGGTGCCTAAACGGTTTGCACCATGTACTGATACACAAGAACATTCACCGATCGCATAGAAACCTTTTACTGGTTTCACATAGTCACGTGTACCTTTATAAGAATACTCTTTAGTATCCTTGTTATAGCTTGCAGAGAACTCACCTTCTTCTACACCATGTGGTACAACCACTTGGCCATGAATATTGGTCGGAATACCACCCATTTGATAATGGATTGTTGGTACTACAGGAATTGGCTCTTTGGTACAGTCAACGTTTGCAAACTTCTTACCAATCTCGAATACAGATGGAAGACGTTTCATAATGGTTTCAGCACCCAAATGCGTCATATCTAACAAGATATAATCGGCTTTAGGACCACAACCACGACCTTCTTTAATTTCTTGGTCCATTGAGCGTGATACGAAGTCACGTGGTGCCAAGTCTTTTAACGTCGGTGCATAACGCTCCATGAATGGTTCGCCGTCTTTGTTACGAAGGATACCACCTTCACCACGACAACCTTCAGTTAACAATACACCTGCGCCCGCAACACCCGTAGGGTGGAATTGCCAGAATTCCATATCTTGTAATGGAATACCTGCACGAGCAGCCATACCAAGACCGTCACCAGTATTGATATAGGCATTGGTTGATGCACGGTACACACGACCCGCACCGCCCGTAGCAAATAAAGTTGCTTTGGCTTGGAATACTGCGATGTTACCCGTTTCTTGGTCAATCGCCGTTACACCAAGTACATCACCCTCTTCGTTACGGATTAAATCTAATGCAATCCATTCAACGTAGAACTGTGTACCCATTTTAACGTTGCTTTGATACAAGGTATGCAATAACGCATGGCCTGTACGGTCAGCGGCAGCACACGCACGTGGAACTGCTTTTTCGCCGTAGTTTGCAGAGTGACCACCGAATGGACGCTGATAAATCGTACCATCTTCGTTACGGTCAAACGGCATACCCAAGTGTTCAAGCTCGTAAACAACTTTAGGCGCTTCACGCGTCATGAACTCGATTGCATCCTGATCGCCTAACCAGTCAGAACCTTTCACCGTGTCATAGAAGTGATAGTGCCAGTTATCTTCTTGCATGTTACCTAACGACGCACCGATACCACCTTGGGCAGCAACTGTATGCGAACGTGTTGGGAAAACTTTGGTCAATACCGCAACTTTTAAACCCGCTTGAGCAAGTTGATAAGCAGCACGCATACCAGAACCACCACCACCAACGATAACTGCGTCGAAAGTAAGGTTTTGAATATTTGAATAATCTTGTTTAGGGTTAATTGCGCCCATGATCTCTTCCTATCAATTTGCCCAGAAAATCTGGATACCCCAGATTGCGTACACGAACACTGAAATAATGACAGCAGAAGTCAGTACAAGGCGTAAACCTGAAGCTGAAGGACCCATTTGACGAGTCGTTACATAATCAGTAAAGACTTGCCACATACCAATCCAAGCGTGTGCAACGAGCGATAACACTGCCAATAAAGAAAAAATCTTCATTGGCAAAGTCAGCATAAAGCCAGCCCATTGTTCATAACCGAATCCGCTATTGCAAAGGATCCAGCCAAACAAAACCACAGTGTATGCAGCCAACACTACAGCACTGACACGTTGGATATACCAATCGCGAGAACCTGAACCTGTTAAACCTGTAGCACTTTTCATCAGAACATAATCCATACGAATGCTGCGACAATACCAATCGCAGACAAGATCAATGAAACTGTAGCAGCGATACGACCGCTTTGAAGTTCTTCAGCAAAACCGAGGTCAGCAAGTAAATGCTTCACGCCTGCGATAAAGTGGAAAATCAAGCCAGCTACAAATACCCATACGATGAAACGTACAATGATATTTCCGAAAACGACATTTTTAACGTAGTCAAATCCTTCTGGTGAAGATAAAGATTTATCCAAAATCCATAAAAGAACTGCGACTAATAAGAATACGATTACACCTGATAGACGGTGTAGAATTGATGCAATAGCCACGGGTGAGCGTAAATTTACCGCTAACACCTGACCCATGGACAAATTGACAGGTCTGTTGCTTTTCACAGCGGGCATCCTGTAGGTAGAAACTCCATCCGGAGTTTGTTTGAATTAATTCAAAGGAAAGCTGGCATTGTTAGGCAAGCACAGCACATGCCTAACCTATAAACGACATCGAATTATAAAACGTGAAATATCAAAATACAAACAATCAACTTTCGCTTTAGTCGAAAAAAACTTTAAATAAGAATCATTCACACGCATAATAGCGGCGATTAATGCAGCAAGTTTAAGCAAAAACAACTATCTGATTGTTTTGTAATGATAAAAATAAAACACTATTTTTTATAGATACTTTTTAATTTTATAAATTCTTTTCTTCATATTTCACAAAAAATGCCCTTTTCAGCGTCAAAGCAGCACAATTTTTCAACCTTTATATATAGCCCCAAATAATACTGCTCATTTATATATTAAATATAATTAATTAATAATCTATTTTTAAGATTCCTTTTGCCAAATTCAATGAGTCATTTTTTAGACAATTAATCGCACCAAAATGCACCAATAATGAATTTACCTAGAGCGCTTTTGATTGCTGTTTGAATGAACAGTTCACGGCAAAGTATGGCCGTTATAGGGCTTGCAGACGGGATAAGTATTTATTTTATAAGCAGCAACATCGGACCCAAATAAAAATTTACTTACAATTGGACTGATGCTTCATTTTTTTTATGCACCTGAAACTTGATTTGACATATTATACTCGACCGGTGCTGTGATTTTACTCAGTTTTTTCTTCGATACTGAATGACTAATTGACTGTAGCAACGTCATTTTTTATCCCTAAGTATAATTGACAAAATTTTAGTAACCACTAATCTTATAGCAAATTTTGACACCGTCTGATTCGCACATGACAAGATTAGTATTTCGAGTCAGATAATCATTCACCAGGACAGGAGATCTATTGAATGTCTGCAGCAACTGGCAAAAAAGCCGTATTACAGCTTGATGGCAAAGAAATTGAATTACCAATTTACAGCGGCACATTAGGCCCAGATGTAATTGACGTTAAAGATGTATTGGCATCAGGTCACTTTACTTTCGATCCTGGTTTTATGGCGACAGCGGCTTGCGAATCTAAGATCACATTCATTGATGGTGACAAAGGTGTGTTATTACACCGTGGCTATCCAATTGATCAATTAGCGACTCAAGCAGACTACTTAGAAACTTGCTACTTACTACTTAATGGCGAGCTTCCAAATGCTGAACAGAAAGCAGAATTTGATGCGAAAGTACGTAACCATACGATGGTTCACGATCAAGTAAGCCGCTTCTTCAATGGTTTCCGTCGTGACGCTCACCCTATGGCAATCATGGTTGGTGTTGTTGGTGCATTATCTGCGTTCTATCACAACGGTTTAGACATCGAAGATGTTAACCACCGTGAAATTACTGCAATTCGTTTAATCGCGAAAATCCCTACACTTGCAGCATGGAGCTACAAGTACACTGTAGGTCAACCATTCATTTACCCACGTAATGACCTTGGTTATGCAGAAAACTTCTTACATATGATGTTTGCTACGCCTGCTGACCGTGATTATAAAGTAAACCCAGTTCTTGCTCGTGCAATGGATCGTATCTTCACGCTTCATGCTGACCACGAACAAAATGCGTCTACGTCTACCGTTCGTCTTGCTGGTTCTACTGGCGCGAATCCATATGCATGTATCTCTGCAGGTATCTCTGCACTTTGGGGACCTGCTCACGGTGGTGCGAACGAAGCTGTACTTAAAATGTTAGATGAAATTGGTAGCGTAGAAAACGTTGCTGAATTCATGGAAAAAGTAAAACGCAAAGAAGTTAAACTCATGGGCTTCGGTCATCGTGTTTATAAAAACTTCGATCCACGTGCGAAAGTCATGAAAGAAACTTGTGACGAAGTTCTTGCTGCATTAGGCATCAACGATCCACAATTGCAACTTGCAATGGAACTTGAGCGTATTGCGCTTAACGACCCGTACTTCGTTGAGCGTAAGCTTTACCCGAACGTAGACTTCTACTCAGGTATCATCTTAAAAGCGATTGGTATCCCAACAGGCATGTTCACGGTGATCTTCGCGCTTGCACGTACAGTTGGTTGGATCAGCCACTGGTTAGAAATGCACAGCGGTCCTTACAAGATTGGTCGTCCACGTCAGCTTTACACAGGCTCGACTCAGCGCGACATCAAACGTTAATCTCGATTAGCGTTAATAAAAAAGGATGCTTCTGCATCCTTTTTTTGTTTTATCGGTTATGCTCTTAAAATAAAACTTAAACAACTTTCATTTTGCAGAACTCATTTTATCGAGCCAATGATCAAAAAAAACACTGTTTTGATGCAAGTCACACTGCCCGTCTTTCAAATAAAAATGGCGTCTTTCGCATTATTTCTATTGATGATCATACTGACTTGGCTGCTACTGGTTTACTTTAGTTATGATTTAAGCCTGTACTATCTTTATCAATTCCTGCCTTTCTTCGCCCAACTGCTCAGTATTGCTTTGATGTTTGCTTTATTGATAGCAACACTTTACCTGTATAACCAGCTTTATCAGAAATACTTTAGCCGTCCTATCACCTTTAAGTTATATCAGCAAGGCATGGCACTGGAAGATTCCAAGCAATCTACTTTTTTCTGTTGGCAAGATTTGATCCAGATACAACTTAGACAACAGCAGGCACAAATCCATAGTCTCAATCTACTCAGTAAAACCCAACCTTATCAGCAGTATTTTTATTTTAATTCATGGATGTGGCCTACCACATTAACCCAGCAACATTGTGAGTTTTTACCGTTCTGGAAAAAACTGGAGGCGCTGGCAAAACAGCAACAATTGCAACGGATCAGCAACACAAGTACCCACAAGAAAACCCATGTTGACATCATTCGCCTCATTGCAGATCAGCAAGCGCTAGACACTTTTCAACGAAAACAGAGATGGTCTGCTATCGCACTAACGCTTGGTATTTTAGTCAGCTTTAGCCTATTTATTGCCTACCTACTCTGGCATGAATTTAACGATGGCAGCATTGATCTGCCCCATCAACAAACCCAGTCAATCTCTGGCACAAATTTCGAAACATTTCAGAATCAGGTCTATATTTTTAAACAAGGCCAAGGCACTTTTTTACTTCCCCAAGTCAAGGCTGATCAATTTACAGGCTTAGCTCTGAGCAATCTCCCTGATCGTGCAGATGAGCTGTATAGCAATGTCGGTAAAACACCGCAACAGGTTTACTGGCAAGACCACATCCTGTCTCAATTAAATCCTGCACAAACCCGCTATTTAGGCAATGATTTCACCAAAGATGCTCAACAGGTTTACTTTCGCGATATACGATTAGCCAACGCGAATGCCGCTCATTTCTCGGCAATATTACATCCAAGCTTCAATACCCTTGGCTATTTTTACGCCAAAGACGATCAACAGATCTATTACAAAACAAAAGCATTAACCGGTTTAGATCCACAACAGAGCCAAGCATTTCCAAATAGCAGCCAATATATTCACGATCAACAGGTGGTTTATTATCAAGATAAAAAGCTGGACAAGTTAAATGCACAACAAACGCAAATTTTCAGTGGCAGTAATCGTTTTAGTCAAGATCTGAATTTAGCAACCGATGGCCGATCTTTTTATTTAAATGAACATCCATTACCAAATATTGCTAAGCATAAGTTTTGGGGAACAACACCTGTTGACGCAACTCAGTTACAACTGCTTGGCAGTCAAAGCAGTGAACCCTACCCTGGAAATTTCAGCTATCTTTTTGCAGATCAGCAATACATTTACGTTTATGATGAATTTTATCAACGATTAAAAGTGCTCTATCGATTTCCTCAACCAATACAATTACAGGTTCTGGATGATCGGCGCTTTAGTGATGGAAAAAATAAGTACATCATCACTGAAAAGATCTACCGATCTAAAGGTCGCTCTTCAGGAACGACCACACATGGCTTTAAAATCAGCCTGATTCGTGAACAAGACCAACAGATCATGGCGCAGTATTTTGCTCGTAATCCGAGCGCCTTAAAATTATCCAACCTGCTTCATAATAGAGATATGCACTCATCTCAGAACTAACAAGATCAGTTGGGTGTCGATCAACACCTTTCACAGTGGACAAGATTTTTACAATATGTGATCGCTTAAATCTCATCTTCTTCAAGTTCTAATGCACGCAATAAAGTATTGCTGATGCCATCGGCACGTAACCAAGCCAATTCGTAACTGGCCTTGGCCAAGGCCAATACACGACGCTCAAACTCATCCCAAATCGGTTTGACCTGAGCATCGCTAATTCCCAACCCACTCTCATGCGCCAAATGTTTATTCTTCTCGCAAATCTTCAAAGCATGATAAAGCTTACGCCCTTTACTGGCGCTGTCTAAGACTCGGGTTCGCTTATTCTGAATAAAGCCCTCAATGTGCTGTATATTCGCATGAGGCAGCAAAGGCACCAGAATTTGATCCAGTTGCGCATCCAAACGCTTCCATACCATCAAACGCTGCTCTGCGGTATAGGTATTCCACTGAATCACTTCATGATTAAAGCGGCGACAGCCACGGCAAACCAGATCACCAAATACCGTTGAACAACGCCCTGCACATGGGGTCAATGATGGGATTCGACGATCATTACTCAAAACCAACTCCTCTAAAAACCATATTTATTTTATGGTTTTCTCGCTTATTTTCAGATTTCGCGCTAAAATATGCGCCTTATTTTTCTATCTTAATACATTTGGAGTTATCCATGAACGCTACTGTAGAACAGCTTGCACCTGTAGAACAGCAAGCGACCAATAATTGGGTTGTTGCAGCACTATATCAATTTAAAGAAGTTACAGATGCAGCGGACCTGCAACAACGTCTTTTGGACTTAGTGAAGAACATCAATTTATGTGGAACTCTGATTGTAGCGTCTGAAGGAATTAATGGAACTGTTGCGGGCGACCGCGCCGCGATTGATGCAGTTCATCAATTCCTTTTGAACGAAGGATTTAACGCAATGGAATATAAAGAGTCTGAAAGCTCTGAAAAACCATTCCGTAAAATGAAAATCAAACTTAAAAATGAAATTGTAACTTTAGGTGTGGAGGTCAAGCCACGTGATTTGGTTGGCCATTATCTTGATCCTAAAGAATGGAATGATCTGATTAGTCGTGATGATGTGATCCTGATCGACACACGTAATGACTATGAATATAAAGCAGGTACATTCAAGGGTGCAATTGATCCGAAAACTGAAAGCTTCCGTGAATTTCCTGAATACGTAAAGCAAAACCTCGAGCAACATAAAGACAAAAAAATTGCGATGTTCTGTACAGGTGGTATTCGTTGTGAAAAATCAACCTCACTCCTGCTTCAAGAAGGTTTCAATGAGGTTTATCACTTAAAAGGCGGTATTCTTAAATATTTAGAAGAAACTCCTGCCGAAGAAAGTATGTGGGAAGGTGAATGCTTCGTGTTTGATGGTCGTACTGCGGTCACACATGGCGTTGAAGAAGGCGAAAATATCAAGTGTCATGCCTGCGGTTGGCCATTAACCAAAGTTGAAGCAGAATTACCAAGCTATGAACACGGCGTATCTTGTGTTTACTGTATTGATAAAACCACGGACAAGCAAAAAGCAGGCTTCCGTATGCGTCAGTCACAAATTGCTGCGGCAAAACGCAAACGTCTGTAAAACTGCAAGATACTTTGCTCAAGCCATAGTTCACTATGGCTTTTTTATTGCCTTGATAAAAATCATGTAACGATTCACCCCTTGAGCATTACCATTCGCCTCTCTATGCTAAAAACAACAATCAAATGAACTATATAAGGGCGTTATGGGACTTGAAGAGTGGGTCTTATCGATCATGGAAAAACTTGGGTATTTAGGTATCGCATTTTTAATGTTCCTAGATAATATCTTCCCGCCGATTCCCTCAGAAATCATTATGCCTTCGGCAGGCTATACCGCCTCAAAAGGTGAACTCACCCTGATCGGTGTTATCATTGCAGGGAGCGCAGGTTCTATTTTAGCTGCGATGCTGTTCTATTGGATTGGTCGAAAAGTACCACAACATCGACTGTTTCAGTTTATCGAACGTTATGGCAAGTATTTACGCATTCAGGTTGCTGATTTAGACAAAGCACTGACATGGTTTAACAAACACGGACATCGTATTGTTTTCTTTGGACGAATGATTCCAGCTGTACGCTCTTTAATTAGTATCCCTGCGGGGATCAGTCGCATGCCGTTTAGTAAATTTATGCTCTACAGTAGCGCTGGAACCGTCATCTGGACCAGTTTCCTTGCCTATCTGGGCTATCATTTTAGTGAAAATCAGGCACTGATGCTGGCAATTCTACAACGCATCAGCTATCTGATCTTTGCTCTGATCGCTCTATACATCATCTGGTGGGCAATTAAAAAGTTTTACCGGTCTAAGTCAAATCGCAACTCATAGCACCAACAAAACCTTAGGCCAGAGATGAAACGGTATTCAATCCCAGTTGGCTTTTATGCATTTCATCTCTTAGCCAGTCTCTCAACAACAACTTGCGAATATCCTCTTCAAAAGGCTGGGCAGACAATAAATGATAGGCTGAACCATCAGCATAGACTTCAGTGAGTGGCTCCAGCATCTGATATTTCAATTCTCGTTCAACCATATAGGCCGAAACTACCGTTGCCCCTAAACCCGCCAAGCAAGCCTCAATACAAAGATAGAAATGCTCAAGTGAAGATGGTTTTAAACCACCAAGCTGTTCCGGATGTCGGCGCTTAAACTGTTGCCATAACAGAGGTCTGGATTTAGAAATAAATACCTGAGTCATTACCGCATGATCATTCTTCACCCGCACTGCAAGCATCTGTTCATCCGCAATTTTTTCACTATACACGGCCGTGCCCCAATCAAAATCATCTCTTCTCAGGGCAACATCGATGTGCTGTGCACTAAAGTCCACTGCCCCACCACCTGTTAACAAACTCACCTCAAACTCTGGATATTGCTGCTTAAAATGCGCTAAGCGAGGAATCAGCCATTTCATGGCCAAGGTCGGTTCACAAGAAAGTATCAGATTCTTCTGTGCTTTATTGTGTTGCTGTAATTGCGATAAGCACTGTTCGATCTGTTGAAAGACCTCCTGACAACAATCAAACAGCACTTCACCCTCTGAGGTCAAAGTTAATTTTCTAGCTTCACGTACAAATAACAGCAAGCCTAAACTTTCTTCCAAGTTTTTAAGTTGCTTGCTTACCGCACTTTGAGTCACAAATAGCTTTTCCGCAGCAAGCGTCACACTTTCATAACGGGCCACGTAATAAAAAAACTTGAGTGAATTCAAAGATAATCGTTCAATCATTCCAAAAACTCATGCATAACAAGAATTAACTTCAATTTTAAATATAGCAAGAATATGAAAAATATAAAAAATCTTTAATAAGTCAGTTTAGGAATAGATGAGTGAATGAAATCATTGCGGTCGGCATCGTCACCCTGCTTGCGGTTATGAGCCCTGGTGCAGACTTCGCCCTTGTGACACGAAACAGTTATCTCTATGGGCGTCATTTAGGGATGTGTACGGCCTTTGGGATTGCAATGGGTGTCTGGGTACACATCAGCTATAGCTTGATTGGACTTGGCATTTTACAACAACACCTTCCCAGCTTAATTCAACTGATTCAATATATTGGCGCAGCTTATTTGATCTATATTGGCTACAAAACCTTTACCCAAGCCCCAATTCTGTTTGATGAAAACAGCAATCAAATCACACGCTGGCAGGCCATCAGACATGGTTTTCTCACCAATAGTCTCAATCCCAAAACTACGCTTTTTGTTATGAGTATCTATTCTCAAGTCATGACCAACAGCAACACTCTGCACACATTAATCGGCTATGGTGTATTTATTTCTGGTAGCCATTTGGCTTGGTTTTGCCTCGTGGCACTTTTTTGTTCCGCTCCTTTCATTCGCAATAAAATCCTTGCGCGACAAGTCATTATCAATCGCATCATTGGCGGTATCTTGAGTGCTTTAGGGCTGAGTCTGCTTTTCGCTCATTTTTAAATCTTGCTCTTTAAACACTTAAAATCCAAAAGCCTTAACACGCAGCAATAAAAAAACGCCTTCTAGAGGCGTTTTTAGTATTTTATGATCATTCATCAACCACGAAGACCGCAGTATCAGATATGCCCTTACGCAGGCGTATGGTACATGAGATAAATTTCATTTAGATTATCAGGAATTTCTTCAGCCAATTCATCCATTAACTGACCATTACGGCGGAAAGATTCCATCTGTGGATCTTCTTCATCAATACCGCTAAACACCATGATTGGCAAGGTTAAATCAACCAACTGCTCTTCAAACTCAGGTGCAAACCATGCATCCTCATTGAGGAACATGGCATCAACGAAACCAACACTCCAATCACCTAAGCTTGAATCCACATCCGCTTCTTCAATTTCAAATGGAAATTCGATTCCATTTTCATTGGCCAAGTCTTGACGAATTGATTCTAACCAAACTTTGATTTGTTCAATGATTTCACTTGGAACTTTCTTTTGATTGCTCTCAAAAAGTTCATCTAACCAACGATCGAATTGTGGACCAACTGCAATCGCACATAAAAAGCCATGAGTCGCTGCAAAATCTAGACCATATTCGTTTTGATCGCCGTCAAGATAGTTACTCAATAAGTCTAAATCTAACGTGCTCATTCTTTCATCCAACTTTAAAAATACATCGGCAACAGCATACCATTTTCGGGCATAAAGTCTTAGCTATTTCGCTTAGTCTTCGTCGTCAAGGTCATCGTCGTCGAAATCATAATCAAAATCTTTAAGTTCTCGCTCTAAACGACGTTGGGCCAAGAGATCATCGATCAATCGGCGCTTTTCTAATGATTCTTTGGCGCTGATTTTTCCAGATGACTCATCAAAACCTGCATCATCTTCACCATAGTTATCATCATCTAATTCAAAATCTGTAGAAGACACTAAGTACCTCTAATGAAAAAATATAAATGGGCCTAGGCGCTATTTATCGGTCTTGGCCTACCTTGTCAAGTTTTATTTGTTTTTTTTACTATAAAATGATGATTTGTACTTTTTTTCATCGGTTTTTTTGTGTATTTATAATCCAAACAACAATGCAATTAAAAAACCGCTTTAATCAGGATATATCGCTTGAAAAATTGTGACTTAACCCCATATTCAAGGAACGAACGTGAAATCAAAACTATTTTTTATTTAAAGCAACTGGATCAAATCCAAAACATTCGACGTGAATTGTGCTATCATGCACGGTTTTTCACCGCCCCAGATTCAACAAAAGAGTAAGCAAAGATGAGCGATATGAATTCCCCTACTTCGCAAGTAGCGGCTCTGATTAGCCGAGGCAAAGAGCAAGGTTATTTAACTTACGCTGAGGTTAACGATCATCTACCAGACTCAATTACGGAAAGTGAGCAGATTGAAGACATTATTCAGATGCTTCAAGACGTTGGTATTCCTGTGCATGAACGTGCGCCAGAAACTGACGACACCATGTTTGGTGAATCAACTGAAGCTGCCGATGAGGTTGCTGAAGAAGAAGCTGCTGCCGTATTAGCATCGGTTGAAAGTGAGCCTGGTCGTACCACAGACCCTGTCCGTATGTATATGCGTGAAATGGGTACGGTTGAACTTCTTACACGTGAAGGCGAAATTAGCATTGCAAAACGCATCGAAGAAGGTATTCGTGACGTTTTACACTCGATTGCTTACTGGCCAAATGCTGTTGAAGTTGTTTTACAAGAATATAATGACTTTTTAACTGGCGAGCGTCGTCTTGCCGATATTCTCTCGGGCTATTTAGACCCAGAAACTGACGAAGAAATTCCTGAAGTTCTTGAAGAAGAAACTGAGCTCGAAGAAGAAGAGACAGATTCTTCTGCGAAAACCAAAGACGTTAAACTTGATGATGATGACGAAGAAGAAGAGTCTGAAGGCGATGATGATTCTGAAGGCGATTCTGGTCCAGATCCTGAAGTTGCCAAAGTTCGTTTCTCTGAATTAGAAGCAGCTTGGAATGAAACTAAAGCTGTTGTAGCGAAACATGGCCGCAATAGCGATGAAGCGAAAGCATCACTTGAAGCGCTTGCAGCTGTGTTCATGATGTTCAAATTCACACCACGTTTATTTGACATCATTTCAGAAATGATTCGTGGTACGCATGAGCAAATTCGTTCGAATGAACGTGAAATTATGCGTTATGCGGTACGTCGTGGCCGTATGGACCGTAATCAGTTCCGTACCACCTTCCCTGAGCAAGAGTCAAATCCAGCTTGGTTAGATGAACAAATCGCGAAAGCACCGGCTGAAACCAAAGCACACTTAGAAAAAGTGCGTCCTGACGTGTTGGCATTCCAGCAAAAGATTGCCGATATCGAAAAAGACCTTGGCTTAAATGTTAAAGATATCAAAGATATCTCGAAACGTATGGCGGTTGGTGAAGCGAAAGCACGTCGTGCCAAGAAAGAGATGGTTGAAGCGAACTTACGTTTGGTAATTTCGATTGCGAAAAAATATACCAACCGTGGCTTGCAGTTCCTCGACTTGATTCAAGAAGGTAACATCGGTTTGATGAAAGCCGTAGACAAGTTTGAATATCGTCGTGGTTATAAATTCTCGACTTATGCAACTTGGTGGATTCGTCAGGCGATTACGCGTTCGATTGCCGACCAAGCACGTACTATTCGTATTCCAGTACACATGATTGAAACGATTAACAAGATCAATCGTGTTTCTCGTCAACTTCTTCAAGAAATGGGTCGTGAACCGACGCCTGAAGAATTGGGTGAGCGTCTGGAAATGGACGAAGTTAAAGTTCGTAAAGTACTTAAAATCGCAAAAGAACCGATTTCGATGGAAACACCGATCGGTGATGATGAAGATTCGCATCTTGGTGACTTCATTGAGGACTCAAACATCACTTCACCAGTGGATGCTGCGACCTCGGAAGGCTTAAAAGAAGCGACCCGCGAAGTACTTGAAAACTTGACTGAACGTGAAGCAAAAGTATTGAAAATGCGTTTTGGTATTGATATGCCAACCGACCATACTTTAGAAGAAGTAGGTAAACAGTTTGACGTAACACGTGAACGTATTCGTCAGATTGAAGCAAAAGCGTTACGTAAGCTTCGTCACCCTTCTCGTTCAGAACACTTACGTTCATTCTTAGAAAACGACTAATCTTTGGGAAATCTTGTGCTAGACCAATGCATGGTATTGGTTTAGTGCAGGACTTGAAGTTCAACACTTCATCCCCATCTATGTATTAGATCAAAAGCGCCTGCACTGATGCAGGCGTTTCAAATTAAGAGGTTGCTCATGTTAGACCGCACTCCTTCTCGTGAATTGCAAGAACATCTTTGGGTTTTCCCGATGGACTATCCGATCAAATTGATTGGTAATGCAGGGGATGAACTTCGAGTGGCTGTTGTTGATATTTTGCAGAAGCACTTCCCTGAATTTGATGGCGACACAGTAAAAGTACAGCCTTCACGCACAGGTAAATACCACTCTTTAACTGCACAATTGCGCTTTGAAGAGTTGGAACAAGTTCATGCCTTATACGCTGACCTTGCAGCCTGTCCTTTAATTAAGACAGCGCTATAATCAAGAAATCCAAAATGCGAAAGTATTTTGGATTTTTTTTGCAAAAAACAACACCTCACTGTTTTGATAAATCCCTATATATCTGATTCAATTCATTACATAATTCATCGACTACTCAATTCAAAGCTGCCAAGGAAATTCTGTTGTAATGAGCGCTGCAAAACCGACTTTAATCATTCGTTGTTTCAATGATCTACAAGATTACACGACTCGTTTTGAAGCAATGAAAGACTTCACAACCCATCGTGATGAAACCACACCTGATGAGGTTTGGTTGCTTCAACATCAAGATGTCCTCACCCAAGGACAAGCAGGCAAGCCTGAACACATTCTGCTGCACAGCAACCTGCCGATTGTACATACTGATCGCGGTGGGCAAGTCACTTGGCATGGCAGAGGTCAGTTGGTTGCCTATTTCTTATTAGATCTGAATCGCTTGAAATGGCATGTTCGTACCTTGGTCAGTTTTGCGGAACAAGCCATGATTGATCTGCTCAAAAAATATAATATCAATGCCTATGCCAAAGCTGATGCCCCAGGCGTCTATGTGGATGAACGCAAAATTGGTTCACTCGGCTTTAAAATTCGTCGTGGCCGTAGTTATCATGGTCTTGCCCTGAATATTGATTGTGACCTCACTGGTTTTCAAACTATTAATCCATGTGGTTATGCAGGCTTAGAAATGGTGCGCTTACAGGACTTACTGACAGACTACCCAAGTTTTGAACAGCTCTGTGCCGATTTTGTCCAGTATTTGCAAAATACCGATTTCTTTAATGACCTTGTAGTCAAATCTGAATAATTTACTTTTCAATTCTAATAAAATAAATTAGAGTAAATACTCTAAATTAGCTTTTGCATAATTTTAACAAGGGATACGCAAGTGATTTCAACCAAAGCAGTGAAGCCCACGTTGCAATTTGCCTACGTCAAACTCATGATGGATGTTGTGGGTCGTGGCCTCGTGATGGCAAGCCAAGTGGATGATGAAGTACAACAGGAAGTGTCGAAGTTTCCTGTAGGTTTTATCCTTTCAATGAATGTTTTCCCCAATGGACCTGCATTTGTTGCTCGAGTAACCGAAGAAAAACAATTAGAGCTATTGTCCAATTACAAAGGCAAGCCTGATTTAACCATTACCTTCAAGCATTTAACCCATGCCTTTTTGGTATTTTCTTTCCAAGAAAGTACCGCACAAGCCTTTGCCAATGACCGTATGATTGCCGATGGTGATGTTTCAAGCGCCATCCGTCTGGTGCGTTGCTTGAATAAAATGGAAGCCCTGATCTTACCTAAGCTAATCGCTTCACTTGCAGTCAAACGCTACCCTGCTGAATTAACATTAAAAGAAAAATTCACGGGTGCAAAAAATATTTATCTTAAAGTCGCAAAATCATATCTCAAACGGAGCGCATAACATGGCTAAGCCTTATTACGAGTTTTTCTGTCCTGTAAAAGTCATTGCTGGTAACGCTGCCTTAGAGCATATCCCATTTGAACTTGCGACGCTTGGCGCAAAACGCCCAATGATCATTACCGATAAAGGCGTACGTGCCAATGGTTTACTCAACCCAATCGAAGCAGCATTCAGCACCACGGATGCGGTGATTGGTGCAATCTTTGATGATGTTCCACCCGATTCAAGCTTGGAAGTGGTTCGCTTAGCAGCAGAACTGTATCGCAAGCAAAAATGTGATGCGATCATTGCGATTGGCGGTGGCTCAGTCATCGACACCTCTAAAGCAACCAATATCTTGGTCTCTGAAGGTGGTGACGATTTATTGCAATATTCAGGTGCACATAACCTACCAAAACCACTGAAACCTTTCTTTGTGATTCCAACCACCTCTGGTACAGGTTCGGAAGCCACCATGGTTGCTGTCGTTTCGGATACCCAACGCAATGTTAAACTGGCTTTTGCTTCTTATTACTTGATGCCACATGCTGCGATTCTTGATCCACGCATGACCCAGACTTTGCCGCCGCATCTGACTGCCATGACAGGTATGGATGCATTGACGCACTGTGTTGAAGCCTATACCTGTTTAGCTGCTAATCCACTCAGTGATGCCTATGCCAGCGCAGGGATTAAAAAAATCAGCGAAAATCTGTTCAAAGTTTTAGACAATCCAAGCGATGCACAAGGTCGTTTAGAACTTGCACAAGCATCCACCATGGCGGGGATTGCCTTCTCTAATTCAATGGTGGGCTTAGTTCACTCATTGGGTCATGCGCTTGGTGCAGTTGCACATCTGCCCCACGGCTTATGCATGAACTTATTCTTGCCATACGTGCTTGAATACAACAAAGAGATTAATGGCGACAAGATTGGTGAGTTACTGTTGCCACTGGCAGGTGCTGATATTTATGCCCAAACACCAGCCAGCTTACGTGCAGACAAAGCCATTGCCACGATTCTGGCGATGCGTGATCGCTTATTCAGCCTGACCAAATTGCCACGTACTTTACGTGAAACAGGTAAAATCACTGAAGCACAACTGGATGAAGTTGCGGACAAGGCACTGAATGATGGTTCTATCATTTACAACCCGAAAGAAGCAAACTTGCAAGACATTCGTGCAATCTTACAAAAAGCATGGTAATACATTGAGTTAAATCAAGTATTCCTGCTTAAAAGCCCCGATATTGATTGAGTATCGGGGTTTTTTAATTTTAAGTGAATCTTTATTCATCTATTTCTTTACCCAATTGGCAAAAAAATTGCTAAAAAAAGCATAAAAGTACTGACAATTTATAGTGTTTTAGGATAGATTGGCGCACTTTCGTTTTTTGTACGGGGGATCGTTTTTGTCTCAAACGATCCTTAACACTATGGCTGATCTTTGATCAACGATTATGAGGATAACGCCGTTGACAAATTTATCTGGGACTCAACCAACAGCGAAGCTTCAAAAGAATCTTGTGCTTTGGCACATTATCATTATTGGCTTAGCTTATATTCAACCATTAACTTTATTTGATACATTTGGTTTAGTATCTGAAAGAAGTGGTGGTCATGTACCGACTTCCTACATATTTGCCTTAGTTGCAATTCTTTTAACGTCGATCAGTTATGGTCACATGATTCGTCGTTATCCGTCTTCTGGTTCTGCGTATACCTATGCCCAAAAGTCAATTCACCCTAATGTTGGTTTTATGGTGGGTTGGTCTTCGTGGTTAGATTATTTGCTCTCCCCCCTGGTGAATATCATTCTTGCTGATATTTATCTGCGAGCACTCTTCCCAGAAGTAAATAACTGGATTTGGGTAATTGGCTTAACCGTGCTCATGACCGTAATTAACCTGTTTGGTGCACGATTTGTCGCACGTTTTAACAGTACCATTGTGGTGATCCAGCTCGGTGTCATTTTCTACTTTGTATATCAGGTCTATATCCTGCTTACACAAGGTGTTTATGCCGATGGCACGCTGAATCCAGACAAAGCCGAGTTATGGTCGCTTGCGCCATTCTGGAATGAAATGACCTCTGTCGGGGCGTTAATTGCCGGTGCAACCGTTCTATGCTTCTCATTTACGGGTTTTGATGCGCTTTCTTCACTTGCAGAAGAAACCAAAGATGCTGAAAAGACTTTGCCACGTGCAATTTTCACCACAGCATTGCTTGCAGGTATCATCTTCATTGTCAGCACCTACTTTATTCAGCTTTACTTCCCAAGTAATCCGAATACCTACTTCAACCCACTGGATGAATCTCAACCGGTGATGGTTGCAGCCATTGGTAGCCTTGCATTTAAAACCATGGTTTTATACTTTGCAGTCGTAGCAGTAATGGCATCAGGTATTTCGGCACATGCAGGTGTATCGCGTTTGATGTATGTGATGGGTCGTGATGGCGTGATCAATAAGAAATTATTCGGTCATATTAGCCCACGTTTACATACGCCAACTTACAACATCTTGATTGTGGGTGTTGTGGCTTTATCTGCGGGTTTCCTTGATCTTGAGCATATCGTGAACTTGATTAGCTTTGGTGCATTAACTGCATTTAGCTTTGTTAACTTCTCGGTGATTTCTCGCTATGCATTGAGAGATGGTAAGAACAAGACGCCAAAAGATATTATCAGCTACATTATTATTCCAACACTGGGTTTCGCCAGCGTGTTTATGATGTGGTTAGAAATTGATAAATTGGCTTTACAGATTGGTTTAGCTTGGGCCGTCATCGGTGTCGGTTATCTTGCTTACAAGACCAAAGGCTTCAAATACAATGCGCCACAGCATAATGAGTTTGATGACAGACATTAATCTGATGAGGTAATAAAAAAGGCGCTGAATGCGCCTTTTTTATGCGCTTAACTTTAAATAATTCTCGACTTTGATCTTCTTAAGCCTTCGACATTTGATCTAATTTGAGTAATTAAGTCTCCACCATCACGAATGGCAATCAGGTTTAGAACTTTATCTGTCTTGTCGGTACTGATCAGCACAATATTACTTAGGCCAAAAATACGTAGAAAAAACGGTTGCTCATGTCGATAGTCTCTGACTCGATAGAGTTCCAATTGATTGGTGGTTTTATTCAACACCCCTTTGGACATAATTAAACGCTCAGAAGTTAATTCGTATTTTGTATATTTGGTCTGTAACCAACGCCATAAGATCAATAGCAAAGGAATGACCAAAAAGAATAAAACACCACATACAACAAAGTAAGCAAGATTACTGATTTGAGAAGGTGTCCCCTGCCATTCTACATTTTCCATAACAACCCCGATAAGTGATTTAAAGTATTTATGAGATCGCTTTCACAATTATTTTTATCTCTCTTTCCTTTATTAGAAATAAACATCTTAAAAATTAATTATTAAAAAATAATGTATGAAAGCATTCTATTTAGCACATATTAATATGGATGAAAGTTTAATATGTTCGCAGTAAATATAATCAAAAAAATCAAAGTGATCAAAAGATTCAGATGTAAAGCATCTTGAATAAAAAACATTTAAAACCAATTTATTAACCTGATGAGGCCTTTTGTTTATTTCCCTTTCCCAGCTGCATTATGATTAAAAAAAATCTAACAATATTTGAAAGTTAAAAATCAAATTGATTTTTAAACACCACAAAAACAGAGGGAATCAAAATAATGAAAAATATCGTGAAAGGAAGCGGTGTTGCCCTGCTTTCTGTAGCACTCAGTGCTTGTTGGTTTGACTCTGGTAGTGGCGGAGGTTCAAGCTCGTCTGAACCTACACCAACGCCTACCCCAACACCAACGCCTACCCCGACACCGACACCGACACCGACACCAACGCCAACGCCAACGCCAACACCGACACCTACGCCTACCCCAACACCGACGCCAACTCCGACACCGACACCGACACCGACACCGACACCGACGCCAACCCCTACGCCAGTTCCAGACCAAACGAAAACAGATGATCAAGCCAACTTTAGCTATATTACTGAACCATTAGTATTTTTAAATGACCAGAAAAATAGCCGTTATTCAATGAGCTATTGGGTGATGTACGATCCAGTACGGTTATCGAGCTATAACAGAGAATTTGCAAGTAGTACGAATAATTTAAGTATGAATACTTACGCAACTAGCGGTTTTGGTTTTAACGGATGGCGAGAAGATCTATGGCCTCAATTGGTTTTTAGTCGTGAAAAAAACCAATGGATTGAAAGTAATGGCGGTAAAAAAGCCAGTAATGGACCTGTAGGTTCTGCAGGAATTAAAACAGTACAATTAGTTGATGATCAGGGCATACAATACCTAACCCTTTTAGAACAAGATATTAGTAATAGAAACCTTGCTCAGGGACTCAATCGTGGCTTTGGTGATGGTAGAAAATGGCCTGATGTTGTGAATACTGAAAAATTTAGCTCAGGGGCAAAAGTTTATAGCTGGATTCGTGATGTGATTCAGCCAGCCTATAGCATTCTCCGAGTACACATTGTGTTTACAACACAGAATGATCCACTGCCAATTTATACATGTAGTAGCATTAGTCCATGTTCTAGTATTGCAAGTTCATTAACTGACGCTGTGAACAAACAGGCATGGCTTCGCAATGGTGGAAATACAGCGAGTGTCCGTTTACGTGCTGCTAATGAAGCAGATTTCACCACCACAAATTCAGAAACTAAAGTGACCAGTAGTTATGTCCTCAACTATCAGGTCATTAATGCCACTAGCGATAGCCCTGCACGTATTGTATTTAATACACGTGATGAAACGGCAAAAAAAGCGATGGCTGATTACTTTGGTATCATTGATGGGCAATTGGCATGGTATGAATATCAAGGACAAGTTGTTCGCGGGGAATATCAAGCTCCACTGAAAGGACAGCACAGTCTAAGCTATCAGTACAACAAAACTGCTATAAATGACATACTCACAAAATGGTCACCTAAAGCGGGGCCCGTGCTTGAATAATCCTCTTATCTCAACCTGATTAATCCTCTGCAATTTAAAAACCGAGTTTAATTATAAACTCGGTTTTTTTGTGCTTAATGAGAAGATCATTTAGACGATCATCAAAATAATAAGGCCACATAATTAAAGCAGCGACCTTTTAATTAACACAAAAATCAACCATACAATTTTTCAACAATCGATTTCACACGTTGTGCATAAAGCTTCGCTGTTTCCAAATCCCCTGTTGGAATCTCATCGGTACTTGCATCTGATGGTGATTGAACCAACAAGCCAACTGAACCACCTAGGTTATTTACATCTTCACGTTTTGCATCTTTGGTATTGGCTGGCAATAATCCCAAGCTCACCCAAATACCACCATGCTGAGAAGCCAAAGTCTGTAACTGAATCAAGGTAACCTGCTTATCACCATTCAGGCTCGCGCTATTGGTAAAGCCCGCAAACACCTTGTCTTGCCAACCACGGGTAAACCAGATTTTTGAAGAAGCATCGGCAAATTTCTTGAACTGCCAAGGGGCTGCCGCCATATAAGTTGGTGCACCAAACACAATACCTTGTGCATTATTGAGTGTTTGCCAATCCTGTTCCGTAATTTCACCATTCTGATCAATTTCAATCAGAGAGGCTTCAATCGCACCCGCAAAAGTTTCAGCAACCACTTTGGTATGGCCATAGCCCGAGAAGTAAACAACCGCAATTTGTGTCATGAGAGTATCCAAAATTTTTCAAAAGTTCGATTTAATGATATATTTAAGAAACTAGGTGTCAATTAGTTACCAACTGGTAACTACTGACATTCGATTGAGAAAATGAGGGTTATCGCTATGAATCAGGCATTAAAATACGATATTTATCAACAACATTGCCCTGCTCGGTTATTTTTTGAAAAAATTGCAGATAAATGGGTGCTGTTGATCATTAATGTGCTTGCGCGAGAAACCCAACATTTCAATTTATTGAAAAAAAACATTCAAGGCATCTCACCTAAAGTATTGTCACAAAAGCTAAAAATGTTGGAAAGAGATGGATTTATCGAGCGCCAAGTGCAGAATACCGCTCCAATTCGAGTCGATTATTCACTCACAACACTCGGTTTAGAGGTGGCAGAAATGGCGTATCAACTCAAAGATTGGGCAGAAAGCAATATTGAACAGGTGATTTACGCTCAACGACGTTTTGATACGATACAGGAACAAGAACTCGAATGATGCTGTGAGGTGTCTATGTACCCACAACCTTTAATTGCTGTGACCGATGTGGAGAAAACCAGTCAGTGGTATCAAACTGTGCTGGGCTTAGAAAGTGGACATGGCGGCAGAGAATATGAACAATTGCTGTTTGAGCAAAGCCTTGTACTGCAACTGCACCAATGGCAAGCCCATGACCACTCACATATCGGCGATCCGAAACGGCTGATTGGTAACGGGGTTTTGCTTTGGTTTGAAAGCGATCAATTTGATGAGATTGTCAAAAAGCTACAAACTCATCACGTTGAGATTTTGGAAGGGCCGAAATATAACCCGAATGCGCATCATCGCGAAATCTGGTTTAAGGACCCGAATGGCTATACGCTGGTTGTGGCAAGTCCATACGGTGATATCTAAAGCACGATAAATCAGAGTTGTTTAAAGCCCTGCTGTCTCCACGCTTCATAGACAATCACGGCGGTTGCATTCGAGAGGTTTAAGCTTCTTGAATTTTCTGCCATTGGCAAACGAATCCATTGCTCTTGCGGGAACATGAGACGCACTTGCTCAGGCAGACCACGGGTTTCAGGTCCCATCAACAAGGCAACTGGACGATTCAGATCAACCGTATGTGGTGTTGCTGTGCCTTTAGTGGTGAGCGGAAAAACATGCTCCACACCCTTCGCCTTTAAATCAGCAAGGCAAAGTTCGATAGTGTCCCAAATTTGCATTCTTGCCCATTCGTGATAATCCAAACCGGCACGTTTCAACTTTTTATCATCCAGCTCAAAGCCTAAAGGTTTGACCAAATGGAGTTGCGCACCGGTATTGGCACATAGACGAATGATATTACCTGTATTCGCTGGAATCTCAGGCTCGTATAGGACGACATGAATCACAAATTTTCTCTACTTTTCATAATCCCTCCTAGCCTCCCTTTGAAAAAGGGAGGAACTCCCCCTCTTTTTTAAAGAGGTGAGGAGCGGTTATAGCTCCGCAAGGAGGGATTCTATTGCCATTTTAACTGTTCACGTAGACTGACCACTTCACCAATAATAGTTAAAGTCGGCGCTACGATCTGATGTTCTGATACTTTGGTTGCGATGTCCGCCAATGTACCCACTACCACTTTCTGATCAGGGGTGGTACCTTTGGAAATTAACGCCACAGGCATGCTTGGACGCTGACCATGGGCAATTAATTGTTCACAAATACGTTCCAAACCGACCAGTCCCATATAAAGAACTAAAGTTTGGTTTTCGTAAACCAATTCATTCCAAGGTAACTCAGGCGAGCCTTCTTTTAAATGCCCTGTCAGGAAGCGTACACTTTGCGCATAATCACGATGTGTTAGTGGAATACCGGCATAAGCCGAACAACCCGAAGCTGCGGTAATACCCGGAACAACTTGGAACGTCACATTGGCTTGCACCAATTCCTGAATCTCTTCTCCACCACGGCCAAAGATAAAGGGATCGCCACCTTTTAAGCGACAAACACGTTTACCTTGCTGTGCATATTCAACCAATAAAGCGTTGATGCCATCTTGTGGAACCGAATGATTAGAACGCGCTTTACCGACATAGATCTTTTCAGCATCACGGCGGCATAATTCCAAGATGGGTGCCGATACCAAGCGATCATAAATCACCACATCGGCTTGCTGCATTAGACGTAATGCTTTTAAAGTCAGCAGTTCTGGATCGCCCGGACCTGCCCCGACCAAATACACCTCACCTTTCGGTGCAGTCCATTCTGTTAAAGCCTGCTCAATCAGATTATTGGCTACATCAATATTATCATTGAAAACCTGTTCTTTCAGCGGACTGGCGTACAGGTTTTCCCAGAAGATACGACGTTCATCTGGATTGGCAATTTTGGCTTTCACTTGCTTACGCCATTGCCCCGAAAACTCAGCCAATTTACCCATGCCATGCGGCACAATGGTTTCGATCTGAGTACGCAATTGTCTGGATAACACTGGCGATGCGCCATTGGAAGCCACTGAAATCACCAAGGGTGAGCGATCAATAATCGCTGGCACCATAAAACGACAATGCGGAATATCATCGACACTGTTGACCAACAGATTACGCTGTTCACACTGTTCAAATACGCTTTTATTGACGTCAGGCTGATCTGTCGCAGCAATCACCAAGCGGTAAGGCGTTGACAAAACATTTTCAGAAAAAGGCGCCTGAATATATTGCCCTGTTGATTGCTCAACCAGTTGGCCTAATTCAGGAATCATTTCTGGTGCAATCACATCCACAATTGCACCCGCTTTGACGAGCAGATTTGCTTTGCGGTAGGCAATATGCCCACCACCCACAATCAGACAATGTTGCTGCTGCAACTTTAAAGAGATTGGGAAAATTTCCACGTCACGCCTCTATATTTTCAATCTGATTGAGCTCAAGCAAAAACTATGCACAAATTCGATGCAAAGTTTAGTCGATGTAGCTAACACCGCCCATATATGGACGTAAAACTTCTGGAATCTCGATTGAACCATCAGCGCGTTGATAGTTTTCCATCACCGCAAGCAAGGTACGACCCACCGCTAAACCAGAACCATTCAAGGTATGCACCAATTCGATCTTCTTCTGATCAACACGGTAGCGTGCTTTCATACGACGTGCTTGGAAATCGCCCACATTTGAGCAGCTTGAAATTTCACGATAGGTATCTTGGCTCGGCACCCAGACTTCTAGGTCATACGTTTTAACTGCGCCAAAGCCCATGTCACCACCACAGAGCAAAATCTTACGGTACGGTAAACCCAATGCCTGCAAAATACCCTCTGCGTGTGCAGTCAATTCTTCAAGTGCCTGCATAGAGTGCTCTGGTTTTACGATTTGCACCATTTCGACCTTGTCGAATTGGTGTTGGCGAATCAAACCACGGGTATCACGACCATAAGAACCTGCTTCACTGCGGAAACATGGGGTATGTGCAGAATATTTTAGTGGTAAACGATCCGCATCAATAATTTCGTCACGAACGAAGTTGGTCACTGGCACTTCAGCGGTTGGAATTAGGTAATACTCTTTTTCACCTTGTAGCTTGAATAAGTCTTCTTCAAACTTAGGCAGTTGACCTGTACCACGCAAGCTGTCTGCATTGACTAAATACGGTACATAAGCTTCGGTATAACCGTTTTTGAGGGTATGTGTATCGAGCATGAACTGGGTCAAAGCACGTTGTAAACGCGCCAAAGGTCCTTTCAATACGCTGAAACGTGAGCCTGTTAATTTGGTCGCCGTCTCAAACTCCAGACCGCCCATCATTTCACCAAGGTCGGTATGGTCTTTGATTTCGAAATCAAATTGGCGTGGTGTGCCCCACTTCAAGATTTCAAGGTTATCGCTTTCATCTTTACCAAAGGGAACAGATTCATCTGGCAAGTTTGGAATCGCCAATGACTTTTGCTCTAGCTCAGCTTGCAACTCAGCCAAAGCCACTTCTGCAGCTTTGATTTCATCACCAATGGCTGCCATACGCGCCATGATTTCAGAAGCATCTCCACCCGATTTTTTGATTTGACCGACTTGTTTCGCACCAGCATTACGCTCTGCTTGTAAGTTTTCAGCTTTGGATTGCAAATCTTTACGGCGAGCTTCTAAATCAGCCCACTCTTGCACATTTAGCTGAATACCACGTTTTGCCAAAGCAGCATTCACTGCTTCAATATTATTTCTAAGTAATTTTGGGTCGATCATAATCAATCATGAATAGAGAAAAAAACTGGCTATAGTGTAAGGCTTTAACCTAAAAAAATACAGCGATTGCGCAGCATCTACACATCATATGTGAATGCTGCATCGAAACTAGTTGGGATCTTTTGGCAGGCTTGGTAAATATTCCGCCTTCACAAACTGTTTGGCTGCGTAGTACGGCAAGGTCAACTCACTCATCCCTTCTGCATAAGAGGCCAATTCATAGAGTGGATAAACAAAGACAATGCCATTTACCCCATAGTAATAATTATCACTGACCTGTAACTGTTCTTTTTTAATGCTGTGGTCTTGCAACCAGTTTTGATTAGATGCATACAGCTCATCACGTAGTTTGGTATTCATATCAGGCTTTAGCAATTCACTGACCGTGATATGTTTTTTATTGCTTAAATCAAAATTGACAAACTCTTGATGTGACATGCCATGGGCTGCACCTGCAGAATAGGAATAGCTCTGAATGGCAAAAGTCGCTAGATTATAATTTTGCCCAACAAAGCGCACATAGGTACTGCTTTCACTTTGCGATGGTTCATCTGCTGGGACTTTTACTTTTTGATCCGCAATATTGGAAAACGCATTCGGCTCGGCCTTTTTCATCCGATTCACGAAATATTCATCAATCCATTTCTGATTGGTCTCAACTGTTTGTAAATCATAAGTGGTACAACCATCTTCCAAACAGACTTTCTGCTTTGGAATTTTAACTGCCACTACGTTTGCATGAATCAATGGAATATCGACTTTTTCAGTTGTCGCAGCGGTGTCTTTTTTAGGTTGGCAACCTACAAGTGCAACGACGGTCAGGATGGGAAGAAGTGGAATAATTTTTGATCGTTGTGAAGTATTCATCGTCATGCAAGTCTCTGATGTTTTTCTTCACTATACAAAGCCTTGTAGAAATATAAAATTAAGAAATGTATCCACACTACATATTAAAAAAGCCGCAACATATGCGGCTTTTTAAGTAAAGCAGAGAATTACTGATCAATAATATCGGTGCCTTTAGGCGGCGTGAAATTAAACACTGAGGCTGGAATCGCCTGATTCACTTTAATATTATTGAAACGAACATAAGTGGTTTGACCCAAAGAGTCTTGCAATACCATCAAATTCGGTGCTTTATTGCCACCAAAACTAATGGTCAAGCTTTGGAATGCTCCATCTTCCTGTTTTGGATACAAGGTATAATACAGCTTGCTACGGTCTGGTTGAGTCACACGATAAGACTGCATGATCTGGTTGGTATTGCCCGATAACAATAATGCTGGGGTATTGGCAATTTGATCATCTAGACTTTGACGAACGGCTTGCTGCAAGTCTGGATCATAAATCCACACCACTTTACCCGTAGTCACAATGGTTTGTTTGGCTGGGCTGGTGGTTTCCCAATAAAATTTCCCAGGACGCTCAACTTTCATGGTTCCTTTAAAGGTCTGATTCATGTGTTGAGCAGTTAAACCTTTTTTTTGTACTGCTTTATTACTGTTAGCTACTTTTGTGGTTTGTTCAAAATCTGCGGTGAATCGTTGCAAGCCAGATAACTGTTGAACCAAACTTGTGGTCGCTTGCTGAGCCGATGCAGCGACTGGTGCAGCGAAGACCTGACTACTCACAACAGGAGCAAGTGTCATTGCACTTAACGTTGCAGCATAAGCCATTTTTTTTACGAAATTCATAAAAACAACCTTCTATCAGATTTCTACTGGTATGACGACATCTTACTGTTTTTGATCATTAAAAAAATGAAGAAAAGCAACGGTTTTGTGTAATTCGTGTCGCAAAGTTCTGCATTATGTATGAAGTTGCAGCCTTTATGTAGAGATTGTAAGAACGAAAAATAACTTTTCGACCATTCCCGACAGCATCCGTCAATGTCTGTTTAGGGAAAATTATTGATTAACTCTCATCTAGACGAATCATTCGCATTTGCTAAGCTAAATGCCAATGATTTTAATAAGCATCATTCATGAAAAGTCTTGCCTTTATCCACCGTAATGACACGCATTTTGCGATTGGCGATTTTTATCCGGCCCTTTCCGTTTTTTCTTATCAGGAACTGGGCAATACCACCTCGCCCTTTTTATTATTAGATCATCTAGGGCCAGGACGCTTGTCGCCCAAAAGTACGAAGAAAGGTGTGAATGAACATCCACACCGCGGCTTTGAAACCGTAACCTTTGTTTTCGCTGGTGAATTACAACACCTAGATTCTACGGGTCAAGGCGGTATCATTGCGCAAGGCGATGTGCAATGGATGACGGCGGCTTCTGGGATTCAGCATACGGAACATTTTAGTCCTGCTTTTCGTGAGCGTGGTGGATACTTTGAAATGGTGCAATTGTGGGTCAACCTTCCCGCAAAAGATAAAATGTCTGCACCTCGCTATCAAAGCTTACAGAATCACAAAATTCCAAAATGCTTACTTGAAAATGACGCAGGTTATGTCCGTGTCGTCGCCGGACAGTTTCGGAATATTCAGGGCCTTGCCCACACTTATAGTCCCATGAATGTCTTAGATGTCCATCTGAATAAACAACAGCAACTTACCTTGCCTGCCAATCATGGAGACACGACTTTAATTTATTTACGTAAAGGCAAGCTTCAGTTCGCAGCACATGAAGACCTTTTAGAAGAACAAGCCTTAGCGGTGATGTCCAGCTTTGATACAGATGTTGCGATTACTGCATTAGAGGATAGTGATCTGTTATTTTTATCCGCACCTCCCTTGCAAGAGCCGATCAATGGACATGGCTTTTTTGTGATGAACAGTTATGAGGAAATTTTACAGGCCTATGAAGACTTAAAAACGGGTAACTTTGGAAAAGCTTCAGACTAAATCACAATTCAAAACTTAGCAGCATAAAAAAACCCGCTTAACGCGGGTTTTCTCGAACTATTAAAACTTAAGCTTCAACAGTTACATAGCGACGGCCAAATTGACCTTTCACTTCAAATTTTACTACGCCGTCAGCAGTAGCAAATAAAGTATGGTCACGACCCATACCAACATTTGCACCAGCGTGGAACTCTGTACCACGTTGACGAACGATGATGTTACCAGCAGTTACAGTTTGACCACCGTAAACTTTAACACCTAACATCTTAGGATTCGAATCACGACCGTTCTTCGTCGATCCACCGGCTTTTTTAGTTGCCATGTCTATTTACTCCTCGTATTAGCCTGCGATACCAGTAATTTTCAACTCGGTAAACCATTGACGGTGACCTTGTTGTTTACGATAGTGTTTACGACGACGCATTTTGATGATGCGGATTTTGTCGTGACGACCATGGCCAACTACTTCTGCAGTTACTTTTGCGCCAGCTACAACTGGAGCACCGATTTGAATGTTGTCACCGTTAACAACCATTAATACGTCATCAAACGTAATAGTCGCGCCAGTTTCAGCTTTCAATAATTCTACTTTAAGGGTTTCACCCTCAACAACACGGTGCTGTTTACCACCGCTTTGGATTACTGCGTACATAATGTACTCCAACTTGCCCGTGTCGTCGTGCCGATAAAGGGACATATCGATCTTAAGACGAACGCCACTGGGGTTATACAAGGGGACAAATTTTAAGTGAAAATTGATCAAACGACAAGTGATTTTACATAAACACATGTATATCGATAACTTGCTTGGATTTTTAAGCAAAATCAATTAGATTGATGACGAACCGTTTTGATTGATTCTGATCAAGATTTGAAATACATTTTTGAAAACAAATTGTGACAATAACAAACTGTGTTTTTACAGTGCCATAAGTAAAGTAATGGCGCTTGGTGGGAACTTCCCTTTTTTCTGTCTAATTTAAGACCAAAGAGCGCATCATCGTGTTTTAAATGACAGATTACGCAGTCTGTATAACTGTTTAGTCACAGATTAATTGATACACTTGGCAACACTACCCACCTATACGAGGTTTTTCTTCATATGGTTATCGATTTTAAGCAAGACATTCTCTCCCCTGTTGCGACAGATTTTGCTGCGATGGATCGCCTGATTAATGAAGGAATTAGTTCGAAAGTAGGTTTAGTAATGAGTGTCAGCAAACACGTGGTCGAAGCAGGCGGCAAACGCATGCGTCCCATTATGTGTTTACTAGCAGCACGCGCTTGTGGACTCGCCAATATGCAGCAGGCACAACATTTAGCTGCAGTGATTGAAATGCTGCACACCGCAACTTTGGTTCATGATGATGTAGTTGATGAGTCAAGTTTACGTCGTGGCCGTCCAACGGCAAATGCAACATGGAACAACCAAACTGCGGTTTTGGTTGGTGATTTTCTAATTTCACGTGCGTTTGATCTATTGGTCGATTTAAACAATATGACCTTATTAAAAGATTTCTCGACCGGCACCTGTGAAATTGCAGAGGGTGAAGTCTTGCAGCTTCAATCGCAGCACCAACCCGAAACCTCAGAAGAAACTTATTTAAAAATTATCCACGGTAAAACCTCCCGCTTATTTGAACTTGCTACCGAAGGGGCAGCTATTCTGGCGGGAACAGAAGAATACCGTGAACCTTTACGTCGCTTCGCAGGTCATTTTGGTAATGCCTTTCAAATTATCGACGATATTTTAGATTACACCTCTGATGCGGAAACATTAGGTAAAAATATTGGTGATGATTTAATGGAAGGAAAGCCAACTTTACCGTTAATTTCAGCATTAGCCCATTCAACTGGTAATGATCACGAGATCATTCGTCGTAGTATTGCAACGGGTGGTGTTGAACATTTAGATAAAGTGATTGAAATTGTTCATCACTCAGGTGGCCTAGATTACTGTCAAACACGTGCCCAACAGGAAACGGATGCCGCTTTAGAAGCGTTAAAAGCGCTGCCAGATAATGAATATCGCCAAGCACTGATCAATTTGACCTTAATGGCTTTACATCGACTACAATAATTTTCTGACTGCCTATGCATTTAACTTTATCTGATCTTTTTTTAAAAATGCAGGAACAGCTTGACCAACCTCAAGCTGTTCTTGATGAACAACTGCTGATTGAACTGGTCAATCGGATCCGCCCCAAAAATTCAAATGATGCGGATGAAGTCAAACAACGTATTCATGCGCTGATCAAAATATTATTACTGACCCCAACCTCAGCCATCCTACTGCAAAACTTCTTACTCAAGCTCATTAGCCAATATAAACAGTTAAGCTTATATGCTGACAGCGGAATTTTATCGCTGGATGGTTTCTGGAATCAGTTGGGACAACGTTTAGGTGCACATTTCCTTCCTTTAGTCGAAGATGGACAACAACTCAAGACTTTGATTGGAAAAGTGTTCCATCAAGAAAATGACGGTGAATGGCTTGATCTGATTGAGAATCAGGACTGGATTACACTCTTCAATCTATTAGGTGAAAGCCAAAGCAATACCATTGAAAAACAGATTTCAAAAAATGAGTTGATTAAAGCCATTACCGTATTGTCCTATCGGATTAGCGGTATCGGCCTCTATCCTGAGTTTATTAATGCTCAGCCTGAAATTACTGAATATGAATCCCCTTTTCTGGTGCAAAACCGAGAAATCGTAGAATTCATCGAGAAATACAAAAAGCAGATTGATGATCAAGATGCAGTTGTGGTTTTACCGCCACCGGATGCTTCGCAAGCCTTTGTGATGCTAGATCAATGTCGTGAAGTGGTGTTAAAAATTCGTCGTGCCACCAAGCGGATTGGGGTTAGTATCAGCCTGACCTATTTATTGTCGCTCTTAGAACAAGCGATTGATCGGATTGAGCTGCTGCTAACGCTATTAGCCAGTAAGAATGATGCACGTTATACCGCATTAGGCGAATTGATCGTTGACTTGACTAAAGCACATTACAATGAAAAAAGTGTACGTCATTTACTAACCTCTACCAGTGAATTGATTGCCTTACAGGTGACTGAAAATGCCAGTAAAACAGGCGAACATTATGTCAGTACCGACAAAGCTGGCTTCTTTGGCATGTACAAGGCAGCTGCAGGTGCTGGTGCAATCATTGCGACCATGGCAACGCTGAAAATTTTAACTGCACGCTTGGTACTTGCACCGTTTGGTCATGCCTTTTTATATAGTATGAACTATGCGCTTGGTTTTATGCTCATTCATGTACTGCACTTTACTGTGGCGACTAAGCAACCTGCAATGACGGCGGCAGCATTGGCATCAACCGTACAGCAGCAAAAAGGCAGCAAGACCGCACAAATTGCCGAACTGGCCGCATTGATTATTAATATTATCCGAACCCAGTTCATTGCCATTCTAGGCAATATCTCGATTGCAATCCCAACCGCGGCACTGATTACCTTTTTGTGGCAATACAATCTCGGTGAACCCTTGCTCAATCATGCCAAATCAGCTGCATTGCTACACAGTCTCAATCCCTTTACCTCACTAGCTGTTCCACATGCGGCAATTGCAGGTGTTTGTTTATTTTTTTCAGGCCTGATTGCGGGATATTTCGATAACTTGGCGGTTTACCGTAAAGTTGGACCACGCTTAAAGCAGCATCGACGTTTAAAACGTTGGATGGGACAACCGCGTTTAGATAAATTCGCTAACTATATTGAAACCAATCTTGGCGCATTGGCGGGTAACTTCTTGTTCGGGATCATGCTGGGTAGTATGGGAACGATTGGATTTATTTTAGGCTTGCCCTTAGATATCCGTCACATCGCATTCGCTTCTGCCAACTTTATTCAAGGTTTAATGACCATTGGTGGGCCTGATATTGGTTTAATTTTAGTGTCATTCCTCGGCGTGATGCTGATCGGCTTAACCAACTTATTTGTCAGCTTTACCTTAACAATTATTGTTGCACTACGTGCGCGTCGTGTTCGTTTTGCTCAATGGAAGCCTCTTGCAAAGTTAGTGACCACTCACTTCCTAACTAGACCAAGCGATTTTTTCTGGCCACCTAAGCAACCTGTCGAGGTGGAAGAACAGAATAAAAATGCGTCGTCATCACACTAGCTTTGTACAGAAAAATCAACAAAGTACAAGTCTAACATTTGAACTATTTTTGCGTATAATCAAGCCACCAAAAATAGTTTAAATGGGTTGGTATTCCCAGCGTCTATTATTCAATAGATTACTTCTCAGCCATGGTATCCCTTTTACTAAGGAGATACGATGACGACCGTTTATAAGTATCTCGACTAAATGAGAGATCTAAATAATGCTTCTGTACGCTTAAACCAACTGCCAAAATGATGTAAAACAACTTATTCGCTGTTGATGTTTTACTGTTTGAATATTGTACTGTATTGGATATTACCTACATAAATACTGATTCTCTTGCTTGAGTTAAAGATGTTAAGCAAAGCAAATTTGCAATATAGATAATGACTTAAGTTGTTGAGAAAATAGCTTAAAAAGGTACTTTTCAATATAGGCATAGATTCAATTAAAAGTGAGATATACATCAAATTTTGTTATGTTTTTTTACTAAGCCTTAAAAAAACATCAAAATGAAATTATCATAAAATTTCAAGACTTGACCAAAAGTGTACTCGCGAGTACACTTTCAAACACTCAACAACCCTGAATAATGGTTAAGCAAATAATGAGTAGCGCATGCCGTACCTATTGCTTTGTATTGGTTGCTTTTTTTTAGGATTCGGTGTGATTGGATTACTTCTTTCCAACACATCAACTTTAGACCTTTTTAGTGTTCAAGCTTTTTTTGAGCACCGTTCATTTACGCTTAATCATGTGACAGTCCTGCTCTCTCGGCTTGGCGGAATGCCTTTTTTACTATTTTTAACTACATTTTTGTGTCTTTACCAAACGTGGATTAAAAATTATAAGAATGTGACATTTATCGCTTTAAGTGTGATTGGCAGCATTGTGATTGGTTGGCTTCTGAAATGGAGCATTGATCGGCCAAGACCAATGGAGTTTTATCACTTGGTTCAAAGCTATGGTGCATCCTTCCCAAGTGCCCATAGCCTTTATGCTGCAACCCTTGCGAGTTTAGCCATGTTGTTGTGTCAACAACACAAATATCGCACCAGTGTCATTTTAGTATCTACTTTATGGTTTATCTTCATGGGGATATCTAGAGTTTATGCGGGGGTTCACTACCCAACTGACGTACTTGCCGGTTGGGGAATTGGGTTGATTTGGACTTCCTTGCTTTGGTTTGGGCTGTATCAAAGCACTTTCAGCAATAATTTGTTTTTAGATAAAAAATCTAAATTGAGGTGGAATAATGATGTCGGCTAAGCTTTGGGCTCCTGCCCTAACTGCTTGCGCATTAGCAACAAGCATTGCGCTTGTTGGTTGTAGCAAAGATCCTAAAGATGCACAGCAAGCTGCTGCTGCTCAAAAAATGCCGCCTCCAGAAGTTGGTGTCATTGTTGCACAACCACAAAGCGTTGAACAAAACGTCGAACTGTCAGGACGAACCTCTGCATATCAAGTTTCTGAAGTACGTCCACAAACAGGTGGCGTGATTCTAAAACGTTTATTTGCTGAAGGTAGCTACGTTCAAGCAGGTCAAGCACTTTATCAAATTGATGCAAATACCAACCGTGCAACAGCAGACAATGCTCGTGCAACGTTATTGCGTCAACAAGCAAACTTAAATGCATTGCGTGTGAAAGAAGGGCGTTATCGTCAATTGGTAGGAACCAATGCGGTTTCTAAACAAGAATATGACGATATCAATGCTCAAGTAAAATTGGCTGAAGCGGATGTCGCTGCGTCTGAAGCTGCATTAAAAAATGCTGAAATTACCTTGGGTTACTCAACTGTTCGCGCACCAATCTCTGGTCAGTCTAGCCGTTCTTCGGTAACGCCAGGTGCTTTGGTAACTGCAAACCAAGCTGACCCGTTGGTGACGATTCAACAACTTGATCCAATCTATGTTGATATCAACCAATCAAGTGCTGAATTATTGCGTTTACGCCAACAACTCAGCAAAGGCAGTTTAAATAACAGTAACAATACCCGTGTCAAAATCACGCTAGAAGATGGGTCTGAATACCCAGTCGAAGGGCAACTTGCTTTCTCTGACGCAAGTGTGAATCCCGATACAGGTACTGTGACTTTACGTGCAGTCTTCTCGAATCCAAACCACCTGTTATTACCAGGGATGTATGCAACGGCTAAAATTTCGCAAGGTGTTTTACCAAATGCATTTCTGATTCCTCAAGCAGCTGTATCTCGTTTACCAACAGGCCAAGCAATTGCCTTGGTGGTCAATGCCAAAGGTGCAATTGAAACACGCCCAATTAAAACCGTGGGTGTCAAAGGTCAGGACTGGATTGTAACTGAAGGCTTACAGGCTGGTGATAAGGTTGTTGTTGATGGTGTTGCCAAGGTGAAAGAAGGACAAGAAGTGTCTGCTAAACCTTACCAACCAAAAGCAGCTGAAGGTCAAAATGCAGCACCAAAAGCTGCTGAACAAAAACAAGCCAATTCACCAAAAGCTGAACAAAAAGCAACTTCAGAAGCTTAAGGGGTAGATTGCATGGCTCAATTTTTTATCCATCGCCCAATTTTCGCTTGGGTGATCGCACTGGTCATTATGTTGGCGGGGATTATCACGCTGACAAAAATGCCAGTTGCACAATATCCGACAATTGCCCCCCCCACGGTAACGATTTCTGCAACTTATCCTGGGGCTTCTGCACAAACCGTTGAAAATACGGTCACCCAAATCATTGAACAACAAATGAATGGTTTGGATGGTTTACGTTACATTTCATCGAATAGTGCGGGTAATGGTCAAGCATCAATTAACTTGAACTTCGCACAAGGTGTCGATCCAGATATCGCCCAAGTACAAGTTCAAAATAAACTGCAATCAGCAACAGCATTGTTACCTGCTGACGTACAACGTCAAGGTGTAAAAGTGACTAAGTCTGGTGCAAGCTTCTTGCAAGTTATTGCTTTTTACTCACCAGATAACAGCCTTTCTGCATCTGACATTAAAGACTATGTGAACTCAAATATTTCTGAGCCACTGAGTCGTGTGGCAGGTGTAGGTGAACTCCAAGTGTTTGGTGGTTCATATGCAATGCGTATCTGGTTAGATCCAGCAAAACTCACGAGCTTTAACCTAACGCCAAATGATGTTGCAACAGCCATTCGTGCACAAAACTCACAAGTTGCAGTTGGTCAGCTCGGTGGTGCGCCATCGACTGCGGGTCAAGTACTCAATGCAACCGTGAATGCACAAACCATGTTGCAAACTCCTGAACAATTTAAAAACATCTTCCTGAAAAATACGTCAGGTGGTGCTCAAGTTCGTTTAGGTGATGTTGCACGTGTGGAACTGGGTTCAGATAACTATCAATTCGACTCTAAATTTAATGGTAGTCCTGCAGGCGGTGTTGCAATCAAACTGGCAACAGGCGCCAACGCACTGGATACCGCTGCCGCAGTTGAAAAGCGTTTATCTGAGTTACGTCATAACTATCCAAGCGGTTTAAAAGACAAGCTTGCGTATGACACCACACCATTTATTCGTCTTTCGATTGAAAGTGTTGTCCATACGCTAATTGAAGCCGTTGTCTTGGTATTCATCGTGATGTTCTTGTTCTTACAGAACTGGCGCGCAACGATTATTCCAACATTGGCCGTACCTGTGGTTGTATTGGGTACATTTGCCGTGATTAATATCTTCGGCTTCTCAATCAACACCTTGACCATGTTCGCAATGGTACTGGCTATCGGTCTGTTGGTGGATGACGCCATCGTTGTCGTCGAGAACGTGGAACGGGTGATGCAGGAAGAACATCTGGAACCTGTCCCTGCGACTGAAAAGTCGATGAGTCAGATTTCGGGTGCCTTGGTCGGTATTACCAGTGTGTTAACAGCGGTATTCGTACCAATGGCGTTCTTTAGTGGAACCACTGGGGTGATTTATCGTCAATTCTCGATCACGCTGGTTACCGCGATGATCTTGTCTTTGATTGTAGCATTGACCTTTACCCCTGCCCTGTGTGCGACCTTGTTAAAACAACACGATCCAAACAAGCAGGAAAGCAACAATATTTTCGCGCGTTTCTTCCGCTGGTTTAACCGTAGCTTTGAAAAACTTTCAGAGAAATACCAAGGCGGCGTCAATCGTATGACCCACCACAAATTATTCTCTGGCGTACTTTATATTGTTGTCATCGCAGCTTTGGTTGGTATCTACAAAGTTTTACCATCTTCATTCTTGCCAGAAGAAGACCAAGGTGTGGTGATGACCTTAGTTCAGTTACCACCGAGCGCGAGCTTGGAACGTACCGATAAAGTCATTGATACCATGACGGGCTACTTCTTGAATAAGGAAAAAGAAAATGTAGAGTCAATCTTTACAGTTGCTGGTTTCTCATTCACTGGGGTGGGTCAAAACGCGGGTCTTGCCTTTATTAAATTAAAAGACTGGAGCGAACGTACCACACCAGAATCACAGATTGGTGCCATCATTCAACGTGGTATGGCATTGAACATGATTGTGAAAGATGCATCTTACATCATGCCATTACAGTTACCCGCAATGCCTGAATTGGGTGTCGCTTCTGGTTTCGATATTCAGTTGAAAGATGCAAGCGGTCAAGGGCATGAAAAACTGATTGCTGCACGTAATGCGATTTTAGGCATGGCGTCTCAAGACAAACGTCTTGCAGGTGTACGTCCAAATGGTCAAGAAGATACACCTCAGTACCAGATCACCATTGATCAAGCGCAAGCAGGTGCAATGGGTGTCAGTATTGCCGATATTAACAGCACCATGAGCATGGCTTGGGGTGGTTCGTATATCAATGACTTCGTTGACCGTGGTCGTGTGAAGAAAGTTTATGTCCAAGGTGAAGCGGATACCCGCATGATGCCTGAAGACTTGAACAAGTGGTATGTGCGTAACAATAAAGGCGAAATGGTTCCTTTCTCTGGCTTTGCCAAAGGTGAATGGACCTATGGTTCACCACGTTTAGAGCGTTATAACGGCGTATCATCTGTTAACATTCAAGGTACGCCTGCACCAGGTGTCAGCTCTGGTGATGCAATGTTGGCAATGGAAGAAATCATTGGTAAGTTACCTTCTATGGGCTTAACTGGTTTCGACTATGAATGGACAGGTTTATCTTTAGAAGAACGTGATTCTGGTAGCCAAACGGCTCCTCTATTGGTTCTTTCACTCTTGATCGTGTTCCTGTGTCTTGCTGCACTCTATGAAAGCTGGTCAGTACCTGTTTCGGTATTACTAGTTGTACCTTTAGGTATCGTGGGTGCATTTACCTTGACATGGTTAGGTATGCTGATTAAAGGTGATCCAAACTTATCCTTTAACATTTACTTCCAGGTTGCGATTGTTGCCGTAATTGGTCTATCCGCGAAGAATGCGATCTTGATCGTCGAATTTGCGAAAGAATTACAGGAACAAGGCGAAGAACTCTTTGAAGCAACACTGCATGCTGCGAAAATGCGTTTACGTCCAATCATCATGACCACATTGGCATTCGGTTTCGGTGTTTTACCACTCGCCCTTGCCAGTGGTGCTGGCGCAGGTAGCCAACACTCGGTCGGTTATGGTGTACTGGGTGGTGTAATTTCTTCAACACTTTTAGGTATTTTCTTCATCCCTGTATTCTTCGTGTGGATTCGTAGTATCTTTAAGTACAAACCTAAAACTTTAAATACTCAGGAGCATTGATCGTGATGCAAACTGTATGGTCTATTTCCAGTCGTGGCATTGCAATCTCTGCACTCGCGCTATCTTTGGCTGCCTGCCAAAGTATGCGCGGGCCAGAGCCTGTTGTAAGCTCAGATGTTCCTGAAAGCTTCGCCTCTTATGGCAATGCTTCTGGAAAATCAATCGCTGAACAAGGTTACAAAGATTTCTTTGCTGACCAGCGCTTACTTCAAGTAATTGATCTCGCGCTTGCCAATAACCGTGATTTACGTACTGCTACGTTGAATATCCAAAAAGCTCAGCAGCAATACCAGATCTCGGAAAACAACCAGTTACCAACGATTGGCGCAAGTGGGAGTGCGGTTCGTCAAGTGACCCCTACCCGTGATCCAAATAACCCGTATTCAACCTATCAAGTCGGCTTAGGTTTGACTGCATATGAGTTGGATTTCTGGGGTCGTGTACGTAGTTTGAAAGATGCTGCTCTGGATAGCTATCTTGCAACGCAAAGTTCACGTGATGCAACGCAGATCAGTTTAATCAGCCAAGTCACTCAAGCATGGTTAAACTACTCATACGCGAACGCACAATTGAAACTTGCGGATCAAACGCTGAAAGCTCAACAAGACTCGTTTAACTTGAACAAGAAACGTTTTGATGTGGGTATTGATAGCGAAATCCCAGTGCGCCAAGCACAAATTTCGGTTGAAACGGCACGTAATGATGTTGCGAACTACAAAACTCAAGTGGCTCAAGCACAAAACTTGTTGAACTTGCTTGTTGGTCAGCAAGTTCCTCAGAACTTGCTTCCTCAACAACAAGTGGCAAGTATCACGCAACAGAACGTGTTTAGCGCTGGCCTACCAAGTGACTTGCTTAACAACCGTCCAGATGTGAAAGCATCTGAATACCAGTTAAGTGCTGCCGGTGCGAATATTGGTGCTGCTAAAGCGCAACTGTTCCCAACCATTAGCTTAACCGGTTCTGCGGGTTATGCATCTACTGACTTGAGCGATCTGTTCAAAGCAGGCAATGGTGTCTGGTCTATTGGTCCAAGCCTGAATATCCCAATTTTTGACTGGGGTACACGTAAGGCCAATGTTAAGATCTCTGAAACTGATCAGAAAATTGCACTGGCTAATTATGAAAAATCAGTACAGTCCGCTTTCCGTGAAGTGAATGATGCTTTGGCAACGCGTGCCAACATTGGCGACCGTTTAACCGCTCAACGCCGTTTGGTTGATGCCACCAATACCACGTATAAACTTTCAAATGCCCGCTTCCGTGCTGGTATTGACAGCTATTTAACCGTATTGGATGCACAACGTTCTGCTTATTCAGCTGAACAAGGCTTATTGTTATTACAACAAGCAAACTTGAATAACCAAGTTGAACTGTACAAAACTTTAGGCGGTGGCCTCAAAGCGTCTAGCAGTGAAACGGTAACACATCAGCCATCTAGCGCTGAACAACATTACGCAAAAAAATAATTTCATCTTTTGCGAATAAAAAAGCTCACTTCGGTGAGCTTTTTTATTGCAAGCCTTGTCAATTTTTCTTATCTTCAAACTGAATATATTGATGATTTAGAAAATACAATGCTATTAAGTAGTTTAGAGTCTGTACCGGGCCATGAAATTTTACGCCAGCTAGATGTGGTGTATGGCAGTACTGTTCGCAGTAAACATGTCGGCCGTGATTTGATGGCAGGTTTAAAGAATATTGTGGGTGGTGAATTGACCGGTTATACCGAGTTGCTCGAAGAGTCACGCCAAGAAGCCACGCAGCGTATGATTGATAAGGCAAAAGCTTTAGGTGCCAATGCCATTGTTGGTATTCGTTTCTCCACTTCAAATATTGCCCAAGGCGCATCAGAATTATTTGTCTATGGCACAGCGGTGGTGGTACAACCCGTTGCACCTAAACGTCCTGATCCATTCGGCGCATAGGCAAAATTATGGATGGACTCATTTTTCAGATTGTCCTGTTTCTGATCCTATTTTCAGTCGGTTGGGGTTTTGGTCGTCATATCGAGCAAAAGCACTTACGTGAGCTAGACCAGAGAGAAAAGCAATTTGCACATATTCGCATTGATACCAATCGCTTTGTCGAAACCACAGCCTATGGGCAAATGATCAGTAGCAATGTGGTGATCTCCCACGATTATTTTAAATATGTACTGGCAACCATTCGCAACTTCTTTGGTGGACGTTTGGTCAGCTATGAAAGTGTGGTGGAACGTGCACGTCGTGAAGCCGTGGTTCGACTCAAGCAAGAAGCCCATGCCATGGGCGCCAACCAGATTATGGGCGTTCGACTCAGTACTACTGAATTAGGGATGCAAGGTGGAATGGTTGAAGTATTTGCCTATGGAACGGCAATCATCCATACACATTAAAAAAATCCTGTGTATGACACAGGATTTTTGCTTAGGATTCGGCAAAGATCGCTTGCCAATAATGATAGGTTTTCTCTTCCCCATCTTCTAACTTAAACTGGTATGACATCTGACGAGTTTCAGCAATTTCAAATTCAACAGGATGTTTAAATAAACCGCCTGCATAAGCAAAGGTATGGTACTCGCCGTTTTCACCACAGACATCAACTTCGCTTGGCATCCGTTCTATCAAATTTGCATCGATATCTTGGCCAATAAACGATTCATCTAGCTTACTGGCATCGGTCACGATGATTTTGGTTTGAATGCCTGAATCCAAGAAGTCTTGCATCACTTCAGTCGAGTTCAGGTTCCAGATTGGCTCAACCACTTCAATGCCTAAAGGATGCAAACGGTCTTCACGATATTTTCGTACATCGCTCAGGTAAATATCACCAAAGATAAAGTGCTCAACCCCCTGTGCCTTAAAATGATGGGCAGCATCTAACATACGTTGCTCATAGACAGGTAGATTTTTCGGCAAAAACACTGGATAAAGCGGAATGCCAATACTTGCAGCTTGCTTTTCAAGCAATGCATGTGGAATGGCATGCATGGACGACAACTCTGTTTCTTCATTGACCGTGGTTAATAAGGCAATCACCTCGAACTCGTCCTGCTGTAAGACTTTATACAATGCGAGGGATGAGTCTTTGCCACCGCTCCAATTAAAAACGGCTTTTTTGCGATTCTTCACAATCATTTCACTTTCATTTTGCGAATCATCTTATACAACAAGTTGGGTGACAATCGAGAAACCAACACCCCCAATTGTTCTTTTTTCCCACCAACCACAATATATTGCTCGCCTGCCATTAAGGATTCCACCACCCGTTCCGCAAATAGATCAGCATCTAAACCATTTTCAATGGCTTCATCCTGATGACCTTGGGGCTTGCCTTCACCATTGAGGGCATTAAAAGAGACATTGGTTTTAACAAAACCAGGAAACACCACTGAAACCTCAACCCCTTCTGGGGCAACTTCGGCACGCAGACTATTGGCCCACATATGAATCGCCGCCTTAGCCGCAGAATACGTGGCACGATATTGGGTGCCTAATAAGCCCGCGACACTGGAAACAAAGACCACACGACCCGACTTTTGTTGCAGCAAGGTCGGCAACACGGTTTTGGTAAAGAATACCTGTGAGAAATAATCGACTTCCATAATGGCACGTTCAGTGTGCATGGTGGTGTCCTGAATCAAGGCACGCTGACTCAAACCTGCATTATTGATCAGCCAGTCAATACGTCCTTTACAAGCCAAGACCTGTTCATGCGCATGGCGGACTTGAGCTTCATCAGTAATGTCCGCTGCAATCGAAAGATGCTGTTCAGGTTTCAGTAATCCAACTCTCACCGCTTCCAGTTCATCATAGCGACGTGAGGTCAGCACCACTTGTGCACCTTGTAATGCACATTCGCGGGCTAAAGCTTTGCCTAAACCAGACGAAGCACCCGTAATCCAGACCACTTTATTTTCAAGTGTTTTGAGTTTTGCCATTTCTAGGTCCTACCTATGCTTGATGACGCATAAATTTAAGGAAGTAATCCACATATGTTGCCGCGACTTGCTGATCAATTTGCGTGCCTAATTTTTCTAACCGCTTATAACCCAAATGTGTGGTCATATTAATCACGCCATTCAGGGTTTTATCCACCACAAAATTGAATTTAAGGCATTTCTTCGGTTCTCGGATCAAATGAGTGACGCCAACATCAATGACTTCTGTAAGCAATTTAAGCGCATTGGAAATTTCAGCATGATCGCCACCCGCCAATTTTTGGCTTGAATTTCTAACTTGCTGCGCCAAATGCGGCGCTACAGGATAGGTCATATAGATGGTTTCATCTTCAATTTGTAGCGTCTTCGAAAGATACTCAACCAAAGGAATTAAACGGTCATTGCCAAAAAACGAGATCGACCACGGCATATATTTACGAATCGCATCTAAAATTTGCTGGATGACTTTTTCCGATTCACCCGTTTGCGAATACTGCTGATTCTCTTGGAGCAGTACCGTAAACACTTGTTCAATCACTTCACATGCCATTTCCGACAATACACTGCCTAAAGCATTGGCCTGACTTTCTTTACTTCCTTGCAATAATTGCGTCCGAATATGTGCAAAACGTGCATAAGTATCCGCATGAATATTTAAAAAAACGGCGGTATTCATTCTAATAACCCTAGTTCTTGGATCACATAAAAAAGAGCTTGTTCAACAAGCCCTTTTATCAGATCAATTTTTCTATCATTTTTGGCGTTGTACCCGCCGAATTTAGCACACTCTATTCTGTATCGACATGCATAAATGCTAAAAAATGATTGACACAATCGGTTGCCGCATCGCTATCCACTTGATTGCCCATTTTCTCTAATCGCTTATAACTTAAATGTGCAGTCATATTGATCACTCCATTTAAGGTTTTATCCACCACGCTATTAAAGTTGAGACATTTTTTCGGTTCACGAATCAAACTGGTCACCCCCAAATCCACGATTTGAATCAAGGTTTGGAACACATCGACCATATCACTGATTTCATTATTCTTGAGTTGCGTGACCAAACGGTTTGCCTGCTGCACCAGTTGTCGATCAATCGGATAAGACACATAAACCTGCTCATCGTGATACTTGATCATATTGGAAAAATAATTGGCAAAGGGACAAAGACGCTCATTCCCAAATAAAGCAATCGACCACGGCATATATTTACGCACCGCCCCAATGATCTGTTGAATAATTTTTTCAGATTCCGCGGTATTTTTCTGGGTGAGCTGCGTCGGCTGGCGATTTTGAATCAATAGTACTGCAAACACTTGCTCGACAATCTCACAGGCAATTTCTGACAGTACCTCACCCAAGATACGTGATTGGCTTTCATGCGTGCCAGCATTCAGTTGTTGGCGGATGCTTTCAAATTGTCCATGTGTGACGTCATTAATTTTCAACAGGATTGAATAAGTCATGAGCAACATCCCTTTTTAGTTTTTCACATTTTTATATTGTTGTTTTAAGCATCAATATTTTTTAAGTTATGTGATGCACCACACAAATCTAATCTTATTTGTATAAAAATCCAACACCTTTCATCGGCTTTTTTAGAAAAATTTGAATGCTATAAGGACTTTATCTTGATTGGCTATACGATTTCATTCAATCAGCAGCGTTTCATAAAGAAACGCTAAATTCATTCTCCAGAACAGCTCAAGAAACACAGATTTAGCTATTATTTAGGCAGCTTTTATCATTCACCTCATGCAGGGCTGAAATGCCTACAGAAGTGAGGATTTTTTGCTACAATAGATCTAATTTTTTATTCAATTTTAATCTTCTGTACTATGACTGACGCTCAATCTGCTCAAAATATTGCAACCACTTACGATCCAACCGAGATCGAAAAGAAATGGTATCAAATCTGGGAACAACAAGGTTATTTCAAACCCTCAGGTCAAGGTGAATCATTCTGTATCATGATTCCACCACCGAACGTCACGGGTAGCTTGCACATGGGACATGGCTTTAACAATGCCATCATGGATGCACTGACCCGTTACAATCGTATGATGGGTAAAAATACCTTATGGCAGCCAGGAACTGACCATGCGGGGATTGCAACGCAGATGGTGGTCGAGCGTCAATTGGGTGCACAAGGTATCAGCCGTCATGACTTAGGTCGTGAAAAATTCATCGAAAAAATTTGGGAATGGAAAGAGCAATCAGGCGATACCATCACCCGTCAGATCCGTCGTTTAGGTTCTTCAGTCGACTGGTCACGCGAACGCTTCACTATGGATGAAGGTTTGTCCAATGCAGTCAAAGAAGTTTTCGTAAAACTGCATGAAGATGGCTTGATCTACCGTGGCAAACGTCTGGTCAACTGGGATCCGAAACTACAAACGGCGCTATCAGACTTAGAAGTTGAATCGGATAAAGAAGAAGCAGGTTCATTGTGGCACTTCAAATACTTCTTTGAAGATAAAAACCTACGTACCCATGATGGTAAAGACCATATCGTTGTTGCTACCACTCGTCCTGAAACCTTGTTAGGTGATACTGCTGTTGCTGTGGCACTGGATGATGAACGCTATACCCACCTTGTGGGTCAGAACATTATCCTGCCAATTACAGGTCGTGCTGTACCAATCGTTAAAGACGAATACGTAGATAAAGAATTCGGTACAGGCTGTGTGAAAATCACCCCTGCGCACGACTTTAATGACTATGAAGTCGGTAAGCGTTGTGAATTACCAATCATCAATATCTTCAATAAAAATGCAGAAGTATTGGCTGAATTTGAATACATCGCCAAAGCAGGCGAGCAAATTTCTAAAACCATCCCAGCCCCTGCGGACTATGTTGGTTTAGAGCGTTTTGCAGCACGTAAAAAACTGGTTGAACAAGCAGAAGCGGAAGGTTGGTTAGATCAAATTCAACCTTATACACTTAAACCACCTCGCGGTGACCGTTCAGGTGTAATCGTTGAACCATTATTGACAGACCAATGGTATGTAAAAATTGCTCCATTGGCGCAACCCGCAATTGAAGCGGTTCAAGATGGCCGTATCAAGTTTGTTCCCGAACAGTACAGCAACATGTACATGGCGTGGATGAACAACATCCAAGACTGGTGTATCTCTCGTCAGCTTTGGTGGGGTCACCGTATCCCAGCTTGGTACGACGCTGAAGGCAACATCTATGTGGGTCGTGACGAGGCGGAAGTTCGTGCCAAAAACAACATCCCTGCTGATGTTGTGTTAAACCAAGATGAAGACGTATTGGATACATGGTTCTCTTCTGCGCTGTGGACCTTCTCAACTTTAGGTTGGACGGGCGATGCCAAGAAAGATGCGGAAAACTATTTCCTCAATACCTTCCACCCAACTGATGTATTGGTGACTGGTTTTGACATCATCTTCTTCTGGGTTGCTCGTATGATTATGTTTACGATGCACTTCATGAAGAATGAAGATGGTACGCCACAAGTACCGTTTAAAACGGTCTATGTTCACGGTCTGGTTCGTGATGGCGAAGGTCAAAAAATGTCGAAGTCTAAGGGCAATGTGCTTGACCCACTGGACTTGATTGATGGTGTTGACCTTGAGACTTTGGTACAAAAACGTACGACAGGTCTGATGAACCCGAAACAAGCGGCGAAGATTGAGAAATCAACCCGTAAAGAATTCCCAGAAGGCATTCAAGCTTACGGTACTGACGCAGTTCGTTTCACCTTCTGTGCGCTTGCAAATACAGGTCGTGACATTAAGTTCGACATGAAACGTGTTGAAGGCTACCGTAACTTTGCCAACAAGATCTGGAACGCAACCCGTTTCGTATTGATGAATGTTGAAGGTCAAACGGTTGCTCAAGAAGCGCGTCCAGAGCTTTGGGAACTTCCAGAAAAATGGATCATGAGCCGTCTGCAAAGAGCAGAAGCTGCGGTACATCAAGCATTTGCTACGTATCGTTTAGACCTTGCTGCACAAGCGATCTATGACTTTATCTGGAATGAATACTGTGACTGGTATGTTGAGTTAACCAAACCAGTGCTGAACGATGCCAATGTATCAGAAGAGCGTAAAGCGGAAGTTCGCCGTGTATTACTTGCCGTGATGGAAACATCTTTACGTTTGGCTCATCCTTTGATGCCGTACTTAACTGAAGAAATCTGGCAAACCCTTGCGCCAATGTTAGGCAAAGGTGGTGCTACGATTATGACTGCGCAATATCCTGTGCCTGATCAAGCGAAGGTCAATGATCAAGCTGAAGCAGATATGCAGTGGTTACAAGGTTTGATTGGTGCGGTACGTAATATTCGTGGTGAAATGGGCTTAGGTAATGCGCGTTTATTGCCTGTATTACTCAAAAACATTTCTGATGCTGAGCGCGAGCAAATCATCCGTATTGAAGCTTTATTCAAAGCATTGGCTAAAGTTGAAAGCATTGAGTTCTTAAGCAATGAGCAAGAACCTCCGTTGTCTTGTTCTAGCGTTGTCAGCCATGCTTCGGTATTTGTACCAATGAAAGGCTTGATTGATCCTAAAGCTGAATTAGGTCGTTTGCAGAAGGACTTGGATAAAGTTCAAAAGCAACATGATCAAATTGCCAATAAACTTTCGAATGAAGGTTTTGTTGCTAAAGCACCAGCAGCGGTTGTTGAAGGTGAAAAGGTTAAATTGGCTGAGTTTGCTGATCAGTTAGCGAAAATTAAACAAAGTATGGAACAGATTGCTGCTCTGTAAAGTATTGTAATCTTAAAATTAATATGTAATATAAAGGGCTGATTATTCAGCCCTTTATATTAAAAATAAATCTAAGTTTTTAGGTTAATAAATTCCTTTCAAGTTGCGAAATGTCGCCCCTATAACTAACATGCGATATTCCCTCTCCTTGTAGGAAAGGGTTAGGGAGAGGTCTTATTAGAAAGCGAACAACATCTATTCCATAAATCATCCAAAACTCTCTCAGTATTTTTTAAAATCTCATGATTCCAATACCGTACTACTTTTAAATCCGAAGCCTCTAAAAACTTGGTTCGTTCAGCGTCATATTCTTTTCCATCATCAGTGCCGTGCTGACTGCCATCTAACTCAATCACCAAGCCCAATTCATGACAGTAAAAATCCACAATATAAGGCGCAATCACATGCTGTCTGCGAAATTTCAGATTCATAAATCGTTTAGCCCGAAGTAATTGCCACATTAGATGTTCTGCATCAGTTGCATTACTTCGCATAGCTTTGGCGAATTCTAATAATTGTGGGTCTAGTTTCATTTATTATTTTCCATTTTAATTACCCTCACCCCAGCCCTCTCCCTGAGGGAGAGGGAGCATCCTTTGTGAATTTGATAGTTATTCGATACGCAACATGCCCTCTCCTTCTAGGAGAGGGTTAGGGAGAGGTTACAACACCCCATGCCCCAACAATATCTCCACCCCACTCACCTTCTTCATATGCTTTAAACGTTCCTTTTCCCACTTCAATTGCTGCTTTAACTCAGCACAATCCGCATCTATCGCTTTATATACATCACCAATATGCACATGCTCTGCTTTGACTTTTTTCGCCAACTGAAAAGAATCCAAAATCTCATCAATTTGGCTTTCAAGCTGCTGACTCTGTGCATCCAAAGCCAATTTATAAAACTTGACTTGCTCCGCTGATAACGCTTTAGCTCCAACACCTTTATTCTGTTCAAGCTGTAATTGAAGCTTGAGTAAATAAAACAAATCCTGCTGTTCATAAGCCTGACTTGCCTGCTGGAACAACTCAGTTTTTTCTTCTTTTTTGGTCTCGTCTTGCTCACGGTCAGGATGAATCATCGCAGCAATTTTTAAATAGACCGTTTTCAACGACTGCGCTGCCATCTGCTCAGCTTGTTCACGTTTCTGCTGCTGTCGAAGTTGTTTAGCTTGTTCTCGGGCTTGCTGCTGTTCAGCCGCATATTGCTCAAAGTCATCCTCTTCTTCTAGTGTCATACTTTGCTCAGAATTTTCATCCTGTTCCAACCTTATTGGCTGTACTTTTTTAGTCTTTTTAGCCAATTGCTGGGAATGTTGCTGATAAAACGTATCGATCTGCTTGACCAGATTTAACTGTTCATCACTCAACATCTTGGAACGCTTTAACATTTGAGCAAGCTGGGCAATTTTTTCATCCAGTTGCTGCATATCAGTTTTGGAAAACTCATGCTGTTGTAACAGCGCCCAAAGTTGATCTAACTGCTGAAACAAGATCTCATGCAATTCGCTATACACAGGCATCAGCTTTTGCCGTGTATGTTGTTGAATCTCAGCTTGCGCATTCTGCCATGTGGCAAGGCTGATTTTTTGCTGTTCTATTTGATCAATCAGGCGATTCAGCTTTTTCTGCTGTGAGGAAGGTTCAGCCCTTTGCTTTAAACTGACTTTAAGATCAAAAGACATCACGCATCTGCCTAAAAATTAAAAAGTGTAGCAATAATCAGCCAACAAAGTCAGCAAACACTTTCAATATCGTGTTTGGATAAACGAGTCACTTAACTAAGCTTTACTCATCGCCAAATAAGGCATTGGCTGAAACGACTTTGGTGATTTTAACTTTATCTTGTTTCAGCAAGGGATAGATTTTTTGTCTAAGTGCATCACTGGTCATCGTGCCATTCAAATTCAGTAACACAGGCTCTTCACTCAATGACCCTTTGCCCAAGTACTCTTGATTCAAATCATTGGTGGTTGCTTGATTCACCACCACAAAATATCCCGAAATGCCTTTGACCTGACCACAAGCCAAACTTTGTGGTGACCAATCCCCTTGGCGAATCACTTTTTGCAACTTATAACCTTTGCTTTTTAATTGCTGCGTTTGTACTGCGGTTGCAATTGGAAAATCAATCCGCTTTTGCTGTCCTTTCCAATTCACCAGCAAATGACTGGATTGGCAAGATTCACGCATGACGCCACCACTTCCTCTCAGCGCGCCTTCATCTGGATCAAAACAGGATGAAATCACTTGAAAAGTCGCTTCACCACAATGCAACGGCTCAGATTGATAGGTCTTGAATGGCGTTGCTTGGGCGTGGCTCAACTGAGTTAAACAGACTGATAAAAGGCAAAAGCTGACGAATTTATTGTTCATATGAAGTCGTATTAGAATTAAAGGCTGGTTCATTCTAACTCAAAAAATATCGACTAAAGAAAGTTCTCATACTCCTCAATTTGAATTAAACATTAAAAATGACAGATCCAACTTTTAAGCTAAAATCTGTTATATACATCATCATTTAAATACTCAAATTGTATGAAGAATAAAGTCCTATTACTCACCTCATTTATTTTGCTCGCTGGATGTAATGAAAAACCAAAAACATCAGCAGAAAGCGATCAACCCATTCAAAAGGCAGCTCAACAGACTCAAGCCGTGTCAGAACCTGTGCTTATTGCTGCTACACCCGAATCCGATTATCTCGCCAATAATTCAACCCCACTACCAAAAGGCTATTCAGTCGATACAACCCATCTCAAAAAGCCTTTGTTTATTGACTTTGATGGCGATGGAAATCTGGATACCTTTCGAGTGCTGAAAAACCCAAATAAAAAAGGAATGAAATATCTCTTTGAATTCCGTATCTCAAATAGCGACAAAGTTTATTATTACGAAAATACAGATAAAGATTATGACCTCGATATTTTCGGAACTTTTGAAGTTGCACCTAAAACAGATATTTACGTGGATGAAGATTATCGCTTTGATGAAGATGGAAATATCTTAGCTGATGAGCAAATTGACCCAAAACATTATCTAAAGTTCAAAGGTGATGGTATTTCTGTCAATGTTTTAGAAGAAACCTGTGCAACATCTGTGTTTTTCTTAACAGATGAAAAAATTAAACGCATTGCGCTGTGCTAACTCATCACTGTCATTTCATAAAAAACCGCTCAATTGAGCGGCTTTTTTAATCACATACACAGCTTATTGTGCGGTATATCCCCCATCCATCACTACCGCCTGCCCTGTAATCCCTGCCCCTTTGTTGCTGGCTAGGAAAATCGCATAGTCGGCAATTTCCTCCACGCTGAGTAAACGCTTCTGCGGCACCATGGCTAAAATCACATCCTCCAAAGCACTTTCCAGACTCACATTACGGGTTTTGGCCAAGTCCGCAATTTGCCCACGCACCAATGGTGTATCCACATAGCCTGGGCAGAGTGCATTCACGGTAATCCCGTCACGGGCGCATTCCAAAGCTGCCACTTTGGTCAAGCCAATCACCCCATGCTTGGCACTGTTATACCCCGCCTTCCCTGCAAAACCAATCAAGCCATTGATCGAAGACATATTGATAATCCGACCATATTTTTGCGCTTTCATAATCGGAAACACATGTTTAATCCCGATAAATGAGCCTGTCAGCATTACCTGTACCAGTTTCTGATAAATCTCGGTTGAGAAATCTTCAATCGCTGCAACATGCTGAAAACCCGCATTATTGATCAGGATATCCAGACGACCAAAGCTTTGCATGGTCAAATCAATCGCGGCTTTATAAGCTTGTTCATCTGTTACATCACAAGGCGCAGACAAAGCGTCAAAACCTTGCTGTTTTAACTGCTCAACCGCTTGCTGACATTTCTCTGCATTGACATCAGAAATCACCACTTTCGCGCCTTCCTGAGCAAATTTTTTCGCAATTTCTAAACCAATGCCACTGGCTGAACCGGTAATAAAGGCCACTTTGGCTTCGAGTTGTTGAGTCATTGTGCTACTCCTGTTCTTGATCATTTTGATTGCTTGCCAGTCAATACGGACAAGCTGAAATTAAAATTTGCCTTACACAATACCGAACCATGTAAATGCAGCAATCACCACAAAGACTGCCAAGGTTTTAATAATGGTGACTGCAAAAATATCTTTATAGGATTGTTTATGAGTTAAACCTGTAACGGCGAGCAAGGTAATCACTGCGCCATTATGCGGTAGCGTATCCATACCGCCCGATGCCATCGCCACCACACGATGCATCACTTCAGGGGGAATGCCCGCAGCCACAATAGCGGCATTGTAGGTTTCTGCCATCGCGCTCAAAGCAATACTCATCCCACCCGAGGCTGAACCGGTAATCCCTGCCAATACTGTCGTAGTCACAGCACCATTGACCAAAGGATTGGTAAAAGTGGTACCCAATGCGTGGCTGATCAAAGCAAAGCCCGGTAATGCCGCAATAATCGCACCGAAACCATACTCCGATGCAGTATTCATTACTGCCAATAATGAACCACTGATACTGGCATTGACGCCTTCTTTAAAGTTAGTTACCACGCGCTGATAATCAAATAAAATCGCGGCAATAATCCCGACAATCAAGGCCAACCCGACTGCCCAAATCGCCCCAGTTTTTGCTACATCAACCGTGTAGTTGGCTAAACCAATTGCATTAAAATCAAAGCCATTCGGATACCATTCTTTGATGGCTGTAGATAGATAACGGTTCATTACCGCAACCAGAATCAATGGCACAAAGGCCATACATTGACGTAATACCGAACCATTGCCTTGCGAAGACTCATTAACATCGGCAGCCGTTTGCGTGGCTGCATCTTCAGCAGCAAAACCAGCATAACCTTCACCTGCACGGGCCGCAGCTTTACGGCGTGATTCCAGATACAGTAGCCCCATGCTCAAGACGAAAATCGCCCCAATGACACCCAAAAACGGTGCTGCATAAATATTGGTGCCAAAGAATGTGGTTGGAATCACGTTCTGAATTTGTGGTGTACCCGGCAAGGCATCCATGGTGAATGTAAACGCACCTAGGGCAATGGTGCCGGGAATCAAACGTTTTGGAATATTGGCTTGTTGGAATAACTGATTGGCAAATGGATAAATCGCAAATACCGCCACAAATAGACTGACACCGCTATAAGTCAAAATGGCACCAAGCAACACCACGGTTAAAATGGCTTTCTTTGCACCAATTAAATTGACAATGGTACGGGCAATCGACTCAGCAATACCCGACATTTCCACCACTTTGCCAAAGATCGCACCCAGTAAGAACACCAAGAAATAGTCTTTAATGAAATTAACCATCTTCGGCATAAAAATGCCTGAATAAAACGGCAGTACATTGGCGGGGTTGATCAGAAAAACCGCCAGCAATGCGCACAACGGCGCCATTAAAATCACGGAAAAACCGCGATAGGCGGTGTACATCAGCAAGCCTAAAGACAGCAGAATGACAAATAAGTCCCACATATTCTTTTACTCCATTCCAAAGAATATATGTCAGGGTCAACCAAATTATTTTTTTTATACTGTGTGGTGGTTATCCTAACCATAAATAAAATTAAAATACTGCGAACCACAGTACAGAATCTAAAACAATGACGCATACTAAAACGTATTTTAAAATAGCATTAAAATCATAAAAAACAAGATGATTAAAACAAAATAAAATATTTAAATTATATTTAAAAATCAATGCTATACAAAAATACAGATCTAAAAATTTAATTGATTAATAAAATAAATTAACTGATCAAAAATACTCATCAATCCCATCAAGTTATATTTAGCTTATTCTTTTTAAAATCCATGTTTCGATATTGAGATAAAACAAATGGATAATCATTTGTCGTATTGTTAAAAATAAACAGCTTGCCTCGCCTCAACGAATTAACAAAAATGCCAGTCACAATGTGCTGTTTTTTTTATAAATTACAGCATATAAATCAAAAACTTTCCGCATAGGTCGTCCACCATGACTTTAAAGCAACTCAAAGCATTTCTGGCTTTGACTCGTACTCTGAATTATGCAAATGCCTCTGCTGAATTGCATCTCAGTCAATCTGCTTTAAGTCTCAGTATCAAATCACTAGAAGAAGAACTCGGCGGCAAACTGTTTAAGCGCAATACCCGTCGGGTTGAACTGACACAGGAAGGAAAATCATTGATTCCCTATGCCAAGAAATTACTGGCCAATTGGGAAGATATGGAAAAAGACGTTAAACAACGTTTTAAACTCAATCGCGGCACACTGAATATTGCCTCGATGCCCTTTGTCACCCATGCGATTTTGCCGCAAGTCATTCATAGCTTTTTAGCCAAGCATCCCAATATCAGTTTTTCTATTCATGACATTCCCAATGAAAAAGTATTGGAAAACGTTCAGGATGGCATTTTTGAAATTGGGATCTGCTTTGAACCACCACGCAATGATCAACTGGAATTTAAACCTTTATTTGAGGAAGATTTCCTTGCGCTCTTACCGAAAACACATCCACTAGCAAACGCGGATTCGATCAGTTGGAAACAACTCTGTGCCAATCCCTTTGTGACCTTACAACATCCCTCGATTGTTCGTCATCTAATTGAAGAAAACTGTCTCAAAAACCATCTGACTTTAGATTTAAAAGTCGAATGTCATCAAATCAGCTCCCTCTCCAGCTTTGTGGCATTGGATATGGGGGTCAGTGCCATCCCCCGTCATTTTCAAAATTTTATCGACAAGGAACATAATGTCTTAATCGAAATTGAGGATGGCAAACTGCCGCAAGCGATTGGCATTGTCTATAAAAAAAACTTTGAGCTTTCCAATATCTCAGCCGAGTTTATCGAGATCTTGCTACAACATGATTTTGGCTAACCCTGATTAACTGCTACACGAAGACAGACTCGCTCCGTCATCCTGCTCTTTTGAGTGAAATAGATGAAATTTGTTGTATTAATGAGTTTCCCTCATTAATCCTTTAAAAATTTAAACTTCTGTAAATAATCCCTGAGTGCTAAAACTATTAGAAACCAAGGAATTTACAGGTGAAAAAAATGAATAAAGTCTATTCAACCGCAGCACTAGCACTGCAAGATGTGGTGCAAGATCAACAGACATTTGCGGTTGGCGGTTTTGGCCTATGTGGTATTCCTGAGGCATTAATCCAAGCACTGAAAGAAACTGGTGTAACAGGCCTGACCTGTATTTCCAATAATGCAGGTATTGATGATTTTGGCTTGGGTGTCTTGCTCAAGACCCGACAAATTAAAAAAATGATCTCATCTTATGTGGGCGAAAATAAAGAATTTGAACGCCAATATCTAAATGGCGAACTCGAAGTTGAACTCACCCCACAGGGCACATTGGCGGAAAAACTACGCGCTGGCGGTGCTGGCATTCCTGCCTTTTATACCGCAACAGGTGCAGGCACCTTGGTGGCTGAAGGTAAAGAACAACGCGAATTTAATGGTCGTACTTACATCCTTGAACCATCACTAACCGCAGATGTAGCACTGGTTAAAGCCTATAAAGCGGATAAAGCTGGCAATCTGGTATTCCGTAAAACCGCGCAAAACTTTAACCCTGAATGTGCAATGGCTGGAAAAATCACCATTGCTGAAGTCGAACAGATTGTTGAAATCGGCGAGTTGGATCCAGATGAAATTCATTTAGCGGGCATTTATGTCAATCGTGTGGTGCTGAATGCCACGCCAGAAAAACGGATCGAACAAAAAACCCTAAAAGCACAGGACGCATAATCATGGCATGGACACGTGAACAAATGGCACAGCGTGCCGCGCAAGAATTACAAGATGGTTTCTACGTCAATCTTGGTATTGGCCTTCCCACACTGGTTGCCAACTATATTCCAGATGATATGGATGTATGGTTGCAATCGGAAAATGGTCTACTCGGTATTGGCGAATTTCCAACCGAACAGCAACTCGACCCTGATTTAATCAATGCAGGCAAACAAACCGTTACTGCTCGTGCAGGTGCGGCATTTTTCTCAAGCAGTGAATCCTTTGCCATGATTCGTGGTGGTCACGTCAATATCGCCATTCTGGGTGCCATGGAAGTCTCTGAACAAGGCGACCTCGCCAACTGGATGATTCCGGGCAAAAAGGTCAAAGGTATGGGCGGTGCCATGGATCTGGTTGCCGGCGTACAACGCGTGGTGGTGTTGATGGAACACAATGCCAAAGATGGTACCGCTAAAATCGTCAAACAGTGCAGCTTACCGCTCACAGGTCAAAAAGTGGTGCATCGTATCATTACCGATCTAGGTGTTTTGGATGTTGTTGCTGAAGGCATCAAGCTGGTTGAACTGGCACCTGATGTGACTGAACAACAAATTCAAGCTGCCACAGGTGTTGAGCTGTTGATTGAAGCCAAAGCTTAATTCTACACACGCTTTTATTTTTCTCATTGAAGTGATGCTGTAATGGCATCACTTTTCGCTGTTTTCATAACAGCAAAAATTCATTTAGGACAAATGAATCAGATACAACAAAATTAAAAATGGATGCTCAAGATGAATAAACAACCTGCCTTGTTAGAACGGTTTGCCCTGCGTATTAGTAACTGGTCGGAAAAATGGTTTCCTGACTCTTATATCTTTGCCCTGCTCGGTGTGATTATCGTTTCCTTTGCTGCCATCGGCATTGGTGCATCGGTACAAGATGTTGCCAGCTCATTTGGGAATGGTTTCTGGAGTCTAATCCCCTTCACCTTACAAATGACCATGCTGATTATTGTTGGCTATGTGGTTTCGGTTTCTGCACCTGTGAAAAAACTGATTCAGATGATGGCACGTATCCCCCATTCGGGACGCAGTGCCATTGTCTTGGTCGCTACTGTCAGCTTATTGATTTCTTTGGTCAATTGGGCGGTCAGTACTATTCTGACGGCGTTATTGGTGATTGCGCTGGCAAAACGAAAAGAACTACAGATGGACTATCGTGCTGCCGCTGCTGCTGCCATTATTGGTATGGGCGCAACTTGGGCACTCGGTATCAGTTCGTCTGCAGCACAATTACAGGCTAATAAAGCCAGTCTACCTGAGTCGATCTATAATTTAACTGGTGTGATTCCATTTACCGAAACCATCTTCCTGTGGCAATCGATGCTGATGACCCTAATCTTGGTAATTGTCTCGATTGCGATTGCCTATTGGTCTGCGCCTAAGGGAGACAATGTCAAAACCATGCAGGATTTTGAACTGAGTTTTGAAGAAGAGGAAAAAACTGAGGTCAAATCGACCCGACCTGGGGATTGGTTAGAAAACTCTCCCTTATTGACCATTATTGTGGTGGCATTAGGCTTAATCTGGATGTTCATCGAGTTTTCTAAAACCAATCCGATCATCGCCATTTCCAGTCTCAATACTTATAACTTTGTGTTCTTGATGCTGGGGCTTGCATTACATCGCACCCCACGTAATTTTCTCAATGCCGTCAGTCAGGCTGTGCCTGCTGTTTCGGGTATTCTGATCCAGTTCCCACTCTATGGCAGTATCGCCTTTATTATGACCCAAGCGCTAAATAGTCAGGATTTATCCCTGTCGCATTATATTGCTGAATTCTTTGTCTCGATTGCCTCCAAAGAGACCTTTGCGATTGTGATGGGCATCTACTCTGCAGTACTGGGTTTCTTTGTTCCATCAGGTGGCGGTAAATGGATTATTGAAGCACCCTATGTGATGCAGGCTGCCAATGATTTACAAGTTCATTTAGGCTGGTCCGTGCAGATTTATAATGCGGCCGAAGCGTTACCGAATCTGATCAATCCCTTCTTTATGCTACCGATGCTCGGGATCTTAAAACTTAAGGCCAAAGATGTGATTGGTTTTACCGTGACTCAATTGGTATTCCATCTGCCTTTAGTGCTGTTCTTATTGTGGATTTTAGGCCGTACCCTCAGCTATAGCCCACCTGTCATGTAAGACTAGCAACAATTGCACAGCGCTGCTTTTTATATTGAACATTACGGATATGAAAAGTGGCGTGAGCTGTTCTTGAACACAGCAAAAATCATCTCTCCATTTGCATTCAAATCCCCCACAACGCCTTTCATTCAGAAGTGCCCAGAACTGTGCTATTTTTAAGCAAATTGCACCACTTTTCACCAAAATTAAAATTTAACTTCTAAATTGGTGCGTTTTTTGCTTTAGATATTTCATCAAATTGAGCTGTTGTGATACAGCTTGAGTTTTTAGATTTACTAAATCCATTTTGGTGCAGAAAACGAATCAAATATTTGCACCAAAATAAAATTTAGCACTTTTTTTGAGCACCACTATGCAAAACGTAGATCTATTTTTCTTACTGCTCGGGGCAGTACTGGTATTGGCAATGCATGCTGGCTTTGCATTCTTGGAATTGGGCACGGTACGCCATAAAAACCAAGTCAATGCATTGAGTAAAATCCTCACCGATTTTGCCATTTCAGCAATTGCCTATTTCTTTGTAGGTTATTGGATTGCATATGGTCAAAACTTTTTCCATGCCGGCAGTACCTTAGCAGCTGATCATGGCTATAACTTGATGCGCTGTTTCTTCTTATTGACCTTTGCTGCTGCAATTCCTGCGATTATTTCGGGTGGGATCGCAGAACGTGCCAAGATGCGTGCTCAAGCAATTGCAACATTGATTTTGGTGGCACTGATCTATCCTTTCTTCGAAGGCATGATCTGGAATGGTAACTATGGCTTGCAAAAGTGGCTAGAAAACACATTTGGTGCAAGTTTCCATGACTTTGCCGGTTCAGTTGTGGTGCATGCCATGGGAGGTTGGATTGCCCTTGCTGCAGTGATTTTACTCGGTGCCCGTCATGGTCGTTATAAAAATGATGGTCGTGTCAGTGCCCATCCACCGTCATCTATTCCATTCCTTGCTTTAGGTTCATGGATTCTGATCGTGGGCTGGTTTGGCTTTAACGTGATGAGCGCACAACGGGTTGAAGCGATTTCAGGTCTAGTGGCAATTAACTCATTGATGGCAATGGTGGGTGGTACTTTAGCAGCCAACTTTATGGGGCGTAATGACCCTGGTTTCTTACACAATGGTCCATTGGCTGGCTTGGTCGCGATCTGTGCGGGTTCAGACATTGTGCACCCAATTGGTGCATTAATTATTGGTGGTACGGCTGGTGCACTGTTTGTTTACCTGTTCACCTATACTCAAAATAAACTGAAAGTCGATGATGTACTTGGGGTATGGCCTTTACACGGTGTTTGCGGTGCATTGGGAGGAATTGCAGCAGGCATCTTTGGTCAACAAGCTTTAGGTGGCTTAGGTGGTGTCTCCATCATCTCGCAAATCATTGGTACGGGTCTTGGCATTATCATTGCCTTGGTCGGTGGTTTTATTGTCTATGGTCTATTAAAAGCCACTATGGGTATTCGCCTGTCACAAGAAGATGAATATCGTGGTGCGGATCTTTCAATCCATAAAATTTCAGCCAATTCGGAAGAATCAATGTTCTAATTTTTCAAACCTTTTTAAGCGACGGAAACGTCGCTTTTTTTATCTCAATTAAAAACGAACGAGTGTTTATTTTCCCTATTTTATTTTTCTCTTCTCATCAAGACTATCGATACATAGCGGTTTTAATACTGAGATAAAGCCGCTGTACAACCGACTCTGCCCTAGTCTATCCAAACCATTATGGCATATATCATGCTTTATATTTCTTGCAATTTTTACTGTAATTTACAGCTTTTAAATTACGTCACTCATCCACCATTACGATTAACAAAACCGTAAAGAATATCGCTTGAGCATGTGCATTGAACTCCATTAAGATGAAAAATAATGCTTTTTAATACATCAAAAAGAACACATTATTTTTCATAAAAATGAACGGTTAAACCGCAACAATGACGCATGCGATCATAACGATACAAAAGGAGTTTTGTACATGATTTATAAACGCACCATGACCTCTCTGCTTTGTGCAGGCACATTGGTATTCGGACTCAGTGCTTGTAGTGACAACAAAGCGCCAGCTGCTGGCGACAAAGCGACTGAAGCGGGTGCCTCCACTTCGGGAACATTAAACAAAATCAAAAGCTCTGGCACGATAGTGCTGGGTTATCGAGACTCATCCATTCCCTTTTCTTATATTGCATCTACCCCAAACCAACCCGTCGGTTATGCGCATGATCTGCAACTTAAAGTCGTTGAGGCCGTGAAGCAGAAACTGAATATGCCAGACCTGAAGATTCGCTATAATTTAGTCACCAGTCAGAACCGGATTCCACTGGTCTCGAATGGCACCGTAGATCTAGAATGTGGCTCAACCACCAATAACAAAGAACGCCAGCAGCAAGTCGATTTCTCTGTCGGTTTCTTTGAAGTGGGTTCACGACTGCTGACGGCTAAAAATTCGGGCATTAAAGACTTTGCCGATTTAAAAGGTAAAAAACTGGTCACAACAGCGGGAACTACGTCTGAACGCTATATCCGTCAACATCAGCAAGAACTTGGCATTGGCGAAATCATTTCCGCCAAAGACCATGCTGAATCCTTCCTGATGCTGCAAAATGGTCGCGCTGTCGCATTTATGATGGATGATATTTTGCTTGCAGGGGAAAAATCCAAAGCCAAAGATCCGAATCAATGGGAAATTGTCGGCACAGCACCCATCCATGAAATTTATGGCTGTATGTTGCGTAAAGGCGATACAGGCTTTAAACAAGTGGTCGATGATGCAATTAAGGCAACCTATGCCTCTGGTGAAATCAACAAAATGTATGAAAAATGGTTCCAGCAACCGATTCCACCCAAAAATATTAATTTAAATTTTGCCATGTCGGATCAGCTCAAAGCCTTAATCAGCAGCCCACATGATCGCGATCAATAATTCGCTCCCCTTATAGCAAGAATATATTGCAGAATTGGGTAACAGCGAACGTCGTCCCGATTCTGCTCAGGAGTTGTTATGAATTATAGCTGGAACTGGGGAGTTTTGTGGCAATCAACAGGTATCGGAGACACCACCTATCTGAACTGGATCATCACAGGTCTGGGTTGGCTGGTTGTGATTGCTGTGGTCGCATGGAGTATTGCCCTGCTTCTCGGCAGTATCCTCGGAATCATGCGCACACTCCCCAATAAAACTGCCAGAGCCATTGGTACCACCTACGTCACACTATTCAGAAATGTACCTTTACTGGTTCAATTGTTTATTTGGTTTTATGTGGTTCCCAACTTTCTGCCTGCCCCGATTAAAAACTGGTGGATGAATGATCTAGGAGCCAATACGACAGCATTGATTTCTGCCAGTGTTGGACTGGGTCTATTTACTGCGGCTCGGGTGTGCGAGCAAGTTCGAACAGGGATTGAAGCCTTACCTAAGGGACAAATCAATGCAGGTTATGCCATGGGCTTTTCCACGGCACAACTGTATCGCTATGTCATTTTGCCTCAGTCATTTCGTACCATTTTACCGCCACTCAGTTCAGAGTTAACCAACTGTGTCAAAAACACCTCGGTCGCCTCTTTAGTCGGTGTTGCAGAAATTATTTCGCAGATGAAAACCATCAGTGAATACACTCAGAATACCATCGAAATTTACACCTATGTCACGCTCATTTTTATTCTGATTAACATCTGCCTCATTTTTAGCATGAACCTATTGGAAAAGCGTCTGCGTATTCCTGGTTTAATATCAGGAGGAAAGTAGTATGGAATGGCTAACCTCTTTTCTGAGTGACTTACAACAGTCTGGGCCTGCGCTTTGGTATGGATTCAGCATTACCTTAAAAGTCGTGGTGATTGCGACCATTGGCGGTATTGCCATTGGTACAATACTGGCAATGATGCGTTTGTCTTCGATTAAAATTTTCAATTGGATGGCGCAGGCTTATGTGGATCTGTTCCGTTCCATTCCCTTGCTGCTGGTCTTGATGTGGTTCTATTTTGCTGTGCCATTTTTTTATACCGCAATTACTGGACAATACCTGACTATCGATACCGCTTTGGTTTCAAGTATTGTCGCCTTCATGCTATTTGAAGCAGCGTATTTTTCTGAAATTGTCCGTGCAGGGATTCAGTCCATTCCCAAAGGTCAAGCTGCTGCTGCTTCAGCATTGGGTATGAGCTATGGCCAATCTATGCGACTGATTATTCTGCCGCAGGCATTCAGAAAAATGACCCCGTTACTGCTTCAACAGACCATCATCCTGTTTCAGGATTCCACCATGGTTTATGCAATTGGATTACTCGATTTTTTCAGAACAAATTATGTACGCGGTGATTTAATGTCTCTGCTCACCCAATATATTCTATTTGCAGGACTGGTGTACTTCACCATCAGTGCTTTAGCAACATTCGCAGTGAAACGTTTACAAAGGAGGTTAAGTGTATGAGCGACAATAAAGTAATGATCGACCTCCAGAATGTCAGTAAATGGTATGAACAATTTCAGGTACTGACCGAATGCAGTACCCAAATCTGCCAAGGTGAAGTCGTAGTGGTCTGTGGTCCATCAGGCTCAGGAAAATCCACGCTCATCAAAACCGTGAATGGACTTGAACCATTTCAGCAGGGTAAAATCTTTGTTGATGGTGTGCCAGTTCACGAACCCAAAACCGATATGACTAAACTACGTAGCCGTGTCGGTATGGTGTTCCAGCACTTTGAATTGTTTCCTCATCTCAGTATTACCGAGAATCTGACTATTGCACAGATCAAAGTGCTTGGACGTTCAGAAGCGGAAGCCAATAAAAAAGGACTCGCCTATCTGGATCGGGTTGGACTGAGCGCACATGCCAATAAATATCCCGCCCAGCTTTCAGGGGGGCAACAACAACGTGTAGCAATTGCGCGTGCCCTCAGTATGGACCCGATTGCGATGCTATTCGATGAGCCCACTTCTGCGCTTGACCCTGAAATGATCAATGAGGTCCTTGATGTAATGGTGGGATTGGCCAAAGAAGGCATGACCATGATGTGTGTGACGCATGAAATGGGCTTTGCCCGTCAGGTCGCCAATCGGATTATTTTTATGGACCAAGGAAAAATTGTAGAAGACTGCTCTAAAGATGAGTTCTTCGGTGCACCGCGTGGTGAACGAGCGCAACAATTCCTGAATAAAATTCTACATTAACCATATCTCACTCATTTTAAAAATAAAGCAGTCATTTGCTGCTTTATTTTTAAATAGAATAAAGCTGATCACAACGCCAAACCTGGCAATATAAATTAAAATATTTCATAAACTTAAAACAAAATCTGTTTTATTTTCAATTGTCTACTATTGTTACTTTTTTAAGCTTATTTAAGAACCAATTAAGCTTGTTCACATTAAATAACACAATTGCCATCTGAGCTTAATAATACGTTCCATGATTTTGAAAACACCTTTCTTCGCATTGATGAGCTTTCTATTATTGGTCAGCTTTTTCATCTTGTTGTTCGTGTTTCCAGTCGGTGGAACCATTGACATGCAACTGATTCAACCTTGGGTCAGCCAACATGGTGGCTTCCCTTATAAAAATGATTGGTTTCTCGATAAACTTAACCATACTTACGTCAAGCAGCTTTTAACGCTTGTTTATGTGGTTTTCTTCTTTCTATGGTGTGCATCTTTTAAAGTCGAAAAGCTGAAACCACAACGTTGGCAATATGGTTATATGTTTTGGGTCAGTATGCTCTGCACAGGTATCGTAGGACTACTCAAAGCTCATTCTTCTCACGCTTGTCCATGGTATATGACCCATGAAACCTCAACAGGTTTCATTTGGGATTTTTCTGCAACCGCTGGGCACTGTTTTCCTGGTGGTCACGCCAGTACAGGCTTCGCACTGGTCACAGGCTATTTTGTCTATCGTCTGCATCAAACACAGCGTGCTTGGTTTTATCTCATTGCAGCGATGATCATTGGCTTTGCGATGGGCTGGGCACAGATGATGCGTGGCGCCCATTTTTTGAGTCATAATTTGTGGACTGCATGGGTTTGTGTTGCTGTGAACCTTGTGTTGTATGCGCTCACTTATAAGCGCCACCAAGCCCTTACAAATCGTAATTCTATACCTTTATCGACAATTGATGTGGTAAAGTGAACGCCCGTACTCAGACAACGAGTATGTTTGACGCTCATATTAGGATTATTTTTGCTGCCGTATGTCTGACTATCAATCTTTTTTGGAATCCACTTTAGCAACACAATCCGACTCTATTCAGTCTTATGAACTAGATTCACGTAAAGTATGGCTTAAAAAAGCATCTGAACGTCATGGTTTGTGGTTATATACACCTCTGAAATGGCTAGCTAAAATATTTAATCTCGGCTCCATCACCCCCGTTCCCAACCAAGGTGGATCAGCTGCAATCCAATGTGAATTCAAACGTATCCAGCAGCTTAAAGCATTAGGGATTTCAACACCAAATGTATTGGCGCTCTCAAAAAAAGGCATTTTGCTCGAAGATGTCGGCTCGCAACGTCAAAGCCATGTCAGCCAACTCGACCAGAAAATTGCAAGCCTTAAAGACCATCCTGAACAACAGTTCGATCTGTTTCATCAAGCGATTCAAGCTATTCGCCAAATTCATCAGCATGAAGGTTATTTAAGCGAAGCCTTTGCGCGTAATATTTTGGTCGATAAGCAAAATCAATTTACTTTCATTGATTTTGAAACGGATCCGCGAGATGTACTCAGTCTGCACGATTGTTTTGTTCGTGACTGGTTACTGTTTATCTTCTCAACAGCTTATCATTTTGAATTTGAACGACTCGAGCCAGCCAGCCAGTTGCTCTATCAAGCTTTGCTGGATGAACCTCAAGTCTATAAAGATATTTGCAAGGTCGGTAAGCGCTTAAATTGGGTATTGCGTTTCAATGTCAGCAAAGTTGGCAATGATGGCAAACGCATCCAGAAATGTGTGCTCTTTTTACGCTATTTAAAAGAACAGGCTGAAAAGGCAAAGCAGGATTGATTCAACACAATCAAAAGCCACATTGTGAATAAGACTTAATGTAATTCATGATGTGGTGCAAGTTTCTTTGGTAATTTGACCAACACGCTCAAACCGCCTAATTCAATACTTCGAGATAAAGTCAGAATCCCACCTAAACGTTGAGTAGCTTTATCCACAATCGAAAGTCCAAGTCCACTCCCCACTTCTAAGTGATGATGAACGCGATAAAAACGTTTCAGGACTTTGTCGTATTGCTCAGGATCAATCCCATTGCCGCTGTCTTCGATTTGAATATAGGCAAAATCATCAGTATCGCTATACACTGAAATATTAATAATGCCTTGATTGGGGGTATATTTAATTGCGTTATCAATCAAGTTAAAAATAATCGAATGTACCGTTGATTCAAGGCTTTGCATTTCGATCGGCTCATTGCGCTCAAAACCTAAATCGATTTCCTTTTGCATAGCCAAATTGACCAACTGTTCAACACAGTTAAGTGCAACATCATTCAATCTAAAATTTGTACTAGGTTCAATCAAACTCAGTGCAACATCCTGTTTTGCCAATGCCAAAAGTTGGGTAACTAAATGTTGAATACGGGCTAAACCTTTACTCAGATTTTGCAAAGCCTCATGTTCTGGAAACTGACTGATCAATATTCGCGTTTGTAAATTCAGCGCTGTCACAGGTGTTCTAAGTTCATGTGCAGCATCGGCAATAAACTGTTTTTGTTCAGTCTGTGCATGCTGAATACGTTCGAATAAACGATTCATTTCTTCAATAGTAGGCAATAGTTCTTGCGGATAATCTTTAACATTTATTGGCGACAAGCCATCCGAATCACGCTGGGTCAGTTCTGTTTTAAAATCATCTAAAGGTTTTAAACTCAGACTGATAATAAATGCTAGAACCAGAATTGCAATCGGCAATAGAAGCAGATAAGGAACGAACATACTTCCAGCCAACTCCCACGCAAACGCATGGCGGACCTCTTCTTGCTGACTGACTTGAATCTGATAGTCTTTTAATGGAATCACATACACACGCCACTTTCCTTGTGGTGTATTTTGGGTATAAAAACCTGCTTGTTTCACAGGCGGCAGCAACAGATGGGTCTGATGCCATAAATGACTTTGATCTTTATAGGCCCAGATATCAATCAGCAAATCCTCTTCATGGTAGGTTCTGTGCAACTCCACCCGACTTGCTGTTGGCGTTACTGGCTGAGAGCTGGAACGTTCCGCCATGTATTGCATTTGCGTATCTAAAATCTCATCGACTTCATGTAATGAAATTTTATATGCCGCTAAAATTAAAAAACAACCCAGCACAATACTGAAAATTGAGGTTCCCCAAATCAGTCTTTTCTTGAGTGAATAATGCTGCGTTGTTTTCATCAATTTAAGCTTGCCCCAAACGATAACCTAAGCCACGAATGGTACGAATAAAGTCTTTACCCAGCTTGGCACGTAAGTGGTGTACATAGACTTCAATGGTATTACTGGTCACTTCACTATCAAAATCATACAATTTATCTTCAAGATTGGCTTTCGAGAAAATTTTGTTGGGATGAGAAACCATCGGGATCAAAATCGCCCATTCACGATTGGAGAGTTCAATTTGTTGACCTTTAAATGTGGCTAAATGCTGTTCCACATCCAAGGTCAGCTCACCACTTTTTAACAGTTGTGACTGGCTCTTCAATTGTGCTGTTTCTACGCTACCACGGCGTAATAAGGCATTAATGCGCGCAAGTAGTTCATCAAACTCATACGGCTTGATCAGATAATCATCTGCACCTTGATTTAAACCATCGACACGGTTTTGTAGCTGATCACGGGCAGAAATAATCAACACAGGAACAGAACTACGTTGGCGAATTTGTCGGAGGATTTGCATTCCATCCATCAACGGTAAGCCTAAATCCAATAACACTAAATCAAAAGACTGTTTGGTCAATAAAGCCAGTCCATCCACCCCATTATTGACCCATTCTACGTCAAACTGATGATATCGCAGTAAAGTCAGGGTTGACTCTGCAATCATAAAATCATCTTCTATCATCAAGATCTTGGTCATGATTTCATTTCACCTTATGGGTTAGGACATGTTGCTAACATGTCATCTTTAGTATTAATTACCTTGGTTTTGATATCAAGTAAACTCAGCATGGTCGGAAACAAGTTATCTTGGCTCAGTTTATTTTTAGCTTGTTGTGCCAAGCATTTAACTTGCTTGGTCGCTTGTTGCTGCCATGTATTCGAGAACCACATCACCATCGGAACATGGGTTTGCTGAGTGGGTGCAATCGCATAAGGTGCACCATGCAGATACATGCCACTTTCACCCGTCGATTCACCATGATCTGATAAATACCATAAACCTGTTTGATATTGCGTGGTATTTTTTAAAGTCTCAATCAGTGAATCTAAAACATAATCAGTATAAAGCAGAGTATTATCATAACTATTAATCAAAGCCTCTTGGGTACAGCCTTGGATCGCATTGGTATCACAGGTGGGTTTGAACACACGGTATGCTGGTGGCACACGCTTGTAATAAGCTGGGCCATGACTGCCCATTTGATGTAGCACCACCAAACGTGGACGGGTATCATCCTTCGGAATCGTTTCAAGATAGGCTTTCAGGCTGTCAACCAGAATATCATCCAGACACTCACCCTCCTTACACCATTTTTGTTGAATTGGCTCAGGAATTTTAAACTGTTCAACACGATCACAAGTTCCTTTACACCCAGAATTATTATCAATCCAAGTGACTTGATAACCTGCTCGTTTCGCAATATCCAATAAACCTTCACGATGACTTGCTAAACGCTCATCGTAATCTTCTCTTGGCATACCAGAGAACATACAAGGTACTGAAACTGCTGTTGCTGTACCACACGAACTCACCTGAGAAAAATTCAAAATATCTTGCTTGGCGAGTTTAGGATTAGTGTCCTTTGCATAACCATTTAAAGAAAAATTTTCTGCTCGTGCTGTTTCACCAACCACTAAAACCATCAATTTAGGTAAATTCTTGTTCGTTTCATTACGTTGGGCATCTTCTCCATAAGTCACCAGAGGTAAATTTTCCTTAGGTGCTTTCTTTTTATAATACGATACAAATGAAGCAATCATATTTTGAGGAGAAATCATTCCCTTTAAATCACGATGCTCACGGAAAATTGCTGCAAAATCGACATAAAAAACAAATAGAAGCCCACCAACCATTGCTAAAGAAACAATAGACGCAACTAGCTTTTTTAAGATCTGCCGTATCGCGGGTTCAGGTTTAATCTTGACCAGCAGAATGATAATGATTGGCAATAGGGTCATCCCTAATGTCCACACAAGCAAATGCCATGACCAAGTATCCCGAGCCTCGGCCATATCAGTTTGCATCAAATTCTGAATTTGATCAGAGGTAATCCAGACACCTAATGTATTTACGGTATAAGCAGCAAAGCCACCAATAAAAACCAGAGCAATTGCCAGCGGTTTTGCGGTCCATTTCCAACTTAGAATTTGGAATAGAAAGTTATATAAGGCAACAACAACAAGTATCGAAGCAAATACAAAAAAACCTGCTTTCATTCCTGTATATGGAGTAAGAGACTCAATTTTTTTATAAAAAGCAAAATTTAAAAATACACCTAACCAGATTGCGAGTAAGGCATTAAACGTTAACAGCGAGATGGGTCTTGTCTTGAGTTTCTGTAGCAGCATGATCATCACAATCTAAAAATAAATTTCTTAGCTTTTTTAAGATAAGAATAAAAACTTAAAAATGACTTAAATAAAACAATAGAAGCCTCAAAATAATGGGCTTCATAGTTGTGCTAATTAAGAAGTGAATTAATTAAAATATGAAAAAGTCCTATTTTTTTATAAATCCGTGTTTCCCCTACCACTTGATGCTTTAACTAAGCTTTATTTTGAACAAAGTTATTCTATTGAAAGTCCAACCAATATAAACAAAAACGCCCTTTAAGCAAACTTAAAGGGCGTTATCTAACAAAAATAATTAGAATTTGAATTCTAAGCCTAAACCAGCAACTGGTTGTTTATCTTTTTTGCTTGCTTGCTCAAGCGTTAAATAACCTGCATAACCATAAGTTTTGACTTGCTTATTAAACGCGTAGTCTGCCCCAGCAATAATTTGTTTTGCCTTAAAATCAGCAGTGTTGGTTTTAAAGCTGGTGTCATTCTGGCTATATTGGCCTTTTACGGTCCAGTTTTTCGCTTGAGGAATGGTGTATTCAGCGCCCAATAACCAACCTTGTGCATCATCAATATTTTCAGAACCTGCCGCATTACCTGCTGCTTTTTCAACTTCAGAAGTCTGATAAAGTGCTTTTAGTGCCAAACCTTCAAGCGGTGTCACTTTACCAATAGCACGTACCGTATTGGCTGCAGCGAACAAACTACCACCTGCAATTGCAGGTTCAGCAGCATTCAAGAAGCCACGACCAAGGAAGTTACTTGGAATCGCTTTGTCATAACCGATCCCTGCCACCACCAATGGATTTTCATAAGTGATCGATGTTGACCATGCATCCCCTAAACCACGACCCGCAGTTTTAACAACGCCTTTGTCTGACTTAATACCACTTGATTCACCAGTTGCAAGTAATGCGTTAAATTTGAACGCACCATCGAGTAATTTTACTGCTGGAGATTCATAGACAACGACATTTGATACACGGTTCTCACCTGTGAAAATGCCTGTGATATCCGCCTTGTTGGCAACATAGTTGTTGAATGTGTCAACCGTACTCGATAATTGCTTTAATGGTGTATCATGTGCGCCAATTTTCAATGTACCCAACTGACTATCTTTTAAACCAACAAAACGGTTACGCTTGCTCCAATCGTCGCCATCACCATCAGCATTAAATGCCCATTCAATCGCATAAACTGCACTTAAGCGTTCAGTGAGCTTTTCATCACCTTTAATCCCAATGAATGAACTGTTTGAACTGATTTCCCAAACGTCTTTATTTGATTTAGTTGCATTTTTTTCTGGTAAATAATCAACACTGGCATCAATCTCACCATAAAGTGTTGGTGCAGCAAAAGTGGTTGTTGCAAGCAAACTAAGCACAGCTGCTGTTACAATTTTGATTTTCATTGTTTACATCCTGGTTAAATTTGTAACAAATCCTACACATTAACTTTATATGACAAAACGATTAAAATCTTATTAATTTATTCCAATTTCGACTAAAGTTTAATTTTTATACATACGCTTCTTCATTCTAATTAGTCTATTTACGACATTATTCATTATAAATTTAGCATTTATATCAATTAATTATAGAAAAATTAGCTCATTTTATGCATAGAATTCGCTATATTCATAAAATGATAAAATCCGACGAAAATCGTTCTATTCCTATATAAGCTGAGCCCTAAGACGAGTTTTTTTGTTTCAATGCACATCTTTTAAACATAAAAATTGTAATAAAAAGTGACCTTTATCTTGCTTTATTTTTCCAATAAAAAATCGGACTCAAACACAAGATCGAAATGATGCAGATCACCAATAAATAATCTGCATAGCCTAGCCAATCGCCCACCACGCCACTGAATAAATATAACAAACCGCTCATCGTTGCCATGATCGATACCTGAAAAGTAAAGTCCGTTCCTGCAAATTGTTTCCGGCTATATTGCATGACCAGTGTTAGCATCACCACCAGCAACATCGCTGAACAGGCATCCTCAATCGCATTTACCCCATACAGCCAAAGTGGTGCAATTTGCCACTGTGATTCATAGCCATAGCCGAGAATGGCATACGCCCCCAAGCTTATAATTTTCAGAAACGAGAACACGATTAAACAATGTATTCTCGAGAAGGATTTTAACAATAGCCCAGCAACAACTGCACCCAATAATGCAGCAACCGCCCCAAACATGGTAATAAACACCCCAATCTGGGTAAAGTTCAACCCTATGTCCACCATTAAAGGTTTTAATATAGGTCCTGCTAACCCATCAGCTACTTTAAAACTGATCAGAACCAGCAACCATGCTTTTAATTCTGAAGAGGACTGGAAGTAATCTAAATAACTTTTGATGGCGTGTATAAAGGATTGTGAGCTTGCTTGCTTCAGCGCAGCTTTACTTTCATGTTGTGGCTCACGATAAAACAAAACAGGCAACGTATTAATCCATACCAAGGCTGCCAAAGCCAGAAAGGTCTTTTGCCAATCTAACCAATCAAGACACCAAAGTACCGCTCCCCCACCCACAATAAATCCCAAGCGTGAGCCAATCACTTGAAAAGTATTGCCCCAATGCTGTTGATCACTTTTGAGTAAATTGACAGCCAACCCATCTGTGGCAATGTCTTGCGTTGCTCCCGTTAAATTCATAAATAGAAGCAAGGTAAAGAAAATCAGCAGATAACTGGGTTGATCTAGCGTTTGTATCGGGAAAAACGAGAGGATAATCAGAATAATAACACTGGATAGTTGAGTTGGAATAATCCAGCTACGATAATGTCCCCATCGAGAATGACCCAAACGATCTACATAGGCCGCCCAAAAAATCTTAATCGACCAAGGCAACATCAATAAACCAAAGCCACCAATATGCGCCAGCGACACCCCTTGTGCTCTTAAAATCACAGGCAATGCATGCGTCATAAAGCCGACAGGCAAGCCCTGCGCCCAATACAAAGAAAACAATAAAATGTAAATCTGTCGAAGATTAGGCATTCCGAGTTTTCCATGGCTGCACGATAAAGTCGCTCAAGTATCTAATCCTTTCATCGGCAAGGCAATAAAATCTTATTTTTTGCCAATGCAGGCACTGCCATGAGTGTTTAACATAATTGTAGTTGTCATTACATATCGTGATTTATGCCGCAACATTTTCCAGATTTACCCCCGCTAGTTCCACAACGTGGTAACGCGTATAGTCGTGCATTGTGTAAAAAACTTTTTCTCAGCCAAGGCTGGACGGTTGTTGGTGAAATTCCCAACCTACCCAAAGCTGTTGCCATAATCTCGCCCCATACTTCCAATATTGATGGCTGGTATGGCTTTCTCGCTATTGGCGGCCTAGGTTTAAAAATTACGGTTTTAGGTAAAGATACTCTATTTAAACCAGTTTTGAAGCCACTTTTAAACTGGGCGGGATTGATTCCTGTGCATCGTGATAGTGCTCACGGGCTTACTGAACAAGTCGTCGCCACGATTCATCAACACGATAAAATTTGGATCGGGATGGCACCAGAAGGCACCCGTAAAAAAGCTGAAAAAATGAAGAGCGGTTTTTACCATATTGCCCATGCTGCTGGTATTCCAATCGTGATGTTTGCCTTTGATTATGATCATAAAACCATTTACTGTTTAGGTGCCTTTACCCCGACGGGTCATTATCAACAAGATCTCGAACAGATCTTAAAACGTTATATTGGGCACTTCTCCCCCAAGAACCCTGATTGGCTGGCGCAGCCCTTACAAAAACTTGTGAAAAAAAACTAGAAAATTAAGGGCAAATCTGGTCTGATGTGCCCATCTTTTTGTTCATTTTATCTGCATTTGATATGAAAATTGCTCGACTGTCTTGCTTGGCTGTTCTAAGTCTCGCTTTATTTGGTTGTGATCAAGCAGCAAAGAAAACACCTCAAACTACGGCAATTAAAGCACGTGAACCCGTCATTGCACTCGCGTTGGGTGGTGGCGGTGCCAAAGGCTTTGCCCATATTGGCGTGATCAAGGTGCTAGAGTCGCATGGCATTAAAGCCAAAATTGTGACGGGTACCAGTGCGGGGAGCTTCGTGGGCAGTATTTATGCCAGTGGTCAAACACCTTATCAAATGCAGAATTTGGCATTAAAGCTGCAAGAATCCGATTTGCGTGATTTAACTTTAAATAGCCAAGGTATTATTCTTGGACAAAAACTACAGAATTATGTGAATACGCAAGTGGGCAATAAGCCAATTGAACAATTTCCGATTCGTTTTGCCGCTGTGGCAACGCGTTTGGATAGTGGCAAAAAGGCTGAATTTATTAAAGGTAATGCAGGACAAGCCGTCCGTGCTTCATGCAGTATTCCCAATGTATTTGTTCCTGCTGTTATCGGCAATACCAAGTATGTCGATGGTGGTCTCGTCAGCCCAATTCCAGTGAAAACGGCCAAAGATATGGGTGCTGATATCGTGATTGCCGTAGATATTTCTGCACGTCCAGTGGGAGGTAAGCCTTTAAGCATGTGGGGCTTACTTGATCAAACCATTAATATCATGGGACAGCAAAGTATTAATGAAGAGCTGAATCAAGCTACGGTTGTGATTCAGCCCAAAGTGGGACATTTAGGCGCATTAGACCTAAAATCCAGTAATGAAGCGATTTTAGAAGGTGAAAAAGCGGCTCAAGCCAAGATCACTGCGATTCGGAATGCCATTACCACATTTAAAAACTCCCCCGCTGCCCTAAAACCTGCACCAAAATCTAAATTCTAAACATCCGCTAAGGGGCTGTTGCTGCTCATTAAAACTTGTCCTCAGGATAAGTACTTTGAGCCGCACCCGCCCTAAACTCTAAAAAAACAATCTTTGTATATTCATCAAGATAATGATCTGTTACAGTGCTAAAGGTGAATATTTTTTCACCTCCACTCCGTTTCATTATGCGAGCAAATCTATGGAATTTGTAGTTGAACCTTGGCACTGGTTTGTATTAGGGATTTTACTGATTCTTTCAGAATTGATTTTGCCTGCTTTTGCTGCATTATGGTTTGGCATAGCAGCAGTCATGGTCTGTATTTTACTGTGGCTTTTCCCGATGATGGGCTTTACCACCCAAGTAATTACTTGGGGTATTTTATCTATTTTATGTACGATTCTTTGGTTCAAATTTATCAAACCACTTTCCATTGATAAAACCAAAGCAGGACTCCCACGCGAAGCAACCATTGGTCAAGTCGGTATGGTCATCCAGACTGGTCTTGAACATGGACAAATTATTGTACGCTTCTCAATGCCTGTTTTAGGTTCTGATGAATGGAATTGCCGTTGTTCTGTTCCAGTCCAAGTGGGTGATCGTGTTCGCGTGGTTGATATTTTGGGTAATGATTTAGTCGTTCAACCTCATACGTCATAAACACAAAGAGGGTTTTCAATGTCTGTCGGTACGATTGTAGTTTTAGCTTTTTTAGCTTTTATTGGTATAACCATTTTTAAAGGGGTCCGCATTGTTCCCCAAGGTTATAAATGGATTGTTCAACGTTTAGGTAAATACCATACCACGTTGGCGCCAGGTCTTAATTTCGTGATTCCTTATGTAGATGAGGTCGCTTATAAAATCACGACCAAAGATATTGTTCTGGATATTCCTTCACAAGAAGTAATTACCCGTGACAATGCGGTTTTGGTCATGAATGCCGTGGCTTATATTAATCTTACAACGCCAGAAAAAGCGGTGTACGGGATTGAAAACTATACATGGGCCATTCAAAACCTTGTTCAAACTTCATTGCGTTCAATTGTGGGTGAAATGGACTTGGATGATGCGCTTTCTTCTCGTGATCATATTAAAGCGAAACTGAAAGCAGCTATTTCTGATGATATCTCAGATTGGGGTATTACCTTGAAAACGGTTGAAATTCAAGATATTCAACCTTCACACACCATGCAAGCTGCGATGGAAGCTCAAGCAGCAGCTGAACGTCAACGTCGTGCGACAGTGACCAAAGCCGATGGTGAAAAACAGGCGGCTATTTTAGAAGCAGATGGTCGTTTAGAAGCGTCTCGTCGTGATGCAGAAGCGCAGGTCGTTCTTGCTGAATCTTCACAACGTGCGATTGAAATGGTGACCACTGCAGTAGGTGATAAAGAAATTCCTGTCGCTTACTTACTGGGCGAGCAATATGTGAAAGCAATGCAGGATCTTTCTAAATCAAGCAACGCAAAAACTGTGGTCCTTCCAGCCGATGTACTCAATGCCATTCGTGGAATTATGGGTAAACACTAAATCCTTTTTCCAATCAAAATAAAGCAGCGTGATCGCTGCTTTATTTTTTAGTGCTGTTGGAGCAATTTTCGCGTCTTAACAGGCAGTTTTCCCACCACCAAATCATAAGAATCTTGAATCAAGTCTTGCAGTAAATCGGCTGTAATTTCATGACCACTGGCAATTGAGATCCAGTGCTTCTTATTCATATGGTAGCCTGCCGAAATTGAGGGATAAAGCTCCTGATATTCCAAACTTTTCTCTGGCTTAGATTTAATCGTCACGAGTAACTTGCCCGAATAAGCCCCAATCAACATAAACACCTTATCGCAGATTTTGAATACTTCACAATCTGGGCCAAAAGGCTGCGACTGAATGGAAAAAGCCAATTGTTGTCCATATTTAAGGGCAAGTTGTTCTAATTGTTCATCATTCATACGGCTACATCCAATCTTTATTTATTATTCATCAGGATATATGACTGTAACTTAGATTAACTTTTACGTGCCAGTAAAAACTGTGAAATCTCGACCAGCTCTTTGGCATCTTCACCAAAATAAGCCAAAGCTTCAAAGGCTTGATCATGCAAGCTTTGCGCATAAGCCTGTGCTTGTGCTAAGCCCATTAAGGCAGGATAAGTTGATTTCTGTACTTGCTCATCTTTTCCCGCGGTTTTACCTAAGGTTTCAGTGCTTGCAGTAATATCCAAGATGTCATCTTGGACTTGGAAAGCCAGACCAATGCTTTGTCCAAACTGACGTAACTTAGGAATCGCTTGATCAGTCCCATTAAAAATGGTCACAGCCCCCATCATAATTGCAGCCTGAATCAAGGCACCCGTTTTATTACGGTGAATGTTCTCTAATTCAGCCTGATCCACTTGCTTACCTTCAGCCTGCAAATCAAGTACTTGTCCACAAACCATTTTAGAACTGGCTGTCGCTAAAATCTGCATTTGCTTTAAAACAATTGCAGCCTCTGTGCCTTGTCCCTGTTCATCGAACAAACGACTGCCCAAAATCTCAAATGCCATCGACTGTAAAATGTCACCAGCTAATAACGCGGTATCTTCACCAAATGCCACATGACAAGTGGGTTGACCACGGCGTAATAGATCATTGTCCATACATGGCAAGTCATCATGTGCCAATGAATAGCAATGAATCAATTCAACCGCAACAGCAGCACGACGCGCTGCAGCAAAATGATGATTCGGCTGTAAGGATGCTGCCGCATAACATAAAGCTGGGCGAACACGTTTACCACCTAACATCACGGCATGATGAACGGCGGCTTTTAAAGGTTCTGGAATGGAAAATGCAGCCAATGCTGTCAATAAATCTTGTTGAATACGTTGTTGAGCTTGTTGTAAAACATCCGCATTAACTTGAGAAATAGATGACACAGTTGCCTCGGGAAATCTTAATGAAAGGAAAATGACAAGACTTGCCAGAATGGCGACATCATAACACTATTTATCTCAGGAAATTGTGTTTGTATTTTTAATCAATTCAAAATAATAAGGCCTTCAAATGAAGGCCTTATCAAATAACACAATACACAAATTAGAAAGTATCACCTGGTACACGTACCCAACCTTCCATCAACACGCGCGCACTGCGACTCATAATGGCTTTTTTCACCGCCCATTTACCATCAATCAATTCAGCTTGAGCCCCCACGCGCAAAGTCCCTGACGGATGCCCAAAACGAACAGCTTCACGCTCACCACCACCTGCAGCTAAATTTACCAAGGTACCTGGAATGGCTGCAGCTGTCCCAATTGCCACTGCCGCTGTTCCCATCATGGCATGATGTAATTTACCCATCGACAAAGCGCGAACCAATAAATCCACATCACTCGTTTCAACGGGTTTACCACTTGATGAGGTATAGCTTTTTGGTTTTGAGACAAAGGCAATTTTAGGCGTATGCTGACGCGCTGCTGCTTCTGAAATATCTTTAATCAAGCCCATTTGTACTGCACCATAGGCACGGATTTTTTCAAAACGTGCTAAAGCTGCTGCATCACTATTAATATGCTCTTGTAATTCAGTACCCTGATAACCAATCTCTTCGGCATTCAGGAAAATCGTTGGAATCCCAGCATTAATAAACGTGGCTTGGAATGTGCCGACGTCAGGAACGGTCAATTGATCGACCACATTTCCTGTCGGGAACATATCTCCACCTTCTTCACCATCATCCGCAGGGTCTAAAAATTCAATTTGAACCTCAGCTGCTGGGAAAGTCACACCATCCAGCTCAAAATCACCAGTTTCCTGTACTTGCCCATTGGTCACAGGAACATGTGCAATGATGGTTTTTTGTATATTCTTCTGCCAAATTCGTACTGTGCAAATGCCATTCTCAGGAATACGCGCCGCATCAACCAAACCATTTGAAATGGCAAATGAACCCACTGCTGCGGTTAGGTTGCCACAGTTACCACTCCAATCGACAAACGGCTGATCAATTGAAACTTGACCAAATAAATAATCGACATCATGTTCTGGCTGTGCACTTTTTGCCAAAATAACGGTTTTACTGGTACTTGAGGTTGCTCCCCCCATACCATCAATCTGTTTGCCATAAGGGTCTGGACTGCCAATCACACGTAGAAGAAGTTGATCACGTGCTTTGCCCGCTACTTGTGCCGCTTCAGGTAAATCATCCAGTTTGAAAAATACACCTTTACTTGTGCCTCCACGCATATAAGTTGCAGGGACTTTTATTTGCGGTACTGAGCTCATGTCAATGTCTTCCTTTTATCATATTCTTGGTGCAGATCAATTTTGAATCTAAAGGTACTGCACTGCCAGCAAAAATACCATACGACCAATGGTTTTGGGATTGGTCATAATGTGTAAAATCTGTGCATTATAGTGAGTAGATTTCAAGAGTTTCACAATGGCAAAAATACCATTCCATCCGTCGGGAAAAACAAGGGGACTCTACAACTGTATAAAATTGCAGCATATTTCATTTTAATATTCATATAAATATAAGATTTTAAATAACTTTTAAAAACAACTTTCCAGTCATAGCATCGTTGTACTTTTACTAGGCGAAAATCTTTGAATCTATTAGAATAATCCAGTTAATTCCTCGTCGAGCTCAGTCCTTTGAACAACGATTCTTCTCAACTTCAGCGTGGACTAAAAAACCGCCATATCCAACTCATTGCGATGGGTGGAGCGATTGGTACGGGCTTATTTTTAGGTTCTGCGCAAATTATCCAGTCTGCTGGGCCATCTATTATTTTGGGGTATGCGATTGGCGGCTTGATTGTTTTTCTAATCATGCGTCATTTAGGTGAAATGATTGTTGAAGAACCTGTTGCAGGTTCATTTAGCCATTTTGCTTATAAGTATTGGGGTAAATTTCCAGGTTTTATCACTGGCTGGAATTATTGGGTACTGTATATCCTTGTCGCAATGACTGAGCTGACGGCAGTAGGTAAATACATTAATTACTGGTGGCCACAAATCCCCGCTTGGCAGTCTGTATTGTTCTTCTTTGTCGTAATTACGGCAGTGAACCTGACCAATGTTAAATTCTATGGTGAATCAGAATTCTGGTTAGCAATCATCAAAGTGACTGCTGTCGTTGCCATGATCTTGTTTGGCTTGTTCTTGCTCTTCACTGCAGATGCAAACTCAACAGCCTCATTTAGCAACCTGTGGTCACATGGCGGCTTTTTCCCGCATGGCTTCGATGGCTTGTTCTATATGCTGGCTTTCTTGATGTTTGCCTTCGGGGGCATTGAACTGATTGGTATGGCAGCGGCAGAAGCCAAAGACCCAAAGACCACCATTCCTAAAGCGATTAACCAAGTCGTGATTCGTATTTTAGTGTTCTACGTGGGTTCACTTGCCATTCTCTTATCACTTGTGCCTTGGAATCAGTTGGATCTCGGTGGTTTAGATAAGAGTCCATTCGTAATGATTTTCAGTCAAATGGGAATTGGCTGGGCGGCACATTTACTTAACTTTATTATCCTGACAGCAGCATTGTCGGTATATAACAGCGGTATGTATGCCAATAGTCGTATGGTATTTGGTCTAGCTCAACAAGGTAATGCACCGAAAATCTTTACCAAAACCAATAAACAAGGTGTCCCAGTTCCAGCAGTACTGCTCTCGGCTTTCCTAATCTTTGGCTGTGTATTGTTAAACTACTTTGTTCCTGAAGATGCGCTTGGACATTTGATGTATGTGGTTGTTGGTGCACTGGTTTTAAACTGGGCCATGATCAGCTTGACCCATTTAAAATATAGACGTCATATCAAAACTGCTCAGATCAAGACTTCTTATCCCGCTTTATGGTCCCCATTCAGCAACTATCTCGTTTTGGCGTTTATTGGTGTAGTGCTGTATATCATGTGGCAGCAAGGCTTTAAAGAATCTGTACTGATGATTCCGATCTGGATCGTCGCCATGTTTATTTTTTATAAGTTTTTAAATCGTAAAACTGAAAGTTAACAGTTGATCGATTTCATTAAAAAGTGATTGCGTTTGCAATCACTTTTTTGTTTATAATCATAAAATTATGCGCTTATAGCTTAACTGGATAGAGCAGTTGCCTCCTAAGCGACCGACGTGGGTTCGAGTCCCGCTGAGCGCATAACCCATTTTCATTTTGCTTATGCAATGATGGAAGACTTTAAATATTCCAGTTCTTTTCAATGGCCGTAATCTGACTATATACACTTTGGTACTCTGCCTGCTTGAGCGTACACCAAAGCTCAACAAAGGGTTTGCCGAGATATTCTGTTAACAATGGATTGGCTTTGATTAATTTCAGTGCTTGCATTTGCTCAGTTGGCAAGAATACATGCTCACTTTTCAGTTTTAATTGATGCGCTTGTTTCGGTACCGGTAGCTGATGCGTTAGACCATGTAAAGTCCCAATCAACATCATTGTGATCGCCAAATAAGGATTACAATCTGCTCCTGCTACGCGGTATTCCAGTCTCTGATTTTCTTGATCTGAGCACGGAATACGAATCGCCACATTACGATTATTCAGCCCCCAATTGGCTTCAAGGGGCACATGATTGCCAAATTTAAAACGTCTGAAAGAGTTTAGATTAGGTGCTAAAATCGCCATCGAATCAGGCATCAATAACAGTAATCCACTTACTGCTTTTAATAATAGTTCAGACAGCCCATCGCTTACTGAACTAAAAAGATTCTGCTGCTTTTGATCTAAAAGACTCATATGGAAGTGCATACCACTCCCCGCCTTATGCATATCTGGCTTAGCAAGGAAATTAGCTCTTAACCCATGCTGATTAGCAACTTGCTTGATGCTTCGCTTTAACAACATAATCTGATCACATAAAGCTAAAAGATCAGTTGTATGCTGCAGATTAATCTCATATTGCCCAGCAGAAGATTCGGAAACTATTCCTGTGATTTGAATATGCTGCTGTTTTGCAACCACTTCAATCTCATTCAGAATATGTTGATAAGGGTCAGCGCTATTAATATCAAAACACTGACTTATGGGCTCTTCCACAGCTACCAACTCACTTAAAGGCTGTAAATAAAATTCAATCTCTGCTGCGATACAGGGAGAGTAGCCTTGCTGCTGTAATTGGGATAGGGTTTTCTTTAAGATATTTCGGGGCTCAAGTAGACAATCTTGCTGATGATCATCTTTCATACTGAGCAACAGCTGTGCCGTTGTGTTGGGTTCAGTTGCATGCGGTTGCAATGTGCCTAAAACAGGCTCGCAGAAATGATCAGGTTCTCCAATATATTTTCCAAGGCCTGTTTCCTCAATCACTTTACCATCTAAACTCATGGCATAAATCGACAGTGGGAAATAGCAACCTTTACTGAGATTTATTAAACAACCAATATCGATGCGTTTACCACGTAAATGTCCATTCAAATCACATAAATAAATATCAACATGTTGCGTATTCGGATAATGTTTTAGATAGGCTTCGACTTCTTCTATAAATAAATTCTTTATCTGAAGACCATCAAACTCATTGTTCTGCATAGCCGTATCAGTGTACTTTTTAAGCGCAGATGGATGATTGATCTCAACAAGTACAGCACTCATCGCTAAAAGCTCAAGTTATATAGATAGTTTCAGCTTAGTTGAGACCTCCCTAGAAGTAACGTAAACAATGCGTAAACTCTTGGGGTGATCGAATAAATTTCTTATAACTCAGGCAATAAAAAGCGGAGTAAACCTCCGCTTTGATGAGATAAAATCCCTTACTCTACGATGCGAATTGCTTTGAGCTTTCTGATTCTGATCGCCAATTCTTTTAAAGCATAATTGACAAATACTACCAAGATAAAACCAATTACAAATGAACCAATTACATCAAATGGGAAATGCACACCCACAAAAACTCGTGATAAACCGACAATGGCACTGAAGATTAAGCCAATAATGCCAATCTTTTTAAAACCCGCCAATAAATACGAAAACGCGATAATCACAATGGTCAGCGTATGCTGACTGGGGAAAGACGAACTTGAACCATGCCCAATTAACTTATGTCCTAAATCCAGCTGGAATGGACGCGGATGATGATAAAAGAATTCAATAATATCACTTAACAGCAGCGAAAATAGAACAATCACAAGCGCTTTGGCAAAGGTAAGATTGTATATTTTCCACTGGGTCACCAATAAAAAAACCAGAAAACTAATAAATACGGTATTCAGATCCTCCGCTAAAAAAATCGCAAGCTGATCAATCACAGGATTTTCTTTCGCAAAAGAATTCACACTATTAAACAAAGAAATATTTAACTCTTTAAATATCATTTCCTTTTCTATCCACACTATCCCTGAAGATCCATGCGCCCAATATACAGGATAAAAATGAAGAAATTATTAATTTTTTTTATGGTTTATTGTTCATATCTTGCTAAAGGATTAAGCTCACATATCGAGTGAAAAATAAATCTAAATTGTATCAACAAAAACACCAGTAAATAGAATAAACCTCCCCTATTTACTGGTGCTAATTGACTGGAACTTAGAACTTAAATTCTAAACCCGTACCTGCAATCGGTTGCTTATCCTTGGCACTTGCCTGTTCGAATGTTGAGTATCCAGCATAACCATAGACTTTGACTTGCTTATTAAATGAATAATCAGTGCCAAGTAATAATTGTTTGGCATCAAAATCGGCCTCATTGCTTTTAAAGCTGGTGCTATTTTGGCTGTATTGTGCTTTTACAGTCCATTTCGACTGGTTCGGCAATTTATATTCAGCGCCAATCAACCATCCTTGCGAATCATCAATATTGATGGCAGCTTCATCATTCCCCTTTTTGTCCGCCACTTTAGAGGTTTGATAAAGCGTTTTCAGTGCTAATCCCTCAATTGGTGTTAACCGGCCAATCACTCGAACCGTATTCGCTGCTGCAAATACTTCCTCAACCTGAGTCTCCGTTTCTGCAGCATTCAATAGGCCATGCCCCAAGAAATCACTTGGAATAGCCTTATCGTAGCCAACACCGACCAAAAACACAGGATGACTGTAACTCAGCGATGCCGACCATGCATCGCCTAAGCCACGACCAGCCGCATTCACACCACCGCGTTTATCATCTTCAATACCTCTACTCTCACCCGTGGCAAGTAAAACGCTGGCTTCAAAGTTACCCTCTTTAAAAGCAATTTCAGGAGAATCATAGACCACTACATTATTGACACGGTTCTCACCTGTCATAATGCCAGTGATATCCGCTTTATTACTGATGTAGTTATTAAAACTATCTACTGGGCTAGATAAATCTTTTAATGGGGTATTATGTTTTCCGACTTTAAGTGCACCCAATCGGTCATCTTTTAATCCGACAAAACGATTCCGCTGTGACCAATCTGTGCGATCACCATCGGCATAAAATGCCCATTCTGCTAAATAAATCGCACTCAAATGTTCTGTTAACTTCTCTTCGCCCTTAATTCCAAGAAATGAGCTATTGCTATTTACTTTCCATACATCACGGTCTGACGAATTTGCATTTTTTTCTGGTAAATAATCAATACTTGCATCAATTTCTCCATAAAATTTTGGTGCTGCAAATGCAGAACAGGTCGCAATACTCATCACTGTTGCGAGTGCAATTTTCATCTTCATTGTTATCTTCCTAACCATCTAAAAAAAGGTAAAAAAACTCTATTTCGCTCTATTTCAAGCAAAATTTAAAATTAAAGGGGAACGAAAAAATATGAATGCTTTTATATATTTATAGATATAAAAGCATCATCATAATTAGATTTACATATTATAAAATGGAAATACGCCAAATATTAATGCACTGCCCATCAATACGCAGCAGGTAATAAATGCCCATTTCAAAGTGAACTTCTGGTGATCACCCATTTCTACCGCAGCCAAACCACAAAGTAAGTAGGTCGATGGAACCAATGGTGATAACAAGTGAATCGGCTGACCAATAATTGACGCACGTGCAATTTCAACAGGTGCAATACCATAGTGTGATGCAGCTTCAGCCAAAATTGGCAAAACTCCGAAATAGAAAGCATCATTTGACATAAAGAAGGTCAATGGCATGCTCAATACACCTGTAATCGGTGCCAGATAAGGCCCTAAACTTGGCGGAATTACCGCAACGAAGCCTTTGGACATGGCTTCAACCATGCCTGTGCCTGATAAAATACCAGTAAAGACACCTGCAGCAAAGATCACCCCCACAACCGCTAACACGCTATCGGCATGCATCGCAATACGTTTCTTCTGCATGTTCACGCATGGATAGTTCACCACCAATGCAATACAGAAACCCAGCATAAACAGGATCGACATTGGCAAAATCCCTTTTACCAAAGAAGCCATTAACACCAGTGTTAAAATTCCGTTAAACCAACGTAAATGTGGACGTTGTGCTTCTGGATCTTTTGAAATCGAAATATCATCGGCATGGCTAATATCCACCAGCTCAATCACGCCTAAGCGTTTGCGCTCGTACATGCCATACAGATAGGCCAAGAAGAATAACCAAGCAGCCGCCACAATCATCGATGGAATCATCGGAATGAACACTTCACTGGCATCAACTTGTAATGCACTTGCAGCACGGGCTGTTGGTCCACCCCATGGCGTCAAATTCATCACACCACTACAAAGCAACATCAAGCAGGTCATGATCAGTGGATTCATACCGACTCGTTTATAAAGCGGCATCATTGCTGCCACACAAATCATATATGTGGTTGAACCATCACCATCCAAAGAAACCAACAAGGTGAGAAAAACGGTACCCAAAGTGATTTTTAATGGATCACCTTTTACTTTCTTTAAAATCCATCTTACCGAAGGGTCAAATAACCCCGAATCAATCATTAAGGCAAAATATAAAATAGCGAAAAGAAGCATGACGCCTGTTGGTGCGAGCTTTTTAATACCCTCTAACATGGTATTGCCAAGTTCGGCCAATTGAATATGACTTAAGCTGTCAAAATAAAAACCTAAGCCCCAAGCGATAATAGCGAATATGAATGGGATTAAAATTAATGCAACTAATGCACTGAGACGTTTTGACATGATCAAATACATAAAGCACATGATCATGCTGATACCTAAAAAAGTCAGCATTGAATGCAATCCTTAGCATAATAAGTTTTTTTTAATGGGTAGACCCTACCCTAATCCAGCACAAATTCTATGCGATTTAAGTTTAGGTAATTCATTTAATTTAATTATATGCTTAATACACCCATTCACATGAAAAATACCTTAAAAGTATACAAATATACTTTTAATATAAAACTTTAATTATTAATATATTTTTTCAAAAAAACTTAGACCAATCGATCAAAGCACTGGAAGAATAAATAAGCAGAGCTATATCCAGCCAAAATATAGACGCATTATTATGGTGCATTTTTTGATTAAAAAATAACAATTTCCCATCAACCAATAATTAAAACAAATATCATTTATTTATAAAACCACTATTCTGGTTAAAATAAAAACAGGAAAATAACCTCTACGCTGTTACGCTCAAATTATAATAATAATTATTATCAAAGAATATTAAAACAATATTAAAAATTCATATTTTGAGAATAAAACAACTCATTTAAACTCAATTTCATTATTTCTATGTAATCTATATTCATTGGGTGAAATACCCACCCAATTTCGATAGGCTTTTCTAAAATTTGAAGTATCTGAAAATCCTAAACGTTCTGCAATTTCATCGATGCTTAAGCTTGTTGCCAAATACTCATCTGCAAGTCGGCGTCTGGTACTATCCAAAATTTCCTGATAACTGACATCAACATCGGCTAAACGACGGTACAAGGTTCGCTTAGATAGATGTAATTGTTCAGCAATCTGTTGTGCTGTTGGGAAATCACCTACCGCATCTAACAAGATCAAACGAATCGAACGAACTAAATCAGACTCTTGTTCATGCTCCTCTGTACTCAACATCCGTTCACAAAAAGATTGACACATATCTGCGGTAATCGGATTGGCATTGGGACAGGGTTTATCTAGCCAATCGACATCGAAATGCCATTGCAGGACATCTGCATCAAACTCCACTGGGCATCGAAAAACATTTTGATATTCACTGGCATATTCAGGTGCTGGATAAGGTAGTAATAGTTTTTTGGCCTGAAAAGGTGCTTCCAATACACACTCAATCAAGCTTTGTATGGAACTAAACCAAAACTCACACACCAAAGGTAATAGCTTGCCAAGTGCGATAATTTCTTGCCCTTCAAAAATTGCCGTATCATCTTGAATATAAAATGACTTTTTCAGTACAGGTGCTGCCAACTTAATATGACGAATACCAAACTCTACTGCCTGTTGAAAATTTCGAGAACAATAAAGCGCATAACCATAAACCCCAAAGTCGGATAAACGCTGTTTTTGCCCTGCATGCATTCCAATTAAGGGATCTTTAGATAAACGCTGAATCGTTTGAAAAAGCTGTAATTTTTGATAAGGCGACACATGTGAAGCAGCACTATGCAGTGCCTCTTGAGAAATACCTGTGTCTGCTAGTAGCTCTGTCAAGCTATAGCCTTGTTGCTGCATAGCTTCAAGCAGACTGCTTAAACCCAAAACCGGTGTCCCTTGGCCTAACTGCTGTTGGTCATAACGCGCTTCAACCAGTTTTGGATGCAGATCCTGTTTACGCATTTTTTCACCTCATCCTTTGAGTGATGATGCATAATGGCACTAAATTACTTTTTGTTGTCTCAATTTAACATCGACTACAAATCTCATCAATCATAAAGTCTATACTACTAATAAGCATGAAAGGAGCAACAATGACACTTTCAACTTCACAACCTTTGGGTGATGCTGCAATCGAACATATGCTTTCGGTTTTTAATCAACAGCGTGCTGCTTTTAATGCTCAGCCCTATCCTGATCTTGATGATCGACGTCGCAAATTATTTCAAATTAAAAAGCAAATTATCCGTTATCAAGATGTGATCGCGACTGCAATCAATAGTGACTTTAGTTCAAGATCAGTCGACGAATCGAAACTGCTTGATTTGCTCGGTTCAGTACTTGAAGCAGAACATGCGATTCGTCATGTCCGCCGTTGGATGCGACCAAGTAAACGTAGCACTGAATTGCTATTTTTATCCAATCGCTTACGTGTGCAGTATCAACCCAAAGGTGTGGTTGGGGTCATCGTTCCTTGGAACTTTCCAGTTTATCTGGCCTTAGGTCCTTTAATTGCAGCGATTGCAGCAGGTAATCGGGTGATGATCAAACTACCCGAAGTCACGCCTGCCACCAATGCCGTGGTACGACGGATGCTAGCTGAAATTTTCAGTGAAGATGAGGTCGCTGTTTTTGGAGAGGAAATCCTTGATCCGGCACAATTCACCTCGCTACCCTTCAACCATATTGTATTTACCGGCTCACCTGCAATTGGTCGCGTGGTGATGCGCGCAGCCGCAGACAATCTGACCCCTGTGACTTTAGAGTTAGGCGGGAAATCGCCGGCATTGGTAAGTCGTAACTATCCTTTGGCTGATGCGGCAAAACGTGTTTTACACGGCAAGGCGACCAACTGTGGTCAAATCTGTGTCGCGCCCGATTATGCATTGGTACCAAAAGAAAAAATCGACCAATTCGTTACAGAATGCCAAGCGAATTTCACCAGTATGTATGGCAACAATATTCGCAATAATGACAATTACACCTCGATTGTGAATGACCGTCATTTAAAACGTTTACTCGATATCTTGGATGATGCCAAAGCCAAAGGTGCTCAAATCATTGCCTGTGGTGAATATGATCGTGACAAAGATGCACGTCGTATGCCCGTACATATTGTGCTGAATTGCACCCCAGAGATGCGAATTTTAAAAGAAGAACTATTTGGCCCAGTTTTACCTGTGGTTGCTTACGATACAGTGGATGATGCGATTCATTATATTCAAGCAGGTGAACGACCATTAGCTTTATACCTTTTTACTCACGATGCCAATGAACGTGATTACATCTTAAAGCAAACCCATTCAGGGGGTGTAACCCTGAACGACTGGGGTTGGCATGTAGTCAACCACGATGCACCTTTCGGGGGAATCGGAAACTCAGGGATGGGTACTTATCATGGAGAAGAAGGTTTCCGTGAACTTTCCCATGCAAAAACAGTGTTTGCACGTCATCGTTTCTTCCCCACCCAGTTGTTCTATCCGCCATATGGTACTTGGGTGCAAAAGTTGGCCTTACGTTTCTTCTTGAAACAAGGTGACCCAAATATCAAATAAGCTTCGATAATAAAAAAGCCTCATCAAGAGGCTTTTTTATTCTGCAAATGAAAAATGAATTACTTCACAATGCCATCTTGTTGGTATTTCGGTGAACGAGGTCCGTAAAGCAAACCCAAACCAGGGTTATGCTGCGTCGGGGTAAAGAGTTGCGTATTTACCACCGTGGCCAAGGGATAAGCACGATCATTTAAGCTCCCCGCAATTTGTTCAACCAATGCCCCAACCAGCGCAGTGAGTAAATCATTGTTACCACTATTGCTCGATTGCACGGCTTTCTTTTCACCCGTCCAAAGCGTCTCATTGGTTTTTAAATCGACCAGTTTTGCCTCTACACTCACCGTTGCAACACTTTGAATGACTTGATACTGAGAACCATATTCTTTAATTCGAATATAGAGTGCGGCATCAGCACCAAAGATTTCCTGCAATTTCTGTGTTGAAATGCTTTGCGCGTCATGACCATTGGTCACACCGTTCTCTTTAAACATCGAATCCACAACAGAAATTGGAAAAACATAATAACCCGCTTCAGCAACAGGCATAACGACTGTTGGCCAATAGCTATAAGTTGCCTTTACATCAGGAGAATCATTGACAGGCGGTAATACCAAAATAGATTTTGGCATATGTTGTTTATATGCCGTCATATCCTTATTCACTACCGGAGATGATGCACAGCCTGTAACCAGTAAGCCTGCAATCACAAGGTTTGAAACTAAAAATGCCTTGATCATGGCTTTGCAATTCCTCCATTGGCATTCATCTTCTGCAACAAACGATTCATCAATACCGTAGATTCAGGATAAACCTGTCGTTCCAGTTGAAAATATTCAACGGCTTTTTGTGCATTATTCACTTGTAAAGATAACAAACCCAGATGCGCATATAACCCCGGCGGAACGCCCTGATTCTTTGCTTTGGCTTTTTCGATTTCCGCTTCTAACTTGATGATTTGTGCACTCGGTGTGGCTTTTTCTGGTTGGTTATACATCAGATAAGTCTGTTGTGTATAAGAACCCCAACTATATAAAGGTTGAGGCCCAGCAGCACAGCCAACTAATCCGATCATCATCAGACTGCTGAACAGAATTTTTTTCATTTTACAGCGGTCCAATTTTATTGCGCAGTCCAACGATTATTCTGAATATCAGTTACCAAATTGTTGACCGCTTCACGTACTGCTAAATCGAGCACCTTGCCATTCAGGGTCGAGTCATATGAGGCTGTAGAACCAAAACCAAGTACTTCACGCGCACTCAACGCATACTCACCCGCACCTTGTACGGAATGTACAATCTCTGAGGTTTTTACATCGACAATATTCAAGTTCACTTTGGCATAAGCAATTTGCTGTTTACCACGTCCCAAAATCCCGAATAATTGCTGATCTCCAACCTCTTTACGACCAAATTCAGACACATCACCAGTAATCACATAACGTGCACCTTTAATGCTTTGAGTGCTATTGCTAAATCCCACTTCTTGTTTAAGTTCAGACAAATTATCGCGATTTAAAACCGAGAAATAACCAGTTTGCTGTAGATGCGTTTCTGAAATGGTTTTCGCCTGTCCGCCAAGACGATCTACATTATCTGAAAATATGCCTCTCATATAACTTGAGCGATTATCAAACTTACCAATCGAAACCGGTACTTTCACCCCGTTATATTTAATCTGTTGAACTGCTGCCGTCACTTGAGGGCTTTGAATTGATTTTGATGTTTCTGTGGTTGAGCAGGCCATTAAGCCGAAAGCACTGAATACGGTAACCGCTAATAATTTTTTCATTGTCGCTCGATCGGGATAAAGATTAAAAAACGTGAAAATTATAGCTTAAAAACTGTGAACCATCTAACATTTTAAGATTCAAATCCCTTATTTAAACCATCACAAATCATTTTACAATCCAAATAATTAGATCAACTTAAGCAAGATTATTCGCAAAAACGTAACCCGACACCCGCAATGGTAAAAATATACTTTGGCGTAATTGCTGAATCACCGATTTTGGTTCTAAGCTTTTTCACCAAGATACGAAGATAATGGGTATCTTCTTCATGGCTAATGCCCCATAGCTCAGTCATGATCTGTTTTTGTGTAACAATCTTGCCGTGATGACGAATCAATAAAGCCAGCAACTGAAATTCTTTTTTGGTTAAGGTAACCTCCTCGCCTGCCAGTTTGGCTGTATGTTCGGCCACATCGACCCAAAGCTGCCCATCATCAAACACCAGATTATGTTCAGCCTGTTGCGGCTTATTGCGGAACATCACACGAATACGTGCACAAAGTTCCTGAATGCTAAATGGCTTGGTGACATAGTCATTCGCTCCAGCATCTAATAGTTTAATTTTTTGATTTTCATCTGGACGAGCTGACAATACAATTACAGGAATATCTGACCATTGTCGCAACTCAAGCAGCACCGCCTGCCCCTCCATATCGGGTAGGCCCAGATCCAGAATTAACAAATCCGCCCCACGCGTTGCCAAGCTCTCTAATCCTTTCATGCCATTTTCAGCCACATGCACCTGATAGCCCTGTGCACGCAAGGCAATATCCAAAAACTTTCGAATTTGGGGCTCATCATCAATAATCAGAATTGATGCTTGTGAATTGAATGATTGCGGCATAACAATAGTTTTAATCCTGATGAAGTGGTAATCGTATTCTAATTAAGGTGCCCTGACCATATGTCCCAGCAAGTGCTTCGATGCTGCCCATATGTGCCCCAATAATCGCTTTGACAATCGTAAGACCTAAGCCCGTTCCTGTCTTGCCCCGATCACCGCGTTGCATGGTATAAAACATATCAAAAATTTGCTCTCGTTCATCTTCAGGAATTCCAATCCCTTGATCCATAATATCAATTTGCAGGAACTGATGTTCTTGATATACCTTGACCTCAATCGGCACATCATCAGGTGAAAACTTAGCTGCATTTTCCAGCACATTAAAAATGGCCTGTTCAATCAAGGCAGGATGTACATGCAATTGCGGCAAGTCATCTGTCATTTCGACATTAATATTGACCTTCGGTTGATAGCGTTTCAGTCGCTGTGTCGCTGATCCAATTAGTTCTTCTACCCCAATCCAGTCGCGACTGAGACTCAAACCTTGGTGACCGAGTCGGGTCATATCGAGTAAGTTTTGAATATAACGATCCAACCGTTCACCTTCGACATGAATGGTGTCCAATAAGCTTTCACGATCATCCGCTGACATCTGCTCGCCATAATATTTCAGACTATCAGCAGACCCAATCATGGCAGCCAAAGGCGAACGTAAATCATGAGAGACCGATGACAATAATGCCGAACGTAATTTTTCAGTTTCAGCGACCACACGTGAGTTTTCTAACTGTAAAGACAACTGCACCCGTGAAGTCGTTTGCGCAATATCATCGATCATCAATTCCGCTAACCGTTGCTGCTCAAAACTGATGGTTTCGGTTTTTTGATTAAATCGAAGTGCAATCACCCCATAACCTCCCACCAGATTCAATGGATTAAACCACCATTCGGATTGGGTTAAGGTATTGGTAAAGCGCCCACAAGGTTGGGCATTTTTCTGAGTCCAATTGGCCGCGATCTGATCTTTTTCATTCAACAAACTGCTATCACCTAATTCCTGCGTGCCAACTCTCAACCAAACTGTTGCATTTAACGAGCTTTCTAAATGTTGTTTGGCGATATTTAAAACCTGTTCGATATCAACACAGCTCGATAATTTCCGCTCCAACTCCTGCATTTGTAAAGACACCGAATTCGCAGCCCGTAAACTCAAGACCTGAGCACGTAATTGATTGGCTAAGCGCCCCACCAACAAGGCCGAAACGATAAAGATAACGATGGTGATCACGCCCCGTTCAGCACTAATTCTTAAAGTAAATCGAGGTTCAATAAATAAATAGTTATAAAGCAAGAAGCAAATCACAACACTCGAAATGGTGATCAACATCCTCGCCCGCATTGCCACCACCAGCACAGTCACCACAAAAATTAAAGCCAATTCACTATAACCAATAAAATGATCACTCACCATTGCCGCAATTAAGCCCAATAAGACAATCAAAATACTTTCAATGAGCTCACGTGGATTAAAGGTCAAGCCTTGTTCTAACAAAGAAGAACGAGTACTGTCTATCTGTGGCTTAGCCTCATTATTTTTTGCTTTTAAGGGTTGAACAAAAGTGATCTCAAAAGGATGCTGTTTTTCTAAAAGTTGATCGGCAATATGGTCTGAGAACAGACGTTGCCAAAGCGACTTTTTAGGACTTTTACCGAGTAAAATATTGGAGGCGCCATAATCATAGGCCGCCTGTAAAATGGTCGACGCAATATAATTGCTATGTAACAAGTAAGTATCGGCACCCAGTTTACGTGCCAAGTTGAATGCTTTGGTCACTGCTAATGTCTGTGTTGTGGTTTTCTGGCTTTTTTGGATCGAAATCACACTCCACATTGCATTGCGTCTTTCTGCAATACGATGTGCGCGCCGTACCAGATCTTCAGAAAACTCTGAACCGTCAATCGCTAACATCACATGATTTTGAATCGGGATAATCTGCCCCTGCGCAACAAACTTCTCTCGATAATCAATTTCCACTTGCCCTGCAACAGTTTGAATCGCTAAATCACGTAAAGCAGTTAAATGTGCAGGCTTAAAAAATCCCTGTAGCGCATGGGGTGCAACATCGGCGAAATAAATCTTGCCATGATTCATCCGCTCTAATAACTCTGGTACAGGTAGATCCACCAAACGAATATCTTTCAAACGTTTTAACAATGCATCGGGAACCGTTTCACTCACTCGAATACCTGTGATCTGGTAAACCACATCATTCAGACTTTCCAAATGCTGGATATTTAAGGTGCTATAGACATCAATGCCTGCATCCAACAGTTCATTGACATCTTGCCAACGATATTCATGCCGGCTGTTCGGCACATTCCGATGCGCAAGTTCATCCACCAACACAATTTCAGGCTTTAATTTGAGAATTTGATCAAGATCCATCTCTTCCAGCAGGCGACCTTGATATTCCACAGCCTTTTTGGGAATTACATTGAGGCCTTGAATCAACCGCTCGGTATCAGATCGACCGTGGGTTTCGACCACCCCAACCATTACATGCTGACCTTGTTGCATCAGTTCATGCGCTCGAGTCAGCATGGCATAGGTCTTGCCTACGCCTGGTGCTGCACCCAAGAAAATGGTTAATCGTCCAGATTGTTCGCGTTGACTATGAGCCAACCATGCATCTGCTTTGTTATTCCGGTCAATCTGCATAAATGAGGCTCTATCAACGAGATATAGATGACAATTGATCTAAGGCTAAATTCAATTGCAGTACATTGACTCGCGCTTGCCCATATAAACCAAACTGCGCAGGCTGAATCTGTTGTTGCACTAAATCTCGCACTTGTTGCTCTGCTAAATGGCGTAGTTCGGCCACTCGCTTCACCTGTAACAATGCACTTTCAGGTGAAATATCAGGGTCAATCCCACTGCCTGATGCCGTAACCATATCGTTCGGTACCTTCTGCTCTAAAATATGATTGTCTTGAGCAAATTGCACTGTTCTTTCCTTAATTTGTTTTTGTAAATCAGGATTAGAGACCGCTAAATTACTGCCCGCCATCCCATCTACACTGTAACTTACCGCACTAGGGCGGCCATGGAAATATTGTCCACCAACAAAATTTTGCCCCACCAAACTTGAACCCACAATTCTGCCATCAAGTTCGATTAAGCTACCATTGGCCTGCTTCGGAAAAATCAACTGGGCAATCGATACACTCACAGCAGAATATAAGACACCTGCGACAAGGAGCCCCACCAAGATCAAACCAAAGCTTGGACGTAAGATCGAATGTACTGGATTGGATAATGGTAGGTCTTGTTTATTCAATTGCTCATGATTCAATAAAGTATTCATCTCTCACTCCTAAATCCATAATGACACAACAAGGTCAATTAATTTGATCGCGATAAACGGAAAGATCACCCCACCTACCCCATAGATCAACATATTACGGCGTAACAATTGCAATGCACTGGCTGGTTTGAATTGCACCCCTCTCAATGCCAATGGGATCAACATCGGAATAATCAGTGCATTAAAAATCAATGCTGAAATTACTGCACTGCTCGGACTACTGAGCTGCAGGATATTGAGTACCGCAAGTTGTGGAATTGCTACTGCAAACAGTGCAGGTAAGATCACAAAGTACTTGGAGACATCATTTGCCAAAGAGAAAGTGGTTAAGGCGCCACGGGTAATCAATTGCTGCTTGCCAATTTCCACCACATCGAGCAGTTTGGTCGGATCGGAATCCAGATCCACCATATTGCCCGCCTCTTTCGCGGCCTGCGTGCCCGAGTTCATGGCAAGACCAATATCTGCCTGTGCCAAGGCAGGTGCATCATTGGTACCATCACCGACCATTGCCACCAGTTTACCCGCGGCTTGTTGTTTACGGATACAAGCCAATTTATCTTCAGGTTTGGCTTCTGCAATATAGTCATCCACCCCCGCTTCTGCTGCAATCGCTGCTGCAGTCAACGGATTGTCACCTGTAACCATAATGGTTTTAATGCCCATCTCACGTAACAGCGCAAAACGTTGTTTAATACCCTGTTTGATCACATCTGATAGCTCAATCACCCCTAAAATACTGTGATTTGAAGCCACCACCAGTGGTGTTGCACCTTTAGAGGCGACTTGTTCGACACGAGTTTTCAGTTCGACATTGTCTCTGATCTGTTGATGGGTAAAGTTAAGGATGGCATCGACAGCACCTTTACGAATCTTTTGTCCTGTGGCTAAGTCCACACCAGACAAACGTGTTGATGCACTAAACTGGATAAATTCTGCATCTTTGGGCTCTTGGATGCTTTCACCCATTTCTTTACCTAAACTCACCACGGATTTACCTTCAGGGGTTGGGTCAGCAAAAGAAGTTAGCATGGCTGCTTGGCGCAACTCACTTGGACTCACACCCGCCAATGGATAAAAGGCGGTGGCTTGACGGTCTCCGTAGGTAATCGTGCCAGTTTTGTCCAACAGCAACACATCAATATCACCTGCAACTTCAACTGCTTTACCTGATTTAGCTAAGACATTGGCTTTTAAAGCGCGGTTCATTCCTGCGATGCCAATTGCGGGCAGTAATCCACCGATTGTGGTTGGAATCAAACATACCAATAGAGCAATCAACAAGACCATGCTGATTTTAATACCGACCATGGAACCAATAAAAGGTAAGCTTGCCACAACCACAATAAAGGTAATGGTCATGATGTTGAGCAAAATACTGAGTGCAATCTCATTCGGTGTTTTTTGGCGGTTGGCACCTTCAACTAAGGCAATCATACGGTCTAGGAAACTATGACCAGCTTCATTACTCACGCGAATAATAATTTCATCTGACAAAACTTTAGTGCCACCAATCACGCCTGAACGATCCGTATTGGCTTCACGCAATACGGGCGCAGACTCACCCGTAACAGCTGATTCATTGATGGTCGCAAAACCTTGAATAATTTCACCATCCGCCGGGACGATCTCACCTGCTTTGACGATGACAAGATCATCCTTCTTGAGTAAATTTGCAGAAATCGTATTCGGTATCGCATTTAAATCGAGGATACGATTTGCAGTTAAGTTTTCACGGGCTTGACGCAATGATGCTGCTTGTCCGCGGCCTTTGGTTTCTGCAACCGCTTCTGCATAATTAGCAAATAAGACCGTCACCAATAAAATCAAGCTCAGCACCAAACCAAAACCTAAGCTGGTACTGCCCATCACGGTTGCGACAACCGTTAAGATTGTTCCCACCCAGACACAGGCCATCACTGGATTTTTAAAAGCATACTGTGGCAACAGTTTATGAAAAGTTTGCTGAATAATTTCTTTATTCAAAATATCCATTTGTTGTGTCGCATTTGAATGTTTCATTGTTGTCGCTCCACGCTTAAACTTTCACAGATAGCACAGATAAATAATCAGCAATTGGCCCAATGACCAACACTGGCATGAATTGCAATAAGGTGAGAATCAACACGATCCCAATCAAGGTCAAAGCAAAAGTTGGGGATTCAATATGTAAAGAGCCTTTGCTTTCGGTTGCTTGTGGCTTAGTTGCCAAACTGACTGCAATCAACACAGGGATAATCAATACGCTATAACGACCTGCCAATAACGCGACACTGGCACTCAGATTCCACCACAAGGTATTATCAGCTAAGCCTTCAAAACCCGAACCATTGTTGGCATAGGCAGAGACATATTCATAAAACACCTGGCTAATGCCATGGAAAGCTGGATTTGAATTCCCTGTAAGGGATGGAAAGGCAATTGAGATCGCAGTCAAACCCAAAATCACCACAGGCTGTAACAAGATCACAAAAGCCAAAAGCTTGATTTCAGTGACTTCAATCTTGCGACCAAATAATTCAGGAGTACGACCTGTCATCAAGCCTGCGATGAATACTGCAAGGAATAGATAAATAAAGAACTGCAGTAGACCACAGCCGATCCCACCCCAAATGGCATTGATTAACATATTGCACAGTTCCACCAGTCCCGTCAGTGGCGAGGCGGAGTCATGCATCATATTGACTGAGCCGTTATTCACTTGGGTGGTCAAACTCCCCCACAGTGCCGATGCCTCTGTACCAAAGCGGACTTCCTTACCTTCCATCAATGCCGTGTTTGGAATCAAAGAAGACTTTTCAGCCCACAACGTTAATGAGGTTGAAGCCAATGACATGAGTAGCATGGTGCCAAAAATCATCCACATCAATTTCTTACGTTGGATAAAACGCCCCACCATAAACACCACAGACAATGGAATCAGCAAGATCGCGATCATCTCAATCACATTGGATAACGGCGTTGGATTTTCTAAAGGCACACTACTATTCGGACCATACCACCCCCCACCATTACTGCCTAACTGCTTAATTGCCACCATGGGTGCAACTGGACCGAGTGGAATATGCTGAGTTTTAACTTCTGCCGTTTGATCCAAAACTTGTACTGTTGGGCCAGCTGATAATGTTGCTGGAACACCTTGAAAAGTGAGTAACAAAGAAAAAATCAAGCCAAGCGGAATAAAGAATCGAAATAATGGACGAATAATATCCATCCAATAATTACCAAGATTGATGCGATCCCATATGTTTTGATCTGAACCCTCTTGTTGACCTGATTGCAAGAATAAAGCTCTCAACATCGCCACCAATAAGGCAAGTCCAATAATTGGCGACAAGTATTGCAATCCGACAATCACCGTCATTTGCGATAGATAAGACAGTTGGGCCTGTCCCGAATAATGTTGCTGGTTGGTATTGGTCAAGAATGAAATGGTGGTATGCAATGCCAAATCCCAGTTCATATTTGGAATATGATCAGGGTTCAGTGGTAACCATGCCTGAGTCATCAAAATGGTGACACTTGCACCCAGCAGCAAAATATTGCTGAGCACAAAAGCGACCAAATACTGCCGCCAGTTCATTCCTCTACGCTTGACGCCGAGCACAGCATAAATTGGTTGCTCAATCCATTTAAACAAAGCATCGCTTCTCATTGGCTTTGCCTGCATTACATCAGCTAGGTAAGTGCCAAGCGGATAAGCCAACAACAATGAAAAAACAAATACAGAAATAAATTCCCACATAGCACATGCCATTTAAAATAGGTCAGCTTTAGTATGGAAATTGAGAGCGTAAATTCTCTATATTGAAAAAAACGGTGGACGTAAATTTTACGTAAAATTATTCAATTCTAATTTGGGACGCTTAAAATTTTACCTAGAAATAAAATATGGAGAAATAAATCTCATTTTTTACAAAAAATCTTTGACCAAATAAAAATCTTTTTTTGGAAAAACGCAAAGAATATGAATTATCATTTTAAAATAATAATTTATATTTATCATTATTTTACAAATAAAAACACATATGTATATAAATTTTTTAAGATTTATTTTTATCCATTTTCATGTAAACACTAATACTGCATAGTTCATTTAGAACATTTACTCTTATTTTAATTATGGTATTTTTGTTACATGAAGTTATAGCCAATCACGATAGATAACTTTTTTGTTGTCAGATCATAGCTTCTTAACACTTAAGAATCTTGAAGTTCAAGGAAAGATTACAATGAAATTAAAACATCTTAGCACTGCCATGATCTTAGCAACGCTACCTGCAACTGGAGTTTTTGCAGCAGCGTTAGACCGTTCAGGTCAATCTATGTCTGCATTTTTACAACCGGGTAACTATTTTGAAGCTGGTCTTTCGGTTTTAGACCCAACGGTTAAAGGGCAAGAAGCGGGTACATCAGCAACTACACGTAAAATTGGGGATATGGGTGATGATTATTATTTCCCAAGCGCTGCATTAAAGCTTCAACTCACTGACAATATTTCTTTTGGTCTTCTTTATGACCAACCTTTTGGTGCTGATGCTCAATACACAGGCAATAACGTATTTGTATCAAATCCTGGTTCTGATACTGTTTTACCTGTTGAAAGAACAAATGCGTTAGTGCAAAAAAAAGTAAGTGACTACTTAACATCTCCAACTGGTCAGCAACAAATTGCTGGGCTTGTACAAGGTGGAATGACCCCAGCTCAAGCTCAGGCTGCAGTAACTCAAGGTTTCTTAAATAGCGCTCCAGTTAAAGCTTTACAAAAAGGCCTTGCTGATGCCAATGCATCTTTAGGTACAGGTAACACGGGTGTTGAAGTTGATACTCAAAATATTTCACTCGTTTTCGGTTACCAACCAATTAAAAATGTAAACCTTTACGCGGGTGGTGTCTACCAAACTGTAAAAGGCAATGTAAGCCTTCGTGGTACTGCTTATAGTATCTATAATGGTTACGATGCAGACATTAAAGAAACTGGCGGTGCAGGTTGGTTAGTCGGTGCAGCATATCAGATTCCTGAAATTGCATTAAAAGCCTCCGTAACTTACCGTTCTGAAATCGACCATAAAGTTAATATTAATGAAAAATTCGCAGTAACATCAGCATTAACAAGTAACCCTGCTGTTTTAGCTGGTTTACTAGGTATTTCTCCTGCAGAAGCGTTGGCTCAAGCACAAGCTCTAGAGGAAGGTAGTGCTGGTAAAAAAACTAAAATCACAACACCTCAATCTGTTAACTTAGATTTTCAAACAGGTATCATGGCGAATACGGTTGCATTTGCAAACGTTCGTTGGGTAAATTGGAAAGACTTTGCAATCCAACCATATAAATTTGGTTTATTGTCTAAACAAATTGGTGGCTTAGTCGGCCGTCCAAATGGCTTTAACCTAGTTGAATACTCTGATGACCAATGGTCTGTAAATGCGGGTGTTGGTCGTAAGCTCAACGATCAATGGGCAGGTAACGTTTCGGTAGGTTGGGATTCTGGTGCAGGTAACCCTGTAACGACACTGGGTCCAACAGAAGGTTACTGGAACGTTGGTCTAGGTGTTCAATATAGCCCTACCCCTGCAACATTCATTGCTGGTGGTGTGAAATACTTCTGGTTAGGTGATGCCAAAGCGCAAACTGGTGCTCAAGCTGGTGGCAATGAATACGTTGCGAAGTTTGAAGACAACAATGCAATCGCATACGGTTTGAAAATTGGTTATAAATTCTAATCAAATTTCATAATAAAAAAGGCCATCTGTAGATGGCCTTTTTTATATAGTTTTTATACATAAAATCAAAATAATAGCCCAATAAATACACATCTTTTTATATCTTTGACCACATTAATAGAAAACATGAATGCTCAAGCATTTTCCGTGACTTTATCAGTTCATTTATTGACATTTGTAAAATATTTAAGCGCATAAAAATTATGATACTTTTCGCGCCATTCTGTTACAAAGTGATTTGAGAGAACATATTAATGAAGCTGAATGCTATTCAAACGGCTCTTCTACTTAGCTTAATCCCAACAACGACAACATTTGCCGCAGCACTGGATCGCTCAGGCCAATCCATTGCTGCTTTTTTACAACCGAATAACTATTTTGAAGCGGGTATTACCGTTCTTGATCCCAATGTATCAGGTAAAGATATCTCGCAAAACAATACTGGGAATATGGCGAATCATTACTACTCGCCAAATGCTGCGCTAAAAATTCAAGCAACGGATCAATTCTCGATTGGTTTGATCTATGACCAACCTTATGGGGCGGATGCAGAATACACAGGTAAAAGCAACTTTATCGAAAGCCGCCCCTTACCTTTTAAAGGTGGTACATCGGTTACCGTTGATACTGAAAACTTAAATTTACTCTTTGGTTATCAACCAACACAAAACTGGAACCTCTATGCGGGTGCAGTTTATCAAACCTTAGACAGTACTGTGTTATTACGTGGTCAAAGCTATAGTGCCTACAGTGGTTATGATTTTAAAACTGGTAAAGATGAAGCAGTCGGCTGGTTAGCGGGTGTTGCCTATCAAATTCCTGAGATTGCACTCAAAGCGTCTTTAACTTACCGTGCCAAAATTAAACATGAAATGAATGCCTATGAAACGCATGGCATTGCAGGTATGACTGGCAATGCGGGTTTTGATGCAATTTTAAACAAAATTAATCATTCAGAAGGCACCACTGAAATCACGACCCCTCAATCGCTTAATCTTGATTTCCAAACAGGGATTATGGAAAACACAGTTGCCTTTGCGAATTTACGTTGGGTAAATTGGAAAGACTTTGCCATTCGTCCATATAAATTTGGTGCTGCTTCAACATTACCACCAATCGTTGCTTCAACTGGTAAAAAAGACGGTTTTGATCTGGTTGCATATACCGAAGATCAATACTCAATTACCGCAGGTGTTGGTCGTAAACTCAATGATCAATGGGCAGGTAATTTATCTGTAGGTTGGGACTCTGGTGCAGGTAATCCTGTGACCACATTGGGCCCAACTGAAGGCTATTGGAATGTCGGTATCGGTGTTCAATATAGCCCTACGCCTGCAACCTTTATTGCGGGTGGGGTGAAATATTTCTGGCTCGGTGATGCCAAAGCACAGTCAGGCTCACAATTCAATACACCTGGCTATGTAGCTGAATTTGAAAATAATGATGCGATTGCCTATGGTTTAAAGATTGGGTATAAATTCTAAGAAATCTCCCCTAACCCTGAGCCACGACTGAAGTGGCGAAAGGTAAAAAGGCCCCCCTCCTTTTCTAAAGGAGGGGGGGAGGATTGGTTATTCTGGAATATCACGTTGTGATACAGAACGAATCGCCTGTTTTAATGCTTCATAACCATGCAATGGTGGAAACTGTGGAAATTCTGCAATCACATTGGCTGGCGCATCAAATAAGAAACCATGATCTGCTTCACCCAACATTGTGGTGTCGTTATACGAATCACCTGCCGCAATAACTCGGAAGTTCAAACCATGTAATGCTTTTACTGCCTGACGCTTTTGATCAGGTTGACGTAATTTATACGCGGTGATCATGCCATTTTCATCAGTTTCAAGCTTATGACAGAAAATCGTTGGCCATCCCAGTTGTTTCATCAATGGGTGAGCAAACTCATAAAAAGTATCGGACAAAATAATCAATTGGAAATGAGTACGTACCCATTCAACAAATTCTTTCGCGCCTTCAAATGGCCCCATATCAGCAATCACGGCTTGAATATCATTTAAACCTAAACCATGTTGTTTTAAGATATTCAAACGTTGCGTCATCAGTACATCGTAATCTGGAATGTCACGCGTAGTCGCTTCGAGTTCTTTAATCCCTGTTTTTTTTGCAAAGTTAATCCAGATTTCTGGAACTAACACCCCTTCAAGATCTAGGCATACGATTTCCATGAATGCTTCCAATGTTGGTTAAAAATTGCTGTATCATAGCACTAAGATTATTCAATTTTTGCGCTGTTGTTGAATAAAATCATTTTATTCTGCAAGATTAAAATCAATGACAAGCACACTGCTTTGCTTCGAATGATTTACAATTGTGCCCAAGCCTATCGCCAGGAACATCCATGACTGTTATTCCGACTATTGACCTTGTAGATGCCCTCGCTGCTGAATATGCAGATAAATCGCCCCGAGAAATTTTAGAACTTGCGTTAAGCCAAGAAGGTGAAATCGCGATTTCATTTTCAGGCGCAGAAGATGTTGTTTTAATTGATATTGCCTCTCGTCTAGGTAAGCCCTTCCGTGTTTTTAGTTTGGATACGGGACGTTTACATGCAGAGACTTATCAATTTATTGAAACTGTCCGTAAGCACTATAAGATCGATATTGAAATTTGCTTCCCTGAGTCTACTGCTGTTCAGCAATTCGTGACTGAAAAAGGCTTGTTTAGCTTTTTTGAAGATGGACATCAGGAATGCTGTGGAATCCGTAAAGTACAACCTCTACGCAAGAAACTAGCGACCTTAGATGGATGGATTACTGGCCAACGTAAGGATCAGAGTCCAACTCGCAGTGAGGTGCCTGTGATTCAAGCTGATGCTGGTTTTTCTGGTGAAGGCAAGCAATTGATCAAATATAACCCGCTTGCAAATTGGAGCAGTGCGGATGTATGGAGTTATATCCGCATGATGGAAATTCCATATAACCTATTGCACGAACGCGGTTTTATTTCAATCGGTTGCGAACCATGCACACGTGCAGTGCTGCCAAATCAACATGAACGCGAAGGTCGTTGGTGGTGGGAAGAAGCCACGCATAAAGAATGTGGCTTGCATGCAGGTAACCTTAAAAAATAATCAATTACAGATTTGGTATATTAAAACCACTGATTCGTCAGTGGTTTTATTTTTCCTGACTCGCTTGTCTAAAGTCATATTTTAACCAGAACAAACAGTATATACTGCGCAGAACGGTTCCAATAATTCTAATAAGAGCTCCTAGAGAGTATCTTAGAAAAAATGCAATGAGAGGCTAGATCTGCTATGCGCCCACTACACCCCATTGATTTTATCTTTCTCTCGCTAGAGAAAAGACAACAGCCTATGCATGTAGGTGGATTGTTTTTATTCGAGCTTCCAGAGAATGCATCACCGACGTTTGTGCACGATCTAGTCAATGAAATTCGCCAATCAAAAAGTATTCCTGTCCCGCCATTTAACAATCAATTGAATGGTTTATTCTGGGGTGAAGACAGCGAATTTGATCTCGACCACCACTTCCGCCATATTGCACTGCCAAATCCTGGGCGTATCCGTGAATTACTGGTTTATATTTCACAACAGCATAGCTCTTTGATTGATCGCGCCAAACCACTTTGGACCTGTGACATTATTGAAGGCATTGAAGGCAACCGTTTTGCCATGTATTTCAAGATTCACCATGCCATGGTGGACGGCGTCGCAGGTATGCGTCTAATTGAAAAATCGCTTTCGCAAGACCCAAATGAAAAACATGTGGTGCCACTTTGGTGTGTAGAAGGTAAACGAACCAAACGTCTCAAAGCACCAAAGCCACCGACTGTGAGCAAAATTAAAGGGGTGATGGAAGGGATTAAATCTCAGCTTGAAGTTGCACCTAAAGTCATGCAGGAATTATCTCAAACTATTTTTAGAGAAATGGGCAAAAATCCAGACTATGTCTCTACCTTTCAAGCTCCTCCCTCGATTCTAAACCAACGAGTAAGTTCTTCACGCCGTTTTGCAGCACAATCGTTCGAGCTTGGCCGTTTCCGTCGTATTGCCAAATCACTGGGCGTTACACTGAATGATGTGATCTTAGCCGTTTGTTCTGGCGCTTTGCGCGAATACCTGCTCAGCCATAATAGTTTGCCGAAAAAACCGCTGATTGCGATGGTACCTGCATCACTGCGTACTGACGATTCAGATGTCAGCAACCGTATTACCATGATTTTGGCAAATCTAGCGACTCATATTGAAGACCCAATTGAGCGTTTAGAAATTATTCGCCGTAGCGTACAAAACTCAAAACAGCGTTTTAGTCGTATGACCGCCAATGAAATCTTGAACTATAGTGCGGTTGTGTATGGTCCAGCAGGCTTAAACATTGCGTCAGGTATGTTACCTAAGCGTCAAGCCTTTAACCTCGTGATTTCCAATGTCCCAGGGCCACGTGAGCCTTTATATTGGAATGGTGCAAAGTTAGATGCACTCTACCCTGCATCAATTGTAATGGATGGGCAAGCTCTAAATATCACCATGACCAGTTACTTGGATAAATTGGAAGTGGGCTTAATTGCATGTCGTAATGCATTACCAAAAATGCAAAACTTACTCACCCATTTGGAAGATGAAATTCAACGCTTTGAACAAGCAATTCAAGATTTACCACAAAAGATGGCGAATTAAGGATTGAGAAAAAATTAAGGGGCTTTCAGTGGCCCCTTATTTTTTGATTGTGCGGCAACGTTGTAGTAGTTGATGGCAGACTGAACGAATCATTGCCGTGGTAATCTGAACTTCTTTACCTTGGCTGTCTACCATATAACATGTATTTACAGGGTTACTGTCTAAAACATGCTTGAAACCGTGGTTCACTAATCTTTCACTCACATTCATCGTTATATACCTCATATTATTTGCTAAGGGACCCAAAAGTACCTATGGCTCATTTTATGGTTCTAGTATTTAAAATTCGTGATAGAAAGTAAAATTTCAGTTGTAACAAGGCTTAAGCGAAATCTTGTTACAACTTTAAGTTAAAATGATATCGTATTGCTCTTGCGTATATAGATTTTCCACTTGGAATTTAATCACTCGATTCACAAAATGTTCTAAATCCGCGACAGCTGGGGCTTCTGCTGTTAATAGGCGATCAATCACCGCTGGATGTGCAACGACAGTAAAGCCACCCTTGGAATCAAATGCACGGGCATAACGTAATATCTCTCGAAATATCTCGTAACATACTGTCTCTGCAGTCTTCACATATCCCCGTCCTTGGCAGGTTGGACATGATTCACAGAGCAAGTGTTCCAAAGATTCACGTGTACGTTTACGGGTCATTTCGACTAGACCAAGTTCAGAAACTTGAGTAATTTTAGTCTTGGCGTGATCGCGTTCCAACATACGATCAAACTGACGCATTACTTCTTCACGGTGCTCAGCTTCTTGCATGTCGATAAAATCAATAATGATAATTCCCCCCAAATTGCGCAGACGTAACTGCCTTGCAATCACTTGGGTGGCTTCCATATTGGTTTTAAATACCGTGTCTTCTAAACTGCGCCCACCGACATACGAACCAGTATTCACATCAATCGTGGTCATGGCTTCGGTCTGATCAATCATCAGATAACCACCAGACTTCAGTGCAACACGCGTCTGCAAGGCTTTCTGGATATCTTCTTCAACGTTATACAAGTCGAAAAGTGGCTTTTCACCCGGATAATGAATTAAACGGTTTTGAATGGTCGGCACAAATTCATCAACAAAGTCACTGAGCTTGGCATGAATCTCACGTGAATCGACATAAATCTTCGCGGTTTCATCACTGGCCAGATCACGTACGATACGTTGTGGCAGGGGTAATTCTTCAAAGATCAGTTCAGCCGTCGCAGCTTCTTTCTGCTTACGTTGAATAAATTCCCACAGCTTACTGAGATAGCACATGTCCTGTGCAATCGCAGCTTCGTCTACCCCTTCGGCGGCAGTGCGAACAATCACACTACCCGGTAAATTATGCTCAGCCTGAATATGCTCAATGATGCCACGTAAACGATCACGCTCTTCTTCTGATTCAATCCGTTGTGATACCCCAATATGGTTGCCATACGGCATCAATACCAGATAACGGGATGGAATGGAAAGATCAGTACTCAGACGTGCGCCTTTGGTTCCCAACATGTCTTTCATGACTTGGACGGTCAGCATCTGCCCTGGATGAAGCAGCTCAAAGACGTTGGGGGTTGGCTGCGAACGCGGCCACACCATATCGTTAATATGCAAAAAAGCGGTTCGAGACAAACCGATATCCACAAAGGCAGCCTGCATACCTGGCAGTACACGAACCACTTTACCCTTGTAGATATTACCCACTAACCCACGTTTTACGGTCCGCTCAACGAATAGTTCATTGACCGTACCATTTTCAATCAATGCCACACGACATTCCATCGGCGTGACGTTAATCAGCAACTCTTCTGCCATAACAAACTCAAAACTTTTATAAAAATTCTTATACCCGAAAGTGTCAGCGTAGTGCTTTAACCCTTTCTAATAACTGTGCTGTCTCATGCAAAGGCAAACCAACGACATTACTATAACTGCCTCGGATTTGCGGAATATACTGCGCTGCAATTCCCTGTATTGCATAAGCGCCCGCTTTGCCTATCGGCTCACCTGTAGCCCAATATTTTTCCATGTCTGCATGACTGAGTTGTTGTAACTCAACTTGCGTTCTTACCACAGTACTCAATATTTGAGTCGCAGTTGTGACACAAACTCCAGAATAGACATCGTGCCATTGTCCAGAAAGCATCGACCAGATGGCAAAGGCATGTTGCTTTGACTCTGGCTTACCCATAATCTGTCCAGCAAAACTTAAGCTGGTGTCTGCTGCAATCACAATTGCAGCAGGATATTTGTTTAAAACAACTTGCGCTTTATCTCGCGCTAAGCGTTCAACATATTGTTCAACGGTTTCCCCATTCTGCACCGCCTCGTCAACATCTGGACTATATATTTCAAAGTCTAGACCCAATTGCTGTAATAGCTCCCGCCGACGCGGCGAGCTGGATGCGAGAATTATATGCGCCATTTATGTAAACAATAATAAACCAGCGGCCATGCCAATACACTGGTCACAACCGGTTGCCAATGGCGCGCAATCGAAAAATGTGTACCTGCAATGGTCTGACTAATCCACAAAAATGTAATATGGGCAACGGTCGCAATCACGGTGATGACCCATGAATTGCCAAAGGTCAGAATACGACGTTCGCGGATCAAATAACGTATACCAAAAGTGATCAGTACGAAACTGAGCGCATTTAAGCCAAATGGAGCATCCAGCAGTAAATCGGCAAAAAGCCCCATACCGAAAGCAAACCAGACCCCGCACCAAACGGGTTGGTAAAGAATCCAAAAGAGCATGACCAGCAGCATAATTGATGGTCGCCATCCAGAAGCCTCATAGGCCATTGGATAAACCATCAATACTGAAGCAATCACGATGGATAGAATAATCATCCATAACGGATCTTTGCGTTTCTCATAATTGAGCTTAGCGATCGGCATACGGTTGCTCCTGCGCTAAGGATTCAGAGAAAAGCACCACTACATGATGACCACTGGCAAGTTGAGCCGCTGGTGTGACATCAATTTCAGCAAATTCACCTGAAGTATGACGACTCACTTTAGATACAGTTCCCACTAAATAACCCGCTGGAAAATGTTCGCCCAAACCTGAACTAAACACTTTGTCTCCAACCTGAATATTGGCACTGGTCGGTACATATTCCATCTTAAGCTGACCTAAATCACCTGTACCCGAAACAATCGCACGCATGCCAGTACGCTCTAAGCGCACAGACAATGAATGTTCTTTATCAGACAGTAGCATGATGCGGGCACTATGCGGATAGACATTAATGATCTGCCCCATGATTCCCTTATCATCCAGAACAGTTTGCCCTGTTCTTAAATGATCAACCGCACCACGGTTAATGATAATAATATGGCGCAATGGGTCTGCATCGGTTCCAATCACTTCGGCAATTTGCATACGACCATCAATAATCAATGGCGTATCCAACAGCCCTCTCAAACGGTTATTTTCCGCAGAAAGTTCTGAAAGCTTTTGTAGACGGACTTGTGCTTGAAGGAGTTCAGCTTGCATTGCGGTGTTTTCACGGCGCAACTGAGCTTCAGATTTGGTTTGTTGGTTAAGCCATTCTCGCGACAGTACAGGATAGCTTGCCAGCGCATAAATTGGATTATACGCGGCATACAAGACATCCCTTGCAGGTTGAATTACATAAGGCATGCGCCAATCAAAGAAAAGCACCACCAAGCATGTAATCACCGCAATGACAAATGAGCGAAAAGATGGCGGTTGTCTTGAAAAAAGATTCGGTTGCACCGCCTAGTCCTTATGATTTAACCAACGAAAAGCATGTCGTGGTTTGGATTGTCAAAGAACTCTAATACTTTACCGCCGCCACGAGTGACACAAGTTAAAGGATCATCTGCAACAATTACAGGTAAACCTGTTTCTTGCGCAAGTAATTTATCTAGGTTACGCAGTAATGCACCACCACCTGTCAACACAATACCACGCTCTGCAATATCCGAAGACAATTCAGGTGGCGTTTGTTCAAGTGCAGATTTTACAGCGCTGACAATGCTTTGTAACGGATCAGAAATCGCCTGCGTAATTTCATCAGAAGTCACTGTAATCGCGCGAGGTACACCCTCAGCCAAGTTACGACCGCGAACTTCGATCTCTAGGGTCTTGCCATCAGCAACAGCCATACCCACTTCTTTTTTAATGACTTCGGCTGTGGTTTCCCCGATCACACAACCGTGTGCTTTACGCACATAATTGATGATTTGCTCATCAAATACATCACCACCGATACGTAATGAATCAGCATATACGCAACCCTGTAATGAAATGATTGCAATTTCAGTGGTGCCACCACCAACATCAACCACCATCGAACCACATGCTTGCTCAACTGGCATACCTGCGCCAATTGCAGCCGCCATTGGCTCTTCGATTAAACGTACATCACGCGCACCTGCATTAAATACAGCTTCGCGAATCGCACGACGCTCAACCAATGTCGATTTACAAGGTACACAGACCACAACACGCGGTGCAGGCGGGAACAACCGCTTTTCATGCACTTTGCCAATGAACTGATTCAACATGGTCTCAGTGACTTCGAAATCAGCAATCACACCGTCTTTCATCGGACGAATTGCTGAAATATTCGCTGGTGTACGGCCTAACATTTGTTTAGCATCAATACCTACAGCGGCAACAATTTTTTGTGAACCACTATGGCGAATTGCCACAACAGTTGGTTCATTTAATATAATGCCACGGCCTGGTGCATAAATAAGTGTATTTGCAGTACCTAAATCAATGGCTAAATCCGGCGAAAACAAGCCAATTAGTCGTTTTAGAATCACGGGGGCGTTCTCAATTAAACTTTGTGTGAATACAAGGTGGCAACTTTAACTAAATGTGATGATTTGAACAAGTCAATCGCTTATTATAACGCACGATATTTTGAAATTTTTTAATACTGAATTAGGTAAAGTTATGTCTACATCATCAGATGCTCAGCAGACAACAGACTTAAATGCGCAAACGGTCTCGCAAATTGCACACCTTGCACGTTTATCTCTCAATGACACGCAATCTGCTGAATATGCTCAAAGTTTAAATAAAATCCTTGGCATGATGGAAAGCTTGAAAGGCATTAATACCGATGATGTTGAGCCTTTAAAGAGCCCATTTGACAACCCGCAACCGTTACGCGCTGACGTTGTGACTGAAAGCAACCATCGTGATGAATATCAAGCGGTCGCGCCTGCTACAGAAGCAGGTTTGTACCTCGTCCCTCGCGTAATTGAATAAGTTTTATTCGATTAGTCAATATTTTATATTTAGAATGTAAAGAAATTTTTCATATGACAGATTTACATCGCTTATCAATCCGTGAACTCTCTGAAGGCTTAAAAACAGCCCAATTTTCATCACGCGAATTGACTGAACATTATTTAAAGCGTATTGCCCAAATTGACCCGAAAGTAAAAAGTTATGTGACGGTTACCGCAGAACAGGCCCTTGCTGAAGCGAATGCAGCCGATGCGGCACTGAAAGCAGGCAATGCACACGCGCTGGCAGGTATTCCCCTTGCACACAAAGATATTTTTTGTACCCAAGGCATTAAAACCACTGCGGGTTCAAAAATGCTGGATAACTTCATTTCACCTTATGATGCAACTGTGGTTGCAAAAGCTAAAGCTGCGGGTCTCGTGACTTTAGGTAAGGTGAACATGGACGAATTCGCCATGGGTTCAACTTCTGAAAACTCTTATGTCGGTGCAACGTCTAACCCTTGGGCACTGGATCATGTTCCAGGTGGTTCATCAGGTGGTTCTGCAGCAGCCGTCGCGGCTGATCTCGCGCCGATCGCAACAGGAACTGATACAGGTGGCTCAATTCGTCAACCTGCTTCATTCTGCGGCTTAACGGGTTTAAAACCGACCTATGGTCGTGTGTCTCGCTTCGGTATGATTGCTTATGCATCATCACTCGATCAAGGCGGTCCAATGGCACGTTCTGCGGAAGACTGTGCTTATTTGATGAATGTGATTGCTGGTCATGATGCAAAAGACTCGACTTCAATCAACAAAGAAGTGGACGATTACGTTGCTAACCTGAATGGCACAGCGGTGAAAGGTTTACGCATTGGTATTCCAAAGCAATACTTCAATGTGGCAGGTTTAGATGCAGATGTAAAAGCACGTGTTGAAGAGTCATTGAAAAAGCTAGAGGAAATGGGCGCGATCTTGGTTGAGATTGATCTCAACATGACTGAAGCTTATGTTCCGACTTATTACTTGATTGCGCCTGCGGAAGCTTCTTCAAACCTGTCACGTTTTGACGGTGTACGCTATGGCTACCGTTGTGAAAACCCAGTGGACTTGATGGACTTGTACAAACGTTCACGTTCAGAAGGTTTTGGTGCAGAAGTACAACGTCGTATCTTGATCGGGACTTATGCCCTTTCTGCGGGTTACTACGATGCCTACTATGTCAAAGCACAAAAAGTACGTCGTTTGATTCAGCAAGATTTCCTCAAAGCATTTGAAAATGTCGACGTGATTGCTGCGCCATCTGCACCAACTACTGCTTACAAGATCGGTGCGAATCTCAGCCCGACTGAAATGTATTTAGGTGATATCTATACCCTTGCAGTGAACTTGGCAGGTCTGCCTGCGATCAACGCACCTGTTGGTTTTGATAAAGACAGCTTGCCTGTGGGCTTACAGTTGATTGGTAACTACTGGTCAGAATCACAATTGCTTTCGATTGTGCATCAATATCAACAAAACACAGACTGGCATACCAAACGTGCGGCAATTGCTGAGGAGAATGCATAATGACTGAAGCTCAAAAGTTAAAGCTAATTGACGGTTGGGAAGTTGTTATCGGGATCGAGATCCATACTCAGCTTGCCACCAAGTCTAAAATCTTCTCAGGTTCATCGACTGAATTTGGTCAAGACCCAAATACACAAGCCAGCCTTGTTGATTTGGCCATGCCGGGCGTATTGCCAGTATTGAACGCAGAAGTGGTTGATCTTGCAATTCGCTTTGGTTTGGGGATTGATGCCTATATCGACCAAGCCTCTGTGTTTGCACGTAAGAACTACTTCTACCCAGATTCGCCAAAAGGCTACCAGATCAGCCAGATGGACAATCCGATTGTGGGCTTGGGTCATATCGACATCCAGCTTGAAGATGGCACTGTGAAGCGTATTGGCGTAACGCGTGCCCATCTTGAAGAAGATGCAGGTAAATCGATTCATGACCAGTTCGAAGGTATGTCGGGTATCGACTTAAACCGTGCGGGTACGCCATTGCTTGAAATCGTATCTGAGCCAGATATGCGTTCGGTTGAAGAAGCAGTTGCCTATATCAAATCGATTCACACGCTCGTGCGTTGGTTAGGTATTTCTGACGGCAATATGGCAGAAGGTTCTTTCCGTGCCGACTGTAACGTATCGTTGCGTCGTCCGGGTCAACCTTTTGGTACGCGTTGCGAGTTGAAAAACCTCAACTCATTCCGTTTCATTGAGCAAGCGATCAATGTTGAAATTGAACGCCAAATGGAAATCTTGGAATACGGCGGCGAAATTGATCAGGAAACCCGTTTGTTCGATCCGAACAAGATGGAAACCCGTTCAATGCGTTCGAAAGAAGAAGCGAACGACTATCGCTACTTCCCAGATCCAGATTTATTGCCTGTGATCATTGCTGACGAGCAGATCGAAGCGGCACGTGCTGCCCTTCCAGAACTGCCTAAAGCGCGCCGTGCACGCTTTATTGCTGACTTTGCTGTGACTGAGTACGATGCACATGTATTGACGATGTCACGCGAAATGGCGGACTTCTACGAAGCGGTTGTGGCTGCTGCTGGCGGTGCGAAGCAAGGTAAAGTTTCTGCAAACTGGGTGATGGGTGAATTCTCGGGTGCTTTAAACAAAGCAGGCTTAGAATTGGCAGACTCTCCTGTTTCTGCTGAGCAATTGGGCGGCATGATCGCGCGTATTGTCGACAATACTATTAACGGTAAAATTGCGAAGCAAGTGTTTGGCTTTATGTGGGAAGCAGAAGGAAAATCTGCGGATGACATCATTGCCGAAAAAGGCTTGAAGCAAGAAACCGATACCGGTGCGATTGAAGCGATTATCAAAAACGTGCTTGCAGCCAATGAAAAAATGGTCGAAGAGTACAAGTCAGGTAAAGAAAAAGCCTTTAACGGTCTCGTGGGTCAAGTCATGAAAGCTGCAAAAGGTAAAGCCAACCCAGCTCAAGTGAATGAATTAATGAAGAAATTGATTGGTTGATAATTGACTAATTAAATTCATTTATGCGATAAAAACCCTACCTTATGTGGGGTTTTTATTTTTTGAGAGAATAATGGCTTTAAAAACAATTTTTAATGTTTCAGAAGAAAAAACTGCAAAATTAGCAGTTCTAATTGATGCAGATAATGCTTCAGCAAAAGATATTGAAAATATTCTTAGTGAACTCACCAAATATGGAGAAGCTACGGTTAAACGAATTTATGGAAACTTCGTAAATCAAAATGGAAGTTGGAAACAAGCCATCAATAGTTTAGCCATCAAACCAATGCAACAATTTGCTTACACTACAGGTAAAAATGCAACTGATGGTTTTATGATTATTGATGCAATGGATTTGCTCTATACAGGAAGATTTGACGGTTTTTGTTTAGTATCAAGCGATAGTGATTTTACTGCTCTCGCAATTCGCATTAAAGAGCAAGGAGCAACTGTTTATGGCTTTGGTAAAAAACAAACACCTGAAGCCTTCAGAAATGCCTGTTCACACTTCACTTATGTTGAAAACTTAAGCAATTATGAAGAACCTTCAATTAAGGAAATAACAACTCCAGAAATCAAAGAAGTAAAAAAAGAAACTGTTATTAAAGAATTAGCAAAACAAGAAATAAAAACCGAACTACCTTCTACTCTACCAATACATATTATTAAGCAAGTTTTTGATAACCATGACAGTGAATGGATTAGTGTTGCCTCCCTAGGCTCACAATGGAAACTCTTGCAAGTAGACTTTGATCCTCGTACATATGGATACAAAAAATTAGGGGATTTAGTTAAAGGTTTTCCACAAATATTCCTCACTGAGGAAAGGCTCAGTAATGAGCATAAAAATTTATATGTAAAACTCAGATAAATGATTTCAATGATCATGTGATAAAAGCTGCAAAAGGTAAAGCCAACCCAGCTCAAGTGAATGAATTAATGAAAAAATTGATTAGTTAAATTGATGTAACCTTATAAAGAAAACCTGCTTTATAGTGGGTTTTTTGGTTTTTTGGTTTTTTGGTTTTTTGGTTTTTTGGTTTTTTGGTTTTTTGGTTTTTTGGTTTTTATAGGATAAAATATTCACACAATAAATTTTTAAACTAAAACAGACATGATCCTTCAACTTATGAGAAATAGATTACTGTTGAGTACCTGTTTACTTTTAATCAGCACTTCTAATTTTGCACAAACACCCCAAATTCCTAAAGCCGATGCTGAGGCCATTTTTAAAGCGGCAGGTTTTAAAAAAACTAAATATGGTTGGGAAGGTAACTGCGATATCGGTGAAATCACCACATATCAAGACTTAAATGGTGATGGACTAAAAGATGCCATCATTTCAGATGCTGATTCAACATGCTATGGCCGAGAAATGGTTGGTTACCACCTCATCTCCCAACAGAAAAAAGGGAGATGGAAAATGATTGTCGAAAATCGAGGCACTCCAACTTTCCTAAAAACTACAGGTAAAGATGGTTGGCCAGATCTTATTAATGAGGGCTCTGGTTTTTGCTTTGCCGTATTCCGTTGGGATGGTCAAGAATATAAGGTTCATCGTTATGAATATGAAGGCAAGGCTTGTTCATTGCGATAAATAAATATCCAAGAAAATAAAAAAATCCCTCATGAACGAGGGATATGATTTAATTTATTAACGTAAAAGCGTGACTAACTTATTTAAATCAATGCATTGAAATGTATCAAAATCAATCAATAAAAACGCTTGGCAAAACCACCTTCAATTCAGCAAACTTATAATCCTGAATATTTCGAGTGACAATCATCGTACAACCAAAACTCAAAGCAGCAAAATGCTGAATAGCATCTTCAAAATCAGTAAATTTAGAATCTAAAGCTCTAGTAATGCCAATATGATCAACAGGAATAATGACAAAAAATTTTAGAAGCTGCTTTATAAATATACGAGCCTTCTCATCCCCACCTAACTTACGCAAAATATAGTAAATATTGGCAACGCTATTGGATGAAATACAGCCTGTAAAAGTTCTATTTTCACACAAGGCCAAAACAGACTGACTCGCCTCAACAAAAGGCTGACGCGCTAAAGCGACATCTAAAATCACATCTGAATCAATAAAAATACGCTCACTCATAGATGCTTTTCCACACGTGCATCTGCGAGTAATTCTTTATAATCCTGCCCGTTATCTTGCTCAGCAAACATTCCAGTTAAATGCTCTGTAATTGGAGCGTGAAGCTCATTCGTTCTACTCGCTTGAGCTGAGATACGGTCTAAATAAGCCTCTACCAAGCTAGAAACACTTTGCTGATGCTGTTGGGCATAATGTTTTGCTCGTTCAATCACATTTTTATCAATAGACAATGTTAATTTTGCTTGCATAAGTTTCTCCCTATACGTATTAACTATTTAATTATACGTATAGGTCATTTTTTAGCAATTCTTTTTGGTCAATAGAGAAAACTCAAACTCTTACTGCCCTCTTAACACACCCAACTTATTCCAAATATCAGGTGTTAAAAAAGTCGTGACCAATTTATTCAAATCAATATAACGCAAGGTACCTTGCAACTGCTGTCTGACCGCTGGATCTTTAACAATATCCTGCCCTGCACTCTGACCTAACTGTTGGAAAGCCTGTCCAACTGCTTGAATTCCTTCAGCCTGAATCACTGCTTTGGTTTGTGTCGAACACTGCTCCACAATCACACGCTGTAACACCTGAGCCAACTTCTGATCCAACTGGGTTTTCTGCTCAGGCGTAACATTACTAAAAGACTTTAAATCAGGATGTGCTGCCAAAGCGCTAAAAGTCCATTGCAAAACCGTAGTCTTATCCGCTGCCGTCGTGGCTTTCACTAAACAATCACTCAATTGATCGACCGTTGGCCCTGCCATCGCCACTTGGGTTGTACCCAACACAGCCGCAGCCATCAGCACAGAACGACTTAAATGAGAAAATTTACGGCGGGCAGAAGTATAAACACGAGACATAAGCACAGTTCCAAATTGCAATCTTCCCCTTTGTACCATGCTCTGTCGAGATCATCTGTTATGACGCTGTAAATTGCGTAAGTCCACGCCCTTAAAGCTTTGGCAAAATGTAAAAGCGTTCATAGTTGTAAATTCTCAGCCTGCACCTTCATAATCCCATTCTTCTGGAATATTCGGCTGCTCAGGTGCTTTATTTAAATCAATATTCAGGTTACGGCTGCCCTTAAATGATTTCTCACCCGAATCTGATGCGGGTGACACATCCAGACTATAGCGGTAACGGAATTGCCAAAGCATCGGCTTGATCGGACGAATATCTAGGCTCAAACTATCTTCATCATGGCACTTACCCTTAGAGTTTTCATAATCCTGTTCAGAAAAACAAGCTCGAATCATACGGCTAAAATTAAAAGGATAGTTTTCAATAAAGCGATACGTTTTACCTGCATCCTTTAACTCATAAAAGCTGGCCCGCTCAATTCCTGCCCCACCACCTGAATACATTTCTGAAAAAGTATCAATCACCGCAACGGCATAACGGTTTTGATCCATTGGAAACAATTTAGGAAAAATATATTGGCTAGATCGTGCCATTTCTTCCGTAGCCGCCAACTGAATACGCCACTGCTTTAACAATTTAAAACCTGTGCTCGATGTCGCAAACTGGGCAATATTTCCCTCAGATAATAACCATAAGGTTTGATCTGGTGTTTTCAAACTCTGCCATTGTGTTCGCTGCTGACACAGCTCTTTGACTTGTTCACAGAGTTGCGTCTGTTCCGTTGCACTCAGTTGCCCCTTTTTAAAGTCTAGAATCTGTAAAGGTGCAGCAAAAACAGATGCACTAAAATAGGCGGATGCGCCTATTAAAATCATTCTACCTCAACCCATCTTATATTTAAGCATTGTGTTTCCTTAGGCTATTTTTATATTCACAATATTATTTGACGATTGCTTCAATCTGATCAAGATCCCACACTCCACCTGCGGCAAGGCCTCGACACATCCCTGTCCAGCGATCTAGCGTATGTACAAACTTCTGCCCATCCCAGACCCATTCATCACTCGACCAGCAATCACCAATACCACGCCCTTTCTGCGAACTGCTGAGAATCCCATTATAAAACTCAGAAGAATGTTCCGTCACAAAAGTGGCTTTATTCGTCAGTGACTCATCCAATACCCATGCACCATAACCTTCGTTATATGCACCTCGCCAACATAACGTGACGGCCAAGACCTTTTTATTGGTTAGTTTGTAGAGATCAATCGCTTGAGGTGCTGTTTGATTGCCGTCATAAACTCCTTCACAGAACCCTTCTTTTTTAGGCACTGGCTGATTCGCCATCAAGTTTTGATAGAGTGCAGCATAGCGCTTGTCAGTTGGTCGCAATGTCAGATAAGGCTTACTGGATGTTTTGATCTGCTTGACAGTAAATTTAGGTTGAGCGGCCAATACCTTGGACTCATCTGCCTTGCCCTTTTTAATTAAAGCACCCATTGTACCAATACGCTTTTGAAAATCATCCATTTTCAACAATGCCGCTGTCATACCTGTGTCAGAGATTTGCCAATGTACATTGGCATTTTTAAACACGATTTCGGTCTTTTTCTTGGATTGCTGTAATAAGGCATTGACTTGATTTGTTGAGAGTTGCCCCATCAGTGGGAATTCTGTTCCATCGAAGGACACTTGCCCAAAGTCTTTGCCATTCACATAAAAATGAAGATTTTTAAGCTTTGCTGCTGGCATAGAAGGTTGTTCAAAACGAGCCAATGCAAATTCAACCTGTACAGGCTGTCGTGCACCTGCCTGACGGGTCAATAACAGCGATGCAGGTTCATCATCGCTATATTCATTGTAATAACCTGCTGCTCGGCAAGTACCTGTATTGCTACAGTAAATTTCCCAATCTTCATGCGAGAATGAAATGCCTTTAATATCTTGGGCCAAGGCACTAGAACTCAAAACAACAAGGGAACAGGCTGAAAAAATCTTTTTCATAAGACTTGTGCTCTAGGCCGTCTAATTTCAATACTATTATTTTAATCATTATGAATACTGACATGATTACTCATACTATATACGTTTTAACGCTACAGATTAAGCAACTTTACCAAAAAACAAACAAACACAAGCAACTGTTTTTCAAATAAATTTTAATTTTTTTCTTTAAAAAGAATTCAACCACCAATGCAATAGGAGTTGTAATACAGAGCAACATTCTAAGCATCATATACCCAATCAAAAGGAGAACATCACTCACAATGAAATTAGCATCCTCTCTATTGAATTGAATAAATAATATAGAGACTAGAACGCTAGAGAAAATGATAGCAATAAATGCTCTAAGAGAATAATTTTTAATAAATTTAGTAAAAAAGAAAAAAATATTCGCAATAAAAATAACTGACAAAGTAAAAGCTAAAACATAGTCTACAATAATATGTCTATGAAAATAATCATAAGAATAAGCAAAACCGATGATCAGTTGTAAATTGAGTAATCCCCACCCTAGATAGCTTGACTTTCTCATTTATAAAATACAAATAGATAAGATAAATTCCACATCAAATTTAGATTAATTATCTATTTTAGATATCCTAAGTTCTCTTAAATCAAATATACATCCATTTACAACAACTTTATCTTAAAATTATAAGAGAATGGCAATCATTTTAGCTTTAAGAATTCATCGCAAAAACCACTAACTGCATTTGTTTTATTTTTTAATCCACCTTCTTTAACAATGATCCCATTGGCATTCGTGTATACATTGATCATACAAGTATAGTAGGTTGGAGTGTTATAACCAACATCTCTGTATTGATCTTGATAAATAGGAGCTGCTGCTACCCCATTTCCACCTTGAGTCATACCAACCATTCCAGTGCCGACATATTCTGTTCCTGTCTTTACAAATTTATCTCGAGCATATTTCTGGATTGTCCATGTATGCATATAGGTTTTTTCACTGGCAGAAATATCCCAAATAGAACTCTCTGGTTGTCCAATTTATGCGACGAGTTCATTCAAAGGATGCCCAATTTTATTCTTTAGCAAAGTATTAGTTTTATGATCTCCATAGGACGTACAACCAACAAATAGAAAACTGACAAAACATAAAAATAGATTTTCTCGTAAGTTCAACATACACCTCCAACACTTTAGCTTTCGTTATTTTTCCTTTGCTAAGACTCAATTGTAAAAACTTGGTTGATTCTTAGCATTGGACGCACGAAGCGCACCCACTCATTCCAAATACGGCAAGAACTAAGATTACTTTAAAAATTGATTTCATATTCATAGTCATTTCTTCTGGGTAACTAAGCTCATTAATAATTGTATTTCCTTCATCTGAATTCATACTAATTATTGACTTAAATTTAATATTTATTTTAGTTAAAATAATAAAAAATAAAATATAGATCATTAAAGTTAAAAGACATTGTTTGGAGCTTCATGCAATGGCCTAACTTAAAACCAGAAGTAAATTTAGAAAATGCACTTATCTCAAACAATATGTTAATTTTGATCCAAGCTCGGATACTGAATTAAAAAATGAAAAAATCAATCTCTATTTCTGCTGTTCTATTGGCGCTGTCTACCACGCTGACACACGCCGAAGTACGTAGCTTCAAGCCTATCTTTCCCAAATTTTCAAATACAGCGCAAGAGCGAAAAGCCGAAAACCAAATTTATGCCTTAGGTGAAGTGTCCTTTGCCAACGATGTGCGTGTTCCCTTTTATGGAGTGACTGCGCTGAATCCAGCCGATGAAGGCTTATTAAAAGACTTTAAAAGCTGTACAGCAAAAAGCTGCCATTTTGACTTTAAGCTGGATACACATCAGGCCAAGCAACTCAAATTAGTTGCGCTACCTGAAATTGGTGCAATTCTGGTACCCAAAGATTGGCACGATGTGGAGGCACATGCGGGCGCAAATGGTACGGGTTCAGCCCTGCTGATGAGTCCAAATCAAAAGCAAGCAATTGAATTATACGACTCATCTTTCTGTGTCGGTTGTGGTATGCCCAATGCCACGCTTTATTTTCCCAACCTATTAAAAGAGAGTATTCAAAATGAGTTTGGCGGCTATAAAGACCCACAAAAATTGGTGACCTTGGTCCATCCATCCAAACAAGTGGCTTTTTTTAGCTATCAAATCCCAAACCTGAATAATAAAACCCATGGCGTTGCGAAATACCATGACGAGGACACCTTCAATTTTAGAGAAATCATCGTAACTCTGGATAAATCACAGCAGCATTTGGTTGGGCCAATTTTAAACTTCTATCACTTTAACCATTGAGCCGTTTCAAACCGCTTGACTGGCTTTAAGTAGACTCAAGAAATGTTCAACCCGAACACTATTGCCTTTGGCACGGCAAATTGCATAGATCGGGGCGATACATGGTTTTTTCGCTTCTAGCGGTTTGTACACAATTTGCTTATTCCAGAAGTCCTGAATTGAGGCAGGAACGATTGATAGCCCAATCCCCGCTGCAATCAGATTCAGGCTAGAAGTTAAACGAGGGGCTTCCTGCACAATGTTGGGGTTAAAGCCTGCCTGATAGCAATTTGCCAAAATATTATCAAACAAGTCTTGCCCCGCAATACGGCGATACAACACAAACTCATACGGCTCTAAATCGACTAGGCGGATTGATCCCGCTTGCTCAGCTAAAGGGTGATTACTTGGTAAAGCCACAATCAAGGGCTCATCCAGTACATGAATGCTTTGTACTGCGGCATGAATCGGTGCAGGTTTACGTAGAAAAACGATATCCAGTTTTTCATTGATCACCGCATCGGTTAAAGCAGTACTGCTGTCTTCCTCCAGATGAATCGCCACTGCAGGAAACTGCTCCCTGAATTGACGCAAGAGTGCAGGCAAGAAAGGATGCAAGCCTGCGGAGTTGGTAAAGCCAATATTGATCTGACCTTCCAAGCCTTGCGCAATGTTTTTGACCCGTTTCGGAATCGACTGAGCATGCGCCAAAATGGTAATCGCTTCCTGATATAAAGCCTTACCCGCTTCCGTCACCTCCACACCTCGAGGCAAGCGTTTAAGCAAAGCCGTATCCAGCTCTTCTTCTAGACTTTTAATCAATCGGGTCAGTGGCGGCTGTTGCATATGCAGTCTAACCGCAGCTTTGGAAATATTGCTTTCTTCCACCACAGCAACGAATGCATTGAGTTTATGAATATCAATCATACATACTCTAAAAGTATAGATAACATCAAAAATAGCATTTGTGAATATACCACAAATCTTCCATGCTATAGCTCACAAGGTTGAACAGAAAGGTAGTCCAATGAAAGCCCAAGCCCTATCAATAGAGAGTGAACCACTAGCGACTGCTCCTGATTGTAAGGCACTTTTTACGGGATTTATGAAATTGGGATTGATGGGTTTTGGTGGCGTGCTGCCACTGGCACATCGCATTATCGTTGAAGAACATAAATGGATTGATGCTGGCAAATTTACCGACTTACTTGGCGTGTGCCAGTTATTACCGGGCGGTAACATCATCAATATGGCAGTTGCCATTGGAATGGAATTCCAAGGCGTGAAAGGTGCGATCAGTTCAGTGCTCGGCTTAATCTCCGCCCCGACTGCAATTGTACTGATCATCTATCAGGTCTATGAACATTTTCAGTATCTCCCTGCCGTTAAACACATGATTCAAGGTTTGGCCGCCGCTGCCGCAGGCTTGCTGTTTGCGACAGGATTTAAGATGCTCAAGCCAATTTTGAAAAGTTATTTGACCATTTTTACCATCGGCCTGACCTTTGTGTTTATGATCTGGATCAAGCTGCCCTTAGCACTGACTTTAGCGATTCTACTGGGCATTAATATGCTGGTTCTAGGAGTAAAAAAATCATGATCTTAGTTACTCTTGCTGTCGTTTTTACTCAGCTTTCGCTACTGGCTTTTGGGGGGGGTAATGCCATCCTGCCTGAAATGCAGCACCAAGTGGTAACGGTGCATGAATGGATGAGCGCAGAACAGTTTAGTTCGCTGTTTGCCATGGCTCAGGCTGCCCCAGGCCCGAATATGATGATTGTGCCTTTGGTCGGTTGGCATGTCGCAGGTCCAGCAGGTTTATTGGTGACGTCGTTGGCGAAGTTCGGTCCATCTTCCATCATCACCATTTATGCACTGAAATTCTGGGAACGCTTTAAAGCCAATCCATTACGGGCACGTTTTGAAAAAGCGTTGAAACCGATTACCGTGGGTTTGGTTCTGGTCAGTGCATGGTTGATTGCCGATGCTTCTGCACAAAATCTGCTCTTGGTCATCATCGTGATTTTGACAGCGATTCTCGGCATGTTTAAAAAGATTCATCCGCTTTGGGTCATGGCCGCAGGTGCAGGGCTTGGAATCGCCTTCCTTTAAAAGGGCAAAAAAAACCTGCTGAATGCAGGTTTTTTATTGAATCTCGAATTACCAGATACTGACTCGTTTTTCAGGCGCTAAATACATTTTATCTCCCGCTTTAATCTTGAAAGCATCATAGAATGGCGCTTGATTGACTAATGCACCATTGGCACGAACTTTATCTGGTGCGTGCGGATCAGTTTTTAAATACACAATTGCTTGTGCTTGACGGGTTTTGGCACGCCAAACTTGCGCCCAGCCCATATAAAAACGCTGCTCACCCGTACGTCCCTCGATCACAGGCGCAGTCTTCCCTGCTAACGAAATTTGATAGGCTTTATAAGCAATCGATAGACCTGAGTTATCAGCAATATTTTCACCCAAGGTCAGTTCACCATTGACGTGATAGCCTGCAATCGGCTCATAGGCATTGTATTGTGCAACCAAAGCTTGTGTTTTGGCTTTAAACTTCTGATGATCTTGTTTGGTCCACCAATTACGCATATTGCCCAATTCATCAAACTGGCTGCCCTGATCATCAAAACCATGACTGATCTCATGCCCGATCACACTGCCAATTCCACCATAGTTCACTGCATCATCAGCATCGATATTAAAGAATGGCGGTTGCAAGATTGCAGCAGGAAAGACAATTTCATTGGAGGATGGATTGTAATAGGCATTCACGGTTTGAGGGGTCATAAACCACTCATCACGATCCACAGGTTTGCCTAACTTATCCAAACTGTCTTGATGCTCAAACTCTCTGGCACGAATCACGTTACCAATCAAATCACCATCTTTAATCTCAAGTGCTGAATAATCACGCCATTTGTTTGGATAACCAACTTTAATCGATAAGCTGGCTAATTTCTTTTTAGCCTGCACTTTGGTTGCAGGACTCATCCAGTCCAATTGGCTAATGCTTTGATCATAGGCTTGAATCAGATTCTGCACCAAGGCATCCATACGCTGTTTTTTATCCGCAGAAAAATGTTTCTCCACATAGATTTTACCCAGACCATCGCCCAATACTGCATTTACGGTTTGTACACCACGCTTCCAGCGCACTTCTTGTTCTGCAACATCACGCAAGGTTTTGCCGAAAAATTCAAAACTTTCATCCACAAAAGCCTTGTTTAAGAAGGGTGAAAAATTACTGATCAAGTTCCATTTAAAATAAGCTTTCCATACATTTAAAGGCGTTTTATTGATCACTGGATCAAGTGCTTTGAAATAGCTGAGTTGATGCACCTGAATAGTCTGAATTTTGTCTTTGACGCCAACCGTCTTCAGATAAGTATCCCAATCAAAGTTACGACTTAACTGATTCAAATCTTTAAGCGGGTAAATATTGTAACGCTTGGATAAATCACGATTTTGAACATTACTCCACTGAATCTTGGCAAGTTCTGTTTCGAGCTTGAGTATGTCTTGTGCATGCTGTGCTGCTTGCTGATCACCAGATAGTTGTAGCATCCGCTCAATATGCTTCAGATATTTGGCACGAGTTTCGACAAACTTCGGATCATCTTTTAAATAATAATCCCGATCTGGTAAACCCAAGCGACGCTGCGCCAGACCTGCAATCATCACATCAGAGCGTTTCATATCTTGATCAATACTGATATCAAACGGCGTTCTAACCCCGATACGTGAGAAATGCCCCATTAATTGAGCAAGCTCTTGTTTATTTTGAATCGCATCCACACCTACCAATTCTTGCGTTAATGGTGTAATTCCTTGCATTTCAATTGTTTTTTCATCCATAAAGCTGGCATACAGGCTTGCAACTTTTTGTTCAACCGTTCCTGTTGCCCATTTTTTTGTACTCAGCGCTTCAACAATAGTATGTAACTGATTGGTGGATAGCTCATGTAATTCGTTGAATGCGCCCCAACGTGATTTATCTGCGGGAATCTCAGTATCTTTTAACCATGTGCCATTCACATAATTATAAAAGTCATCATTGGCAGACACGCTTTGATCAATATATTGTTGGTCTATACCTGAAATTTTTTGTGTCGGAGAGGATTGAATTGCTTGATCTGCCCATACAGTTACAGTAAAGGCAGTCAGTGCAAGCGCCAATGCACTTTTGAGCAATATAGGTTTCATGATTTATCCTATTTATTTAGGTTTTAAACTGTACAAGAGAGAAATGAAAGATCATTAATTTTATCAAGCGACTATAGTGAAGTACTTTCATCAAATAAAGTCATTTTCGTTGCAATATATATTCACTTTTCACATAAAAACCACAAACTCGCTAAACCCTTTGGCAATAAAAAAGCCTTAGCATCGAGCCAAGGCTTCTTTTATTAACTAAACGATTAATCCAAAGTTTTTTCAAAAGCTTTAAGACGCTTATAAATGGATAATAATTCAATAATCGTTGGCCATGATGTAATCAGGTATTGAAAGGACTTTCGCACTTGTTGGAATACATTCAGAATTTGCATCATGATTCCTAAAGTAACAGCACCCGCTGCAATTGAGGGCGCAAGTATAAAAATCCCATATAAATTATCTAATTGTAGGTACCAAATACGTACTAAATTAAAATAAGTATAATGAAAGTACAGTTTAAAATAATTCAAACGAACCTTACTAAAGAGTTCTTTTAGAGTTAAAGGATCTGCTCGATTTGCATGATCTTCGCCATAAACTAACTCTTTACGATATGCAGCCTCAACTTTTTGATTATTAAACTCCAAACCTGGAAGCTTATATCCAACCAACATCAAAACAACTGTCCCGAAGATTGCCCAACCTAAAGCAGCAATCATTAACGCATGGGGAATTTCGCCAACGACTGGTAAAACCTTTACATGAACCGAGAGTTGCAACAAGATTGGCAAAAAGGCAATCAGCGTCATAATTGCTTCAATAAAACTGACCCCTAAACTTTCTGAAGTTTTTGCAAAACGCATCGTGTCTTCTTGTACACGTTGTGAAGCACCTTCAATATGACGGAGTCTATCCCAGAATTGGGTATAGTATTCATTCATCGCTGTACGCCAGCGGAATATATAATGACTGACAAAAAATAAATTCAGGACCGCGATGGTGACATAGACCATCGCAATAAAGATAAAAGTCAGCATCTCAGTATAAAGTAGATTAAGTTCTCCCCCTCCACTCGATACCATTTTCTGAATTAAATTATAAAAAGGTTGATACCAAGCATTGATAACGACATCAACCTGAACACTGAACCAGATATTAAATAAGATAAAAGCTGATCCCAAAATCGACCAAGCTTGCCATTTATTGTCTGAGCATATCCGCCAAAAAACAGCAAATAATGCTGTTGCGATAAAAAACCAGATATAAAACCAAAGAAATGAAGGTGCCCAGAAGCGACTGACATCAATCGGTAGTTCCGCATCAGTATAACCTTTAGGAAAACCTAGATATTCACCCCAGCTATGACCACCGCTATACCACAGCAGCATATTCAAAGCGATCCATATCACCACAGAAATGAAAAATGGACGCGGATTCGGAAAGAAAGACTTAAACATCTGTTTAACAATCCTTGTTATGTAGCGAGTTATTTGAACAAGCCATCCTATGACCTGAAACTTAAAACTGTCTGATAAAAAAGTTTGATGATTTGTAGTTATTTACCTGTTTTTTCGCCTTTTTAATAGCTTTTTGTAGATGATTTACAATTTGTTTTTGCCCGAACATAAGTTTAGTAAATGGACTCAAGTACTTAAGTCCATTACAAGGCTCATAAAATAAAGGCTTAGCGTGGCGCTGAAGTACTCATTTTTAAGGCAATATCCTGTTGCTCGCTTGGCGTTGGGAAGCTCTTGCTTTGAATTGCCCATTGAATTTCGGCGAGTTTTTCATTAGCAGCATCTACACCTGCCTGCATGGTCATTTCTCGACCTTTGACATCAAAGATATGTGCTTTTTCACGCAAGTCAGGTTGAATCACAATATCTGCTTCTTTAAGTTCCTCTTCTGCCAAACGCCCTTGCATGATATTGATATTCTGATTGAACAAACCCCAGACATTACTGGTTTCAGTATGAATCGGCTGAGCCAAGATATCCACGGCGATGACCACATCTGCACCCAGTTCACGTGCAACCTGCACAGGTACAGGGCTGACTAAACCACCATCAACATACTCCACATCATGAATTTTGGTGGGTACAAACATACTTGGAATGGATGCAGAAGCCCGCACTGCCTGCCCGGTATTACCATAATTAAATACGGTTCGAGTGCCATCTTTTAATTCGGTTGCCACCACATACATTGGGATTTTCATCTTTTCTAATGGCAGGTTATGCACCTGCTCGTTGATATAGTCTTCCACTTTTTTACCATCAAAAAAGCCTTTTAGACTGACATTGACTTCGCGTACATCATTGGCTTTGAGCTTTAAGGCAATATCACGTAATTCGGCAGGACTTTTACCACTGGCATAGATTGAACCAACAATACTGCCTGCACTAGTCCCCACAATAAAATCTGGACGAATGCCTTGCTGCTCTAAGACTTCAATCACACCAATATGGGCATAACCACGCGCGCCACCACTGCCCAACACCAATGCAATCACAGGTCGCTTTTGCTGTTGTTTGATGGCATTAAAGGGTTGGCTTACAGCTTGAGCTTGGGCATCTTCAATCACGGGTTTTAAATGTGAAGTACTTTGGCAACCAGCCAAAACTGCCATTGAAAGACCCAACATCCATAATTTAAGCTGTTTCATACGCCGCGATTGCCATATTAACCATATCTCTAGATCTAAATTTTAGCGTTTAGCGCATCTAAAAACTGTAGCAATTTTTTGTATTTGTCATCAAAAAGACATAAAAAAAGCTCCTCGAAAGGAGCTTTTTTTTATGTCTTTAGTTTTGCTTTAACTGTATTACCAAATATCAGAATCAACTTTTTTCTTTAATTCTGGATAGTTATCAATCTTAAACTCAGGCTCTTTAATGCCACGTTTCAACTGAGAGGTATAGTCTTTTAACAGAGTCCGTGCCATAGGGGTTAACAATAAGATTGCGATCAAGTTAATCGTCGCCATGATCCCCATAAACAAGTCTGCCATTGACCAAACCAATGGAACACTACCAATCGCGCCGAAGTACACCATCACCAATACAAAGATTCGGAAGATGAACATCACTTTCGGATTGTTATTGATAAACTGCACATTACTTTCTGCATAGGCATAGTTACCAAGTACAGCGGAATAACAGAATAAGAACAACAGCACTGCTAGGAAGTCAGCCCCCCAATGTCCGACTTGAGTCTCTAAGGCACGCTGTGTCAGCTCTACCCCGACAAAGCCCGCATCGTGATAAACACCCGATACCAAGATAATGATCGCAGTACTGGTACACACAATGAACGTATCAACGAATACACCAAGCATTTGCACCAAGCCTTGGTTCACTGGATGTTTGACATCCGATGCTGCGGCAGCGTTTGGTGCAGAACCCATACCCGCTTCGTTAGAGAACAAACCACGCTTGATCCCTTGCATCATCGCCATCGAAATCATGGCGCCAAAGAAACCACCAGCTGCAGCATTAAACTGGAATGCTTCAGTGAAGATCAGTTTAAAGATACCAGGTAAAAGTTCGTAATTGCTGATGGCAATATACATCGCTACTGCAAGATACAGACCTGCTTTTAATGGAACAAACATTTCTGCAAATTTGGCAATACGTTTAATACCACCAAAAATTGCCAATGCAACCATAACAACCAGTGCAAGGCCTACCCATGAAATTTCGAGATCAACACCCCCTAAGTGGGCAACCAGATTGGCTTTGTCCCAACCCCATGCATGTGAAGAGGCATTGGCAATCGCATTAATCTGAACTGAGTTGAATACGAAACCATAGGTAAAGATCAATGCAAGCGCGAAAATCACACCAAAGGTTTTACTACGTAAGCCTTGAGTAATATAGTAGGCTGGCCCCCCGCGGAATTGCTTACTATTACTATCTCTGACTTTAAACAATTGTGCGAGTGAAGATTCAATGAATGCTGAGCTCATCCCGAGAATCGCGGTAAACCACATCCAGAACACCGCACCTGGTCCACCAATCGCAATCGCAATTGCTACACCTGCAATGTTACCTACCCCAACACGACTGGCTAAGCCCGTTACAAATGCCTGAAATGGTGTCAGTCCATGTGAATCTTTTTCATCACTTTTGCTGCGACTGCCCTTCATCACCTTGATACTGTGGAAGAACATTCTGATTTGGACAGCTTTCGTTGCAATGGTATAGAAAATACCAACTGCTAGCAGAAAAACAACGAGAAAGTCCCATAAAGGATCATTGAAAAAACTTACCCAAGCCATCAGGGTGTCATTTAATTTTTCATTCATCACTTATTCGCTTTTAAATATTTTATGTACGTCCGTACATATACGATAACAATGGATGAATCAAAAAAGCCCCGCTTGGGGCTTTTGATCCGACTTAGGCAAAGAATTTCAAAATTAATTGAATTACTGTTGCGTTAATTAAATCAACGAAGAACGCACCACAAAGCGGAACAATCAAGAAGGCTTTATGAGATGGTCCATACATATTGGTAATCGCTTGCATGTTTGCAACCGCTGTTGGTGTCGCCCCCATACCAAAACCACAGTGACCTGCTGCCAATACCGCTGCATCATAGTTTTTACCCATGACGCGGAAGGTAATGAACGCAGCATATAATGCCATCGTAATGGTTTGCGCACCTAAAATAACGACAAGCGGGCCAGCCAAATCGGCCAACTGCCACAATTTCAATGAAAGCAATGCCATTGCAAGATAGAGCGATAATGATGCATTTCCAAACACATCAATTGCACGGTCAAAGATATCTACTTTTAAAACGCTTTCTAAGACATTACGTAAGATTACACCGCCGCCAAGCGCCCAAACGAATGTTGGTAACTCGAACCAAGTACCCTTACTGAATCCTGTCATAAATTCTGCAAACGCCAAACACGCAGCAAACATACCCAACGTGGTAATCGCGTTATCAGCCGTAATTAAACGAACCTGATGTGGATTCTCAAATGGTGCCAGCTCGTCAGGATGTTGATCTAAATGCGTATCGCGATTCTTGATTTCAGCTGGAGTCTGTGCTTGAGCAAGGCTATAACGGTTGATCAACAATTTTGCCAATGGACCACCGATAATACCACCGATAATCAGACCAAAAGTTGCACTCGCCATACCCAAAGCTAACGCACCTTGAATCCCATGCTGAGTCTCAAGAATTTCACCCCACGCACCTGCGGTACCATGACCACCGGTCAATGTGATTGAACCTGCAATCAAACCGACTAAAGGATCAATACCCAGCATCGTCGCAAGGCTCATACCCACAGCGTTCTGTACTACAATAAATGATGCAACACAGACCAAGAAGATCACTAAACCAATACCGCCTTCTTTCAACTTCATGAAGTTCGCACTTAAGCCAATCGAAGCGAAGAAGATCAACATAAAGCTGGTTTGTAATTCACTACTAAAGACAATACTGTAACCCCAAAGTGAGTGTACAAGTAGTGAAAGTACCGCTGCAACCAAACCACCAGCGACTGGCTCAGGAATGTTATAGCGTTTTAAGAAGTCAATTTTATTAACGAGCAAACGTCCTAATAACAAGACGATGACCGCCGAAATTAGGGTATAGAAACCATTAAAAGTAAATTCCATATCTTCTTCCGTTTATTTTATTCGTTCAGCTGATGGTTTTTCCCACCACATTGAAACGCATAAAATAGTAACTCTCAAAATGAGTGAAAACTCAATCAACTTAATAAAAAGTATACAGTTCTAAGCAAGAACTGAGGTCTGTTCTGTTGATCAGTTTTCACGGATGATTTACACCTACAGGATAGATGGCTTAGAAGTTATAGCGAGCCATGGCCCCTACACGATTATCCTTACCTTTTTGTCCATCAAAGGTTTTACGTTCGCCGTAGACATACTCTAGACCAAACGTAATCGGTGTGACTGGTGAATACATGATATTCCACCAGCCTTGTTGCAAGGTTTTGTTCTGCGCTGCATCTTTTGCAATCACCGCTTGTTTAGCAAAGTCATTGCTATCATCAGCAAACATTGCGCCATAAGCTAAAGTACTACGTAATTTAGGATTAATTTGATAAGTCGCACCGAGTGTCAACGCATCAAACTCATTCAGATTTAAACCGAAATTATTCGGATTTACGTTGTAGGCATTATTGGTATAGAGCAAAAATTTACTGTCACCTTTGACATGCGAATAATCAATCATCGCCTGTAAGGCATCGCTGAACTTATATTTTGCACCGACTGCAACACCCCAGCCTAATTCTGAATCATCGGCACTGAGCTGTTTGTCATTGTTATAGGCAGCTTTACTGCGGGCTTCGGTAAGCAATACACGTGCAGAACTTGTTCCCTGACCGTCAGCAAAATCATATTTTAATTTTGAAGTTAAAGCAGGTGCACGGTTATCATCATTGCCTTTTTCCAAGGCAACAAAATAATGTGTATTTGGATTAAATGCACCACTATAACGAACCATTGGTGTACGGTAAGTACCAATCCCCAGTGGTGAGTTGAAGTCCAGCATTTCTGGCTGTAAATCTGTTGCCAAGAATGTTGATGTGGTTTGACCAAATAACCAGTCATTTAGAGTCATATAGGCATGACGGATACGAATAGTGTCATTGTTACTGCCGCCACGGAAGTCAACCTCTAACTTACCGCCGACTTCAGCACCTTCCACAGGTGCTTTAAAATCCAGCCCTAAACGTGTAACGGTTGCCGTGCTGTAGAAACGATCGCTATTCTTCTCAGCACCTTCCAAATCCACTTTATTGATGCGGTTAAAGATCCCATCACCACCTTTGGCTTGATAAGAAGCATCGCCACGCAAGAAACCATGTAATTTAACTTCAGCACCAGAAGCAGTGTTAAACACCAATTGTGATTTCTTTGGAACCGCAGGTGCAACCGCTGCATTTGCAGGGTGATCTGGATGTGTTTCCTTAAAATTAGAATGTTCCTTTACTTGAGCAAGGTCATTTTGTTGTTTTGCTTGGGGAACATATTGCTGTAATAACGCTTTTAATTCCTTTACTTCGTCACGAAGTTGCTGAATCTGTTCTTGCTCACTAGCAGCATGCGTGTTGTTCATCATTAAGGCTACAACTGTAAGTGCTAAACCTTGCATTATGAACGGCTTACGGATGAGAGATAAACTCATGAGAAGCTCCTTGTATATGGTGTATATTTCAACATTTCCCACAGATGTCAAATTGGATAAATTCAATACATCTGTAAATAGAAAATTCCCCCTCACTCAATCAGTAAGGAAAGCCTAATCAATTTTTAAAAAGGGCGTATTATGCATAAATTTCGGATATTGTGTGTACTTTTTATTTAAGTAGTTTTGCCCATTTTTAGGGGGATAAAAAAATAATTTTTCGATTTCATTATGTTACTAATAGTTTTCTTTTTCACACAAACTGCACAAATTTTTAAAAATGCGTAACAAGCCACATTAATTCTTTCTTTTTCATGGTTGTTTTTTGTACTTGGTTAAATTTTTCTGTGAAAATAATCACTAAAGTTTATTTATTGATTTATAGTCTGCGAATATGACAAGACCTGCATAATAAGGAGTTTTTATGAACACGGAACAAGTCCAGTATGTGGACGATGCCATCACCTCGCGCCATTCAGTTCGTGCATTTTTAGATACCCCGATTGAGATGCAAACTATTAAAGATATTTTGGCAGTTGCCAGTCGTGCACCTTCAGGAACCAATGTCCAGCCATGGAAAGTTTATGTGGTGACAGGACAAAAACGTGCAGAGATGATTGACCGTGTATGCGCCGCACAGATTGAATTACTACAAAAACCCGAATTGGCAGCACAGTATCAAGAAACCTTTGCCTACTACCCTGCAACGTGGATTTCTCCGTTTATTGATCGTCGCCGTGCCAACGGTTGGGGATTGTATGGCTTGCTAGGTATCCAGAAAGGTGAAAAAGAAAAAATGGCAGCGCAGCAATTGCGTAACTTTCAATTGTTCGATGCGCCTGTTGCGCTGTATTTTACCGTGAATAAAATCATGGGCATTGGCTCCAAAATGGATATTGCCATGATGATTCAAAACGTCATGGTCGCTGCTAAAGCACGTGGCTTAGACACTTGCCCACAGGCAGCATGGAATCACTTCCATCCAATCGTGCTGGATATTTTGGGCGCGCCAGAAGATGAAGAGCTGGTCTGTGCGGTGGCTTTAGGTTATGCCGACCCTGAGCATATTGTGAATACCTTTATTACACCACGTGAACCCGTTGAAAACTTCACAGTGTTTTTAGACTAAGCCTGAAACAAAGCAGTTTCTCTAGCTAGAGAGACTGCTTTGTTGTTTCCCAACTTTTAAAATGGCAAACAGTCCTGCACTGGTAAATAAAAGCATCATGATCCCCATGTTCAGAGATGCCTTCCATACCAAGAAGTTCAAGATAATTCCTGCCAGTAAACCACAAGCAAACTGCATACTGCCCATGATGGCACTGGCCGTACCTGCACGTGCGCCTTGCTGAGACATCGCCAAAGCCATTGCATTTGGACCCGTCAAACCAATTCCTGACACCACTAAGAATAAGCCTGACATTAGCAGTAATAGCGGTGCATCTGCCATCAATCCAGCAGTCAGCACAATCAATGCCCCAAAACATTGGATTAAACCACCCAAACGTAGGCGTTGAAAAATTCCCATGCGAGTATTCAAATGTTTATTCAGCGAAGACATCAACATGATCCCTGCAGCATTTAAGGCAAAGGCATAAGAGAAATGCTGTTGCGACAATCCATATTGCCCCATAAACACTTCTGAAGCCGAGCTGATGTAGCAGAATAAAGCCGCCCCAGTGAGACAGCCCGCAAACATCGGCACACGGAAACTTTCATCTTTTAAAATTGCCCCATATAGCGTACTGACTTGATAGGCTGATAATTTTAAACGGCGCTCGACGGGAAGTGATTCTTTAAAGAAGAAATGCACACAAAGCCAGCACATTACTCCAATCATCGATAAAGTGATAAAAATTGCTTGCCAAGGGAAGAAATTCAGAATCCATGCCCCAAAGATTGGCGCAAGAATCGGAGCCAATCCCATCACAATCATCATGCTGGAAAATGCTTGTGCAGAACCCTGCATATCCAGACGGTCACGAATGGTTGCCCGTGCCATCACCACACCAACACAACCACCCAAGGCCTGAAAAATACGTGCGGCGATCAAGGCCCACTCATTGGTCGCAAATACGCAGGCCAAACTAGCAATTGCATACAGGGCCAAACCAAAATATAAAGGCTTTTTACGGCCAATCCGATCACTGACAGGGCCATAGATCAACTGACCAATCGCCAGTCCCAAGAAATACGCAGGTAAGGTATTGGCCACCATTTGTGTACTGACCCCAAACTCATCTGCCATTTGCGGCAGTGCAGGTAAGTACATATCAATCGATAACGGCCCTAATGCGGTTAACAAAGCAAGCAACAAAATCCATGCTGTTGAATATTGACGCTGATTGGTTTGCTCTGTCTGCATAATACGCTACTTTTCATCTATATCTGGATTCTAAGCTTAGCATCCTCCATGAATTTGTGCATAATAAGAATGATAAAATCGATTGTAGAATACAAGAAGGACACCCCTTGAATCCTTGGTTCGGACGTTTAAAACAAACAACCTATAACACCACGTTGATGTATAACGTGCGCATGCTCATTGCCTTTACTGGGACTGCTTTTGTTCCTTATCTTTTAAATTATCAATTAGCCACTATTCCACTGACTTTAGGTGTGGTTGCAGCCGCGATCAGTGATATCGACGACCGTTTTTCTGTACGTATCCAGAATCTGATTTACACCTATATTGGTTTCTTTATTACCGCCGCTTCGGTTCAATTGTTATTCCCCTATCCGGTTGCCTTTGCCATTGGGCTGATTGCGTCATGTATCGGCTGGATCTTATTGGGTTCTCTCGGCCGTCGTTATGCCACCATTGCTTATGGTTGCTTAGTGACGTCTGTCTACACCATGTTGGGCGTGCATTTATTTGATCAATGGTATATTCAGCCTGCACTTTTAGTCGCAGGTGCAGCTTGGTATGGCTTGCTCTCTACTATTAGCTTTCTGCTTTTCCCTGTCCGAAAAGTTCAGGATCAACTTTCTGCTTCCTATTCAGCCCTCGGTAGCTTCTTGTTTGCTAAGTCAAATCTATTTGATGTGGATATGACACCATCAAGCTATCAACAAAGCATGATTGATATTGCCTTGGAAAATGGCAAATTGGTGGGAATCTTCAATGACCTGCGCATGTCGTTGTTAACCCGTTTAAAAGGCGACCGTGGACAAAAAGATACTCGGCGCAGTCTGCAATATTATTTTGTGGCACAAGATATTCATGAACGCGCGGACTCGGCGCATATCGATTATCAAAAGTTGGCCAAGGTCTTTCAGCACAGTGATATTTTATTTCGTTTTCAACGGATTTTATCCATTCAAGGCAAAGCTTGTCAGGACTTGGCACAATCGATTTTAAGTCGTACCCGTTATGTGCATAACAAACGCTTTAAACACAGTTTTGAAAATTTAAGACTGTCCTTAGAAAAACTGCGTGAAGATGGACATTATGATCAGGTGCGGGTGAATGCCCTATTTGCGCTCTATCAAAACCTTAAGTCGATTGATGCGCAATTACAGAACCTAGAGACTGAACGAAATCTGCAAAAGATCGATGCAGAGCATGCAGAAAGTCAGCTCAAAGATGATGATCTCAAAGGTTGGAATGACATCATGGTGCGGGTGAAACAGCATCTCACCCCTGAATCGGTACTCTTCCGTCATGCCGTGCGTTTATCCATCGTTCTCTTTATTGGTTATCTGTTTATCCAGATGACCAATATTGCTTATGGTTACTGGATTTTACTCACAGCATTGTTTGTCTGCCAACCGAACTTCAACGCCACCAAGCGACGTTTATATCTACGTATCATTGGAACATTGATCGGGATTATTGTTGGTTTAGCGATTATCTATTTCATTCCTTCAATCGAAGGTCAATTGGTGATGCTGATCCTGAGTGGTGTGCTGTTTCTGGAACTGCGCAGTAAACAATATGCGCAAGCCACTGCCTTTATTACCATCCTCGCCTTAATCAACTTTAATCTGGATGGCTCTGCATTCGCAGCGGGTTTACCCCGTTTTATTGATACGGTGATTGGCTGCGCCTTGGCATGGTTTGGTGTCAGCTTTATCTGGCCAGACTGGAAGTTCCGCAGACTGCCCCGTTCGATTCAACGTTCTCTACAGGCACAATGTAAATATCTGGCCGAGGTGGTGGAGCAATATCATCAAGGTCGTAACAATGCCCTGAACTATCGCGTGGTTCGACGAGCTGCGCACAATACTGATGCAGAAGTCGCATCGTTGATTTCAACGATTGCAACTGAACCCAACATCGATGTGAACCGAAAAAGTTTGGCTTTTGAATTTTTATGTCTCAGCCATACCTTTTTAAGTTATATCGCAGCCTTGGGCGCGCATCGTGAACAAATCCAAGATCAGGAAGTGCTGAGCTTACTCGATCAAGCTTTGGACGATATTCAAGGGGCGCTGCTCAGAGATGAAGTTCCTGATTTATCCGCACAAAACTTGATGCAAACCATTCGTGAACGTTTGAGCCGAAATGATGACAATGACCCAAAATCGCTGATTATTTTGCAGCAACTTTCATTGATGCTGAGTGTGTTAACCCGCTTAAGTATGCTGAAACAAAGTCTAAGCCATGAACCGAATGAAGATGGTACCGAATTTGCTTCACTTTGAAGGCTATTGTGATTGCAATAGCCCCCATGATTCGCCATTGGCATAATATCTTTGCATGCCAATAGATGTTAAACTAAGCCCAGTTATATACTCATTTTTTATACTATGACCGCCAAAACGCTATACGCTTATACGCTACAACCTGTTCCTTACGAAGTTTCTGAAGCTGAACAACGTCAAGCTCAACTGATGATTTGGCGTAGTACCAACAAATTCAGCCGCAAAGCATGGATGATTATGATTGCACTGGTTGTGCTTTCATTGGTTGCTGCAGGACTTATTAAATATTATTCAACCTACTCAACCGTAATTTGTTGGGTCGTGATTGTGAGTGTGGTGCTGTTCTATTTGATCAAACGTTTTGGTCTGGAGTGGTACGTGAAACGCAAGATGACTGAATTCCCAGTACAAGAAATTAAAGGTCTGCGTTTAGGGGTGCAACCTCACGGTATCGTGATGCGCCAAAAAATGGGTCTGCAAGAAGGTACCGCAACCATTGGTTGGAAAGACATTTACGAATGGTATAGCTCTCCTGACTTTATTTTGGTCAACTTCAAAGTAAAAGCAAAAGGGGAAGAACAGCAAGGTGCCTATATTTTGCCAAAACGTATGGACTCAAAGAATTTCTCCTTCAATACGATACGTAAACATTTGAATGAAACGGTTGGCGCAGCCAAATCAATCTAAGCTTTAAAGCTTGATCCAAAGCCTCCCATGATGGGAGGTTTTTTTAATGCCCATTAAATAAATGAGAATCAAAATCAATATTACCTACAAAATCCATATTATGTTCTTATTCTTGAGTTATAATTTTTTACATGAATTCCACTTTATTTACATTTTTTGACCATGTTTAAAAAAATTTTCTTCCAGATTCACTGGTTTTTAGGGATTACCGCGGGGCTTATTCTCTCTTTGATGGGGGTAACAGGTGCAATCTACTCATACGAACCACAAATTTTAAAATGGATCAACCAAGACAGCTATGTCGTTGAGGTTGCCCAAACACCAAAACTCACCCCAGCTCAACTGTATCAACATTTCAATCAGCAACAACCTGAGATTGAAATTAACAGTATTACCATTGCTTCCGACCCAACAGCATCTTCGACCGTCAATATTAAAAAAGAAGGTGCGCGTCGTGGTTATAACATGATGGTCAATCCATATACAGCGGAAGTCTTACCCGATATTAAAGGTCGTGACACCTTACAATTTATTCAGCGTTTACATCGTAATTTAACCGCTGGGGAATTTGGGGCACAGATTACTGGGGCATCTACACTGATGCTGATTTTCTTTGTATTGAGTGGCATTTATCTGCGCTTTCCAAAAAAACATAGTATTAAACAATGGTTATTTATTAAGCCGAAATTGAAAGGTCGTAACTTTATTTGGGACTTACATGCAGTGGTAGGAACCTGGGTCATTGTGTTCTATCTACTGTTTGCATGCACTGGCTTATATTGGTCTTATGACTGGTGGCGCGCAGGTATGTTCAAGGTCATGGGAGTTGAACAACCACAACGTAACCAACAAAATAATGAACGTGGCAAAGATAAACAACCTAAATTGGCGAAAGCGCAGGTTAATAGCATCCTGACGCAGACATGGACTGGGGTAAATGCGCAGATTGGGCGTGAATACTCAAGCTTGACCCTGAATATTCCCAAAAATGCTGATGCCAAAGTTGAACTCTCGTTTGTCGATGCCATCCCGCAACATGAACGTGCGCGTAACCAAGCCATCTATAATTATCAAGACAATAAATTCGAAAAATTTGAACTCTATGAAGACAAAAAGCTCAATGAAAAAATCATGAGCAGTATGCTTCCTGTACATCGCGGTAGCTTCTTTGGTTCAACCTATCAATTTATCGCCATGCTGGCTTCATTGGCCATGCCACTATTCTTTATAACGGGCTGGATGCTGTATCTAAAACGTCGCAAACAGAAGAAGCTGACCCAAGCTGCACGTCAGTCACTTAGCCCACAGCAGATTGATCCAAATGCTAAACCGTGGCTAATTACTTATGCAACGCAAACAGGTGTGGCTGAACAGTTGGCATGGCGTACAGCGACCAGTTTACAGGAAGCGCAGCAGCCGACAACCGTTAAACCGATTCAGCAACTGACTGAGCAAGACCTGCAACAAGCAGTACAGGTTTTATTTGTGATCAGTACCTATGGTACAGGTGAAGCGCCCGATCTTGCAGCAAGTTTCAGCAAGAAACTGATGCAACAACAGCTTGATCTTAGCCAAATGCAGTATGCTGTACTCGCACTAGGTTCAAAAGAATACCCTGACAGCTATTGCAGCTTCGGCTATGCAGTCGATGCATGGTTAAAACAATGCAAAGCACAACCGCTGTTCGACTTGATTGAAGTCGATAATGCCAATGCCACTGATATTCAGCGTTGGAATCAGGGCTTGTCTGTGGTAACCCAGCATGAGCTACATGCAATGAATATTGAGAAAGTATTTGATCAATGGACGCTAAGCGAACGCATCCTACTCAATCCAGATAGCTTAGGGCAGGCAGCTTATAATATTGAGCTGACCTCAGCTTCTGATATGATCTGGCGTGCGGGTGATATTGCAGAAATTCAGCCTGCCAATCGCTTGGCCGATATTCAAGATTTCTTGATCAAGTATCAAATTCCTGCACATGCGATTGTAGAATCCATAAACCAAGAGATTGAACAGGTACTTTGGGATAGAAACCTACGGGTGGAGATCCAACCATTTAGTACCCTTGATGATTTACTTGAACAACTTCCAACCCTGCCTGCACGCGAATACTCAATTGCCAGTATTCCTTCGCAGCAACTCCTGCGACTGGTGGTTCGTCAAAAGCGTGATGAAAATGATCAACTCGGTCTTGGTTCTGGTTGGTTAACCGAATTTGCACAATTGAAGCAGACCATTGCCCTACGTATTCGGACCAATGAGTCCTTCCATTTGATTGACGATAACCGTCCAATTATCTGTATCGGTAATGGAACAGGCATTGCAGGCTTGATGAGTTTATTACAGCAACGTAATCGACAAAATTACACTGCCAACTGGCTGATCTTTGGTGAACGTCAACGCGAACATGATTTTTTCTATCAGGAAACTATTCAAGCCTGGCTAAATATGGGGACATTGCAACGACTTGATCTCGCCTTCTCTCGTGATCAACAACAGCGTATCTATGTACAGGATATTTTACGTAGCAATGCCGACGAGCTAGTGAAATGGGTCAATCAAGGTGCGGTGATTTATGTCTGTGGTAGCATCGAAGGCATGGCAGCTGGGGTCGAACAAGCATTGATAGATATTCTCAGCGAACAAACACTAGATGAATTAAGACAGACTGGCCGTTATCGTCGAGACGTTTATTAATCCTTTTCCATAAAAAAACGAGTGCCCGCTACTCGTTTTTTTTCATCAGAGCATAAGAGAATTTGCCTTTCTCAGAATTTTGCATACACTTAGCACGGTTCAAATCGACACAATTAATATTATGCAAATAAGTTCATGGATTCGTATTGTTTTCGCCCTTATCGGTTCAGTTCTGTTCTTGGATGGTGCAATTCTGATTGCGTTTAAAAAGATTCATATCGGAACCGTACTCCCTCTCCTCCTTGGGCTATTTTTCTGTCTCTATGCTTATTTCTATTATCATCTTGAACGTTTCTTCTTCTATCATTTCCGCCTGCATTCGATTTGGCGCCTTGGCTGGCTGTGTTTCTGGATTTGGGTCATTAGCCTAGGCTATTTCTTTGAATATCTTTCAGACAATAATGCCAAAACTCAAAATATTCCTGCGGTTAAAGCCATTATTGTACTCGGAAGTGCAGTTGAAAATGGACAACCGTCAGCCACATTGGCTAAACGCTTAGATCGTGCTGCACCTGTTGCTTTAGCTCAACCGCAAGCAAAGTTAGTGATGACAGGGGGAGTTGATTTTGGTGAACGGGATAGTGAAGCAGTGGTAATGTCACGTTATGTACAACAACACTATCAAATCCCGACCTCACAAATCATTTTGGAAGATAAAAGCACCAGTACCGAGTTGAATCTTAAAAATAGCCAACAGCTCTTGCAGGCACAACAGATTAGCATTCAACAACCGATTGCAATTGTGACCAGTGATTTTCATACGTTAAGAGCTGCAGCCATTGCCAAGAAACAAGGCTATACTGATATTACTATGCTTGGTGCGACTACACCGCTAAGCACACGCTACAATGCATGGCTAAGAGAATATTTTGCCTATGCCAGTGGTTGGCTGCTCAATGAATATTGATTGAGGATTTAATTCTTACTTTTAAGATGATGCTGAGTTATGCAAACGAATATCACGTGGTAATGGAAGTTTTAACTCAGCAAATACATCGGGTCGTTGTAAGTAAATCTGGTATAAAAAGTTCTTAATATCTAATAATAATGCATCGGGGCTAACCAACAGGTTATTCCCCTCAGGGGTTAAATCCAAAGATAAAATGGTATTATTTTCTTTTAAAAATGGAATCATCTTCTCAATAAAAGCCAATAAGGGTACTTCCTGAATTTCGTATTGTGCCCAATTGTCTTTAATCAGTAATTTCGCCAAGCTTTTATTTTGCCATACAGATAATGCATGCTGACCTGATGGTGTTGAGCATAAAGCCCAGCCCTCGTGATACAGTGCAATCACTTGGCGCTGCATAACAATATTTTGGATAAACTGACGGTAAGCGTCTTTAAGTGAAGAACCAGAAGGTGTAGTTTGAGATTTCGACGCAGCCTTGCGTTGATAAGGGTTTCTCATAAAGTACTTCATATTAGAATCATTATTGATGCTAATCATAAAATAACTTTGTAGGGATTACAATGATATGAGATATGGGGAAGAAATATGGTGGGCGCTGACGGGATCGAACCGCCGACATTCTGCTTGTAAGGCAGACGCTCTACCAACTGAGCTAAGCGCCCTGAGCGAGGATAAACAAAGCGAAGCTTTGTCTGAGCGCAAGAGAAAAATCTTTGATTTTTCTAATGGCATCTCGAATCAGAGATCAAGTATAAAGATACTTGTTAAAACCAATCATTTTCTTAAACTGATATCAAGAAAATGGCGCAGCGGACGGGGCTCGAACCCGCGACCCTCGGCGTGACAGGCCGATATTCTAACCAACTGAACTACCGCTGCACTGTATACTTCTATAGAGAAGTAGATGTCACTAATTATGGTGGGCGCTGACGGGATCGAACCGCCGACATTCTGCTTGTAAGGCAGACGCTCTACCAACTGAGCTAAGCGCCCTGAGCGAGGTAACAAATCTAAAGCATCGCTTTAAAAATTTGTTTGAATATAAAAGACATAAATTCTAATGTACTCAACTCTATCTAATCTTGCAATCTTAAAGTGGCGCAGCGGACGGGGCTCGAACCCGCGACCCTCGGCGTGACAGGCCGATATTCTAACCAACTGAACTACCGCTGCACGATAATTTTGCAATCATAGCAAACGACGATTAAAACTTAAGTGGCGCAGCGGACGGGGCTCGAACCCGCGACCCCCGGCGTGACAGGCCGGTATTCTAACCAACTGAACTACCGCTGCACTTGAGTCTTAACGTAAAGAGCTTGGTGGGCGCTGACGGGATCGAACCGCCGACATTCTGCTTGTAAGGCAGACGCTCTACCAACTGAGCTAAGCGCCCTTAACGTCTTCATCGTTTGTGAGGTGCATTATAGAGAATCTTTACAGCCTGTCAAACGCTTTTGCCATTCTTTTCTGAAAAAACCGCACGAATGATTAAAAAATAAGTAATTCCTTGAAAAAATCAAGATTTTCGTATTTTATTTAAGCACTTATTGCGATTTTCATGCACTATTTTTAATGGCATGTTCCGATATATAAACCAAGGCGTGTTCAGAAACCAGTTCAAATAGTTCGAGGATTTCATCATTGTTCATCCGAATACAACCATGTGACATAGGAATGCCCATCGGTTCGGTATCTGGTGTACCATGAATATAGATATAGCGCTTAAACGTATCGTGCCCTTCCCCATGGTTAAAGCCTTCTTCTAAACCATCCAACCATAAAATCCGCGACAAGATCCAATCACGTTGTGGAAATTGCTGTGCCAATTGTTGGTCATACACCTCACCAGTCGGTTGGCGTGCAATAAATACGGCATTTTTAGGTGCATCTCCACCAATCTTTTGTGCAACCTGATGCCAGCCTCGCGGCGTTTTACCACTATTCTCTTGTTCACCAATACCGTTCTTACCCGAAGAGATCACATAGAATTTATTATGTTTTGGCAAACTTAAAGTTTGTTGTGCCAAGTCAATGACGATGTCTGCCTGATCTAGGGTATAGCTCATTTTTATCTCAATAACTGATAGAACACTTTCTTTTATTTCAACATAGACTGTCGGCTTTTTCTTGTGCTTTTCAGTAGTTTTAAGGATTGGTATGTTTTAAATATAAGTCGAAAAGCATAATCATTTTATTTCTTTTGAATAGCCAGCTTTGTTTAACTTTCCCCACTCTGTAAGAATATATTCAGCAAGGGCTTCGCTTTTCTTAACTTGCTACTCGCAACATATGAGCCATATTTGGCGCAAGGTCTTGCGCATGAGAAATACATTTCGCAAGAGCGTTGCTTTTCTTAACGCCCTAACTCGAACATAGTTCTCGTCTTGCGCAGCTAAAAAGCGTTGCTTTTCTTAACGCTGCTCAGGCTCGGGGCGTAACCACAACCACACAGCCACGATAAACATGGTGACATCGGTAAAAACTTTGACAAGGAATGGGGCATTAGTAAATAGCATCAAAATACCACTGATCAGCATCATAATACTGGCAATCCATTTTGCCTTCCGAGGTACTGTGCCATGTTCACGCCAATTACGTAAGGTCGGTCCATATTTAGGATGATTTAATAACCATGCATCCATTTCAGGCCAGCCTTTTGACGCAGCCCATGCTGCAAGAATTAGAAATACGGTGGTTGGCATCCCTGGTAAAATTGCCCCAATGATTCCCAAAGTAATAAAAATGACGACCAAGCTACGCCAGAACAAAGTTTTCATTGAGCAATTAACCAACACCTGTTTACAACCGTGCTAGTATAAAGTGTTTTGATTGTGGTTTCTTAAACTTAACCTATTATTTCAATGATTGAGTCACTTCATGTCTAAAATGATTACCACCCCTTGTTTTTTTGAGCCGTGGTTACAGTTTAAGCATCCGATTGTACGGCATTTGGCCTTTTGTATTGCCAGTCCCAATATCCTGACTCACATCCCCAACGAGCTGAATGTTCAACATCATTTTGAACTCCACTCGGATACGATTTGGCAGGGTCATTATCAACGTTATGAACAGCGCCTAAAACAACTCGATCAACATCCCCAAGCTCTCATTGATTTTCTGGCACAACTCAAAAGTACCCGCCTCGGTTTACGTTTTGAGAATTTACTCTGGTTCTGGTTATTGGATGATGACTATCACCCCTACCAACTGCTGGGACATAGTATTCAAAAAATTGCGGGGGCAGTCACCTTAGGTGAACTCGACTTCGTGGTATTCAATCAGCAAACCGCAGAAGTTGAGCATTGGGAAGTCGCCTTAAAATATTATCTGGGCGAAGGGCAATTCGCTTTAGCACAATGGTACGGACTCAATCGACAAGATACCTTACAACGCAAACTCAAACATTTTACCGAACGTCAGTTTCAATTCACTGAAGCGAACCAGCATCAACTTCAACGAAAATTTGCAGTGATGAAAGGTCAACTGTACCTGCCTAGCCTTTCAGATCATTTAATCCGCCCCACTTGGGTTAATGCATCACGACGTTTAGGACAATGGGGAACTCAAATCCCGAAAACACCTTATTATCGGTTACAACGACATGAATGGCTCTGCCCTGATCAACAGGCATCGTCACAGCCTGCACTTTGGTGGACCAATGGTCTGTACTATCAAGATCAGTCTGAACCCACTTTTTATATGTTTCGGCAACCCTCTTTATTATTCAGTTAAACTTAATAAACTCATTACCTAACAAGATAACATTTTATAACACTTCTACCATCAAACACTTATGTTCATTTTATGGTAAATTTTTTAGCCTCTTAAGTACATCATAATTACATTTAAACGGAGAAGATGATGAAAAAGATCTTAGTTGCTTCAATCATGACTGCTTTTGTTTTAACTGGTTGTAATACATTCAAAGGTATTGGTAAAGATGTGTCTAAAGCGGGAGATAAAGTCACTCAAACTGCTGAGAAAACACAAGATAAAATGTAATCCCTGAAAGCAACTTACCAAAACCTTATCTAAACCTAGATAAGGTTTATTTTTACATACCTTTCTTCTGCATATTCCCCTATTATAACGGTTCATATTTCACCAGATTTAGCTACATCCCGCATGAACCATTCCGATACGCTTGAACTCAGTTTACAACTCCTTCGTCAACCCTCTGTAACGCCTGTCGACCATGATTGTCAAAACATCATGGCTGAACGTTTATCGAAGATTGGCTTTAATATCGAAAACATGCGTTTTGAAGATGTTGATAATTTATGGGCACGTCGTGGCACAGCAAGCCCCGTGTTCTGTTTTGCAGGCCATACCGATGTAGTACCAACAGGTCATTTAGATGACTGGAATTCAGATCCATTCTTACCAAGCATTCGCGATGGTAAATTATATGGTCGCGGTTCTGCCGATATGAAAACAGCTTTGGCTGCGATGGTGGTTGCCTCTGAACGTTTTGTTGCTAAACATCCAGACCATAAAGGTTCAATCGCCTTCTTGATTACTTCTGATGAAGAAGGGCCTTCAATCAACGGTACCGTGAAAGTTGTTGAAACACTTGAAGCACGTAATGAAAAAATGACATGGTGCTTAGTCGGTGAACCATCAAGCACCCATCAATTGGGTGATATCGTCAAAAATGGTCGTCGTGGTTCTCTAAATGCTGTTTTGACAGTATATGGTAAACAAGGTCATGTGGCGTATCCACATCTGGCAGAAAACCCAATTCATACGGCTTCTAAAGCACTAAATGAACTTTGTGAAACCGTTTGGGACAATGGTAATGAGTATTTCCCTGCAACCTCCTTCCAAATTTCAAATATCCAAGCCGGTACTGGCGCAACCAATGTGATTCCAGGCACATTAAAAGTAACCTTTAACTTCCGTTACTCGACTGAAGTCACTGCCGATATCCTGAAACAGCGTGTGCTTGAGACTCTAGATCAACATAAACTCAATTACGACATTCAGTGGACATTATCAGGCTTACCCTTCCTTACCCCAGTCGGTGAGTTAGTGAATGCTGCAAAGACCGCAATTAAAAATGTCACAGGTATCGATACTGTGCTCTCAACCAGTGGCGGTACTTCTGATGGTCGTTTCATTGCACCGACAGGCGCTCAAGTACTTGAATTAGGCGTATTGAATGCCACGATTCATCAAATTAATGAACACGTCAATGTTGCCGAGCTTGAACCATTGGCTGAAATTTATGAGCAAATCTTAGTCGAACTGCTTGCTTAAAATTAAAAAAGCTAATCAAAAAGGAACTCAAATGAGTTCCTTTTTTTATTACAGCCCAAGCTGGGTCTGTATATTTTGCAAATGGGGAACATAGAATTCATGCTCGCCCATTTTTACATATTTAAAGACTTTATCATCGTCGGTTTCGCGCTCTTCATCCACAATCTCTGAAATACGTACACGAATCGATTCAGGCATTTCATTGCAGACCAGCGCAAATCGCTCAGAAACGTCATCGCCTTCAATCACTAATGCAACACCGTGTTTCTGCTTTGGATCATTCACGGCGTAGACAGGAAGTTTAAGATCATGCCATTCAATATGATCGACATTGGTTTGGGTATCCATTGCTGACAATACAATATTTTGTGGTAACAACATCGGTACTTTTTGATGACATTGAATAATATATGCATCAATAAATCCCGTTGAGACCGTAATTAAATGTTGTAACTCTTGCTGGTCAATCTGTCCCAGTGCTGAGTTTGCGCTTTTCTTAGCCATTATTTTTCACCTCTTAGCGCACTGCAAGTAAGCTTTCAATATTTTCCAAGAGCGCCTCTTCTTGGAATGGTTTACCCATATATTGGTTTACACCCAACGATAATGCACGTTCGCGATGCTTCTCACCGGTACGCGATGTAATCATGATAATTGGCAAGTCACGATGGATTTCATGATGTCGTACCAAATTCGACACTTCGAAACCATCCATACGTGGCATCTCGATATCCAGCAACATCAGATCTGGCTTAATCGTCTCAAGCTGTTCAATTGCATCCACACCATCTTTAGCAGTCACAACATCATAGCCTTGACGCTCTAACAGACGTGAAGTGACCTTACGTACCGTCACCGAGTCATCGACAATCATAATTAAGCGACGTTCATCATAACGCTGCTTGGTATAGGTCTCATCCGCTTGCTTACTACGTGCAGTAGACTGTGCTTGTCGAGCAATATTTTGACCGTCCAAGATCAAACACACTTGACCATCACCGAGAATCGTTGCACCTGCAATCACGCCAATACTTGAGAACTGTTGCCCCACAGGTTTAACCACAATCTGTCCACGTGAACCAATCAACTGATCAACCAGTAATGCCGTAGTCTGACCTTGAGCCCCTTTAATCAACAGCACAGGTAAGGAATGCACCACCCCACTTAAACGCGGAATTGGCTGTCCAGCGACGAACTCAGACAAGTAGCGTAAACGATAGCGCTCTTGATCAATACTGAAATAATCCTCTTGGCTTTCAAAGTACTGTTCTAAAGCCATCGGTGAGATACGCACAATACGATCGATCTGTGCCAATGGGAAGGCGAACTGTTGATCGCCAGCTTTTACCATCAAGGCATCGCTCACCGCTACCGTGGTTGGTACGCGAATGGTAAAGGTCGTGCCCTTACCTAAAGTAGAATCGACACTGACGTGACCACCTAAGGCTTTAATATCACTTTGTACAACGTCGAGACCTACTCCACGTCCAGAAATTTGAGTGACTTGAGCCGCGGTACTAAAGCCCGGATGGAAGATAAATTGTAGAATTTCTTCCTGATCCAGTTTCTGATCTTTGGTCATCAAACCTGTTTGTAACGCTTTTTCCTTAATGCGCTTAACATCAATCCCTTTACCATCATCACTGAAGGTCACAACAACATCCGTACCTTGACGGCCAATGTTCAGCACAATATGTCCAGTCTCTGGCTTTTGTGCTTGTAAGCGTTGCTCACGGTCTTCAATGCCGTGATCAATCGCATTACGTAACATGTGTTCAAATGGTGCAACCAGACGTTCAAGAATACTGCGGTCTAATTCACCTTCAGTGTTATTCACCACCAATTCGGTTGGACGGTTTAAGGTCGATGCAGTCTGTCGCACAATACGCTGTAAACGTGGCAATAAACGCGAGAAAGGTACCAAGCGAGTCCGCATCAAGCTTTCCTGAATTTCTGCTTGAATACGTGACTGTTGTAGCAACAAACCTTCAGTATCACGAATCTTCTCAGACAACGTGGTTTTGAAGTCAACCAAATCCGATGCGGACTCGGCTAATGATTTGGACAATTGATTCAACGATGAATATTGGTCCATTTCCAGTGGGTCAAAATCAGCATAACGCGAATTTTCACCGCCATGTCGTGCAATAATTTGACTTTCCAACTCGCCTTCCATTCGACGTAACTGATCCGCCAAACGTTTGATTGCGAGTTCCATTTCCGTCAGCGTACCACCCAGTTGGCCCAAATCCATTTCAATACGCGAACGGTTGATCGCATTTTCCCCAGACAAGTCAATCATCTTCTCAATGACGTCAGCAGAAACACGGATCATTTCATTATTCTGTTCAATGCGTTCTGCAGTTTCCCACTCACCCAACATTGACGGCGGCTCAGTACCGTCCCCTTGAACGAACTCCATACTATATTCAGGAGTAAAGATATCTTTGGCAGAAAGTTTCTGTGGTAGTTGTGCCGAAACGTCGACAAACTCCATCTTCTCCAAGCTTTGTTTTAAGCCATCAAAATTGGCATATTGACGCTTAAAGATTGCATCATTCAACCAAGCCAACGCCGTATTCAGCAGGTTATCATACACATTCGAGCTGAAGTGATGTACACCAAATTGTTCAAATGCATTCTCTAGATGATAGGCAATAATCGCAATGGCATCCATTTCTGCCATGCGTGCACCACCTTTCAAACTGTGGGCATTACGCTGTAACTGTAACAGCAAGCTACGGTTACCACGTTGGTCAAACCATTGCTTCAATAAACCTTGTGCTTGCTCAAGCAATTCTTCTGCTTCTTCAAGGAAAGTCTGTTCAACCAGATTACGAACATCATCATCTGTCGGATCAGCAACGGTATCAACCAACTGTGCTGCGGAAATCTCCTCAAGCACTTCGGCCTCAATAGGAGAAGACTCGAGCTCAAGTTCAATCGTTTGTTCAGCAACCACGGCTTCAACTTGGTCCAACGCAGGCTGTTCCACCTGAATCGCTTCAACTGCGTCAAATGCTTGTGCTGTTTCAGGCACTGGCTCTACAGCAACAGACTCAATTGATTGATCTGCCTGTTGTAATAACTGTACCACATGGGTAGATGGATAATCGGTGTGTTGATCACGAATGGTCTGGATACGATCAGCAATATCATCCTGCACCAACCGAATAATCGCGATGAGTTGTGGCGTTGCCTGAATCTGCTGGTTGATCAACTTTTCATAAATCGTTTCTAATTCATGCGCGATCAAACCAATATGACGCGCTTGAATCATATTTGAGCCACCTTTTAAGGTGTGCAAATAACGCATCAAATTCTTTAAGGCATGAACGTTTTGATGATCAGCCGTCCATGTATTCAGGTCAGTATCGATCCCACCGAGCAACTCATCTGCTTCTTCAAGGAAAATATCCAGCAAATCTGGATCAAAGTCGCGATGAGCATCTGCTGACTGGAGCTGTTGCTTATCTAGTGCAAGCTGTGCAGCAAAAGCGGTGACATCAATGGCAGCAGAAACAGATTCCGTTTGAACAGGGGCAACTGTGGTAAGTGCTTCTACTGACTCAGCAACATCTGCTTCACTGGCAACTGATTGCCCTTGCTCCACTGTTGCTACAGCTTCAATTCCAGTCTGATTAACAATTGGGGCTGTTTTAGATAAATCAGCAAGCACAGCCAAAGTATGAGTCGCAGGATAATCCACCTGCTGATCACGAATGGTTTGAATACGATCGGCAATATCATCTTGAACTGCACGAATTGCGGTCACTAATTGTGGCGTTGCCTGAGTCTGTTGATTGATCAGCTTTTCATAAATCGTTTCTAATTCATGCGCAATCAAACCGATATGACGCGCTTGAATCATATTTGAACCACCTTTTAAGGTGTGCAAATAACGCATCAAATTCTTTAAAGCATTGAGGTTTTGATGATCCGTCGCCCATGTATTTAGATCGGTATCAATACCGCTCAACAACTCATCTGCTTCTTCCAAGAAAATATCCAATAAGTCTGGATCAAAATCACGATTGGCATCTGCTGATTGAAGTTGCTGTTTATCTAAAGCAAACTGTGCCGCCAGATCCGAGGAAGCATTAGAAGCATTACTTGGTGTGGTAACGGGCTCAATGACTGATACATCTACTGAGGCATCTGTTGCTTCAAGCACAGCAGCCTGTTCCAAAGATTCAACATTTTGCTGGGTAAATGAACTTAATTCATTCAAAACACGTTCATGTGTTTTGCTTAATGTGACCCGCTGTCCCGCCGCCAAGGTATCAAACAGTTGAATAAACTGTTGATGAACCTGATGGTATAACTCAAAAGCATAATCAAGATTGAGTAAGCTTGGCTTAAAGATTAAATCCTGATAGCTGGAGCGCAGTAAGCTGGTGTATTGATACATCCCGATCGTGGCATGGTGATGGGTATGCTGTAACAAGATTTCAGCTTGCTGGCTCAACAGCTGAATATATTGCGGGAACTCGTGACGGGCACGTTTCTCAAAATCAAACTCAACGTCTAATAGATCATTGATATTCAACTCAAGTAATTCAGAAACCAAGCCCTGAGGTCGTACTGCCGCTCCGTTCTTTTCTTCAAGTTGGAAGTCGTAGCTATCCCAAGCAACATTGAAGGTTTGATAAATTTCGTCAAACTGTTGCTGTGGCGCTTGTTGCTTCAAGGTATGCAAATAATCACGTACAAATTGCGCATAATGCGTCAATAAAGCGGTTTCATCCGAGCTTGAATCCAGTTCTTCTTGTAATAATGTTTTAAACAGATTTTCAACTTTAGCACTGGCCTCAAACACATGATCGACATGCGCCATCGCCGAACTACCTCGCAAGGTATGTAATGCGCGGATGAGCGTATTGTAATGGTCATTGCTTGGACGATCATTCTTTAAGAACTGATCAATGGTCGCAAGATGCTCTTCTGCTTCTTCCAAGAAGATTGCCCGTGTTTCTTTGGCAAGGGCCTCATCCTCAAATGGTGCTGCCAATTCAAGTTCAGTGATAGTATCAAGCTGTTGCTCTTGCTCATGTACCGCAGTCTCGACAACAAGCGCATCACTGTATTCAAGGCCTGTCGATTCATGCTCTTGATTCAAGTCTGTGGCTAGATTCAGAAGTTCTGCCAAAGCAGGTTCAGGACTTTGCTGTTGTTGTAATTGTTGTCCTAATAAAACCAGTGCTCTAAAATCAATTAAGTGCTTTTGAACCGCTTTAAAATCATGTACAAGCTTGAAGCGATAAAGATTGAATACCGCTTGGACATAGCGTTGAATATCGCTGTTAAGCACGATCGTGCCAGCGATCACCCGATTCAACGTATCTTCAACCGTCCATGCCAACTCACCCGATGACTTAGCGCCGACCATTCTTCCCGAACCTTTCAAGGTATGAAAATGGCGGCGAATATCGCTCAGTAGATCTTGCTGATGTGGTTGTTCAGTCCATTGAACGAGTAATGGTTCTAACTCAACAAAGATTTCATCTAATTCTTCAATAAAAATTTCAAGAATCTCTGCATCTTGTTCAAGATAACTGTCTTCAGGAAGCGTCATCGTTTCAACTAACGTTTTTAATATTTGTTTCATAGCTGCTTCTTTCGTTTTTATCCACCAATGTGGGTAAAAATTACGTCTATCTATCACACAAGATGTAGTTACATTTCGCCATCACCTTGTTGAGATATCCAACATCTCTAAAAATGGAAAGACAGACACCCCCATCTGCCTTTCCAATTCGGTTTAATCAGGTAACTTAAAGTCGGTTACCGATTCACGTAATGATTCAGCCATGTTTGCCAACTCAGATACTGAGCGTGCTGTATCAAACGTTGCAGTTGTGGTTTGTGAAGTAATTTCCTGTACGACATTCATCGTGGTTGCAATATGGCTGGCAGATGCAGACTGAAGTTTTGCTGCATCAGAAATGCTCGCAATCAGTTTAGCCAAGTCGCCTGATACGGTTTGAATCTCATCCAGTGCAATCCCCGCATCCTTGGCCAAGTTCGCACCACGAACAACCTCGGAAGTGGTTTGTTCCATCGAAATGACCGCTTCGTTGGTATCAGTTTGAATGGTTTTTACCAGGCTTTCAATCTGCTTGGTTGCTGATGCAGAACGTTCCGCAAGACGTTGGACTTCATCGGCTACGACCGCGAAACCACGACCTGCTTCACCTGCCATCGATGCTTGGATCGCTGCGTTTAATGCCAAGATGTTGGTTTGGTCGGCAATATCGTTAATCAACGAGACAATGTTACCAATCTCTTGTGAAGACTCACCCAAACGTTTAATACGTTTTGATGTTTCTTGGATCTGTTCACGAATGTGATCCATACCTTCAATCGAACGGTTTACTACTTGCGCACCATTGGTTGCAATTTGTACCGAACGTTGTGCTACATCAGCAGATTCAGATGCGTTGGCAGATACTTGGTCAATCGACAATGCCATTTCGTTCATCGCCGCTGATGCACCTGCAATTTCTTGTGCCTGATGCTCAGAAGCCTCTGCCAACTGGTTGGTAATGCTTTGAGTATCTTGGGTATAACGTGCAACTTCTTGTGAAGTGTCGGTAATACGAGAAACAAGGTCACGTAACTGGTCAATCGCGAAGTTAATCGAGTCGGCAATCGCCCCCGTAAAGTCTTCCGATACCGTCGCATAAGAACGCAAGTCACCGTCCGCTAAGTCGGCAATCTCATCCAGTAAACGTAAAATCGCGTTTTGGTTACGGTCATATTCGTCTTGCAGACGCGTTACACGCTCTTTATCAGTATTACTACGTAAAGCAAGTAATTGTAGTGCTGAGAACACCAATAGACCTAATGCACCAATCAGGACAATACCCGCAACAACGTTATCCCAACCGCCTTCGGCTTTATTTGATAAATCATTGAGTGAAGTCAAAAGCGCATCAGACTGCGAGAAAATTTGTGATGATGCTTGGCGTACGCGAACAATCTGGTTGGCATTTTGTAATACCGTTGCTGCTGCTGATTTCAATACGGCGTCATAATCAGATTTAATGCTGTCTACAGATTCACGCAATGCTGCTGAACTGATACGGTCTACACCGAGTTCCGAACTACCATTCAGTTGTGCATTTAAATACACACCGAAGGTATCAATATCGGCACCGAAGTCATTCGCAGAAACACTTGAGTTGTCCGTACCAACCAATACCGAGTTGATTGAACGTAAAATACGTTCTGCAATGAACACTTGGTTTTTGGTGATAATTACCTGACTACTCGGCATGTTTTCACGCACCATCTGGTCGACCATCAAGTTATATTCTGCCTGAATCTCAGGAATGGTTTCACTGATCGAAATGTTGGTATCGTAAAGTTGGTTAATAACTTTTTGTTGCGATGCAATCAGGTCAATATTCTTGGCAACTGTATCCCAAAGACCACTGACCTTCTTGTACTCATCAGAGCCTTTCCCATAAACACTTTCAACAGTATCTAGGTTTTCAGCAAACTGCTTCTCTGACTCGACCAGTTTTTTCATGGCTTCTGGTGTACCAGATGCAGTTGCTTCAGTCGCTTGACGTGAAATAGTCTGCGATAACAAACGCAATTCACCCAAACTACGGGTCAACTGGTTTGAACGCGGAACGCTCACGAATAAGTAAATCAAGAGGATAACTGCAAGGGCCAAAGCAATTAAAGCACGATAGATAATCGGTTTTGATTTCTCAGTTTCACCGAATAAGCGCGAAAACTGGTCAAGTTGCGTTCGGATATTATCTAAGAACGCCCCACCTTTTTTCAGCCCTGCACTATCGCCATTGCCGTTCTTTTTTTTAAGTTTAAAGCCCATGTCAGCTTCTCCCCTGAATACGCGCTTATGTTCCGTAGCGTATAAATTAGTTTATAAATTTTATTGATGCATTCATGTACTGAGGGTTCTTTAATAACCGACTCAATAAAAACACATGCCATTGTTGATTATGTTGATGGAAATGACCTTGGCAATAATCTTTCAATTTATTATCCAGCTCATTATTTTGAGAGAAAAAACTCTTCTTATTAAAGTGTTGAATCCCCAAAACCTGATCGACGACCAACCCCACATAATGGTCTTGATGGCTAATACAAATCACTTTTTGCGTTGGAGAAAACTGACTTCGCTGCCCTGAAATAAAGTGTGTTAAATCAGAAACAGAAAGTAGTCGTCCACGAATATTGGCCAAACCTCGCACCCACGCCTGAGTATTTGGTACTGGTGTATATTTCGGAGGATAGATCACCTCCGAAATTTCCCCTAAAGGCGCAACAAAATATTGCCCTAACATCTCAAATGCGATACCAGACCAACGGCTGACTTCATTTTGAGTTGAAGTGTATTGTTTATTGCCTCGCTTGGATAAACGAAGCAACTCGATAAATCCATTTGCTGCCATACCCTATCCCGTATTGAGTAATGAGAAGGCTCATCTTGAGCAAAAAATTAACTTAATAATTGTTTAATGACATCAATAAGTTGCTGTTCATCAATCGGCTTAGTTAAATAATCACAAGCCCCTTGACGCTTACCCCATACACGGTCTGTGGCCTGATCTTTGGTACTGACAATCACAACTGGAATATGCTGTGTGTCCTTACCTTTGCTGATTTGACGCGTTGCCTGAAAGCCATTCATCCCAGGCATGACCACATCCATCAGTACCAGGTCAGGCAATTCTGCCTGCGCCATGGTCACCCCATCAGCGCCATTGGTTGCTTCAATAACGTCATAACCGTGTTTCGTTAAAATTTCTCTAAAGCGAAATGTTTCAGTAGGTGAATCATCTACAATAAGTATGCGAGCCATTTTTTCCTCAATCTTAAATTTTATGCGCTAACATGGTTGCGAATCGCGTTTAACAGCTCATCTTTACTGAATGGCTTGGTTAAATATTCATCCGACCCCACAACACGCCCTTTCGCCTGATCAAACAAACCGTCTTTGCTTGACAACATAATGACTGGAATATTTTGATAATTTAGAGAATTTTTAATTAATGCACAGGTTTGGTAACCGTCTAAACGAGGCATCATGATGTCGACAAAAACGATATCTGGATTAGCTTCTGCAATTTTTGATAATGCTTCAAAGCCATCAACCGCTGTAATCACTTCACAACCTTCACGTTGCAATAAAGTCTCAGCTGTACGACGAATCGTTTTTGAATCGTCAATCACCATGACCTTCAAATTTTGAAATTTATCTTCCATTTATTGTCCTGCCCCAATACTCAATACAAATTATGGTTGGTTTAATTTGTTTTATACAGATTAGTTGATATTTTTAACATATCTTTACTTGCATTATCAATGAAGTTTTTTGAACCAACCTATCAGTTTCGCTTAACAATCATAAACAGTTCACACTTTTGATTAAATTCCTATTTTTTTTGCTGAATAACTATTTTTAAATGTCTAAATTAGCACTAATATACAACTGATTATTATTTAAAAATAAGTGATTTAATTAACTTTTTACGGGGAATGTAATGACTGGTTCGTTAAAGTGCGGTTTCCGCATTGGTCACTTTACAACGATTACTCGTAGTTACATTTGTTCATTTTTTCTATTGCTATTTGTCAGCCATTCTAGCCTTGCAGCAACTGAACAAGTTAAACCTGTTTGGTATCGTTATTATGACAAAAACGGCGTTGCCAATGTCAGTACCTCCGTCACCCCAGAACATATCAGGCATGGCTATGAAGCACTTGATCGGAACATGCAAGTGATCAAACGCAATCGTGCTTATAATGCTGCTGCCGATGTTCAACAATCGGCTCAACGCGAATCTCTAGCACGTCGTCGTGAACAAGATCTCAGACTCAAACGCGCCTATGGCAGTCCACAAATCGCAGCAGCAAAACGCGATCAAATTTTAGCAAACCTGAAAAAACAGCTGAATTATCAACAAGAACAATTACAGCAATTACAAAAGGATAAGATTGGTTTTAAACGCCAAGAAATGGAATATCACCGCAAAGGTGAAATGCTGCCTACCCAGCTTAAAAGCAATCTGGAAAATAATGCTCAAAATATCGAGAATGTTAAGAAAACTGTTGAAAGCCTACGTAATGCCTACCATAAGACCGAAGTTGAATATAGCGATATTATCAATCGCTTAAATGCACTCGGCTCGACTTGAGTCCTGAATATGCAATAAACCGCTGATCGCCTCGACATTAATCTTTAAACAATTCCAATATTTAAGCGTATGCCTGTACTTTATACTGCGCCAAATTGAATGATTCATGTCATAATGCCCATTGCTCAAAACTGAGCTGATTATTTTTGCTCATTGATAGCACTTTTTAAATAACACTTAACTTTAGGACAGTTTCCATGCGCGCAAGCCGCTTTTTATTTGCAACGTTAAGAGAAACCCCAAATGATGCTGAAGTGATTTCACACCAGCTCATGCTACGTGCGGGGATGATTCGTAAACTCGCTTCTGGCTTATACTCTTGGTTGCCCATGGGAACGCGCGTTTTAAAGAAAGTGGATGCCATTGTTCGTGAAGAAATGAACCGTTCAGGTGCATTAGAAGTCTTCATGCCAGTGACCCAACCAGCTTCGCTTTGGGAAGAATCGGGTCGTTTTGAACAATACGGCCCAGAACTATTACGCTTTAAAGATCGTCATGACAATCCATTCGTGTTAGGTCCAACTCACGAAGAAGTGATTACCGACTTGGCGCGCAATGAACTCAAGAGCTATAAACAGCTCCCTTTGAATTTCTATCAAATTCAAACCAAATTCCGCGATGAAATTCGTCCACGTTTCGGTGTAATGCGCTCGCGTGAATTCATCATGAAAGATGCTTATTCGTTCCATGCGGATCAAGCCTCATTACAAGAAACCTATGATGTGATGTACGACACCTATAGCCGTATCTTCACCCGTCTAGGTTTGGACTTCCGTCCAGTACAAGCAGATACCGGTTCAATTGGGGGTTCAGCTTCACATGAATTCCACGTGCTTGCATCAAGTGGTGAAGATGACATCGCCTTCTCAACTGAATCTGACTTTGCCGCCAATGTTGAAATGGCCGAAGCACTGTTAGTGGGTGAGCGTGCTGCAGCAACTCAAGCATTTACGCTAGTCGATACACCGAATCAAAAAACCATTGCGGATGTTTGCCAGTTCCTCAATACCGATGCGAAACAGTCTGTTAAAGCATTATTGGTACAAGGCCTAACTGACGACAAGGGTAATACACCCGTTGTTGCCTTGTTCCTTCGTGGTGACCATGAACTCAATGATATTAAAGCTGAAAAGCATCCATTGATTGCAGCACCTTTAGCATTTGCGACTGAGCAGCAATTGCAACAGCATGGCTTAACAGCAGGTTTCTGCGGACCACAAGGTTTAGTCGAAAAAGGCTTAACCGTGATTGTAGACCGTGCAGCATCGGTATTGTCTGACTTCGTTGCGGGTGCAAATGAGGTAGACAAGCATGCAACTGGAGTTAACTGGGACCGTGATGCCAAATTCACAGAAGTATTTGACCTGCGTAATGTGGTTGAAGGCGACCCATCTCCAGATGGTAAAGGCACCATCCAAATTAAACGTGGGATCGAAGTCGGCCATATCTTCCAACTCGGCACTAAATACTCAGAAGCGTTGGGCTGTAAGGTTCTTGGTGAAGATGGTAAACCATTTACCGTCACCATGGGGTGTTACGGAATTGGTGTAACACGTGTAGTCGCTGCGGCAATTGAACAAAACTTTGATGAGAAAGGCATTATCTGGCCACAAGCCATTGCTCCTTTTGAAGTTGCGATTGTGCCAATGAATGCACATAAATCACCACGTACGCTTGAAGCAGCAGAAGCACTCTATGCTGAGTTACAAGCACAAGGTTATGATGTCTTACTAGACGACCGTAACGAACGCCCAGGCGTGAAATTCTCTGATCTAGAATTGATGGGAATTCCACATCGTATCGTAATTGGTGAAAAAGGTTTGGATGCTGGTACTTTCGAGTACAAAGGTCGTCGTGATGCTGAATCAAGTAATCTCAATAAAGCAGAATTATTAGCAAAACTTGTTCGCTAATCTAAATTCTAAACATAAAAAAGCCGTTTCCATGAAACGGCTTTTTTATTGAGCTTAAGCAGTTAAATCTTTAATGGTTTCTGATGGGCCATTCTTTTTCACAGACTCAATTCCCTTATCACGAGACTGTTCGCTTGCATACAGTTGACTGGTTCCAATCACCTGATGATTTGCAGCCTTTAAATTAAAATAGGCTTTTTCATTCTTCGAGGTTAAACGTTCATAACGCCCATCATCTGGACTATTTTTTTGTACCGATGCAATCCCATTCAAGGCCGCAGCTTTGGTTTTATACAACTCACTATTCAGTACAGGCTCGCCATTTCCTGCTTTTAACACAAAACGATATTGCCCATCACTTGCTTGACTGACTTCGAACCATCCTGCCATAAGGACCTCTATTATTGGAGTTAGTGTTGTTGGTTATCTCATCCAATATAGATCAGCAATTGCCGTTTAAGAAGATTAAATTTTGTTCGCTTTTGGTAATTTTTGTAATGAATAAAAAGGAGCACTTTCATGCTCCCCTATCACCCATCGTTTAAACTTTTTTCACAAACTCTGACTTCAACTTCATGGCACCGACGCCATCAATTTTACAATCAATGTTATGACCATCACTTGCATCAGGAACTAAGCGAATGCTTTTGACTTTTGTTCCAACCTTCACCACGGAAGATGAACCTTTAATTTTTAGATCTTTCACAACCGTTACGCTATCACCATCAGCCAACACATTTCCATTGGCATCTTTAATGATGTCCTGTAATTCTGAAGCTACTACTTCCCCTTCCTTCCATTCATGTGAACATTCAGGACAAATCAATAAATCGCCATCTTGGTAAGTATATTCTGATTGGCATTGTGGGCAATTTGGAAAAGACATAAAAGAAACTCAAAACGGCTATTATGATGGATAGACGCTGTTTTTCAAAATTTTAGGCTTGAATCGCTTTGCCAAGCAAATAATTCTTCAATACCAAGGCATGATTCAGTTGAGGATCTTTGGCTGCATAAATCAGTGTCAATTGCTGTTGCGCCGCCATTTCTCTAAGTTCATTGACATGTGGATTTTCAGATAGCTCTTGATAATAACCTTGCTGAAAACTGAGCCAATGTTCAGCCTTGTGGCAAAAAGACTGACGCAATTCCGTTGACGGTGCAATCTCCTTCAACCATAAGTCTAAATGCGCATGCTCTTTGGAAATCCCTCTTGGCCATAAGCGATCAACCAAGATACGCTTTCCATCGGTGACGGCGACAGGGTCATAAATACGTTTAATCTCGATTTGCATACTCAGACCTTCAGGTTAGACTTAACTTTCCATTGCGATATCAATCACCTGCCCTTTGGAATCAAAGCTGACACAAATCACATAATTGGTGATTCCATCGGGCAAGGTAAAATCAAGCATGTCATGTGTCGCTAAACCCTCATTTTCCCATTGATGGTCAAGCACCAAAAGCGACAATACCTGCAACGGCGTTGGGGTCGATGTCCCAAAGTGTTTTTGCCAATATGCAGATTCAATCTCCTCAAGGTGATGTTGGATAAATAACTCCACACTGTCTTCGGCCTGTTGGTTTTCTAAAGCTTCCTGCATTGCATGACGTGCAAGCTGTTCACGGCGCTCAACAATTGCTTGTTCTGACATAGCATCCCCCGATGTCATCATCATAAACTGTAATTCTAAACTGATTGTTTTGTTCAATTACTGATCCGGAATCTCAGCCTGTACCAATAAGCCAAGCAGATACAATGATTCTTGCCAGCCTAGATAGCAAGCTTCAACAGGAATCACGTCTGGTATGCCTTCTTGAGTAATATGGATTTCAGTACCGACCAATACTTGTTTTAATTGAATCGTCACCTGAATCTCACCTGGCAGATTCGGGTCATCAAAACGATCGGTATAACGCAAGCTTTCATTGGGAACCAGTTCTATATAGGTTCCACCAAAAGAATGCGAGCGTCCCGTTGAGAAATTGGTAAATGACATTTTATAGCTCCCCCCCTCTTGCGGATCAAGGTGATGGACTTTTGCTGTGAATCCATGCGGTGGTAACCATTTTACCAAGGCATCAGGATCTAAAAAGGCTTTAAAAACCCGAGCAGGTGGCGCATTCAATACGCGATGTAATTTTACTGTACCCGTCATTATTATTCTCCAATCTTACGATTCTTTTGTTGGATCGATTTATCATAGCGATTTGGTGTACAAATGCTATGCCTTTAATCTCTCATTTGAGCACGATTATCGAGAATCTAAAGCTGCTTTTTTGTGAAAAATGGCGCAAAATAACAATCCATATTTTCGTGATTAGAATGCAGATTTAGGATTGATCTATGAGTCAGCTTGCTTTTACTGCTTTTAGCTTAAATGGTGTTGATGCACAGAAATTTTTACAAGGTCAGTTGACCGTGCATGTAGAGCGTATACCTGAAAATGAAAGTCGCTATACCGCTATTTGTGATTTAAAAGGACGTATTCATTTTGGTTTATGGATTAAAAGACTCAGCTCTGAGAGTTTTGAACTTGTGACCACGCAAGACCAAGCCGAAGAATTTGCTAAGCACATTAAAAAGTTTGGTGCCTTCTCTAAAATGAAGTTAGAACAAATTGGTCCTGTTTTCCCAACAGTAAATGGCATTCAAACCGAATTTTCATCAGTAGAAAGTGATATCGGCACTTGGCAAGTACAAGCCATTCAATCGGGTCAGGCATGGATTAGCCAAACAACAGAGCATTTATTTCAACCACAGGAATTACGATTACATCAACGTGATGGCGTACATTTTGATAAAGGCTGTTACCTAGGTCAGGAAATTGTGGCGCGCCTGTGGTTTAAAGCAAAGCCGAAGCATTGGTTACATCTTATTCAAGCCAAAGGTGATCTGCCTGCGCCAGCAACTCAGCTCAGCAAAGATATTGAGGTGGTGAATAGTGTTGCATTTGAAGAAGGCTATTTAGCCCTAGTCATTGCAAAACCCGCTGCATTAGAAGAGCTCGGTGTGACCGTTTTGGATCTACCAGATGTACTGAATGGTGATGTGGCAAGACCAAGCTAAATACTTGTAAAAATCAGGCTTTGATTTTTATATTGAAAACTCATGTGTTATCGCGCCTGCTGAACCCGATCAACTCATGAGTTTTTTAATATGGGTGATGTTGCACAACAACGTAATCGAGCATGGCGACATAAACAAAAATTTCTATTTCGTGGTCGAGACTGTAGGTATAACCCTCTGTGTTGGAAGCCTCCTAAACGATGGAAATATCTATGTTCACAACAAGATAAACTTTCACGTGCCAGACAATTAAGAATTGATATCCTCTAATTTCCAAAGCAAAATATTGACATGATGCTCATTTTAATTACTGGATTTTTTAACCCTGAATACCCTGTTTATTTGCAGTCGCAATCAATGGCGCAGTCCTACAGCCGAACGTATTTTCGCTCAAGGGTACGGTCTACGTACCCGTTCAGCGGGAACCAGCCGTCACGCCAAACATACTCTCTCTTTAAAGGATATTGCTTGGGCGGAACAAATCTTTGTGATGGAATCTCGACACAAACAACAGATCAAAGAACAGTTTTCCAAACAACTCATGCATAAGCAAGTGTTCGTGCTCGATATTCCCGATGACTATCACTATATGGACCCAGAACTGATTGAATTACTTCAATTGGCAATGCAGCCTTATTTGGAGTAAAGTTTGGGTTAAATTCTTGTCGAAAGCGCAAATCAACGTTATTGTTCCTTTATTCTCAACACAACCGATTCCTCATGAAAATAACGATCAAAACATGGCTATCTGCACTCAGCTTGAGTCTGCTCAGCCTACAAAGCCTACATGCCGATAGCAAAACACTGGAACGAAACTTCAAACAGAATTATCCAGATATTCCAGTCAAATCAGTTAGTCCCTCTCCTTTACCGGGTATTTATGAAGTCTATGCCGCAGGCAAAATCATCTATACAGATGAAACCGCCAAGTACCTGTTTTTCGGCAACCTCCTCGATGTTAAAAACAAAAAAAATCTGACCGAAGAACACTTAGCTGAATTTGGAAAAATCGACGTCAAACAACTGCCGCTCGATCAAGCAATCAAATATGTCAAAGGCAAGGGAGAGCGTACCCTTTACGTCTTTAGCGATCCTGACTGTCCCTATTGCCAGAAACTTGAACAGAATATGACTTCTATCGATAATGTCACGGTTTATCTGTTCTTATTTCCACTGAAAAAATTACATCCTCAAGCAGAAGCAGTTGCCAATAAAATTTGGTGTTCAAAAAATCAGTACGAAGCTTGGGAAGACTATATGCTGCATCGTAAAGCACCGAAAAATGCAGCGCAGTGTGAAACCCCAATACAAAAAAATCTTGCCTTAGGCCAAAAACTAGAAATTGATGGCACTCCGACGCTATTCTTGCAAAATGGAATGCGTCTCTCTGGCAGCCCACAAAATGCAGAACAGATTGAGCAGCTTTTACAAGAAGCCAGCAGTAACAAATAGTATGCAATGATGAAGGCTTGTTGACTTTTTTGCCACAGAGGGTTCACAAGCCATTATCTAAAAAAATAGAACATAATTTATTGATTTAATAGTTTTTATTCAATCACAAACACTTAATTTCTATGCTTCCATTTCACCACGATTTATACAAAATCCTTATTTACATTTTTGCCCAAACTTTTATGATGAAGGCAGCATATTGAGTTCTGCTATGCAAAGGATGAAAGCAGATCAACATGAAAGGAAAATAAACATGAAAAAATTGCTCATCGCGAGTTTAATGACGATTGCAAGCCATACAGCATTCGCAGCTGACACTAAAGCGACAACCGTCAAGACCGATCCGTTATTTACCAAAGCGACCCAACTTTACGAAGCAAAAGACTATCCTGCAGCCTTTCAGGAAATGCAACGTTTGGCCAATACTGGAAATAAGCAAGCAATCTTCAATTTAGGTTATATGACTCAGGCTGGGCAAGGCACAGTAAAAGATGAGAAGAAAGCGTTGCAGTATTATCAAGATGCTTCGGACAAAGGTTATGGTCCTGCAACCTTTGCCCTCGCTCAGGCCTATCATAAAGGCACACTTGGGCTAGCTAAAAATCCACAAAAATATAAAGAATATTTAGAGAAAGCATCAATTCAAGGCTCGGATGAAGCGACCGTTGAGTTTGCTGATATTCTTTTTAGGCAAGGTAAGCCTGAATATGACCAACTTGCCATTCAGAAACTATTACCATTATTAAGAAAAGATTATTATCCTGCTAAAAACTTAAAAGCAGTATATGACCTTGGCATCGGCGTAAAGAATAAAAATCCATTCATGCAGCAACAAGCGATTGAAAGCTTAAAAGATCTTGCCAAAAAAGACTATGCGCCATCCCTGATGATTCTAGGCAATATGCTCGCCAATGGTAATATTATCGATCAGGATTTAGATCAGGCAAAAAATATATTCTCTCGTTTAGCTGCAGCAAACTATCCCAATGCGAAAGAGTCTTTAGTCAAAGTTGAAGAAGCGATTGCTGCGAAAAAAGCTACACCTGCGCAAGCACCCAAAAAGTAGAAAACCAAGAGCAGCATAATAAATGCTGCTCTTTTCGCTTAGAACTGCTTGCTGACTTTAATTCCCGCACTCCAGTTACGACCATCGGCAGGTTCAAAGAAGCGACTATTGCTATCATTCACAATTACAGAGCCTGCATAGTTCTTATCGAATAAATTATCAATACGCGCAAAGCCATTAATCCCCCAATCTGCATATTTCCATGCATATCCTGTATAAATTGAAGCAACAGTATAGCTTGGCGCTGTATCACTATTCACATCATCTACATAAACCTTGTCCATATACTGCGCATCTGCCCCCGCATAGAAGCCTTGCTCAGGTTTCCATGCCAAACCGAGATAAGCTTGGTTCTTGGCAATCCCCGGAATTGCATTGCCCTTTTCAATAGCCTTGACAGTACCGACAGCCGGAATTGCGGCATCAAACTTGGCATCCAAATAACCATAACTGGCATTCATTTCTAAGTCTTTCCAGAGCTTTTTATTCCATGCCAACTCAACCCCTTGGCGCAAGGTTTTATCGGCATTCCGAAAGGTCGCACGTCCATTTGAAGTGCCTGCTGAAACAATATCATCTTTGGTTTTGCTCTGAAAAACAGCCAAAGTAAAATCACCGAGCTGATTTTGTGATTTTACGCCGAGTTCATAGTTATCGCTGCTCGAAGGTTTTAAATTGAAGTTAAATCCAGATTTATCCTTATCCGCCTGATAAGCCATTTCAGTAAAGGTTGGGGTTTCAAAGCCTTTGGCATAGCTAGCATAGGCCAATAACTCAGGTGCAATTTGCCAGCTTAAGGCAGCCGATGGTAACACCTTGTTATAATCCGTTTTATCACTATCATTGCCATTGCTTAAATATTGATCCTTAGATTTATAATGCACATTGCTATAACGCACACCCGTATCTAAGCGCCAAGTCGGTAAAAACTGCCAAGAGGCTTGTATATAGGGATCAACATTCCACAAGGTATTGTCTTCATCGCGACGCAATGTGCCTTTCACCCCATAAGATGGCGAACCATTAACCAGATTAAAGTTCTCATACCCTTTACGATCTTCATCCATGCTATCAACCGCAAGCCCTGCGCTAAAGCTTGTATTCGGCAATAGTTCTTTACCTGTCCAACGGAAATCAGCACCGTAATAATTGCGTTCAAAATCAATCACACCACCAGCGTGATTAGGATTTTTTTGCGCGGATTGGGGAATTGATTGATATTGCGTCACCTGACGATTACCGAAATACGCCATCGCATACAGTTCATGCTGATCATTAATCGGTTTAGACCAAGTCACGCCCGTTTGTGTTTGTTCTATATCTTTTCGCACATTATAAAGATTATTCGCATCGTTGACTTGACGCGGATTTTGCTGCCATTGAGTTCGATTCAATCCTTGAGGATCATCAGCATGAATCTTGACATAGTTAGTGACCCAGTTAATTTTAGTGCCATCATCTAAGTTCCACGTCAGTTTCGCATTATTTAAGACTTTTTCTGCACTGCTATGGTCACGATAGCCATCGGTATCAAAGTAAGATGAACTAATCACATAACTTGGTTCATTTTGATTTTTTGCACCACCCTGCAACACCAGATCTGCACGATTCTTGTTGTGACTGCCTCCCGCATAGCTCATTTCAATCGAGTCTTTGCCCTGACCTTCTTTGGTCGTTGCCAAGATTGCCCCACCTGATGAGTTACCGTATAGTGATGAAAATGGGCCGGTTAATACTTCAAGATGACTGAGACTACTTAAATCAATATTCGAGGTTTGACCTTGCCCATCTGGCATTGTTGCTGGAATACCATCGGTATATAAACGAATCCCGCGCACACCAAAGGTAGAACGTGCACCAAAACCACGCATCGAGAGCTGCAAATCTTGCGCGTAATTTTCGCGATTGCGTAATTGAACACTTGGAATGCCTTTCACCACTTCGGTTAAATTGACCTGTGCTGATTGATCATTTTTAGGCATATCTACCCTAAAGATCGATGCAGGCGTTTGCATATACGTGGTATTGGTTCGTGTCGCTTCAACTTTGATCGTTGCAAGCTGCACCGCTTGATCTGGATCTGATTCAGCTGCCCAAACAGCGCTACTACCCGCCCCCATACACATTGCGACGCAACCGTATAAAAGGTTAATTTTCAGTGAAGGCATGAAGATTCCTTATTTCTCAAAAATTTCGAAAGGATGATTTCTAAAAGTAAGCATCTGATTATTTTATATTTGTCTTACATCATTCATTTTAGCCAAAACCATCAATAATCTGGTTACTGATCGGCATTGGTAAATAAAATTAAATACCGTCATAATTGTAAGTCAAACATTTGCCCTCATTGTATTGTTGTTGAAACAACTTGAGCTTTCTATGCCCGAACTTCCTGAAGTTGAAACCACCAAAACCAGCCTGCTGCCGCTGTTGCAACAACGTGTTCAAGCAGTCAACGTCTTGAATGCAAGTTTACGCTGGCCGATTCCGAACGATCTAGGAAAACTGCTTGGACAACGTTTGACTCAACTTAAACGTCGCTCTAAATATATTTTAGCTGAATTTGAACAAGACCATATGCTCTGGCATCTCGGTATGTCTGGTAGTTTTCGTCTATGTGAGCCCAATGAAGCACTCAGAAAGCATGATCATCTGGTGATTGATTTTGAAGATCTGCAACTCCGCTACCATGATCCACGTCGCTTTGGCTGTATTTTGTGGTTAGACCAACACAATCAAAGTAAACTGATCGACACGCTTGGTCCGGAACCATTAAGCGAAGATTTTAATGCGGGTTACCTTCATGAAAAGCTGAGCAAAAAAAATGTCGGCATTAAAATTGCTTTGATGGATAACCATGTGGTGGTTGGTGTCGGCAATATTTATGCGACTGAAAGTTTATTCAACATCGGGGTTCATCCAGCACAACCTGCTTCGACGCTGAGCAAAGCACAAGTGGAAAAATTGGTCATTGAAGTTAAACGCATCTTAAAACAAGCAATTGATTTAGGTGGGTCTACCTTACGTGACTATAGCAATGCCATGGGTGAAAATGGTTATTTTCAGCAAACGCTTTTGGCCTATGGCCGTGCAGGTGAAATGTGCGTGAATTGTGAAACCACATTGGAAAACATGAAATTAGGTCAACGTGCCAGTGTATTCTGCCCGCAATGCCAGCCACTGAAGTTAAAAAAAGCGTAAGCTTATGAAATGTACGAAGGAGAACACATCATGCAAACTGCGATTGTTCGACATATTCTAGTGAAAGACAAAGACTTGGCTGAGCAGCTAAAAAAACGCATTCAGTCGGGTGCAGATTTCAGCAAGGTTGCCAAACAATATTCAACCTGTAATTCAGCAAAACGTGGTGGTGAGCTTGGAGAGGTGAAAAAAGGTCAGTTGGTCCCTGTAATCGACAAACTAGTGTTTAGCGCAGCAGAGCGTATTTTACATGGTCCGATTAAAAGCCAGTTTGGCTTCCATCTAATCGAAGTCAAATTCCGTATGGATGGTTTGAGATAATCGCTGGGTTTGAGCTTAAATGCTGATTTAAGCTCTTCAGCCTGTTCTGTGAAAAAACCTTTTAATCCTGAGGCTTCATCACATAAGTCCATGCCAATGTTGTGCCGCCATCAGACAACTGAACCTGAACCTCTACCCGTTGGTACTGCATCCCTTCAAAATCATCCAACATTTGCCAATTCTGTTCTAATTTATCCGTACTAAATAGATAGCCCTCCACCAAAGGATCTGCTTCATTCAGCACCATTGCAGGCAAACCTTGATCTGGCCCCCAATCCAAAATATGAATGGTGCCATGCACCGAAGCCTGCTGCCAGTCACCCCCGATTTCTCCCAAAATATGGGCATTTTCTCGATTTGGGCACAGGGTACCATATACAAATAATTGGTTCATGTTGGTTAATTCCCCTCATCATATGCACAGCATGTTAAAATGAAAGCAGCAATTTTTCTATGTAAAATGATGATTGTCACTGCATTATCCAGTGACAATCTATTTTAATAGGTAATAAAAAACGGCACCTCAAATGCCGTTTTTTTACAAGATGACTTAACCTTGTTTTTTCAACTCATCACGAATTTCACGTAACAATTGAACATCTTCTGGTGTTGCTTCAGGCTCAGGTGCAGCCTCTTCTTGTTTGCGGATACGGTTCATCACTTTCACCAACAAGAACACAACCCATGCCAATAACAAGAAGTTAATCAAAATGGTTAAGAAGCTACCATAAGCAAATACATTCAGTCCTGCATCCTGTGCTGCTTTCAGGGTCGTCACATTGTTCGGGTTATCGCCGAGGATAAGGAACCAGTTGGTGTAATCCACATCACCACCCAAGATCCATGAAATCACCGGCATCACGATATCTTTCACTAATGAATCAATGATTTTACCGAAAGCGCCACCAATGATGACACCAATCGCTAAATCCATCATGTTGCCTTTGATGGCAAATTCTTTAAATTCTTTAATAATACTCATCTATAACTCTCCAGAGTTGAACTTGATCGCGGTCTGTTTTTGCATTGTTTATTACACAGGCGCAGTTATTCACATAATGTTGCTAATTTAATATTTTTATCAAAAAAAGAAAGTTATTTCACACTTTAACAACACTTTTTATTTTAATAAAAATATGTGTTTAAGCATGTTCTTCCGCTTAGGTTTATGCAATAAAAAACCGCTAAATAAATTTAGCGGTTTTGTCATTTTTCAGTGAAGAAAAATTATTTATCGCGGTTACGCTTACGTTCGTTTTCAGTCAAGTAGCGCTTACGAATACGAATCGATTTTGGTGTTACTTCTACTAACTCATCATCTTCAATGAATTCAAGTGCTTGTTCAAGCGTATATTCAATTGCAGGTGTCAAAGTTAAAGCATCATCAGTACCAGATGCACGAACGTTGGTTAACTGTTTTGCTTTAGTTGGGTTTACAACCATATCGTCTGAACGAGAGTTAATACCCACGATCATCCCTTCATACACTTCTAACTGTGGCTTCGCGAATAAACGACCACGGTCTTGAAGCGTGAACAGTGCATAGCCCAAGCACGTGCCTTGAACCATTGAAATCAATACACCGTTTTGACGCTTCGCTACGCTACCCTGTTTCACAGGACCGTAATGAGAGAAGCTTGATGTCATGATCCCTGTACCAGAAGTCATGGTCAAGAATTCAGAACGGAAACCAATCAAACCACGTGAAGGAACAGTTGCTTCAATACGGATACGGCCTTTGCCATCAACTTCCATATTGGTCATCTCACCTTTACGGTGACCCATTTGCTCCATTACAGAACCTTGGTGCTGTTCTTCAACGTCAAACGTTACGTTTTCATACGGCTCTTGTCTTTCACCATCAATTTCTTTGATGATGACTTGTGGACGTGATACGCCCATTTCAAAGCCTTCGCGACGCATGTTTTCAATCAATACTGAAAGATGAAGTTCACCACGACCAGAAACTTTGAAACGGTCTGGACTGTCAGTATCTTCAACACGTAATGCTACGTTGTGAATCAATTCGCGATCAAGACGTTCACGGATGTTACGTGAAGTAACAAACTTACCTTCTTTACCAGCGAATGGTGAGTTGTTTACTTGGAATGTCATCGAAACTGTAGGTTCGTCTACAGACAATGCAGGTAAAGCTTCTACATTTTTCGGATCACAAATCGTGTCAGAAATGTTTAATGCATCAATACCTGTAATACATACGATGTCACCTGCTGATGCAGATTCTACATCAACACGCTCTAAACCGTGGTAACCCATGATTTTTAAGATACGACCGTTACGTGTCTTACCTTCTTTATCAATCACAGTTACTGGTGTGTTTAATTTCACTGAACCACGTTGGATACGACCAACACCGATAACACCAACGAAACTGTTATAGTCAAGTGATGAAATCTGCATTTGGAAAGGACCATCAACATCAACTGCTGGTGGTTCAACAATATCTACAATCGTTTGGAACAACGGTGTCATGTCTTCCGCTAATTCTTCTGGTGAAGGACCAGCAACACCACGTAAGCCTGAAGCATAAACAATTGGGAAGTCTAACTGTTCGTCTGTACCACCAAGGTTATCAAACAAATCAAATACTTGATCGATTACCCAATCTGGACGCGCGCTTGGCTTGTCGACTTTGTTAATAATTACGATTGGCTTCAAACCACGCGCGAACGCTTTTTGCGTTACGAAACGAGTTTGTGGCATTGGACCTTCTTGTGAGTCTACAAGAAGCAATACGCAGTCAACCATCGACATTACACGTTCAACTTCACCACCGAAGTCGGCGTGTCCCGGGGTGTCCACAATGTTAATGCGGTATTCGGTGTTTGTACGTGCGTCTAACCATTTGATTGCAGTGTTTTTTGCAAGAATGGTAATACCACGTTCAGACTCAAGCGCGTTAGAATCCATAACACGTTCAATCTCGCCTGCGCGATCACCAAGAGCACCTGATTGTTGTAAAAGTTTGTCGACTAGAGTCGTCTTACCATGATCGACGTGCGCAATAATGGCAATGTTACGGAGAGTTTTAATATCTGACATGTAAAATTCGATACGCTTTAAATTTGAGGGCAAATTATACAGAAAAATACTAAACTTTAGTAGTGACAGTTTATTGACAGTGCACTTTTTTTCTGACGAAGTGTCATAGAATCGTTGGTAAAGCGAGCTAACTCTATTAGAATATTCCACTAATGCCTCTCGCTTTTTATACTCCCATGTCGAATTCACAACCTCAGCAGCAGCTTGATCTGGTTTACGGACTCAATGATCGACCGAAACCTTTTGTTGCATTTTTAGCCGCTTTACAGCATCTTTTAGCGATTTTAGTCCCGATTGTCACCCCTGGTTTACTGATTTGTTTGGCACTTGGCGTCTCTCGTGAAGACACCAATATGATCCTTTCGATGTCTTTAATCATTTCAGGAATTGCAACCTTTTTACAGTGTAAAAAAGTTGGTCCATTTGGTGCAGGGCTGCTGATTGTCCAAGGTACAAGTTTTAACTTTATTGGTCCAATTATTGGTATTGGGAGCGCAATGGTTGCTGCAGGTACCGCTGTTGAGCAAGTCATGGCAGCCATTTTTGGTGTGGTGATTGCAGGTTCATTTATTGAAATGGGTGTTTCTCGGATTTTGCCATGGGTAAAAAAGCTGATTACCCCATTAGTCACAGGTATTGTGGTGCTGTTGATTGGTCTGACCCTCATTAAAGAAGGGTTGATTAGCATGGGCGGTGGTTATACCGCGATGCAAGACAATACCTTTGCCAATGCAGATAACCTGATCATGTCATGTACCGTACTTGGAATTATTATTCTACTCAATCGTATTAAAATTATTTGGGTGAAAAGTTCAGCAATTTTAATTGCACTGGTGATTGGTTATATTCTTGCCGGTTTTATGGGGCATTTAAACTTTTCAGTACTTAATGATGCTCCCTTGATTCAAATTCCAACACCGATGCATTTTGGACTCAGCTTCTCATGGAGTTTGTTCATTCCAATGGCATTCATCTATCTGGTCACTTCACTCGAAGCGATTGGCGATGTTACTGCGACCAGTAAAATTTCTAATCAACCGGTCGATGGTCCTGTTTGGATGCAACGGATTAAAGGCGGCGTACTCGTCAACGGTGCTAACTCTTTCTTAGCAGGTATCTTCAACACCTTCCCGAGCTCAGTGTTTGCACAAAACAATGGCGTGATTCAATTGACGGGTGTCGCAAGTCGTTATGTCGGGATTTGGATTGCCGTGCTCTTGGTGATTTTAGGCTTATTCCCTGCTGTTGCTGCCGTGATTCAAGCCGTACCCCAAGCGGTGCTTGGTGGCGCTGTGATGGTGATGTTTGGGGCTGTTGCGGCTTCTGGTATCAATATTCTTTCCAGTATTCACCTCGACCGTCGCGCTTTGCTAATTATTGCGATTTCGCTCGCACTCGGACTCGGTGTTGCACAAGTACCCCAGATTCTTGAGCATCTACCTGAACTATTTAAAAATATTTTCAGTTCTGGTGTCGCAACAGGTGGTATCGCGGCCCTAATTTTAAATATTGTTTTACCTGAAACACATAAATAATCATCCAACCATGACAAGTGCCCAGTTTCACGACTGGGCTTTGTTTTTGATGAGAGATCAAAATGGATCCACGTAGTGAAGTTGTCATCAGACAGCAAGATTATTTAAGCGGGCAAGTTTTACTGATTAATGCCCCAAATGATCAACTCGCCAAAAATTTGCCCAATAAAGTCCAAGCCTCAGTATGGACTTGGAATTATGCTGATCATCAAGGTTTTATCCGTTCTGGAATTCGCTCTCATTTTTCCGTGGAATTCCCACAAGTATCGTTTGATCAGGTTGTTATTTTCGTTCCCAAGTCGAAAGAATTACTAAATTATATTCTGCACGTTGTGGTTAGCCATTTAAAACTTGATCAAAATATTTTTCTGGTTGGCGAAAAAAAGGGCGGCGTTGAGCGGGCAGCAAAACAATTATTGCAATATGGCAAAACACTGAAACTTGACAGTGCACGTCACTGCCAACTTTGGCAAATGAAGATCGAAAAAACCGAGCAGTTAAAACCACTTGAACATTGGTTAAAAACTTATACAGTTCAAATAGATCAAGAACAGTTAAATATCTGTGCCTTGCCTGGTGTATTTAGTCAAGATCATTTAGATGTCGGCACAGCCGTATTAGTCCCTTACCTTAGTCAAGTAAAATCAGGTAAGATTGCCGACTTTGGTTGTGGTGCTGGAATTATTAGTGCTTATTTGGCCAAACTAGATTCGAATCGGCAAATTTTTGCACTTGATGTTGATGCATTTGCATTACGGTCGACTGAGCTGACCTTTCAACGAAATGGTCTGAATTTAACTCAGTTAAATCTCCAAGCTGTCACTGGTTTTGTAGATGCACCGAATGATTTAGATGCGATCGTCAGCAATCCGCCTTTTCATCAGGGAATTCATACCAATTACGATGCGAGTGAGGAACTTTGCCAACGTGCGAAAAGACATCTGAAAAACTCAGGTGAATTATGGATCGTAGCAAATCGTTTTCTAAACTACCCTCCTCTGATTGAACAAAGCTTTGGTGAATGTCTGGTGAAAGCCGATCAACAAGGATTCAAGGTGTTATATGCCTGTGCAAAATAAACATTTTAAGGAATTTTTATGAGCGATACATCTGCTCCTCAACACCTTCAGCGCAAGCTCGGGGCTCGACACCTGAACATGATTGCCATTGGTGGATCGATCGGCACAGGCTTATTCCTTGCTTCAGGTTCAACCATTGCCACTGCAGGTCCAGGTGGTGCGTTATTGGCCTATGCCCTCATCGGAATCATGATTTATTTCTTGATGACCAGTCTAGGTGAGTTAGCTACGCATAACCCAACATCTGGCGCATTCTTTACCTATGGTAGCCGCTATGTCGAAGATGGCTTTGGTTTCGCCTTAGGTTGGAACTATTGGTATAACTGGGCCATTACTGTTGCCTTTGAACTGGTTGCGGTTCAGTTCATTATGAAGTTTTGGTTCCCCGATATCCCAGGCTTTTACTGGAGTGCCATTTTCCTTGCCATTATTTTTGGAATTAACGCCTTAACTGTAAAAGGGTTTGGTGAAAGTGAATTCTTATTCTCTTTGATCAAAGTGATTGCGATTATCGTGTTTATCATCATTGGTATCTGGATGATTTTTAAAATCATGATGACACCCAATGTATCGGTATTTCAGCACTGGACTTATAAAGAAGCGCCTTTTGTCGGTGGTTTGCAAGCCTTAATCGGTGTGGCCATGATTGCCGGATTCTCTTTTCAGGGGACTGAAATGGTTGGGGTTGCAGCCGGTGAATCCAAAGATCCTAAAAAGACCATTCCATTGGCGATCAAACAAATCTTTTGGCGTATTTTACTGTTCTATATCCTATGTATTTTCATCATTGGTACATTAGTCAGTTATGACGATCCACTGCTATTAAAAGCAGCTCAGAGCGAAGATATTGCCCTCTCTCCATTCACGCTTTTATATGAAAAAGCAGGCTTTGCCTTTGCTGCCAGCTTAATGAATGCAGTAATTCTCAGTGCAATCTTATCTGCGGGTAACTCGGGAATGTACTCCTCTACCCGTATGTTATTTGATATGGCCAAAGAAGGTCGTGCACCCAAGTGGTTCTCAAGACTGGATGGCCGTGGCGTACCAATGAATGCACTCTATGCGACCACTGCGGTTGCTGCACTGTGCTTCCTGACCACCTTTATTGGCGAGAAACAGGTCTTTAACTGGTTACTCAATATGTCAGGGATGTGTGGTTTCATTGTCTGGCTCGGTATTGCAATTTCACACTATCGTTTCCGCAAGGGCTATATTGCTCAAGGTTATAAAGTTGAAGATCTGGCTTACCGCGCCAAGTTCTTCCCATTTGCACCTTGGTTTGCATTTATTCTCTGTTCAATCATCATCTTAGGTCAAAACTACCAAGCCTTACTGGGTGGAAAAATTGACTGGTTAGGTTTAGTTTCAACCTATATCAGTATTCCATTATTCTTGGCAATTTGGCTGGGTTATAAGTGGAAACACAAGACTAAACTGATTGCTTATAAAGACATGAATGTAAAAGAAGGCGAATAAAAAACCGCTTTTTACTTGACCCCAATGAAAATATGAGTAAAATCTCGCTCATATTTTCAACGGCACCACATGATAGGAGGACGACAACATGCCATTACAACTAGGAACTACACCATAAGATTTGGCACTGTCGACTCACGGACAAGTGTACAAATCAATTGATCACTTGTCCGAATGCTCTATTCAACCTAGCATTCGCTAGGTTTTTTTATGCCTATTCGGACGAAATATTAAAATATCCCGAGACAAGAAAATGGGCATACAAAAAATACTCAATGCCGATGCACAATATGGTGTTCCAGTGAAAATTTTCACAACCGATATTGATAGCGAAAGTATTGAACAACTCAAAAAAATGGCACAACTGCAATTTGTTTATTCACATATTGCCGTGATGCCTGATGTACATGTCGGTAAAGGTGCAACCGTAGGCAGCGTCATTCCCACTAAAAGCGCCATCATCCCTGCTGCTGTCGGTGTTGATATTGGCTGTGGGATGAATGCGATTCGACTCAACCTTAAAGCATCACAACTTCCTGACAACCTTGCGCCATTACGTCATGCGATTGAACGCAAGGTCCCTGTAGGCGTTGAGTTACATAAACAAGTAAAAGCAAAAGCTTCGAGCATTATCCCTCTGGAGAAACGCTTACAACCGATCATTAAAAAGCATCCTGGCTTGGTTCGGATGCTCAGAAAGTTTGATGCCACTTGGCAAAAACAACTCGGCACCTTAGGAGGTGGTAATCACTTCATCGAACTCTGCCTTGATGAAAATCAGGATGTTTGGGTGATGCTGCATTCTGGCAGTCGTGGTTTAGGCAATGTGATTGGCACCTACTTCATTGAACTGGCGAAGAAAGAAGCACAACATCGTTTTGGCCATGTTCCTGATAAGGATTTGAGTTACTTTGCTGAAGGTTCAAATAGTTTTAATGACTATATTGAAGCCGTGCAATGGGCACAAGAATATGCATTTGAAAATCGACGTGAAATGATGCGTCTGATTTTAGAGGCAATTCGACCATTACTCCCCCCTTTTCAAATGACCAAAGAAGCGATTAATTGCCACCATAATTACGTCAGTCAAGAAACTCATTTTGGTGAGAATCTCTTAATCACACGTAAGGGGGCAATTCGAGCGGGCCAAGATGAATTAGGCATTATCCCTGGTTCAATGGGAGCTCGTTCTTATATCGTTAAAGGTAAAGCGAATCCTGAGTCCTTTTGCTCATGTTCACATGGTGCAGGAAGAAAAATGAGCCGCAGTAAAGCAAAACTGCTGTTTAGCCAAGATGATCTGATTCAGCAGACCCAAGGCATCGAATGCCGAAAAGACAGCGCAGTAATTGATGAAATTCCGGCTGCTTATAAAGATATTGATCAGGTGATGGCTAACCAATCTGATTTAATCGAAATCATGCATAGCCTTAAACAAATTTTATGTATCAAAGGATAATCACATGAAACTCAAAGAAATGCCAAAAATTAAGGTCCGTAATCCTGTCGCACTTTCGCCTTTATTACACAAAGGTGGAATTCATGAAACAGAAAAACCGCGAGCTCAGCATCGTCGTGAAAGACAAAACACCAAGCAACAACTCAAAAAAGAGATGTGGTAAATCACGCAAATAAATAGCCCCTGATCAATTAAGGAGACCACTATGTCAAACCATCTCAATATCTCATATAAAAAAAGCGACTCTGACGAGTCGCTTTTTTTCAGTTCATAAACTCAAATTATTGAGCTTGTTGACCTGGTTGTACAAGAACAGTACGGCTACCAGTAATCGCAGCGAATACGCGACGGTTCATAGCACGACCTTCTTTAGTTTTGTTGTCCGCAATCGGTTGATCCCAAGCGAAACCTTGAGTTGTCAAACGAGTTGCATTTACGTTGTATTCATTCACAAGTGCAGACTTAACAGAGTTAGCACGCGCCAAAGATAAACGTTCGTTCAACTTACGTGGACCAGTGTTATCTGTGTGACCTTCAATACGCGCTGTTGCATTCGGGAACTCAGCTAACTTCTCAGCAACCTTCGCAATTTCAGACTTGTATTGTGGCTTGATGTCAGACTTGTTCGTATCGAAGAATACGCGAAGTTCCATGTTAAGATCTTCAGTTAACTCTTGTGGTTGTGGAGCAACTGGAGTTGGTTCAACTGGAGCAACTTCTACAACTGGAGCAGCAGCAGGCTTCAAGTGACCACCAACAACAACTTGGAGTGCAGCCAATGCTTGACCTTCCCACCATTTGTTGTCGTAGTTATACACTGCACGACCTTCTGTACGAAGTGTTAAAGCATCATTTACTTGCCATAACACACCACCACCTAAGTTGCTAATCGTATCATATGAACGACGATCCCAACCTGGGTTATCAACTGTGATTTTAGAATGACCCACACCTAATAAAGCATATGGCTTGATTTTACTGTCATAGTTACCAGTGAATACGTCAGCTGTAGCAATTGCATTCAAACTTAATGTTTGTTGCTTCGCATCCCAAGGCTGACCATTGAAATTGGTTTTCTCATTACGAGCTGCATCAGCTTTAGTTTGTTGATATTCAATCTCTGCTTGTAACCAAGGTGTTAATTCCACACCAATCGCAGCACCAACAAGTAAATCACTTTGTAACGCAACACCATTTTTTAAACTTCCAGCATCACCACGGCCTTGAGGATCGCGATCACGCAAAGTATCACGCATCTTATCCTGAGCATTCTCAGGGTACCAGTGATAACCAAGCATTAATGGAGTGACTGTTACACCCGCATTCGCAGCAGCTAAAGGAGCAGCAACAAGCATAGCAAGTGCAATACGACTCATTTTCATGGAATATCCTCCAAAAAACAAAAAATTGTTTGTTCTCTAAACTCTAATAGTTTTTGAATACTGAGAAATAATCTTATTGTATCTTTTTCAGTCATTCACTTTATGTTGAATCATACAAATACTTGATCAATTTTCCAAGCATTTGACAACATTTAGTGAGCAGCCACTGAAAAAACCACTTATTTCTCTCCCAAAAATCTAGAAAATTCTATTTTAACAACATCTAATAAAGCTGTGAGAGCTTATCACTTTTTAATCAAAATTTTAACAAGGTATCAAAATCTTTTCAATAAAACTAAATAATTCCCACAATGTATCCAAAGTTAAGGCAAGATTATTCTAGTTTTGAATTCTTATGTTTTAGTTTTACATCAATGCTACAAAAACCTATATATCCATAAAAAAAAGCGACTCTGACGAGTCGCTTTTTTTCAGTTCATAAACTCAAATTATTGAGCTTGTTGACCTGGTTGTACAAGAACAGTACGGCTACCAGTAATCGCAGCGAATACGCGACGGTTCATAGCACGACCTTCTTTAGTTTTGTTGTCCGCAATCGGTTGATCCCAAGCGAAACCTTGAGTTGTCAAACGAGTTGCATTTACGTTGTATTCATTCACAAGTGCAGACTTAACAGAGTTAGCACGCGCCAAAGATAAACGTTCATTCAACTTACGTGGACCAGTGTTATCTGTGTGACCTTCAATACGCGCTGTTGCATTCGGGTATTCAGCTAATTTCTCTGCTACCTTCGCAATTTCAGATTTGTATTGTGGTTTGATGTCAGACTTATTCGTATCGAAGAATACGCGAAGTTCCATGTTAAGATCTTCAGTCAACTCTTGTGGCTGTGGAGCAACTGGAGTTGGTTCAACTGGAGCAACTTCTACAACTGGAGCAGCAGGCTTCAAGTGACCACCAAGAACGACGTTCAAACCAGCAAGTGCTGTATAGTTCCAGAAGTCTTCATCGATATTATAAGTACCACGAGCTTCTGTACGAAGAGATAAAGCATCGTTTAAGCGCCAGAAAGCACCAAAACCAGCATTACCTAAAGTACCTTCTTCTTTCAGGCCACGACCAGCGCGATCTAATTGAGTAGAGCTAGCATCTTGGAACGTATATTTGTAATGACCAGCACCTAATAATACATAAGGTTTAATTTTGCTGTCATAGTTTTTAGTGATTAAATCAGAAGTAACATAGAAGTTACCGTTGATTTGTTGTTGCTTGTATTCAGCGTTAGGAGTAGCACCGTCTACATCGCCTTTCACTTGGTTATATTCAGCTTCAAAACCTAACCAAGGTGTTAATTCGATACCTAATGCAGCACCAACGAACAAGTCGTCTTGAAGTTCAGCGCCATTAGTTAAATTATTAACACTATTGTTGTGTTTAGAATCTTGGAATGTGTAACCAAGCATTAATGGAGTTACTGTTACGCCCGCGTTCGCAGCAGCTAACGGAGCAGCAACAAGCATAGCAAGTGCAATACGACTCAATTTCATGGATATCCTCCAGAGATAACAATTGTTTGTTGTGTAAGCTCAGCCTATGATTTTTCGTCCTGAGAACAGTGATGTTCTACAGTATTATTTTTTCAGCCATTCACTTCACTTTGAATCATACAAACACTTGATGAATTTTCCAAGTGCTTGATAACTTTAACCTCGTAAATTATTGACAAAATTTCTTACAATTTCCGTTGTAGTTCAGTAAATTTTCAATTCCCATCTACTACACGAATGAATTATTGTTCAAGAGCTTATGCTTTAGTAAATCTTAACTTATTTTTTAGAAAGATTCACTAGCAAGATAAAATTTCCATTTAAGTTACTGTTAATAAAAAATTTAATAAAAATAGATAGGTAGAATATGTTTAAATCTTTTGGCTTTACCTTGATTGAGTTAATTATCGCTATTGGAATTTTGGCAATTTTGAGCAGCGTTGCCGCTCCTTATTTCCGTGAAATAATGGCTTCTAATGAAATGAAGAATCTCAAAAGAATCCTCACAATTCATATACAAAAAGCAAAAACGGATGCACAGCTTTATCATAAAAATGTGATGCTGTGCCCAAGTTCAGATTCCGAGAACTGTTCCACAGATTGGAATAAAGGTTTTATCGGATTTATTGATCTTAATCGGAATAGCCAACGTGATCCGAATGAAATGCTACTTTTTATTGTTCCTCTCAATCATAAATACGGGCATCTCAGTTTTAGGTCTTTTGGTCGAAGTCCCAACAGTCTTGTTTTTCAAGCTGAGAATGGCCTTCCCTTTGCCTCCAATGGCAGCTTTGTCTACTGTTCTGAATCCCCGCAGTATCATACTAAAATTGTCTTGAGTCGTATGGGCAATATTCGTTTTGAAAAGTTAGCCAGTTGCTAAAAACTCTTCAGTCTAGCCTAAAATGGGCAAAACACTTTATTCCAATTCTTTTTTTACTATACTGCTTAAGTTTGGAACATTTTTATAAATTATAAGTGTGGAGACACATCATGACTGATATCGTAATCGTTAATGGCGCTCGTACAGCAATGGGCGGCTTCCAAGGTGCATTATCCGGTGTTACAGCACCAGAATTAGGTGCGGTTACCATTAAAGAAGCTATTGCACGTTCTGGTCTGCAACCGACTGATGTAGAAGAAGTAATCATGGGTTGTGTTTTACCCGCAGGTTTAAAACAAGGTCCTGCACGCCAAGCAATGCGTAAAGCGGGCTTACCGGACTCTACAGGTGCAGTGACCATTAACAAGCTTTGTGGTTCTGGCATGAAAGCTGTGATGCAAGCAGCAGATATGATTAAAGCAGGTAGTGCTGAGATCGTGGTTGCAGGTGGTATGGAATCAATGACCAATGCACCCTATGTATTACCTAAAGCACGAGCTGGCTACCGTATGGGTCATGGTGAAATTAAAGATCACATGTTCCTTGATGGTCTAGAAGATGCCGAAACTGGTCGCTTGATGGGTTCATTTGCCCAAGATATGGCAAACAAACGTAGCTATACCCGTGAGCAAATGGATGATTTTGCGATTCGTTCACTCCAACGTGCACAAAAAGCGATTACAGAAGGTTACTTCAAAGATGAGATCGTTCCAGTAACAGTTTCTACCCGTAAAGGTGATGTTGTTGTTGATCAAGATGAACAACCTCTAAGTGCAAAAATCGACAAGATCCCATCATTAAAACCAGCATTTGCAAAGGACGGGACTATCACAGCGGCGAACGCAAGTTCAATTTCTGATGGTGCATCTGCATTGGTTTTAACCTCAAGTGAAGTTGCTGCACAACGTGGTTTACAGCCTTTGGCGAAGATTCTTGCAACTGCTTCTAACTCTCAACATCCTTCTGAATTTACCATTGCTCCTGTCGGTGCTATCGAAAAAGTATTGAAAAAAGCTGGCTGGGATGCGCAAGAGGTTGACCTTTGGGAAATTAATGAAGCATTTGCGATGGTAACCATGTGCCCAATTGATGATTTCAAATTAGATGCAGAAAAAGTGAATATCAATGGTGGTGCCTGTGCATTAGGTCACCCTGTTGGTTCTACAGGCTCACGTATCATCCTGACATTAATTCATGCGCTTAAACGTACTGGCGGTAAGAAAGGCGTTGCAGCCCTATGTATCGGTGGTGGTGAAGCAACTGCGGTTGCAATTGAATTAATCTAAGCCCATTTAATACGATAAAAATCCTGCTTAATGCAGGATTTTTCTTTTTTGGATTACAAAAAATAATGCACCTATAGTCAAAATATCGATAAGTTATGCTGTGTATAAAAAAACAACAAGGAGTCCCATATGCAACTGAACCATTATCTAAATTTTAAAGGACAAACAGAACAAGCATTCAACTTTTATAAATCTGTGTTTGGTGGCGAGTTTGCGATGCTCAGCCGTTATGGCGATATGCCTCCTACTGAAGGCGTCAGCCTTTCAGAAGCAGATAAAAACTTGGTTTTACATGTTTCCTTACCGATCAATGAATTTACCGTATTGATGGCTTCAGATGTTAATGATCAATTCTGCGCTCAAAATAGCGTATTTACTCAAGGTAACAACCACTACATTTCAATTAATCTTGATCCAGATGAACAAGACGAGGCACAACGGCTCTTTAATGCTTTATCTGCAAATGGCCAAATTGAGATGCCCTTAGAAAAAACCTTTTGGGGTGCACTCTATGGCGCGTTTACGGATCAGTTTGGGATTAAATGGATGATCAATTGTCAGTTAGATGAGTAAAGTATGTCTTAACCATAGAGCAAAAAAAGCTGAACCTTGGTTCAGCTTTTTTCTTTCAATTTGCTTATGCGCCAGTTTGATAACTTGCTTGTGGCACTGCAGTTGATGCTTGATAAGGGTTGGTAAAATCCTGAAGCCCAGCAGCAGCTTCATGAATATCCTTGCCTTCTTTCACCACAAATGTATCAAAGCCAGAACGTTTTAAATAGTTTAAAACATCCTTAAAGATATCACCGACTGCACGTAACTCACCTTGATACCCTTGGCGACGTAATAAGGCAGCAAATGAATAACCACGGCCATCATTAAAACCAGCAAATTCAATAAAAATAGCATCTAGCTCATTTAATGGAAATTGATGGGTTTCAGGTGAATCATTCACAGTAATGTAAAGCGCCTTTTTGCCTTGTACATTTGCCAATTGCTCCAACTGTTCAGTTGTTACAACCACATCACCTTGTGGAATCACACCATCTTCAGCAATGACTTGATACATATTGTCAGCAATTGTGCCATCTTTTGAGAGCACTTGTAGCGTTGTATTAAGCATAAGCACGCTCCTTAAATGGTTGGATCCCAACACGGCGATAGGTATCGATAAAACGCTCACCTTCGGTACGTAGATCAAGGTAAGTATTCAAAATCTCATCAATCACATCTGGCACGACTTCGGCTGCAAATGAAGGTCCTAAAATATCACCCAAAGATGCATCATGATCGGCATGACCACCTAAGGTAATTTGATAGAACTCAGCACCTTTCTTATCGACGCCAAGAATACCGATGTTTCCGACATGGTGATGACCACACGCATTCATACAACCAGAAATGTTCAGATCAAGTTCACCCAAATTATAAATAGTGTCTAGGTCATCAAAACGACGGCTGATCGCTTCTGAAATTGGAATCGATTTAGCATTGGCCAATGAACAGAAATCCCCACCTGGGCAGCAGATGATATCAGTAATAAAGCCGATATGCGCACGTGCCATGTTGTGATGTTCAAGCGTTTGCCACAATTCAAATAAGTCTTTCTGTGATACGTCCACCAGTGAAATATTTTGTTCGTGCGTGGTACGGAACTCACCAAAGGTGTACTTATCCGCCAAGTCTGCGATTAAGTTCATTTCTTCAGAAGTCACATCACCAGGTGCAACCCCTGCACGCTTCAAAGAAATCGTAACGATACGATAACCTTTCACTTTATGTGCATTGGTATTGACGTTAAACCACTGTTTGAATTTCGGATGTGCAGCGAATAAGTCGGTGAAGTCCTGATCTTCTAAATCTTGATAATCAAATGGGGTAAATTCTTCATCCAATTTTTTCAAGATTTCAGGTTGAATCTTCAATGTTTCACGCGTGTGCTCAAATTCAGCTTCCACTTTTTGTGCAAACACTTCTGGTGTTAATGCTTTCACCAAAATTTTGATACGCGCTTTATATTTATTATCACGACGGCCATGTAAGTTATAAACACGTAAGGTCGCTTCTAAATAAGCAATTAAATCTTCGCGTGGTAAAAACTCACGGATCACGCTACCAATAATCGGGGTACGGCCGAGACCACCACCCACCATGATTTTATAGCCCATTTCACCTGCATCATTACGAACCAGATAAACACCGATATCGTGGAATGCTGTCGCAGCACGGTCTTTTTCTTCTAAAGCCGATACCGCGATTTTGAACTTACGCGGTAAGAACGCAAATTCAGGGTGGAAGGTACTCCACTGACGAATCAACTCACAGGTCGGACGTGGGTCGGCAATCTCACCTGCAACCACGCCTGCAAACTGGTCAGTAGTGGTATTACGGATACAGTTACCTGATGTTTGTACGGCATGCATTTGTACTGTTGCCAGCTCAGCGAGAATATCAGGTACATTTTCCAATGCAGGCCAGTTCAACTGAATATTTTGACGGGTAGAAACGTGCGCATAACCACGATCATATTCAGTCGCAATTTCAGCAATTTTTCTGAGTTGTTTAGTATTCATCAAGCCATACGGCACAGCGATACGGAGCATAGGTGCATAACGTTGCACGTACAGACCATTTTGCAAACGTAATGGACGATATTCGTCTTCTGTTAATTTTCCAGCTAAATAGCGTTCTGTTTGATCGCGAAACTGAGCAACACGTTGGTTAATCAGTTGTTGATCGAAATCCGTATATAAATACATGGCGTATGGCTAGTCATTCATTATAAAGGCGACTAGCATAGCGAGCTTTTATTCATCAACAAAATGCTTTTTTTGCATATTTAATAACGGTTTTATTGATAAGCCTATCTAATTGCCACAAAAAGAAAAAGCCCAGATAAATCTGGACTTTTAATCTCCCCTCACCCTGAGCCACGATTATAGTGGCGTAAGGATTAAATTAGGGAACGCCTCCCTTTTATAAAGAGAGGTTGGGAGGGATTTAAGGTAAAGCGTACGCAACGAGATAATCACCCATTTTGGTACCGAATGAACCATGTCCACCGGCCATAATCACCACATATTGTTTACCATTGGCTTCATACGTCATTGGTGTTGCTTGTCCACCCGCAGGTAAACGTGCTTCCCACAACTTATCACCATTTGAAACATTAAAGGCACGGATGTAATTATCTTGTGTCGCACCGACAAACATCACATTACCCGCAGTTGAGATCGAACCGCCTAAACCTGGCACACCAATTTTCACTGGTGGTAACTGGAATAGGGTTGGCAAGCTGTCACGAATGGTACCAATACGTTTTTTCCATACCACTTCATGTGTTTTTAAGTCCACACCAGCAACAAAGCCCCAACCTGGTTGTTTACATGGTAAACCCAATGGAGATAGGAACGGACTGATATCAACACCATATGGCGTACCATACATTGGTTGCATACCCTGTTCAGTACCAGCACCACGTGCCACAGGTTGACGGTTTGGATCTGCTGGAATTAGACGACTTACGAATGGCAAGCCAATCGGGTTCATGACTGCGACCTGACGATCAGCATTCACTGACATACCGCCCCATTCAAACACACCTAAGTTTCCAGGGAATACCAAGGTTCCATTTTCAGAAGGTGGCGTATAGATGCCATCGTAATTCAGACGTTTAAATTTCACACGACACATCAACTGATCAAACATAGTGGCACCCCACATGTCTTTATCCGTCAATTTATCTTTCGGCGCTAAATCAAAGTCAGAGAATGGTTGAGTTTTTGAGTAGAACTCACCTTTGGTTTGTGGGCCCCATTTCACAGTTTGCGGAACAGGTTTCTCGGTAATTGGTACAATTGGCTGACCATTACGACGGTCTAAAACAAAGGCATTGCCTGTTTTAGTCAATACATAAATCGCAGGAACCGTTTGACCTGATTTATCTTGAATATCAGCCAATGACGGTTGTGATGGTACATCCATATCCCACAAATCGTGATGTGTAGTTTGGAAGTGCCATACCAGTTTACCTGTGGTTGCATTGATCGCTAGCATTGAGTTGGCATAACGCTCTTTCAACTCAGTACGGTCTCCACCCCAGATATCTGGTGTACCCACACCTGTTGGAACATAGACGATATCTAGTTTTGAGTCATAGGCAAGTGGCGCCCATGCATTTGGTGAATTATGAACAAACTGAGTGTCTTGACCTGGCATTGCATTTGGATCAGCTGCGCCTGTATCAAACACCCATAATAATTTACCTGTGTTCACGTCATAACCACGAATCACACCTGATGGCTCTTTATTCGAATGGTTATCGGTCACTGAACCTGCAATCACTACAGTAGTACCAGACACCACACCTGGCGATGTTGGGTTATAACCACCTGGATAAGCATATGGCATGAATTCTTGTAAATTCACTTCACCATTTTGACCAAAGTCAGAACATGCTTTACCGGTATCTGCATTAACTGCCACTAAACGACCATCATTGACAGGAACAAAGACTTTACGTGGACACTCGGTTGAGGTCGACTTTTTCGCCTGTAAACTGGTTGCAAATTCAGTGGTATTGGCAGCATCGTAGTACATCACACCACGACAGGTTAAATGCTGGAAGGTTTTATCAGTTTTGAGTTTTGGATCAAAACGCCATTTTTCCTTACCTGTCGCAGGATCAATCGAAATTAAATGTTGATGTGGCGTACACATAAACATGTTATTTCCAATCTTGATTGGTGTTACTTGGTTGGTGGTTTCACCCGAATCATTTTCAGTTCGGAAATCACCAGTACGTAATGTCCAAGCCACCTTGAGATCTTTGACGTTTTTATCATTGATCTGTGTCAATGGAGAATAACGTTCGCCGCCCTGACTACGACCATATGCAGGCCAATCTTCAGGGGCAATGCCATCCACGGCTTTCGCTTGGGCTGGCTGTGGCGTTTGAATGACACCATTGATTTCTTGTGGATCATTAAAGATTGAGTAGACCATCACCACAATTGCAATGGCTAAAGTCGATGACAACGCCACTTTACTTGAAGTGAGATTATCAATCCCACGCGTCACCGCTGGAATCAGCAACCACAAACCTAAGATTCCAAGGATATCAAGACGTGGTGCCAGTGCCCAGAAGTCAGTCCCAACTTCCCAAACACCCCAAACCACACTGCCCAACATCAACGCAGCATAGACCCACAATGGACCAGAGGCACGTTTATAGAGCTGTACTGCCACGATCAGCAACAGCACACCTGCAATCACATAATAAAAAGACCCACCGATTGCTGCGAGCCAGATACCGCCAACGAGCAAGAACAAAGCAATGAGGGCGATAATCACCACCGTCAATGTTCTAAGCCCAGATTTTGAAGCAGATTGATTCATAAGATCACCTTGCATCTTTTATATTTTAGATCCATAAAAAGCAAGAAAAGTCTCTTTTTATGGTCGAGTTCAAATCACAGCAAGAACTTTGCAGATATCGCCTATTTTATAAACTGCATCTGCAAAATTGCTCGAGTATCAAAATTAGAAAATGGTTTGGAACTTAATCCCGCCTACCCAAGTCTTATCCCCATCCTTCAATGCACCGACATGGTGGACATATTGAATATTTGGACGGATAGTGAGCCAGTTGGTAGCATGAATACCGTAATACAGCTCAGTGTTATATTCTTCATCCAATAGACTATTGTTTTTGTCATTGGCGTGAATACGGGCAACACCTAAAGCCAGTTCATCTTGAGGACGTTGATCCAACAAACCTTTATAGACCAATCCGACATTTTGCATGTCTTTAATGGCATTGGTTTTTGAATCATGTACCGTGACATTGACAAAGCCAGTCAAACCACGATCTGATTGACCATCATGACGAGTCAACTGTTGTTTCGCAGTAAACCAACCGCCCTGTTTATGTCCAGTTTTGGCAGGATTCTCGATTTCTGCTGCATCCGCTGTACTGTAGTAGTAACCAAAGCGGTATTCACCAGGCAGAGACAATGCACCCAGCTTAGGATTCCAGACTACTTCTGCTGGAATAATCGCACCACGTGAACCATCTGTGCTTAAGTTAAAACCTTTGCCACGCTGTAAGTTTTCAGGGTTATATTCATATGCCCCGATTTGTGCATAAAGATCTGGCTGTAGGTTATATTTGACACGTAATGCCCATTGGCTCACAGGCCAGTTATACCATTGGTCACCAACCCAGTTACCGACCTGAGAACCACATAGTGACAAATTCTGGAAATCACAGTTAAAGCTGTTGAAATCTTCGCCTTCACCAAAACGACCCACTTTAATATCTAAAGCTTGATCTAAAAATTTCTTTTTAATCCAGAGGTCGGTTAAACGCCAAGTTTGACCACGCCCCCAAACTTCTTGTACAGAACTTTGGTGACCTTGTAAGCCATCTGCGGTTTGTGACAAAGATTGTCCATCACGGTATGTCACCGTGATCTGCGCCTCAGTATCTTGCCAACCTAAAATTTTATTTAGGTCGAAGTTTGTGCCCAACGCCAATTGTCCAGTGAATTCACTGCCATGGCTTGAGTATTGTTTAGAATCTAAAACCCCTGCAAATTCACCTGTGTAATCAGCAGAAAATTTGTAACCCTGTTCTTGCAACGCAGTGCGTTGACCGTTCCAATCACCAAACAGCCATTGACCATTTGGGTCAAATGCGGAAGATGCTGCTTGAGTATGTTGTGTGAAAAGACTCAATGATAGAACGGATAAACAAGAAACAATCAAAGACTTAGAGATTGTCATGTTTACGTAACCTTTTATGTTATTGTGTATAAAAGGTTACTCTCATTTTTAAATTACAACTTATTCAAAATGTTAACAATCTGTACAATATTTTAACAATCAGTGATTAGTCGCACATATTTTCTACCATTTACCCTCACCCAAACCCTGACCGATAAAGGCATACTTCATTTGCGAACGGGAAAACTTGATCGGACAGGCCAACTGTGGCTCAGTTTGTGATGCATTTTCCGATACTGGCACATCAACCACCCAGCCTCTTTGTTGAGCCATTGGCGAGACCAATGCTTCATCCAGACTGAGAACCGGTTCTACACAAATATCCAAGCTTTGGAACAGATGTTGCCATTCAGCAAAGTTTTGTGTTTTAAACTTTTCCTGCAAGGCTTGCTTTACCGCTTGACGATCTTCTGGGTCAAAAGATGTTCCTTTTGCAAGGAGTACAGGTAATTCTAACGCTGCAGCCAAACCAGCCATAAATTGTGGTTCTAAGCTTCCCACTGAAAAATAGCGGCCATCTTTGGTCTGATAATAATCGTAGAAGCTTGCACCATTCAGCATGCCCGCCTCGGGTGCTTGAGGCGTTTGCCCAGCCAAACTTGCAGAAGCAGCCATACTATTCAGACTCGCCACACAATCAGTCATGGAAATATCAAGATATTGACCCAGACCACTGCGTTGACGCTCGACCACAGCAGCAAGAATACCAATCACTGCATGCAAAGAGCCACCTGCCACATCCGCAATTTGAATGCCTAAGGGTGGCGGTCCACCATCTTGACGACCACTATGCCCCGACACGCCTGCCAATGCTAAATAGTTAATATCGTGTCCTGCCCGATCTTTATAAGCCCCTGTTTGACCATAACCAGTAATCGAACAATAGATGAGTCGTGGATTAATCTCCGCTAAAGTCTCATAGTCCAAGCCCAAACGGCGCATCACATCTGGACGGAACTGTTCAAGCACGATATCGAACTCAGAGATTTTATTTTTGATCAGTTCAATATTGGCTGCATCTTTGAGATCAAGTGCAATCGACTGCTTATTCCGATTCAGATAACTGTGCGCAGTGGCCTGACCATTGGCATAGGGTGGCATAATCCTTACCAGATCGGGGCGAGTCGGTGATTCCACATGGATCACTTCTGCACCCATGTCGGCAAGGTACATACTGGCAAATGGTCCTGGTAATAAAGTCGAAAAATCGAGGACTTTCAATCCCTTTAGTGCAGATGGCATAATAATTTTTACTCAATTTGTTCAAATTTTCTTTTATACTAGGTGTGGATAAACACAAAAACAATGTCATGTTCAGCCATTTACCTTGATAGTTTCGGCAATTTAACATGTATACAGGGCGCAATTATTTTTCTTGTCAATTGCCCAATTTGATATTTTAGACGGTTATTTAGGTCAATTATCGTGAATAGTAAAGAAACTGAAGGATTCAATATGAGCCGTGATACGATCAGCATCCACTTCGTGAATGCGGCTTTAACAGGTGTTAAACGCCTAGGCATGGACGTTGAAACGTTACTTTCACATGTCGGCATAGAGGCTGAATTACTTCGCCAACCGAAGGCTCGAATCTCTCCAGAGCAGTACACTCGTTTTGTAAAAATGTTATGGATGGTGACCCAAGACGAACACGTTGGTTTCGATGTACAGCCACGTCGCTTAGGTACATTTGCAATCATGTGCCAATTGATCATCCACTCCAAAACACTTGGACAAGCACTGGAACTCTCCTCTCAATTCTACAAACTGTTTGGAGATGAATGGTCTGTGAGCTTGGAACGTGACAAGCATGAAGCACGTTTAGTCCCCCACATTCCTAAAGCTTTAGACCCTGATCACTTCATTACTGAAAGCATGCTGATGATTTGGCATGGTCTAGCATCATGGTTGATTGAACGTCGCCTACCTTTAGAGCGTGTGCATTTTGGTTATGAGCGTCCGAATCATGCTGATGAATACGATGCATTATTCTTTGCTCCAGTGATGCAATTCGATGCGCCACGTACAGAGATTACTTTTGCTGCGGATTATCTAGATCTTCCAATCCGTCAAGATGAAAAGACTTTAGAAGAATTCTTGAAAGCAGCACCTGCCCAACTGTTAGTGAAATTCAAAAATACCAACTCGTTGACTTCACGTATTCGTGATGTATTAAAGAGCCAGATTGGCGAAGAAATGCCAACACTCAATGATGTCGCGGCAATGTTGTATTTATCGCCACAAACCTTACGTCGTCGTTTGGCTGCAGAAGGTAAAAGCTATCAAGGTGTTAAGGATGCCTTGCGTCGTGATGCTGCGATTCATTTATTACTCACACCAAACCTCACTCTTGAAGATGTAGCACAACAAGTCGGCTTTAGTGAAACCAGTACTTTCCACCGTGCCTTTAAGAAATGGACAGGTGTGACTCCTGGTTTATATCGTCAGTTGCATGGCCATCACAACTAATAACGACAATGCAGTGTTCAACCTTATATAGTTGAACACTGCATTTTAAATATGCTAATAATCAAGCAGCCCCCTACAATTTGCTTGAATAACAATGATCATTAAAAAAGCTGACTTTTCTCACCCACAAGTTCAAAATTTGATTTATATCCATTTGCATGGTCTGCATCAAAACACCCCACTTGAGCATAGCTATGCATTAGACCTGAGCAGTCTGCAAAAAGATTGCATTAGCGTCTACACCTTATGGAACGATGAGCAATTACTGGGCTGTGGCGCAATCCAAGAACTGACACCCGATCACGCTGAAATCAAATCTATGCGAACTCATCCTGATCATTTGCGTCAAGGGGTCGCAGCACAACTGCTTGAATTTTTATTAAAACTCGCTCAGCAACGTCACTATCAAAGAGTCAGTTTAGAAACAGGAAAAGACGTTCACTTTGATGCCGCAATCAAACTTTATAAGAAGTTTGGATTTGTTGAAGGTGCTGCTTTCGCAGAATATAACGAATCACCCTACAACCAATTCTTTCATTTAGATTTATCAGATTAAGCAGTCTGGATAAGCTCCTTTCTACAAGTTAAATAAATGAGTATCCATCTCGTTTAAAAATACTGCTGTCTGTTTTGGCGAAGTCAAACGAATAAAACGGATATGCTGATATCGAGCATCATTCATCATCGCCAAATACTTTTTACGATTTTGAGCATGATGGGTAATCATCCATAAAATAATAGAGTCCTTAGACAGAAAACTGGTCTTAAAACTTTCTCGATTATTGGAATTTTCCCATAATCTTTTTTGTGTCACCGCTCGACTAATTGCTCGTTTAACTGAGCGGTACAGATTTAACGAAAATGAATAATCCAGCCAAATAATCGTATCAATATATTTAAGCTTTAAATCCAGTGTTCGAGAATAATTACCATCAAGTACCCATCCTCTAGGTGCCTGATCAATTTGACTTTGTAATTTAGCAAAAAACTCATGATCAGGTGTTTCTTGCCAATCATCCAGCCAAAATAAATCATCCATTTCAATGTAAGACAATCCTAGCTTTTGAGCAAGTTGACGAGCAAAAGTGGTTTTTCCAGCAGCAGATGTGCCGACGACATTGATAAATTTCATGGCTTCTCAACGTTATTCATAAGCACTCAATGTTTCTTTTCTCCCTATTTAAATAATGACACATCTGTCACTTATCTCTTGCCGCTTGGATCAGTTTCACAGCATTGCCCCCAGTCACCTGCCAAGTGAGACAACGCACACTGCCGCCCATTGGACAGACACTTTCAGCATTTACGGGAATGACTTTCTTGCTGGTATTTTGCTTGATGATCGTGAGTGCTTTTTGGTCATGCGGCATATTAAAGGTTGGCACATAAATATTGTGATGTGTGACCGTGGCATTTAAATTCACACCACATGCAGACTCAAAACCTTCCCACTGACCTTTGGGATTGGTCTTATATTCAACAGGCACTTCGACAATTTTTGCAGTTGGAAATGAAGCCTTTAACTCCTTCATCACGGTTGTTCTAAATGAAGGTGTTTTTGAATAGTCATTCACAAGCAATGTATTTTTATCTACCCAACTGACCATGCCATCTGAATGTGCCAGCACTTCTTCATCTGGTTCTAAAATGGCAACTTCGGTTGCACCCAACGTGGTTTTTAATTCCTGTTTGGCTTCACTATAGCTAAGTTCATTATCTTCCATAAACCGCGTGGTGGTAATCACACGTCCTGCATAGTCATCAACCAAATTCCCTCCATCAATCATCAAATCAGTTTTGGCTCTTTGAATTTGATAACGGTCCGCAAACTGATTAAAACTTTTTTGCACATCTTTACTTTGTTTCTTGGTCATCGAGGCCCAAGTATAGGTAAATTGCACCGGTTGCATTGGATTGACCGTGGTGAAGTCGCGCATCCAGATATCACGGACATCATCTACCAGTAAAATATCTTCAGGCACTTTGCCAGTGAAATACGGCTTAGTGTCTTTATCTACCACAATGACCACATTGTCATTGCCCAAAATCGATTTTGCATAATCAATCTGAAAATCTACAATTCGTTGAAAAGCGGATTTGTAATACGGATCATGCACAGACGGCGCAGACAACACCAATAACATTCTGTCGTCAGCGACTTGATTTGAATGGGTTTGGCTCACCTTGTTTTTATCCTCGATTGCTTTGTTATTTTCAACATTCCGTCCAGATGAATCACATCCCAAAAGTGACAAGACCAATCCCATGACAGCATAGTGACGCATTCGTTTTATCATGTGCTTTCGCCCATCTTTTCTATCAATCATTTCCAAATGCTAGTCTAATCGAAGATGTCTTAAGCCACACAGAAAAACAGCAAAATTAACACTTGGCTTGATCACTCACGCAATCTATCAAATTGGCGAAAAGCATCAAACTTGCCAATGTTTATCATCATTGCACTGACACTTAAATTGAGTACACTCGATAAATAACAATTTTAAGGTGATACAAGGAAAACCTATGAGCGAGGCCTACATTATTGATGCCATTCGCACACCACGCGGAAAAGGGAAAAAAGATGGCTCACTGCATGAAGTCAAACCGATTACTTTACTGACATCATTACTGAATGAATTACAACAACGCCATCAACTTGATACGTCAAAAGTCGATGACATCGTCTTAGGTTGTGTCACACCAATTGCCGATCAAGGCGGTGATATTGCTAAAACTGCGGCCATTGCAGCGGGTTGGAATGATGATGTTGCAGGCGTGCAAATCAACCGTTTTTGCGCATCTGGTTTGGAAGCGGTCAATTTGGCAGCACAAAAAGTCCGCTCTGGTTGGGAAGATGTGGTAGTTGCCGGCGGTGTGGAATCCATGTCACGTATCCCAATGGGTTCTGATGGTGGTCCTTGGGCACTTGACCCTGAAACCAACTTAAAATCTTCTTTTGTACCACAAGGTGTTGGCGCAGACTTAATTGCCACTTTAGATGGCTATAGCCGCGAAGATGTCGATGCTTTTGCAGTCGGCTCACAACAAAAAGCAGCGGCAGCACAGGCCAAAGGTTATTTTGATAAATCAGTCGTGCCTGTTAAAGACCATTCGGGTGTGATGATCTTAGAAAAAGATGAATTTATTCGAGGTACTACCACCGTTGAAGGCTTGGCAAAACTGAATGCCAGCTTTGAAATGATGGGACAAATGGGCTTCGATGCGGTTGCGCTACAGAAGTATCCTGAAGCACAAAAAATTAACCATGTGCATCATGCAGGTAACTCATCAGGCATCGTTGATGGTGCTGCGGTGGTGTTATTGGCTTCTGAAAAAGCCGTTAAAGAACAAGGCTTAAAACCACGTGCCAAAGTGTTGGCAACGGCATTGGTGGGTACAGACCCGACCATCATGCTCACAGGTCCTGCGCCTGCTGCACGTAAAGCCCTAGCCAAAGCTGGCCTAACGATTGATGATATTGATCTGTTTGAAGTCAATGAAGCCTTTGCGGCCGTAGTGATGCGTTTTATCAATGAGCTCAAGGTTCCAGCCGAGAAAGTCAACGTCAATGGTGGTGCAATTGCGATGGGTCATCCATTGGGCGCAACGGGCGCCATGATTTTAGGCACCTTGCTGGATGAGTTAGAGCGTCAAGGTAAAAAACGTGGCCTAGCCACATTATGTGTTGGTGGTGGAATGGGGATCGCCACCATTATTGAGTTAGTGTAAGGAGCACAACATGAGCGCTATTAAATACGAAAAAAACGCTGACAATATTGTAATTCTTACTCTTGATTCATCGGGTCAATCTGCCAATACCATGAATGCAGAATTCCGTGATTCACTCAATAACGTCAGCCAAAAGCTTAAAACAGAAACGGATCTAAAAGGTATTATTTTCCGTTCTGCCAAGAAAACCTTCTTTGCTGGTGGTGACTTGGATGAGCTGATTCAAGTACAACCTGAACACGCCACTGAATTTTTCAAAATGATTGAAGAGCTCAAGGGCGACTTACGTGCGATTGAAACTTTAGGTGTCCCTGTTGTTGCTGCCTTAAATGGTACGGCGCTCGGTGGCGGTTGGGAAATTGCTTTAGGCTGTCATTACCGTATTGCCATCAATGATCCAAAAACCAAATTTGGTTTGCCAGAAGTGACCTTAGGCTTGCTGCCAGGTGGTGGCGGTATCGTGCGTATGGTACGTTTGCTTGGTTTACAAAATGCGTTTCCTTTCTTGATGGAAGGTACGCAATTTGGTGTGGATAAAGCAAAATCACTGGGTCTGGTACATGACACTGCTGAGAATGAACAAGAGCTATTAGATAAGGCGATTGCTTGGGTCAAAGCCAATCCTAAATCTCAACAACCTTTTGATGTCAAAGGCTACAAGATTCCGGGTGGCGATCCGAAAACTCCAGCTGTAGCACAAGTGCTTGCAATTGCCCCTGCGATGCTACGTGATAAAACCAAAGGCTGTTACCCTGCGCCTGAAGCGATCATGGCGGCAGCAGTAGAAGGTGCGCAGGTTGATGTTGATACCGCTTTGCGTATCGAATCACGTTACTTTACTCAACTCACGGTCGGTCAAATTTCTAAAAATATGATCGGCACTTTTTGGCATGGTCTCAATGCAATCAAGTCTGGCGCAAGTCGCCCTGCGGATGTTGCAAAATGGCAAGCGACTAAAGTCGGTGTGTTAGGTGCGGGGATGATGGGGGCAGGCATTGCTTACTCAACTGCAATCAAAGGCATCCCTGTAATCCTGAAAGATGTCTCTGTTGAAAATGCAGAAAAAGGCAAAGCTTATTCACAGAAACTTTTGGATAAACGTGTTTCACAAGGTCGTATGAACGCAGAAAAACGTGACCAAGTCTTAGCACTGATCACTGCAACGGCAGATGCAGCAGACTTGCAAGGCTGTGACTTAATCATCGAAGCGGTATTCGAAAACCAAGAGTTAAAAGCCAAAGTGACTCAAGAAGCTGAACAATATTTGGCTGAAGGTGGAATCTTTGCATCGAATACCTCGACCCTACCCATCACTGGTTTGGCGACGGCGAGTAAAGATGCTCAAAAGTTCATTGGACTTCATTTCTTTAGCCCAGTCGATAAAATGCAGTTGGTTGAAATTATCAAAGGTAAACAGACCTCTGCTGACACATTGGCGAAGGCTTACGACTTTGTCCAGCAAATTGCCAAAACCCCAATTGTAGTGAATGACAGCCGTGGCTTCTTCACCAGTCGTGTGTTTGGTACCTTCATTCAAGAAGGGATGCGTCTACTTGCAGAAGGCGTACATCCAGCCAAAATTGAAATGGCAGCACTGAAAGCAGGTATGCCGGTTGGCCCATTGGCGATTCAGGATGAAGTCTCTCTGACCTTGACTGAACATGTCGCAGCAGAAACCCGTAAAGCCCTGCAAGCGGAAGGCAAAGATTTACCGAAAACCCCTGTAGATGAGGTGGTACACACCATGATTCATGAGCTGAACCGTAAAGGTAAGGCTGCGGGTGCAGGTTTTTATGACTACCCTGAAAATGGTAAAAAACATTTATGGGATGGACTCAGTCGCTGGCAGAAAGATAACAACATTTCTGAACAAGACATGATTGACCGTTTCCTATTTGTACAAGCACTAGATACTTTACGCTGCTATGAAGAAGGTGTTTTAGAATCTGTGATTGATGCCAATGTCGGCTCGATTTTTGGAATTGGCTTTGCCCCTTGGACAGGCGGCGCTATTCAATTCCTGAATCAAAATGGCATTCAAAAATCCTTACAACGTGCTGAGCAACTGGCGGCACAATATGGTGAACGTTTCACACCTCCAAAATTATTGAAAGAAAAAGCACAGCAAAATACTGTGATTCAATAATCTCGATTGAGCCAAGCCAATTAAGGTCCGTATGGAACTCCTTGTCTATACGGGCTTTTTTATGCACTCGACAAAATCACAGCAAAACATCTGAGTAATGCATCACAATTTATGCTATAACTTTAGCAATTCTGCTTTATTTTTTTGCATCATTTGGAAATTTCTTATGTCTGAAAAACTCTGCCCAGAAACTTCGCCTTGGGGCTGGAAAGCATTAATTATCACCACAATTCTCAGCGTACTGTTTATGGTGATTTTCTACTTGGCCATTAATAATGAACCAGATTATATGCCGATGAACCAGAAGAAAGCCGCAACTCCTGCTGAAATGTCACAATCATCAGTGACAACTGAAACAGGAACAACGGAAGCACATCAACACAATCACTAAAGTGTTATTGCCGAATATGATAAATCCGTGTAAAACATGGGTTTATCATGATGTTCGAGATTTTCAATGCTTCAACAAAATCGTCAGGCACTGGTCGTTGAAGGTGGTGGAATGCGCGGTGCATTCACCAGCGGTGTCTTAGATGCATTTTTACAGCAACAATTTAATCCTTTTGATCTCTGCGTTGGCGTCTCTTCAGGCTCAACCAATGTGGCCAACTACCTCGCAGCACAGCAAGGCCGCACCCTAAATCTCTACCTCGATCACTCGCTTCGTTCTGAGTTTATTCAATATGGTCGCTTTTTCAAAGGTGGTGACCTACTGGACTTAAAATGGATGTGGGACATCGTCGAAAAAGAGCATCCGCTCAATCAAGCCCATCTGTTTGCCAATCACCCTGAATTTTATATGGTATTGACGCACGCCATTTCAGGTGAAGCCACTTATATCAAAGCATCTAAGGACAATATCCTTGATGGCTTAAGAGCATCGAGCTCGATTCCGGTATTAACACGTCAAGCCGTTGAGGTTTTTGGTGAGCCCTACTTTGATGGTGGTGTTGCCGACGCCTTACCCGTACATTGGGCGGCACAACAGCATGATGTTTCTAAACTCATGGTACTCAGAACTCGCCCGAAAAATTATTATAAAGCCAGCAGTAAAGGTGACCAATTGCTTGCCAAATACCTGTTTAAACAGCAACGTGGTTTTGCGCAAAGTTTATTAACGCGGACTCAACGTTATAACGATGCTGTCGAATTTACCCGCTCAGCCTCTGGTCAGAAAATCTTGGAAGTGTGTCCCCCTGATTTAAAAAATATGGCAGGTCGACTTTCAAAGAATAAAGCCAAAATCCGCTATAGCTATGATGTCGGGATAGAAACAGGTTTAAAGGCAATTGAGGACTGGAATAGGCTTTAATCCTTATCCAATCAATTTCAATTCTACTTTGGATAGCAAAGCATTTTTTCTTAATTCAACCATGGCAGCAGCATCTTCGGTCTACGCGTCCCTATCCAAAGTATGAACCAATTTCTTATCATCAATTCCATATTCCTACTTGGCAAATCAGGCCCAAAAGGCGCAAAATCTAGTTTTATATTTTGTTATTTTTGGAATTTATTATGAATAATCAACCATCCCCAAAAAAAGATTCAAATGAAGAAACGGTATTGGGATGGAAATTTGTCATCATTGTTGGTGTACTGAGTACCATCTTTTTAAGCTTTTTCTATTTGGCCATGACCCAAGAACCGGATTATATGCCAGGTGCACAACGTAAGGCACAACAGCAACACACTCAACAATCAGCCACTTCTGAAGTCGCAACCGGACAGCATTAACCCGTTTTAGATCCTGACAAACTTCTCATACACGAAGTTTGTCATCTAATCTCCAAAATCAAAGTGCTCATCATTACTCACCTTTCCCCCAAAACTTCCATTTATCTTTTGGGCAGATATAGGCTTGCTCTGAGACAGAAACCAATTGTTTCGACTCTAAGTCATAGACCTTAAATTGGCATTGCTGGTTTTGATACTCTCCCAATATTTCATACTCGCGGCCTGCTTGAGGCTTAAATGAAGCTTCCGTATTTTCACATCCATCGACTACTTTGGCTTTGCCCGTAGTCTGCTCTGTACCGACTACAAATCCATGCAGATTGATCGGTTGATTAGCCGTCACCACATATTCCTTATAAGTCACCATCTGATAGGTATTAAAATTCTGCTCAATGTCTTTTTGTATGATTGTTCGTGGCATACCAATCGAATAATTCATATTGATTCGGGTAAAGGTTTTGAAAGCATTCCATGCCCCGTAGCCACTTAAATTTTCACGTATCCCTTGTTTTCTACTTTTACAATCAAAAGTATGCTGCATATATATTTGCTGGCCATTTTGGCCGTATAAACGGACTCTGGCTTGCGTTGAAGGATTAAAACTGACGACGCCCTTCTGATTAAGTGGACTCTCAAATTCTTTTGCTTCACTTAAATTGGAGAAGACCAAAAGCAAAACAGCGAGATAAATTTTGTTTTTCATCATTTGAATGACTCTACTTGTTGTTATTTAATTTTTTTCAACCATATCTCACAAGTGACGATATCAACCGATCTGAGTTGATATCGTTGAATTTATGCAGCAATCAATTCATGCTATTAGCACTTACAACCGATATTCTCGATTGGCATTTGATCTTGCAATAATAATTCCAGACTTTGTTTTTCAATGCCATACATGGCTTTCAAGGCTTGGATTTGCTGCATGATCTTGGCATCCGGTTGCTGAATATCTTTACGCTTGGTCGCCAAAATCATTTTATTCTTACTGGTATGCTCCAAAGACACAAACTCAAAAACTTTGGTTTCATAACCATAAGCTTTAAGCAGTAATGCACGTAAAGTATCGGTTAACATTTCTGCCTGTTGCCCTGCATGAATACCGAATTGCAACATCGGTTGTAATACCTCAGGGCTTTGCAGCTGTGGACGAAGTTCCTTATGGCAACACGGCGCACACATAATCATCGACGCATTCAGACGGATACCGGTATGAATCGCAAAGTCAGTGGCGATATCACAGGCATGCAATGCAATCATCACATCTAACTTTTCTGGCTGATAACTACGCACATCCCCTTCAAAGAAATCCAGATGACTAAAACCCGTTTGATCAGCCACATTCTGGCAAAACTCAACCAGATTCGAACGCAGTTCAACCCCTGTAATTAAAGGTGTTTTATGCTGCGCTTGTAGATAATCATATAAGGCAAAAGTTAAATAGCCCTTACCTGAACCAAAATCAACGATATTCAATTCTTGTTGTGTAGCGTCAATCTGTTCATAGGCATGCGAAAAAATTTCAATAAATTTATTAATTTGCTTCCACTTACGCGCCATACTTGGAACAATTTGTCCTTTTTCATCGGTAATGCCGAGATGCTTTAAGAATGGACTTTGCTGTTGTACATAACGCTGCTTTTCACGATTATGCTGCTGTTGTTCAACTTTGACGGTCGATGCCTGTTTCTTCTGAGTGTTCAACATGGCTTTCTTCTTATTTTTCTTGAGTTGAATATCTTGATCAGAAGTGAATAGATTGGCTTGCTTAGACAGGCTCAATAGCTCAGCAATTTTTTCTAAACCTTCATCAATCGCATAGTTTTTGGTCATGTCTTGTGTGGTGTAATGATATAAGCAAGATAAACTTGCCTGACCCTGTAGTTCAATTACACGGAAAGTCATCTTTTCTAATTGTGCCATTTCGCCTTTGTACTGACTCAAAATCAGGCGATCAAAGCTATTATTTTCAATAGATTGCTGGATATCCAAGAAAAACTGCTGTTCTTGTTCAAAAGAAAATTTCGGCGCAAACATAATGAAAACCTGACAAATAGAAACTAAATTTTAAAGCGTCTTACTTTAAAAGGGAAATTGCATTACGATACAGTTGTATTTTTATGCAACCAGATCGTTGATGAACACAAACACATTGCTGGACTATGACCCCAAAGAAGAACTGATTAATGCCTATAGTCATGGGGCTGGCGCAGTACTGGCTTTAATTGCCTCAATCTTTTTGATCATCAAAGGCTATGCTCTACCTTTAGAACAATGGATCAGTTTATGGGTGTATGGCTTTAGCCTAGTGCTGTTACTCAGTAGTTCCATGCTGTATCACTTTGCCCAAGATGAACGCAAACGCTATTGGTATAAAAAACTGGATCATACCGCGATTTACTATCTGATTGCAGGCACCTACACCCCGTTTTTGAGTATTGCCATTCCAACTGCCAAGGCACATTACTTACTGATTGCTTTATGGGCCATTGCCCTGCTCGGTACACTGTTTAAACTGGTCTTCATTCACCGCTTCCAAAAACTTTCTTTAGCTGCCTATTTAGTCATGGGTTGGCTGGCTGTGTTGGTGATGGATGATATGCAACGTTACCTATCTAAAGAGGCGGTACAACTGCTGATTGCAGGTGGTTTGGCTTATACCATCGGCACATTGTTTTATGCCTTAAAAAAGGTAAGATATACCCACGCAATTTGGCATGTTTTTGTGCTATTAGGCGCAGGATTACACTTTTTGGCAATCTACTGTTATGTATTATAAGTCCATATATAGCATTAAGTTTTCGAAGTAAAACTGCACATTCAAAAGGAATTTTTCAAGACAACCGCTATTCTGTTTCTTGAATGAATAACATGAAGGTCTTGTATGTCGTCAAGCACTACGACGGCCACCCCAGAAGTGGCCAGCAATTCAAAAGTACGGGTATTATTTGCCAGCCTTGTCGGTACGACAATTGAGTTTTTCGACTTTTATATCTATGCCACAGCAGCAGTACTGATTTTTCCACACTTATTTTTCCCTGAAAGTAGCGATGGTGCTGCGGTGCTCAAGTCACTTGCGACCTTTGCGATTGCTTTTATTGCCCGCCCAATTGGTGCTGCGATTTTCGGACATCTCGGTGACCGAATCGGACGTAAAGCCACATTAGTTGCTGCTTTACTGACCATGGGGATTTCAACCGTCTGTATCGGTCTGCTACCAACCTATGCACAAATTGGTCTCGCTGCACCACTGTTGCTTGCCTTGTGTCGTTTAGGCCAAGGCTTGGGCTTAGGTGGTGAATGGAGTGGTGCGGTACTGCTTGCCACTGAGAATGCACCAGAGGGCAAGCGTGCTTGGTATGGGATGTTCCCTCAACTCGGTGCCCCGATCGGTTTTATCCTTGCAACAGGTTCATTTTTATTACTCAATGCTTTTATGTCTGAACAGGCGTTTATGACTTGGGGCTGGCGTATTCCATTTATCGCCAGTGCAGTATTGGTTTTAGTCGGCTTATATATCCGTTTGAAGTTGCATGAAACACCTGCCTTCCAAAAGGTATTGAATAAACAGAAAGAAGTAAATGTCCCTTTCAAAGAAGTCATGACCAAACATTTTCCAATGTTAGTGCTCGGGACAATTGCAGCCATCTGTACCTTTGTTGTTTTCTATCTCACCACCGTATTTGCATTAAACTGGGGCACGACAAAACTCGGCTATGCCCGTGGTGACTTCTTGGTGTTACAACTATTTGCAACCCTCTGTTTTGCTGCCTTTATTCCCCTATCTGCAATTTTTGCAGAGAAATTTGGTCGTAAAAATACGTCAATTGCCGTGTGTATTCTTTCAGCCTTATTCGGATTGTGTTTCGCACCGCTATTAGGCTCAGGTAGCCCTATTTTAGTGTTTTTGTTCTTATGTATTGGTCTTTCAATTATGGGCTTAACCTATGGACCAATTGGCACAGTCCTGTCAGAAATCTTTCCAACTTCGGTTCGCTATACAGGCTCAGCCTTAACCTTTAACTTGGCAGGTATTTTTGGGGCCTCTTTTGCGCCATATATCGCAACAAAATTGGCAGAAAGTTATGGTCTGGGTGCAGTCGGTTTATATCTTAGCGTGGCTTCAATTTTATCGTTAATTGCATTTTTAATGATTCGTGAAACCAAGCATGATGATGTAAATAACCAAATTTAAGTGTCTTTGTTCAGATGATCTGTGAAAAATACACGCTCAGATCATCTGAAATACCATTTAATTACATAGTTTTTATCTTATAAAGTTGCTTTTACAACAGCATTCTTCCAAATATTTTTTGTGCTAAAATAACCGCCTTCATTTTTTTTAGACGATTGTGTTATGTACGCAGTGATTATCGTTGCCGTATTTTTAGTCAGCTTTTTGTATACCTATTTACGAGGCAAAGAACGATTAAAAGCATCTCGACAATTATTTGACCATTCGACATTTTTAGCGCCAATCAACATGTTCATGACGGGCTTTTCTAAATTGCCGAACCAACCTTTCTTCGATGTGGCGCAGTTCCCAGAACTAAAACCCTTACAAGATAACTGGCAAGTGATTCGTGAAGAGGCCATCCAACTACAGAACCAAATTAAAGCGTCTGAAAAAAACAATGATGCCGGCTTTAACACCTTCTTTAAGCGAGGGTGGAAACGCTTTTATCTAAAATGGTATCAAGACAGCCATCCTTCAGCACAACAACTCTGTCCAAAAACTGTTGCTCTACTAGAAAGCATCCCGTCAGTCAAAGCAGCTATGTTTACCGAATTGCCTTCTGGCAGCTACTTGGGTAAACACCGTGACCCTTACGCAGGTTCAGTACGTTATCATCTTGGCCTAGTCACACCCAATAGCGATGATTGCTTTATCGAAGTCGATCAAGAACGTTATAGCTGGAGAGACGGTGAAGCCACAGTCTTTGATGAAACCTTTGTACATTGGGCTGAAAACAAAACCGATGAAACCCGTATTATCTTATTCTGTGACATCGAACGCCCAATGAAATGGGGTTGGGCACAAAAGTTCAATCACTGGTTTGGTCGCAATGTCATGTCTGCCGCAAGTTCACCCAATGATGACCAAGACAAAACTGGTTTTATTAACCGTATTTTTAAATATGGTTATGCCGTGCATCACTATGGTCGTGGCCTAAAAGAACGTAATCGCCCACTCTACTATGTATCTAAATGGTTACTATTTGCCATCCTGATTGGCTTAATCTTGCTCCCAAGCTTTTTATAATAAAATTCATTCATAAAAAAGAGATGCAATTGCATCTCTTTTTTATTTCAAACCAATTGAACTTAATTTGCTTTTGCAGTCTGTGTACCTGCTGTTTGTGCCGCCGCAGCGTTGGCCGCTTGAACAGCCGTTTCACCAATTAAAGCAATCTTGGCTTTCTCTTGGCTCTGTGCAGATAATGCAGGATTTGATGCCACAATACGGTTAATATTTGCAGAGTTTGCAGGCGCAATTGCTGCTGTTTGCAATACGATTGGACGGTTGCCTGTATCACCTAAAGTATAGCGAATGCCAGTACGTGGACTGATCACAGTTGTGACTTCACGTTTAACTTGTGCTTCAGCTGTATTGCTGCCTTTTGCCGCTAAGACTTTATCCACAGTCGTGGTTTGTGGTGCATCGTCTGCAAATGCAAAACCCGATACCGCCGCACTTGCCAAAATTAAAAGTTGTAATGGTTTTTTCATTGTCTTCCCGCTTTTAATGCGAACTCAATCAAGATCTGTAAGTCCAATAATGAAACTACAAAGCGTGTCTGGACTCAAGTAAATTCTCGTAAAAAAAGCAGAGACCAATGCTCTGCTTTTTTATTTCAGCTTAAATCAAGTCAAAACTTAGATTTTACCGTGACATTGCTTATACTTTAAGCCAGAACCGCAAGGGCAAGGCGCATTACGACTTTCAGGTACTGGGAATGCAGTATTACCTACATTTTCAATCTCTTCAGAAGCCGTGATTTCACCGGTTAAACCATCTACATCATCATGTTCAAACGACAGACGCATTGATTCCGCCTGACGTTGTTGCTGTGCTTCAAGTTCTGCCAATTCTTCTGCTGTCGGTACATGAACACGAGATAAATCCGTCACCACATCAGACTTGATCACACCCAACATATTTACAAACAAGTTGAATGCTTCTTTCTTGTATTCTTGCTCAGGATTTTTCTGTGCGTAGCCACGTAAATGAATCCCTTGACGTAGATAGTCCATCGCAGCCAAATGATCTTTCCAATGGCGGTCAAGCGAGTTCAACATAAAGTGGCGTTCCAACATTGCTGCTGAATCATCCCCCATTTGCTCACGACGTTGGCGGTAGCGATTAATGACTTCATCAGAAATACGAGCCACTAAACCTTCTTCATCCAAACGACGATCTTGGTCTAACCATTGCTGTACAGGAAGCTCGATACCTAAATCACTATGCAAAGCATTTTCCAAGCCTTCGATATCCCACTGGTCATGAATCGACTCTGGTGGAATAAAGTTTGCGATAAGACCTTTCACCACTTCCTGATGCATTTCTTCAATATAGTCTTGAAGCGTACTTTCCGCTAAAACTTCATCACGTTGTGAATAAATGATCTTACGTTGTTCGTTGTTCACGTCATCGTACTTCAATAGATTCTTACGAATATCAAAGTTACGTGCTTCAACTTTACGCTGTGCATTTTCGATTGAACGGCTCACCATTTTGTGCTCAATCGCTTCACTTTCTTGTAAGCCCATTGCACGCATCATGGCAACAACGCGATCGCCCGCGAAGATACGCATCAAGTCATCTTCAAGTGACAAATAGAAGCGAGATACACCAGGGTCACCTTGACGACCCGCACGACCACGCAGCTGGTTATCAATACGACGTGATTCATGACGCTCAGAACCTATGATATGTAAACCACCTGAACTTAAAACGTCTTCGTGATCTTTTTCCCACTGTGCCTGTAAACGTGCTTCATCTTCAGGGGTTGGATTTTCAATTTTGGCTAGCTTGGCTTTCCAGTTACCACCCAGCAAAATATCGGTACCACGACCCGCCATGTTGGTGGCAATGGTTACCGCATTCGGACTACCCGCTTGCGCAATAATATCCGCTTCACGTTCGTGCTGTTTTGCATTCAAGACTTCGTGATGAATACCCGCCTGTAATAACTTGGCAGATAAAATTTCACTGGCTTCAATGGTTGCGGTACCGATCAGGATCGGTGCAACGCCCTGCTGACGAATCTTGGTAATTTCTTCAATAATCGCGGTATATTTACCATTACGGTTTAAATAGATCAAATCGTTATGATCGACACGGACCATTGGACGGTGCGTTGGAATAATCACCACATCCAGACCATAGATTTCTTTCATTTCCGCAGCTTCAGTATCGGCAGTACCGGTCATACCTGACAGCTTTTTATATAGACGGAAATAGTTCTGGAAAGTTGTGGTTGCCAGCGTTTGGTTTTCTGGCTGAATTTCCATGTTTTCTTTGGCTTCAACCGCTTGATGCAAACCTTCAGACCAACGACGACCTGGCATGGTACGACCCGTGCTTTCATCCACAATAATGACTTCTTCTTTCTGAGTCTGTGGATTAACGCCAATGATGTAGTGCACATTCTTTTGATAGAGATAGTGTGCACGAATCGCTGCAGTGACATGGTGAACTAAATTCAGGTTAGTTGCTGAATAAAGACTCTCGCCTTCAGCCAACAAGCCCATTTCAATCAGTTTTTGTTCAACTGTTTCATAACCAACTTCAGTCATTTCAACTGAACGCTGTTTCTCATCGACCCAGAAATGCCCGCCATCAGCCACTTTTTCTTCTTTCTGTGGACGTAATGTTGGAGGAATACTGTTAATCAGCTGATAAAGATGAGATGAATCTTCACTTTGACCTGAAATAATCAACGGTGTACGTGCTTCATCAATCAAGATTGAGTCGACTTCATCGATGATGGCGTAGCTTAAACCGCGTTGCTTTTTCTCTTGCAGAGAAAACACCATATTGTCACGAAGATAGTCGAAACCGAATTCGTTGTTGGTCCCGTAGGTAATGTCGGAAGTATAGGCTTGTGCTTTTTCATCCGGCATTTGCATCGAGTAAATCACACCAATGCTGAGGCCTAAGAATTCGAATAATGGACGGTTCAACTCAGCATCACGTTGTGCCAAGTAGTCGTTCACCGTAATCACGTGAACGCCTTGACCACTTAATGCATTGAGATAACACGCCAAAGTACCCATCAGGGTTTTACCTTCACCGGTACGCATTTCAGCAATCTTACCTTCGTGTAAGGTAATACCACCAATCAACTGCACGTCATAATGGCGCATGCCCATGACACGTTTTGCTGCTTCACGACACACCGCAAACGCTTCTGGCATTAACTTATCTAAAGTTTCACCATTACTAAAACGTTGTTTGAATTCTGGAGTTTTTGCAGAGAGGTCTGCATCGTTTAGAGCAGATATCGTCGGTTCAAGCGCATTAATTTGTTCAACAATTTTACGCATGCGTTTGAGCTCACGCTCATTTTTTGTACCGAAGATACCTCCGATCAGACTTGCCAACATGAATAAACTCTCTAATCCTGTTTGTTATAAGGTTTGTCAATTTCAACAAACCCTAGGTCGGTTAATTTTTTCTTAGCTGTTATTATGGAGTCAGAAATAAGAACTACAAGTGCTTTGCATTCAAACAGGCAAAAAAATCTGCGAGGCGATTCTGACGTCACATCACTAAAGATGCGTTAATGTAGCAAATTTGCATTTAACTTACATCGACTTGAATGTGAATTTCTGATCATTTTTTAACAAGATCAATAATCAATATCTCAAAAGTTCATAATAAAATACAAAAACAATAATTTTATTTATAAAGTACATCCTGCATATTAGATGGAGATAGAAAACATAAAGAATGTATAGAGGATTGATCATGACATTACGTTTAGGCGATATCGCCCCAAATTTCCAGCAAGAATCAAGTGAAGGTAATATTGATTTTTATGACTTTTTAGGGAGTAGTTGGGGAATTCTTTTTTCACATCCTGCGGACTATACGCCCGTTTGTACCACTGAACTCGGCTATACCGCCAAGCTGAAAGATGAATTTGACAAACGTGGGGTGAAAGCGATTGCCCTTTCGGTTGATGATGTGGAATCACATAAAGGCTGGATTCAGGACATCAACGAAACGCAGAATACCACAGTCAACTTCCCGATTATTGCGGATAAAGACCGAAAAGTGTCTGAACTTTATGGTTTTATTCATCCTAATGCCAACGAAACCTTAACTGTACGTTCATTGGTCATTATTGATCCGAATAAAAAAGTGCGTTTGATCATTACCTATCCAGCATCAACAGGCCGTAATTTTAATGAAGTATTGCGCGTGGTCGACTCACTGCAATTGACTGACAAGCATAAAGTTGCGACACCAGCAAACTGGCAACAAGGCGAAGATGTGGTGATTGTGCCTTCATTAAAAGATGAGGAAGAAATCAAACAACGCTTCCCGAAAGGCTATAAGGCCGTCAAACCGTATTTACGATTAACCCCTCAGCCTGAACAAGATTAAAGCGTATACTTTAATCGCAGTGCAAGACAAACGAAGTGCGTAGCCATAACGACCAGCAACGCTCGTTCCTGAGAAGCGGCTAAAGCTTCGCAAGAAGATGAACAGCTATGCTGTGAGTGAAGAGATTAAAGCGCAAGAGCAATAAATCGAATCAGGATTAAACAATATGAATCTCAGCCTATCCTCTGGATAGGCTTTTTTATGCCAATCGAAATTTGTTTTGGTATTTCTGAATCAATAAGGTTATAAGAATAATTCGATCCGCCACAGAATAAAAACAGCACCATGATCTACAATATTCACCATCTGCACTGTGGGAGCTTCTGCCCTGTTTGCGCGCCATTATTTGGGCAAAAAGGCTGGAAAGCCCACCTCGTCTGCCATTGTCTTTTAATTGAAACAGATCGTGGCTTAGTTTTGATTGATACAGGCTTAGGACTCCAAGACTATTTACACACCGAACAGCGCTTAGGTCCTTTGCTCAAGCAGTTTGGTTCGATTGTACCGAACCTAAAACTCACCGCCATACAGCAAATTCAAAAACTCGGTTTTAATCCGAGTGATGTACAACATATTTTTGTGACCCATTTGGATTTTGACCACGCAGGTGGAATTTCAGATTTCCCCAATGCGACAGTACATCTCTTAGCCGCTGAATTTAATGCCACTCAATCGCTGACCACCAAGGGCAAACTTCGTTATAAGACAGAACAATTTAAACAGCATCGTCATTGGAACTTTGCTGAACATAACGATGGCGAAGCATGGTTTAATCTGCAAAAAGTCCAAGGGCTTCCATTATTTCACGATGAAATTTTGATGATTCCCCTGATCGGACATACGGCTGGACATTGTGGCATCGCCATTAAAAAGGCGGATGGTTGGGTGTTATTTTGTGGTGATGCCTATTACACCCATCTGGAGCTCAATCCGAAAAATAAACTGCGAGCCTTAGATCTTACAGAACGTTTATTGGCCGAAGATAACCAATTGCGTTTGCACAATCTCAAACAGTTACAATATCTCGCTCAACATGAGCAAAGCATTGAGTTAATTTGTGCGCACGATCCAATCGAATTCAGTCGCTATCAGTAATATGAAAAAAACGCTCCTTGCCCTTACACTCATTTCTACGCTCAGTGTGGGCGGATGCATGAAGCATTCAAGCCTTAATGATGAACAACGTCCAAAAAATTGGGGAACACTGATTTCACAGCAGCATAATTTTTATCAAATTAGCAATGATGTATTTCGTAGTGATCAACCTAGCAATGAACTCATTCCAATTTTAAAACACTATAATATTGATACGGTCATCAATCTCAGAGCCAGAAATGAAGATGCCAAAGTTTTAAAAGATCAACCTTTTAATCTGGTGCATATTCCAATTTATACATGGGCCATCAATCGCCAAGATCTATTACAGACCATGCAAGCGATTCAAACGGCTAAGCAAAATAACCAAAAAGTATTAATTCACTGTTATCACGGTTCTGATCGTACAGGGGCAAACATTGCCATGTATCGCATTATTTTTGAAAACTGGCCAATCGAAGATGCGGTCAAAGAAATGAAACAAGGGGGTTATGGCTTCCATGTGATCTGGAAAAACATTGATCATTTGTTTACGCCTGACAATGTAAAATGGATTCAACAACAACTGTTGAATCCATCTTCATAACAAACATCAACTGTGTTTCAGTTAGCGTTGATCAAGCGGAACCCAGTCAATCACCCAAGCTGATTTCATATTTAAACTTTCGTCTGTGGTAATTTTCTTACGGGTTGCATCGGCAACGTCACGGTCTTTGGCTGGGCCAACCATAATCCGAATCCCTTTCGAGGTTGGACTCGTTGTCACTTTATAACCTTTAGCACGCAATTTAGACACGACAGCATCTGCATTGGCTTGGTTCGCAGCTAATGCCACTTGTACCATCCATTTTTTATCGCCATTTTCCATCAAATCACGTGCTTTTTCTGCTTCGGCTTTCTTATCCGCTTCAGCTTTACGTTTATCTTCTGCGGCTTTCTTGTCTGCTTCTGCCTTACGCTTATCTTCTGCGGCTTTCTTGTCTGCTTCAGCTTTACGCTTGTCTTCGGCTGCCTTCTTATCCGCTTCAGCCTTACGCTTGTCTTCAGCTGCCTTCTTGTCCGCTTCAGCCTTACGTTTGTCTTCTGCTACCTTCTTGTCCGCTTCAGCTTTACGTTTGTCTTCTGCTGCCTTCTTGTCCGCTTCAGCTTTACGTTTATCTTCTGCTAACTTCTTTTCGGCATCAGCCTTCTGTTGAGCTGTTGTTTTTTGCTGTTCAGCACGCTTCTTTTCATCAGCGAGTCGTTGTGCCTTGGCTTTTTCATCTTCAACCAGTTCTGGCGGAATATTATCTGAACTTTCTTGGGCTGCTGTTCGACGCGCATTAATCGCCGCATATTCCTCGGCGGCCTTACGTGCTGCTGCTGCTTCTGCCTGCTGCTGCATCTTTAAAAATTCAGCGGCGCGTGCTTCTTGTTCTGCAACTGCTTTTTCACGCGAACGGCGTTGTTCCTCAAGTAAACGTTTTTCAGTTTCAACATCAACCGCCAATGGTTGTAGAGAAACCATTTCACTCTCTTGAGCAGGCTGAGCTGTTTTTGGCTTAGGCTCTGTTTTAGGAATCGGATGAGTAACAGTCGCTTGAGTCTGATCTTGCTCTATTTCTTCATTACCTTTCAAAAGCAATGCTGCCAATAAAACACCACCACCTAATAGAACAACGCCACCCATCCAACGTTGTTTGTTATTCATCGACATTCTTCTAAATACTCCCAGATCGCTTCTAAAGTATGAAACGAACCACAGACTAAAATCAGCTGATTGTTATGACCTTGTTTCAGCACAGTTTCAAACGCTTGCTGGATACTGCCAAACTCATGCACCTGTTGCCCTTGCAGTGCTTTTTGGATTTGTTGCACTGGTGCGGCTCTAGGCACATCTAAATTAGCAATAAACCAATCTTTTACTGTTGTTTTTAGTAAATCAGTGACCGATGGAATGTCTTTATCAGCCAACATTGAAAATACTGCAACAACTTCTGTGTACTGTTTATTGTATTTTAGGAATTTTCGCAACTGCTTCAATAAAAATTCGACGCCATGCGCATTGTGGCCCGCATCAAAAATGACAGTTTTATCTTGAATCTGACGAATTTCAAAACGCCCTTGTAAGCGAGCTTGCTGAATCCCGCTGGCAATCGCTTGCTGAGACACCTCAACACCACTTACCAATACTGCTGCGACTGCAGTGGAAATATTATCTAAGGCCAGTTGTCCAACTGGAAGTCTTAACGTCGTACCCGAAGATGCAAATGACCAAGTTTCACCATCATCATTAAGCTGATAAAAATAATCACGATCTAAGGCATATAACTGAGCTTGGGTTTCAGCCACTTTCTCTTGAATGGCTTGCGGCAGTTGCTGCTGCCCTGCAAAAACCACTGGAATATTTGGACGAATAACTCCTGCTTTTTCAAATGCAATCTTTTCGACGGTATCGCCCAACCAATCGACATGGTCTAAGCCAATATTGGTAATCACCGCAACATCGGGATCAATCACATTGACCACATCAAGACGGCCGCCTAAACCAACTTCAAGTACCCAAACGTCACATTGTTGCTGCTTAAAAATAACAAAAGCAGCCAAAGTGGTTGCTTCAAAAAAAGATAAACTTAAACCACACTCACGGCGGGCTTGATCCACCAAAACAAATGCATCCACCAGACGTTGATCATCTACCTCTACACCTGCCAACTTTACACGTTCATTAAAACGATAAATATGCGGTGACTGATACAGCCCCACCTTATACCCTTGTGCATTTAAAATTGCAGCCAAAGTAGTCGTGGTCGAGCCTTTACCATTGGTTCCTGCGACGGTAAACACCTTCGCCTGTGGTTGCATTACCCCCAATTTTTCAGCGACGGGAATAACGCGCTCTAAACCTAAATCAATGCCTGTAACGTGAACATGGCCCCAATAATCGAGCCATGTTGTTAATGTATCTGTTGCATGTGGAGCGAGTGGTTTCAAGGTAAATTCATCAGCTTAGCGACAAGTCTGTATACAGTATCACGTAATGCATGGCGATGAACAATTTGATCGACCACACCATGATCAAGCAAATATTCTGCACGTTGGAATGGTTCTTCCAATTTTTCACGCACGGTTTGTTCAATGACACGTTTACCCGCAAATCCAATCATTGCCTTCGGTTCAGCAATATGGACATCACCAAGCATCGCCAATGAAGCAGTCACGCCACCGTAAACGGGATGGGTTAATACCACCAAATAAGGAACACGTGCTTCTTTCATTTTCTGGATAGCAGCCGCAGTACGCGCCATTTGCATCAAAGACAACATGCCTTCCTGCATACGTGCGCCGCCCGAAGCAGCAAAACAAATCATCGGTTGATGTAAGGCAATCGCACGCTCAGCGGCTTGTACAAAACGGTCACCGACTACAGTTCCCATTGAACCCGCCATAAAATCAAATTCAAACGCACACGCAATGAGATCTAAGCCTTTTAACGAGCCCTGCATCACCACGAGTGCTTCAGTTTCATCAGTTTTGTCTTGTGCTTCACGGATACGATCTGGATAAGGTTTGCTATCTACAAACTTTAAAGGATCTTTGGCACCAAACTCTTGACCTAGCTCACCGTTGACCTGATCAAAGAACCAGTTCAACCGATCACGCGCACGCATATGCAAGTGCTCATCACACTGAGGACATACATAGGCATTAAATGACATTGCAGTACGTGTCACCAACGCATGGCATTCAGGGCATTCAATGGTCGGCTCAGTAAACGTTGCTTTGAATGTTTGCTGTTGATCCGCAACCTGAATACCTGGGACATGACGCTCCGTCCAAGGTGTTGAAGGGCTAAGAACCTTCCCTGATGTTAACTCTTGACTCATACTAACTCATCGAGCGCAGCTCGAAGCTCCTTCACTTTATTCACCGTCTGTTGCGCAGCTTGATCCGCTGGCAATGTCGCAAAAGATTTAACGAAAGCACTTCCTACAATCACGGCATCAGCAACTTGACCCATCGCTTTTGCAGATGCAGCATCACTAATTCCAAAACCGACGCCCACTGGTACATTGGTCTTCGACTTAATTTTTGCAATACGGGCTGCTGCTTCAGAGGTATCTAAAGTTGCTGCACCAGTCACACCTTTGAGTGACACATAGTAAACAAAGCCGCTGGCTTGATTGACCACATGCTGGATACGTTGATCGGTTGAAGTTGGTGCAAGCAAGAAGATCTGATCCATTCCGTTTTGTTGCAGAACTTCACCTAATTGCTTCGATTCTTCTGGCGGCAAGTCCACCAAAAGCACGCCATCAACACCGCATTCTTTCGCATAAGCAACAAACTTGTCATAACCAATCACTTCAACAGGATTTAAATATCCCATTAAAACGACTGGTGTGGTTTGGTCTTTTTCACGAAAGGCTTTCACCATATTCAGTGCATCTAAAGTATTGGTTCCACCTGCCAGAGCACGCTCAGCCGCTAAAGCAATTACAGGGCCATCTGCCATTGGGTCAGAGAATGGTAGACCGAGTTCAATGACATCGACCCCTGCTTCAACCATTTGATGAAGCAATGGAACAGTAACCTGTGGATGCGGGTCACCTGCCATAACATAAGAAACAAGCGCTTTACGTTGCTGAGATTTAAGCTGTTCAAAACGAGTGGCAAGACGTGACATAGGATTATGCTTTCCTGATTTATATAAATTAAGGAGTTGTTTGTAGTCATACAAAAACACTGCATTGTAACGCTATTTTTTGTTCATTGAACAGAGTTTGACGTGATTGCGACAGTGAATCTTGCTACTTACAACAGCCTTGCTACATTTATCTATATTTTGAGTTTTTTCTCAATGATCAAAGCTTCCTAATTTTAGGCGGATTGCTTAGGGTCTGTTGGCATTTCACAGATGCTTGCGACAGAGGGCATTTTTTAGTCGGTACAAGGCATATCTTATGCAATTTAGTTATTCTAAATAAATAAGATATAACGCCGTAACGGCAAAAAATGCCCCTGTCCTTGCGCTGTGATCAAAGCAATACTTTGCTCTTACTCAGGTTATGGCTAAAACTTCCATAAACTGTGTTATGGAACTTGACAAGGGGATCTCCATTGCCTGCGTTTCATGCCTTGTTTCTGTTGTTTTAGCCTATAACGCAAGACATGGTTGAAGTGCCAACAAACCCTAACATTTTAGAAATCAGCCAAGCTCCTTTATACTAGCCGCAATTTTTAAGTTTTCTTTTTATTTTTATGTCTGCCCACTCTCAGGAAAAAGTACAAAGCAATGCCCTTGCTTTGCTACCGCTATTGGTATTTTTGATCATCTTTCTCGGGAGTGGTGTCTATCATTCAATGATTGGGACAGAATTTGCATTCTATCAAGTCAAAGCACCTGTTGCAGCCATTCCAGCCGTCATTTTGGCTTTGTTGTTATATAAGCAAAAACTGAATGCAGCAATTGAAGAGTTTTTACAAGGCGCCAGTCATCCCAATCTGATTCTGATGTTTATGGTATTTATGCTGGCCGGCGCTTTTGCCAGTGTCTCCAGTGCCATAGGCAGCGTCGATGCAACGGTACAGTTAGGGCTTTCACTTATTTCACCAGAATTTGTCTTACCCATGCTGTTTATCATTGCCGCGTTTATTGCAACGGCAATGGGAACATCAATGGGCACCATTGCAGCCTGTGCCCCGATTGCTTTTGGTTTTGCCCAAGCCACGGATATTGCACCTGTCTATGCCATTGGTGCTGTAGTCGGTGGTGCCATGTTTGGCGACAATCTATCGATGATCTCAGACACCACCATTGCCGCAACCCGTAGCCAGAATGTCGAACTCAGAGATAAATTTCGCGTCAATGTCTGGATTGCACTCCCTGCGGCCATTATTACCTTGCTGGTTTATATTTCCATGAGCCATGAGGCGGAGGCGATTCAATCAACGCCTTATGATATCTGGCTGATTCTGCCTTATCTGGCTGTGTTCTTTCTTGCTTTTACCCGTCTCCATGTTTTAGCAGTGCTGATGATTGGCGTGATTTTATCGGGTCTGATGGGGCTGCTTGAAAAACCGGATTTTGATGTACTCAAGTTGAACAGTGCAATTTATGACGGCTTTGTCAGCATGTTTGAAGTGGCATTACTTTCCATGTTGTTAGGTGGATTATCAACATTGATGCAAAAAGAAGGTGGCTTGCAGTGGTTGATTCAACGCATCTATACCATTACCCGTCTATTTAAATTCGGGAAACAGCGTGCTGGTGAACTGGGAATTAGTTTCCTCGTGGTATTCTCGAATCTCTTTGTCGCCAATAACACCGTAGCAATTATTTTATCAGGTGATATGGCACGTGAAGTGGCCAGAGAATATGGGGTGGACCCTAAACGCAGTGCGGCTTTGCTTGATATTTTCTCGTGTGTGGTGCAAGGGATTATCCCCTACGGCGCGCAGTTACTACTTGCCTGTTCGATTGCCAAACTTTCTCCGGTTGAATTGATTGGCAATATCTACTATTGCTGGATTCTTGCGATTTGTGCGGTGCTTGCCATTGTCTTTAATTATCCACGTTTAAAAAAACCATAGAAGATTTGAATTACTGCTCAAATCCCACTCTCAATAACGCTTCAATTTAGACAAGAATCTACTATCGTGGTAGGCGACATGGATGTCGCCCGTTGGACTGGCCTTGCGCTGCATTTCAAAGCAGTGCTTTAAAATTTGCTCAGGATGTACCGTCAGTCCAACAGAGGATTTTTGTTACTTTTCATCCCTGCAAAGTAAGGAAAATATCAAACCCATTTGTTTGTTTATAAATTAAACTACCTTAGCTAAACTCACTTATTAATTAAAAGTTTGATCTAAAATCTACAGAGATTTTAAAAACTGCTTGGGTGTAACGCCTGTCCAACGCTTAAACGCCCGCCCAAACGCACTCTGATCGGCATAATTCAGTCGCTCCGCAATCTCAGACAAAGACTTACCTTGCTGCAAATACAGTTTGCTCTGCTCCAAACGATACTGGTCCAGCACATCCTGAAAATTCAGCTCATGGGCTTTGAGCTGACGTTGTAGCGTCCGTTCCGAACAATGCAGACGCTTCGCCACATAACTCTGCAACACCTCTTCATGCTGCAATAAACCTTGCTCGATAAAGCCATGTATTTTTTGACGGAATTGCTGCTGTTGAACCTCAAAAGAACTAACGCTCCTCAAAGATTGTTGTGCTTGAGTTGATAACACATGATTCAGTTGCTGGTCGGCAGCAATACTTTTTGCCTTTAAAATCTGATTAGAAAAGCGGATCGCATATTGCCCCTGCTGAATCTGAATTGGGCAACCATAAAATTTTTCAAAATGATAAAGCGCGGTATGCGGTGCATAGCCAAATTGAATCATCTGCGGTGGCACTAAAGCATCTTGCACAATCGATTGTGCAATTTTAAAAATCAACGCCAGATTGAGCTCATACATTTCCCGATAGTCACAATACGATGCACTCCAAACAATCTGAATATATTCAGAGAATTGCTGCACATCGAGCTGTTCCAGATTAGTTTGCTTAAACACTAAAGAATAATAACGTTGTAATAGTTGAAGTGCTTGTTGTAGATCAATACTAGTCGATGCCAAATAGCCCATCAAACCCAAATCTTGTAAATTAGCATGCTCTGCCAAGACCAGAGTAATCGGACGAGTGAAGTGTGCTTGAGCGGCCTGTAATAACAAGGCATAACGCTCCACATCAAAGTCACGCTCATCGGGGTTTTCCAAACAGGCTTGAAAGGCTTGCCAAAGTTCAGGTGCAACAACTTTAGACAAATCAATTTGTTCCTGTTGTAAAACACGATTAAACAAACGCAAATATCCAATGATTATTTTAACTGACATGGGTCAATCTCATCCTGATCTGTCGTTATTTGTATAAAACTTGGCTGTAACTGTCAAAACATTTCATCGGACTTTTTCCATACTGAGTTCATGAAGAAAAACAAGGAATAGTCAAAATGAATGCACATGTTTCTTATCAAGTTGATCCCGTTGTCAGAACCAAACTGGACTTTCACCTCGATCAAGCACCGCGCTTCTGGTTTGGGGGTGATCCGTTCCGTACTCGTATGTTTGATGCTTTAAGCCTCACCTTTCCTGATGGCGAGCGCTACTTTATTGAATGTGTCCGTTTATTCCGTGACAAGATTGATGATCCAGACTTGCAGGAACGTGTTGCTGATTTTATCCGTCAGGAAGCACAACATGGCATTGCGCATGACAAAATGAACCAAGTCATGAAAGATCAAGGCATGCCTGTAGATCAGTTCACTGCCCGTCTAAAGAAAATCTTTAGATTTGAACTGAAGAATCGCTCTCCACAATACAACATTGCCATGACTGCAGCTGCCGAACATTTAACGGCGCTAATGGCTGATACCTTCTATAGCAAAAAAGAAACCCTAGCAGAAGCTGATCCATTTGTGCGTGCGCTTTTTGCTTGGCATGCAATTGAAGAAATGGAACATCGGGATGTCGCATTTGATGTAATGCGAGAAGTTGGTGAAGTCCCAGAAGCGACTCGTCGCTTTGCCTTAGTCTTTACCACCGTGATGATGTTTGGCTTTACCTTGTACCGTACTGATGTAATGCTTAAAACCGATGGTTTTAACTTAAGACAACGTTTTGATATGGCACGTAAAGGTTTACCGTGGTTCTTTGGTCGCAACGGTATTTTAACGGCGAAAAGAGCACAATATAGCGACTGGTTTAAAAAAGATTTTCATCCAAATCAACATCCAGTGATTCGCCAGTATGATGTCTGGATTGATACTTTAGCTAAAACCAATGATCCGATTGCAGCAGGTGAAGCGTTCTGGCAAGCAGGGCTTTAATCGATTTGAAATAAAAATTAAATGCTCTACCACAAGGTGGTAGAGCAAGGTAATTTATTAATTTACAACACGTTTTAAAGCAGCTTCACGAACAAACATTATTGGATCATTGGTAAGCATTTTCAGAATATAAATTGGCGTTTTTTTATTACATGCTATTCTATGACGAACTTCCTCACTATTGTCTCGGGATAATAAATCAAACAACTCTGGGCTAAGCTTTCTCTTCATAGCAACTGTCGCTCGAACAGATTCATTTTCATCTCTTGCTAGAGTTTCCAATATATTTAATGGCACAGTTTTATTATATGCAACCCATTCTCTCATTTCTGGAAATCTGGAAATGACATCTATCCAAACAAGGTCAGAAGCATTTTCATAGGCTGCACGCATATATTCATCACGTGTTTCACTATTTCGAAGTAAAATAAATTCCTCTGCTGATTTAATCATTTAAAAATTACTACCCTTCAGCTCTTTATATGGAATAAAAATCTCAATATTATCTTTATACATTCCAACTTATAAATAATAAAAACGCATAACTGAATATTACCCTTTTCCAATATTGTATTATGAAGTCTTGTGAAACAATGCTCCACATGGTTAATATTTATACCTACAACCTCATTTCACTATGGCATATTTAATACAACAAACAGACTCATAGTTTAAAACATCACCACTTCGCATAATGCTGTTCTAAAAGACCATATTCATTATCTAATGACACCACTTCAACCTGCTCATGTGCAATGGTGCCACTGACTTTGGCTTGCCATTGATTAAACTGGCTGCCAATCAAACGCAAATTAATATTTTCAAAACGACACCAGTCTGTTTCTACTACCAAATTTAAACATTCACCTAACGAGCGAATGGACCAGACATTTTCACTTTGCTGTTCAAATAGAACATCTGTTAATGGATACAAACGTCCATTCACCCATAACGCATTTTCATTACCAAAACTTTCATTCACACCTGAAGCAAGGTTAAGACCAATCCGACGATCCTGTGCATCACGGAACTGGCAAGATAGCCAGAACCAAGCTGTTTCAGGCCGTAGAAAACCACAGGTATCGTCCAAAGCTGCAAGGCTATGAGCATTAAATTCAATCTGCTGTCGATCTGGGCTGATAAAGAATCCCTCAACCGCCAATGTGGTTTGCTTCTGGGTATAGGTCCAGCCATTAATCCCCGTTGGACTACACAAACTTAAGGCATCGGTACCCGCACAAAAAATTCGGGCTTTCAGTTGTACTTCACCATGTTTAGTCACTTGGATATAACGCACCCCGTTGGCATGTTGCATATCAAATTGATACGCTGATTTTTTAAATGAACTTTGGCTAAATAAGGGCTGCTCATCCAACTGTGTTTTTAATGCCAAGGGTTGAATCGCATTCCACTCAATCACTTTTTTAGACTGATGATCATAGACATAGAAAAAACCATGACCTGCCCAAGATAAATCAACAATCGCAACCCCAATACTGTAATGCTCATGCTGTAAGCCACAGAATTTAAATTTTTTATATTTAAGTTGTTTGCGCCAGCCTGTTAACACCTGTCCATAAGGCGTTTTATAAATATAGTCGTCCAGATTAATCCGCGAAGGGACTTGCTCAAAACGTCCATAACGCGGTTGACCATTGGCTTGTATCAAATCCATTTTATATTCCATGATTGCTAGGTCGCAGCTACGCCCATAATAGACTGTAAGTGATCAAATTTACTACTATTTTTATATAAAGAAGTGCAACTTAATTCACATTTTAACCGATAAATCCAAGCCCCTAATGGACTTTTTTAGCTCACAATTTCATCAAAGATTCATACATAAGTTTTATTTTAAAAAACAATCTTATACCACTCGATCAAAAAACATGACGACTCAACGACTCTTAAAAGCAAACGTGCTCTGTCTCATGATGCTGGCTTTAACAGCATGTAATGACGACAATGATAATAATCAAACACCAACCGTTGAACGCAAAAATCAAAATATCAATATCCTTGCGTTTAATGATTTTCATGGCAATTTAGAACCGCCGAAACGTTTTATTGAAGCAGATGATCCAAACGATAATAGTAAAACTGTACGTATTCCTGTTGGTGGAGTCAGTTATTTTGCCGATGCCATCAAAAAGCTGCGTGCGCAATATCCAAACAATGCGGTCGTGTCAGCAGGCGATTTGATTAGTGCTTCACCGCTCACATCATCGTTGTTCTTAGACGAGCCAACTATTGAAACCATGAATGACATTCAGATTGATTTCAATGCGGTCGGTAATCATGAATTTGACCGTGGTACAGATGAATTACGTCGTTTGCAAAATGGTGGCTGTCAGCAATATACCAGTGCTAAACCCTGCCAGATCAACCCAAAATTTGAGGGTGCCAAATTCAATTTCTTGGCCGCCAATGTCTCAATGAAGGCTGATCCCAAGAAAACCTTGTTCCCAGCCTATAAAGTTAAAACTTATGGCGGTATTCCAGTTGCCTTTATTGGTATGACTCTGAAAGCAACACCAAGTATCGTGTCAGCTGCGGGCATTAAAGATGTCGACTTTCATGATGAAGCAGATACGGTCAATGCATTGATTCCTGAGTTAAAAAAACAAGGGATTGAAGCGATTGTGGTGGTGGTGCATGAAGGTGTTGCACCTAGTACCAAGTTTAATAAAAAAACCTGTGATGGCCTCAGTGGCCCATTACTCGGTATCCTCGATCGCTTAGATCCTGCAGTCGATGTGGTGGTTTCTGGCCACACCCATCAGTCTTATATCTGTGACTATGCCACTAAGAATCCACAAAAACCGTTCTTACTTACTTCTGCGGGCCAATACGGCACAGCCATTACCAATATTCAGTTAGAACTGGATGGCAAAACAGGTGATGTGATTAAGAAGGACGCCAAACAAGTTCCGATTCAAAGTGAAGCCTATACCTCTGGTACAACTACAGTGAACTTGACGGATCTATATGAGAAATTTAATAAAACCCCAAGCATTGAAGCGATTTTGGATAAATATCGCCAAGCCGTCACCACAATTTCAGCCCGTGTGGTCGGTACAGCCAATAGTGTCATTAATCGTAATGCCACCGAAAGTGGTGAAAGCCCACTCGGGAATTTAATTGCTGATGCACAACAAGCCATGGCACTAACAGCAAGTAATCAAGGTTCTGACTTTACCCTGATGAATCCGGGGGGTGTTCGTGCCGACTTATTGGTAAATAGCAGCAATCAAATCACCTTTGGTGATGTCTTTACCGTACAGCCTTTTGGTAATTCAATTGTGACCCTTAGTTTAACAGGTAAACAGATTCGTGATGTGTTAGAACAGCAATGGTCAGGTGCGAACGCAGCCACAGTTCGTATCTTACAACCATCCAAAGAGTTCAGTTATTCATATAAGAAAGACAACTCGACTTCACCACGTGCCAGCAATATCTTGGTTGCAGGACAAGCGCTGAATGATAGCAAGGTTTACCGTGTGACGGTTAATAGCTTCCTCGCGGATGGTGGAGATAACTTCACGGTATTAAAAGAAGGTAAAAATCCAGTCGGTGGCGGACAAGATATCGATGCCTTAGAAAAATATGTGGTGCAATACTCACCGCTGAATGCACCTAAAACGGATCGAATCAAAGTGCTTCCTTAACTGCATACGTACTAAAAAAACAGGGAAGCCATGGCTTCCCTGTTTTTATTTTAATTGTTGATTAATCCAAGGTCAGATAGGTATTTTCCCAAACTGTAGGCTTAAACTCATCTTGAACCAAATGGATATAACGCCCTGCAACATGATCAATTGGAATGCAATCATCGACATCGACTACACGATCGGTATGCGGTTTATGCCAATCTTGTTCGATAAATTGTTTACCCAACTGTTTTGCAATCACTGCATCGGATGCAACCACCAAATGGTAGCTATGTAATTCACCAAAAGCGTTAAGTGAATATCCACCTAGGTTAATCAAATATAATTTTTCATCCAAAGCAGACGGTGCAGCATCGGAAAACTGAATTTGATAATTCATGCCTTGTGATTGCACACCTGAAATCTGTGCCCAAGCATCGATATGCAAGCCTTTCGATTCACCAAACCAAGCCTGTTTGAGCTGAGGGATGACTTCAGACAATGATTCGCCTAGTGCCATTACCACATCATGCACTTCGGTATTGGCTTTCGCATGTCGGCCACCCAACATCACCATAAACAAACTTGGCATTGTGAAAACTTACATCTCGACCATTTCAACGCCATCAATACGCGCAACCGTCATCAAGTCTTTATCGCCACGACCTGAAACAGTGGCAATAATGATTTGATCTTTAGACATGGTTGGCGCAAGTTTAGTGACGTAAGCCATCGCATGTGAGCTTTCAAGCGCAGGAATAATGCCTTCAATCTTGGTGAGATCACGGAAACCTTGCAAGGCTTCATCATCATTGATTGGCACATATTCAACACGGTTCATGTCTTTTAAGAAACTATGCTCAGGACCAACACCTGGATAGTCCAGACCTGCTGAAATACTATGTGTTTCAATGATCTGACCTTGTTCATCCGACATCAAATAAGTACGGTTTCCGTGTAATACCCCAACATGGCCTGCATTCAATGGTGCAGAGTGTTTGCCTGTTTCAATGCCATAACCAGCAGCTTCAACACCATACATTTTCACGTCTTGATCATTCAGGAATGGATAGAACAAGCCCATCGCATTTGAACCACCACCTACACAAGCCACTAAAGCATCTGGCAAACGCCCTGCTTGCTCTTGAATTTGACGACGCGCTTCACGACCAATAATCGACTGGAAATCCCGAACCAACTGTGGATATGGATGTGGACCAGCAACAGTACCAATCACATAATAGGTGCTATCAACATTGGTGACCCAATCACGCATCGCTTCGTTCATGGCATCTTTCAATGTTTTTGAACCACTTTGCACAGGGACCACCGTTGCACCCAACAAACGCATACGGTAAACATTCATAGCCTGACGTTTCACGTCTTCAGCGCCCATGTACACCACACATTCCATACCCAGACGTGCTGCAATGGTTGCTGTCGCCACACCGTGTTGACCTGCACCTGTTTCCGCAATAATACGCTTCTTACCCGACAGCTTTGCCAATAAAGCCTGACCAATGGTGTTATTAACCTTGTGCGAACCCGTGTGGTTCAGGTCTTCACGTTTCAGGTAAATTTGCGCACCGCCGAGGTGCTGAGACCATCGTTCAGCATAATAAAGTGGACTAGGACGACCAACATAGAAGGCAAGATCACGGTCAAACTCTGCTAAAAACTGTGCATCATTCTTCATACGACCATAAAGACTTTCGAGGTCTTCAAGTGCAGCCATCAGCGTTTCTGATACAAAACGTCCACCATGAATACCGAAATGCCCTTGCGCATCTGGAAACTGGGTGTAGTCAATCACGTTATTTTGCTGATCCACGTTGGACTCCTTGCATAAATTTTTCAATCAGTTGTTGGTCTTTTATACCTTTTGCGGACTCGACGCCTCCGCTGACATCCACAGCAAATGCCGCTGTAGTATCAATAGCTTCACTGACATTTTCAGGGGTCAAACCACCTGCCAAAATGAGTGGAATATCTAGTTGGGGAAATTGGGTCCAGTCAAAACTATGCCCTGTGCCGCCTTTCAATTCAGGATGCCATGCATCTAACAAGACTGCACTGGCTCCCGCTGCTTGATAGCGCTTGATTTCAACCACAACATCTAAATCAGGTTTGACTTGAATGGCCTTATACCAACGGCGTTTACAGTGTGTTGCAATTAATTGACATTGTTCTGGTGTTTCATCGCCATGTAGTTGTAATACATCTAAAGGAACGGAATCAAGCACCGTTTGGATTTCTTCAGCACTGGCATTTACAAATAAGCCGACCAACTGCACATAAGGTGGTACCAGCTTTGCCAAAGTTTGGGCTTGCTCGATACTAACATGTCGTGGACTGGGTGGAAAAAATACAAAACCAATCGCATCTGCCCCTGATTCTACAACGGCTTGGATATCCTGTGCTCGGGTAATTCCACAAATCTTGGCGCGGGTTCGCATTTGGCTTTGGCGCATGAGCTGTCCAATTAAAATTGAATATTTTTGAAACTCTCGCATTGTAATGCAATTTGACTTGCTTTGGGCAAAGTTCATTCGGAAATGCAATTGTTTAAAAAACGTTAACACTTTATACTTTGCGTAATCTTGCAACAAGTCTAAAGCAAATTCTTTTGTTTATAGGGAAGTTGGTGTAAATCCAACACTGCCCTCGCAACGGTAACACCGAATCACTCATCTCAGCACAACGCCAAATCACTGCATCGGTATGATGTGGGAAGATGATGAGTAATATCATTTATTTGATGATTATAGTGAAGTCCGGAGACCTGCTTGTTGTTTATTTCCACATTATCATTCACGACGGGTGAATGTCCGGAGCGACGTCATGTCTACTGTTTTTCAACCGACTCGTTTAGTTGGTGCTATTGCTATTGCGATGGGGTTTTCTTCACCTGCTTTTGCTCAAGATCAATCCAGCGATAGAACTGCGACGCTAGATACGATTGTTGTGACAGCATCTCGTACAGAAGAAAAACTAAAAAATGTTCCTGCACGTCTTACAGTGATTGATCAAAAGACAATTGAACAAAATCCTTTATTAAATATATCTGATGTGATTCAACGTGACCCATCGGTATATATCAAACAAAGTGGTGGCTTAGGACAAATTTCTGAGATTTCACTTCGTGGCACCAAATCAGTTCACACACTCGTTCTTAAAGATGGTGCTCGTCTAAATAGTCAAAATGAACTTGGCCCACTCTATCCTGCATTTTTAGATACCACTGACGTTCAACAAGTTGAAATCTTAAAAGGACCTGCATCTGTACAATATGGTAGTGATGCGATTGGCGGTGTTGTTCAGTTAATTTCAAAGAAACCTGAAAAAACAGGAGCAGATTTAACTGGCATTTATGGGGAAAATAATACCTATAAAACGATTGCCAATGCCAATTTAGTTACTAATCAAGGTTTTTATGCCCAAGTAGGCGGCCAACGCTTAGAAAGTGATGGCACGCGTATCTTTGAAAGCCAAGCTAAAAATGAAAAAGCGAGTTATGACCAAAAAGGCTACCATGCTAAGGTCGGTTTTTATCAAGAAAATACCATAGATGCTTCTGCATCGATTAGTGAAAATAAGGGAACTAATATTTTCAGTAATGACTATATTACCAATACTGCACAGCGCTTATTCGAAAATCGTGTCATCAATGCCAAAGTTTCCTACAATATTTTGCCTGATTTAATCGTCAATGCACGTTATTCAAATGCTCAAGACAAGCAAAATGTACCCGCTTATAGCTCGCACTATGACACTGAAAATAACGAAGGTGATTTAAACCTAAAATGGAAATTCACACCAAATCAAAACATCTTAATTGGTGCAACCTACACGGATGCAAATTATAAAACCAACACAATTCTGAAAGGTGATCAGAGTGTTGATAGCACAGGCTATTACCTACAACATCAATTTAAAAATGAACAATTTGATACTCAAGTAGGTGTACGTTTAGAAGACAATGAACGTTTTGGCGATCATACCGTTGGACAAGCTGCGATTCGTTACCATTTCATACCGAATGCAAGTGTTTATGCAAATGTTGGTAGTGCATTCCGCGCACCAACCTTAAATGAACTCTATTCACAATGGGGTGGTAATGAAAATCTTGCTCCAGAAGAAAGCCTCTCTTATGAAATCGGATCCGATTACGATATCACACCGAATATCAGTACTAATCTTTCTGTTTATCATACAAAGATTAAAAACCTCATTACCTATAATGCCGGTACAAATAAAAATGTAGCGAAAGCAAATTTCACAGGTGGCGAAGCTGGTATCAAGTGGCATCAAGATGATTTATTTTTATCAACACAATATGCTTATGTAAAAACAGAAAATGAAGCAACTGATCTAGAAATTGCTTATCGCCCACGTCAAACATTAACAGTCAGCACAGGGTTAGAAAATGCAACTTATGGGATCAGTGCATCAGTAATCGCACGAGCTAAATCTTATGCAGACTCGGCAAATACGACTCGAGTACCTGGTTATGCAACTGTAGATTTAAATGCTTATTGGAATATCAATCCAAATGTGAAGGTATTTACTAACATTCAAAACGTAGGCGATGTTGAGTATCGTGAGGTATTAAACACCTATCCTTCGAATGATTGGTACATTAATACAGGTCGTCTAGCTTCTGCGGGTGTCACATTCCGTTATTAATCGCGTGATAAAATAATAAAAAATATTTTCTTAACTCCAGTTTCGGGGTAATGTTCTGACCGACATTATCCCCTTTTTATTTTCAGGATCAGAGAAACAGAACTATGGGACATCGTTTAAGTAAAATCTATACCCGTACAGGCGACTCAGGTACAACTGGCCTAGGGGATGGTTCACGCGTTGCCAAAGATGATTTACGCATCGCAGCTTTAGGTGATGTTGATGAACTCAATGCAACCATTGGCGTGCTTCGCGCACAAATCAGTGCCAGCACAGTTGAAAATAAAGCACACTGGGACAAAAGCTTAAGCCTGATTCAACATTGGTTATTCGATTTAGGCGGTGAAGTGTGTATCCCGAACTATCACTTACTACAACCTGTATGCATCGAGTTTCTGGAAAAAGAAATTGATCACATGAATGAATCACTGCCGATGTTAAAAGATTTCATTTTACCATCAGGCACTTTAGCTTGTAGTTATGCACATCAAGCTCGGGCAGTGTGCCGTCGTGCCGAACGTGCTTTATTGTCAGTACATCATCGTGACCAAAATATTCAGGCAACCGCATTACAATTACTCAATCGCTTATCGGACTGGTTGTTCGTTGCTTCACGTGCCTTACAACGTGCTGAAGGTGGTAACGAAGTGTTGTGGCAAAAGAATATTAATGACAGTATCGATCAAGCATAATCATTTGTTGGGTAGATAAAGATGCGAATTATTGGTCATCGTGGTGCACGTGGCGAAGCGCCTGAAAATACCTTAGGTGGATTCCGCTACCTGCATGATTTAGGTGTACGTGCCGTTGAATTTGATGTACGTCAACTGAAAGATGACCACTTGGTGGTGATTCATGATGATGATTTTGTACGTACTGCGGGTCGTTCACAACAAGTTGAAAACAGCAATTTAATTGAAGCCCAGCAATTCGATCACCGCCATCAATGGCAAGCATGGGCCTTTGAAGAATACACGCCGAGCCTGTCACATGTTTTAGACTGTCTCACTGACTTTGAGCATATCGAAGTTGAAATTAAAGCGGTTGCAGATGAAGCTGCAGCTGAACGTTTGGTTCTGCAGTTACAACAAGATTTAAAAGGTTTTGAAACAACCGCGACCATTACCAGTTTTGATGTCAAAATTTTGGCGGCATTACAGCAACAACAGAGCTCATTTAAACGTGGGTTGTTGGTGGAAATCCCCATTGGGGAATATGCAATCGAACTGGCACAGCAATATGGCTGCTGTCAGATTGGCTGGGGAGATGCCCTAGCAACCGATGAGATTATTCAACGGACCCAACAGGCCAATCTTGAAATCAGTGTCTGGACGGTGAATGAAGTCGAGCGCGCCAAGCATCTTCAACAATTGGGCATTCAAGGTTTGATTACGGATGTACCCAGTACCATGCTACAACACCTAAAATTATAAAAAGGCGGAACTCATTCCGCCTTTTTGCTTATCTTTTGCGCTGCGCTTGAATCAAACGCTGCCCTTTGGCATCCAATAAATATAAGTTGGTGCCCTCCAACTGAAAACGTTCAACACGCTGTATCGCATCCATCAAGTCTGCTTCTTGCGCCAACGCTTTATCACAACTTTGATGCTGCGCCATCACATCAAAATCCAGTTTGCCTTGGGCAAAATCATACTTATAGCGACCATAAATCTGATTACAGCCAGTATGCCCCACCACCATTTTTGAAACAGAATTGAGCGAAAAGCTTGGATATTGATTAAAGAACAACGCACGCTTGCCTTGAATCGAAGTAATCTGCCATTCAACATCCTGAACCCCATCGGTGCTTTTACGCACTTGCATCGCGGGTGGTTGCGTTACTCGCTTGGGTTGTAAGGTATTTTTTTGTGAGGGCGTAGGTTGACTTTGGCATGCTGCAAGCAGGATACCAGCCGATAATATTAAAGTTTTGTTAAAAAATGCCTTCAAAGAAAAAATAGGATTTTTCACGGTAATTTGCTCAGACATTGATTTATTTCACCTTTTAATTCATTGATCAATCTTACAAATGAATTCTGTTACTGTTCTTCCGATACAACTGTAGAATAATGCTAGTGCTAATTGATTTGGACATGCTAATATCGGCGATAAAATAGCAATATATCGTCATGATTGGTTTTGCTATCTCGTTTAGTTTTATTATCTTGTACAAACAAGGTTTTTAGGAGCGCTGACGGATATGACTTCCGCCCCACTCAAAAAAGCACCCATTAACTGGACTGCTAGCATTACCTTAATTGGAACACCAATTGTTGCTGCCATTTTAATTCCTTTATACGCCTATTATTATGATTTTAGTGTAAGTGCATGGGTCAGTTTATTCTTCCTGTTAGCACTGAGTAGCCTAGGAATTACAGCAGGTTATCACCGTCTTTGGGCACATCGTGCTTATGAGGCAGCCTTACCACTTAAAATTTTATTGATGATTGGCGGTACATTCGCAGTTCAAAACAGTATTTTGTTCTGGGCTTCAGGTCACCGTACCCATCACCGTCATGTTGATGATGTGGACCAAGATCCGTATTCAATCAAACGTGGTTTTTGGTATGCACATCTTGGCTGGATGATCCGCGATCATTCTCCTTCTAAACCAGATTTTAAAAATGCACCTGATTTGATGAATGACAAATTGGTGATGTTCCAACACAAGTACTATGTGCCAATGGTGATTGCAGTTCATGTTGGTGTATTAGGTGGTATTGGTTGGGCAACTGGCGATATCTGGGGGGTGATCTTACTCGGTGGTTTATTGCGTTTGATCATTAGCCATCACGTGACCTTCTTCATCAACTCATTATGTCACATGTGGGGCAAACGTCCTTATACCGACGAGAACACGGCACGTGACAACTTCGTGTTGGCTATTTTCACTTGGGGTGAGGGTTATCATAACTACCACCACATCTTCCAATACGATTACCGTAACGGGGTGAAATGGTGGCAATATGACCCAACCAAATGGTTAATCTGGACCAGTTCTAAACTTGGTTTAGCGAAGAATCTGCGTCGTATTCCAAGCTTTAATATCAAAAAAGCAGAGCTTGCGATGAAGTTCAAATATGCGGAACGTGACTTGGCGATTTATGGCCATGATGTCAATACTGACATCGTGCAAATGAAACAACGTATCGCACAAGAATATGAAGCTTTCACCCATACTTTAAATGATTGGGCTAAGCTGAAAGAACAAGAGCTTCAAGCGAAGAAAGCAGCGATGGCTGAAAAAATCCATCAAATGGATCACAAACTTAAAGTGGATTTCCAATTGCTTGAACATCGTTTAAGTCACCATCGTGAATGTTTAGAAACCTTGATGCGTAATATTAAAAAAGCGCCTGTTTCTGAATAACACAGCACTTATTGAAAATGGTCTCTCAAGAGGCCATTTTTTATGCCCATTTATCCACCACCCGCGTTCTCTCAACGGTTCACCATTTCACACTGATATTTGCTATAGTCATGATTCAGCCATCATGACCATTCGCTTATGCAATTCAATCCTCGTTACCCTTCTCTCAATCCCAAGCTCTATCACCAACAGCAGCCAAGTCCATTGCGCGGTGCCAAAGCAGGTCATTTTAATGAAGCATTGGCTGATGAATTGCAATGGAACGAAGAAGATAAGGCCAACTGGGTAGAAATCTGTAGTGGACAAAAAACCTTTGCTGAATTCCCACCACTCGCTATGGTTTATGCAGGGCATCAGTTTGGACAATGGGCTGGACAACTCGGTGATGGCCGAGGTTTGTTGATCGGGCAAATCCTGAATCAGCAAGGTGAAACGATTGATCTACACCTCAAAGGTGCTGGCTCTACCCCTTACTCGCGTATGGGTGATGGTCGAGCCGTCCTACGTTCAGTCATTCGTGAATATTTAGCGGGTCATGCATTAAATGCCCTTGGTGTTGCATCAAGTCATGCGGTTGGTTTTACCACCTCTACGCAAGGTGTACAACGCGAAACTCTAGAGCTGGGTGCGATGCTATTACGTACCTCTGAATGCCATATTCGTTTAGGGCATTTTGAATGGATCAATCAATATGCACCTGAACTTTTGGCTGAATTCACACAGAAATGTATTGAATGGCACTATCCAGAATGTCTAAAAGCTGAAAATCCAATACTCGCTTTTGCTGAAGCTGTAATCGAACGAACCGCCATCATGATTGCTAAATGGCAACTGGTTGGTTTTGCCCACGGAGTGATGAATACTGATAACCTGAATATCACTGGCTCAACACTGGACTTTGGACCTTACGGTTTTATGGAGCGTTTCCGCCCCAATTGGATTAACAACCATTCCGATTACCAAGGTCGTTATACCTATCAAAACCAACCGAGTATTGGTCATTGGAATCTGTGGACGTGGCTAAATAATTTAATTCCGTTGGCGAACGCAGAAAACAAAGAACAGTTCAAACTCGATCTAGCAGCATGTTTAGAAAAGTTTGAGCCAACTTTCTTAGCGCATTATGGGCAAGGCTTATGTCAGAAAATGGGCCTACCCGATTTTCATAAGGATAGTCTGGATTGTAGTTTTGCCTTTCTTGGAATCCTGCAAACTGAGCAATTGGACTATACCCAAAGCTTTCTTCGTTTGCAGCAACAGGATTACAAAGCCTTAAGAGATGATTGTATCCATATACAACAGTTTGATGACTTCCTGACCCGCTATAAAAATATCCGACAACATCAAGATACTGATGCCTTGGATGAGATGATGCAACAGGTTAATCCACAATATATCCTGCGCAATCATATGGCGCAGAAAGCGATTGAGCTTGCGGAGCGTGGTGATTTCAGTGAGGTTGAGCGTTTGTTTAAGCTGCTGAATCAACCTTATCAAAAACAAACTGATTTAGAAACGGAAGCAGATACTGCACCATTGCCAAGCGATGTGCCTGAAATTTCTGTCAGTTGTTCATCTTAGCAGAAGAAATCTATGAAAATTGGGCTGATGATTGGATGTGCGATTCTAGTCCTGTTATTGGGGCTGGCTTATTTCCAGTATGGCAAGTTCATCCCAACAGTGGGATCAGCACATCAACCTCTTTCTATCCATGAAATACAACAGCTTCAACAAAACAAACCCGTGACTTCCATTGAAGTGTTTAAAAGTCAGCGCATTTTACAATTAAAACATCAGCAGGAAGTCATTCGCAGCTATCCCATGCGTTTAGGTTTTGATCCGACTGGACACAAACAGTTTGAAGGCGATGGTAAAACACCCGAAGGGACTTATTCTATCGATTGGCGCAATCCTCAAAGTGCTTACTATAAGTCTTTGCACATTTCCTACCCGAATAAACAGGATAGCGCCTATGCCCAACAGCAGGGTCAATCCGCTGGTGGAAATGTGATGATTCACGGTACTGTGCCAACACGGGCCACATCCGTTCCTACAAGTGCAACTTATATGCCTCGCAAAGACTGGACTCTGGGTTGTATTGCGGTGACTAACTCAGATATGGATGAAATATGGCAATTGGTCAAGGATCACACCCCTATCATCATTCATCCGTGATGTGACCAATATTCAGAACAGCTTTTGCGGATAAAGGCAATGATCAAACTGCACAAGGCTTATGCAGGGGATAACTTTATCATCTGGAATCAGTCACAACTCACCGTCACAACTCATCACAAGCAATTGTAAAGTAATGTAAATTTTTTATACTTCTAAAAAGCGGATACCTTTGTTATCACCAGAAAAGAAGATAATTTCGACAAAAGCTTTGCGAAACTATCCACATTTTCTGTGGATAACGCTGTGGTTATCCACAGGATAAAACTTTTTCCAATACTTCATCCCTTACCATCATCAAAACTCATCTCATGTCAGCCTCTCTATACCAAGGAAAAGAGACAAGTTCACTTGTAGAAACTTTCCTACATTCTCTTGGATATGAGCCGTGTTGAAGCGGCGCAAGGGGTAGCCATAGGATAACGTAAATCTAGTTACTCATCTGGATATTCAAAACGATAACCCACCCCATACACCGCCTGAATCCATTCATGACGATTGCCTGTATCCGCCGCCTCTGAAATCTTACGGCGCAAGTTTTTAATATGGCTGTCGATTACGCGATCGGCTACATCGAAGCTATCCGGGTTAATATGGTCGAGTAGCTGTGCACGAGAGTATACCTGACCTAAGTGCTCCAAGAATAACTCTAATAAACGGAATTCTGTTGGGGTCAAAGTCAGTGCTTTTTGTTGATACCAAATACGTTGCTGCGCTTTATCAATGCGGAATAAATCGTTTTGCTCAGGCTCTGCTTTACGCTCTAAACGACGCAACACCGCTTGCACACGGGCAACCAGTTCTTTGGGACTAAATGGCTTACAGATATAATCATCTGCCCCCATATTCAAACCTAAGACCCGGTCAATTTCTTCAGTACGTGCGGTAACCATAATAATTGGTAGATCAGACTGTTCACGAACCTTACGGCAAATGGTCAAGCCATCCATGCGTGGCACCATCAAGTCCAAAATCATCAAACTCGGTTTACGTTGTTGAAACTGGGTATAAGCATCTTGACCATCATGAAACATACTGACTTCAAAACCAGCAGCTTCTAAATAATCACGAACCAACTGTGCGAGTTCAACCTCATCTTCAACCAACATAATATGTTTCATGGTTTTCATCCTATCCATCATCCTCAACATAAGAGGATCTAAAAGTTATTGAATTGATTTTGGGAAAGTCAGGACACAACGTAATCCACCTAAGGGTGAATGATCGAAAGTCAGTGAACCACCTAAAGCTTGTGCCAACTTACACGACAAGGCCAAACCTAGACCCGTACCACCCGTACTGCGTGTACGTGAATCATCGACACGATAGAAACGCTCTCCTAAACGTGCCAGTTGCTCATCATTTACGCCCAATGGACTATCATCTACATACATTATCCATTGTTGATCATCTTGTTGAGTGTGAATCTGTATTTTTCCACCTTGTTCGGTGTAACGAACACAGTTCCCTAACAGATTGACGATAATCTGTTTAAAGCGATCCCGATCTAAAGATAGGATTGCCCCTTCTCCAGATAATGTCACTTCAAGCTGGTTTTGCTCAAACGTCGATCTAAAGTTTTCAACTTCTTGTAGTACCACATCCCACGGATTGACTTCAGCAAAATAGCATTTCAACTGTTGTGCATCAGCTTGTGCTAGGTCTGCGAGATCTTGGGTTAACTTCTTCAACGTACTGACCTGACGCATCATGGCATTCAGGTGTTCAGGCGTCGCCTTACGAATCCCGTCCTGCATCGCTTCGATCTGTGCCTGCAATACCGCCAAAGGTGTTTTCAGTTCATGCGAGGTATCGGATACCCATTGACGGCGAGATTCTTCATGCTGATGTAAAATATCAGCCAAATGATTGAGTTGATTGGATAAGTCACCCAGCTCATCATTACGCTTAATCATCACTTGATGTTGATAATTGCCACGGGTCAGTTCCAAGGTTGCTTTTAATAAACGTTGAATTGGTTTCTTGAAATAAGTCGCCATCAATAATGCTGCAACCAAACTTGAAAGTACCGTTAAGGCATAGACCAATAGCAAATATCGTTTTTGATTACTAAAGAAATTGATACTAGAAGCATCATCCTGATCCAGTACGGGCTTTAATCCGAGGTAACCGACCACCTTCTCGCCCACCACAATCGGACGGAACGAAATTTGATCAGTCGCTGGTTCGCCCACAATAAACTGCTGATTCTCATCGTATAAAGACAGTCGAGAGCTTAAACCTAAACGGTCAGGAATCGAGACAAAGCGCTTTTTGCCCTGCTCAGCAGGTGCCGCATTCAGTTTACTGTCTTGTTTATCTTCTTTGCTATCCGTCTTTAAACGAAATTGACGGGGGCTTAATGGAAAGCGCAAGCCTTCAAAAGGTTGATATTCCGAAGGTAAATTTTGTTTGAGAATTTTTAACTCTTCATCATTAAATATCTGCCGATTTTTGATCTCGACATTATTTTGTGCCAGCGTTGGAGATAGGCTAAGTAAGGTATGGTCATTAAAATAACGTTGTTGTAGGGCAATATCGTACTGACGGCGCAACCACCATTGGGACAAACGGTCATAGTCATCTGGTGCTGCCGTACCTTCAATTTGCAGAATCTGCGCCTGAATTGCATTGCCCCAATCATGATAAACCGTATAGACGTTGCCTAAATTGGCTATCAATCGGTCTAGCTTCTGCATTTCCACATCGGCCACATAACGTGCAAAGTTCTTTTGCATGGTCCAATGCAAAATCCCCAAGCTAATCGTTGCGATCAACAAGGTGGTCAGTAATACCGTTAAAAACAGGCGTAGGGCTAAAGGCACGCGGCGAACATTCAAAAGCAGATTCTCAATAGTGTTCTATTTGTGGATTGTAACCAACATGGTCGAAAAAAACTCTCCATTGTTTCTTCATCTTTATTATCTAATCTTTAACCATCGAATCACAACTGATCATGCTGGATAAAACAATGAACAAGACAAAAATCGTATTGATGACCACCCTACTCGGTTCTGTTTTAGGCTTGGCTGCCTGTCAGTCAACCACACCAGCGGAACAGTCAATGGATCGTGACCATCACCGCCATAATATGCAACGTGCACCACTTACACCAGAACAACGTGCTGAATGGCAAGCCAAACGTGAACAGCGCTTAGAGCAACGCGAACAAATGCGTCAGGAACATCAAGCACAACGTGCCCAGATTGAGCAGGCATGTCAAGGAAAGCGTATTGGAGAACGCGTGAATGTTCAATGGAATAAGCGTGTAATTGAAGGCACCTGTGAAGTTCGTTTTACCCCAGATAAATCACAGTTCAAACGTCAAGCCAACGCAACGACTTAATCCCTCTCTTCCTCATCGGCGCTTTTAAAGCGCCTTTTTTTATGGCCAAAACATATTCATTTTTAAGTACACAGCTGCTTACGATTTTGCCGCTGCAGTTTCACTCAAAAGCCTAAAAAGCACCTACAATCTAAACGCTTAAACAGGTTGAACCATAAACTTTGACTTCACAGTCACTAAGAAATGACCTGCAAAAGCTTGTACCGAACTATAACTTGTTGCACGATTAGCAGTACAAAATGGTGCTGTTGGGCACATTTATCATTGACTAAGATTATAACTCTGGTTTAACCAGTATTGAGGAACCCGCTATGCCACAATACAAAGCACCCTTACGTGATATGCAGTTCGTATTGCACGAATTATTAAATGCTGAAGCACATTACGCGAAACTTCCTGCATTTCAAGACACTGTAAGCCGTGAATTGGTTGATCAATATTTAGAAGCAGCGGCTGATTTCTGCGAAAACGAACTTTCTCCTTTAAACCAAGTCGGCGACCGTGAAGGTTGTACTTGGAATGACGGTGTTGTAACAACGCCTACAGGCTTTAAAGAAGCGTATCAAAAATATATCGAACTTGGCTTCCCATCTCTTTCTGCTGATGAAGAATTTGGCGGTCAAGCATTACCAAACTCTTTAGGGATTTCTATCTCTGAAATGGTCGGTACTGCAAACTGGTCATGGGGCATGTACCCTGGTCTTTCTCACGGTGCGGTTCGTACTTTAGAACATCACGGTTCTGATGAGCAAAAGAACACTTACTTGCCAAACCTTGTTTCAGGTGTTTGGACAGGGACCATGTGCTTAACTGAATCTCATGCAGGTTCTGACCTTGGTATCATCCGTTCTAAAGCTGAACCAAATGATGACGGTAGCTACGCAATCTCTGGCGAGAAAATCTTTATCTCTGCTGGTGAACACGACATGGCTGACAACATCATCCATATCGTACTTGCACGTTTACCAGGTGCACCAAAAGGCACTAAAGGGATCTCTTTATTCATCGTGCCTAAATTCCACGTCAATGCTGATGGTTCAGTTGGCGAGCGTAATGCAGTGCGTTGTGGTTCAATCGAACACAAAATGGGTATCCATGGTAACGCAACGTGTGTCATTAACTTTGACCAAGCAAAAGGTTACTTGATCGGACCTGAAAACCGTGGCTTAAACTGCATGTTCACCTTCATGAACACAGCACGTATCGGTACAGCGGTCCAAGGTTTATCTGCATCTGAATCTTCTTTCCAAGGCGCTTTGGCGTATGCGAAAGATCGTTTGGCAATGCGTTCTCTTTCTGGTCCTAAAGCACCTGAAAAAGAAGCTGATCCAATTATTGTTCACCCAGCTGTTCGTAACATGCTTTTAACGCAAAAATCATTTGCTGAAGGTGGTCGTGCGTTGGTTTACTTATTGGCTCAATATGCAGATATCGTTGAAAAAGGCGAAACTGAAGAAGAGCGTAAGTTTGCTGACAACATCTTGTCTTTGTTAACACCAATTGCAAAAGCATTCTTAACTGAAACGGGTTCTGAATCTGCGAAGCACGGTGTACAAGTATTTGGTGGTCACGGCTTCATCTCTGAACACGGTATGGAACAAATCGTACGTGATACGCGTATTGCTTGCTTATACGAAGGTACCACTGAGATTCAAGCACTTGACTTGTTAGGTCGTAAAGTCTTGCAAACTCAAGGTGCGATGTTGAAAGACTTCACCAAGATCATCCATAAATTTGTTGAGGCGAACAAAGACAATGCTGCAATGCAAGAGTTCGTTGCGCCATTGGCTGCTGCAAACAAAGAATGGGGTGACATCACCATGCAAATTGGCATGCGTGCAATGCAAAACCCGGATGAAGTGGGTGCAGCTGCGGTTGACTACTTATACTTCTCTGGCTATGTAACGCTTGCTTACTTATGGGCACGTATGGCACTTGTTGCTCAAGAGAAACTAGCTGAAGGCTCAACTGAAGTTGACTTCTACAATGCAAAAGTGACCACTGCTCGCTTCTACTTCAAGAAGATCTTGCCACGTGTTCGCTCACATGTAGATGTGCTTTCAACTGGCGTTGCGCCATTGTTTGAACTTGATGCGGAACACTTCGCTTTCTAAACATAGTTTAGAATGAGATGCAACGTTCATCACAGAAAAAGGACTGGTCAGTTTTGACCGTCCTTTTTCTGTTTAATCAATGCTAAATTTATACGATTCAATTTATTTGTTCGTTTTATTTGATCACTTTGCACATGAAAATGTGCGTAGAAGGGAACGATTATGCCAATTTACAATGCTCCTTTAGCAGACATGAAATTCATCTTAAATGATGTATTTAAAGCAGAACAATTTTGGCAGTCTAATGAGAAACTGGCTCATGTAGATGCTGCAACAGCTGAAGCAATTTTAGAAGAAATGGCGAAGTTTGCCCAAAACGTGACACATCCGTTAAACCGTACGGGTGATGAAGAAGGTGCACGTTGGGAAAATGGCGAAGTTTTCACCCCAGCAGGTTTCAAAGAAGCATTCCGTCAATACGCTGATGGTGGTTGGATCGGCTTAGGTGCTGATGAAGAATGGGGCGGTCAGGCCATGCCAAAAATGCTGACTGTACTGTCTGATGAAATGTTATTCGCGACCAATCCATCATTCATGCTCTACCCGCTTCTTTCTGTGGGTGCTGGTATGGCGTTAAACAGCTATGCCTCACAAGAGCAAAAAGAAACTTATTTACCTAAAATCTACTCTGGCGAATGGTCAGGTACGATGTGCTTAACTGAACCACATGCAGGTACAGATTTAGGTATTATCAAAACTAAAGCTGAACGCAATGAAGATGGTACGTATAACATTACGGGTACTAAAATCTTCATCACCGGTGGTGATAACGACTTAGCTGAAAACATCATTCATCTTGTTCTTGCGAAGACACCTGATGCGCCTGCGGGTTCACGTGGTATCTCGTTATTCATCGTTCCAAAGTTCTTATTAAATGAAGATGGTTCTTTAGGTGAGCGCAACCCTGTTGGTCCTGGTTCAATCGAACACAAAATGGGGATCAAAGCCTCTGCAACATGTGTGATGAACTTTGACGGTGCTAAAGGCTACCTTGTTGGTAAAGAAAACGAAGGTCTTGCGGCAATGTTCGTGATGATGAACTACGAACGTTTGTCGATGGGTATTCAAGGTCTGGGTGCTTCTGAATTTGCTTATCAAAATGCAGCACAATACGCGACTGACCGTTTGCAAGGCCGTAGTGCAGCAGGTGTTCAATCACCAAATAAACCAGCAGATAGCATTTTAGTCCACGGTGATGTACGTCGTATGTTGCTCAACGTACGCGCGAATAACGAAGCATCACGTGCATTTGCAGTTTATGTAGGTCAACAACTGGATATCACCAAGTTCTCGACTGATGCAGAAGCGGTGAAGCAAGCCAACAACCGTGTTGCACTGTTAACACCAATCGCAAAAGCTTACCTCACTGATACTGCCTTCCAAGCAACCTTAGATGCACAAATGGTCTTTGGTGGTCACGGTTATATCCGTGAATGGGGTATGGAACAATGTATCCGTGATCTTCGTATTGCTCAAATTTACGAAGGAACCAATGGTGTTCAGTCTCAAGATTTAATTGGTCGTAAAACCATTAAATGTGGCGGCGCATTCATTGCTGAGTACATCACTGAAATCCGAGACTTCGCCAATGATCTAGACACTGATTTGAACTTCATTAAAGATGCAACTTTAGACGCTGCTACTGAAATTGAAGCAATCACGCAGTTCATTATCGAACAAGCTGCTGAAAATGTTGACTTCCCGAACTCAGCTGCGGTTGATTACCTACATGCAGTCGGCTTACTCAGCTTCGCATATATGTTTGCAAAAATCGCTGCTGCTGCAAAAGACAAGTCTGGTGATTTCTACCAAAACAAAATTGCATTAGCACAATACTTTGTAGACCGTATCTTGCCTGAATTAGATGCACGTTTAGCGAAAATCAAAGCAGGTTCTGACTTGATCATGAACTTCAGCGAAGATTACTTCACCAATCAAGCTTAATTGATTCAGCATAAAAAAAGCGTCTGAATATTCAGGCGCTTTTTTCTTTCAAGCAACAAATAATTCAGTCTGTATTTATCTTTTTAATTTCTCGACCAAAAAATCAGCTGTGATAGATACGCTCGGTAATAAACCACGTCTGGTCAGCATCAATAAACTGGTGGTCACGCCACCCGCCGACCATTCTGGTAGTACATTGACCAGACTTCCATTTGCAAGTTCATCCATACAAAAGTTTTCAGGCAAAAGCGTAATGCCCAATCCCCGTTTTACAGCACCTTTTAACATCTCAGACTCATTTGCCATAAAACGCACATTAGGCCAGACACTCTGTTGCTCGCCATTCAGATGTTGAAAATGCCAAGGATTGCGTTGTAAGTCCGACCACAGACCTTGATGTTGAGCTAAATCATTTGGGCGATGGATTGGTGCAGCCTCTGTCAGATAAGAGGGTGCTGCAACCGCAATGATCTTGTCATGTGTCAACACCCGCTGAATCAATCCAGAATCGGCTAAGGGTTTAAAATGACTGCGGATCACGATATCAAAATTCTCATTCATCACATCAACATAACGATCAGTCACTTCAAGTTGTAGCATTAGTTTCGGATAACGTTCCGCCAGTTCAGGCAAGCAATCCGACAAAATATATTGCGCAACAGGTACTGAAGCACTTAGGCGAACCACGCCACTTGGCTCCTGCTGCTGCATCAATAAGTTTTCTTCTGCATAACGGAACTCGTCCACTGCATTTTTGGCATGTTGATAAAACAGTATGCCTGCTTCACTGAGCACAAAACTCCGTGAACTCCGATGAATCAGTATGAGACCCAACTTCTCTTCTAAAATCGCAACCCGCTTACTGATGGTCGATTTGGGTAAATTCAGTTGTTTGGCTGCGGCAGAAAAGCCTTGATGCTCTACAGCAACCACAAACAGGAAAACGTCATTTAAATGTTGTCTGAGCAGCATGAGCAATGTCCATAAATGTAGACGATAAGTTGCATATTACCTGACTATTCGAAACTTTTCTGAGGTCTTAACATGGGTATATCTTCCACCGTAGAGTAATGATCATGTCCACTTTAACCCTATTTTATGGCGTTCCTTCTGGTTGTTCATTTGGTTCAATTGTTGCACTGGAATGGTCTGGCCTGTCTTATCAATTATGCAGAATCGAAATGCCCGCTGAGAGCGATACAGAAGCTTATCACCGCATCAACCCATTAGCTGAAACGCCAGCACTGCTGGACAGCAATGGTCAGGTGATTACGGAAAGTATGGCGATCCTGAATCATATCATGGCAATAAGCCCAAATAGCTCTTTCCATTATCCACAAGCAACCACCCAATTTAACCAGTTTAATCAACAACTGGCTTTTTTAAACACCACCCTTTTCAATGCCTTTAGCCCACTGTGGTATAGCCTTGAACATGCCTCGTCTACCGATTCCATCCAAGCCTTGCGTGACTATGGCACTGCACAAGTCGAAAAAGCGTTTACTGCTTTAGAACGCACCTTAAGTCATCAAACATGGTTAATGGGTGATCACATTTCTTTTGTGGATGGCTACTATGCAGGTATCGCCCGTTGGCTTAAGTATCACGATGTGATTGATATTAAAAATTTCCCCAACTGCCAACGTCTTCATCAGCAGTTACAGGATCAGGCTGCGGTGCAATTTGCTCATGCGATTGAACAGCAACAACTCACTCAGAGTTCTGGCAATTTTCTAGGTCATGTTTCACTTGAACAGGTTCTTCAAATACATCCACATTTGAAATAAGCTTTTGCAAGCAATACAAAGGCTTCATCCTAAAGAGAAGATAGGTTGTAGTAGCTCAACTAAGTGCTTGTCTCGAATCAAAATGACCTCAATCACTATATTGAGGTCATTTTTTATCGCTATAATGAAATCAGCATAAAACTTGCATAACATTCTAATGATCATGTTGAGAATATAAATCGCTATGTCTAATTCAAGAGAAAAACTTGAAGGTTTACCTCGCCTACTTGATCGCTTTGGTCACTACGCGGTTGAAGCCTTTCATTATTTAGCCCTATTTATTATCGGTTGTATGATTGCATGGTCAGCCGTACATACCGTGATTGAAATTCTGACCGTAAAACAGTACGCCACCATTGATGATATCTTGCTGCTGTTTATCTATTTAGAATTAGGCGCCATGGTGGGGATTTATTTCAAGACCAATCACATGCCAGTGCGCTTTTTGATTTATGTCGCGATTACCGCACTCACCCGTCTATTGATTGCCGATATTCAGCACAACCATAAAGCCTCTATGGATTTGGTGATTACAACAGGTTCGATCTTGATTTTAGCGGTGGCGATTTTGGTGGTCCGATTTGCTTCATGGAACTATCCTTCTGTGATTCGGGGCAAGGATCAAGAACAACAATTGCCTTCCAACAAAACACCTCGACCACAAGATGACGAACTGGCATAAATAAAAAAGCAGGCGGATGGCCTGCTTTTTTATTGCATCTATTATGCAACTCGGAAAACACGATATTTCGAGTCCACCAACACATATTTACCTTGTACCTGCATCCAGTTATAACCGCGAGGTGGTTCATATAAACGATGGGTCCGATAGTTAGAAACCACATAGCGGTTACTACGGAATTCTGAGGGTAGGCGCTCGCCACGCTTGAAATTAATACGTTGACCATAATGATTACCACGGTCGCCATTCGACCAGCGTGGCTGTTCACGATGATCGTAACGGTGGTCATAACGATCATAGCGGTTATCGTAGCGATCTTTATGATCATGATTCCAACGATTTGAATCTGCCATGGCTGAGGCAGAAACACCCAACATAAGCGTTGATACCAGTAATACGGCTGTCTTTTTCATTGTTTGATCCTCTGTTTTTCGATCTGAAATCAGATTAAGAAAAACTCAAGGAGAAAGCATGAATAAAACCCACGACATTGCAAAGCTTTGTAATGAATAGCGAGAAATTATGGAGAATCCTCGAGAGATTAAATTTTAAAAAACCATCAAAAATCAGCGAATAATCTCAATAGTAAAATTATCATCGGTCACTAAAAAATAACGTCCATCCACGACGACCCAATGTCTGCCACGTGGTGGTTCACGTAAGGAATAATAATCCCAGTCCCGAACCACATAACGTTCGCTACGGAACTCACCTGGTAATTCATTGCCCACGACGAAAGACTCTCGGCGATAGCTACCGTCATATTGTGTGTCTGGATAATATTCGACACGAACACCCGGTCGATGATTCGGATGAGGATAGTAATTATTTTGATTGGGTTGATAGTAGTAACCTTTCGGTGGCGCTGTCGGTGTATAACGCTGATTCGAAAAAGCGAATGGATCTTGTGCGGGCGGCTGATAGGTAGGTGAAGTCTGATGAGAGGAGCGACGTTCTACCCCACTATAGCCACTCCAAGCATTGTCCGCATAGCTCAGCACTGGGAGATAGCTCAATACAGCTGCTAAGCCATAAATATAAGGTTGAAATTGCTTCATCGTGATCTCCCTAAAAGCAGAGTATTTATCTATTTTAGAATAAAAAATAAGCACAACTGTTGTAATAATATTTTTTCAGATTAGCTGTTGAATTCCCAAGATAAACAGCAGCGAGCTACAGCTCCGCCGAGATATGCTAAAATCACTTTTTTGGTTTTAAGGCAACATCAGTGGCTGAAATGAATTTTGATCGTCTCTATCAATTCTTCTGTAAAGTGCCAAGCGTGCAAGAAGCGCGTATTGTTGCACATGGTGCAGATGGTCAACACGCATGGTGGTTTAAATTTAATATTGATGTTGAACATCCGTTGGCATGGCAAACCGTTCAAGAACTTGGGCATGTACTCAATTATTTATCCACCAATGAGCGTTTACCGACTCAGTTCTTCCCAGTGTCTCCGCCACCGTATATGAACGGCGAAGCCAAAGATTTTTTGGCTTGGGTGATTCAGTGTAATCATCCAGAATTCACTCCAGATGTGGTTTGTGACTGGCTAGAAGCCCGCTTACCGAATCCTGTCGAAGATGAAACTCAGTGGAAAATCAAAACAGATTTAAGTGAACTGGAGCAGATGGCTGATAAGGATTTAGACCAGTTGATCCCACCAAGCCCTTAATTTTTATTGATGATATATTTCTTTCAACAAGCTGAATCGCAAATAAATGTCCACATTCAGCTTGTTGAGCTAACTGTCCAAATCAGGATAGGTCGTAACCCAAATATTCTTGTGGTGATTCCGAATAAGGTAAAATCAGATAATTGTTTTTAAAAATCAGGTCTTTCATTGCCTTTTGATGAGATGAATCTAAAGGATAAATCAAAGCAATATCCTGAATTAAATCATCCATCTTTTCGGCTTTAAAATCTGCTGTTTTGATCCACCCTAACAAAGCCGCCCCAAGCCCAATAAACTCAAAACCATAATGCTGGATTTTCTGAATCAGCGCATAGTTCTCGAAGGGATCAAAATCACAGGAAAAATAGCCGTTCGGCAGCATCACCAATTTCAACGCTTCAGTTTCAATATTAGCCACTTTAACTTCGATAACACTGTCCAGTGAAATCAATAAATGTTGATTGAAATAAAGTAATGCATCTAAGTCATTCTCATCGTAATGCTGCATTTTTTCAGCAAGGCTTTCAAAACGCTGCTGCTGTTCTGGATCATTCAACTGTTGAAGATAATGCTGCAATTGCTTTGGAACACACACATTTTGATAGGTTTTCTCCCACCGTGGATCATCGACTTCAATCCCCTTGAGATCGTCACTAAAATCAACATACAAGCGCTCATCCTCGACCGCATGCATCGAGGTATATTTTGCTTGTGCGGCATCATCCAAAACCAGAAACACTTTTTTAGGATAAACATCTTGTTTAAGGGAGCGATAACATTCTAAGAGTTCTGCCCAACTTTGAATTTCAACAATATCGGCATAATGATTAAATTGATGTACCTCTAAATCAATCTGCTCATCCTGTCTAATATTCAGTTTAATTTTCGCCATTGCGTAGAACCCGAGTTATGCCCAATTAAAACGTCGATAAGCCCGACCATTCCATAAAACGATAGATCCAGTATTTTATTTTTGACTCATCGGCATATTTTGCATAATCCACCGTGATTTGACGACCGTTTGCATTGGTCCATGCTGCATCAAAGTATTGCCCTGCATCTTTAAACACAGGTGCTTGCGCTGCACCAATCACGCGCATGTCGGTTTCAAGATTATAATTTTTTAAATTACGTGCCGTTAAATTGGCAGACCCCAGAATGATCTCCGCTTGCTGGGCGTTTGATTTAAGCAGCATTTTGCTATGACACTGTTCGCCACGCGTATCACACCAACGGATTGGGATACCGACTGCATTCAATTCCGAAGCGACTTGACGATTAGGGATGCCATTCTTTTTCAGACCAAACGCATCTTTATTCGGGTCAAGCATAATGCGAATATTGACACCACGTTGCTGCGCCTGCTTGAGTGCATCAATGATATTACGCTCTGATAAATAGAACATTGCCATATCTAAATGCTCTTTGCTCTTGGCCGTCTCAATCATTTTCAGAACGGCGTCATAAATGGCTTTTTCAGTCAGGACTTGTACTTGTGGCAATGTTTTATCTTCAGCCAGTCCACCCATAATGACAAATGGACTAGAACCATCAGACATATTGGCCACAGCTTGCTCGGTTTGCAACACATCAATCGCGGTTGGCCCATCCACCACCAAGGCCACATTGCTATGATGTGAACTACCATCATGTGGATTGGCCGAAGTTACTAAGCTTTTCCATCCGTCAACCGTATCAACCACCAAGGTTTTACGATGATTGGCTTTGAAGTTGAAAAGTTCTAAATAACTACGTAAGGTAATTTTATCATTGCCAAACGGACTACTTAACCAGCCACCTTCAGGATTATTGCCCAAGTTCTGACAACAGATATACCAAAAACCTGACCACAATGGATTCGAAGCACGCAATGGCTTTAAATCAGTTTCGATGACATCCACACCTGCTTGGCGTAGTTGTAGATAATGCTTTGGCGTTAACCCACCATAAACCGAATTAATCGGATCGGTAATCACTACAACTTCAACATTTGGATGCAAACGACGCTTCACGATTAAGGCATCGGTTAGCTCTTGCATCAAAGGAAACTGTTTGACGGTCGACTTACCCACTTCCTGATTAAACAGGAACATATCCAGCACAATGGTGCTTTGTGCTTGATCAATCAACTGAAACACTTCTTTGAAGATATGCTGGTCCACTTGTTGTTGACCTTGCGTATCGATATAAGTCTGATCGGCTAAGAATTTCACATTGGCATGACGTAATTGCCCAGTAAAATCCAATCCCTTTGGGAGTGGTTTTACGGTGTGATAGATTGCCGAAGCAATGTATCCAATCGCAAAAATACACAAGATGACTGCCATGTAACGTCGACCTGACCAGTTTAATTTTTGATGAATTCGTTGGAAGATACGCATATAAACAAAAAAAGCCCTAGCCGAATAAAAATCTCCCCAGCCCTCTTTATCAAAGAGGGGGAACTTTATGTAGGCTAGAGCTTATGCTTTGATTTTTCAATGCTAATTTGGTGATCATTTAAAAAATCAAAAATTAAATTTTCACTTAGAAGTTAAAATTCACCCCAACTGTGAAATTACGTCCCACTTGCGGAATCGTTGATAAGAATGAGGCATGTTGGTACACCTGATCATCGAGCAAATTATTGGCATTCAGATAAATACGATAATCTGTAGCCTTACTATATTTACCTGTGTATGCCACACCTAAATTCAGCATGTTATAGCTTTGGGTATCGGTCTCATAAGCCGCAATCTTGTCTTGCTGGAACACATGATAATATTCAGCTGAGCCGCTAAAGCCATCGCCAAAGTCAGCATTCACTTTAGTCCCTAGACGACCAGCCGGAACCCGTGGTGCATTTTCATTGTCGATTTTGCCACGGACATAGTCACCAAATACACCGACTTTATACATGTCCGAGATTTGATAACCCGCCTCCGCTTCGGCACCATAGAAACGCGCCTGATCCTGGGTATATTGCACCAAACGGAAATCTTTATAACGGTCTAGAGTTTGCGCATAGATATAGTCATCAAACCAGTTGTGGTAGACATGCACATGATAATCAAACTTGTCATTGTCATAATGGAAACCAAGCTCCACATTATTCGACTTCTCTTTCGTCAGTTGGTCACTACCCAATTCATAAGTATTGGTCGCGAAATGTCCACCATTGGCATACAGTTCTTGCGCCAGCGGTAAGCGCTCTTGATGCGAGGCAACCAAAGAAAGTTTATAGTCTGGTGCAAACTCCCAGTTGGCAGCACCCGAAACAGAAAAGGCTGAACCATCGAAATCTTTTTTACTGGAATCTTCAATATCAATTTTTTGTTGGTCAGCACGTGCTGCCACTTCAACATGGACATCATTAAACTGTGCATGTTCTAAGGCAAAAATACTCCACTTCTTGGTGGTGTTTGGCTCCAAGAAAGCTTCTTCACCCGTGAGTTCTATTTTTTGTTGACCATATTGCGTTCCAATTACCCCTTCCCATGGTCCAATTGGATTATGTACCAACTCTAAACGACCATCATAACCTTTGTTTTTAAAGCGAGTCGCAATGGTATCTTCTTCAATTTCATCATGCTTATAATCGGTATAACTCGCTTGTGCACGTAACTTTTTAAAACCTGCAAAGGGATCATTCAATTCGGTACGAACATCATAACGCTCAGATTTCAGATCAATCCAAGGGCCTGCCTCATGTGCATGATCGTGATCGTGATCGTGATCGTGATCGTGATCGTCATGATCATCGCCATCTTCGTGATCATGGTCGCCACAATGTAAATGAGGACGTCCTGAAAGATGAGCACTACAGCTCTCGTATTCATGGCTATGTCCAGGTAGACCATACTTATCTTGGCGATTGCTATATGAAATTCCCGTAAAACCGCGATCATAAATCCAAGACAAACCCACATTCACCGTTTCACCTTTGGCAAAAGTATTGCCGACCCGACGTTCACGTTCACCTTCATGCACATAGTTCGGTGCGATATAGTCATTGGCTTCACGATTCAAGCCTTCAACACGCAAGGCCACTTGATCCCCAAGAGCAACAGTGACTCCTGCTGTTGCCAGTTTTTCATCACTCCCCGTGTTGTAACGTAAACCGACATTCCCCTCATAACCATTTTCAGGCATTTTGGTTGGAATCTTACTATCCGTCACATTCACCAAACCACCTACTGTACCAGCACCAAATAATAAGGTGGATGGACCACGAATCACTTCAACTTGCTGAGCCAAAGCGGGATCTACAGTTACGGCATGATCTGGCGATAAAGTCGATACATCAATATTTTCAGAAGAGTTTTGCAAGACCTTTACGCGTGGTCCATCTTGCCCACGAATCACAGGCCGGCTTGAACCCGCACCGAATTGATTGGAATAGATCCCCGGTTCACTGCTCAATGCTTCCCCAATAGTGACAGCCCCTTGCTGTAAGCGTTTTTGCTCGACTACGGTATCGGCAACGGCAAAATCTTTCGATGTTTGCTCTAGTGGATGTGCTTTAATTCGTATTGTCTCTAAGCTCGTCACCTGCTCATTTTCTGCAGCAAATGTCGGTAAAGAGACAATAGCTAAAATAGATAAGCTCAAAATATTCTGTGGAAATGACATATCGTGTCTCGAATCAGTCGATCGTTATTTTTGTTATATTATAACATTTCATTTATTTTGCAATAAAAAACAGTGCAACAAAGAACATTTGCTACACGACTTTTCCATGATTCAATGAAAGACCTTCAGCATCCGAGAAACGTTATCCCCTAGATCAACCCAATTTTTGATAAAAAAACCGACCCTATCTCTCGATATGTCGGCTAAATTCCTGTCAAATAAAAGTTTACTCTTTATTTTTCAAAATGATAAAACTCATCAAACTGGCTGTTATGAAGAAGAATATATAGGTGACGTGAGGAAAGAATAAATAATATTCGGTTAACCCGCTCAAAAGAAATGAAAGTACAAATAAAAAACCAGCAAGTGCCAAATTCCTAATTAATTCATTTCTGCTAAAAAATTGAGAGAAGAAAAATATCAATGGTGTAAACAATGAAATAATGAGTCCGATCAAACCGATCAAGCCATTGGCAGCGAGTTCCTGAAAGAAAATATTATGCTTATGTTGAAAACAAATCGGTAAAATACCTTGTTCTGCTAGATGGCAGTGTTCTTTTTCAACACCATAAACACCCACCCCTATAACAGGCTGTTGTTTAAATAGTTCAATTGCATTGTGCCACATCACCAATCTAGAACCTGTACTGTTATTATAACTATGATTTTCAATATGAGCCTTATCATTTTGAAAATCATCAAAACGATTAAATACAGGTGAGTTTGGAATAACAGCATTAACAATCAAAAATATTAAAAGCAGTGCCCCACTAAACAGCAACTTTCTCTTCTGAGTTTTATAATAAAACAAAGTTAAAAACACCAGTAAAAATGGTAAAACCAACCATGTTCCTCTAGAGCCATGAAGTATAAATACAAATAAAGTCAACAAACTTATAGTTGCTATTAAATAAGAATATTTAGATTTTAAACAAAAAGAAAAAACTAAAATTAAAATACTTAAAGAAACAAATACAATATCGTACGATATAATCGGATTATAAAAATCTGCCAGTAACCCACGGTGAAAATCTAGTTGAATCCCGACAATCCAACTATAGACCACTAAGAAGCCAATAATAATATATAAAACATTAAAAAAATGTTTGGTTTTAAAACCAAAATAATGATAGATCGTTGGTAAAAAGCAAAATGGAATTATCCAAAAATACTGATTAACAATATTCCTATATGTTCTAGAGGGGCCATCTTGTGGAATAACATCCAACCGATCAAAAAGATAATAACTTAAGCTAAAAGTAAAAAAACTAATCAGACAGAAAACCATCAAAGGTATATTCATGATTATTTTTTTATTTTTGACAAAAATATAGGCAAACATTAACGTATAGATGATTGAAACATACCAAACTCTAAATTTCTCATTAAAAATATAATAAAAAAATAGAATCAATATCATCAAAGAGAGGAGTTTTGCAACTTTATTCTCACCTAAAAAATTTAAATTATACCCCATTACAAAAATTAAACCTCATTAACATCTGCAAACTGATTAATCATCCAAATAGACCAAAATCTCTTGCATTATTTAAGCAAAAACACACTTACAATACAACATTGCGAAAAACCAGACATGTTCGTCAGCCTATTTACAAATCTGATTATTTATTTACTGTTCTTTCGGGTAAGATTTTATTAACTATATTGCTTTTTTAATTATGCCTTTCACCCTTTCTCATGCAGTCCTTGCCCCTCCCTTATCCAAATTAAGCAAAGGCCATTTACCACTTGCAGCATTAGCAATTGGCTGTATGACACCAGATCTCTATCGATTGTTCACACAAGAAAATATTAATTTAACCCACCAATGGGCAGGTCTTTTATTTCCAAACCTTCCAATTGGATTGTTTTTTTGTCTGCTTTGGTATCTGATCTATCGCCCCGTAATTTATCGCATTCTCGGGATTCAACATCCCTTAAACCTCCATTCATTTGATCATGCCTTGTCTTTTCTTTTCATGAATTGCCTAGGCATTAGCATCGGTATTGCAACGCATTTAATCTGGGATGGACTCACCCATCTTGATTTTCGAACGTTTGCTTTTAAAGAGATACTGGCTCAGAACATTTCATTGTTAGGTTTTCATTATCCATTACATTTTGTCTTGCAGATTGGTTCCTCCATTATTGCTTTACCGTTCCTAATGAAAATGTGCTGGCACTATTATAAAACGCATCAACATCATCATCCCGTTCCGTCCAGACTCAAAGGATTTGCACTCATCAGCATGATCCTTTCCATCTTCTATGGCCTGTTCTCAGTGTTTGACTATAACCGTCATATCAGTGCTGATCTCTGGAACAGTGAACGCTATTTTTTTATTGGCAAATCGATTAATGAGTTTACCCAAGCTGGCTTAACGGTCTTCACCATGGCTTGTCTATTATTCTTATTTTGGGATCGGACAGAGCGTCTAAAATCATTTTGACAAAAAGCGTCTGTTTAAAATTCGCTTGAAAACATTAAGACTTGAGACTATACGTTCAACAAGGCATAATCTCCCCTTCATTGGTGGTGCGCTGTTTACGCATTCACCTTCTACAGCCAATATAGTTTGGATACATAATTCAATATGATGCGCACTCATTACTGTGGCTCTTTAACAGAAGCCCAAATCGATCAAACTGTGACTTTATGCGGATGGGTTCACCGTCGCCGTGACCATGGCGGTGTGATTTTCCTTGATATGCGTGACCGTGATGGTCTCGTACAGGTAGTCATCGATCCAGATACCCCTGAAGCTTTCGCAACCGCAGATAAAGCACGTTCAGAATTTGTATTAAAAATTACAGGTCGTGTTCGTCGTCGCTATGAAGGTACTGAAAATGCCAATATGGTGAGTGGTCAGATTGAAGTTTTAGGTAAAGAGATCGAAGTTCTTGCAGCTTCTGATACTCCGCCATTCCCATTGAATGACGAAAACACCAATATTTCAGAAGAAATTCGTTTGAAATATCGTTTCTTGGACATCCGTCGTCCTGAAATGTTAGAGCGTTTACGCTTCCGTTCTAAAGTAACTAACTTGATCCGTAACTATTTTGAAGATCATGGTTTCTTAGACGTTGAAACACCAATTTTAACACGTGCAACCCCAGAAGGTGCACGTGACTATTTAGTACCAAGCCGTGTTTCAAATGGTAGCTTCTATGCACTTCCACAATCTCCACAATTGTTCAAACAGTTGTTGATGGTGGGTGGTATCGACCGTTATTACCAAATTGCGAAATGTTTCCGTGACGAAGATTTACGTGCGGATCGTCAGCCTGAATTTACCCAAATTGACGTTGAAACATCGTTCATGAGTGACGATGACATCATGGATTTAATGGAAGGCTTAACGGTTAAAATGTTCAATGAATTATTGAATGTAAAATTCGATAAGTTTGAACGTATGACTTATGCCGACGCAATGCGTGACTATGCATCTGACAAACCAGATATGCGTATTCCATTGAAATTGGTTGACGTTGCAGACTTAATGCAAGACGTAGAGTTCAAAGTATTCGCTGGCCCTGCAAAAGATCCTAAAGGCCGTATCGTTGCCTTACGTGTACCAGGTGCGGGTTCATTGCCACGTAGTGCAATCGACGAATACACTAAATTCGTCGGCATCTATGGTGCAAAAGGCTTGGCTTATATCAAAGTCAACGAACTTGAAAAAGGCATCGAAGGTCTTCAATCTCCAATCGTTAAATTCATCGAGCCAATCGTACTTGATTTATTAAAACGTGTTGGCGCTGAAAATGGCGATATCGTGTTCTTTGGAGCGGATAAAGCTAAAGTTGTAAATGATGCGATGGGCGCACTTCGTGTGAAAATCGGTCATGACTTGAAGCTGACTACTTGCGAGTGGGCACCACTTTGGGTGGTTGACTTCCCAATGTTTGAAGAAACTGATGATGGTAAATGGACCTCTGTTCACCACCCATTCACACTACCAAAATCAAGTGTTGAAGAAGTGAAGAGCAATCCAGGTGAAGCCCTTTCTGTTGCATACGATATGGTACTGAATGGTACTGAAATCGGTGGTGGTTCACTTCGTATCTATACTTTAGAAATGCAAAAAGCAATTTTTGAAGCTTTAGGTATCGGTGAAGAAGAAGCAGAAGAGAAATTCAGCTTCTTATTGAATGCATTACGTTACGGTGCGCCTCCGCACGGTGGTTTGGCATTTGGTCTTGACCGTTTGATCATGCTGATGACTGGTGCATCTTCGATTCGTGATGTGATTGCATTCCCGAAAACCAAGACAGCTGAATGTCCATTGACTCAAGCACCAGCGCCAGTTGAAGCAAATCAATTGCGCGACTTAGGTATTCGTTTACGCGAAAAGCCAAAAGCTGAAGAAAAATAAACCATAGGTTTATGATTTAAATAAAACCCTGCTCTATGCAGGGTTTTTTATATCCATACAATCCCTCTCCTTTTAGGAGATGAGGAACGATTATAGTTCCGCAAGGGAAAGGTAAAATAAGGATTTATACTTTGCGAACAAGTCTGCTAGTGGCATAATAGGCTGCTTTTTATTGAGAGATCCGTCTTATGGCAATGCGTCCTGATGTACGTCGACATGCAATTGTACTTATTGTATTTTCACTTGCTCAATGGTTTTTCATGCGTTACATCTTGGCAAATGAACTCTTCAATATGAATACCAATCAACGTATTTTATACTTCTGTGTAAGTAGCTTAGCGGGTGCCTTACTGATCTTTGTTGCATTAATTTATATGGTGCTTAAAGGCAACGTCGATAAACAAGATTAAAAGCATGTCGTTTTATCCTACACTTCTTCGTATTCTCCCTTTAGCATTTTTGCGCAGTATCGCAAAAGTGGCGGCATACTTTATCAATCAAAACCCGAATAAAAGTATGCTGTGGAAAACCAGAGTCAACTTAGGTCTAGCCTATCCTCAACTTAGTCTGGAACAAAAAGAACTGCTGGCACGTGAAAGTGTGACCAAGCAATGTCTCAGTTATATTGAATCTGGTAAATGTTGGGCAATGCCACCTGAATGGAGTATTCAGCAGATTCATACGGTGCATCAGTTAGAGGTATTAACAAATGCGCTCAGCGATCCAAGAGGTGCACTGATTATTACCCCTCATTTGGGCACATGGGAAATGATGAATGCATGGGTACACCAATACGGTATTCCGACCATCATGTACAAACCCATGAAGGATTCTGGCTTTAATGCTTTTGCCTTGCATGCCCGTCAGCGTCTTAACGCCACTTTAGTCCCAACTGATGCATCTGGTGTAAAAGCCTTGTTTAAAAATCTAAAGCAAGGCGGTTTTAGCGTCATTTTACCCGATCATGTTCCAGATCCTTCTGGAGGTGTTGTGGTTCCTTTTTTCGGAATTCCATGTTTAACCAGTACACTCGCCAGTAAAATGGCACAAAAAACCCAATGTCGCTTAGTCGGCTTAAGTTGTTTCCGTCGTGAAGACGGTGAAGGTTTTGATGTGTATTGTGATGATCTGAATGATCCACAGCTCTATGATCGAGATATTGAAGTTGCCACAACTGCACTCAATCATGCCGTTGAACAGATGATTAACCGCTTCCCTGCTGAATATATGTGGGGCTACAAACGCTTTAGAGGTGGAAAATCTGAATCTGCTTACAAATGAGTATGGGTTTCAAGCGTATTAAAACTATTTAAACTTCACTGTCCGATAAGCTGAAAGGTCCTTAAGTTTCAAAATTTGCAAAAACAATCTTAAAATCTCTTTTTTGATTTTGAAAAATACAGTCATTTGCTGCTTTTGTTGAAGTCTTGCTAGTTTTTCGGCCTGATGCCGAACCGCACGATCTTCTTCGAGATGACTTCCAAAATTATGATATTTATGATTTAGATAAAAATCTTGAGCGCAAATTGCAGGCGTCATTTGGTAAGCTTTATACTTCCCTTTTTTAACATTCCGACCAAACAGAATATGATCTACAGGTACCAATTCTGGCATATTTGCAATCAGTTCAAGATAATGCTCAGCCGCTGCTTTTGATAAAATATAACCCGCCCCACCCAAATGCATCCCTTTAAGATGATATAAGCTTCTTCCATTTTTTGATAATTTTAAGAAAAAAGACAGATCGGCTTTTTTATCAAAAGCTTCTAGTTTAATAATGTGAACATCGTTTGGTATCCATGCAAAGTTATTGAAAAAACTTTGTATATTCTCACCTAAATACACATCATCTTCAAAAATTGCCATATAGTCTAAGTCGAGATCAACAATCTTTTTCCACAACATGATATGGCTTAACAAACATGCAACTTCCCCCTTGGTCAAGTCCCCTCGTCGAGCCAAGTCAACCCCTACGCTATTGGCTGCATCTTCAGATGTAACTGGCGTAATTGCATCATAAAAGCTGAAATTAACTGAATATTTTTTAAATTCTGAATCAATATGCTGTCTTCGCTCAATCGCAGAATCTAAACTAATAACAAAAACATTCACTTAGGAAACCATCATATATGAGAATCAGTATCAGAATTATACAATCAAAATATATAAAACAAACTGCAAGGAGGTATTTACACTGTAAGCTAAAATCAATAATCCTAAACTAAAAAAGACTATAGTTTAATGTTTATCAGTCACCATAAATTTTAGTTTAGTTTTATAAGGAAATTCTTTCAATTGAGTCAAAAAGCGATTGAGCTCACGAAATAACTTTTGTAATCCTTTCGCTTTAACTTTCTGTTTATCACGCCATTGAAGTGTGGTTTTAAACTTTTGATTTTGTGGATTTAATAAATAGTCCTGCATACAAAGTGCTGGGTTTAATTGATAAATCCCAAGCTTTCCTTCTGCGATATATTTTCTGAAAACGATTTGATCAACATGATCCAACACAGGTTGTTTCTTCATGTATTCAAGCAACGCTATAGCCCCCTTATAAGAGAGAATATAACCTGCTGCTCCGAGATGGGCTTTTTTCAATCGTCTCAAAAGAAAATCTTTATGATCAAAAATTTGGGTTTTATCTAAATCCAAGATGACACTGGTGTAAGATTTTTCGACCTTCACAATATCAACGTTCAACCAATCTGATTGCTTTAAGAATAGCTCAGCATCGTCTCCCAAATGGACATCATCTTCAAAAATTGCAATTGCTGGCATTTTTTCATCAACAGCTTTTTGCCATAAAGAAACATGACTTAATAAACAAGCCAATTCATTTCGACTTAAATCACCTTGACGAAGTGGAAGGCCAATCTTTTCAGCTTGAAAATCAATCTGAGCAGGCTCGATGGCATTAAAGAAATGAAATGAAACTCCCTTTTTCCCAAACTGTTCTTCGATATGTGTTCTACGATCAGTTGCAGACTTTAGACTGATAACAAAGGTTTTCACTTATATGTTACCCGACGAGCAAAAAATATAATCTTTAATTGAGTGCTAATGCGAAGCAATTCTAAAAGAATCTTTTGCAGACCATTCGCTTTATTGGCTCTCATCCTCTTTTTTCTTTCTGGAGTAAGCTGGCTTTTAAGCTGAATATTGGCAGATCGGTAATGCAATATGGTATCTTGAATACAAAGTGCTGGCTGCATTTGAAACATTTTAAAATTTTGATTTTTAACAATATATTCAAACATAAGATTATCTAAAGGAATAATGTAATCAATTTTCTCAATTTCATTTAATAAAAATCTTGCACCTTGTTGAGACAGGATATAACCTGCTGTGCCCAAGTTTTTTCCAGTGAGTTTATAGATTTCTCTTCCTTCTTGCAGAAATTCTTTGTACTTGGCTCCCAATATCACTTTAGGAGTAAATGCTTCTAACTTGATCAGATGCCAATCTGATTCGATCCAGTCAGATTGATTAAGGAATCTATTTGCATTCTCGCCTAAATGAATATCATCTTCAAAAATTGCCATGTATGGAATATTGTCATCGACAATCTTCTTCCATAAGTGCACGTGACTCATAAAACAGGCAAGTTCACCTTTGGCAATGTAGTTTTCATGCACACTGAGCCCCATAGTTTGCGCATCAAATGCAGCAACATCAGGGGTAATGGCATCGAAGAAACTAAACTCAATTCCCTGTCTCTCAAATTGAGATGAAATATGATTACGGCGCTCGATTGCGCTAGAGAGACTGACAACAAACTTTTTCATATCGGGATAGGAGTAATTCATACAGATTAGGCAACATACCTACAGGCGCTAAGAATACTTGTTTTTGATTATGATGTACATTATTTCAAGCTTGCTTGACTGTTACCTAAGCTAAGCTATTGTAAGTAATGGATAACCATCAATATTTCAAAAATAGTTATTTTTTTCGTCTAAGGGCTAACACTTTAGAAGATTACAAAAATAAAAAAAAGTCGCAATAAATCAAATAAAATCAAACTCATAACTTGAGTCGAAAAATCCTTGTTTTTTCAGAATAAAAAACAAAGACAACAAATTGCTGACAAGAAGATAAATTTCCAAGCAGTATCCACATGAAAAACTGGCCCAAACTGTCTAGCCCAATTCAAATCCAAAGATAAGACAGGCTGGCAACTCCACACAAAGATACCAACGCAGATTTCAATTCAAAAATGATGTTTATTGTAATTCCCCAAGGAAAATTGCAATGAAAACTTCTTAAACAATGATAAGGTCCAGATGAAATATCTAGTTTTAAGATATGGAAAAAGACCAATTTTAATATTCTTAGAGTGGCTTTTTTTTACTTTCAATGGCCTAAATATATGTAGAACCAATGACTGCAGTGGTGTTCTCCAAGTTAAACGCTTTAACTCGTTCAAGGTTGACTTTGGTTGTTTAATAAAATCGCGCAACGACGTCTTCATTGAAAATAGTGGTATGGAGCGATGATGTGAAACATCAACGGCCAACCGAACCTCTGTCATTTTTTCAATATCAATACAATTTGGATAGTCACAAAAGATATTTGTCCACGCAACAAGATCACCGCCTTCCAGATAAAGATTGGTTTGACCCAACATAGCTTTTATATCTGCAAAAAATGCTTCGGCTCCCTGAGCAATTTCAACATAGTTTTCCTTAATAAGACGTTCACTCTCACTCAGATTATCTTTATATATCGGCTGCCCCTGGATCGAAACACCATAAATTGGAAACTCAGGTGAACTTAAAAGCAATTCAACAAATTTCCAGTTTTTAGTAAATACATTTGAGTCTAAAGTATTTAAATTATTGGGAATAAATGTATCGAATGCATATTTTTTAGTGCGATACGGTAGTAACGTAGACCAATAAAAACCACTGATTGGACGCTGCAACACATCTTCCAACATTTTCTGAGAGGTGAACGCGACGGTCTTACTATCAATTATTCCGAGCTGTTCATCTTTGCCTATGACCGTATCAATATAATGATGATAATCAGCGTACATTTGCTTAGCATGTTGTTCAAAATGATGCTTATGTTGTTGAATAAAATGGTGATAATCACTGGCTTTGTTAAAAGATTGCCCTTCTGCTAGTGCCGCAATATCCACATATTTATGCGCATAAAAATCTACAATCGCTTTGGCACTCTCAATATTGTGCTTATTATAATCAAGTCGGTAAACCAGATTGAGTAGCCGTGGTGCATATACATAGCTTGTTTTAATTTCACCAACATGAAATTGTTGAAAAACCTTTTGCAGTAAATAGCCATCTCGAGCGACAAACAAAAGATGATCGAGCTTTTTTTCTAGGGCTGCTGTTTCTATCCATTTGCCATAGCCATAAGCGAGAGGGGCTGCATAGCTATAACCAATCTCTTGCCAATATGATGACTGCCCCTGTAGCAAAGACAGATTGAGCCATCTTATCGCCAACATTGCGACCAAAATACTCTTGCCTAAATTAAGTGTACCTTGTTCTGTAAATCGTTTTGCCCGTTCATCAACAGCTAAGAACTGCTGTGCAACCTGTTTATATAAAATTGCTTGGATACCCAGTTTCTTAGGTGTTCTATAATCCCCTTTCTTATTATCACCAATATGTACAATATCTTGTGCGCTTACCTTTAAATCAGAAAGAACCTGCTCAAATAATGTGCCTTTTTTCTTGGTTTTACCATAGTGACTAGACACATATAAATGTTCAAAAGCATGAAATTTATTATTAATTAGTAATTGCTTCAAACTCTCAAATGAGTGATACATGTCCGAAATGACAATGACTTTTTTATTGAGTTCAAGGGCATAATCCCAAAGTAGTTTCATTTCTGGATTTGGTTGTAAAACCCTAAATTCCCAATTTAATTCAATTTCTTTGGCACATTTAAACTCAGTCTCAATTTCATTATAAATATCGTCATAGCAAATCTCTTGTCGATCTGGATTTTTCTTTCTCGCTCTAAATTCAGCTTCTCTTCGAGCCAGAGCAAAACCTTCCAAACATTGATCAATTTCGATATGTAAGAATAAATCTCGTGGAGATAAATACGGACGTAATAGTAAAGTATCAAAAATATCAAAAGAGACAATCTCTGCTTGGGCAATTTTTCTTTTTGCCTTTTCAATAAATGTATTTATTATCATTACATTGCCTCACATAATCACTTTACAATATCACCAGAAGTAGAGAAATATTTCAAAAAAAACCCCTCTTTTTAGACTATAATTATGAATAAAACCTTAAAACTGGAAGCTAGTCATGTCTAACTCCACAATTAAAATTTTTGTTGGTTGCGACCCAAATAATTGCGACTTAGAACAAATGATGGTTCTGGACTATAGTGTCCGCAAGCATACCAAATATCCTGTTGAAATTGTATGGATGCAGCTTAGCCACGATCAAAATAGTCCATGGTATACCAATCAACAAACAGGTGAAGGCTGGCATACGGAACATTGGGCGACTCCTTTTTCAGGGTTTAGATGGGCAATTCCTGAGTCATGCAATTTCGAAGGTCGTGCCATTTATATGGATGCAGATGTCGTGGTGTTATGTGACATTGCAGAGCTATGGGCTCATCCTAAAAATGATGAGGCAATCGTGATTGCCAAAGGCGGTAAGAATTCAGCCAGACTGTGTACGTGTGTTTGGGATTGTGAGAAAGCCAAAGCATACCTTCCGTCATTAAAGGATATTCAAGCTGATCCTGAAAGTCATAAAAAGTTGATGCAGCTTTTAAAAGATAAACCTCAGTTAGTTCAACCCTACCAAGACTCCTATAATAATATTGATGGTGAAGGTCTGGCTGCTGATCAGATCAAAATCTTGCATTATTCAGATATGGGTACGCAATTCAGCCATAAATACTCCTTACCGCGACTAGAGGCTGAAGGGCAAAAACACTGGTTCGACGGTAAAATCATGCCGCATCCACGTGAAGATCTGACTGAACTGTTCGAGCAGTATTATCAAGAGGCCATTGCAGCAGGTTATCGCCCAGAAAATTATCGGATTGAGCCCTTTGGTGATTTTTCTAAAGCAACCCAAATTCATTATCGTGGCAACAAAGTAACTCGACCAGAAGATAAAAATTGGTTTGCTCGCTCTTTACATAGTCTAAAAGTCAAATTGAAAAAGAAAAGTTTTTCTTTAGACGACTAATATTAATCGAAACTAGATGGCTTAAATCAAGTTATCTAGTTTCATTCGTCTCAATGATTTTATAAATGAGTTTTTAAATGGTGCACTTCTTTTCAGATCGTATTTCTAGAAGTATTTATAAATTGATTTATAAGCTTTTCTTCCCTAAAGCAGCAAAACACAACCGTCGTTATTGGCCACTTTATAGCGTTGAGCGAGATTCACAAAATCGTATCGAGAAAATTTATTTTAAGAAAAAGCTGGTTTCCAATAATCTCATTCCATCACAAATTTCTCATAAAAAGTGCATGCTGGTGACGACAGGCCCTTCTATTCAACAACTAAATTCAGAAATTTTACATCAACACGATAGAGACTATATCGGTGTAAACGGTGCCATCGCATTGGATTCAATTTCATTTTCCAGTTATGTAATTATTGATCATAATTTTGTGGATTGCCGCTTTGATCTCGTCCAAAAAGTTTTGAATAGCGATTGCACATTTTACACCACGCCACGTTGCCTAGACCTGATTTTAAGACACGTTCGAATTGAAGATATTCATTGCCAGATCAAAACCATTGAAACAATTACCGATGGTCAAGTCGAAACCTTCTTAGATCAGGCCCAGCACTTCGATCAAAATGAAACAGACTTCTTTATTCACAAAAGTATGGGGTTTTCACTCGATGTCTACAAAGGGACTTTCGACTATTTCACCGTGGCTTATGTCGCTCTTCAGATTCTCTATACCTTAGGTTATAACGAAATTTATATCGCTGGTTTAGACATGAATAATTTTTCTCAGCCACGTTTTTATGAAAACATTGACGGACAGCAACCGACAACCTTAAATCATCATGTCGATGAAGTATTTCAGGCTTTTGATGCCGCAGCTGCTTTATTTGAACAAAAGCACATTCAAGTTTTCAATTTATCTCAAAACAGTGCAGTACAAGTCTTTAAAAAAATTGATCCCAACTCACTGCTTGAAACTTCAAAATGATGTTTTAAATATCAATCAATGACCCTTTTAGATACATGCCTTTTTCATAATAATGGCTTAGGGTTTTTCTTTCTTTGCCTGCAAGTTTGATCAGCCGCGGCATTTGTTGAGGTGGATAATTGATTGCCATATCGATCAGCACTTTTTCTTTCACCCATTGGTGCTTTACCTGAAAATACAGCGCATTTTTATCACAATTAATCAAACTCATACTGGGTAAATGACGACGCATCACTTTCTGACAAGCCACATACGCCACTAGATATTCCAGACGACCAATCTGTTGAAATAAGTCCAGATAATCAGGTTCTGTTTCTTTCAATTTTTGCAGATAGGCTTTGGGCGTCATTTCAATCGCTTTCGCCAGTTCATCAAACCATTCTTTAAAGAAAATATTTTTCTCTGCGCTAGCCAGTAACCAATTCTCTAATACGGGAAAATCTTTAAGCGTTGTATTCTTGGCACGATAATAGGCAAAGCTATTAGTCTGGGTCTTTTTAACCAACTCTTGAATCCAGTCTAGACTTTCATACACGATCGTACTAGCATCTAACCAGATCCCTCCATATTGATAAATCAACTCAAAACGTAGCAAATCGGCCTTTTGTTGCGGTGTTGCCTTTGGGAAATGACCAAAATCAATATCACAAAAGCTTTTTACTGTATCTGGCGTGAGAAAATGAACCTCATAGTCAGGATTGGTTTTTTTGACTTGCTCAACACATGTTTCGACAAAACCTGAAAGTGAGCCTTCCCAGTACATCCAGATTTTCTTTGGAATAAACGCATCAGAAATAGTCGGATTGAGTACAATCAAACCAGCATCGTTGTCTATGGCTTCGTTTACCCCTCTCTGTTTGTTCGAGTACATCGTATAAAACTTTAACAGATAGAATATTTTTTTAAATATTTTCATATTGGCAACTCAGCTAAAACCAAATCACTTTTGTGTTTCATTTCACGCCAGTGATTTGCATAGACCATTTACATTAAAAGAAAAGATGCTTAAAAGCATAAAAACGGTCACGCCACATTCGTTTCTGTTTCTTTAAACCATGAGACGAATCGCGCTTTTCCAAGTCTTTACGCTGAATACCCTGTGTTGCAACCGTACCCAAAATATCACTGTCTAAGCCTGCTGGTTTAACAAAAGGCTGCCAAACACCTAGGCCTTTTCCATTCTTGCTGAGCCAGCCTTGGAAAAAGATATCGACGGGCACATGAATGTTTTTACCTAATTTGACAAACTCTTCTGCCCCTTTACGAGACCAAAGCAACCCCACGCCACGAATGGGGAAATAATACGCATGCCAAAGGTTGTAATGATCCATCTGCACAATATCTTTGGCGAGTTTTTTCTTTTTCGCTGCCATATTCACCACATACCAATCCAGTTCTTTATGCTGATCTAGATACTTGAGCAGTGAATCAAGATTCTGCTTAAAATTGGGTAGAACCTGAATGTCATCTTCTAGCACCACCAAATAATCAGCATCGCTTTCAAGAAACTTTTCAGCGCAGCCATAGTGACTCAGATAACACCCTAATTCTGAATTGATCAAACTACGCCCTAAAATTCGTTGAGCCTCTGTATCATCGTACTGTTTGAACTCAGATAAGGCCTTGCCACGTCCATCATAGGCCGAAAAACGGGTAAATGGCCATTCCTGTTGCTGTAATTGTGCGGTCGCACTGGCTAGACGCTGATCACTGCCATCAAGGTTAATTAGATAAGTTTCAACTTTCATCATTTATCCTTTGGCCGTTTCAGCCAATAAAACTTTCGGGATATAGCCTGCCAATTTCTGATTTAAAGCTGTATAAATTTCTGCGGCTGCTGTATCACTCAATTGATCCAGACTTTGCATGCACCCATATTTAATCTGTTCATTACCCAAGCTTTGCAAGAAACTAGTTAAACCGCTTTCATTTTTCAAATAAGCAATTTCAAGATCAGGCTTCAACAAAGCCTCACCCTTTTGAATTTTCAAATGATTCATCAATGAAATCGGATTGATTTGTTCTACGCTGCGGAACTTATACTGAATCTGTTTTTCTAAAAACTTAGGATGAGCAAGTAGATAGTCTTGTAATATTTTACGGTCAACTGCATGCGGATAATGGTGAATTTCAAAAAACTTTTTAAAGCCAAGCATATCTGCCCCTAACATCTGCGCAATCATATGTTTAGGTTGTATCGGCTTGGAAAAATATTGATTTAAAATCTGACGATACCAAAGCTTGGCCTTGAGTACAAAACTACTTTGCCAATGCCCGTAAATCACCATTTTCTGATCAATCAGAATATCTTCTAATTGCGCTGGCGCATTAAAAAAGAAGTCATCATTCAAATAAAAAAAGTAATCAGACAAGCCCTGAATATTCCAAAGCATGGTTTCAATCGAACGCGTGTTGAAGGTCGGTAAGTATTGCTCATAACCCGCAAAGATTTCACGATGATCAACAATCCGAATTTTACCCGCCTCACAAATCCCATCTTTGACAAAATCATCAATCCATTGCGGTTGCTGACCATCCGTCACGATATAAATATGCCGACAAAAAGGGACATATTTTAGAATAGATGCAATGTTATAATAAATTTCATGGTTGCTCGCAAAACGAGTATCGCTGACCGCATCAGAAGCCTGAGTTTTGCCCTGATACTGCATACGCTTCTGTTTTAACTTCGGATCATTGCCATCCACCCAAGCAATCACCACATCAACCGGTTGCATCATTTCACTCATCAATTCACTCTTAAACGATCAGAAAGCACGAAAATACCGCCAAACAGGTTTAATCTAGGAGCATATGATAACATCACAGATCTGTTTCTCGTCAGTCTCTTTTCGTAATGGCAGACGCCTTGATCGGTCAATCATTTTATACAAATCAATATATTATAACTATTTAATTTTTAATATCACTGAGATGATCAGCCGATATACAATTTTACCCAGTTCAGTACCTTTATTAATCTCAGCTTAAGCCCTGACAATCCCTAACAAAATCAAACCTTTTGGAATCATTTCACGCCCAAAACCACCACATTTTTATTAGACGAATTTGGGTATTTTTATTATAATTACAGGTTACTTTGACGGAATTTAATTTTTTGACTGATGATTTATAATTACTTTGAGTATCAAGCAAAAATAATTAGAACTAAATTTGTCTCAGATAAAGCGTATCTGACTAAACGGTTTATCTGCAAATTAGGTTATACCCCTAATTTTTGCGCTCCCAAAAGCTTCAATGAAAAAGTTACTGCCCGAATGATTTTTGAGCGGAGCCCCCTATTCACAAAATTAGCAGATAAATGTGCAGTCAGACAGCTGGTTTCAGCAAAAGTCGGTGATGCCTATTTTGTTCCGTTGGTTGGCGTTTACAAATGTATTGATGAGATTGATTTTGACCAATTACCCAATCAATTTGTTTTAAAATGCACCCATGACAGTGGCAGCGCCATGGTCTGTCGTGATAAAAGCAAGTTTAGTGTCGAAGCCGCCACCGCTAAAATCAAGAATCATCTCAAAATGAACATGTATTTTAGAAAGCGTGAATGGCACTATAAAGATATTTGTCCTAAAGTACTGGTGGAACAGTACGTTGAGCTCTATGTGGATGCCGACAGCCAATCCACCATTACCACATGTCGTGTACACTGTTTTGAAGGCCGTCCAGAATATCTGGAAATTGATGTCCAAGATGCGCAAGGCAATGACTACTCAAACATGTATGATACACAATGGGCCTTACAACCATTTCGGGTCGACCTTAAAGAGAACTCACCTTCAGCTTTAGCTGCCCCGAAACAATTGCAAGAAATCATCCGACTGTCAGAAAAACTTTGCTTCTCGTATGGTTATAGCCGAGTAGATTTCTTATTATCGCAAGATCATGTGTATTTTAGTGAAATTACACTCACCCCCAATGCAGGACGAATGGTGATTACACCCGTAGAATGGGATTTAAAATTAGGGTCACTCTGGTTATCCTATTAACCGTCCATCATGTATGTCGAATCTGTTAGGTACTTATGAAAATAGCGATTGCTGGAACAGGATATGTTGGGTTGTCAAATGCAATGCTATTTGCACAACACCATGAAACCATTGCCCTGGATATCCTACAAACTAAAGTAGATTTACTGAACAACAAAGTATCACCGATTCAGGATCATGATATTTCACTTTTTTTACAAGAAAAGAAGCTCAATTTCACAGCGACTACAGATAAACAGCAGGCTTTTCAAAATGCTGATTTTATTATTATTGCCACTCCAACCGACTATGACCCTCAAACCAATTACTTTAATACGCAAAGTGTAGAAAGCGTGATTCAGGATGTATTGGCCATCAACCCCAATGCAACCATGATCGTCAAATCTACCGTTCCTGTAGGTTTCACCGAGCAAGTCAAAAATAAATACCAGACTGAAAATATTATTTTCTCGCCAGAGTTTTTACGTGAAGGTAAAGCCCTGCATGACAACCTCTACCCGTCGCGTATTATCGTTGGAGAGCAGTCTGAACGTGCCCAGCAATTTGCAGATTTACTGGTAGAAGGTGCGATCAAGCAGGATATTCCTGTTTTGCTGACGCATTCAACCGAAGCTGAAGCCATTAAGCTGTTTGCCAATACCTATTTGGCAATGCGGGTTGCCTTCTTCAATGAGCTGGATACCTATGCGCAAAGTTTTGGTTTAGATACCAAACAAGTGATTGACGGCGTCTGTCTAGACCCACGTATTGGCAGTCATTATAACAATCCATCTTTTGGCTACGGTGGCTATTGTCTACCGAAAGATACCAAACAGTTGTTGGCCAACTATAATAATGTGCCAAGCAATCTGATTAAAGCAATTGTGGATGCTAACCGCACCCGTAAAGATTTTATTGCGGATTCGATTCTGGCAAGAAACCCAAGCACGGTGGGCATCTATCGTCTGGTGATGAAAAGCGGCTCAGATAATTTCCGTGCCTCAGCCATTCAAGGCGTAATGAAGCGATTAAAAGCCAAAGGTCTGGAAATCATTATCTACGAACCCACCTTTCATGAAGACACCTTCTTTAAGTCTAAAGTCACTCAAGATTTAAATGAGTTCAAACAAGCTTGTGATGTGATTATTGCCAATCGCCTCTCCAATGAATTGCTAGATGTACAAGATAAAGTTTATACCCGAGATATTTTTGGAGGCGATGAATGAAAGTTCTAGTCACAGGTGCTGCTGGATTCATCGGCTTTAGTGTTGCAAAAAAACTGCTAGAACGCGGTGATGATGTGGTCGGTTTTGATAATTTTAATGATTATTATGATCCATCTTTGAAAGAAGCACGTGCTCAGCAATTACAATTACTGGCTGAGCGCAACGATACAGGTAGTTTCACTCTGATTCGTGACAATCTCGCCAATAAAGCAGTGGTGGATCAATGCTTCCAAGATCATCGTTTTGACCGTGTGATTCATTTGGCCGCACAGGCCGGTGTACGCTATTCACTTGAAAATCCACATAGCTATGTGGAGAGCAACCTGATTGCATTTACCAATATTTTGGAAGCCTGCCGTTACGCAGCTACACCCCACCTAACCTATGCTAGTACCAGTAGCGTCTATGGCGCCAACACCACCATGCCTTTTAGCGAACAACACGGTGTAGATCATCCACTGCAATTTTACGCCGCAACCAAACGCGCCAATGAATTAATGGCACATAGCTATAGCCATTTATTTAAATTACCAACTACAGGGTTACGTTTCTTTACCGTCTATGGGCCGTGGACACGTCCAGATATGGCACTGTTCAAATTCACCAAGAATATTTTTGAAGGCAAACCAATTCCTGTATTTAATCATGGCAATCACACCCGTGACTTCACCTATATCGACGATATTGTTGAAGGGATTATCCGTACTAGCGACAAGATTGCGACCCCGGATGAGACTTGGGACAGCAATACTCCAAATCCATCCACCAGCAATGCCCCATTTAGAATTTTCAATATTGGCAATAACCGCACGGTCAAACTGATTGAATATATTCAGGCCATTGAAAAAGCAGCAGGCAAGGAAGCGATTTTAGATCTTCTTCCTCTGCAGCCAGGTGACGTACCAGATACCTTTGCCGATAGCTCTGCGCTAGAAAACTATGTGGATTATAAACCAGCGACTTCGGTAGTCGATGGCGTGAAAAACTTTGTTGATTGGTATCGCCAATATCACAATATTTAATAACTCTTAAAGCAAAAAAATCAGGCATTCCGCCTGATTTTTTATTTTATCCATCCCTTCATTTTTCAGGATAAATAACGCTTGGATTACTGCCAAGACTCTTTAATCCAATCCGATGGCAATACATAGCGATACCACTTACCACCACCACCACTGATCGCATCAGGTGGGTTAATCTCACCATGGAAAATAATGATTTTCGCGTCTTTGGGTTTTACGGGTGGCTGAAAATAAGCGAAAGGAACTTTTCTTAAACAATGGTATTTATAGCTTTTACACCAGTCTTTATTCCAATAGCTCAATTTGCCTTCTTTATGAACAAACCAAGACAGGTACTCTTGTTCATTACGGAACTTTTGACTGATCTCTTTAAAGTTTGCACGGAAGTACGGCAAAATATCAGGGAAAGCCCCCAGTTTAAAACGATAAACCGAACTATTGCCTGTGATACGCCAAGGGCGTTTCCAGTCGTGAATCACCAAGAACTCACCTTCCGCTTGGAAGAAGCAGTCAATATTATCAATAATGACCACGTCCAAATCGAGGAATAAAGCATTGCCTTTTAAGCCATACAGATCAGGTTCAAAGGTCGAGAGTTTATTCCAGCCACGCTCAGGACTACCTGCTGGCAAATCTAGAGATGGAATCGGAAAACATTGAATATTCGGGTCAATACCTTCGGTACGATCGGTCAAGCACACCATTTTAAAAGGCAGGGTCAAATGACGTTTGACCATGTTATACAAACGGTTGACGTACTCAGCACCATACTTGGTTCCCCACTTCATGCACAAGATCACATTGTCTTCATGAGTTGCCGAATTTTGTTGAATATCTACCATCTGATAACCTTAAATGCTTGAGATACGAGGCTACACTTTGTCCAAAAAAACAAAAGTGTTCAATCATATGCACTGAATATATGCCCATCTTAGCATAGAGCGGATTGTTTTTTTTAGTATTAATTCGTCAATAAAAAAGCGAAGCCTAAGCTTCGCCTTTATGCACGATTACAGCTTATTTAATATAAGTTAACCAGTGTGCATATTTGTCATTGCGACCTTGTACTGCATCAAAGAAGGTCTTTTGAATCACAGTGGTAATCGGACCACGTGAACCACAACCAATTTCACGGTCATCATACTCACGAATTGGCGTCACTTCCGCAGCAGTACCTGTAAAGAATGCTTCATCTGCAATGTAGAATTCATCACGAGTAATACGACGCTCAACCACTTCATAACCAAGGTCTTTAGCAATAGTAATCACGGTTTGACGGGTAATCCCTTCTAACGCGCCACCCGCTAAATCAGGGGTATGCAAGACACCATCTTTGATCAGGAATACGTTCTCGCCCGCACCTTGGCAAACAAAGCCTTGTGGGTCAAGCAACATCGCTTCGTCATAACCTGAACGTGCCACTTCCTGATGCGCCAAGATCGACACGGTATAGTTACCGCATGCCTTTGCTTTACACATGGTCACGTTTGGATGGTGATGCGTGAATGAAGAGGTTTTTACACGAATACCACGTGCCATTGCTTCTTCACCAAGGTATGCACCCCAACCCCATGCTGCAACAGCTGCATGAATGGTGTTGTCTGTTGCGGCAATACCGAGTTTTTCAGAACCAATCCAAATCAATGGACGTAAATAGCAAGATGCTAATTTATTTTCACGCACCACATCGATTTGTGCTTGTTCTAGTGTCGCTTGATCAAATGGAACATTCATTTGATAAATTTTTGCTGAATTTAATAAGCGTTTAGTATGATCTTGCAAACGGAAGATTGCGGTACCATTCGGGGTTTCGTAAGCTCTGACACCTTCAAAGACACCCATGCTGTAGTGTAGTGTGTGAGTTAAGACGTGAATTTTTGCATCACGCCAATCAACTAATTTTCCATCTTGCCAAATAAAACCATCACGATCAGCCAAACTCATCGCACATACTCCATTTTCTTTTTTACACAATTATTCACTTTCCAATGCTTGCGCAGTTGGATCAATTAATCTTTGCCATAACTTGCAAACGATCTCGCGGGTATCGTGCCAATCCGCAGCATTGACTTGCATAGATTGATTTGCAAGCGCTAGACGGTGGCTCTCAGCTCGTTCACGGAGATAAGCGTGTATTAATGCTGTGGCATCTTCACTGGATAAGCAGCCTGCTTTAGCAGCATCTTCTAGAATTCTTACATTATCGGAAAAATGGGCGAGATCTGTATTCGTCCCACTCCATGCAAGCACAGCATACTGTGCCATAAATTCGATATCAACGATACCACCTGAGTCCTGTTTTAAATGAAAAATCCCATGTTTTTTTTGCTCAGAAGATGATCCCAAATGATCTTTCATCTTTTGGCGCATTTTCAACACTTCTTCACGCACCGTATTTTCATCACGAACCTGAGTCAGAATCTGACAGCGAATCTGTTCAAATTGCGTGCATAATCCACGATCTCCCGCAATTGAGCGAGCACGCACCAAAGCTTGATGCTCCCATAACCAGGCACTTTTTTGTTGATATTGCTCATAAGCTTTTAAACTGGTAACCAACATCCCTGCTTCACCTGATGGTCGCAGACGGGTATCAATTTCATAGACACGCCCGTCCAAGGTTTGTGTGGTCATCAAGGACATAAACTTCTGTGCCACACGAATGGCAAACTCGGCCCCACTAATCCCCTTACGGCCATCGGTTTCACTTTGCTCTTCAAAGGCATGGATAAACACCAAATCTAAATCTGAACCATAGCCCAACTCAATGCCACCCAATTTGCCATAGGCGATCACGGCAAAGCCTTTGTTATCGAGACTGCAACGCTGTCCATCATTTCCAACAGGATAGCCATGACGCTGTGCAACCGCCTCATAAGCCAAACGCAAAGTCGCCTGTACACTGACTTCGGCAATATCAGTCAAGGCATCGGAGACTTTCATCAACGGACTTTCTGCCAGTACATCACTGGCGGCAACCGTCAATACATTACTCTTTTTAAATAACCGCAGCACCCGCATCTGATCTTCAACTTGATCAATCTCGATGCGTAGCAACTGTTGGCGCAAAGAATCTTCCAGATCTTTGCGTTGTGGCAAACCAAAATCCATCGACAGGAATTCATCCAACAGCACTGGATACTGGGCCAGTTCTTCACAAATCCACGGGCTTACAGTCGCCATCTTGACCAGTCGCTGTAACGCGCCACGACTTTCCATCAACATCACCAGATAGACGGTACGACGCAGCACCGATTCAACCAATGGCATCAAACGCAACAGCGCCATTTGTGGTTGATCCGACTGTAAAATCGCCTCAATCAAATGCGGCCAGAATTTCTTTAAGCGTTCTAAGGCACTGGCTGGGATTTTGCGTAACGCTTGCCCATGCCAAAAGTTCTGAATTAAGTTCTTGGCATCATCATCCAGTACGGCATTGAGTTTTTGTTCAAGCTGAACGAAATCATCGACCGGCTCAGCAAACTCTTTTTCCTGAATCAACTGTTTAAACTGGACTTTGACCTTGTCACGTTTCTGATTCAGTACATCCAAGAACGCAGGCCAATCAGCAAAGCCAAGCGTATCCAACATCCGTTGTCTCTGTTCAGGTTCAGTTGGAAGGGATTGTGTTTGCTGATCATTCAAGGCTTGAATGGCATGTTCAACTCGTCTTAGGAATAAATAAGCATCTTCCAGATCAGTCACCGCTTGCTGATCTAGCAGTTCGGCTTCACCCAAATGATGTAAATTGACCAGACATTGTCGATCTTGCAATTCACGCTTCGATCCACCATAGATCAACTGGAATACCTGCACGATGAATTCAATTTCACGAATCCCACCTGCACCGAGCTTAATATCCTCTTCGATATTACGACGCATGACTTCACGCTCGATCATGGCTTTCATTTCACGCATGGCAGCGAAAGCGGAATAATCGACATAACGACGGAATACAAAGGGACGCGACATATCGAGCAACTCTTCACCCGCTTTGCCACCGGTAATCACCCGAGCCTTAATCCATGCATAACGTTCCCATTCTCGTCCATGCTGGCTTAAATATTTTTCCAGTCCACTATGGCTAATTGCCAAGGCTGAACCATCACCCCACGGACGCAAACGCATATCAACACGGAACACAAAACCATCGGCAGTAATATGATCAAGCAAATAAATTAGCTTCTGTCCCCACAGAATACAGAACTGCTGTACATCAATACATTTACGCCCATTGGTTTCGCCTTGTTCATCAAAGGCAAAAATCAGGTCAATATCACTAGAAAGATTCAGCTCTTGGGCACCGAGCTTACCCATACCAATCACAATTAGATCTTGTAACTGACCTGAATAACCAATGGGTTCACCGTGTTTGGCTAATAAAGGCGGTAATGCAAAAGCTTTGGCGGCACAAATACTGGCATCGGCAAAATCGGATAGCTCACGTGTCAACGTCACCACATTGGTGAGTTGATTGGCATCTTGCCAAATCCAGCGAAACATCAGCTTGGCACGGAGTACGCGTAAGGCTTTCATCCATGATTGTTCATCGCTGACGTCAGCCACAGCCAGTTGCACTTTTTGATAGATGGTTTCAGTCGACAGCGAGTCAAGAAATTGATCTTCGGAATAGTCTTGTTCTAATTGTAGTTTGTATAAATTTAAAACTTGTTCAGCATATTGGCTTGCAACTAAGGTTTTTTGTAGCTGTTGCGCATTCATATAAAAAGGCTCGACTGATGTCATGTCATCTAGGTTAGTTATATCAGTTACAAGCTTATCTTTAAAATCTCTTTAGACTAATTTCGCTTTGCTTTTTTGTTGATCCGTACATAAATCAACCTGTTCACGTTCAATCGGCAGCAACACCGTAAACACCGTGCCTTCGCCTTCATTGGAAGTGACATTGATTTCACCTAAATTCATTTCCACAAAGCGCTTACACAAACTTAAGCCCAGACCTGCACCCTTTTCTCCTGCAGTGCCTTTATAACTCATGGTAATCCGTGGCTGGAACAGATCGTTGATTTGTTGTTGAGTCATGCCGAGACCAGTGTCTTTGACATAGACTTCAACATAGGTGCCTTTATGTTGTGCTTGAATATAGACCTTGCCCGTACCATCAACATCGGTAAATTTCAGCGCATTAGACACCAAATTCTGAATGACCGAGGTGATCATATTCATATCGGCATAGACTTTAAGATTTTCATCGACTTCATTAATCAGTTGAATATTCTTCTTAATCGCCAAAGTTTTCAGGATATCGGTCACGATATTGGTGATCTGACGTAACTTAAAGTTAATCGGGTGATAGACAAAACGCCCACCTTCCGCCATCGCCCAATTCAGTAAGCTTTCCAATAAGTTATAAGTTGATTGTGAAGTATCGTAAAGATAGTCCGCGATATTCTGAATACTGGATTCATCTAAGGTTTCACGTTCTTTGGCTAAGATTTCTGAGAAACCCAATAGACCATGAAACGGTGCGCGTAAGTCATGGGAAATAATCGAAAAGAATTTGGTTTTACTAAAATTGAGTGCAGCTTCTTGTTCGTATAATTATTTCAGCTCATCATGATTAAACTTCAATTCCAGTTGTTGCATGAAGTTGATGCAATGTTCTTGCAGCAGTTGTTTTTGTAGATCGTTAAAGCCTTGAGCAGCTTCATCAAACAGGATGATATAACCGAGTGAGGTTCGGTCTGGATGTCTAAGATGTAGTGCGACCGCAGATTGAACTTTCTTTTTCAGTGGTGCGAGGAATGCCAGTAAAGTTGAGTATTGCGGATGGCCGCTATCGACCAGATCACCATTCACAAATAGGGTATTTAGACTTTTGGTAATTTTTGCGGAATCAATGGCTTTGAGCTTTTCAGGGCAACGGTGCCATAGATAGGGTTCTTGGTGAAATGACAGTAATGCAGTACTGGCCTGCATCAGTTTTCGGTTGAACTGTAAAAATTGCTCAAGCAAGTTCTGCTCTGAAGTTAGCCCCAAAGAAAGAGAGATTTTACAAGCACTTAACTTTTCGGCTTGCTGTAGTTCTAATAATTGAATCGTCATTCCCGCCTCTCGAATATTTTCGTTATACGGTTCTTTACGTTTTATAGAAAAAATGTGAAAACTATCACTTAGTATTAACAAACTTTAACAGAAAAGGCAATTGTTGATTCAATCAATTCGCAACAAAACGTGAAATTTCATTGAATTTTAACTTGAATAGATTGGATGCATTTAAAGGTTTAAATCATTGGCTGGATCAACTTGCAGTACTTCTTGAACCCGCCTGACGAAGGGAACTATCAAGGATCTTATAGCAAGGCCTTCGAATTCGATTTCGTGAGCGAATAAAAAACAAAGAGATCCAGACAAGTTTGCCCCACGCAAACGGGATTAAATTGGAAATATAAAACCTAAAGGGGCCATGTTTCAGAACATTGGCAACCAATTAAAAACAGACTATTCAGAGAATCACGCGTCCATTGGTTTTGGTGGACGTAATGGTTTTATTGCTTCGGTGCGCTAAGAGGGAAAATCAATCCGACCGAACATATATGCAAAACTCACCAAATACCCTATTCGAAAATTGATGGGTTTTAGCAGCGGGTTGTCCGCTTTGTTTTCAAAACGAGACGCCAATCTCTACTACCATGTGGGTGGTAAATTTAAAGCAGCTTAGATACTATTATTCGTCAACAATAAATAATAGGCCTAAGACTTTGAATATCGCAGCAAATACCGAAGATACTTCGTATAAATTCATTAAAGACATTTCAGATAATATTGAAACACCATTTGAAAATGATTTTTGGGGACGTGAAGCATTAGCAGATCGTTTAACAGATCATGTATCACGTATTACTGTTGGCGCTACTATTGCGATTGATGCTGAATGGGGGGCTGGTAAATCTTGGTTTGTTAAAAATTGGAAAGCAAAATTAGAGCAAGATGAATATAAAGTGATTTATTTGAATGCATTTAATCAAGATTATATTGATGATCCTTTTTTAACTATTTCAATGGAGATTGCTAATTGTCTCCAGAGTGACAAAACAAATATTGATGAAATTAAGAAAACTATAGGAAATGCCCATAGAGCAATTCTTCCTAACTTACCCATGTTACTTTGGTACCTTACTACGTCACTCGTAGGTATGGGAGCATTGGCTAAACCTGTAGCTGAGGCTGTAGAAAAGCTGACAAGTGCTGATGATTTTGGAAAAGAGGCTGCAACATTGCTCAATGAAAAACTACAAGAGCATCTTTCTGCTCAAGTTGAGAACTATGATAAAGAGAAGGAATCCTTAGAATATTTCAAACAAGCTTTGGCAGAAATCACATCCAAACTAGATAAACCTTTGCTATTTGTTGTTGATGAACTTGATCGCTGTAAGCCAGAATTTGCAATACGACTTATTGAACGTATTAAACATTTTTTTGATATCCCCAAAGTTGTATTTATTCTTGCGGTGAATAAAAATCAGCTAGAAGAATCCATTAGTAATTATTATGGGTTTTCAAGTACCAACAATTATTTAGAAAAATTTATTGATTTCTCTATAATGTTAAAAATTAAGGATTTAGATGGAACAAGATACTTAAAAATTTTAGAAAACTATAATAAAAACTATAAACTTGACTTAGATAACAATGAGTTATATGTCTACACAAAGCTCTGTAAAATATATAACCCAACTCCAAGACAACTGATCCGCTTAATAAATAAGTTCTCGTTATTTAAAAAGGATTTTGATGATGAAAAGAAATTATTTCTTTTTTTATTTCTGATTTACATTGAGTTAAACATTTTAAAAGAATATTCAGAAACCGATTTTTGCAAACACTTTCTTGAAATACATCAAAGATTTTATAGAAAGCAATTCACAGAAAATAACAATGATATAAGACCACTTACAACTAAATTCTGTGATTTTTTATTTTTTAGCATTTATAGCATTAACGGAAAAACACAAATATTTAGAAATTTATTATATTTTTTAGAATCTTCACAAGTACATTCCCCTGAAAAAAGACAATCAAAAATAGTATATTATCCAACTGACGACGTATCAATAGATCTGATGGAAGCGTGGCATAAATATATATATATGATTGAGGCATAGTTTTAATGTGTAGGCTTTTTTTATCCTGCCTTCATATTTTAAAACTGTAAAAAGAATTCAATATTATTTTAGTGAATTGGGTGGCAGATTGAACAAGATTGGTCGACCGTAAGGAACTAAACGGCAGGCTTACGCCTCCCCGTTCAATCTCCCATTACGAAGTATACAAAGAATGCTTAGAATAAAGCTACTTCAACAGCTGGCTGTCTGATGAATGTTCATTTCAATAATTCAATCATGATCTCCATGTAGGAGATCATGATTAGCTTAGATACTTTGTAGGGTCAATATTGTTTTTCTTATTTATTTTTAAAAATATCTTTAACTACTTGTAAGGTATTATTTGTATTATTAGAACTTATGCGTTCTTTTTCTAGCTCTATTGTTGTCTGATCTTTTTCTAAAATAAAGTTTCTTTCTGTTGATAGAAACTCTTCGACACATAAAGTTAGCAATTTATGATTATTTGACTGTTTTGAAATTTGCACAGCTAAATTTTTAGATTCAATATTAGTTAACTCATTTTGATAATATTTTATATCATCTAAATTTTGTTTATAAAGTTTCAAGAAAAAGTAGGCAAAAATTTCTATCAACAACACAAATACTGTTTTCGGAAAAGTATTTATAAACATTTTCTCGATACTATCAAATGTCTGGACATTTACAACAAAATTCCCTAGATATAATATCCCACCAATACTAAGCATCATACCAAGTGATAAATTAATGATACCACTTTTGGAAAGTCTAGCAATTTCACCTTGAACTCTCAATTCTATACTTTTTGTTTTATCATCTAAAACTTCAACAATTGATTCAGCTTTAACCTTTTGTTTAAACTCTTGAAAATAACTCTCAGCCGAAATACCTTCTAATTTATCTCTTAGTAAGTTTTTTGCTTCATCTATAGTTTTTTCATTATTCTGACCACCAACAGATACATTATATTTCCTCAACAACTCCAAATACTTTAAATCTACCTCTCTTTTCTCAACGTATTTATTTGATTCTAAAAAGCTATTCATCAACCCCACTAAAGAGGCTAAAACCATTACAAACAATACAACATAAATCAATGGTTTTAAATAAGATATATCAGATAAATCAAAATAACGAGCCAAAACAACATAAAACAAAATAAGAGTTATAAAAAAACCAACAGCAGCAAAAAGAAGTAAAACTTTACGATTTTTACTCATGAATCAAAACCAAAAAAATATTTTATAGTTAAATTTTAGCATATGTATCTTAGGTACTACATTAACTTTCTTCATAAAAGAAAGTTGTTTTTTAAATATTCTTTATATTTTAATTACAAAAAATCAAAAAATTAATCAATTTTTCATTTCATCATATTTTTTAAACTGCACTACATTTTCTCCTGCCCATTCATTAATAGTATTAGATATTCGATTTTGTTCAGGCACAATTTCTGAATACCAATAACTTTCACGTGCCTCCTTAATAGAACCAAAGCCACCGGCATTTGAAGGAATAATACCTAGCAACTGCGGTGGCGTCCGAAATGAAGCCAAAATATCATCACGAGTAATCGACTTGATATTCAAGAACTCATCCTTTGCCGCCAACTCACTGATCGGGATGAGTTGTAGTCCATCCTTCTTTCCACCAGGTGCATGTAAAAACAAATTCCTAAAATTACCCGGACCACGTGAATCCTTCATTGCCTGCTTCAAAGACTCAACATCTTCATCATCTATACCAGCATCGGTCATATACAAGATAAAGCCTGCATAAGATCCATTGTTGTAGTACTTTCGACGGAACAAAGTTGCCGATTCATTTAACCAAGCGGACTGCAAGGCAGAGAGATACTCGGGTGAGCCATAGATCTCCTGATCAACATCTGAAGTTTTGATATGACAAACACTATTTGCTGCAAACTCATGCTCGTTGAATCCTTCCATCATCATCAAAAACTGATTCTGAGCCTTCATTCTTCGCATATATTTGCCCATCAACCCTTTGAATTGCAACGGTTCATTCAAGCGATTATCAATACGTTGCAAGTATCCATTGCCGCACACCATTTAATTCAACATCTGTCTTCCATTTTTTATTAGGACGTTGATAAATAGATGTGCTCATAAATAATTGGTTTTCCTTATTTTCTATCTTTAAATATCGGGTGGAAACTTATACCAAATAATCCCTTAAAATACCGTAAAAAAACACTCACGCCAAAAATGAAAAAACCCCAAGCCTTTAATACCAGCTTGGGGTCTTTGAATCTTGGTCCCGAGGGTCGGACTCGAACCGACACGTCATCTCTGACAGCGGATTTTGAGTCCGCCGCGTCTACCAATTTCACCACCTCGGGAAGAGTGCGATGCTTTGTGTTGCGTATAATAACCTGTTTGATTTTATTGTCAAACACTAACTCACGCTTATTGCTCACTTTTAAATCATTCAGATATTTTTCTATCAATAAACACGCGAACTCAGCGGGAAAACGTAAAAAAGACTATACTACGCCCAATTTTTGCAATGTTTTAGATGTATGCAACTCTCCGACTTTTCGTTTGATCTCCCCGATGAACTTATTGCTCGCTACCCATTAGACAGCCGTAGCGCATCTCGCCTACTGCATATCGATGCCAAAGGCCAATATCACGATCACGCCTTTACCGATATTCTCGATCTACTTGAAGACGGTGATTTGCTGGTACTGAATGACACCAAAGTCATGAAAGCACGTTTAAAAGGCAAACGTGCGACAGGTGGCGCAATCGAAGTTCTGGTTGAGCGCATGTTGGATACCCACACTGCACATTGCCATATCAAATCAAGCAACTCACCTAAAGCCGGCGCAGAACTGTATATCGGTGAAGATGCTGTGCCTGTCATCGTACAAGGTCGTCATGAAAATCTGTTTGTGGTGAAGTTTTCACAACCAATCTTGTCGGTACTAGATCAATACGGTCAGCTGCCGATTCCACCTTATTTCAATCGTGAAGCGGAAGAGATTGATACCGAACGTTATCAAACCGTATTCCACGACCCTGAAAAAATTGCCAGTGTTGCTGCACCAACAGCGAGTCTGCATTTCGACCAAGGCTTATTAGAAAAACTAGCCACTAAAGGCGTACAAAAAACCTTTGTGACCTTGCACGTCGGTGCAGGCACATTTATGCCTGTACGTACTACAGACATTACCAATCATATTATGCACAGTGAATGGTGTGATGTACCACAAGCCACGATTGACCTGATTTTGGCAACCAAAGCGCGTGGCAATAAAGTCATTGCAGTGGGCACCACGGCAACCCGTGCCTTAGAAAGTGCAGCACAAGCCAATCAAGGCAAAATTGCAGCTTGGACAGGTGATACGCAAATCTTTATCTATCCAGGTTATCAGTTCTGTATCGTGGATCGTTTGATTACCAACTTCCATTTACCAGAATCGACCTTACTGATGTTGGTTTCAGCACTATCGAATCGAGACAATATCTTGGCTGCTTATACCCATGCAGTTGAGCAACGTTATCGCTTCTTTAGTTATGGCGATGCGATGCTGGTAGATAAGCTCGACGCTTAATATTGATTAATCGACTAAGTTACGGTTTAGTCGATTTTCTCAATAAAATGTTTTAGTAAAAGTCATTCATTCAAAATAATAAAACACCGCTAGATTCAGATTATAGACTTCTTAGTTTCTGAAATTTAAAGCATAATTCAAACAAGTCCGACCCATTATAATGAAACGATTATTTCCATGCCGATCGACACCGTACAACAAGCGCTACATATCAGGCGTAGAAAAAATGCGCAGGTTTTTCGCAATATTGCACGATTGTGGGATGTTGGACAGAAAGCGCATAGTGATCAGGCTCTATTAGATGCCTTACACCCATGGCGTGACGATCACAGCCTGCGTTTTTTTAATGTCCTACCCTATTTATTCGCACTGATCAGTGTTGGCACCTTGGTGTTTGGTTATTTTCTACATCCGTATATTCAATATATCTGGAGTGTACTCGGGGCATTTTTAACCGGTTTTCTGGCCTATCTGCTCTATGAACCACAAGAGCCATTAACGCGCGTCATCAATTATCTAGAAGAACGAATGACGGTATTACGCTATGGTTTGCAGTTCCAGCAATTGCCGGCTTATTTACCGATTCAAGCGCAGCCACTTTTAGTCATCAGCAAGCTAAAGCAACATTTCCCCCTATTTAATCGGGGTAATGAATCTAATGAGATTACCCAATACGCGTCGACCACATGGCATGATGGCAACACAGAACATCAGGTTCTACTGTTTCAGTATCACTATGTTAGTGAAATGCCGATCCTTCAGGATCAAAGCAGCGATAAGAAAATCGTTAAAGAAATCCATAAAGATTTGTGGGGTGTGTTTATTTTTCAAATGCCAGCCTTAGGAATTGCCGTCAGCAATCAACGCTCTCGTTTTTTTGAACCTTATACCAGCTCATGGCAAAGCAGCGATATTTTGATTAACCAAGAATTGAATATTTTTGGCTTAGATCAACACCGACTCGCAAAAGAGGTGAGCCCTAGTCTGACCTTAAAACTACATGATTTTTTTCAACATTTTACAGGTGATTTAATTTATCATCATGAGGAACAAATTATGTGTTACGTCGGCGAACAAAATCTTTTCCAAACCGCCAGTAAACGCAGTGACATTCAGGATATTCCAGCATTACGTGGACATTTAAGAACCATGACCATGCCGCAATATCATAAGTTTCAACAATTGATGTTGAATTTAATCCGCTAATCATTGAGCAATAACAATAAGGGGAATGGCGATGACAGGTTTACTGATCTTCTTGGGAATTTTTGTCGCACTGATCGTGTGGGGCATTTCTATCCGCAATAATATCGTGCGTTATTTTAATGCCACCAAACGAGCATGGTCAGAAGTGGCCAACTTCGAACGTCAAAAAGTAAAGACACTAGAAGCCTTGGAAGCAACGCTGGATCAATATACTCAATTTGAAAAATCCACACTGGAAAAAGTCACCGAGTTGCGTCAGCAGATTCTTAACCTGAATGTGAATGACACGGATATTTCTCAGTTACAACAGATTGAAAAAATGAGTAAGGAACTGATTCATAGCTTGAATGTAGTGGTCGAAAATTATCCTGAACTGAAAGCCGATGCGCTGTATAGCAAGATGATGGATGATATTCAGGAACAAAACGAAAATGTCGGTGCGGCAATCACCATCTTTAACCGCAACGTGGAATTATTTAATAACCAAATCGAAGTGTTCCCGAACAACCTGATCAATACGCTGACTTTATCCAAGAAAGCCATTCGCCCGTTTAAGGATAATCTGGCGACTGAAAACTTTGACTATAAGCCAAATTTTTAGTGCCTTAGCGCCGATCACTGTAGTCTATTTTACAAGCGGAAAATCATTCAATTTGATGCTTTAGATTGACTCTCTTAACTCATAAATCCTCCTCCCTTGCGCTGCCATAACCGCAGCTTACCTTTAAAAAGGAGGGAGCATTTGAGTTTATCGTCAGATAATATCGCCTTTTATCCCCCTCTTTTTAAAGAGGGGTTAGGGGAGATTATTATTTTTTGGTTATGGCTACATTTAGTAGTAGAACTACACGCCATAATCGGGGAAAATAGCCGCTTTCGATCAGCGAACTGTTTTTTCGCCTCCTTGCGCTGCAATCAAAGTAGCACTTCGATCTTGCTCAGGTTATTACATGAAATTTGAAAAATTAGGCCAGTCGGGGCGCGCCCGTCGTGGTCGACTTACTTTAGAACATGGTGTGGTTGAAACCCCTGTGTTTATGCCTGTGGGTACTTATGGTACGGTTAAAGGCATGCTCCCGCGTGACATTGAAGAAATTCAGGCACAAATTATCTTAGGAAATACCTTCCACCTTTACTTACGTCCAGGTTTGGAAGTGATTAAAGAGCATGGCGGTCTGCATGAGTTTATCCAATGGGATAAACCAATTTTGACTGACTCAGGCGGTTTCCAAGTGTTTAGCTTGGGCGCAATGCGTAAAATCAAAGAAGAAGGTGTCACCTTCCGCTCTCCGATTGATGGTTCAAAGGTGTTCTTGTCTCCAGAGATTTCAATGGAGATCCAACATGTATTGAACTCAGATATCGTGATGATCTTTGATGAATGTACCCCTTACCCTGCCACCCATGAAGATGCGCAAAAATCATTGCAGCTTTCTTTACGCTGGGCGAAACGTTGTAAAACTCACCACCATGATGCGCTTAACAATAAAAATGCCTTATTCGGCATTATTCAAGGTGGGATGTACGAAGACCTGCGTGACGAGTCACTCAAAGGCTTGTTAGAAGTTGGTTTTGATGGTTATGCGATTGGCGGTCTTTCGGTCGGCGAACCGAAAGAAGAAATGATCAAGGTGCTTGATTATTTACCTAACAAAATGCCGCAAGACAAACCGCGTTACTTAATGGGTGTAGGTAAACCAGAGGATATCGTGGAAGCGGTTCGCCGTGGTGTTGATATGTTTGACTGTGTGATGCCAACCCGTAATGCCCGTAATGGTCATTATTTTGTTACCGATGGTTTGGTCAGAATCCGTAACAGTAAATATCGCCATGATAAAGGGCCTTTAGACCCACATTGTGATTGCTACACTTGTAAAAACTTTACTCGTGCCTATTTATATCATTTAGAGAAGTGTGGTGAGATGCTGGCCTCAATGCTCGGCACCATCCACAACTTACGTTACTACCAACGTCTGACACAAGGTATGCGTGATGCATTGGATAATGGCACATTTGATGAGTACGTTCAGGACTTTTATGCCCGTCGTGGCTTAGAAGTTCCAGCATGTCCAGAGGACTAAGCTGAACGATTTGCATCAAGATTTGCGCCTGATCGCAAGACAAGGTACATTGCAAAACGAATTGGGATTTATTGTTAATTTTTTGCCTTTTAATTTTAGGAAATCGAAATGAGTTTTTTCATCTCTACTGCTCACGCTGCACCTGCTGCGACACAAGGTCCAAGCCTTATGGCAAACTTGTTGATGATCGCGGTATTTATCGCAATCTTCTATTTCTTGATCTGGAGACCTCAAGCAAAACGTGCTAAAGAACACCGTTCTTTAATCGAAAGTTTGGGTGTAGGCAGCGAGATCGTGTTTGCTGGTGGTTTAATGGGAAGAATTATCAAACTTGAAGGTGACTTTGCAGTTGTTGAACTCACTCGTGGTGTTGAGGTAAAAATCCAACGTGCGAGTGTCATTTCAGTATTACCTGAAGGCACATTAAATAACCTTTAATCATAAAATAGTCGTGCCTCAGCACGACTTTTTCATTTAAGAAGAAAGCGAATGCGTTACCCTGCATGGAAATATTTACTGATCCTTGTGGTACTTGTGATCAGTACGTTATATGCACTTCCAAGTCTGTATCCAGATGAACCTGCTGTCCAAATTTCGGGAGCAAAAGCAGGCACCAAAATTGATCAGACGATCGTGCAAAAAGCTGAGCAGATTTTAAAAACTGCCAACATAAGCAGTCACGACAATAGCTTTACCAACAACGCGGCATTATTACGCTTAAACTCTTCTGAAGAACAGTTAAAAGCCAAAGAAGTGTTACGCCGTGATTTAGGTGAAGACTATGTAGTTGCACTCAACCTTGCACCAACCACCCCTGAGTGGTTGCAAAAGATTGGGGCAAAACCGATGAAACTCGGTTTGGACTTACGTGGCGGTGTACACTTCTTGCTCGAAGTCGACATGGATAAAGCAATTAGTCAGCGTATGGAAACATCTGCAACTGATTTGCGTCGTCAATTCCGTGATAACAAAATCAAATTTAACAACCTTGCTTTGAATAACAACACCATTACCGTCCAGTTTGCCAGCAATGCAGACCGTGATGCAGCGACTGATTTTTTACGTCGCAATGGTAATGAGTTTACTCAACAAGCGGTTGCAACCTCATCTGGTGCGACTTTAAGACTGAATTATACCGATGCGCGTCGTCAGGAAATTCAATCTTATGCAGTGAATCAAAACTTAACCACGCTACGTAACCGTATTAACGAACTTGGTGTGGCTGAAGCACTGGTACAAACCCAAGGTAGCAACCGTATTGTGGTTGAATTACCGGGTGTACAAGATACCGCAGAAGCAAAACGTGTCTTGGGTCGTACGGCGAACTTAGAGTTCCGTTTGGTCGCGGACAGTAATGATCAATATATCGATCCATATACGGGTAAATATAATGGTCAGCCGCTTCCTCCGGGGACTGAAGTCTTTGCTTATCAGTCTTTAGACAGTGGTCGTCAATTGCTGTTACAGCGTAACCGTATTTTGACCGGTGAACGCGTTCAAAATGCAAGTTCTGGCTTTAGCCAAGATTCTGGTGGTGCAGAAGTAAACATCACACTGGATTCTTCAGGCGGTAAGCTGATGGCAGATGCCACTCGTGGTGCTGTCGGCAAACGTATGGCGGTCTTGTTTATCGAAAATAAACAAAAAATCTCTTATGTTGCTGATCCAAATACAGGCGTTCAAACAGAAGTTCGCACCCCATATACTGAATCTGTGGTGATTAACGCTGCGACGATCCAAGCGGTATTGGGTTCACAATTCCGTATTACTGGTTTAGATTCACCACAAGAAGCGGCTGAGCTTGCCTTGATGCTTCGTGCAGGTGCTTTGGCTGCGCCGATGTACTTCGTTGAAGAACGTGTCGTGGGCCCAAGTCTTGGTCAAGAAAACATTGATAAGGGCGTATTATCGACCCAAATCGGTTTCTTACTGGTTGCCATCTGGATGATCGTGTTCTTCCGTCTATTCGGTTTAATCGCGAACTTTGCCTTGGTCTTTAACCTTGCCATGATCTTAACGGTGATGTCTTGGATTGGGGCTTCCCTCACCCTGCCAGGTATTGCGGGTATCGTGATTACCATTGGTATGGCGGTCGATGCCAACGTCCTGATCTGTGAACGAATACGAGAGGAAATGCTCTGGGGCGCCTCGCCGAAACAGGCGATTGTGGCTGGTTATGATCGCGCCTATAACACCATTCTTGACTCGAACTTAACCACGTTCATTGTTGCGTTTATTTTATTCGCGATTGGTACAGGTCCGATCAAAGGCTTCGCAGTCACCTTGATGATCGGTATTATTTGTTCGATGTTTACTGCAATTACAGTAACACGTGCAATCGTACAGCTCATTTATGGCAAGCGCCGTAATTTGACCAAGTTGAGTATTTAAGGAGATTCACATGACTGATCTGACTCAACAAGACTCAAAGCAATACGGTCGCCCAGATGATCTAAAAATCATCCCGTTTATGAAGATTGCCACACCTGCGGCCATCTTCTCGATCCTGATTACCATTGCCAGTATCTTCTTTATCGTAACGAAAGGTCTGAATCTCGGTTTAGACTTTACTGGCGGTATCTCAGCTGAATTGAACTATAAGCAAGGTGTTCAACCTGCTCAAGTGGTGCAGGCACTGGATCGTGCAGGCTTTAAAGATGCTGTGGTGCAAACTTTAGGCAGTAGTACTGACCTCATCGTACGTATGCCAGTACAAGAAGACCTGAATGTTGAAGATCTTAGCAATAGCATCACCAAAGCGGTTCAATTGCCGAATAACACTGTAGAAGTTCACAAAGTGGACTCTGTCGGTGGTGCAGTGGGTAATGAGCTCTATCTCCGTTCTGCGGGTGCGGTTGCGCTGGCATTGATCTTAATGCTGATCTACGTCACCGTGCGCTTTGAGTTTAAAATGGCTGTTGGTGCTGTAATGTCATTATTCCATGACATTATCATCATTTTTGGTGCCTTTGCGCTGTTCCAATGGCCATTCGACTTAACCGTATTAGCGGCTGTACTTGCGGTGATTGGTTTCTCGCTCAACGATAACATCGTTGTTTCGGACCGTATCCGTGAAAACTTCCGTAAAATTCGTGGTGCAAGTCCTCGCGAAATCGTAGATATTGCCTTAACAGAAACTTTACGTCGTACCATTCACACCTCGATGACCTTATTACTTGTGGTCCTTGCCATGATGTTCTTAGGCGGTGATGGCTTACACTGGTTCTCTATGGCAATGTTTGTCGGTATCTTTGTCGGTACCTACTCATCGATCTATATCGGTACTGCATTCGCATTATGGCGTGGTCTAAATCGTCAGGACTTTATTGTTCAAGTTAAACCTGAATTTGAAGAAGAAGAGATTCCTTAAATCAGTTCTTCTTTAAACTAAAAATGCCAGCGAAATGCTGGCATTTTTGTATGCGCTGCAAGGAAAAGTCATCTCCAAACAGACGCTCGTCATCTATCTATATTTTCACATGCAGTTGCGCTGAATTACCCTTTTATTAAGGGATAATCATAATCTCCCCACTTACTGGTTTGAATGCCTAAACCATGCAAGCTTTCAATCAGTTTGACCGCAGCCCGAACCCCATCAATAATCGGAATTCCCAGCTCTAAACTGACCTGATCGGCCATCTCAGCCATGCCGCCACAGCCCAATACAATTGCACCAATCCCATCATGCATTTTAGCTTGCTGACAGCTTGCCAATAATTTTTCATAGGCAATTTGCTTATCATGTTCTAATGCCAATACCGGTAGATCAATGCATCGAATCTGTGCACATTTCCGTTCAAATCCATATTGATGCAATAAATGTTCAGCAATAATTTTAGTTCGGGCTAAAGTGGTCACAATCGAAAATTTTGTCGCCACCAAACTGGCCATGTGAAATGCAGCTTCGGCAATGCCAATCACTGGCGCCTGAGCCAATTCTCTAGCCGCATGCAAGGCTGGATCACCAAAGCAGGCAATAATATGCCCATCAACCTGCTGTGCTTTCCCTTGTTGAATGAGCTCCAGCACTCCAATGGCAGACATTGCCTCATCATAATGCCCCTCAATCGATAACACGCCTTTTTCGGGAGACTGCGCCATAATTTCGGTATCCGCTGCGGCTACCTGACGTGCAGCCTCAGCAATCGATGTGGTCATTTGGATACAGGTATTTGGATTAATGATTTGAATTCGAGTCGCGTTTCTCATTTCTGCACATTTTTAATTCAAAAAATAAGCTTGATCATATTTCAATCCAACTGGTCTGAACAGTTAAAATCTAAAATTAAATATTTAAACAAATATAATCAACAAATTAATAATAAATTTAAAATGATAAAAAGAAGTTGGCTTAATTTCTGCATCACTGGTCTGAACAGCTGTTTATCTTGAAGACCCGTCATGAGCGATAACCCGAACTATAGCCCTAAACTCTCCAATGAAGATCTCATCCCTGCGCAACAAAATTGGACTTGGTATAACATCTTTTCCTTTTGGATGTCCGATGTGCATAGTATGGGCGGCTATGTCGTTGCAGCAAGCTTATTTTCGCTCGGTCTTGCCAGTTGGCAAGTTTTACTAGCCTTACTCATTGGGATCGTGATTGTCCAAGTTGCGGCGAACTTGGTCGCAAAGCCCAGCCAAATTTCAGGGGTTCCCTATGCCGTCATCTCTCGCCAAGCCTTCGGGATTTATGGGGCCTATATCCCAGCCTTAATTCGTGGCTTAATTGCGGTTTCATGGTATGGCATTCAAACCTGGCTAGCATCCAATGCCTTGATGATGATTCTTCTTAAGTTCTATCCTGCCTTACACCCGCTTACACTGACGGAGTTTGCAGGTCTAAGTACGATTGGCTGGATCTGTTTTGGTTTTATCTGGGCGATACAAGCATTGGTTTTCTGGAAAGGCATGGACACCATCAAGGTGTTTATCGATTGGGCCGGTCCAATGGTCTATGTGGTCATGTTAGCACTGGCCTTATGGCTGGTGTGGAAATCAGGTTGGCATAATATTTCCTTTAATCTCAGTGATAAACACCTCAGCGTCAATCAGCAGATCATGCAAACCATTGTCGCCATTGCATTAGTGGTGTCTTATTTCTCAGGCCCATTACTCAACTTTGGGGATTTCTCCCGTTATGGCAAAAATATGCAACAGGTCAAAAAGGGGAACTTTTGGGGACTACCGTTTAACTTTATGTTCTTTGCCATCATTGTGGTGATGATTGTTTCAGGTACCTTTAGTGTTTTTGGAAAAATGGTGCATGATCCACTCGAAACGGTTGCCATGATCGATAACGGATTTGTGGTGGTGCTCGGTTTATTGACGGTGTTAACCGCGACCATTGGCATTAATATTGTGGCGAATTTCGTATCGGCAGGTTTTGATTTTTCTAATCTCGCGCCTCGTTTTCTTAATTTTCGCAGAGCAGGCATGATTGCAGCGATCGGTTCCATCTTTATCACCCCATGGAATTTATTTAATTCCCCAGAACTGATTCACTATACCCTTGATACTTTAGCGGCTTTTATCGGTCCACTGTTTGGTATTTTACTTGCTGACTTTTATCTGATTAACAAACAGAAAGTGCGGGTCGATGACTTATTTAGCGATCAACCCACAGCAGCCTATTACTATCAAAAAGGCATCAATAAAAAAGCCGTGATGAGCTTAGTGGCAGCAGTCAGTATCGGCCTGCTGTTGGTTCTTATTCCGAGTTTTCAGTTCTTGGCGCCCTTCAACTGGTTTATTGGCGTTATGCTTGGCAGCAGTTTTTACTATCGCCTCTCTCGGGAAAGTGTCGTTATAAAAGCAAAGCGTATCCGTCATCAGCAAAGCTTAAATCTTCCTCAAAACCATCAATGACTGCATTGATGGTAGTTGTTCTCTAATGCTGAATGATCTGAATTTTTGGAAACTGAAAACCTCGGCAAGACTGCTCTGCCCGCCATGCAATGGTGACCACGATTTTCTGGTTCAGGATAAAGTTCTGGTAAGCAAAAGTGCCAATCAATGGATGCGAACACATGCCACCATGATTGGATGGATGCACTTGGGTATTTAAACTATTCAGGTCCAAACGAATACCAAGACCTGATGCTTTTAATACCGCCTCTTTAGTGGTCCAAACCCGTAACCAATATTCAGGATCTTGATCTTGCAGCAGCCAAGTTTGGTATTCCTCGGCATGAAATGCATGTTGGGCCAAGGCATCAAAGCGCACTTTCCGATCGAGTTCTTCGACATCAATCCCAAGATCTTTGACCTGTGCACTCATCGCCAAGGCATAAAATTGCTGGCTATGGGTATGGTTAAAATGCAGTACATGCGAACTTAAAAAGGGCTTACCATGTTTATGTTTAGAAAAGCTGAGTGCTGCAACTTCACTTTGCAGCCGCTCTGCCAACAGATGATTACGATAGTCCCTGATCTGCTGTTTTTTATAATGATTAAAGCTACTTAAATCAGCAAAATCGGTTTTAGGCTTTTCAAGCAGTTGCGCCAATGCCTGAACATGGATTTCAATTTCACGTAGCGTCATTGGCTTAACCTGATCAAATCACTTAGAACTTCACAATATCGCCTTTCAGCGCAACGCTGGCCACAGCCATGCCTTTATAGCATTGATAAGTGGTCGAATTTTGTGATTCATTCTTTTTAAAATAACTCACGATATTGGTCACTGCATTGGCACCACGTGCTTTTGCTGCTTTGTCTAACTGGATTAATGCCGAACGAAGCACCCAATCACATGACTTTTCAGCTGACTTCCCAAAACCATTGGTTTTCTGATTGGTGACGATATCTTGTTCTAATACTTTTCCACCTGATTTGGTACCTTTAAGATAAAACTTTACTGTTCCATCGAGGGTTCCATCAGCAACTGCACGGTCTACCGCCGCTTTAAAATCCAGATTATGCACGGTATCCGCAGCTTGCACAGATGCAGCAAAACCAGTCGTTAATACAGTTGCTAAGAATAATTGTTTGATTGACATTATTATGCCCCTTGCTTGTTATGTTGTTCGTTTAAAAATCAGTGAGGTATTAATCCCTCCAAAAGCGAAGTTATTGCTCATCATGATATTGATCGCACTCGCCCTCACTTGCTGGGTAATATAATCTAAATCACCACATTGTGGATCAATTTCATCCAGATTCAAGGTTGGAATCAATTGTCCACGCTGCATCATTTCAATGCCTAACCAAGCTTCGATTGCCCCACACGCCCCCAAGGTATGCCCGAAATAACTCTTTAATGAGCTAATCGGTTTACGCCCTAAAATCCTTGCCGTAGCTTGGCTTTCAGCAATATCACCTTGATCGGTTGAAGTGCCATGCGCATTGACATAGTCAATCTGACTGGCATCCAGTTGGGCATCTTTCAATGCCATTTGCATGCATTGCCCCATCCGCTCACTATCGGGCTTAGTCACATGCTGCCCATCGGTATTGCTTGCATAGCCAATGATCTCGGCATAAATGGTAGCGCCACGCTGCTTGGCATGTTCATATTCTTCAAGAATCAAACAACCAGCGCCCTCGCCAATCACCAAGCCATCTCGTCGTGTATCAAACGGTCGTGGTGATTTTTCAGGATGATCATTCATCCCACTGGTCGCCAATAAAACATCAAAAACGGCAGCACCTGCGGCACTCAGCTCTTCCGCACCGCCTGCAAGCATAAGCGTTTGTTTACCGTATTTAATCGCTTCATAGGCCTGACCAATCGCCATTGAACCTGAGGTGCATGCACTCGAGGTTGGCAAGGTAAGCCCTTTCAGACCGAAATAAACGGTCATATTCACAGCACTGGTGTGTGACATCATACGGATATAAGTGGTGGCATTGATCTTACTCATGTCTTGATCAATCAGCATATTGCCAAACTCGCGCACCGCATCCACACTGCCAGCAGATGAGCCAAAGGCCACGCCGGCTTCACCGCTATTTAATATCTCATGACCGATTAAGCCCGCATCTTGCAAGGCATTCTCAGCACTGATAACTGACATTAACGCGACACGCCCCATGCCTCGTGTCACTTTGCGATTAAAATGCTTGGCGACTTGAAAATCTGTCACTGGACCTGCAAGCTTGGTTCTTAAATCTGGATATTGCTCCCACTCGGACATATAGCAAATGCCACTCTTACCCGCATGGAATTGTGCAAAGATGTCATCCGCACTTTCACCTAGCGAGGTAATCCCTGCCATGCCAGTAACTACAACACGCTTCATCAAATCAGCCCTCCATTAACCGAAATTACCTGACGGGTAATATAAGAGGCTTCATCTGAACAGAGAAATTTCACTACACCTGCCACTTCATCCACCTGCCCCATGCGCTGCATTGGGATCATTTTTAATGCATGTTCTTTGACTTCATCGGTGACCATTTCTGTTTCAATCAAACCAGGCGCCACACAGTTCACCGTAATTTTTCGCTTGGCCAATTCCAAAGCCAATGCCTTGGTTGCCCCAATCAAGCCGGCTTTGGCTGCACTGTAATTCACCTGTCCACGATTGCCCATAATGCCCGAGACCGAAGAAAGCGTCACGATTCGCCCACCTTTGCGTAAATGGATCATCGGCATAATCAAGGGTTTAAGCACATTATAGAAACCGTCTAAAGAGGTCGAAATGACCTCATCCCAGTCCTGATCAGTCAATGCAGGGAAAGCACCGTCATGGGTGAGACCAGCATTCAGTACCACGCCATAGAAAGCGCCATGCTGTTCAACATCTTGCTCTAATAAACTTTTGACATGCTCACGTTCATTCACATCAAATAATAAATAATGGCTATTTTGCCCAAGCTTTTGAATCTGCTCAACCACCTGAGCTGCCTCAACCTCACGTGAACGGGCGTGAATGGTCACGTCAAAACCCACCTGAGCCAATTGCAATGCGATTGCTTTACCAATGCCACGGCTTGAACCCGTGACCAATATTCTTCTATTCATTGTTGTTCCTAAAACTATAATGCCAATGTCGATTGATCAGTCGGTTCATAAACACTGAGTAAGGCACTGATCACCTGCTCAGCCCCTTCAATCTCGCAAGAAAACTGCCCCAAACCTTCATGCAAATATTGCTGCTCGACCCGAATCCTCAAGGTCTGTCCAAGCGCAAAATACGCAAAGGGTAAATGTAGCTTGCGTGTTCCCAACAAAAACCCCAGTTTCGGTGCTTGCTGTAATTGTTGTCCCATCCAACCTGAATAGGCACTAATGGTTTGCGCCATAATTTCAATACTTGTCCACGTCGGTAAACCCGCCGCTTCACAGAACATTAATTCAGGCCGAATGGTCAATTCAGCAATCGCATAACCCTCATTGGCCTCAACCAAATGATCAATAAAGACCATAGGCTGTTGATGTGGAATATATTCAATCGCATCTAATTTCATTTAGTGCTGTACCCCAAATAACAAACTGATATTGCTGCCACCAAAGGCAAAAGAATTACTCAATACATAGCGAATGTTCTCGGTCTGCCGAGCATCTGTGACATAGTTTTGATCCGCAAGCTCAGGATCAAGCTCAACCTGTTGATGCAAAGGCAAGCCGTTTTGATCTTTTAATAGTTGGGTACAGATAAACGCTTCTATCGCACCCGCCGCTCCCAAACAATGTCCAGTTTTATGCTTGGTACTACTTAAGGGCACATTCAAGCCTTGAAAGACTTGTCGAACAGCTTTGATTTCCATCGCATCATTTTGCGGTGTGGCAGTTCCATGCAAATTGATATACCCCACCTCTTGCGCTGTTATCGCCGCACTGTCCAAGGCGCGCTGCATCGCGGTCGCTGCACCTAGACCTTCAGGATGCGGCGCAGAAATATGCCATGCATCCATCGATTCACCCACACCATATAACATGATCGGTGCGGAGGCTTTGGTCAGTAAAAATAAAGCCGCGGCTTCGCCAATATTAATGCCATCACGATTGACACCGCAGGGTTGGCAAATATCTGTAGATAAACTTTCCAAACTGTTAAAACCATTTAAGGTCAGTTGGCATAAGGTATCCACCCCACCGACCAATACGGCATCAGCTAAATCTGCCTGAATTAAACGTTGTCCTGCGGCAAAGGCCTTGGCGCTGGAAGAACAGGCCGTCGAAATGGTATAAGCCGCCCCTTGCCAGCCGAGATAAATTTGTAAAGCGTTGGCTAGGCAGCCCATTTCTTGCGGTTGATGCATAATTTCAATGGCAGCATTCCCATCAAAATACTGTTTCAATAACAGCTCACTGTCGGATATTCCCGAAGTCGAAGTCCCCATTACAATACTGAGACGTTTTGAATCAATGCTGGCAATTTGCTGTTGAAGTTCAGTCTCAATTTTTTGCAGAGCGGTCAAAGCAAAGCGCAGATTACGCGAGTCAAATCGACTTAGCGATTCAGGCACAGTCTCAATCAATGCCTCTGCATAGCGTCCAACCCAAACAGCGCGATCGGCTAAAAATCCTGCTTCCAGTGTCAGGGTATTGTCAGGAGTCGTTAGACCTTCACGAATGTGCTGAATATCCTGACCTAATGCAGAAAGCCCAACACTTAGGGGAATACCGACTGCTTGTAACTGAGATAAAGATTGACTCATGGTTGCACTCCTTGCGCAGATTGATCGCCATTCAAGGTATTTTCAATCGGGCTCAAAGTCATGCGGTACGGTACCTGCAGATTATCAAGCTCAATGCTATTGTCTTGAGTTTGAATTGCTAGTACAGCCTTTTCAGCAATAAAAACTTGCTGTTGCATTGCCGATTGTTGTACCCGAACAGACTGTTGTCCTAACTGAGCAAACTGAGGATAGGTTGCGAATAACAGATCTCGAACCACAAACTCAAAAGGCAGTAGGCGCATCTGATCAATGCGTTGCTGTACCTTGACCTGCTGCCCATCAAACTGTAATTGGAACAAAGGTTGACCTGTTAAACCCAAAGCAAGCAGACTGAGTTGCTGACCTTGCTGCTGTTGATACAGTAAGAAGCTAAAGCTTTTATCCTTCCACTGCACTTCAACTTGGTCTTGTCGTTGATATTGCTGTGCTGGCCAATGGCTGCTTTTCAGTCCCTGTGCATGAGGCGTCAGTTGACAGCCACTCAACAGCAACATGCTACAGCATAATATGTTGATCCAGATCCGTTGCATATTAAACCTCTAAGGCTTTCTCTTGCGCGACACCTTCACGGCAGTATTCGGCCAAGGTGCTTAAACGGCGTTTGGCATTTTTATGAATCGGATTTTGATCATCCCATGCATAACCGGCCAGTAATGATGAAACCATACGACGAATGTTGTCATTTTGATTGCTTGCGAATACCACATCCTGAAACTCGCCTTCGTACCAAGACTCGACATAAGCACGAAACACTTTAATCCCTTTACGCAGCGGCAATTCATACTCCTGCATCCAATCCACCTGTTCACCATGCAACACTCGATCAACTAAAGGAATTGCCAGACTGGCAGATTTTAATGCAATGGTCACACCCGATGAAAATACGGGGTCGAGAAACTCGCCTGCATTGCCGAGCAAGGCATAATTCCGACCGGCCAAATGCTTGACGTTTGCCGAGTAACCAACCAAGGTACGTACAGGCGTATCAAATTTCGCCTGTGCTAAGACCTCAGATAATGCAGGATCGTCGGCCAGAATCCGTTTCAATAACAAGTCAGGTTCATTCTGAGCAGCATCTTCAACCTGATAATGATCAAAGAAATCCTGCTCCGCCACCACACCAAAAGAAGCTCGACCATCGGCAAAAGGAATCAGCCAATACCAAGCACGACGGTCTTTTTCATGCACGGTAATTAAAATTTTGTCACGGTCAAAATCAGCACGATCGCCAATCCCATCTTCAATATGGGTAAACAAGGCACGACGTACTGGAAAATTGGAAGGGCTTTCTAAATCTAAAAACTTCGGTAAGATGCGACCAAAACCACTGGCATCCAATAAAAACTTGGCTTGAATCTGATAGTGCTGCTGTGCCTCATCTAGCACAGTTAAAACAGGGTGCTCTACCTCAACATCAATCGCAACAACTTCATGTCCAAAACGAATATCTGCGCCATATTGCTGCGCTTGTTGAGCCAGTAAATGATCAAAGTCAGCTCGGCGAACTTGCCAAGTGGTGCCAGGCCCCGCACTGAATTTTTCAGTGAAATCATAATGGCTACGTTTTTCACCACACAAAAATGCCGCGCCATTTTTAAACTGGAATGCACGGGATTGAACATGCTCACGCACGGTTTCTAATAAGCCCGCTTCTTCCAAAAACACCATGCACTGCGGTAATAAAGATTCACCAATTGAAAAGCGCGGAAAATATTGTTTTTCAATCACCGTGACCGCATAGCCTTTTTGACGAAGCAAGGCTGCGGCTGAACTGCCAGAAGGCCCAGCACCAATAATTACCACATCGGCTGTTTGTATCATCATTGCCCCTAAAAATTAGATTTATTAATGCTCTTCTAAATTCACCATATGGTGCTGATCAGCTGGTGTAAGCAAAGTTGCATAAACAAATGAAAAGATCACACCCAATAAAACGGTTAGACCGAAGCAATGAATCGCATAAGTATGACTCAATGATAAGAGTCCAAAGCCCAATAAGGTCGACATCATACACAAAAACAGCGCCATGCCAACCACCTGTGGATGGTCATGTCCATGCCGATAGAAAATCGCATAATCCACACCAATCCCAATGATCAAGAAGGTTCCCATAATACTGAATAAGTTAATTTCCACACCCAACCATGCCTGTACCGCAAAGGTACTGATCAGCGCCAAAGTCACAGGCAAAACCAGCGGCATAATCGAATGCCTGCCGTAGACCAAGCCCAAACCCAGCGCCAATCCCAATAAGGCATAGATCAATAAATGCTGCGCTTGCTGACGATGCTGTGCAAACGCACCAGACAGTGTACTAACAGGTTGTTGGAAATCAATCTGTGCGGATTCCAATTGCTGTAATCGCTGCGCCTGCTTCACCCCACGGACCATAACCAGACGCTCGGTAGAACTGAGCTGTAAAAATGCCAAGGGATGCTGTTGAAACACCTGTTCTGTGAGTAAAGGTTGCTGCTGCAATTGTTGTTGCCATTGCAGTAGATTTGCAAAATTTAAACCTATGCTTTCCGCATACTGTTTCAGTGCGGTTGCAGGAATCTGCTGCAGTAGCTGCACATTTTGTTGTTGCTGGGCCAAAGGCGGAATCCATTGTCCCAAAGCTTGAAAACCGTCAATCTGCCCCTGAGTTTGCAATTGCTGCAATTGATTAATCAATTGTGCTTCCTGCTGCTCAAGCTCAGCACTGGAGTGTGCACGCACAACAAAATAATCACTGCTTTGCTGCTGGGCAAACAAGGAACGAATATATTGATCTTCCTGTTTCAGCTTGGCATCCATACTTTGCAAGTTTCGAATATCATCATTGGATTGCAAAGCAAATAGGCTGCCTCCTCCAATCAGCAAGATACCCAAAATAAAGCCATAGCGTAGTTTTTGATGTTGCTGAAACCATTGTCTGGCCATTCCAATCCAAGCTAAGCGTCGAATTGCAGCTTGTGCATTCAGCGGAGCTAAGCGCGGTAGAAGCAATACACTGGTAATCCAAGCAGCGACCAAACCGACGATTGAAAACACCGCAATTTGCCTAAAGGCTGGAAACGGCGTAAAGCTCAGAAAAATATAGGCCACAACCGTGGTCATTAAGCCCATAAATAAGCTCGGCAACAGCGGTCTAAGAATCCTAAATCCATCTAGTTTACGATGCTGCGATTGCATTGCCATAAAATAGAAAGAGAAATCGACACACACCCCAATCAGACTGGCACCAAAGACCAAGGTCATCAGATGGATTTCACCAAACACCAGATGCGTCACCGCAAATGCCAGTAAGCTCCCCGTCGACACCGCGATAAATTCAGTCATGAGTGGCCGGAATGAACGGAAGCCAAACCAGACCAACAGGATTAAGCCTAAGGTTGAACCGAGGCCAATGGTTGAGATTTCCTGTTTGGCCGACTGGGTTCCATAATTAGAAAATAAAATGGTCCCCGTCCAATGCGATTGAACCTGCAACTTGTTCAGCTCAGGCTGCAATTGTTCAATCCAAGCGCTGACCTGTTCCTGATAATCAATGTTATAAGGATTCTGTTTTAATTGCAGAACCAATAAGCGTGAGGTCTTTTGTTCATCATGAATGGTGGCAAAACCATCTTCCAGCTCGACATTGCTTGAAAGCTGATTGGCCACACTCAACATATAGCGTGGAAACAGCAATAAAGGGTCTTGCTGTAGTGAGGTCGCGGTAATCGGCATCCCGACACTCATTAACTGCATCAAGCTTTGTTCGGTCAGTGCCTCATAATCCTGCTGTTGCAAAAACTGTCGGTCTTGTTGATTCAGCAAGCCTGCCCGATGTTGATATAACTGCTTGGAAAACTGTGCTAAATCCAACTGTGGCCGAAGCGGTTGCCACAGGTCACTGTGTTCTAGCTTCTGTTGAAACAACTGGGTGGCCTGCACTAAGGCCTGTTGATCCTGACTTTCTAAAACAACAAAGACCTTTTCATTGAGCTGATCACTCATATATTGCTGTGTTTTAGCAAGCTCAGGATTTTGTTGCGTTTCAGGCAGCAAAGCAAAAATATTGGTCTGGATATGGATCTCTTTTTTGACCCATGCCACCGCCAGCGTAAGCCCAACCAGCGCTAAAATAATTAACCAGATGGCTATGAATTTATTTTGCCAATTGGAAAAGCGCATCTTCAGCAGCCGTTAGTTGATTCGGTTGAGCGGTTTGATTACGGAATAAAATCGTGGTGCTGTTATTGGCCTGTTCTTGAATCACGATCTTATTCACATACTGTTGTCCCTGCGCATCAATTCTCAGAAACAACTTTTTAAATAGCGCTGATTTAGGTGTCAACGAGATATTCCATCCTGTCGGGCTGTAATTGGCGGATAACACATTAAAATTCTTCGCCAAAGCTTTATCATCACCCGACATCAGTTGCAAAAACAAGGTCGCAACCGAACTATAAGGCGATTGGTCAATCTGGATCTGACTATAGGTTCGTTGTGTTTTCTGGATGAGTTTTTTTTGGGTTACGATCAAGTCTGCTTGCACAGGTCGTTTAATTTGCCAAAGCACGCCATTGTATTTGGCAAAGGTCAGTGTGCCATTGGAAACAAAAGTCTTGTTTAAACTCGCCAACTTCTTTTGCTGTTCAAAATCAGCGCGAATGAGTTCACTTTTAGCAAGCTGATTAAAAATTGTCGAGACCTGATCCGCATGTGCCGATACGGAAACACTCAAACTGAACAATACACTAACAACAAGGCTGCATAATAACCAGCAAGCACGCTGCTGCATCAATGCAACAAGGCGATTAAGATGCAGAAAACCAGAATTAACCATGCGGGTGCTCCTTAAACGCATCCCATGCATTTAAACAATCCAATAAAATTTGCGGTGACTGGAAACACATTTCTCGGGTCTCCATATTCACAGCCACTTGCGTGGTATAGCCTTTGGTTAAACGTCGTCCAGTGTCTGCATCAAGAATCAGATATTCAATTTTTAAACGGTTTTCCCATTCTTTTAAAATCGCACGAACTTTAATTTTCTGTTCAAACTCAATGCCCTGCACATAACGTACATGGCTTTCAATCACAGGCCATGCGTAGCCCGATGCTCTCATCTGGTTATAGTTATAATTAAACTGTTCCAATAACTTACAACGCGCAATTTCGAAATACTTTAAATAATGCCCATGCCAGACCACATTCATGGTATCGACATCATGAAACGGAATTTCAATGATTACATCTACCTGCATCTGTCGCTCCTAGACCTGTTGCTGGAATTGATTAAACAATTCAAAGTTGTCGAAACGATCAATAATCTGTTGTAGTTCAGTTTGTAAAGGACGATCTTCTTGCAGTAGTGCAAAACTTTCTAAGGTCCACTCAACAAAGGCCTTTAAAGGCGGGCTTAATTGAGATTCAACACCTTTCAAATGTACAGCCTGCACACTGGCACAGCATAAGGCCGCCAAAACCTGCTGCGTCAAGGTAATGACCCGAGTCGCATCTCGGGCGGCAATGGTCCCCATACTGACTTTATCTTGGTTATGGCATTCGGTCGAACGTGAGAAAATAGACGCGGCCAAAGTATGCTTCAAGGCTTCTGCCGTCCAAGCCGAAACCCCAATTTGAACTGCTTTAAAACCATGATTCAAAGGCAGACGCTCTGCACTGGCACCCGTTAAATTACGTGATAAACCATGATTCATTTTATGGTCGACCAACTGTGCAATTTGTCGATCCATCAAATCGGCAATATTGGCAATCATAATCTTCAAACTGTCCATGGCTTGCGCAATATGCCCCCCATAGAAATGACCACCATGCAGCACCCTTAAATTCACGGGATCGATCAATGGATTATCATTGCTGGAATTTAATTCATTTTCGATAAATTGACGCAACCATGTTTTTGAATCTTCAAACACACCAATAATATGCGGCGCACAGCGTAAAGAATAACGATCCTGTAAACGTGGACTTTGGTGTGCTGTCTGCACTTCACTGTTTAGCCATTCACGTAATTGCTGGGCAATATGTTGCTGACCTTGATGCGGTTTTTGGGCAAATAAGACTTCATCAAAATGACTTGGATTACCTTCTAAGGCCAAGACATTTAAAGCGGTGATCAAGGTACTGGCTAATGCCACCTGCTCTGCTTTTTTATAGTTTAAGCAGGCAATCGCCGTCATCACCGCGGTACCATTCATCAGTGCCAAGCCTTCTTTCGGGCGTAACACCAAGGCGTCCAAGCCTTGCTCTGCATAGACTTGTGCAATCGGCACAATTTTGCCTTGCGTATAGACATCACGCTCCCCCACCAAAGCACCTGCAATGTAGGACAGAGGCGTCAGATCACCGCTTGCCCCGACAGAGCCTTCCGATGGAATCACTGGAATAATGTTTTCATTCAGCATCCAGACCAGACGCTCTAGCAAGGCCAAAGACACCCCCGAATAACCTCGTGCAAGTGAGCAAAGACGAGTTACCACCACCGCACGGGCACTGATCAAATCCAGATTTTCACCGAGACCACAGCCATGAAAACGTGACAGATGCAAAGGCAGTTCATTGACCTGATGCATCGGAATTTCAACCAGACATGAATCCCCATAGCCTGTGGTAACACCGTAGATCACGCCTTCATCCAGCAACAGCTGATCCAGAAAATCTGCACCGCGCTGAATCAACTCACGCCAAGCTGTTGCTGTCGGTAAAGCCACTTGACGCTGTTGTCGAGCAACCGCCACCACATCTTCAATACTGAGTGGCTGTTCCCCAACAATCAGGACGGGCTTGAGCATTGCTTCACTTTGACTTGCATTCACGTTATTTTGTCCAAAACTGATAAAAATTAAACCATTGATACGGTGCTCGTAAGCAATGCTGTTCCAATACGGCGACATAGGATTGGGTAATCTGTTGCATGCTGCTTAATCTGGTTTTGCGCGGTAAATCCACTTGCGTGGCAATCGCATGAATATGTACCTGAAACTTCTGCTGGGCACGATAACAAAAGACCGCCAGCACAGGAACTTTCAATAAATTGGCCAAAATCCATGCCCCTTGTGGCAACGCAGCCTCATGTCCCAAAAACTGGATGCTTTGTACTCGATCCGACAGCACAGGAATTCGATCCGCAGCCACGATCACCCACTCCCCATGCTCCATTTTTTCCTGTAACAGCATGGCAGTTTCAATGCCGAGTTCATCCACTGCAATTAAATTGACATCAGCCTTATCATTAATTTTTTTTAAAAACTGATTAAATTGTGAGGCATGCTTTTGATAGACCAGTACATTAATTTTTTGTGGGTGCTCTGACTTTAGCGCCCGTAGTAGCTCAATATTGCCAAAGTGCGACACCACAATAATCGCACCTTTTTGGTAATATTGCTGGAAGTGCTCATGCCCAAACAATTGCAGTTTTTGCTCGGGAATATGCCCCAACCATCCCTCAATCTTATCTAGAATACACTCACCAAACTGCATGAAATGCGTATAGCTATTGATCCAGTTCGGCATTGTTGCAAACGGTGACTGAGACCCTGCGAATTGATGCAAACGCTGTAAATATTGTAAAGAAGCCTGTCGAGCAGTCACTGCAAACAGCCAATACCACATGATAATAAAATACAGTACCACACGGCATAGCCAACGCCCACCACAGCGATAAAATCCAAGCATCAGCATCAGTGGCAACAGTCCGCCTCGTTCCTTAATCTGATGCCATGTATCCTGTGAAGTCTGTGCTGTCTTCATCAGTCCGCCTTAAACTTATGCCAAATCAACTTTGGAAAGCGCAGTAACATCCCTGCGAATAATCGGGCATGTGCCTGACTTAAACCTAAATTGTCACGCCACACATTAAAATGTGACACACCATGTTCAGGATAAATGACTCGTGTAGGCACATTCACAAAAGGGGTATTCTCCCATTTTAAGCGGACCAAGATTTCACTATCAAAACCCATTCGAGGTTGGAATTGAGCAGCATTGAGTACGGCTATGGTTTTTGCCAAGGGATAGATTCGGAAACCGCACATACTGTCTTTAATTTCGAAAGACAAACTATTTAACCACACCCAAAAATGCGTGACATAACGTCCATACAGGCGTTTTTTTGGCACCGAGTCATCAAAGATTGGCTGACCAATCACCATTGCTTGAGGATGTTGCTGCGACTGTTCAATAAATTTCGGCACATCTTCCCAACAATGCTGACCATCTGCATCTAATTGCAGCGCATGCGTCATCCCGCACTGAGCAGCATGTCGCAACCCAGTCATGACCGCTTGCCCCTTGCCTTGGTTGGTTTGATGTTCCACTAAATCAACCAATGGATGCTGTCGTGCCAGTTGATGCAGAATCGCCGTACATTCAGCATCACTGCCATCATTGACGAGGATAATCGGACATTGAAATTGTTCCAGATACTCAACAAGATCAGCCAGATAGTGCGGATGATTATACACAGGAATAACAATGCCATAGTTCAACATCAGCGGACTCCTAGGTCTGCTCAAGCGCAAACAAAAAACGCCCTGAAGCCAAGACCTGTTGCTCTGAGGTAATTTCAAAGCTGATTTTATGTAATTTACGACTTAATTTTAATTGCACCACCGCATAAGGACGAATCAGGTTTTGAAACTTTAATTGCTCGAAACCCTGACACCACTGCAAATCAGACCAACTATTCTTGGCAAACTGCTGAATAAAGCCAATCTGTCCCACACCCGGATAAATCGGTTGGGTTGGAAAATGCCCCTTAAAACATTCCAGTTCAGCAGGAAACTCAAGGCTGAAATATTGCTCATCCTGTTGTTGCCATTGCGCTAATACGACAGGCTGTAACATCGGGCTAAATAATGCTTTTAAATAATTTTTATCGCGTTTTGACTGGGCATTTTGTGGAATCTGGCTCAAAAAACGCCACTGTCGCGGAATGGCAATGCTTTCCAGCTGATACTGTAACAGCTGCTTCAACTGTTTGACAAAAGCGGCTTTACCTATCTTCACTAATTGCTGTTGAGCCTCAGCATTGAGCACCACAATCGCTGCCAGAATTTGCCGATGCTGATGTTCAAGTAAGAGTGTATGGCTTTGTTCTACTTCTACCAACGTATTCAGACTGTGCTCAATCGCATCCAGACTCAAGCGCTTTTCTTCCAACTTGATAATGCGGTCCAAGCGACCTAAAAGTTTGAATTGCTTATTGTTGATATTGATCCACTCAGCAGCATCGCCTGTGATAATCCAGCCAGACTCGCCCGCATGGTTACTTCGCACCATGAGTTGGGTGCTTACAGCAATCTGAATCTCAACATTATTAAAAGCTGTCCATGCCGCATCATCATATTGACGATGTGCAATGCCTCCGGTTTCTGAGCTCCCGAGCACTTCAACAATCGGAACATTCAAATGTGGTCGGACACCTGCATCTAATTTCCCCCCCGAACTGAACACCAGCTCACACTGCTGCAAGACCAAATCCTGCGTCCAACGTTTCAATAAAGCTGGACTGGAAATCAAGTAGTTGCTCCACCCCTGTTGGGCTAAACGCTGTTGAGCTTGGATGACATCTTCAGGAAACGCCAATTGCGGAATAAAAAAATGACGTCCTGTTGCCAACGGTAAAAGCAGTTTGAACAGTAATCCATAAATATGCTGGTGACTGACTGTCGCAATAGCAACGCTTTTCTGGTTGAACTGAAAACTACTGGCTAAGCCAACCACTTCATTCAGTAGTTGCTTCAAAGTACGTTCAATCTTTTTCGGTTCGCCAGTTGAACCCGAGGTAAAGAACATGATCTCAGCCTGATTTAAGAAATCATCCTGTTGGATACGAATCAGTTGCGAAAAGCTTTCTTCTACCTTCTCTGTCGCAGGAACAGGCTGACGGCTCAGAAAGTAAATCTGTTGCTGAGCCAATTGTTGTTCTAAATCTCGAACACGGTTGGGGGGTAAAATGATTTTTTTATTGGCCAATACGCCTGCAAAAAATAACAGCAAAAACTGGTAACTATCTTGTTCCCACAATGCCCAAGTCTCTTGGCCCAATCCCCTGATTGCAGCGGCTTGTTCAGCGACATCTTGCCAAAAATCAGCATAAGAAATTGTTTTTAATTCAGAGCTAATACACAACGCATTTGCTGAATCAGCATCATTATAAAAAGAAATAGGCATAATATTTTAAGATATCGTTTGATTTAAACGTTGATGTCTTTTTCGCAAGATGTACTCACCGAGGAATAATATTCCCATCAATAGGTAAGACACAAAGCCATTATAAATGATCCAATACGTCATGGGTGCAAATACTGTTGCCAGCGCAATCATGGCATTTATTGCAAAGAAAAAACACCAAACCACAGTAACTTTCCGTGTCCATACCACGCCAGAGGCTGGCAGATCTGGCTCAACCAGACGGGCAAAACGTTCAATCATGGATGGTGGTCGATACAGTGTCAGTGCAAAAATGATCAACGTGCCAAGACTCATCCCCACAGGATAAAGCTTGAGCCAAGCATGATCTTTTAAAATCAGGCTCAATCCACCACAAATAATGGCTAAACCAGTTAGCGGTAACAGCAAATCTTTTTTTGCGCTCAGCAAGCGACACATGCCCAAAACAATCAGTAAAACACTGACCCAGATGAACTGTCCATGCGACAGGCTCCATCCAACAATAAAGGGGTACAACACAAAAAATGTGATCAATCCCCCTCTAATGAGATGTCTCATTCAGCGGTCATATTCTGAATCACCGCAACAACATCTTGTACGGTTCTGACTGCTTTAAAATCTTCAGGCTTGACTTGCTTGCCAGTCAGTTCTTTAATTTTAACCACCAGATCAACAGCATCAATGCTGTCTACATCGAGATCTTCGTATAAATTGGAAGTAAGCTGGATATCATCAGGTTCAATTTCGAATAAATCCTGCATCCATTCTCTTAACTTTGCCAGCACCTGTTCTTGAGTTAACATCGATCTACTCCTTAACCTGCTTGCTGCGCTTCAACCAAAGCCACTAAGCTTTGAACTGATTTGAAATGTTGTTTGGTTTCATCTGATTCTGCATTCAAATGAATGTTATAGCGTTTTTTCAATGCCAAGCCCAACTCGAGCGCATCAATTGAGTCTAAGCCCAAACCCTCACCAAAAAGTGGTGCTTCAGTTTCAATATCACTGATGCTAATATCCTCAAGCGCGAGAACATCAATAATCATTTGCTTTAATTCATCAGCAAGATTGCTCATTTTTCGATAACTCATTATTAAAAATTTGATAAAAACCCTGATTCAACTGACGCACCTGTTTCGGCGAAACTTCTGAATCTGCCAAGATATCTTGGACTTCAATCGCATCCAACACCTTAATCTCAATATGAAAAGGCTGTGCGGGCACATGATACCATTTTTCATTTTTGGTTAAGGTCGAGGGTGTACATCTAATCAAAACTGGACGTACTGGTACATTGGCACGAATCGCAATATTTGCAGCGCCGCGTTGAAATTCGTTCAAGCACTCGCCTTTTTCAGTTCGCGTGCCTTCAGGAAAAATCAGTAATGAAGCTGCGCCCTGCTGTTTTAATCGAAGCACACAGTCTTCAATAAACTGCTGCGAACCCGCATTTAAAATATAACCCGCACTACGTACTGGACCACGAGTAAACGGATTTGACCAAAGCGATTGCTTCACCACACAATTGGCCTGCTGCATCAATCCAATCATCACCACCACATCAATCAAGGTTGGATGATTGGCAATCACCAATTCTTGGCGGCTATGTTGCAGTTTTTCCAGTCCCTCTACTGAGTAGGTCATGACGCCAAGTTTGACCATCATTTCAGTAAAGCCCTTAAAGCTGTAATGAATGACTTGCTGTGCACGTTGCTGACGTACAACTGGATTGCGGCTGCTTAAATGAACCAAGGGTGCCACAACCGTTGCAATCCCAACTCCACCCGCACCAAAACTTGCAAAGCTAAAACCGGTTGCTGCAACACGCCAAGCATAATTGGCTTTTTGTTTAATCTGATTCAGCTTTAACATTTTTTCCATCTCAACACTGATTGGCCTACTTCTGCAGCTTGCCAAAACTGGTAAAAAGCCAAGCTTTCTAATGATTCAGAACCACTAAGTTGTAGAACTTCCAAATTGGGATTTTCTAAACTCACGACGGTCGCCAAAGCAAATGCAGAGAATTCAGTCGCATCAACATAAACTCTGGGTAAAGCTTGATCATATGCCACCACCAATACGCGTTGTGCGGTAGCTGTTGATTTTAAAATCGCATAAGCCTCAATCAATGCTTCTGTCCATTCACAGCTTAAACTTGTCGAAGGCGTCGCATCCTGACATAGAATCGAATACAAGCCTGCAATTGCATTATGAACTGAGGTTGAAAATTGTGTTGGTGATGGTGTTTGTTGTTGTAATACGTCTTGGAGAATATCCAAGGTTTTTTGTTCGTCCCCATAGCGGGAGGCCCAAACAATATAATCCACACGCTGGCCATTTAAGCTTGTCAAAGCGCTGCTTAATGCCATTTTTGCCAATGCCGATAGACGTCGACGCTGCATGGCCGGAATAGCATCCAACGCAGTATAGTTTTGCTGTGCTTCAATCAACTGAGGCTGCGTTAGATGGAGTTTCAACATGCCATGCACAATCCGATGTGGTTTAAAAAATAATCAATTTGTGGAAATTTTGCGGTGGCATTATAGCACTGGTGAGAAATTTAACAAAAAATAATTTTTATTATATTTCAATGGCTTATATTATTTATTTTAAACAAAATCCAAACACAAGCTAAACTCGACAAAAACATGCATTGTTTAAATTAACTAATAAAATAATAGCATCAAAAAAGCCCAAAGCAAACTTTGGGCTTTTATCATCAAGACGAGCTTAACGTTTGAATTTCTTTTCCGCTTTCTTGAACTTCTGAACATAGCGACGTTTGCGTGCCGCTACACGCTCATCGACTTGAGATTTACGCCCTTCAAATGGGTTATCCGAAGTTTTGAAATCTACACGAACCGGCGTTCCTTCCAGTTTATAAACTTTACGGAACACGTTCTCAAGATAACGACGATAGTCCGCAGGCGTTTTATCCACCTTATTACCATGAATTACGATAGTCGGTGGATTTTGTCCACCCATATGCGCATAACGCATTTTGATTCGCTTACCCCCAATCATTGGCGGTTGATGCGCTTCAGTCGCATCATTCAAGATCTGAGTTAATTTCGCAGGAGAAACTTTTAAGTGTGATGAATCATAAGCACGATGGATAGTTGGGTACATTTCTCCGACACCCGTGCCATGTAAGGCTGAGATTAAATGCACTTTCGCCCAAGGGATAAAGTCAAAACGACGGTCTACATCCAACTTACATTGTTTGCGATCATACTCGGTCATGTTGTCCCATTTGTTGATCGCAATCACCATGGCACGACCAGCTTCGAGTGCATAGCCAATTAAGTGTAGATCTTGTTCAACCACACCTTCTCGAGCGTCCAGTACCACCACAATCACATGGGCATCTTTAATCGCTTGCAGTGTTTTTACGATTGAGAATTTCTCAATCATTTCCTCGACTTTACCTTTACGACGCACACCAGCGGTATCAATGAGGGTGTATTGACGTCCATCACGTTCAAACGGAATATAAATCGAGTCACGCGTAGTACCCGGTTGGTCAAATGCAACCACACGGTCTTCACCCAGCAGGCGATTGACTAGAGTCGATTTACCGACATTTGGACGACCAATAATGGCTAGACGTAAACCTGTTGCTTTGTCATGTTCTTCTGGATTTTCATCTTCTGGAACTTCAGCCAACACATCTTCAAGCATTTGCTGAACACCACGCCCGTGGCTTGCAGCAACTTGTAATGGCTCACCCATACCCAGTTTATAAAACTCAACCAGCGCAGCCTCAGCATGTACCCCATCAACTTTATTGGCGACTAGATATACTTTCTTACCGAGAGTACGTAGTTCACGGGCAATTTGTTCGTCTGATGCCAATAAGCCAGCACGTGCATCCACAACAAACACAATGATGTCTGCTTCATGGATGGCGGTTTTTGACTGCTCTGCCATGTATGAATCAATGCCGCCTTCATTCTCACCAATACCACCGGTATCGACAACAATGAACGACTTATTTTGAAAAACCGCATCGCCATATTTGCGGTCACGAGTTAAACCAGCGAAGTCAGCAACCAAAGCATCACGACTTTTGGTGATTTGGTTAAATAGCGTTGATTTTCCGACGTTTGGACGACCAATAAGCGCAATAACGGGTTTCATAAATTAACCTTAATTCAGACGAGCCATCGTTGATGACATCGTATCAGAAACAGTATGGAAGATTTTGGTGATCAAGTAATCACAATAAAAATTCGGGGTTTTGTTTAAACAAATACCCCGATCATTCTTTTATTAGCAATAGCTAATTGTGCATTTTACCACAAGCTAAGGCAAAATTAACGATTCTGCCAAATGGTTAATGCACCTTTTCGTGTCGCAACATAGAGCTGATTGTCAATCACGCGCAATGAGCGGACTTCACCGCTGGTTTTGGCACGACCAATCAACTTACCTAAAGCAGGATTGATTAGATGAAGCACGCCATCCAAATCACCCACGACCAGATTTTGTCCTAACATCACAGGATTACTGAGCTTACGATTCAACAATTCTTCATTTTGCCAAACCAACTCACCTGTCGCCAAGTTATATGCATTCAACTTGCCATCCGTCGTCGCAACGAAAACTTTATCATCCGCAACTTCAGCGCTATTGGTACTGCTCGCATCTTCACTCCACACCACACGTTGTGTTGCAAGATCGGTCACGGTGACTTGGCCTTGGAAACTGGTGGTTACCAGATATTGTCCTGATACCACAGGATCACCCACAACATCCACTAATCGCTGAATGTCAGAACGACCTTCACTGATTGCCACACGACGTTGGAAACGCGGTACACCACTGATGATATCCAAAGCATAAACATAGGCATTGGCAGAACCAATTAACACAGTACGCTCATCTAAACGCACAGGTGCTGGTTGACCACGCAAACTAAACTGAACATTCGGTAGCTTATATGCCCAAACCTGTTGGCCTGTCGCTGCATCATGCGCAAATACCGTACCATCATTGGCAATGGTAATCACACGACCCGACTGGATCAGTGATGGAGATAAAATGGCACCCGACAATTTCGCGGTCCACTTCTGCTCACCTGTGGCTTGGTCTAAAGCAAATAATTGGCCTTTGCGATTACCACTGACCACAATTCCCTCACCTGCTTCTACACCAGCAGTGAGTTCTTGTTTGGTAATTTTACTTTTCCAAAGACGCTGTTTACCTTTGTATGCAGAAACCTGACCGTCTGGGTCAATCGCAAAAATCACACCATTGTCTGTATCCAACTGCAAACGTAACGCTTCAGCAGCATCGGTAGACGAGACACTTTGTGAAAACACAAGGTTTAAATTTTGTTCTTGCGTGATTTTTGGCAATGGATTCGGTTTTGCTTCTTTTACTTTATTGCTTGAACAACCAACGAGTAAAGCTGAAGCAATTGCAATTGCCAAAGGTAGTTTTAGTTTATTCTGCATTAAGACTCATCCACTTTGGTATCTAAGATCGGGCGCTCAAACTCAGGATCATCTACTAAAACGCCAACACTTTCGAGTTTAATTTGTAAAAGCTGACGCTCTTGTTTACGTTCGAGCAGATTATCCCATGCACTTTGATACGCTTTTCGAGCAGACGCGTTGTCTTTTTTCGCAACAAAAATATCACCGCGAAGTTCATCAGCAGTCGCCTTAAATGCAGGATCAGTCACGCTAGATAAGGTTTTTAAAGCGTCATCGTATTTGCTTTGCGCCAATTGCGCATCAGCCAAACGTAATTTAACAATTTGCAGCAAACCCGCATCTTTAACTTTTGAAGTTTCAACTTTCTTCAAAGCTTTTTCCGCAGCCGCATAATCTTGCTTGTCATAGGCAAGTTTCGCCATGATAAATTGTGTTTGAATCGCCTGTGCAGAATCTGCATCATCTTTCACAATTTTATCTGCTGTTTCAGATAAGCTGGCAAAGGCATTTGGCTGACCTGATGCTGCTTTCGCCTCATCCATCAACTTCTGTACCTTCGCCGTTTGGTTCTGGGCTTCGGCAAGGTTTTTCTTTTGCCAGTATTCCCATCCGAAAAAGGCAATCAAGGCAATGAGAATTCCGCTAATCATTGCAGAACCATATTTTTTGGCAAACGACTTTAACTGGTCGAGTTGTTCATCATCACTTAAACTCATGTGATTGTCCTTTTCCTAAATTTTGCAATTTATTGTTTAAATTTTTCGATAAAAAATGGCGTCAGTTCAGTGAGCGCAACTTGTGACTGTTCAGCCGTCGCAAGCTCTTTCACCAATAACTGCTGAGATTCCCACTCACGTTCACCCAAGATTACCGCATAGGTTGCACCTGATTGATCGGCCTTTTTCATTTGGCTTTTCATACTGCCTTGTGAACCCGTTTTTAAACGAAGCGAACTGTTTGCAGCTTCTAACTGATCACGAATTTGCTCAGCCAAAACCAAAGCTTTGGCTTGATATGCAGGTTCAGCCAGTAAAAAGATTTCACAATCACGTGCATCTTTGACTTCAGCTACCTGTTCAACCAATAACAGTAAACGTTCCATTCCCATGGCAAAACCAACGGCAGGTACAGATTGATCTGCTTTACCTTTGAGCTGTCCAACTAGACCATCATAGCGACCACCGGCACATACAGTACCCTGTGAACCCAACATGGTGGTGGTCCACTCAAATACGGTCTTGTTGTAGTAGTCCAAACCACGTACGAGTTTCTGGTTAATCACAAACTCAATTCCTGCATCCGTCAGGTATTGTTGCAGTTGTTGGAAGTGATTGATTGAATCTTCTTTTAAGAAATCATGCAACTTCGGCGCATTTTCTAAAATCTTTTGCGTTGATTCAACCTTAGAATCCAGAATACGCAATGGATTGGTGCTTAAACGGCGTTGCGAGTCTTCATCCAAGGCGTCTTTGTGTTGGCTTAAAAACTCAACCAAGGCTGCACGATAGGCTGCACGCTCATCCATTTCACCTAAAGTATTTAACTCTAAGCGCACATGTTCTGACACACCCATACGCTTCCATAAACGTGCGGTCATTAAAATGATTTCAGCATCGATATCTGGCGTTGCGACACCGAAGGTTTCCACACCAAATTGATGGAACTGGCGATAACGGCCTTTTTGTGGTTTCTCATAGCGGAACATTGGCCCGAGATACCAGACTCGTGGCGTCGCACCACGCAGCAAGTTATGCTCCAACATCGCACGCACACAGCCTGCAGTCCCTTCAGGACGCAAGGTCAGTGATTCTGGTGGCGTACCTTTGTCGAAAAAAGTATACATTTCTTTTTCAACAATATCGGTTGCATCACCAATAGCACGTTTGAATAAACCCGTTTGCTCTACGATCGGCAAACGGATTTGTTGATAACCATATGCATCCATTAACGATGCAAGTTGTTGTTCCAGACTTCTCCAAGCGGCAGTTTGCGTTGGAAGGATGTCATTAAAACCTTTGATAGCGACAATTGAACTCATGATGAACTACGAATAATTTCTTTAGATTTTGCTTCTTCAAGCTCTTGAACACGTTGACGAACCATTGTTTCAATTTCATCAACCAGCTGATTTGTATCAATTAAATGGCTTTTTTCACCATTTCGATAGACCAGTGAACGCGGTGACGCACCGACAATCCCGATATCCGCTTCTTTGGCTTCACCTGGACCATTCACTTTACATCCGATTACAGACAAGTCCATCGGGGTACGGATATCTTCTAAACGCTCTTCCAAGGCCTGCATCACTTGAATTACATTGAATTCCTGACGTGAACAGCTTGGGCAAGCAATAAAATTAATCCCATTTGAGCGTAAGCCCAATGATTTTAAAATATCAAAACCGATTTTAATTTCATCTTCTGGTTCAGCAGCCAGCGAAATGCGCATGGTATCGCCAATGCCTTCCATCAATAATCCGCCCAAGGCAATTGCCGATTTGACTGTACCAGTTCGGTAAATCCCCGCCTCAGTGACCCCAAGGTGCAACGGATTATCAATCTGTTGAGACAGCAAGCGATAAGCATCCATGGTTAAAAACACATTCGATGCCTTAACGCTGACCTTGAACTCTTGGAAATCTAAACGGTCTAGAATGTCGATGTGACGCATCGCCGACTCAAGTAAAGCCTGCCCTGTCGGCTCACCATATTTCACTTGTAAGTCTTTTTCCAAAGAACCTGCATTGACTCCAATACGAATCGAAATACCATGATGTTTTGCCGCAGCAACCACTTCACGCACTTTCTGATCCGAGCCAATATTGCCTGGGTTGATCCGTAGGCAGTCTGCGCCATAGTCCGCAACCGCTAAAGCAATACGATGATCAAAATGAATATCGGCCACCAAGGGCACAGAAACGCGTTTACGAATCGCGCCAAATGCCTCTGCCGCTTCCATAGACGGTACTGAAACACGCATGATATCCGCACCTGCATCTGCACAGCGCTGGATTTGCGCCACAGTTGCATCCACATCACAGGTTTCAGTATTGGTCATACTTTGAACACTGATCGGGGCATCGCCACCGACATACACTGAACCAACACGGATTTTTCGTGTTGGACGGCGTTTAATTGGATTCACAATCATCGTATAGCTCTACTCTTTGGCATTAACGAGACAAACGGAATTCTGCTTTTCCATTGACCGTATATGGAGACAAGGAAATTTGCTCCTGATTTAAAGTCAATGCTACTGCGGTCGCATCATCTAAACGAATTTGAAATGGCGATTCACCACTTAAAGTCAAAGTCGATGCTTGACGACCTGTTGCCAATACTTTACCTGTTGCATCGACAATATGCACAGAAGTTGGTCGATTAAAATTCAACACCAATTGATCACCAGATGTTGCAGTAGTGGTATTCCCCATCGGCAAAATCTGAACATCCGAATTTTTGATCTTTGGTACATCATCGTCATCTTTATGGCTGGATGTCCAATTCTGCACCGCCATAACCGCCAACCACGCTAAAACTGCAACAGCCGCCACAATTGCAATGCGTTTTAACCAGATACGATTACGCACGCTTTTCGAACCTGATAATTTCCCCATAATTTTAATCGGAGAATTATTCAAGGCATGGCTGGCTTTCAGTCCAGTATCATTGACATAGATTTCATCAAAACGCTGAATAATCGCACTGGCATCTGCATTTAAATGCTTTGCATAAGCACGGTAATAACCTTTGATGAAAGTTGCTTCTGGCAATGATTTATAATCATCTTGCTCTAATGCTGTCAATGTTTTGACAGGCATATTCAATACGTTTGCAATCTCTTCAATTTCTTTCTTTTGTGCAATACGAATTTGACGCAAATACTCACCAGGTCGTTGAATATTTCCTAAGGTTGACGATGGCGAGGTTGTGCCAGTTGGCTGATGTGAATTTGGATTTATTTCCATACGGCCTCAGTACTGTACTGTAATTGCAAATAACGTTGATATTCTGGACTATCAGGAAAGAGTGCGCGCAGTTGATTGACTAACACTTGCATTCCTAATTGATCCGCATTCGCTCGAGCAATGCGTAGACCAATCCAAAGCGCCCGAGCACCTTGGTTTTTCTGTCCCACGTTACGAACATATTGTTCGTATAGTTGCGACGCATCTCTATTATTTTGTTGCAAATAGAAAATTTCCGCCAACTCTAACATTGAAATAGTTGCGTTTCGATTCGCTTGTAGCGCCTGTTTGAATGATTTTTCAGCATTCGCAACATCGCCCAATTTCAAATAGATTCGTCCTAGGTTTTCCAACGACTGAAACCGTTGTTCATAGCCTAAGGTTGCACCCGCACGAGTAAATTGCTCAATAGCGTCATTATAGCGTTGCTGTTGATACAAATATGTACCGTAATTATTACGCGCTTGAGCATTATCAGGTTCTGAGGAAATTGCCCGCTTAAAATAAGCTTCAGCTTTTTCCATATTGGTCTTGCTGCCCTCTTGTTGCAGTAAGATACCCATCATCATGTTGGCATTGGCATCCCGTGAATCAACTTTTAAGGCTTGGTCAAGTGAACGCTTGGCTGCGTCTAAATCACGATTACGAATATACTCTGCTGCAAGTTGGGTACGGACTTGCACTGCTTTTTCTGGATCTTTTTTTAATGTTGAAGATGTTGATTGACATGCTGTCAGGCCAAGTAAAGTAAACACAACAGCTGTCGCAATAATCGTTTTTGGTCGAGTGGTATTCAACGCCTTTTCCCCAAGTATTATCCTTGTGTGCGCAAAATTTCTTGTCGTTGCGCCACTTTCTTTTTCCATTGTTCGGCACGACGAGTACGGTCAGCAACCTGTCCTACCAATTGTCCACACGCAGCATCAATATCATCGCCACGTGTCTGACGAATCGTACACACAAATCCTGCATCCGACAAAGTTTTTTGGAAGGCAATAATTCGGTTACGGCTCGAACGACCATAAGGCGCATGCGGGAACGGGTTAAATGGAATAAGATTGATCTTACTCGGTAGATTTTTTAACAGTTTTAATAACTGCTGTGCATGCTCAGGCTTATCATTGACACCATCGAGCATGACATATTCGATGGTCACGTGACGACGTGAGCTTTCATTGCCATCTTTGGCTAAATAGCGTTGGCAAGCTGCAATTAATTGTTGTAACGGATATTTTTTATTAATCGGCACCAATTCATTACGAAGTTCATCATTTGGTGCATGAAGTGAAATCGCCAAAGCAACATCGATATCTTGCGCCAGTTGATCAATTTTCGGTACGACACCCGACGTCGATAAGGTTACACGGCGTTTCGACATACCATATGCAAAGTCATCCAGCATCAACTGCATAGAACTGAGTACAGCATCATAGTTGAGTAAAGGTTCGCCCATACCCATCATCACCACATTGGTCACGGTACGTTCACGTTCAGCCACAGGCACATCTTCCATATAGGAATAGTTTGCCATCCACAACTGACCAATGATTTCTGCTGGTGTGAGGTCACGCTGGAAACCTTGTTTACCCGTCGAACAGAATGAACAATCCAGTGCACAACCCACTTGCGATGAAATACACAGGGTTTTACGCGCACCTGTCTTATCTTCCGCAGGAATCAGGACGGTTTCAACCAGAGAACCTTCTCCATCTCCTACGCGGAATACCCACTTACGGGTACCATCTTTGGAGTAGTTACGATGCACTACTTCTGGTGCTTTAATTTCACAAATCTTTTCGAGTTTTTCACGTAATTTGCCTGAGATATTGCTCATCTCAGCAAAATCAGTCACAAAATATTGGTGCATCCATTTCATGACTTGACCTGCACGAAACTTTTTTTCGCCCAAATCTTCAAAGAATTTTTCTAATTCAGCTCGAGACATGCCAAGTAAATTTACTTTTTTCTCGACAGCATGAACGACAGGCATAGAAACAGACTGTTGTTTTTCATCTAAATTTTCTGATGAAACGACCACTGCAGAACTCATGTACATTTACCTAAACAATATCAGCGCTAAAAATAGCTGTGCATTATTCGCACAACTCAATCTATAAAAAATAAAAAACCAGATAAGTAGTATACCACTTATCTGGCTTGAATACTTTGGATTAACGAGTGCGTGGGCAAATCTCGTTATCAGCAAAGAAGTAAGCGATTTCGCGCTCAGCAGAAGCAACTGAGTCAGAACCATGAGCAGCATTTTCGTCGATGCTTACAGCGAAGTCAGCGCGGATTGTGCCAGGAGCAGCTTCTTTAGGGTTTGTAGCGCCTAAAATTTCGCGGTGAGCAAGAACTGCATTTTCGCCTTCAAGAACTGAAACAACCACTGGACCAGAAGTCATGAATGCAACTAAGTCAGCAAAGAAACCACGTTCTTTGTGCTCAGCATAGAAACCTTCAGCATCCGCTTGAGAAAGGTGTTTCATTTTAGTTGCAACAATTTTCAAACCTGATTTTTCGAAACGAGCAAAGATGTCGCCGATGTGGTTTTTAGATACTGCATCTGGTTTTACGATAGATAAAGTACGTTCAATCGCCATGATTGACTCCTATTATGGTTTAAACTAAAAAATTTGCCGCATTATACCGATGTCATCGCTAATAATCAGCTTGAATATGCAAAACTTAAGCGTTTTCTGACGAATTTTTAACGAACTTCATCCAGCCATGCCATTTGAATGGCTTCAAGCAAACCTTCAGTTGACTTATTTGGGTCATCACTAAAGTCAGGCAAAGCACAAACCCATGCATGTAAATCGGTAAAACGAATCCATTGTGGATCTACATCTGGGTGCGCTTCGGTGAGTTCAATCGCAATATCAATCGTATCTGTCCAACGTAAGCCCATATGACAACCTAAATAAATGAGTGTAATTGAGCGTACTTTAACAAATCATACAAATTAAGAGATAGTGTTCTGTCGCTAAATTCAAGATAAAACACCTTATAAAGCGATATTCGCAGTTGGCGCCAATAAGATAATACCACTGGCAACCGACGCACCAATCATCGCCCCTACAATCACATCACTCGGATAATGCAGACCAAGTACCATTCGAGATAAGGCAACCAAAATGGTAAATGGCAGCATTAACAGCAATAGTAGCGGTTGAATATAACCCAAAGTGATGGTCACCATGACCGCATGTAAAGTGTGACCTGATGGAAAACTAAAATGATCCAACGGTCGCTCACCCAACACAATCACCTGATGCACCTGATAGGGTCTAGGTCGTGTAGTTTTATTTTTTAAAAATTTATAGATCAAGGTTCCGACTGAACCTGCCGCAACCACATACAATATTTGCAGACCGTATGCCAGACCTTGTATCGCCCATACAGACAACAACATCACATACCAAAATGGCCCATCCCCCAAACGACTGATCGTTTTAAAAAATAAAGCGATCCGTTGTGACTGAGACAGATGATTGAGGTAGACACACCCTTTTAAATCTAAATCAAGTATTTTTATTTTTGCATTTTGAAGATTCATACGATTTCTCCTCTTTTTGAGAGTAGCTTAAGTCGCGGTCATGGGAGACTCCTCACGACTTGATACAATGCTTGTTCTAATTGTTGTACTGGAAACTGCCAGCTACTTTGCTGCACACTTTCACTGGCCAATAAGCCCATTTGTCGTAATTGCGGCAAGGCAGGTAATTGGCAAATCGATTGAATGAGATGATCTGTTTGTCCCAATGGACTCAACCAGCCAGTCACATTCGGTTGTACATGCTGATGGGCGCAAACATAATCATAGGCCACCACTGCTAAGCCACTGGCAATTGCTTCTAAGACCACATTTCCAAATGTATCGGCTTGGCTGGCAAAGGCAAAAACATCGGCACTGGCATAAGCGGCTGAGAGTTCACGACCACTCAGACTGCCCATAAAAATGACATCATCAGATTGCGCCATCTTACCCAGACGGGCACGATCTGGGCCATCACCGACAATCACAAACTTCACATTGTTACCCTGCTGTGCTTGTAATGCATGAAAGCTTTTGATCAGTACATCGACTTCTTTTTCTGGTGATAAACGTCCGACATACAACATCACTCGGGTATCGGCATCGACACCCCATTGTTGGCGCAGTTGTTGTGAACGATGTTTGGCCGAGAATTTTTCAGTATCCACACCACGTCCGACCACCACCAATGGGCAAGTCACACCGAAACCACGTAAAGCTTGTTCGGTATATTGACTCGGCACACAAGTCACATCGGTACTGTTATGAAACCACGTCAAATAACGTTGAATTGGCTTAACCAAGAAAGCCAAGTCAAAGAAACGGCTGAAATCATGAAAGGCTGAATGAAAACCACTGGAGACTGCGATTTTTCTTGATTTCGCTGCTTGCAAGGCGGTTAAACCCAAAGGCCCTTCAGTCACGATATGCACCACATCTGGGGCAAACTTTTCAAAGGCTTTGGACACTTTAATATATTGTGGCCAACCAAACTGAATACTTGGATATTTCGGAATCGGCTGTGACATCACCAAACATTCTTGTTCGGGATGAAATTCGGTACAGACTGCTTTTTGTGTTGGTCGTACCAGTAAAATCTTATGTCCAAGTCGTTGAAGACCTTGACACAATTGCATCATCGACAGTGCCACGCCATTGATTTCTGGTGGCCAAGTTTCGGTCACAATGGCAATTCGGAGACGAGGACGAACTAAATCACGAAGCTCAGACAATTCATCTTGTTTATTTTTGAGCTGTTTCCTTTTAAAGTAAAATTTAAAATTTTCAGGAAACTCTTGCTTGAATAGAGATGTCGCGTATGTACTCTGCATATCGCCATCCATTTGTGTCGTTATTTTCATGCTTTCAGCTTAAAAACATTATTTGACACTTTAATGATCAGCCTATGACAGTTTTTTGACAGTCTTAAAATAAAAAATGCCCGATTTTTAGTATAAAAATGGGCATTTCAAAGAGATCACGGGCTGATCAAGCTAAAGGATTGTCCACCGCAAACATGTGTTGATCTTCCAAACGGAACGCCATCAATTGCTGTCCCCAAACACAGCCACCATCGACATTTTGAATTTGAGCACTAATAGTCTTGCCCTGCAAAGCTGCCCAATGTCCAAAAATCAACTGATGGGTCTGTGCGGCCTGACTTTCAAACTCAAACCATGGTTGGAAACCTACTGGCATTGGTGCATCGAGTGCATCCTTAAAATCAAACTCTAAACGCCCTTCGGCATTAGTCAACCGCATTCGAGTGAGATAATTGGTAATACAGCGTAAGCGTGGCATCCCTGTGAGTTCATCTGACCATAGATCAGGTTGTGAACCAAACATTTCGACCAGAAAGCCATCCAAAATCGAAAGATCATCATGACCCACCACCTGCTGGACTTCTTGTGCCAACGCTATCGTTTGTTCAGCATTCCAGATACATGGCACACCTGCATGGGTAATCAAGGTCTGGGCATTTGGAGATAGACTTAACGGCTGTTTACGCAACCAATCAATCAACTCATCGCCATCAATGGCATCAATCACTTCTTGAGTATGATCTTTGTCTTTGGCCTTTTTAAAACCACGGGCACAGGCAATCAAGGTTAAGTCATGATTGCCTAGTACCGTTGCAGCAGCACCATGATCCGCCAGTTTTTTAATAAAGCGTAATGCGCCCACTGAATTTTCACCACGTGCGACCAGATCACCCGCAAACCATAAAAAGTCTTGGTCTGGATCAAAGCGGATTTCTTTGAGTAAAGCTTTCAGTGCTTCAAAACAGCCTTGTACATCGCCGATGACATAGTTATAGCGTTTAGACATTAAGACACCATCTGATCAGAAAGTGCGACAAAGTCGGCTAAGCTTAAAGTTTCTGGACGTGCCATTGGATCTACACCCGCTTTCTCAAAGCCATCTTCAACCAACATGCCTTTTAAGCTATTACGTAAGGTCTTACGACGCTGGGTAAATACATGCCCCACTAAACGCGCTAAAGCTTTCTCATTTCTTGCCACAATCGGTTTAACATCATAGGGTTCTAAACGGAACACTGCCGATGTAACTTTTGGTGGCGGATTGAATGAGCCCGGTGGCACTTCAAACAAGAAGGTTGGTTTACAGTAATACTGAATCATCACCGATAAACGACCATATTCTTTGGTGTTTGGTGTTGCAGTAATACGATCAACCACTTCCTTTTGCAGCATGAAATGCATATCTTTCACTTTGTCACCAAACTCCAAGAGATGGAACAACAGTGGCGTTGAAATGTTATAAGGTAAATTACCCACCACGCGCAGCGGACGACCCTCTTGAAACAGTTGGGTGAAGTCGTATTTTAAAGCATCTGCTTCAATAATCGTCAAACGTTCAGGATGTGGCACACGCCCCGGTAAACCCGCAGCCAAATCGCGATCCAGTTCAACCACGGTCAACGCATCACACTCGCCAATTAAAGGTGAAGTCAAGGCCGCCAAACCCGGTCCGATTTCGACAATATTTTCGCCCGCACGCGGATTCACTGAGCGTACAATTTTGGCAATCACACGTTGATCATGTAAGAAGTTTTGACCAAAACGTTTTCGAGCCTGATGCCCTTCATCTTTAGGGTTTAGGGCATTAATTTGATACATAAAATTCTCCACATAAATTTATTGCCCTGATTGCGTATTAAGCATTAATTCATTCAGACCATTAAAAAGTTCATCTGACTTGGTCAAATTTTCTCTAGCAGCTTGATAAACGATCGAAAGAAATTCTCGTTTACTCAGTAGATTAAGCTCTCTAGATGCCAAGATTTCCTGAGTACTCTTTTGAATTGACAACAAACTCTCACGCCCTTCCGCATCTTTAACACGCTTCACACCTAATTCAGGATTTCCTTTGAGCTGTGCTTCAAGGTAAAGACTAAATGTTTCAAGATCAGCAAAAAAATCGTCTATATTCTCAACAAGATGCTTGTCCCCCAAAGTTACTTTATGCATTGAATGCAAAATACGCTCAGCTACAAAAACTTGGTTTTTTGCGATAATGACTTGAGATGAAGGATAGTTTAATCGCGTTAGATGATCAGTCAGCAGATTATATTCAGCCTGAATTTCAGGAATATTTTCCTGTAGGTATAAATCGAAATTTTGTAAGGCTTCAATCTGGTCTTGATGCTTCACAAGCACATCAATATTAGCATTGATTGTACTCGCATCCTTGAGAATTTTATTCATACCGTCATGATTCGTGTAGTTTGCATTCACAGCACCCAAAGCCAGATTAAATTTCTCCTGACTAAGTTTCAGCCTCTCTACACCTGCTGGGCTAGCATAAACAACAACATCTGCCGATTGTCTTGGAATTTGCAGGGATAAAACCCTCAAATCGCAAAGACTATGGTCAATCCGAGGAGATGAGCATGCCGATAACATGAATACCGGCAGCAGCATCGCACCAAGTTTAGTGATCCATCTTATGGATCGCCATTGCACATCAATAAAGCGGACTTGTTTCATCTGCTCCAAAGCAAAACTCATATCAATACTCAATTATGTTCTTTTTAATTCGATCAGTTATATCTGGAAGGTAGATGCCATAGACAAAGCTAAATCCACTGCGACATGCAAGCTTGATGCTTTTGCCTGTCCAGTGCCTGCAAGAGAAAGTGCGGTACCATGATCGACCGAAGTTCGAATAAATGGCAAGCCTAATGTAATGTTAACTGCTTCACCAAAGCCTTGAGATTTTAACACAGGTAGACCTTGATCGTGATACATCGCTAAAACAGCATCGGCATCTTTTAGATTTTCGGGGGTAAACAAGGTATCCGCAGGTAAACTGAGACTCATGTTAATCCCCTGTGCACGATAACTTTCCAGCACAGGATTAATAACTTCGATTTCTTCTCGACCTAAATAGCCATCCTCACCTGCATGCGGATTTAAACCGCAAACCAAAATCCGTGGCTGTGCAATTTTAAACTTGATCTTTAAGTCATGAATCAGGATATCAATGACTTGCTGCAAACGTTCTGTCGTAATCGCATCAGGCACATCCCGTAACGGTAAATGAGTCGTTGCCAAAGCAACACGTAAGCTTTTGGTCGCCAGCATCATCACCACACGCTCGATAGCTGCGGACTCTTGGTAAAACTCAGTATGTCCGCTAAATGCGATGCCCGCGTCATTGATAATTGATTTTTGTACAGGCGCTGTAGCCACACCCACACTCTGCCCAGACAATGCATAATCGGCCGAACGACGTAATTGTTCCAGCACATAAGCCGCATTGGCAGAATCTAACTGCCCTAAAACAACCGTTTTGGCTAAAGGCACATGCTCAACAAAAAGTTGTCCTTTCAAGCTGGACTGGATCTGCCCTTGATATGCAATCAGCTCGACGTTCATTCCTAACTGATTGGCACGTTGTTGCAACATTTCGATATCAGCCAATACCACCAGTGGACGTTCATCCACACGATCGGCAAGACTCAGACAAATATCAGGTCCAATTCCAGCAGGTTCACCTGAAGTGACATATAAAGGAAGCATACATACCGCCAAGCTTTTGATTCCCTTCTAGTGTAACCAAAATCGAAATACAGTATAGCCCTACATTTTTATAAATATAGTTTAAACGCCATCCCTGTCTATTCTCTCGAACCAATGCAAAAGAAAATGTCATCGCACTGCATTGTAAATTCGTAAAATCCTGTCGGAAAAGTGCCTGACCTAAGGTTATATAAACTTCGCAATGTTTCTGGTCAGGAATCTAGTCTTCTGATTTTCGTGGCAGATGAAACTCGGCATTTAACCAGCCGAGCTGATGGGCAATTTCTGAAAAGAAAATTAAAAACACCGCCACAACAATGGCAATAAAAAGCCATTTCCACAGCTGACGATGAATATGGGGAAAACGCTGTGCCGGGATGAATAAAAAAATCAGTCCACCTGCGAAATAAAGCAGATATGGAAAAGGAGTGAAATGCATGAACATACTCACTAAAGCCACACCAACCATACCACTGAAACCGTAATAGCTACAGAACGAGGTAACCAGCACCACATAGGTTGCTACAAAACCGAATAGACAGCCCCAAAAAAACTGTTTAACGCGCAATATCATGGCTCTTCATTTGGATTCACGCTCATAAAACATTATTTTACCCGCTCAATCAAGCAGATACCTCAGCGATCAGTTGGCGGTGCTTTAGACAGGTTTTGCGGAACAAGATTAGAAGGTACGAACTCGACCTTGCGTGTCCATGGGTTGATCTTGGGCTGTACTTTTTTCTCAGCCTGTACCACCACTGCTTCTTCTTTCTCAGAGACCACAACAGTACTCGCGGCTTTATCTACCAATGGATTGCTAACTGTTTCTTTTTTTTCAGCTACCTGTACAACTTGAGTCTCTTTCTTCTCTACAGGCGTTGTCGCAACCACGGCACTGGCTGGACGTATATATGGAGCTGCAATCACACCTTGTTTCACCACCGTTTGTGTGGTTGGTTGCTGAACAGGCTGTGCCGTTGTATTGGTCGCTTGCCCTTGTAAATTCATTTGATCCACGGGAATCTCAATCGCTTTCATTTCCGCAGTCACAGCCATCGCAGGGTCTACATGATCATTGCCCCGACTTTCTAAAACCTCCAGTTTACGACTGGTTCCCTCTTTGGGTTGAAATTCAGAATAGTTGGTCACACTGGTCTGATCTACCCATTTATAAAGTCGTCTTGCATTGGTCTGTGTTGAACAAACGCCGATCAATAATATGACTACAAGAGTTTTTGTAGAAAACGACAACTGCATCAAATTCCCCGAGAGAAGAGGTAAATACTTCTATTTATTTCAAATAATTGCTATAAAAATAATAGGGTAAATCCAGTCCCCTCACAAGACAAATAATGTACGCTTCAATTCCGCGCCTAATAATTCCCAAATCAGTCACATTGCAGCAAAATCTGACGTCTCAGGTGAATTCTTCTTGTGTGATTTTATAAACTCATGTAGAATTCGGTCTCCTTTTGTTTGGACAGATTTTACCGTCCAAACCAACTATAATAGGTAGTGGTTTAAATGAAAACTCTCAGCGCTAAGCCTGCTGAAGTTCAACACGACTGGTATGTTGTTGATGCTTCTGGCAAAACTTTAGGTCGCCTTGCGACTGAAATCGCTCGTCGTTTACGCGGTAAGCACAAGACTTCTTATACTCCTCACGTTGACACTGGCGATTACATCGTTGTGATCAATGCTGAACACGTTCAAGTGACTGGTAACAAATCACTTGATAAGAAATACTATCGCCATACTGGTTTCCCTGGTGGTATCCGTGAGACTAACTTCGAGAAGTTAATTGCTCACAAACCTGAAGCAGTTTTAGAAAAAGCTGTTAAAGGTATGTTACCAAAAGGTCCTCTTGGTTATGCAATGATCAAAAAAATGAAAGTGTACGCTGGTACTGAGCATCCTCATACTGCTCAACAGCCACAAGTTTTGGACATCTAAGGGATACAGCACATGGCTACTAATTATGGTACAGGTCGCCGTAAGACCGCAACTGCACGTGTTTTCTTATCAGCTGGTACAGGTAAACTCGTAATTAACAACCGTACACTTGAGCAATATTTCGGTCGTGAAACTGCTCGTATGGTTGTGCGTCAGCCTTTAGAGCTTTTAGAAGTTACTGAAAAATTTGACCTTTACATCACTGTTAAAGGTGGTGGTATTGGTGGTCAAGCAGGCGCTATCCGTCACGGTATTACTCGTGCATTGATCGCTTCTGACGAAACTTTAAAACCTGCTCTTCGTCAAGCTGGTTTCGTTACTCGTGATGCTCGTGAAGTTGAACGTAAGAAACTTGGTTTACGTAAAGCTCGTAAACGTCCTCAATTCTCTAAACGTTAATCGTTTTACGAATTGGACAAAAAACCTCGGATTTATCCGAGGTTTTTTTATTACCTAGTTTTAGTTATTTCTTTTTAGAGCAATCCATCATCGCATCACCAGTGCCATCGGCAGAAGTAAACTCCGTGATCGTACAGCCATTTTCTTGATAGCTTCGCGCCGTTTTCGAAAATTGATGATCTTTAGGAATCGGCGCATTACATGGCTGGTCGGTTTTTTCATCCACCATCTGGACTGGCCCATCGTTATAAATCGTCACTTTACAGCCTTTGACCACATACTGTTTTTTTATTCCGCCATATTGTGAGTCATCCTGATCTGCTGCCGCCGCAATCGCGACATCTGTAGCTGCTCCACTCTCCTCTGCTGAGACAACACCTACCGGATTGGAGACTGATGCTGAGCTTGCACAACCACCGAGTAATAACGCGCCACAAAGCACAGTAAAGTAATATCGTTTCATTCCCTTCTTCTCTCTTTGAACTGATTGAATCATAAATCTATTCTGTAACAAGCATATTGTTCAGCTTTAAGTGATTTCCAACGTTAATTTTAGTATTCTAAACAGTCAACCATAATTTTTTGGACTTATGTCTCTAGAAAATCCCCCAACCCCTGTCCAAGGCATTACGCTTTATAGTCATGCAGATGATTTCCGTTCCCATTGGATTCGTTTTTTACTCGCTGAAAAACAAATCAAATACCAACTGATTATTACGGATCATGAAGATGAGGATTTAGCCGATCTCAATCCCTACAATCAGCTACCTATGTTGATTGAGCAAAATCTAAAGCTGTTTTCAGCCAATGTCATTGCTGAATATTTAGATGACCGCTATCGGCAAAATAAACTTTATGCAGATGCACCGATGGCGCGCGCAGAACAACGTCAATATATCTGGCGCTTTGAACAAGACTGGTTCCAACTCGCCGACCATATGCTGAGACATGCAGATAGTTTAGACCCAAAACAAAAACAGAAAGCGCAGAAAGAATTGAGAGATACCTTGATCTCGCTCACCCCGCTATTTCAACATTTTCCTTATTTTATGTCAGAAACATTTTCAATTCTTGATTGTATGCTAGCCCCGATCTTTATACGTCTGAAAAGTATGGGAGTGGAGTTACCTGCACAGCACTGTCGACCTATATTCTTGTATTGTCATCGTATCTTTAGCCGACCATCGTTCATTAAATCAATGACAGCTCAAGAAAAAAACAGCTACAATGAATTGATTTCTACGATTTAATAAGTTTTTCAATTATGTCTGAGCAAATAACTTTTACGCCTACACGCCCATATCTTGCTCGTGCCATTTATGAATGGATTTGCGATAACCAACTTACTCCTTATTTATTGGTGGATGCGACGCAACCACATACGGATGTTCCGTTACAATTTGTGAAAGATGGTCAAATTGTTTTAAATCTTGCACCACATGCCATTCACCAGTTGCATATGAGTAATGAGGCGATTAGCTTCTCTGCCCGTTTCGGTGGCGTTGCAAAGGAAATTTATGTTCCTGTTCGTGCGGTATTAGGCATTTACGCAAGAGAAAATGGTCAAGGCCTATTTTTTGATGCTTCTGAATATGCAGAGATTGAAGAAGCAACTGCAACATCGGTCGAAGAAACAAAGCAAGAAACTGAACCAACGAAAAAGAAACCTTCACTAAGAATTTTAGATTAAGCGAGGATAGACACGATGGCATTTGACTTAGTTCAATATTTTTCTGAACAAATTAAAATTCAAAAACCGCAACTTTTTGCTCAATATTCTTCGAAAGAAAAACAAGCGCATATTGATGAAGTCAATGTATTGGCCCTTGGACAATTGATTAGTCTATGGAAGCAGAATCCACAGAAACTGTATCAAGAAGTTCAAACGGCTGACCCATTGTATATTCAAGAAGTTGCTCGCCATCTCACCACCTCAGCCCATAATCAATCGACGCTCAAGAACTCTGAGTTGGAGAACAGTCTTTCAGATGTACTCGCTCTACAGTTGACCGAACTCAAACAACTTGATCAAACAGGTAGTTTTGGGCAAACCGGACTGACAGAATTATTATTGGGACAAATCGAACATTTATCTGGTCAGGCCGAAGATTGGGTCTGGTCGACCAATCAGTTGACAGAATTACTGGGTTCAAAGCCTGTGATTCAGCAAGAAGTATCTCTCGAAGCGACGATGCAAGAGTTCAATCAAATGGTTCATCAAGCGCAACCGATTACGCCAGAGCATGAACCTGTTGCCGAGGTTGAAACACCAGAAACTCCAGCATGGGCTTATCTTGTTTCCCCGATCGTGGCATTGGTCATTCTGATCTTTTTGTATTGTTCATATTGCCAATTGGTTTCCGTTTAACCTCATCGTTCACATGATAAAGAAAGTATGATTGCTTTCTTTATCATAGACTTACTATTAATTTAATTTTATTTAAAATATTAATTTACTCATATTAATTAGAAATAATTTACATTTATTTACAATCAAAATAGGCATTTAAAACCCAAGATTACTGTGAATAAAATCACACTAAAAATAAAATATAATCCTCAATTAGTATTTTTATTTGTTTGTTTGACAAAAATTGTCAATTATTAGCAAATCGGTCAATTTAATTATTTTAAAGCATGATTGATTTAATAAAAGAGTTTCCTATAATGAGATTAACTACTTTTGAAAACTAATCAAAAACAGAAGTGGCGAATATAAATTCATAAACAAAGATGTATTAGTAGAGATAAAATCATGGCTAAAATTTCATTAGAAAGCTTAACAAATATTGATGGGTTCGTTGCAGCAGCATTAGTCGATACAGAAAGTGGTTTGGCGCTAGCAACTCAAGGTGGTGGGGCACTTGATTTAGAACTGGCAGCTGCGGGTAATACCGAAGTGATTCGAGCAAAACGCCGTGTAGCTAACTCATTGAAACTGAACGATGATATCGAAGACATCCTCATCACACTGGGTAAGGCATATCACTTAATCCGCCCATTAGAAAGCAATGGCAATCTATTCCTTTATCTCGTATTAGACCGTAGTAAGTCTAACCTTGCGATGGCTCGCCATGAATTAAAAACATTTGAAAAAGAATTAGACTTTGCTTAATTCTAAGTTTCAATATACTTAATATATTAGACTTCTTGTATATTTCTTATTTTCATTATTCATTATAAGAAAATATAAATATGCAAGCGGTCTATTATTAGTCCTTAGTATTAGACTAATTTTGTGCAGTCCAATATTTTATAAAATATTAAAGTGATACTATGAATGGACATTGCATTAATATCGCAATTTCAGGTATAAGTTTAAAAGTTTCAGATGAGTTAAAAATAGAACTTAGAAAAACAATACCTCATGAATTTGGCATTAACTGGATCAACATTGCCGATCCCAATATCGACTTATTATTAATAAATGAAAATTTTTTTGAAACCGAAGGGATTCAACGTATTTTAGAACAAAAAAAACTTCCCTGTTTAAAAATTTCAAAAGGAGAAGGCTCACAGCATATAGAAGAACACAATACGCTTTACTTACCTTTTCAGCATACTGATGCATTAAAAAACTGGATTCATCTTCGCCTTTTAAGCTATATCACTCATCAACAGGCGCAACAACCAAAGATCGATTCGATCTCCACCCATAATGCCATCAATGAAAAGTATTTAACTGAGATGTTAAATCCTGAAAATGCCCGTCTGCATTTGTTTGATGACCACGGTACTTTGGCCATTATAGATACGCGGAGTCAAATTGCATGGCTAGAGCCAACGCGTACCCACACACAAACCAACCATAGTTTTAAATATGAATTTGCGACCACTTCAAACTTCACCAAAGTCTCTCGCAAAGTTGAATATAACCTGCAAGATTGGTTATGGAACCTGTTTTGGCACTCACTCGAGTTTCAGCGTTTAGCGCCCAATGAAAATGAATACTACAAAATTGAATATTGGCCACAGCCAGCTCAAGGCACTGACCGCAAAACGAGCTTATTGCTTTCTGCTTGCTTTATACAAGGAGCCCAACTCTATCAAGTTGCAACACAATTAAAACTTCCTATTCAAACGGTTCAACAATTTATCGCTGCCTGCATTATTTCTGACAATGGCGGCACTATCCCAGCTTCAGAAAGTCATTACTTAAGAATAGAAACGACTGAACAAACAATTGAACAACAAGGTTTTTTAAATAAATTTTTCGGCAAGATCAGACGCCGCTTTGGGCTTTAAGGATTGATATGATTCTCCAACAATATAAAATTGTCTTTGCAGGAAGCATGGGTGCAGGTAAAACCGAAGCAATCAAATCGCTTTCAGAAATTCCTGTCCTTGCGACCGAAGCATTCAATACTGATAGTCAGGCCCATAATAAAATGCAAACTACGGTAGGTATTGATTATGGTGAGATTACTTTAGATGACGGTGTAAAAGTGGGCTTATATGGCACTCCAGGCCAGTCACGCTTTGATTTTATTTGGCCAGTGATTTGCCAAGGCGCTTTAGGCGTTATTTTATTGGTTGACCACAACAGTAAAGTACCGATCGAAGAACTTGAGAGTTATTTGGATACCTTTAAGGACTATACCCAGAATATTTCAATCGGCATCACCCACGTGGATGAGAACAAGGGACAACCTACGACCATCTATCGTGAGTGGTTAATTCAAAATGACTACCAATATCCCTTATTTTTTATTGATGCACGTAAACAAGAACATATTTTGCTCATGATTGAATCTCTCATTGCAGCATTAGAAGTCAATTTAAAAGCAACAAACTAATTACTTTATATAGAGAAGAATTATGTTCAGTATTCCCAGTCAGCAACGTACAGCACCTAAAGAGCTGATTCAGTTTGCAAAAGCACAGGCCAATGATATTTTAACCAATATCCGAGGCGTCGATTATATTATGCTCTGCTCTACCGATGGCTTTGAGCTCGCCTCCATTTACAAGAAGAACCCTTATAACAGCACCAAACTTGCGGCTGTTAGTAGTTCAATCTTGGCCATGGTCACCGCTTTTCTCAATGAAATCCAACTGACTGGATGCCAAAGTATTACCTTGGATGCTGAAAATGGTAAAGCCATTCTGACCTCAATCCCTGCTCCTCATCATCCCATGGTGATGGTGACTTTAAGCAATAAAGATGTCTTGTTAGGACAACTGCTCTATAGTTTGAAACAAACCAGCAGTGCAATCGTCGACGCTGACCAAGCTTAACCTTTTTCGCATCACGAAATCTGACAGGCATTGTTAGCTTGTCAGATTTTGTTCATTTATAGCCCCTATAATAAATAGATTAATTTAAATTTTCATTTTTGAAGCATTTCATTTCCTATATTTCACTAAATAACCATCCCAATCTGTTAAATAATTCCTAAATTAGTCAGAAATATGAAATAAAATATTGTTTTTTAAAACATCAGATGAATGGTTGTAAATTTAAATGATTTAGCAATATTTTTTCATTATTATAATTTTCGAACAAATAACAATCATAAAATTTTCACAAATGAATAATTTTAACAACATAGCATTGTATTTGTTCAGACATTATTAAGCACTATGGAGAGATAAAGATGAAGCTGAAGAGCTTAAAACTAGGCGCAGGGGTCGCGCTCTTAATCAGTGGTTTTTCTACCCAACAGACCTTGGCTGATTCCTACGTGTTTGTGACCAATACCACGCCACAAACCGTATCAATACAAGTCAATCAAACTGGGGCAAGCTTACAGCAAGGCAGTGAATGGGCGCAGGAAGCGACCCAACTTGCACCCTACGAGACCAAACGTGTGTTACGCATGAACCGCTATACCGGGATCAAATCAGGTAAAACCTATAACTTTGATACCGTTCTCAGCAGTGGTAATTCACAAGTGACCCTCAAACAAACCATGACAGGAACTTGGTCGGGCAGCAATATTAAACATGGGATTCAAACGGCGACCACAACATCACCTTGGTATTCAGATCGTGATGTGCATCGTATTAGTACAACTTATGGGGGTTTATCTGCACAAGCAGCGGTAAAAGCTGAGTACACGGGGGGCTATGATGACTTCCACTACACTATTCATCAAAACACACTTCAAGAGCCTGTTTCAGCCAGTGCCGATGAGTTAAAGGTACTGACTTATAATATTTATGCCCTGCCCATGGTGGCGAGTAAAATCAGCGAACGCTTGGCTGAATTACCAAATCATTTAAACGGTTACGATGTGATTATGATGCAAGAAGCCTTTGCTTCATCGCGTACTGGCATGCTGAATCAACTGGCTCAACAGTACCCATACCAAACGCATATTCCAGTCGGTTCTGGCTATAACTTGTTTGATAGTGGCTTGGTGATTGTCAGCCGTTATCCAATCGTTAAAACAGCACAATTGATTTATCCAGACTGTACAGGAACTGATTGTTTTGCGGATAAAGGTGTGTTGTATGCGGAAATCATTAAGAATGGTAAGGCGTATCATGTCACCTCTACGCATACCGCTTCTTTTGATACCGATGCAGCACGCGCATTGCGTCAGGTTCAATTCAAACAAATTCGCCAATTGGTGGATCAGCAGAATGTTCCAAGTTTTGATGCTGTGCTCATGGGCGGTGATTTTAATGTGAACAAATTGTTATGGCCGCAAGATTATCAAGACATGTTGACCAATCTGAATGCGACAGCTGCACCAAGTACAGGCTATACAGCTTCGACCTTTGACCCACGCGTGAATAAATTGGCTGGAGCAGCAGGTTCAGGCGGTGCAACAGTGGAATATCTGGATTATGTGGTGGCTTCAAATAATCATCGTCAACCGACTCAGTCGCGTAACGATGTTCGCATCTTACGTACCACAGCTGACCCACTGTATATGACTTGGGATCTTTCCGATCACTTCCCGGTAATGGGACAGTTTAATTACGGCCCATAAACGGAATGCGGTATGAATAAAAGACTATTGCTGACAATCATCATTGTTGTCGTGGTCTTGGTTGGGATTGCTGTCTGGAAGAGCACCGCCTCTTCTGCGGCAATTCAGAACACCAAATCCACCTCATCATCTCAAGATTCATCCTTACAGATGAGTGATGAAAACATGCCCAATAAAACCAAGGATGAAGTTTTTCAAGACTCTCTTTTGAAACAATTAAAAACGCTGCAGCAGCAACCAGGCAATATCACCGAGTTTCTCAATGACTTCAAAGCCAACTGTCCTGTCACTGACTGTAATGCCGCGCTGGCGAAAGCACTTGCCCATTATCCCGATCAGAAATTTGCACATTTGGTGGAAAATCTATTAAAGCGTATGCCGCAATATGAACAACGCATGCAAAGCACCGTGTTATCAACCTCTTTATCGCCAAAAGAACGCTTTGATGCAGTGTGGAAGCTGAGAGAACAAACCTTGGGACAGGCCGAAGCGATGCTTGGTTTTGGACAAGAACGCAGCTATGCAGATTATCGTTTTGCCTATCAGGATTTGGCACAGAATCAGAAACTCAGTGCTGAACAACGTTTAAAAGCATTTGAGCAGCTACAAAAACAGTATTCAGATACAACTCAACAAGAAAATAAAATGGGGCTTTATGAACAGGCACTCGGTTTAATTAATCAAGGCCAGTATAGCTCTGCTGAAACACAGCGCTTAAAACAGATGTTACAACAACGCTATTTGACTGAGCAGCAACGCCAAGACGTACAGCAGCGTGAACAACGTGAAGTTCAACAGCAGCAGCAAGTCGATCAATATCAACAAGCTGTGCAGCAGTTGCAACAAGAGATGGAGCCTTTAAAAAATCAACTATCAAATGAAGAATGGCAAAAGCAATATCAAAGTCGTTTAGAAAATCTACGTTTGAAAATGTTTCCTTAAATCCATTGAACCCAAGCGACACCTGATCGCAAGGGTTCAATCAACCGATGGAGTTAAAGTAATGAAACATTTAATAATTGCTGACGTTTTTTCACTTGTTGCCCGACTTGACCAATCAACTCCTCGACAACACCATCAACATCGGATTTGATTTGTTGCTGAATCTTCATCGCTTCAAGCACCAATAAGGTTTGTCCTTTTGTTACTGAATCTCCGACATTGACCAGCAAACTCACAATCGCACCGTCCATTGGTGCACGAATTTTGCCATCCCCCACCACCTCAGCCGCTTCTGGTGCTGCATAGGTAATATTTTCAAGCATGCTATTGCCATTGCCTGCATCTAAATATAGCTGATTTTGATCAAAGACATAGGCGAGCTTACGTCGAACACCTTCATAGCTATAAACAACTTGTTCATCACTAATGCTTATAATCTTGATTGTCGCTTGTTGATCGCATAACGCAACTTTGACCTGCTGCTGATCATTTTGCACATGCAGCAATATCTGCTGATCGGCATATTTCAATTTCAGTGGAAACGGCATAGCAACACCGGTTTGCCAAGCCACTTGCTGCTGATTTTGCTGGCTAAACAGTGCGGCTGCGACGGCTAAGATTTCGAGTGTCAAAGTTTGTTGGTGCAGGCTGAGATCTTCTTGGAAGTGTTGCTGAATAAATGCGGTGTTGGTATCCCCAGCCACAATGATCGGATGACGCAATAAATTAACAAGGAACTGCTTATTGCTATTCACACCAAGCAATACACAATCATCAACCGCTTTGGCAAGCAGACGAATCGCATCCTGACGGGTCTTACCGTAGGCAATCACTTTGGCCACCATCGGATCATAGAACGGACTGATTTCACCGTGTTCTAACATGCCATGATCAATACGAACATTCGGTAAACTGCCATCAGCACCGGCTGCTTGCCAACGTAGTACTTTGCCAGTTTGTGGCAGAAAATCCTGACGTGGATCTTCTGCATATAAACGAACTTCGATTGCATGCCCGTTTAAGCTCAACTCATGTTGTTGTAAAGGTAAGGTTTCGCCATTGGCAACTCGCAATTGCCATTCCACCAAATCCAATCCTGTGACCATTTCAGTGACTGGATGTTCGACTTGTAAACGCGTATTCATTTCCAAGAAATAGAATTCACCCGATTGATCAAGCAAAAACTCGACCGTACCTGCCCCAACATAATCGCAGGCCTGTGCTGCCGCAACAGCAGCCTCACCCATTTTCTGACGCAGTTCAGATGTCATCACTGGACATGGCGCTTCTTCGACCACCTTTTGATGACGGCGTTGGATCGAACAGTCTCTTTCAAATAAATATACATAATTGCCATGCGTATCCCCAAAGATCTGAATCTCGACATGACGTGGGGCAATCACCGCTTTTTCTAAGATCAGCTCACCCGAACCAAAGGCATTCTCTGCTTCCGAACGTGCTGTTTTTAATGCGTCCAATACCTCAGCAGCATCTTGAACCAGACGCATGCCTCGCCCACCACCACCAGCCGAGGCTTTGACCATTAAAGGATAGCCAATCTTCTCAGCTTGTTCAGCCAGATAATCAAGCTCTTGCTGATCGCCTTCATAACCAGGCACACACGGTACACCAGCTTGAATCATGGCAATTTTAGAAAGACGTTTACTGCCCATCAGCTCGATGGCAGCAGCGGTCGGCCCAATAAAAGTGATGCCATGCTCAAAACAAGCCTGAGCAAAATCGGTATTTTCAGATAAAAAGCCATAACCTGGATGGACCGCATCAGCTCCAGTCTTCTGACAGGCTGCAATAATATTGGCAATGGATAAATAGGATTCTGAAACTTTAGATGCACCGATATAAACCGCTTCATCTGCAAACTGTACATGGCGGGCATTAGCATCTACATCTGAATACACCGCAACCGTTTGATAGCCCATTGCTTTGGCTGTTTGCATCACGCGAACAGCAATTTCGCCACGGTTTGCCACTAAGACTTTTGAAAAACTCATTGTTTCATCTCTATTATTAAATCCCTCTCGATCCACCTCTTAACGGAGGAAGTCCCTCTTGTTTAATCATAAAGAGGGTTTGAGGGAGATGTTAGTCAAACCAATTCGGATTACGTTTTTGAATAAAAGCCATGGTGCCTTCTTGCCCTTCTGCGCCAGCGACTGCCTGAGCAAACTGTTGTGCAGCATCATCCAAAAGCTGCTCTAAAGGCTCATTCAGCGTCCGATGTAATAAAGCTTTGGTGGCACGAGAAGCCAACGGTGCAGCACGTTTAATCTGTTGAATTATGTCTGTAAGTTGTTGTTCAAGATCAACTTCATCTTGTGCAACTTGATGAACGACACCTAAGTCCAAAGCCGTCTTGCCATCAAAACGTAAACCCAATAACGCCAAACGGCGGGCTTGGGTCAAACCAATTCTCTTCACCACAAAAGGCGTAATCTGTGCAGGCAAAATACCTAAGCCTGTTTCAGGTAGGCCAAACTGAGCTGTATCACGGCTGATGGCAATATCTGACACACAGGCTAAACCAAAGCCTCCACCCAGCACTGCCCCTTCCAGCACAGCAACAACGGTCTGAGGTGCTTGATCCACTTGTTCAATCATGGTCCCAAAACGACGGTTAAAATCGACATAAGGTTGCAAACTGCCTGTATTCGCAGCTTCAACACGTAATCCCGCCATATCCTTGATATCGCCGCCAGCACAGAAATGCCCACCTCGACCACGTAAAATCACAGCACGAATAGAGACATCATCGGCAATCTGGCTAAACACCTGTTGAATAGCAGTAACCATCTTTAAACTCATGGCATTACGGCTCTCAGGACGATTTAACCATAACGTTAAAATGCCACCTTGCTGTTCAAGCTGAATACTGTCATCTAACGCTAAGCCTGCAAGAGAAGTTGCAACTGTCATGCTTCTGCTCCTAGCTTTTCTGTTTCTTCGGCAGAATATCGGTGAGCTTACAAATGATCCCCAACATGATTTCATCCGCACCGCCACCAATCGAACCTAAGCGCCCATCACGGAACAATTGCGATGCAGGGTTATCCCACATAAAGCCATTACCACCCCAATATTGCAGGCAGCTGTCTGCCACTTCACGGCTTAAGCGTCCTGCTTTCAGCTTCGCCATTGAAGCCATTAATGTGACATCTTCACCCGCAATATGCTGTTCGCAGGCTTGAAGCGTTAGGGCTTTTAACGCTGCAACTTCTGTCATCAGTTCAGCAAAACGGAAATGTACATATTGGTTATTAATCAATGGTTGACCAAAAGTAGTTCGCTCTCTGGTGTAATCAATGGTCTGCTGAATGACCTTTTCCATACCGCCAACCGCATTGATACAGGCCCACATACGCTCCTCTTGGAACTGCATCATTTGCATCATGAAGCCCATGCCTTCCACCCCAACCAAGTTACGTTGTGGTACACGTACATTGTCGAAATAGACCTGTGCCGTGGTGGTGGAGCGCATCCCCAATTTATTTAAGGGTTCTGAAAAGCTGATCCCTGCCGTTTTTGCAGGAACAATAATCATGGATTTATTGACGTGTGGCTTATCGTCAGAAGTATTGGCAAGTAAACAGAAGAAATCGGCTTGCAGTGAATTGGTAATCCACATCTTACTGCCATTAATCACATAATCATCGCCATCTTTTTTTGCTGTGGTTTTGATGGCTGCCACGTCAGAACCCGCATGCACTTCAGACACTGCAATCGAAGCGACATATTCACCACGGATGGCAGGGTTTAGAAACTCATCTCGCAACTCTTTGCTGCCAAAGCGTGCCAGTGCAGGTGTTGCCATATCGGTTTGCACACCAATCGCCAGTGGCACACCCCCACAATCAGCACGACCTAACTCTTCTGCCACCACAAGGTTGTATGAATAATCGAGCCCTAAACCACCATTCTCCTCAGGCTTACAAATCCCCAATAAACCCAAGTCCCCCATTTTCTTGAACACGTCATGAATCGGAAAACGGCCCGCTTCTTCCCATTCTGGAATAAAAGGATTTAGCTCATTTTCAACAAACTGGCGTGTGGTACGGCGTAAAGCATCATGTTCTGCGGTAAATTTCATTGTTTTTGTTCCTTAAAAATTGTTTTTCCCCTCTCCCTAACCCTCTCCCCTTTGGGGAGAGGGAATCCCTTCTCCCTTTGGGAGAAGGCTAGGATGAGGGTGTTAAAACTAAAATCTCGACACACCAAATCGTGTTGGATTGAGTTCACGTTGTTGTGCTTCATAAATGGTTTGTAATAAAAATATCAGTACTTTACGGGTGTCTCTTGGGTCAATGATGCCATCATCATGCAGCATGGCCGTATTGAATAACGCCGTCGACTGCTGTTCCAGTTTCATTGCTGTACTTTGTTCCAGAAAATCCAGCATCTGCGGATTCGGTTCCATTCCTGAAGCTTTCTGTTTGCCCTCAGCCACAATCCGTAAGACTTTACCTGCTTGCGCTGCACCCATCACAGCCACATGTGAGTTTGGCCATGCAAAGATAAATTGCGGCGATAAACTACGGCCACACATGGCATAGTTACCTGCGCCATAAGAGCCTGCCACCACAATCGAAATCTTGGGTACTGTTGCATTGGCCACCGCCTGAATCAGCTTGGAACCATGTTTAATAATCCCGTTCTGCTCTGCATCGGTTCCGACCATAAAACCGGTGGTGTTATGCAGGAATAAAAGTGGGCGTTGGGTCTGTTCACACAGATGAATAAACTGAGCTGCTTTAGCCGCCCCTTGTGGGGTAATCGGACCATTATTGGTAATAATGCCGATATGTAGTCCGCCTACTTTGGCCCAACCACACACGGTTAAGGCATCATATTCCTGCTTAAATTCGAGAAAATCTGAATCATCGATAATCCGCGCAATGATTTCTTTCATATCAAAGGGTTGCTTTGGATCTTGTGGAACAATGCCTAACAGCTCTTCAGCAGCATAACGTGGTTCTTTATAACGCGGATTGGATTGTGCAGTTTGCTCTTTCCAATTGAGATGCTCAAAAATCTCACGTGCCAAACGAATACCATCGGCATCATTTTCAGCTAAATATTCCGCCACACCTGAAATTTGGGTATGCATTTCTGCGCCACCCAACTCTTCTGCAGTTGCCACTTCCCCTGTTGCTGCCAATAACAGTGGTGGGCCAGCCAATAACATTTCCGTTTGCTTGCGCACCGCAATCACATAGTCAGACAAACCTGGTTGATAAGCACCACCTGCGGTTGCATTACCATGCACCACGGCAACTTGCGGAATCCCAGCCGCAGATAAACGCGCCTGATTGGCAAAAGTCATACCGCCATAAGTGAATACTTCAGCGGCATAATTCAGGTTTGCGCCACCACTTTCGGTCAAGGTCACCATCGGCAGCTTTTGTTCTAATGCGATCTTTTGCAGGCGGAGGGTTTTATGCACCCCCATAGGTGACATGGTGCCGCCTTTGATCGCACTGTTACTTGCAGACACCAGCGCACGGACACCGCTGACAAAACCGATCCCGGCAATCACACCACCACCTGCTTCAGAACCATCTTTATCGTCATGCATGTTGTAGCCAACCAAGCCACATAACTCAACAAAAGGTGAGTCTGCATCTAACAGTAAACGAATACGTTCATGCGGCAAGATTTTACCTTTCTTATCAAACTTGGGTTTTGCCGCATAAGACTTATCAATACTTTTTTGCTGCACGGCACGAACTTCAGCCAACTGCGCTAATAAAGCTTCTCGGTTTTGCTGATATTGTTCACTCCCTACCGCAATTTCAGATTGGAGAATCGTCATGTTTATTCTCCATCTGTTTTGAATATGTCAGGGATAAAAGCACGATGGAAACCATTAAAAGCGTCATTATTGGTCGCATCAGCCAATGGATACATGCGTGTGCCTTGTGATGCGGCTCCATCAATACGCAGGGTAACACCTGATACAAAAGCCGCTGCATCGGAAAGTAGATAACAAATCGCTGAGGAGATCTCTGACTCTGTGCCCATCCGTTTTAACGGGACATTGCTCGCTAAACTTGGAATGATCACTTTGGCAAAATCACCACTATAGTTATCCATGCCCGAAGAAATAATCCAGCCTGGTGCAACTGCATTAACACGTACTCCAGATTTGCCCCATTCCACAGAAGCCGTTTTAGTCAGGTTATCCACCCCTGAACGTGCTGCACCTGAATGTCCCATGCCCGGCATCCCGCCCCACATATCTGCAGTCATATTCACGATGCTACCGCCATGTTTTGCCATCCACTGGTTATAAGCTTCACGCATCAAGTAAAAGGTGGAATGCAGGTTATTACGGACCACAGCATCAAAACCATTGGCAGAAATATTCTCTAATGCAGAAGGAAATTGCCCCCCCGCGTTATTGACTAAACCATCGAGCTTGCCAAATTTTTCCAGCACCTCAGCAATCATGCTTTTAACTTGTTCTTCATCACGATTGTCACAGACGATGCAATGGACTTTGCCTCCATCTTCCAGAATTTCTTGGCTGACTTTTTCTAGTTTTTCAACTTTTCGGCCTGTGATGACCACTTGTGCGCCTAAAGAAGCCAACTCATGTGCAGTACAACGGCCAATACCCGAACCACCACCTGTGACGATCACCACTTTGTCAGCAAATGCATCTGCCCTGAAAATTGATTGATAAGCCATGTTTAAATCCTTAATATTTTTCTAACAATTGTGCTGGCACTTTCACCGGCATATCTAATAGTTGCTGAGCAAACGCCTTACCTTGTGGGTCAATTCGTAAGCTGGCAATACCACCGCCACCCAATGCATTTTCCAGCATGAAATTCAGTGCATGCATGGCAGGTAGTTCATAACGAATCACTTTTGATTTTTCAGGATCTAAAACATGCTGCATATACTCTGCAACATTGGCCTCGGTCAGTCCTGCACGAATCCATGGTAAATATTCAGCCTTGCGCGCGATCACCCCAATATTGCTGTGATTGCCCTTATCTCCACTACGTGCATGTGCAACTTCAACTAGAGGAACTTCAACCTCATCACCTTGATATACCGCTACGTCACCAACAAGATGCTGCACATAGTCCTGTGAAGCTTGTCCAACGGGGATCTGAACGGGATAACGCTGTCCTGCAAAATCGACTTCGACTTTTAATCGATCTTTATCAATCAAGAATGAAAATAATTTCACCACTGCCGATGCTTTAGGACGCCCTCCGACAATCCCTGCCAATGCTGGTGCCATCCCTGTAGAGGCTTGGGCAATTTCCGAAGCAAAGAACATACAGGCTTCTTTAAATAGGTGCTTGACCGCGATTTTGACCACTACTTCACGGCTATCTTTCACTTGCGCATGTGCACCATAAGTGCTTTCAATACCAAGAATCTCAACCGACTTTTCACTAAAAGGGGGAACTGATCGTAACGCCAACACTCGTTCACATTTGTTGATGATGGCATCGGCAATCACTTGGGCTTTTTCTGGTGCTTCACGACCTGCGATCAAGAAACTGACTAGAACTCGATAACCATCGGCATAGGTTGCGCTGACTTTATATTGCTGAGTTGGTGCACGACCTGCGGCACCAGTCACCTTGACCCGATGTTCGCCCACCTGTTCTAAATGGACTTGACTAAAATCAGCGCTTACATCAGGTAAAAGATAGGCTTGCGGATTGCCAATTTCATAGACAATCTGCTCTGCTACCGTCGCAGTTGAAACCAAGCCACCCGTCCCTTGCGGCTTGGTCACGATAAATGAAGCATCGGCGCTGACTTCTACGATCGGAAAGCCCATATTGTCAAAACCTTGAACTAGGCGCCAATCGGTAAAGTTTCCACCTGTACATTGTGCACCACATTCAATCACATGCCCTGCCAATGAGCCTTGTGCCAGCTTGTCATAATCATCGAGTGACCATTTGTATTCATGCAGCAAAGGTGCCAGTACAACCGCCGAATCGACCACACGGCCAGTAATCACAATATCTGCACCCAAATCTAAAGCATCACGAATCGCAACAGCACCAAGATAGGCATTACTACTGGCCACATGTGCAGGCAAGGCATCACCATTAAACATTTCCTGAATATTTTGGGTGAGTAATTCAGCATGCTTAGGCAATACATCATCACCCAACACCACGGCAACTTTTAAATCTAAGCCTTTTTCATCAATAATTTTCTGTAGGGCATCACGGCAAGCCAGTGGGTTTACCCCACCCGCATTGCTAATCACTTTTATTTTTTTCTCAGCAATTTTATGGATCAGGGGTGACATCACTCGACTGACAAAATCCAGCGCATAACCATGACTTGGATCGATCATCATCGCTTTGGCCATAATTGACATGGTGATTTCGGATAAATAATCAAACACCAGATAATCAATATCACTCAGATGCACCAACTGAAAGGCAGCAGTGTTGGTATCGCCCCAGAATCCTGATGCACACCCGATTTTGACTAGCCTCTGGTCATCCTGTTTGACAGTTGTCATGCGCTTTCTCATTGTTATTGCTAAAAACGCCTTAACATTACCAAGCAAGTGCTTGGTTTGTAAAGTACATAATGCTATGCTGTATTGGCAAAAACAGACAAACTCAAGCAAATGCTTGTTATAAAAAGATAAGACAATGCATCAAATGATTTTTGTTACAATACACTTTAGATTAAATGGGATAGACGGATAGGCATGATCGCAACCTCAATTGAGCAAATACCCAAGATTGTTTGTTTTGATGACAGTCCACGTGGACGTTTACTGCAAGGTGCTGCCTATCTGTTTTATAAGCAAGGTTATGACAAAACCACGGTTCGTCAACTCGGTGAATTTATTGGCATTCAATCGGGCAGCCTGTTTCATCACTTCAAAAGTAAAGATGAAATTCTAGCGACAGTGATGGAACAAACCATCATTTATAACTTTGCTCGTTTAAAAGAAGCCGCTGAACGCTCAACCGATCCTGAACAACAATTACGTCATCTCATCAAAGCTGAATTACTTTCCATTGCAGGTGATACAGGCGCAGCCATGGCCGTATTGGTACATGAATGGTTTGCCCTTTCCAAAGAGAAACAAGACTACCTTCTAAAAATGCGTAATGAATATGAGCAAGTCTGGTTGGATGTGATTGAAAAATTACGTGCTCAAGGCAAAGTGAAACACGATGCGTTTATCTGGCGTCGTTTGCTTGGTGGCTCAATTTCTTGGACCGTGACCTGGTACAGACCTGAGGGCAAAGTCAAAATTGATGAATTGACTGAAATGGTTTGGGAAATGGCGGTGAAATGAGTGCTATCTATTTGCGTAAGCCTCAACTCAGCGATTTAGCTGAAATCAAACTTGCCTACCAAAATAGTATGCAACTGCATCAACCTTGGACTTATCCACCAACAGACTTTCAACAATATCTCGAACAAGAACATCGTTATTTTGTCTGCTTGAAAGAAAATCATGCCATTGCTGGCACCTTTAATATTTCGAATATTATTCGAGGTCACTTCCATTCCGCCTATTTAGGTTATGAAGCCTTTTCTCCTTATGCAGGACAAGGCTACATGCGACAAGGACTGCAACTGGTTTTAAAAGAAGCAATTCAAACACTGAATCTGCATCGACTAGAAGCCAATATCCAACCAGACAATCTATCCTCTATTCGCCTTGTCGCAAATACAGGTTTTATAAAAGAAGGCTTCTCCCGCCAGTATTTACGAGTGGGCGGAAAAGAATGGAAAGACCATGAGCGCTGGGCAATTTTAAATGCCGATTGGACCGACAAAAAATATCAGGCATTCTAAAAAAATAATTCTAATTTAAGCACGACACAGCTTATCGCTCACGTCTATTTATCTATGTTCGTTGTATCAGAAAGCTGCTATTGTTCTTAAACATCAAATGATTATAAAAATTCGAAAAATGAATCCAGTACAACATGCCAATATTTCGGTGAAACGTCGTGGGGGCGAGCTTGAAGATTATATTGATATTCATGCACTAATCGACAGCACCAAAATGTTGTGTACCGACAATCGCCATCGTATCTTACATACTTTTTGGGGCGTTCAGGAAGTCATTATTCCGATCTTTGGCCATCACTTCGAAAATAGTGCAGGAAATAGCATTGAAGTGAAAGATCTCTGTGAAAAAGATCACCTATTGGTTGATTTCCATCACCGCTTTATTCCAACTTTAGGTGATTTTGTTGCAGCGATGCAGGATATCCCTACAGATGGGTTAGCAAAACGCCTAGAGAAATTCCATGCTGATGTGATTAATGATCCAAAGCTATCGGCAACCCTGCTCTCTCCGTTATCGGTGACAGGACAATTAAAGTCTTTGCTGATTACCCACAATAGTTGGTTTATCAATACCATTCTTCCTATGATGGGAAAAGGTGAAGCCAAATTGATTGATTTTGATATTCGTCCCGATTTCTTTTTCAACCCGATGCGTTTTGAACTCTGGATGGACAATGGCATGGCTGTGCCGCCTAGTGCAGCTAAGCTGCAAGAATTAAAAACTAAAATTGCTTAACTTAAGGGGAAATAAAAATGAGCAATATCCAATACGTGATTCGTCAAAATGACTTTGCTTATAATGATGAATGGCATTTGACCAATTGTGTTTCAACTGGGGCAATCAAACAGATTTATACAGATAAAGTTGATGCAGAAAAGGCCTATAAAACCTTAGTTGTTGAGGGCTTATATTATGATGAACTCTGTAACTATGACATCGGCAATGGCGAAGTAGATGATGAAATCTACGAAAAACTTGAAGCTTTGGTATTAGAAAAAACAGGCAAAAAATTTGATATCGAAGATGGTGAAATTCCAAAGCTGAATGAAGATGATGCTTTCGAATTTGCCCAAATTTCAGGTATCGTCTGGTATCAACTCTTAGAGGTCGATGCGACACAACCTTGCTATGTACTTTGGATCAATTCAGAAGAAGACTATTTCTCTGGCTATGAGACTGGCAGCATTATCTCTAGTCAAGATGAGAATTTTAGTGATGTATCTTGGGAATCCAATATTTATGCGATGGACTATGAGTTCGAAGCCTTGATGAACAAACCACTTTCAGAGTTAAGTGATAGTCCATTATTATTGAAACAGTTTATCGAGCAAACTGCGGATATTCGTTACGATGCCGAAAAAGATAGCATTGAAGGTATTGCACTCGACAACATAAAGTTTATTGATATCAAAGCACTGAATTCCTTTCTGAAACAACCTATCTTTGAAATCCGCCAAATTTCTTTAGAAGAGCTAGCTGAACTAGAATAAATTTTAAACGGAAAAGTGCGGTGTTTTGACCGCACTTTTAATCAAGTATGAAATGAGTTTAATAACCCAACTGTTTACTAATTAAATCCTTCATAATTTCCTCTGCACCACCACCAATCATATTCACCTTCACTTCACGATAAATACGTTCGGATTTCGTACCACGCATAAAGCCCATTCCTCCGAGTGTCTGCACCGCCGCATCGGCGCAGAATTGCATGGTTTGAGTGGCAACATTCTTCAACATACAAATCTGGGCAATCAGTTCACTACCCTGCAATTCAGGCTTGCCCAAGCGATAAGCTGTATCTTCGAGTAAAGCACGGGTTGCGGTCAATCGAGTCGCCATGTCCACCAGCTTATGACGCATCACCTGATGGTCGACCAGACGCTTGCCAAAGGTTTGACGCTGTTGTGCCCAATCCAGTGCTTCCTCATAACAAGTCAGGGCAAAGCCATAACTACTGGCAGCAAGGAAAAAACGCTCCATATTGAAGTTATTCATAATCACCAGAAAGCCCATATTTTCCGGGCCTAATAAATGGCTGGCAGGCACTTTGACATTGTCAAAATGCAAATGCGCGGTATCGGATGCCCACCATCCCATTTTATCCAGTTTGGTTTTAGTGATTCCCTCACTATGCGCATCAATCAGCAGCATGGATATACCGTTTGCCCCTTTCGCATTTGGATCAGTACGAACTGCCACCGAGTAATAATCTGCTCGCATCCCCGAAGTGATAAAGGTCTTCTCACCACTGACTAGAAAATAATCACCGTCTCGTACTGCCTTGGTTTTAAGCGAAGCGACATCTGATCCACCACCTGGCTCCGTAATCGCCAAGGCCGAGATTTTTTCTCCCGATAGAATTTGAGGGAGTACTTCAGCTTTAATTTCGTCATTGGCAAAGTGCTGGATTGGTGGTGCACCAATGGTATGTGACAGTAAAGAAGCAGCTAAGCCACCCGAAGCACATTTTGCGAGCTCAATCGAAGATAATAACGTATAAAATGCATCTGTACCCGCAATCCCACCATACTGCTCTTCAAAGCCTAATCCCAACAAACCAATATCTGCAGCTTTCTTATACAGCTCTCGCGGAAAGGTTTCACATTCATCCCATTCATTGATAAAAGGCGAAATCTCCTTTTCAACAAAGCGTCGAATACTCTTGGCAAATTCAAGATGTTGCTCGTTATAGTACAAAGGATTAAGGTGCATATTCTGCTTCCTAGCAATTATTGATCATTGTTTATTGAATGAGCACTAAATTAGCAAAACCGGAAAAACCAAGCAAGCGCTTGGCAAAATTAAAAGTTAAAAAAATAGGTCAAAAACTGTAATAAAGCATAAAAACTATATTTTTAATCGGCCACGAAATCCACGCGTCGCATAATAAGATTGAGCGCCATTATGATAAGTAAAAACCCGACCATAACGACTATCACAGAAAATTGCGCCACCTAAAGCTCTTACATCCTCAGGCGTTTTGACCCAACTCGAGGTTTTTAAATCAAAATGTTCTATTGCCTGTAACTGCCTATATTGTTCTTCTGTAAGTAATTCGACTCCCATGGCTTCAGCAACATCAACCGCATTATTTACAGGTTTATGTTCCTTACGTGCGTCTAAAGCGGCACGGTCATAACACAGGCTTCTACGCCCTTTTGGTGTTTCTACGGCACAATCATAAAAGATTATTTCTGGTGACTTTACATCCAATACAAGGATGTCTGGCTCTCCACCCGTTTCTTCCATTTGATGGAGTGACCATAACTTTTCTGGCTGCTGCTGTAATTGATCTTCAATATCAGACCAATTCAGGTCTTTGTGACGATGCATATTTTGTTCAAAGCGCTGCTTTAAGATGTCGAATAGCCTTGCAACCTGTTCAAGGTCTAACTTTTTATTCTTGGTCATTTTTATACTCTAGATTTTGAGGTTATACCGAACGACCATCAAAGTGATTGATCTTGATACTTTCCAGTTCCAGATCATCAATACAACGCACATTGATTGCACATATGGTATTCCCTTGAGGATCTACACCGATTGCATAAGGGTGAATACCACAGACCTTACAGAAATGATGCTCGATCACATGCTTATTGAATTGATAAGTCGCCTGAGCATCCTCTTCCACAGTAATCTCAACTTCACTCTGAGGTAAAAACCAGAGTAAAGAACCTTTTTTCTGGCAAATTGAACAATTACATGATAATGCTTCAGTGAGTTCACCCTGCGCAATGAAGGTTAATTTTCCACAATGACAACTTCCTTTATATTGCATCTTTTTTTCCTTTTTGATTTTTTATCTATTTTTACAGGATACCGTGTATAAGTTCAAATCTGGTTCTGTTAATCAATGCTTATGTAAGCTTAACTCCAAAAATGTTGGCATTGTCGACACTTGGTTCCATTTTTATACGAAAAGAGCGGAAAACCAAGCAATAGAAAAACCAGATAAGCAGGCCGTTTTCCTTCCGTATAAGGTTGTATATCGGTACTGCCACACTTAGGACAGCTTTCACTTGCTCCAAATTGTTGTTCTAATTCTTGGCTAAAATCTTGAGCAAGTAATGCTTTAGCTTCTTCTGCATAGTTTTCAGGAACTAACAGTCGCACACCACCTAAAGCATTGGAGTAAAGCCAATCCATATTAATGGTATGTTCATTTTCAATACGCGCTGGAATCTCAGCTGCTTCTAACTGAGTTTTGGCAATTTGAGCTTCATAAGGAAATGAAAAGCTTTGTACTACGATCCAAGTCATATCAGAAAGCCGATCAATAAAGATTTAGTATATAAAATTTTACCCAATAAGAAACACCCCCAACCATTGGTTGAGGGTGTTTAGATTTAAAAGCTGGCGATGACTTACTCTCACATGGCAAGTGCCACACTACCATCAGCGCTAAGAGGTTTCACTTCTGAGTTCGGGAAGGGATCAGGTGGTTCACTCTTGCTATTGTCGCCAGCAAACTGTTTTGGTTTTGGGTGGTCTTACGTTTTTTGCCACTTAGTACCGAAAGAGTTATTAACGGATTAGTTTAATCGAGTCGTATTGTAACTAGTTTTGACACTAAATCAAGTTATGTATTGAATTTATCTTGAATACAACAACTGTTTGGGTGTTGTATAGTCAAGCCTCACGAGCAATTAGTATTGGTCAGCTTCACACGTCACCGTGCTTCCACACCCAACCTATCAACGTCCTAGTCTCGAACGGCTCTTTAGAGGAATAAATTCCTAGGGAAATCTTATCTTGAGGTAGGCTTCCCGCTTAGATGCTTTCAGCGGTTATCCCTTCCGAACATAGCTACCCGGCGATGCGACTGGCGTCACAACCGGTACACCAGAGGTTCGTCCACTCTGGTCCTCTCGTACTAGGAGCAGATCCTCTCAAATTTCCAGCGCCCACGGTAGATAGGGACCGAACTGTCTCACGACGTTCTAAACCCAGCTCGCGTACCTCTTTAAATGGCGAACAGCCATACCCTTGGGACCTGCTTCAGCCCCAGGATGAGATGAGCCGACATCGAGGTGCCAAACACCGCCGTCGATATGAACTCTTGGGCGGTATCAGCCTGTTATCCCCAGAGTACCTTTTATCCGTTGAGCGATGGCCCTTCCATACAGAACCACCGGATCACTAAGACCTACTTTCGTACCTGCTCGACTTGTGGGTCTCGCAGTTAAGCGCGCTTTTGCCTTTATACTCTACGCGTGATTTCCGACCACGCTGAGCGCACCTTCGTACTCCTCCGTTACTCTTTAGGAGGAGACCGCCCCAGTCAAACTACCCACCAGACATGGTCCTCGCCCCGGATTACGGGGCAGAGTTAGAACCTCAACATTACCAGGGTGGTATTTCAAGGACGGCTCCATACAAACTAGCGTTCGTACTTCAAAGCCTCCCACCTATCCTACACAAGTAAGGTCAAAGTTCAATGTCAAGCTGCAGTAAAGGTTCACGGGGTCTTTCCGTCTAGCCGCGGGTACACTGCATCTTCACAGCGATTTCGATTTCACTGAGCCTCTGCTGGAGACAGCGCCGCCATCATTATGCCATTCGTGCAGGTCGGAACTTACCCGACAAGGAATTTCGCTACCTTAGGACCGTTATAGTTACGGCCGCCGTTTACTGGGGCTTCGATCAAGAGCTTCGCTTACGCTAACCCCATCAATTAACCTTCCAGCACCGGGCAGGCATCACACCCTATACGTCCACTTTCGTGTTTGCAGAGTGCTATGTTTTTAATAAACAGTTGCAGCGGCCTGGTTTCTGTGGCTGCCAATAGCTCAGGGAGCAAGTCCCATCACCGTCAGCAGCGTACCTTCTCCCGAAGTTACGGTACCATTTTGCCTAGTTCCTTCAGCAGAGTTCTCTCAAGCGCTTTGGTCTACTCGACCTGACCACCTGTGTCGGTTTCGGGTACGATTCCTGTGTAACTGAAGCTTAGAGACTTTTCCTGGAAGCATGGTATCAGCCACTTCACTGTACAAGTACAGCTTGCTATCAGTTCTCAGCATAGAGTACCCCGGATTTGCCTAAGATACATGCCTACAACCTTCCACCTGGACAACCAACGCCAGGCTGACTTAACCTTCTCCGTCCTCTCATCGCATTACACAGAAGTATTGGAATATTAACCAATTTCCCATCGACTACGCCTCTCGGCCTCGCCTTAGGGGTCGACTCACCCAGCCCCGATTAACGTTGGACTGGAACCCTTGGTCTTTCAGCGAACGGGTTTTTCACCCGTTTTGTCGTTACTCACGTCAGCATTCGCACTTCTGATACCTCCAGCATACTTCTCAATACACCTTCATCGGCTTACAGAACGCTCCCCTACCACTTGACTTAAAGTCAAATCCGCAGCTTCGGCACATAGTTTTAGCCCCGTTACATCTTCCGCGCAGGCCGACTCGACTAGTGAGCTATTACGCTTTCTTTAAAGGGTGGCTGCTTCTAAGCCAACCTCCTAGCTGTCTATGCCTTCCCACATCGTTTCCCACTTAACTATGATTTTGGGGCCTTAGCTGGCGGTCTGGATTGTTTTCCTCTTGACTACGGACGTTAGCACCCGCAGTCTGTCTCCCGGATAGTACTCATTGGTATTCGGAGTTTGCATCGGTTTGGTAAGTCGGGATGACCCCCTAGCCGAAACAGTGCTCTACCCCCAATGGTATTCGTCCGAGGCGCTACCTAAATAGCTTTCGGGGAGAACCAGCTATCACCAGGCTTGATTAGCCTTTCACCCCTATCCACAAGTCATCCCCTGGCTTTTCAACGACAGTGGGTTCGGTCCTCCAGTTAGTGTTACCCAACCTTCAACCTGCTCATGGATAGATCGCCTGGTTTCGGGTCTATACCCAGCAACTAAACGCCCTATTAAGACTCGATTTCTCTACGGCTCCCCTATGCGGTTAACCTTGCTACTGAATATAAGTCGCTGACCCATTATACAAAAGGTACGCAGTCACCGAACAAGTCGGCTCCCACTGCTTGTATGCATGCGGTTTCAGGATCTATTTCACTCCCCTCACAGGGGTTCTTTTCGCCTTTCCCTCACGGTACTGGTTCACTATCGGTCAGTCAGGAGTATTTAGCCTTGGAGGATGGTCCCCCCATATTCAGACAAGGTTTCACGTGCCTCGCCCTACTCGTCATCATTGTGTGTGCCCTTTCGTGTACGGGAATATCACCCTCTACGTTCGCACTTCCCAGAGCGTTCCACTAGAACACACATAACTTAATGGGCTGATCCCCGTTCGCTCGCCGCTACTAAGGGAATCTCAATTGATTTCTTTTCCTAAGGGTACTGAGATGTTTCACTTCCCCTCGTTCGCTTCATAAGCCTATGTATTCAGCTTATGATACCCGCCTTATAGCGGGTGGGTTCCCCCATTCAGAAATCTCCGGATCAAAGGATATTTGCCGCCTCCCCGGAGCTTTTCGCAGGCTATCACGTCTTTCATCGCCTCTGACTGCCAAGGCATCCACCACATGCACTTAATTACTTGACTATACAACCCCAAACAGTCGTTACACCTACAAGTGGGTGTAGCAACAGAATCAATGTAAACATTAATTCATACAGCTTGTTGTTTCGTGAACTTAATCACCGTACAGCTTCAATCTAAATTCATATACCAAAACGCTTGATTCAGTGTTTTTGCTAGTTCTCATTTCATTCAACTTAAACATCGAAACGTTTAAATCAAAGAATGAGTGAACAATTTATTTCAGACTCAATTCTACTAATCTGTTAATGATTAACTACCACCTCGTCGGTGCGTAGTAAACTGTGATAAATCACAGAACTTAATAAGCTATCTACTTACTAAATTCTATAAGCTATCTTGGAATTTAACTTTCGTTTTTTACATTACTTCGTAATGTATGGTGGAGACTAGGAGAGTCGAACTCCTGACCTCCTGCGTGCAAAGCAGGCGCTCTACCAACTAAGCTAAGTCCCCAGCTTATCACTTAATGAACGACATATCTTTCAATCCAAGCTACTGCAATCAGATTTGGTGGGTCTGACAAGACTTGAACTTGTGACCCCACGCTTATCAAGCGTGTGCTCTAACCAACTGAGCTACAGACCCTCAGATACATCTTCGAAGAACAACTTGTTGTGGATTCTTACCAGTCACCAATCTTTCGTTAAGGAGGTGATCCAGCCG
>NZ_KB849179.1:0-542678 GCF_000367945.1 Acinetobacter proteolyticus
AACCACGGTTACAGCAGGAGATAATGTTGTAGTTACTCCAACAACCAATGCAGATGGTTCAAGCAACTATCAAGTATCGACAGCGAAAGATGTGAACTTCGACAAGGTGACTGTAGGCAGTGTTGTTGTTGATAAAGCAAGCAATACCATTGAGGGCTTGAGTAATACAGATATTAAAGCAAGTGATTTTGCAACCAAAGGTCGAGCTGCGACTGAGGAGCAATTGAAGAGTGCAATTACGAGCAATATTACTGAAGTTGTAGATGGAAATGGCAATAAGGTGAACATTGTTGATCAGGTTGTGAATAAAAATCCTGATAACAAGAACCAAGACTCGTTGTTCTTAACCTATGATAAGCAAGGTCAAGAAACGACAGATCGTCTGACGATTGGTCAAACGGTTCAGAAGATGAATACCGATGGTATTAAATTCTTCCATACCAATGCGGATACCTCTAAAGGTGATTTGGGTACAACCAATGACTCAAGCGCGGGTGGTTTAAACTCGACTGCAATTGGTGTAAACGCAATTGTGACAACTGGTGCTGATAGTGCAGTTGCTTTAGGCCACAACAGTAAAGCTGGAGGCAAAGAGTCAATTGCAATTGGTCAGGGTGCTGAGGCAACTGGTCTACAATCAATCAGTATTGGTACAGGCAACAAAGTGAAAGGTGATCACTCTGGTGCAATTGGTGATCCAACGATTGTTGATGGTGCGAACAGTTATTCAGTAGGTAACAATAATCAAGTGCTTACGGATGATACCTTTGTGCTTGGTAATAATGTGACCAAAACAGTGGCTGGTTCAGTGGTGTTAGGAAACGGCTCAGCGGCGACCACAGATGCAGGTGTTGCAGGTTATGCATTATCAGCTGCAACAGGTGCTGATAAAGCAGCAATTACTAAGACAACATCAACCACAGGTGCAGTTGCAGTAGGTGATGAGGCGAGTGGTATTTATCGTCAAATTACGGGTGTTGCAGCGGGTAGTGCCGATGCTGATGCAGTGAACGTTGCTCAGTTGAAAGCTGTGGGTAACCAAGTTGTAACAACCCAAACTGCGTTGGTAAATAGCTTGGGTGGTGGTGCTAAAGTGAATGCCGACGGTACTATTACAGGTCCAACTTATAATGTGGCTCAAGCGAATCAAACCAATGTTGGCGATGCGTTGACTGCACTTGATAAGGCAATTGGTTCTGCTGCAACAACATCGAAAACGACTGTAACCAATGGTCAAAACATTGTTGTGAATAAGAGCAAAAATGCAGATGGGTCTGATAACTATGAAGTCGCAACAGCAAAAGACTTGACGGTTGACTCTGTGAAAGCAGGTGACACTGTTCTGAATAATGCTGGAATCACCATTGGTAATAACGCGGTTGTCTTAAGCAATACTGGATTAACGATTGCAGGTGGCCCAAGTGTAACAACTCAGGGTATCAATGCTGGCAATAAACAAGTGACTAATGTTGCAGCTGGTGTTAACGCAACAGATGCAGTGAACAAAGGTCAATTGGATAGCGCAATTAGTAATGTGAATAACACTGTGAATGAGCTTGCCAATAATGCAGTGAAATATGACGATGCGACTAAGGACAAAATCACATTAGGTGGTGGGGCAAATGGCACAACAATCACCAATGTAAAAGATGGTACTGTTGCTCAGGGCTCTAAAGATGCTGTGAATGGTGGTCAAGTTGCGCAAATTAGAGATAATTTGCAAGGGCAGATTACCAACAATACCAATGATATTAATAACATTAAGAATGATATTAATAATGGTGCTGTTGGTTTGGTTAAACAGGCGAATAGCAGTGCTGAAGTTACCGTTGCTAAAGATACTGGTGGTACCAGTGTCAATGTCGCTGGTAAAGATGGTGATCGCGTTGTCACAGGTGTTAAAGATGGCGCAATCAGTGCAACATCTAAAGATGCGATCAATGGTTCTCAATTGAATGCAACCAACAAGAAAGTTGTTGAATTCTTGGGAGGTGGAGCTGGTTATGACAACATTACCAATAGCTTCACCAGTCCAACCTACACTGTCGGTGGTAAAGATTACAACAATGTTGGTGGGGCGGTTGATGCTTTAAACAAAGCCGATCAAGCTTTGGGCAATCGTATCGATAACCTTGATAACAAACTTGAGCAAGCATTCTACTCAACTAATCAACGTATTGAAGATGTAGAGAAAAAAGCCAATGCAGGTATTGCAGCAGCGATGGCATTGGAAGCAGCGCCATACATCGCAGGTAAATATACATATGCAGCAGGTGCTTCTTATCATGGTGGTGAAAATGCAGTTGGCGTAACTTTACGTAAGACTGCGGATAATGGTCGTTGGTCAATCACAGGGGGTGTCGCTGCCGCATCGCAAGGTGATCCAAGCGTACGTATTGGTATCAGTGGTGTAATTGACTAAGGGACTCGTTATGTCGGAGAGCCCTTAGGCTCTCCTCATCTCCAATAGATAAAGAGAGTAAAAATATGAAAAACATGATAAAAGCATTGGTTATTGGGATCGCTTCTGGTTGTGCAATGATGACTTTGGCAGCCGATGATGAGATCGTGGTTCAACAAGAGGAAATCAAATTTCCAGCTGTTGAAAAAAGTTATTTAAAACAGGTGCAGCGTTATGAATACGATAATGTTGCTCGCCTAGGCACTGGTTTAACCAAAGACCAAATCCGACATATCTTGGGAAATCCTCAATTTAGTGAAGGTTTATTTTTTGTTAAAACTTGGAACTATGTATTAGATGTCCGTCAGCCGAACAGTCAGGATTATTTACGTTGTCAGTTACGCATCGACTTTAATAAAGATACGCTTTCTGAACGTTTATCTTGGAAAGGTGAGGCATGTGAAGGTTTAATGGCTTGGGGAGCAAATAATCAAGTTCCAAGTGATGCCAATTTAAATACTTTGAGATCATCGAGTGTATTCTTTGCCTTTGATCGTTCGAATGCCAATGCAATTGAACAAGGTTCAAGTTCAGTTGCTGCAATTGCACAACGGATTAAACAAGCACCCTCGAATAGTCCAGTGATTGTTGCAGGTTTTGCAGATCCTTTAGGTAAATTTGCCTATAACCATCAATTGTCAGCGCAGCGTGCAAATACGGTTGCTAAGCTATTGGTGAATGAAGGGATCGATGCGAACCGTATTCAAATTCAGGCCAATAGCCAAACTGATTTATATCAACAATGTGCAGGACATAAAGCAAACCGCCAATTAGTTGGTTGTTTAGCGCCAAATAGACGCGTGAATGTCAGTTGGTAACAAGCAAGCATAAAAAATGGCTACATTCATGTAGCCATTTTTTATATCATTTAAAAAATATTATTTTTCAAATAAATAGAACTTATTTTTACAGATGGTCAATATTAAACATTTAGTGTAAAGAAATAATGAATATTTATGATGTTGCTAAATATATAATAAAATTGATTTTTATTTCAGTTTTTTGCTTTTTTAATATTTATTACGGAAAAGACGATTTGTGTGAACTGTCTGACAAAAACTACAGGATTGTTTAAAAAATAATCTAAAATATCTCGCATGAAATAACATGTTTAGATGTCAGTTTCATGTATTTAAATAATTAAAATGAGTATTTTACGTATGAATTGGGCTGCTATTCAAGATGAGTCGAACTTACCAGCTAGATAAAAATACTCAATATTGCAAACCATTTAAGAGGGTAAAACGATGTTGGAATCAAAGAAATTGATTGTACTAGATCAGATGCTAGTCTTAACCAAAGAAGGCAAAAATGATTTAGTTTATCAAAATGACACTTTGCTTAAAGTGAAAATGATTTCAAATCAGCATATTGTGGTTGAAGATGATCATCAAACTAGTTTTCTATTAAAGCGACAAGATGAAAATGTGATTTGGTCATTTATTTAAAGTAAGAATAGCCAGCATTTGAATAATAAATTTATTAAAAATATTTATTATTCAAATGCTTATTTTTATTATTTTTTGGTTTCTTAATCTATTTGCTTTTCATAAAATGAGTATTGGTTCTAATTTTGACCAAATTGACGCTATCCAAATAAAATCAGTCAATTCTATTTTTGTGCGTTGTTCTTACATTGAATAAAGACTATTGGGAAATAGCTCGCTAAGGATGGATCAAACAATGCAAAATAATAAATTCACACCGTTTTTAAGACCTGTACTTTTGTCCTGTGTATTAGCATCGTCATGGGGCATGATGAATACAAGCTATGCAGCGCCTGAAGGTAAACTGGATTTAAGCCTCTCTCCTCATTCACAAAATAAAGTTAAGCAATTATTGAATGATCCTAAAACGTGGCAACAGATCCCAAAACAAGTCACTCTGTGTGTGTTTTCTCCTAATGGTGAACATAGTGAAGCCTTTGAGCAAGCCACCAGTTATATTACCGAAATTCCAAGTATCGTCCGTGTCGCCAAGCAGTTTGGTGTGAACATGAATGTGACACGTCCGTCACATTTACAATTCAAATTAGATTTCGATTATCCAAAATTGAAAAAACAGGCGTCCACTTTGGTGAATCTTAAAGTGTATACCAATGAAGCTGTATTGACCGAAGATTTCCGTAGTAAACGTTGTGATGGCGCAGGGATTAGTAATCTACGTGCAAAGCAGTTTAATAAGTTCGTGGGCAGCGTGGATGCGATTGGAGCTCTACAGACTTATAAACAACTCAGTTCTGTGATTCAGGTTCTGGCCAATCCAAAATTTGATGAAAAGATGGTGAACAAAGATTATGAAGTGGTTGGGATTGTACCTTTAGGGGCAGCTTATATCATGGTCACCGATCGCAATATTAATACTTTGGCTAAAGCCGCAGGCAAGAAAGTTGCAGTGTTCCAATTTGATGAAACTCAAAAGAAACTGGTACAAAATGTGGGTGCACAACCTGTCTCAGTTGATTTGGTAACTGTGGGTGGCAAATTTAATAATAAAGAAGTAGATATTATGGCGGGTCCAGCCATTCTATTTGAACCGCTAGAATTACAAAAAGGTATGACCGATAAATCAGGAAAAGCCGTTGGGGGTATTATTAAATTTCCTGTCATTCAAGTGACAGGGACACTAATTATGCATCGTAACAAGTTTCCAGCAGGGATGGGCTCAATCGCACGAGAAGTCATTTCAAAACAGTTGAACCCTGCTTTTGAATTTGTTGACAAAATCGAAGCAAAAATTCCTGATAAATTTTGGTTGAAGTTAAATGAAAGTGATAAGCCAGGCTATGTTCGATTGATGCGCGAAGCACGTATTCAAATGACCAAGGAAGGTTTTTACGATAAAGATATGATGAAGTTATTGAAACAGGTGCGTTGTTCACAAGATCCAAGCAATTATGAATGTGCTTTGAAAGATGAATGATGTTTAAGCACTATTCATCATAGTAAAAGAGAATCATGGAAATACTAGGATTAAATTATAGGCTTGGTATTTCCAACCTTGATCAATTTGATGATACGCCATATGCAAAGAACTGATTATTAGACTGATAGAAATGGTTTATTTTATAGAATGAATAGCTATAGGATTAATCATGGATATAATTTTTAAAATTAAAAATAAGTTAATAAAACAAGATATTAAGCTAAACAAACCAGCAACATGGCAACAGATTTTAGCTTTTGAATATAAGTATCAAGTTAAATTATCACCAATTTTAAGAGCTTATTTTTTAGAATTTAATGGTATCGCCGACCGAGAAATGGATGAAAAATATTTCACATTTTTGTCGCTGGCGGAATTCCAATCAGTTGAAAGCATTTCAAGCTGCTATGATAAAGATAAGTATTTATATCCTAACAGTTTTGTATTTTCGGACTATTTAGTGTGGTGTTGGGGATATGCGGTACAACTCGATCAGCTTGGTTTAGATAGTGTCGTATACCAAGTGGGAGGATCCGAAAAAATAAAAATTGCAGATTCGTCACAGCATTTTTAAATCAATATTTGATTGATAGTGATGAATTATTATAAAAATATTGAATGGGGATTGTTAAAAGGTTCATTTGAGATAAATGGTTTATAAAAGGATGGGCAGAAGTTAAATTATTATTTTAATTCTATTTGAAAAAGATACTCCAGAGATGCCGCTGCATGGTCGTTACCCTGAACCCGATGAGTTCAAGGTGGAGGTGACGCATACTTACTGGGTTTCCTACTCGGGGTAGGCATACACTCAAAATACGCAGAACACATCCATAAATTTAAGTATCGGCAGGGGAATAGACGTACTGGCGAACACCCTAGAGATGTTTCCTATTATAGTTAAATCAACAACGACCACAAGAGGGAAATATTGAGATTTGTATGTTTTACTAACAATTAGTAAATTAAGTTTAATAGAATTATAAAATCCGAAACAGGATCAATGGTTATTGGAAATAAAATGGGTCTCCAAAATGCCGCTGCATGTCTTTACCCTTGAACACTAAGGTTCAAGGTGGAGAGCGCTATATATTTTCTGGGTTTCCTACTCAGGATAGGCATACACGCTAAATATTTAGAAACGCTTTCCAATTAGGAAATAATTCACGGCTCAGGGGAGTCAGACCGGCTGGCGTGCACCTCAGAGATGATTTAATTATAGTAAAAAAGGAGGTCATCTCAAGGGGAGAAAATAGAGAAATTTGTAAGTTTAAGTTTACAGTTAAAATATTAAATAGAAGTAATTGAATTGAAAAATATAATAAAAAAATTGGACTTTATTAAAGCAAATAATCTCCAGAAGTACCACTGCTGTCTTTACCCTTGAATACTCAGGTTCAAGGTGGAAAATGCTGTATATTGTCTGGGTTTCCTACTCTAGGTAGGCATACATGCTAACTATTCAGAAACGCTTTTCAATTAGGAAATACTTCACGGCTCAGGGGAGTCAGACCGGCTGGCGAGTACTCCAGAGATGGATTGAATTATAGTAAATTCAGATCATGCAGCAAGGTCTGGGCTAAAGTTATTTATTAATAATGCTTAATAATATGTGGATTTATGCTTGGCCCTTTAGGCTCAACGGAAAGTAGGAATTGCTGATCTTTTGTTGAATAATAATTAAAAATAAATAGATGAATTGACCTGATGGGATCACTTTGACTGAGATGAAATGAGGAATGGGAGATAAAAATAACAAAGTACAAGCTAGAAGGGGGAAAATTAATTTTTGTAAAAGTCGGGTTAATAAAAAAGCCTGAAATTTGTATTTCAGGCTTTTCTGATTCAGATGCTTTGTTCAACATCTTCCAGAATAGCTTCTAGAAGCCTTTCACAATGAGCATACTGCTGCAATGACTTATTCAAGCTAAATACTTCTTGAGCCATTTGCAGTGCCACCATAATCACCAGTTTATTATGCTCGACACGCGGGGCATTACGACGCATATCATGAAATTTTTGATTTAACAATTCTGCCGCACGTTCGAGCTCTTCACGTTTATCTTCAGTCGTGTTAAGACGGAAGGTCTGTTCAATTAAGCGAAGCTCAACAACAATAGGTTCACTCATGATCAGGTTTCCTCTTGAGTCTCAGCATTGGGGTGTGCCAGCTGCTGAATTTCTTGTGCATGTTGATCTTGTGCAGTGCCTAAAATTGAAAGGCGCTGGATAATCGCTTCAACTTTAGATTTTGCCAGTTCATTCTTCTGCAATAGGCGATCACGATCTTGCTGTAAATCTTGAATCTCTTGCTGACTATGACGTTGCTGTGCTTGTAGTTTTTCTTTATTCACACGTAAGTCATTGCGCTCAGCCAAAATCTCTTGAAAGCGGTTTTTCAAATCAGTGGTACTTTTCTCTAAACGGCTATAACGTTCCGCTAAAGTTGTTGCATCTTGATTCAGTTGTTTAAATTGATCTTGTAACTGAGTCAGTTGTTCAGTTAAGTTATCAACTTCTTCCTGCTTTTGCGTGATGATGCTATTTTTCTGCACAACTTGTGCATGGTGGTCAGTTTCAGCTAATTGCTTAGCTTCGGTGAGCGAAGTGTTTTCTCGCTCCAAGTGATGTAAGCGTGTTTTTAAAACACCAATATGCGCTTGTAGACGCTGTAATTGTTCTAACATAACGAAGGTCGCACAGAGTTGCAATCAAAGGTAATATATACAGCAGTATAGAGATTGGATAAACGAATGCAAGACGATATTTCAGGTTGGACGGAATGGAATGCCCATTTTGATGGGATTGAGGAAATTTCAAGTCCAAGTGAGTTACATGGTTTGCTCACAGGTATAGTTTGTGTGACACAAGCACCGACCACAGATGAATGGTCACAAATTTTAAACACCCTGAATGTGCCTGCTTTACAGCCAGAGGCACTGGAGAGTTTAACCGACGAAGCAGAAGACGTTTCTCATGCTTTGTCAGATGATGAGTTGGATTATCTACCGATGCTACCTGATGATAGCCACTTACTTGCAGACCGTGTGCAAGCGTTGGCAGATTGGTGTGCGGGTGTCGTTCTTGGTTTTGGTCTGGCTTCTGGTCATATTCGTGGCGAGGAACAAGAACTGATTGAACATTTACAAGATGTTGCAGCGGTTGAGTTTGAAGATTCGGATAACGATGAAGCGGGCGAAGAAAGCTATCAGGAGTTGTATGAGTTTGTGCGCTTGATCCCTGTAAGCTTGTCAATTGGTCGTAAAAAGATTGCTGTAGCCGAAAGCTCTTTATTACAAAACTTTCATGCCAAAAGCAGAAATTCAGATAATCCTGTAGATCCACAAACTGTGGTAGAAATGTTTACCCCGCATCGTCCGAGTTAACTCGGACTTTGTCTTATGACTTTATAAATAAAGATACTTACAATCATTCATCTTCATCTGAAGGAAAATATGAAATTAAGTCAAGCCGATTTTAAACAACGTCGTGATCTTCTTGCTAAACAAATAGGCAACAATAGCATTGCAATTATTGCGACTCGGGCAGAAATGTATCGTAATCGCGATGCGGATTATAAATATCGTGCAGACAGTAGTTTTTATTATCTGACTGGATTTGCAGAGCCAGAAGCCGTTGCCGTGATCGAAACTTTTGAAGAAGGTGAGGAATATAGCTATAGCTTGTTCTGCCGCGAACGTAATCGTGAAATGGAAATCTGGAATGGCTATCGTGCTGGAATTGACGGTGCGATTGAAATTTATGATGCAGATGAAGCTTATGCAATTGATTTGCTAGATGAAGAAATTATTGACAAGTTATTAAATAAACAGCGTCTTTACTATCGTATTGGTCAAAATGCTGAATTTGATGCACGTGTAAGCCAATGGATTCAAAAGGCAGATGCACAGCAGCGTCGTGGTGGTGCTGCGCCAGCAGAAGTGGTTCAGCTTGATCGTATTGTCGATGAGATGCGTTTGAAAAAATCGGCACAAGAAATTGAGCTAATGCAGATTGCATCCAATATCAGTGCAGAAGCGCATACCCGTGCCATGCAAACGGTTAAACCTGAGATGATGGAGTATGCACTGGAGGCGGAACTCAATTATATCTTTGGTAAAAACGGCTGTGTACCATCTTATAACAGTATTGTTGGTGGTGGTGAAAATGCCTGTATTTTGCACTACGTTGAAAATAACAAGCCGTTAAAAGATGGTGATTTAGTTCTGATTGATGCGGCGTGTGAATATGAGTTCTATGCATCGGACATTACCCGTACATTTCCTGTAAATGGTAAATTTAGCCCTGAACAAAAAGCACTTTATAATGTGGTTTTAGAAGCACAGCTGGCTGCGATTGATGCAACCCGTATCGGCAATCACTATAAATATCCGCATGAAGTGGCTGTAAAGATTTTAACCCAAGGGTTGGTTGATCTTGGTTTACTGCATGGTAATGTGGATGAGTTGATTGAAAATGAAGCATTCCGTCAATTCTTTATGCATGGTACAGGGCATTGGCTCGGTATGGATGTGCATGATGTGGGTGCTTATAAAACTGGCGAAGACTGGCGTGCTTATGAGGCGGGTATGGTGGTCACTGTTGAACCAGGTCTCTATGTTGCACCTGATGATGAAACCGTCGATGCAAAATGGCGGGGTATCGGCATTCGTATTGAAGACGATATTGTCGTGACAGAAAATGGACCGTTGGTTTTGACTAAGAATGTGGTAAAAACCGTTGAAGAGATTGAAAGCTTGATGGTGAGCCGTTAAAACCTAATTTCATTTTAAATTTTATTGGCTTGTATATTTCTTATGTCTCACCAGTATCATTCGTGGTGAGACAAGGTGAAAATATGAAGATGGATTCAGAAGGAAGGCCCTATCTCACTCAATATAGTGAGGATGGGTTTATTGATTGTGTATTTCGTATAATGAATTTAACCGAGAATAAAACAAGTTATAAATTTCATATGACCAGTTCATTTAACGGTGAAATTTTGGGATTAAATGCTGAGGTGATTAAAAGCATGGAGGGAGGTTTGGATAATGATATGCATCTTATTCAAAAACATGTCTATCGTGCAGGAGTGATCTTGTCTAGATCTGGTATCGAGAGTGATAATTTATTAAATAGCTTGAGTCACCTTTATCAGTTACCATTCAAAAAGCAACATAAGATGCGTGAAGTAGAGTCATTCACGGCTATTGCTCTTCATCAAGGCAACCTGAATATGCGAGAAGAGCAAGTACGAATAAAAATTTTTGGTCGAGATGATGAAGAACAGTATGATTTAGATAAAGATTACAATGAATCCTTTTTCAATCTTGATCTAAAAAATGGCTTTGTATACTGGAATGAAAAAGATGAGTCCTATAGAGAATCACTTATCAATGGATTGTCTGAATAAACTTGCAGCTATAATCGAAATAATACCTTTTTGTAGAATGTTTTTAATGGTTAATAATTCTAAAAATAACCCTTTTTGTGCAGCATATTGATTTAAAAAAACATAGACCAAACAAAGTACAAATTCCCTTCCTGATTTAAGTTAGAGTAAGATAGTCCCGAAACATCAAGTCATGAAAAACTGATAAGGAATAATATTATGCAGCAACAAGTCATCATTGTCGGTGGAGGTATGGTTGGACTCAGCCTTGCTTTAATGTTGGCAAAATCTAATATCGCAGTAAAGTTATTAGAAGCTGTGAAATATCCAAATTACGATGACGAAAACGTTGCCCCTTATCACTCCAGCTTTGATGCGCGAAATACCGCACTGTCACGCCGTAGCGTACAGATTTACCAAAAATTGGGTTTGTGGGAAGCCTTACAGCAACATGCTACCCCAATTCTGCAAGTGCATATTACCGAGCAGGGCAGTTTTGGTAAGGCGCGTTTAGTCGCAGAACAAGAAAAAGTAGAAAGCTTTGGACAAGTGATTGAGAACGCATGGTTGGGGCGTGTATTACTGACCCAAGTACGTCAACAGCCATTGATCGAGTTGATTGATGGTGTACAAGTGACTTCACTGACCCAAGATGCAGATCAAGTCCAAATTGAAGCCATGCGTAATGGTGAATATATCCATTCCTTAAAATCCAAGTTGGTAATTGCTGCGGATGGTCGTGACTCCTTTTGCCGACAAGCCATTGGCGTGGGGGTGGATGAGCATGATTATGACCAAGTCGCGATTGTGACCACCGTACAAACTTCTAAACCGCATCAACATGTTGGCTTTGAACGCTTTAGTGCACTGGGGCCATTGGCATTGTTACCATTACCGGGTGAATATCGCCGTTCAGTGGTGTGGCCTGTGAAAAAAGGCACTGAAGCCGAGTGGTTAGGCGAAGAAAATGATCAACATTTTCTTGATGCCTTACAGGAAACCTATGGTGATCGTGCTGGAAAATTTGAAAAAACAGGTAAACGCTTTAGTTATCCATTGGCTCAGGTTTTGGCACATAAGCAGGCTGTTGGTCGTGTGGTGTTGATGGGCAATGCAGCACATACCATTCACCCAGTCGCAGGCCAAGGGTTTAACTTGTGTTTACGTGATGCAGATGTGTTGGTTCGTTTCCTAATGGAGCAACTGGCGAAGTCAGATGATATCGGTGCGCCTGAAAATTTATTGGCCTATGAACAATCACGTTTGAAAGATCAGCAACGGGTGATTAAGTTCTGTGATTCAGTGGTACGTGGTTTTAGTAATCAAAATCCAATTCTCAAGTTATTACGTAATACGGGACTGATCGCATTTGATGTGATTCCGGGGGTTAAACCTCTAGTTGCTAACTATGCAATGGGGCTAAAAGCATGAGTGAGCTGTTAGATGTTGTGATTGTTGGCGGTGGCTTAGTCGGTGGATTAACCGCTTTATTGTTGGCTCAAGGTGGCGTACAAGCGACGGTATTGGATGCTGCACCTGTCCTTGATCAGGACAAAACTTTGGCTGTGATGAATCCGCGGGTATTGGCACTCAGTCAGGCGACGATTCACTTACTTAAAACAGTCGATGTTTGGGATGGTTTAGCGCGTCAAATGCCCTATTCAGGTATGCAGGTCTGGAATAAAAATGGCTATGGTGAAATTAATTTTGGCCATGCATCTGAACAGCAGCCTCAATCAGATCAGGCTTTAGGTTCAATGGTCGAGCCCAGTGTTTTGAATGTGGCGATTCAACAAAAAATGTTGCAGCAGCTCAAAGACTATCGAACTCAAGTCAAAGTGATTCGGATTGAACAAATTCCCCAAGGTTGGTCCATTCAATTGGCGGATGGTACAACCCTGAAAACCAAGTTGCTCATTGGTTCAGATGGCGCAAACTCATTTGTGAGAGAGCAGGCGTATATCGATTTGGATGTACTGGATTATCAGCAGGCTGCAATCAGTTGTGCGATTAAAACCACACAGCCGAATCAATATGTGGCACGACAAATTTTCCTACCGACAGGCCCCTTGGCTTATTTGCCGATGGCAAGTTTGGACGCTCAAGAAAATGGTTATTGGCAGTCGATTGTCTGGACTTTACCAGATGATTATGCCGATGAATATTCGGCACTCAGCGATCAAGACTTTATGCGATTACTGACCCAAGAAAGTCTGCAAATGCTGGGTGAAGTGGTTGAGGTACGTTCCAGAGCACAGTTCCCACTGAAAGCACGTGCTGCTCAGCGCTATATCAAATCAGGCTTGGCATTGATCGGTGATGCTGCGCATGTGATTCATCCCTTAGCTGGACAAGGCGTGAATATTGGTTGTCTGGATGCGGCCGTGTTATGTGATGTATTACTGCATGATTTAAAACGTGGGGTATGGGCCAATGAACAAACCTTATTACGTTATGAACACCTTCGTAAAGGCCAGAATGATGCGATGATGCATAGCATGTCTGCGATTGGTTGGCTGGAAAGTTCAGAATTATTTCCGTTTGTCTGGGCCCGAAACTTTGGTCTAAAACAGGTCGAACAATTCGATTGGTTTAAAGATCGTTTTATGCAACAAGCCAATGGACTAGGAACATTGAAAGACACACAATATGCATGTTAAAAAATAGTAGATATTTTTTAAACAATCATTTATAAATCAGAGTGAATTTGGTCATAAAAAGTACGTTTTAACAAATATTGTGCTTTGCTAAATCTGAAGAGCTTGCTAAATTCCACCTAGTTCTGATGGCCAAATAGCGATGATGAGAGTTTAGTCATTGTGGGGAGATGAAGATGACGGAAATGAATGATTACGACGAAAATACAGAAGATGCTGCTGTAGACGACGAAGAGGCGAAAGCGGCAGAAAGTGGTGCAGAGAGTGAAGAATCGAGCGCCAATGACGCTGATCTAGCTGAAGCGGAAACTTTAACCGTGACTGCGAAGCAGAAACAACGCCAAGCTTTAGAAGATGAAGTTGCAGCGTTTCTTGCTCGTGGTGGGCGAATTACTGAAGTTCCACCAGGCGAGCATCAAGATTAAGTCTAAATTGACATAAAAAAGCATCACGGTTGTGATGCTTTTTTATGTTGATGCGACTCATGGCTACAGTCTAGTGGCTGATGCAGTTCTTTGAGAATACCACATTGCTCAATGGTGCGATGTTGAGAGCATTGTTGCTTTAAATGACTTAAATCTTGTTGTAGATGCTCTAGGTTTCTAATCTTTTGCGATACTTCGGCAAGATATTGGTCAATCAAATGATCTACTTCTATGCAAGTCTGGTTCGGGTTGTTCGACAAATCCTTGAGCTTTTGAATATCCTGCAGGGTAATGCCAAGTTCTCGACAATGCTTCAGAAATAAAAGTTCTGACAGTATTTGTTCGGAATAATGCCGATAATTTCCAGCACTTCGTTTTGCTTTTTCAAGCAATCCAATTTTTTCGTAATAACGAATGGTATCGACCGAAACACCCGCCTTTTTTGCCAATTGTCCAATCGTGAAATTTATCATGCTTGACTCTGGAGTTACTCTAGGGTTTTAAATCACTATAAAAGATTAAGTGAGAAAAGTCATGGCAGGATGTGGTTGCAACACAACATGTTCACCAACACAAAAGATTAGTCCAAAGTTTAGAAAGGCTTTGTGGATTGCTTTGATCCTCAATGCATTGATGTTCTTTGTGGAAATTATCGGGGGATCGCATGCACGTTCAGTGTCACTCTGGGCGGATGCCTTGGACTTTGCGGGGGATGCTGCAAACTATGCCATCTCTTTGGCTGTATTGTCCATGACCCTATACTGGCGAGCGACCGCAGCCTTAGTCAAAGGAATCACCATGGCTGCATTTGGTATTTTTGTGATTGTTAAAGTGTTTTGGTCATGGTGGCTAGGTGTAACACCTGAACCAATGCTTATGGGCGCAATTGGTGTATTGGCATTGACTGTCAATGTCATCTCTGCGTTGATGCTCTATGCATTCCGTGATGGCGATGCCAATATGCGTTCGGTATGGTTATGCAGTCGGAATGATGCGATTGCCAATATCGCGATCATTATCGCAGCGATCGGTGTATTTGGAACAGGAACTATGCTCCCCGATTTATTCGTTGCTTTTGTTATTGCGTATTTAGGTGTTTCTTCTGGTTTGGCTGTGATTAAGCAGGCGAGAGCAGAAAGAAAAATGGATCAAACAAATCTCATGACCAAGGCTTAAAACAGCGTATCGTTATTTCATATTAAAATGATAAGGGGACGATTTTTGTAATCGCCCCTTAGGTTTTATTGATCTTGTTGGGTGAGTTCTAAAGCTCGTTGATAAGCGATTTTCTTTTTAATTCCGGTCAAATCAGCAGCCAATTGTGATGCTGCTTTTACCGATAAATCCTGTAATAGGCGTTTTAACAACGTATCCAGTTTATCTTGTTCCATGTCTTTTTCGGCAGAAGCACCGCCGACCACGACCACGATCTCACCTTTTTCTTGGTTGTGATCATTTTCAATCAATGTGACCAATTCTTTTAAGGTCATTTTCTTGATGGTTTCAAAGGTCTTGGTAATTTCACGGGCAAAACCGACAGGACGGTCTTCACCAAAAACCTGTACCATATCTTGAATACACGCCAAAATACGATGTGGTGCTTCATAGAAAATCAGGGTTTGGGTTTCATCTTTCAGTTTTTCAAGCTGGCTGATGCGTTGCGATGATTTTGATGGTAAAAATCCTTCAAAACTAAAACGATCGCTTGGCAAGCCAACTGCGCTTAAAGCTGCAATCGCGGCACAAGCACCGGGGACGGGGATCACACGAATACCGCGTTCTTGTGCAGCGCGAACCAGTTTAAAGCCTGGATCGCTAATCAGAGGCGTACCCGCATCACTAATAAGGGCAACATTTTCACCGTTTAAGATTTTTTGGAGAAGTTGATCAATTTTGTTACTTTCGTTGTGATCATGACACGCAGTGAGTGGAGTTGAGATATTATAGTGCTTGAATAATTGAGCAGATTGACGAGTGTCTTCTGCGGCAACCACCGATACGGATTTTAAAATATCAATCGCACGAAAGGTCATGTCATCTAAGTGCCCAATTGGGGTTGCTACAACAAATAATTGAGCACTCATAAAAGGTAACTCCCTAATGTATTACAAAAAATATTGGCTGCTACTATGTTTGGCAGCATGTATGAGCCCAGTTTATGCGGACGTACTGGTGATTCTACCCGAATCAGGTACGATGGCGCGAGCGGGTCAGAGCATCAAACGTGGTTTCTTGAGTGCTTATACAGCATCTGGTAGTAAAGAAAAAATCATTTTTGTAGATTCTGCCAAAAACAGTATTGATACGATTTTCAAGAAAAGGGTCAATAACAAGACTCGATTGATTGTTGGGCCATTGGCTAGACCTGAAATTGAAACCGTGATGCAACTGAATCCAGCAATTCCTGTGCTGGCATTGAATGATGTCAATAGCCAGAACACCAATGTATGGCAATTTAGTTTGGCTAAGCAGCATGATGCTGTTGCATTGAATCAATTACTCAAGCAAGACAAAATTAAAAACTTATTGGTGTTACGCCAAGCAGGAACTGAATCGGCGACAGAATTATTGATGATGGCATTGATGTCTGAGTTCGGCTCAGATATTCATGTGGTCAATGAACTCCCTAAAAAACTGGCTCGTAGAGAAGGGTTGTTGCTCTTGGGGGATCAACAGTGGTTAGAACAATTAGGTCCATTACCTGAAAAAAATATCTACGCCACAGCTTTGAGTATTGAACAAGACAAGAGCATTCCGATAGGGTTAAGTTTCTGTGATACACCGGCGTTATATAATGGGCAATGGACAGATTTAATCAGTGCCTATAAAGAGCAACCTGAAAATATGGCGTTTCAACGCTTACTGGCCTTTGGTGGTGATGCGTGGAGTATTAGTCAGCAGTTTTTGAATAGTCCTGATCGTCATTTTTCCTTTGAGGGCCGTACTGGGGCAATTAATATCAAAGATGGCAAAGTTTATCGTCAACCTTATTGCTATCAACAGCAGAAAAAGGGCATCCAACTGTTAAAATAAGATTGAACAGGTATGTCACAACATCGGCAAGATTTAGGGCAATGGGCTGAGCAGGCAGCACTTGCTCTTTTGCAATCGCAGCAATATGAATGTATAGAACGAAATTATCACTCACGTTATGGTGAAATAGATTTAATCGTAAAGCGGGATAAGCAGCTGGTTTTTGTCGAAGTTAAAGCCCGATCAATCGGGAGTTATGCAGAAGCCTGTGAAGTCATCTCGCTTGCCCAGCAGCGTAAAATTATTAAGACCGCACAATGGTTTTTACAGAAATCTCCACATTATGAGGAGTTTGATTGTCGTTTTGATGTGATTTGTTTTGATTTTCCACAGAAAATTGCAAAAACAGTACAACCAGATTTTTCAAAATTGCAGTATGATCAGCAATGGATTGAACATGCATTTACTTTAGATTGATTGATCGGTCTACTGTAAAGCTAAATATTGAAAATTGAACAAATTTGTTTGTAGATAGGGAGTCTTGCCAAGTGTTAAAACGTTTATCGATTACGTTGCTTTGCGCTGCAAGTTTATCGGGTTGTGCTAGTTTTATTTCTGGTGGTACAGGAAGTTCACCCGTTGGAACGAATAGTGGTGAACGTAGTCTAGGGCAGATTTTTATTGATTCTTCAATCAAACGTACTGCAAATATCAATTTGTACAAATTAGATCACCGTTTCAAACAGTCACGTATCAACATTGAAAGTTTTCACAGCAATGTTTTATTGACAGGACAAGTTCCTGATCCATATTTAAAACAACTGGCGGAAGACAATTTACGTTCAATGTCGGATGTGAAGGCCGTACATAACTACATTACGGTGGGTGACAAGGTGGGTTATAACACCATCATGCAAGATGCAACAGTTACTGCAAATACCCGTGGTCTGTTAATGAAAGCACCTGTTGTCTCTGACAGTAAAGTACTTGTACATACTGAAAATGGCGTGCTGTATGTAATGGGGCGTTTAAATACTGCTGAATCAAGAGATTTAGATGACGTCTTACAAAAAGTTGGAAATGTGACTAAAATTGTGACACTCATTGACAATGTGGATCAACCTTCTGGTACCGTAGCAAGTTCAACCGCGGCAGCGCCGATGGTCGGAACAGCAACGACACAGCCTTTAGTTGAGACACCTGTTGCAATTGATCCAGATCAGGCGGACCCTGCGACCATTACTCCAACTAATCCTTAATTTATGAAGCAACTTATCCAACAAGTACAAGAAAATGTAATCAAGGCGAAAACCCTTTATCAGGAGTTTCGCCTTTATGATTTTGCTAGTTATTCAATTAATTACCTAACACCCAAAGATACTTTTGAGAAGGAAGAGCATCTTGCTTATGGACTGAAAGCAAGACAGCGTCTGGATCTGTATCGGACTAAAAATCCGAAAAAGCAAAGACCGCTGATTATATTTGTACATGGTGGCTCTTGGCAGCATGGCAATAAGCGTGATTATTTATTTGTTGGAGAAAGCTTTGCAAGAGAAGGCTATGATGTTGCAGTCATTAACTATCACCTTGCACCTGAGCATATCTTTCCGACCTATATTGATGATATTGCTCAAGCGATTCACTACCTCAGCCAAAATCAAAGCAAATTAAACATTTCTACGGACAATATCATTTTGATGGGGCATTCTGCGGGTGCTTTTAATGTGATGTCGGTGGTCTATTCAGCCTATTCACAAAATTTTAAATATAAAGACAAGATTCGTGCCATTGTGGGTATGGCGGGACCTTATCATTTTGATTATAAGGGTGACCCGTTAGCAGAACACGCTTTTGATCTGAAAGTGTCGTACCAACAGGTAATGCCTTATTACTTTATTGAACCGAATCAGATTAAGCATTATTTATTGATGGCGGAGCAAGATCAGCTCGTCGGTAAGGAAAATAGTTTTGATCTGGATAAGGCGTTAAGAGAAAAGGGCAATCATAGTCACATCGCCGTGATTCCAAAAACGGGACATATCACTATTGTGGCGACACTGGCCAGTTTAATGAGCCATTATTTCAAAACCAAACGGACGATTCTGCACTTTCTAGATGAAGCCTTAGATCCTTAATCAATAAAAAAGCATCGTTTAAGATGCTTTTTTATTGTCGATCATTTGCATGATCATGCTATGGGCAATACTGCCTTTAAATGGAATTTCGGGCAGTTGATCAAACTTAAAGAATTGAGCATCACTAATTTCTTCAAGTTGTAACTGGATATCCCCAGATTCATATTCGGCATGAAAGGCGATCATCAGATTACTTGGAAACGGCCACGGTTGACTCGACATATAGCGAATATTTTTCAGTTTCAGTCCAACTTCTTCAAAAGCTTCACGTTGCACCGCTTCTTCTAAAGTTTCACCAACTTCAACAAAACCAGCAATTAACCCATACATATTACTTTTATTATGCGCAGATTTTGCCAATAGAACTTCATCCTGACCTTTGGTGATAATGGTAATGATACATGGCTGTACGCGAGGATACTGATGATAAGCACAGGCAGGGCAAACCATGGCATATTCTTTAGGGTGAATTTCAGTGGCATGTCCACAATGGCTGCAAAACTTGTGGTTACGGCGCCATTCCAGTAATTGAACGGCACGGCTAGCTTGCAGGAAGTCACTGCTGGACCAAGATTGAATCAATTCCCGAATAGGAATCAGTTGATAGCCTTCGGGAATGGCTTCATTTTCCAGTAGATCACGTGCAATGACGTGATCATTATGATGGATGGGCAGGTCACTTGCTAATTTCTCAACTTGAGGAAGTTGGAAGTTTTGGTCGACTAACAGTTTTTGGTGTTGAAAAATATAAGCAAGTGATAGTTGAGTCATTATGCGGCTATAGTTTGTAATTGCTGACTGTTTGATAATGCCACATCAAACATAGATTGCAATACAGGTTGCTTATTCTTCAAGTTATCCACTAATAAATCTAAACCAGCCACAACATTCAAGATGCAATTAATCTGTTCAGCATTGAAGGCTTGATTTTGGGCCAGGCGGTACTGGGCAAAATGAGCCGCACCCAATAAAGCAGTTTGTTGTGCTGAACTACCCAAGAATAACGCTGCGCCAGAAAGCTCTTTTAGATACTCAGGCAGGGCTTCCAAACTATGCGCAGCAGGGTCTTGAATATATAGGCTCAGAGTCTGAGTTAGGGTATCAATCAGAGTTTTGGTTTCGGTCAGTAATGCTTTATGTGCTTCATCTAGGCGATCAAGCGAAATCTGCATATTATTGACACGTAACTGTAAACGGCTTGAGGTGTAATTCCGTTCCAGAATGCCAATTGAATTCATTGAAGCCAGAATGCTGTTCATTAGCTGTTGCACCGAAGTCGCATCGGTTAAGGTATTCGGTTGACTTAGTTTTTCCGCTTGCTGAGTTAACTCTCTTGCCGCTTCATTTAAATTCAACACTTTAAAAACATTCGAGAGTTGGTGTAGCTTCTGCTGTAACTCTTGGGTTTTTTCAGCCGACATATTTTGATGATTGTACTCAATCTCATTTCGGATTTGAGCCATTTCATCGGTCATCAATTGACTGATGGTATGTACCGTTTCATAGTCAGGACCATATAAATGACGGCTTAACACCTGTAGCTGTGTATCGCTGAGTAATTCATCGCCAATGTTCAGTTGCTCACGAATATGGTGCGATACATCATCTTCTTGGCTAATACAGATGCATAGAATGTCTGCAAGATCAGCAATACTATTTTTAAAGCTTGCTGGTTGCAGCAAGAATTTACCAATATTGGTTTCAATTTGAATCAGGGTGCGAAGACGCGCTTCGGTAATCGAGAGCTCATTGATGTGGCTCAGCCCCACATTCACCAGTTGCCAGTATTGCTGACTTGGTTGAGCTGTTGCTAAACCTGCCACATAAACACCGACCAATTTAATCCCCTGTAGATCAAGCGCTGTTTCTGATTGTCGAATCAGTTTGTTTAAGCATAGTTTATACAGCTGATGAATATATTGTGACTGCTCCAAACTCGGTGCTTGTGGCAAATTAAAACTTGGCGTAATGAATTCAAGTAGTGGCTGTACCGTTTGACCTTCTTTGGTGAGTGGTTTACCTAATGCTTTCTCTAAACGATTGAGGGTATCGAGTAAGAATTGCGGAACTTTGACTTCACGTAAGCAAATGAATTCAATATAACGCTTCAGCATGGTGGTGCCTTCACTGAGGGCAATCACATCACTGGTTTGAATCTGCTGGGGTTGTGCCATAATTTTACGCATCAACTCAGCAGAGTATTGGGTAATTTGCGATAAATGCGGCATATCAATTAATGCCAGCACTTGTGTACATTGTTCAAATTGGTTCAGCGCATCATCAATCCCGAATGGTAATGCTTGTTCTTCGGCAAGGGTATTGACCGCTGTTTCTACCAATTTAATCGAATTGTCGATTTCATTTTTTATTATTAATAATGCCGTTGGGTCGAAATGAATCGAGGTTTGGTAAGACATATGACCTACACCTTTCCTAAGTTGTTATATCCATGGACCTCCTTTTTTAGGAGGTCTAAATCTTTAAGGCTTAATATAACTTAACTTTAGAGCCTTGAAATACAAAAAATTACAGTGAGCTGCAAATTTATTTTGCGAAAAGGCAAGGCTCTCCATGTTTTTGTTCGAATTGTTTGACCCAGGTCTCATGTTCATTTAATTCATGTTCTGATGGCTCGATCACAGGGAGGTCGATTTGTACTCGCTGACGAGTGGTTTTGCCTTGGTTCTGTTCTGTTTGTGAAAGGGCATCCATATCAAATGAAACTTGCCCACCGGTCATGGCAAGATAAACATCGGCCAAGATTTCGGCATCGAGTAATGCACCATGGAAAGTACGATCTCGCGCTGGAATTTCGTAACGACGGACCAAGGCATCCAAAGAGTTTTTTTGTCCAGGATGCTTATTTTTGGCCATCGCCAAGGTATCGGTAACTTCACAGACCTCAGAAAGCGGAGGTAATCCAGTGCGTTTGAACTCCATATCCAAGAAGTTCATATCGAAGGTCGCGTTATGCGCGATAATTTCGGCACCTTTTAGGAAGTCAAAAAGTACATCGGAAATTTCAGCGTATTTAGGTTTGTCTTTTAAAAAGTCATCGCTGATACCATGCACATTTTCAGAGTCGCCGACAGGTTTTTCAGGATTGATATAGATATGAATCGAGCTGCCTGTGAGCTTGCGGTTAATCATTTCAATCGCACCGACTTCGATAATACGGTCACCATCTTGATAGTAAAAACCTGTGGTTTCAGTATCGAGAATCAGTTGGCGCGGGCCTTGTAAATCTAATTTTGCTTTGGTGATGACAATGTGAGGATGCTGATTTAATGGAGTAGCTTCTACTACTTCATCTGATGCTGCCTTTTCATCCATATGATCCAATACTTCTTCAAGTTCTGATTCTTCGATCATTTCATCGCTATCCACTTCAATATCTAATCCGAAAGGATCATTTAAGAGCCAATCGGATTCAGGCTTTTTTGTATCAGCGTTAGCCTGTGTTGCAGATTTAAGTTGTTGTGCCGTTTGTTCAGCACCTAAGTTGGCCAATTGGTCTGCCATTTCATTGCCTGCATGTCCTGCATGGCCCTTGATCCAGTTCCATTCGATTTCACGATTGGCACAGACGGCATCGAGCTTTTGCCATAGATCTGGATTTTTAACATCTTTCCAGTTTTTCTTTTTCCAACCGTGAATCCATTCGGTGATGCCTTGTTTGACATAATTGGAGTCAGTCCAGATGATTAAACGCGCATCGGTGGGGCAGAATGAAACACCTTCAATCGCCGCTTGAAGCTCCATACGATTATTGGTTGTCTCAGGTTCACCGCCAAACAGTTTATGCTCACCTTGTTCGGTAATGACATACGCACCCCAACCACCAAGACCTGGGTTACCTTTGCATGCGCCATCAACGTAAAGAGTGATTGTTTGTGACATATCTGAACCTGAACAATTTAAGCAGAATAAAAATTGAGTATGTGCAATCCGAAAAAGGAATGCTCAATATTCAAGGATTACCTAAGCCAATTTACCTTGGGCTTAAGTAAGTAGCGAATTTTAGCATTTTCGAGCGATGTCTTGTATTGTAAAGCTAAATTCCGATTCTGAACGTTACAAAACTCATCTTTTTTAATTTCTTGTAACATTTCCATGCAAATCACGTTAAATTATTGCCTTGTCTAAGTGCCATGCTTTACTACAATGGCAAATCGAAGAAATAAACTAGCGTGAGTTGACTGGAAGTTTTTATGTATAAATCGAGCACATTGGTGTCGCAAACATCTGCAACATCATTATTCAAAATTACTGTACTTACTTCTGCTCTCGTTGCGTTGGGAATCACCACAGGGTGTTCTTCAACCCCTCAATCAAGTAAAGCATCATCTTCTAAGCAAGCAGGTTCAGGTTATCTGGATGCCAGTAGCTTAGATTCGCTTGAAGATTTGTTATCTGCAACAGATATGCGTGCCGTGGAAGGCGATCGTCTATTGGTGCTGAAACACGGTGATGTGTGGAAACGAATGACAGTTGGATTCAAGATGGACTTGAATCATTGGGATTCTCGTATTGAAGCGCAACGTAGCTGGTTTATTTCACGTCAACCGTATTTAGACCGTTTAAGTGCACGTGCCAGCCGCTATTTATATCACACCGTAAAAGAAGCTGAACGTCGTGGTATGCCAACAGAACTGGCATTATTGCCAATTATTGAAAGTTCCTATGACCCTGCTGCGACCAGTAGTGCGGCAGCGGCAGGTTTATGGCAGTTTATTCCAAGTACGGGCCGAATTTATGGCTTACAACAAACCAGCCTCTATGATGGCCGTCGTGACGTGGTCGAATCGACACGTGCAGCATATGAATTCTTTGGTAGTTTATATAATCAGTTCGGTTCTTGGGAGCTTGCACTGGCCGCTTATAATGCGGGCCCAGGGCGTATCCAACAAGCAATTAACCGCAACCGCGCCGCAGGTTTACCAACCGATTATTGGTCATTGAAACTCCCGCAAGAAACCATGAACTATGTTCCGCGTTTCTTGGCTGTAGCACAAATTATTAAAAATCCAAATGCTTATGGTGTGAGCTTACCACCGATTGCTAACCGTCCTCACTTCCGTGAAGTCAGTTTGGCGGCACCTCTTGAATTGAATCAGATTGCTTCAATCACGGGTTTAAGTCGTGCTGAGCTTTATGCATTGAACCCGGGTTATCGAGGTGAGATGGTTGATCCAATGAGCCCGATGCGTATTTTAATTCCTGCCGACCTTAGTCCTTCGATTGATGCAAAACTACGTTCCGGTAAAGCAAGTTCTGGTGGTTTCTGGGCAAGTAATAAAACTCCGCCGCCGATGAATACCAATCCGTTGAGTACTTCAACCACGGTTCGTACCACGACAAGTACCAGCCAAATTAGTAGCTCATCAACAGCAACACCACCGAATTTAACGGCAAGTAATACTTCTCGACCAACATCATCAATTTCAAGTACCAGTAAGGTCAGCACACCTAGAGGCTCGAATGCTTTAGCCTCATTTGCTGCAGCGGCAGATGTGCCGAGCGCACCGCGTATTCCAGTTGCGATTACACCTGCAACAAATGTGAAACCTGTGGTGACTGAACCGCCAATTTCTTCGAAAGAGCGTGAGCAAATTACGGCTGCAATTAAAGAAGAAGGCAAGAAAGAAACAGTGGCCCAAGTGTTAGAGCCACAAGCAACACAAGCTGAACGAGATCAGGTTGTGGCTGAAATCAAGGCGATTGCGCCGAAGGGCACAGAAATTGTCGATCCATTTGATGGCAAGATTAAATTAACAGCAATCCAAACCAGCCAGTCGGTTGCCGATGAAAAGGGTCAAGAAGTCAGTAAGGGCTTTGCTTATCCAAAGAACTTGGTTGAAGACAGTGCAACGGCCAATAGTGAAGATGCCAAGCGTAACCAAGGTAAGCCATATATCAAAACCGATACCGATGTGGTAGTGGTTGCACCGAAAGGCAAGCGCAGCACTTATGTGGTACAACCAGGTGATACTTTAGCGATTATTGCGCAAAAAAATGGTGTGAACTGGCGTGATATTGCACAGTGGAATCAGATTGATCCAAACGGCACCTTATTTGTTGGCGCAAGCTTATATTTATATGATGCCAAACCTGAAGCGCCGAAAGCTGCAGAAAAACCCGATAGTTATGTGGTGCAGTCAGGGGATAGTTTAACTAACTTGGCTTCACGCTTTGATTTAAGCCTGAAACAGTTGGCGGATTATAATAATTTGTCTGTGACAGATGGTTTATTTGTTGGGCAAAAATTAACCTTGATTGAGCCAAAGAGTAATAGCCGTACAGCGCAACAGGCAACACGTACAACTGAAAGCAAAGCTACAGCGATTCAAAAAATTGCCACCAAATCCTATACGGTCAAGCGTGGTGAATATTTAAAGCTGATTGCTGATCGTTATGCATTGTCGAATCAGGAACTGGCTGATTTAACTTCTGGTTTAACTGCCGGTAGCAGCTTATTCGTTGGACAAAAAATTAATGTACCCTTACACGAAGTTTCTTCAACTCAGGAAACAACTGAGCCAACGAAGAGCAGTGTGAAATACGACAATGTCAGCGCATCGACCAGTTATAAAACTGAAAATTATACCGTGCAACGTGGTGATACCTTATCTAGTATCGCAACCAAGTCGAAAATTAGCTTGAGCGAGTTGGCTGAGCTAAATAATTTAAAGGCGAATAGTGGTGTGCGTTTGGGTCAAAGCATAAAGATTCCTGCGGGTTCAACTGTGCCTGATCAGTATGTGGTGCAGTCCGGTGACAGTTTAAATGCGATTGCAGCCAAGTACAATCTGCAACTGAGCTATGTGGCTGATCTGAATGGTTTGGAAAGAACCGCTGGTGTTCGTGTGGGGCAACGTTTGAAACTGACGGGTGAGGCACCTGCAAAAACCACTGCTAGCAATACAAGCAAATCGAGAGAAGAAACTACACCAGATATTTATACGGTTAAGTCTGGCGATACGCTAGGTAATATCGCGAGCCGTCATAATTTACAGCTCGACTATGTTGCCGGTTTAAATGGTTTAACGCGCGGCAGTAATGTTCGTATTGGTCAAAAGCTCAAATTGACTGGCGATTTACCAAAAACTGAAACAGCAAAAGTAGATGACAGCAAAACAACGACCAAGCCTTCAGCATCAAGTCGTAATACTGAAAGATATGCCGTAAAAGCGGGAGAGTCTTTAAACAGTATTGCCAATCGTTTTGGGATGTCTGGACGTGAATTGGCGGAGTTAAATAATCTGAAAGCCAATGCAAGCCTGCAACGTGGTCAGAATATTGCAGTGCCTAAAACAGTGAGTGAATACAAAGTCAAACGTGGTGATACATTAATCGGCTTGGCAAGCCGTTATGGTTTAGACACAAGTGCATTGGCGGAAATGAATGATCTGACCCCAAGTACTCAATTACGCATCGGTGATGTGATTAAAGTGCCTAACTTGTAATTGTAAATGATTCATTTACGTTTAATCAAAAGGCTTAGTCTATATGCTGGACTAAGCCTTTTTGATCAGTCTTCATTTGCGGCAATGCAAACCACGCCGTATCTGGCGATGCATGTGCAACCTAAATATGCGCAGCTCAAGGTGATGCCTTATGCTAATGCGAATGCACCGAAAGGGGGAACGCTGAGCCAATCGAGTTTGGGGACATTTGATAATTTAAATAGTATGAATGGCAAGGGCAATTCGACTGAAGGTGTCAATTATCTATTTGATAGCTTGATGGATCGTTCGCTGGATGAGCCACGTGTGATGTATCCCTTACTTGCTGAAAAGGTCAGTTATGATCCAGATCATTTGCAGTCAGTGATCTTCCACTTGAATCCTCAAGCGCGATTTAATAATGGTCAGCCTGTAACTGCTGAAGATGTGAAATTTACCTTCGATACCTATCAGACCAAAGCCAATTTAGGCTTTCAAATGTATTTGTCAGATTTAGCTAAAACTGAAGTGCTATCTAAACTTCAAATCAAATTTATTTTTAAGTCTAAGAACAATGTGGAAATGCTACTGATCGTAGCGAGCCTGCCGATCTACTCAAAATTAGATTGGAAAAATAAAGATTTTAGTCGAGTTACTCTTCAACCGATTGTAGGATCGGGGCCTTATATCGTCGACAGAATTGATGCAGGACGGAGTATTAGTTATAAGCGCAGTCCAAACTATTGGGGCAAAGATTTGCCGGTAAACAAAGGTCGCTATAATTTTGATCAACTCAAATATGTGTATTATCGTAATTTAGATGTCAGTTTTGAAGGATTCAAATCTCGACAATTCAATTTATACGAAGAAAAAAATATTCGTAACTGGATGACGGCTTATAACTTTCCAGCAGCGAAATCAGGTTTAGTCAAAAAATATAAAGCGCAGTTAGGTACTCCTCTAGATATCCAAAGCTTGGTGTTTAATATCCGCCGTGCGCCACTCAATGATATTTATCTACGTCAGGCACTGACCTATGCTTATGATTTTGAGTGGCAGAATAAGGCACTGTTCTTTAACCAAAATCGGCGCTTGCAAAGCTATTTTGACAATACCGATTTAGCTGCAACAGGCCGCCCGAATGCTGCTGAATTAAATTTATTAAAGCCATTTTGGGCCCAGTTCAATCCAGTGATGCGACAAGGCATTTTGGCTGATTGGCGCTATCCTGTTTCGGATGGCAGTGGTTTCAATCGACAGAATTTATTGACTGCACAACAGATCTTAAAAGATGCTGGTTATCTGATTCGTAATGGTCAGTTATATGATCGAACTGGCAAAGCCATTCGAATTGAATTATTGATGCAACAGGAAAACCCACAACGTGAATTAATGCCGTTTGTGCGGAATTTGAAGCGTTTAGGCATTCAGGTTCAGTTACGGCAAGTGGATGTGCCGCAATATATGGAGCGGATTCGGCATCAAGATTTTGATATGATGGTGTTGAAATTGCCCCAGACTTTAACCCCAGGAAAAGAACAAGCTCAATTCTGGGGAAGTGCTGCTGCAGATGAGGCAGGCAATTATAATTATTCAGGGATCAAGAATCCTGCGATTGATCAGATGATCGCGAAAATTGTGGCAGCAAAAAACCGTGAAGAAGTGGTGTTATACACACGCGTGCTCGATCGCTTGTTACGTGCAGGGTATTATCAAATTTTGACTTTTGGAAAACCTGAACGTTGGTTTGCTTATTGGGACATCTATCAGCAGCCTTCGGTTAAGCCAAAACTTTCTGTAGGATGGGAATATTGGTGGGTCGATGCAAATAAGGTTAAGAAACAGGAGCAGTCTATACAAAAGCATTAATTAGAATGGTTTTGACTAGCGTTTGATGAAGACGTTAGATTAATATAACGGAGTCTTACCGAGTTCTCATCTTAATTTCAAGATAAGCTTTCAGCTGGAGTTACTTTGGTTTCGCCCAAAGTAACCAAAGGCATTGTCATCCACAAAACCTGTTTACTTATTGGACCTCTTTTATTATTTCGCAAAAACATTATCTTGTTTATAACACGCAGGTTGTGGATGACGTTTCCGCGTATTTTATCTCATGTTAGATTTCATAAAAACTTAGTAAATAAATTAATAAGGGTTCGACTTCAATGGTTCACTATATTCTAAAAAGAATGTTATTGATGATCCCGACATTATTTTTCATTTTATTGATTAATTTTTGTATTGTGCAAATTGCCCCAGGTGGACCAGTCGAACAAGCGATTCAGCAAATCCAAAATGCGCAAGGCCTAGGGGTAGGCAATAGTGCACCCTCAGGTTTGACCACTTTGGCACAATATGAAGGTGCGCGGGGTTTAAGTCCAGAAATGATTGAAAAAATCAAAGCCCAATATGGTTTTGATCGTCCTGCCGCAGAACGTTTCTGGCTCATGCTTAAAGGTTATATGCATCTGGATTTTGGTAGCAGCTTTTTTAAAGATAAACCTGTGACCCAACTGCTATACGAAAAGCTGCCTGTCACGTTGTCTTTGGGCTTGTGGAGCACCTTCCTGATTTATCTGATCGCAATCCCGCTTGGCATCAAAAAAGCCAAAAACAATGGCTTATTGTTTGATCAATCTACCTCGTTATTATTGGCAGTGAGCTATGCCATTCCATCCTTTGTGTTTGCTATTGTGTTGATTGTTTTTTTTGCAGGGGGCAGTTATTTGCAATGGTTTCCATTACAAGGTCTGGTTTCAGAGAACTTTGCTCAATTGAGCCTATGGTCAAAAGTACAAGATTATCTATGGCATATGAGTTTGCCCATCTTGAGTATGGTATTGGGCAGTTTTGCGGCACTGACTTATTTGGCTAAATATTCTTTTGTTGAAGAACTGAAAAAGCCTTATGTGCTCACTGCTCGCAGCAAAGGACTGAATGACAATCAGATTCTTTATGGACATGTGTTTCGCAATGCGATTTTGGTGGTGGTGGCAGCCTTACCAGAAGCATTAGTCGGTATTTTCTTTGTCGGTAATTTATTTATCGAAATCATTTTTAATTTAGATGGGATTGGTCTATTAGGTTTTGAAGCGATTACCCAGCGTGATTATCCTGTGATTTTCGGGACTTTATTTTTATTTACCTTATTTGGGATGTTGTTGCGTTTAATCGGTGATGTGCTGTATCAGATGATTGATCCACGCATTGATTTTGAATCAAGAGGTGGTAAATAATGTCCCCTTTGATGCGTGCACGTTTTGATCGATTTAGGCAAAATAAATTGGGCTTTCGCTGTCTGATTTTATTTTTAACGATTTTTGTATTGTCCTTATTTGCTGAATTGATTGCCAATGACAAACCGCTGTTGGTTCGCTATCAGCAGTCTTTTTATTTCCCGATTTTGAATGATTATCCAGAAACCACCTTTGGTGGTGGATTTGAGACAGCGACAGATTATCAAGATCCTGCGGTAAAACAACTGATTCAAAAACAGGGTTGGATGATTTCACCCCCCATCGCTTTTTCTTATCAAACGCCAAATTTATCATTGGCAGTACCCGTACCTTCAGCGCCGAGTTCACAAAATTGGCTTGGAACTGATGACCAAGGTCGTGATGTATTTGCCCGAATTTTGTATGGTCTGCGTGTTTCTCTTTTATTTGGGTTTGCTTTAACGCTGTGTTCTGCGTTGATAGGCATCATGGTTGGCGCAATACAGGGCTACTATGGGGGCTGGATTGATTTAATTGGGCAGCGAATTTTGGAGGTCTGGGGTGGCTTGCCGATGTTGTTCATAGTCATGATTTTGGTCAGTATGTTTAGTCCGAGTATTTATTGGCTATTTTTGATCATGTTGCTATTTGGCTGGACTGAATTGGTTGGATTAGTACGTGCAGAGTTCTTACGTGCGCGCAATTATGACTATGTGCGTGCAGCGCAAGCATTGGGACTAAGTGACCAGCAAATTATCTTCAAGCACATTTTACCGAATGCAATGAGTTCAAGTTTGTCGCAGATTCCGTTTATGCTGACCGCCAATATTATTGCCTTAACTGCACTGGATTTCTTAGGTTATGGTTTACCGCCTGATGCGGCTTCATTGGGGGAATTATTATTACAAGGCAAAAATAACCTGGATGCGCCATGGTTGGCTCTTTCCGGTTTCTTTACGCTGGCAATTGTTCTTTCATTATTGATTTATATTGGGGAGGCTGCCCGTGATGCATTTGACCCAAGACGCTAAACAGTTTGATCAATCAGCTTTATTCACTGTTCAGCAACTCAATATTTGTAATGGAACAGGGCAGTGCTTGCTGGAAGCGTTGAGCTTTGATTTATATCCTGCACAGACGATTGCACTGGTCGGTGAAAGTGGTTCAGGTAAAACCATCAGTGCGTTGGCTCTATTGGGGATATTGCCAGAAAACTTTACAGTGCAAGGCAAAGTGGAACTCGATGGAGAAAACTTGCTGGCGTTGAGTCAGCGTCAGTTACAGCAGATTCGTGGTAAACGTATTGGCATGATTTTCCAAGAGCCAATGACCGCTTTAAACCCGTTGCACAAGGTAGAACGGATATTAGGTGAGAGTTTATTGCGACTTGGTGTTGCAAAAGCTGAAATTCAGCAGCGTTGCGTGGCATTGTTACAGGATGTCGAAATCAACGATGCAATAGATCTACTGAAGTGCTATCCACATGAGTTGTCTGGTGGGCAAAGGCAACGGGTCATGTTGGCAATGGCTTTGGCTTTAGAACCAGAAATTCTGATTGCTGATGAGCCAACCACAGCTTTAGATGTGGTGTTGCAAGCGCAGATTTTAACCTTATTAAATCGGCTACAGCAGCAACGAAAGATGGCGATCATTTTGATTAGTCATGACCTGAATTTGGTCAAAGCTTATGCTGATCATATCGTGGTACTGAATCAAGGGCGTGTTGAAGAACAAGGTACTGTTCAGAATATATTTACTCATCCTAAAACGAGCTATACCCAGAATTTACTCAATCATGATTTTGGACAAGCCTTGGTAATGCAGCCGACACAAACCTTGCTTGAACTGAACGATGTCACGGTCAAATATCCGATTCGGCAGGGGTTATTTCATCGGGTTAAAGCATATAAGGTTGCAGCAGCATCTATTCAGTTGAGTCTGTCTCAGGGCGAAGCTTTGGGAATTGTTGGGGAGAGTGGTTCAGGTAAATCATCACTGGCTTTGGCAATTGCACGGTTGATTCGTAGTCAAGGCCATATTTATTTTCAGTCACATGATTTAAATCAGTTGACCCAGAAGCAGCTAAGACCATTCAGAGGTGATTTCCAGATTGTATTTCAGGACCCTTTTAGCAGCCTGAATCCTCGTATGTCAGTCGAACAGATCATAGCAGAAGGGCTTCATCTTCAATCCATTTCAAAGCAACAGCGCCAAGTTGAAGTTGATGCTGTTTTGGCAAAAGTTGAATTATCTTTAGCGGATAAAGATAAGTATCCACATCAGCTTTCTGGTGGGCAACGGCAACGTGTTGCACTTGCAAGAGCATTGGTGCTAAAACCAAAGCTACTGATTTTAGATGAACCGACCTCTGCTTTAGATCGAAGCACGCAGTCAGCCATCATTCAATTGTTACGTCGTTTGCAGCAGCAAGAACAAATTAGCTATCTCTTTATTAGTCATGACTTACAAGTCATTAAAGCACTATGTCAAAAAGTCTTGGTGATGCATCAGGGTAAAGCTTTGGAATATCAAGCCACAGCACTTTTATTTAGCCAGCCTCAGACGGAATATACCCGCCAACTGATTTCCGCGAGTGAATATTAGCATTGTAATTAAATTGACATATGCTATTGTCAGTTCATCGGAAGAATGCTTGACAGTAACAATAATCAGATTAAATTAGAGCAAATACTCTAATTGTAGCAGAGGATGACCATGAGTCAGATTGCAGACAGTATCCAGATTCGCAATACCATATTTAAAAACCGCATTATCAAAGGGGCGATGAGCGAGGCACTTGCCAATGATGCAGGGCAACCCAATGATCTATTGATTGGTCTATACGAAGCATGGGCAAAAGGTGGTTTGGGCTGTGCCATTACTGGAAACGTGATGGTAAATGTGGGCGCTAAGAATGAGCCGGGTGTGGTTGCAATTGAAACCGAACGTGATTTGGAAAAACTCAAGCAATGGGCAGCGGTTGGTAAGAAACATGGCATGGTGCAATTGATTCAATTGTCACATCCTGGTCGTCAATGTCCAAAGGGATTAAACAAGGAAACGGTCGCACCCTCAGCTGTGCCATTTAGCCCAATGCTTGCGGCAATGTTTGGCACACCACGTGAACTTAAACACGACGAAATTTTAGATATTATCCAGCGTTTTGCGACAGCAGCTGCAGTCTGTGAAAAAGCGGGTTTTGAAGGTGTGCAATTACATGGTGCACATGGTTATTTGATTAGCCAATTTCTATCGCCTTTGACCAATAAACGTACAGATCAATGGGGCGGTTCGATTGAGAATCGTATGCGTTTCTTGATCGATGCTTATCAGGCGGTGCGTGATGCAACTTCTGAAAACTTCATTATTTCAGTCAAACTGAACTCGGCAGATTTCCAACGCGGTGGGATTACAGAGGAAGATGTCATTACCGTGTTTAAAGCGATTGATGCTGCGGGAATCGATATTATCGAAATTTCTGGGGGAACTTATGAGGCTCCCGCAATGGCGGGTGCTAAGGCAGAAAAACGTAAGGCCAGTACCATTGCGCGTGAAGCGTATTTCTTGGAGTTTGCTGAGAAGATCCGTCAGCATGTTGCCTGTAAGTTGATGGTGACAGGTGGTTTCCGTACTGTTGAAGGAATGAATGCTGCGCTGGAAAGTGGCGCATGTGATTTTATTGGGATTGCGCGCCCATTGGCGGTTGAAGTTGATTTACCTGAACGTTTAATCGCAGGTCATGATGTGCGTTATGCAGTGAATCAAATTAAAACAGGAATTCCGTTTGTCGATAAAATGGCAATTATGGAAATCATTTGGTATGCGGCACAGTTCAAAGCCATTGGACAAGGTAAAAAGCCGAATCCAAAATTATCGCCATTGTTGGTCTTCTTGAACTATGCCAAAGGGAATATCAAGGCGGTGGTCAAAGGTCGGGTTAATTCGCGGAAGTCTGCATAAGATATATTAGGACTCTTCGGAGTCCTTTTTATTGTTCTAAGCAAATAAAAAAGCCACTGTCTTAAAATGCAGTGGCTTTTTCAAATTTGGCGTCCCTACGGGGATTCGAACCCCGGTTACCGCCGTGAAAGGGCGATGTCCTAGGCCTCTAGACGATAGGGACTTCTTGAGGTGGGTGTATATTAGGGTTCTGTCACCAAACTGTCAAGAAGGTGAGGAGACAGTTTGTTCAAAATATAGCAAAACAGTTCAGCAGTCTTCTGAGTATCGTATAAAGCAGAGTGCGCTTCTTTCCCATCAAACTCAATACCAGCCTGAATACAAGCACGTGCTAACACGGTTTGCCCAAACATGACCGCACTTAAGGTAACAGTATCGAAGACGGAGAAACTGTGAAACGGGTTTTGATTTTTGGTGCCAGAGCGTGCAATTGCAGCTTGCAGGAAACCTAAATCAAAGTGTGCATTGTGACCCACTAAGACAGCATGAGTACAGTGCTGGGCTTTACGCACTTCATTCAATGATTTGAAAATACGACGCAAAGCGCTGCGCTCATCTTCAGCCATTGCAACACGCATTGGATTGAAAGGATCAATACCAATGAAGTCTAATGAGCGGCGGTCTAGATTCGCACCTTCAAAAGGATTGATGTGTGCTTGGAAAGATGGGCCTGGGACAAATTGCCCATGTTCATCATAGACAATCGGTATGCATGCAATTTCGAGTAGCGCATCGGTTTGCGAATTAAAGCCTGCTGTTTCCACATCGACAACAACTGGTAAAAATCCACGAAAACGCTGACCAATGACAGGCGCTTTGTTTTCTTCTTGGGTCACACTTTTCTCCATTGCAGGGTTTTACCTGCATGAAGTGGAATAATTTTCTGATCTTCGAGATAATCAAAAGATTCAGCGACGGTAATGTCTTCTTTCACCAAGGTAATGGTTGAAGTATTGCGTGGTAGGCCGTAGAAATCAGCACCAAACATACTGGCAAAGCCTTCTAGTCGCTCTAACTTACCAACCTGATCAAAGGCTTGTGCATAAAGTTCAATCGCATTTGGTGCACTATAGCAACCTGCACAACCACAAGCATTCTCTTTGGCATTTTGTGCATGTGGTGCACTGTCAGTACCTAAGAAAAATTTTGGATTACCACTGGTTGCGACTTCCAACAATGTTGTTTGATGCGTTTGACGCTTTAAAATGGGTAAGCAATAGAAGTGTGGTTTGACACCACCCACTAACATATCATTACGGTTGAATAATAAATGTTGAGGAGTAATGGTTGCTGCAACATTACGATCTTGTTCCAGTACAAAATTCGCCGCATCACTTGTTGTAATGTGCTCTAACACGACTTTTAGTTTTGGGAACTGTTTCAATAAAGGCGACAGGACTTCATCTAAGAATTTTTTTTCACGATCAAAAATATCAACGTGATTATGGGTGACTTCTCCATGCAGTAACAATGGAACCTGATGTTCTTCCAGTTGTTCAATCACGGCATAGACTTTACGAATATCACTGACACCATTATCTGAGTTGGTGGTTGCACCCGCAGGATAAAGCTTGATGGCATTGACGAATTCAGACTCTTTAATTTTACGCACTTCATCTGGAGAAGTATGATCGGTAAAATAAAGTACCATCCGTGGATCAAAATGTAAGCCTTCAGGCACATGGGCAAGAATACGCTCGCGATAAGCTAAAGCTTCTTCTACGGTTTTAACGGGTGGAACAAGATTGGGCATACAAATTGCGCGTGCAAATTGTTTGGCTAAATCAGGGACAGTACGTTTTAAAGCTAAACCATCACGCAGGTGTGCGTGCCAATCATCAGGTTGCAAAAGTGTAAGAGTATTCAAGGTCTACTTCAAACTTAAAAATAATACAAATAATAATGCATAAAGTGTGAAAATGGTAACTACAATTACGGATAAGTGGTTAAGCAAAGCACATGACAAAATGAGAAATTATGTTATTTTTTATGCGGCACAATAATAGTGCAGTATAAAAAGAGTAGATGGAATGGACAACAGCTACGATCTTGATCAATTACGGAGGTCAAAAGAGGACCTAGAGCAGCTTGTTGCCCAACACTCTAAATCCAAAAATACTCATCAAACTTTACCGCAAAAATTAGAAAATGAATTTTGGAAGTTTAATGTTGATCGAACTCGTCTCAATGCGATTCAGTTCTTTGGTCAGGGCGTCATTACCTATACCATATTTGTGTTGTTAATTCTGCCATCTAACTTTCTCGTGATTCGTGGAAGTACATATTTTGTCCTCGATTTTATATACAGTATTCTCAGTCTGATCGTTGTTGGTATTGCACTGTTCTTATTCTGGGCTTTTTCTCGTTTTAAAAAACTCAATACTTTATTTTACCCTGCTGCCTGCCTGATTGTGTTTCTGACCATTGTATTAACCTCAGTCTTGATGATGAGTGTTTCAAATCTGGTGCTGCAAAATCAGGCTATGGTCCTCATTGCATTCCTATATATGTTGGGATTTATTCTTAGTGGCATCCGTCCTTTACATATGTTGTGGATTGGTTCATTGGCTGCAATTACGATCTTATTTCTTTTATATGGGGCTGATAACTCAAGTGACTTTCTCATGGTGGGGCGGACGCTGATTGGAAGCTTACTGCTTGGTTTTTCGATTAGCGTGATGCTGACTTCAAAAGAAAGAAAAATATTTATAAAGTCTAAAATTTCAGAAATCGATGAGCAGATTTTACGTATTCAGGCTTCTGAATTATTACATTTGAGTCAGCATGATGAACTGACTGATGTATCAAATCGCCGTACATTTGAAGAGATGTGTACCTATTATTATGATTTAGCTTGTAAAGAGCGCAAATCGTTGTCGGTGCTGTTTATCGATATTGATTATTTTAAAAACTATAATGATTTTTATGGGCATCAAATGGGTGATCAAGTGATCTCGGCCATTGCGAAAACCATTAAAAGCTCGATTCGACATATGGATTTTATTGCACGTTATGGTGGGGAAGAGTTTGTGGTGTTATTACCTGAAACTTCTGCACAAGGGGCTTATGCGGTTGCAACTAATATTTATCGCGCCATTGATCGTTTAATGATTCCACATGATAAATCTCTGGTATCTAACCATGTGACCATTAGTTTAGGGATCACGGTATTTAATGGTAATGCTAAAATTAGCCAAGAGATGTTGATACATACAGCAGATAAGGCGCTATATCGAGCCAAGCAGCTTGGGCGTAATCAAATTTATTATCAGCCTTTGCCAAATATAGAAGAAAATATTTGAAATTAAAAAACCGAATAACATTACTGATATTCGGTTTTTATTGAAAATACTCAGATTATTCCAAGAATTTTACCGTTACGCCTGAACGAACTTTAGCGCCTAAGTCATTGGCATCCCAGTTGGTTAAACGAATACAACCATGTGAGGCAGTCTTAGAAATTAAAGATGGATTAGGTGTGCCATGGATACCAAAAGATTTTTTGCTTAAACCAATCCAAATATTACCGACTGGTGCATTTGGACCTGGTGGTAAAGAAAGTGGTTTAAGATTTTTACCTTGCACGAAGTTAGATGGTGAATAGCTATACCAAGGATTTTTTGCCACACCTACTACTTTATAGGTACCTGTTGGAGAAGGCGTGTCAGTACTACCAATTGTTGCAGGAAATGATGCAATCATTTGATTACGACTGTTGAACAAATAAAGCTGTCTTGCGCCTTTGTGTGCAACAATCAAATGAATATCTTCAGGTAGGTCATTGCGGACATTGGCCACAATAATCTTTTCACCTGCTTTTTTGAATGTAGCCGTCGGATTTAATTTCTTTAAGAAATTTTCATCCATATGGAATTTTTCACCCAACATTTCGGTAACGCGGGTGTAATACAAACCTTTCATTTTGGCTTGTAATGCATAGTCAGACGGGATTGAGTCTGCATATGGACCTTTTAAGTCAGCATCTGTAATCGTGTACTCAACGTAGGCAGGCTTGGTTTGTTTTGCAACCAAGGCATCCCATGTTTCTTGTGTCAACTGACCTGTAGGCGTTAAACCATTCATTTGTTGGAATGACGCAATTGCTTTTAATGTATTTTTACCGTTTGAACCATCAATCGCACCTGGTGATGCATGTGCATTGTTCAACATGACATGTGCGCGTGCGTAGGCGGGAAGCTGTCCTTTTGGTAAACCTTCAGGGTATTCAGCATTATTCATGCTATCGAGTGTCCACGAAATTTTAGTCGCTGGAGCAGCTGTCGTGGTGGTGGTATCTGGTGTACTTTCTAATTTTTGCGATACAACTGATGCAGCACCCGTATTAATTTGTGGCTCAGATGCTGCTGGTGCAGCAACACTTGAAGCAGGATCAGCAACAACACTGGAAGCGCTACGTTCAATCGCTAATGGATCAATAGGATCTTGTACTGAACCCGAAATTTGTTTTGGATTTAATGGTTGCTCAGTTGTTGGAGCAGCAAAAGCAACATTAGCAAGAATACAACTTAAACTCATAGCGAGTAATGAGCGAACAAACATGTAATTCAACCTTAAGAATTATTCATATTGAGATATAAGATATTGCAAGTATTACAGAAAATAATGTCACTTGCAGTAGCAGTTTTGTGTAAAAGCGAAATTTATTTAAGCGCATAAATTTGAGTACGATTGAAATTATAAATTCCAAGCTAACTTTGTTATGATGCGCGCTATACGAAACAATTTAGAGATGGGTAATGACAACGTTGAAAAATGATCGTTTTTTACGAGCTTTATTACGTGAACCTGTAGACACCACACCTGTATGGATGATGCGTCAAGCAGGACGTTATTTACCAGAATATCGTGAAACTCGTGCGCAGGCAGGGGATTTCTTATCTCTATGTAAAAATACTGACTTTGCTTGTGAAGTGACCTTGCAGCCATTACGCCGTTATGAACTGGATGCTGCAATTTTATTTTCAGATATTTTAACAGTGCCTGATGCTCTAGGTTTAGGTCTATATTTTGAAACAGGTGAAGGGCCGAAGTTTCATAAAACAGTTCGCACTGAACAAGATGTGGCGAATTTACCTAAACTCAATGCCAAGTCTGATCTGGCCTATGTCATGAATGCAGTCTCGACCATCCGTTCTGCTTTAAATGGACAAGTTCCGTTGATTGGCTTTTCGGGTAGTCCTTGGACTTTAGCGACTTATATGGTTGAAGGCGGATCTAGCAAAGAGTTTCGCTTCATTAAAAATATGATGTACGCGCAGCCAGAAGTATTACATGCTTTGCTAGATCATTTGGCTGATTCAGTGATTGATTATTTGAATGCGCAAATTGATGCAGGTGCACAAGCGATTCAGATTTTTGATAGCTGGGGTGGTGCGCTTGCGCATAGAGAGTATGTTGAATTCTCATTGAATTATATGACCAAGATTATTGCAGGTCTTCAACGTGAAAAAGATGGTCAACGTGTTCCGATTATTGTGTTCACCAAAGGTGGCGGTCAGTGGTTGGAGACCATGTTGACCACGGGTGCTGATGCCTTTGGTCTAGATTGGACCACACCGCTTTATACTGCGCGTGATGTGGTTGCAGGACGGGCAGCCTTACAAGGTAATTTAGATCCAGCTGTGCTTTATGGTTCAGCCGCTTCAATAGAAAAATCAGTGAAAGCAATGCTGGATGATGCTTATGCCAATGGTGAGAAAACGGGCTATATCGCAAACCTAGGTCATGGTATTACCCAATGGGTTGATCCAGCGCAACCGAAGATTTTTGTCGATACTGTACATGAGTACAGTGCTAAGTATTTAGGTTGATATTTTTAAGTATTTTAAAATAAACACGCTAGGATTCGTTTTGTGCAGTTGATTGTATTACCGCTCAACTTTATCACTAAGGCAGCTTCGGCTGCCTTATTTGGATTGTTGCTTTTGATTGCATTTGCAGTCACCGCACCGATGGGAAGTCATGAATATTATGGTTTCTTCCGTTATGACTATTTGTTGTTTTATGCATTGATCATTCAAGTTTGCCTGATCTATTTAAAACTCGAGTCATGGGCAGAAGCGAAAGTCATTGCCTTATTTCATGTTATGGCAATGGGAATGGAGATTTTTCTTACTCATCCCGCCATCGCATCCTGGCAATATCCACAACCTGTGGTTTTAAAACTGTTCACTGTCCCGTTGTTTGCTGGTTTTATGTATTCAGCAGTTGGGAGTTTTTTTGCGCGCTCTTTGAGACTTTATCAGGTTTCTTTCGAAAACTTACCCAATTTTGGCAATATGCTGTGCTTGGCGCTGTTGTCTTATCTCAATTTTATGACCAAGTTTTTTATCCCAGATATTCGTGTTGCATTATTTATTTGGAGCATTTTGATTTTCTGGAAAACAAAACTTTATTTCCAATTGCAACAACATCGTTTTAGCGTACCGATGTTACCAATTTTATTATTACTGGCATTTTTGATTTGGATTGCAGAAAACATCAGTACCTTTTATAAAATCTGGCTTTATCCAAGCCAAGTCGATGCTTGGCATATGGTGGGATGGGGCAAACTGGGTTCATGGTATCTTTTATTATTGCTGAGCTTGGTTTTGGTATTAAAAATCTTGGGTACACGAGATAAAAATGGGGCATGGAGGTTAAATTAAGCAGATTAAGATGCTTTGAACCGACCTCCACATTTCCTTTGATTATGAATATTTCAGATATATTTCAAAATTTATTTGCTAAAACAAGCTAAGCTCGTTATTTTAACTTCTGTGTAAGAATAATTACACACACAATAGTGATAACAAATATTGAAAAATAATTGATACTGGAGATCGTTCCTATGTTAAAAAAAATTGCATTAGCCGCTCTATTAGCCGCTGGTTCAACTGTTGCAATGGCTGACAATGATGTTGGTTGTGGTGTTGGTACACAAGTATGGGCAGGTAAAAAAGGCGTTGGGCCTAAAATTCTTGCTGCAACAACCAATGGTATTTTTACGAACCAATTATTAGGTATTACTTTTGGTACTTTAGGATGCCGTCAAGGTGGTACTGTCACAGCTCAAGTGGTGACGTTTACCAATGAAAATGCTGAATCTTTAGCACGTGATATGGCTGTTGGCCAAGGTGAAAGCTTAAATGTGCTTGCTGAATTGATGCAAATTAAAGCCAATGACAAAGCACGTTTCTTTGCTGTATCTAAAGCAAACTTTGCTGAAATTTATTCAAGCAAAAATACCAACTCACTTCAAGTTCTGGACGCATTACAAGGTGTGATGGCAAAAGACGCTGTGCTTAAAGCGTACGTTTAATTGCTCCATGCTAAAACCCTGTCTTAATGGCAGGGTTTTCTTATACCAATTCCTATTATTTTTTAAATTGCGATTGAATGAAATTAGCTACTTTTGCACTTGCGTTTTTGACGTGCCACTTTGCACATGCAGCGGTTGAATCAGATATTCAGACTTATTTGGATCGAGCCAACAAGAAAAAATTAGATCAGCAGACCACGTGGCTGCGTTTAATGTACGCTGATCAGAAGCAAAATAGCGAAGTTGCGTATAGTGGTTATTTCTACGCAAAAGATGGTCAAACCAATTTAAAAAGTGAATTACAGGCCGATATTCGCGCCTTATTTGTTGAAGCCGCAGATAACCAATCCATCCGTTGTAAGTTTCCTGCTCGTAGTCGTTGGTTAATGCAACAGCTTAATATCGAGACAGGGCAACTCCCTAAAGCCAATTGCAATGAATTTGAAGAATGGATCAATCAAATCAAGCCGTATAAAGCAACTTTGATCTATGCCACCGACTTTATGGGTAATCCAAGTTCCATGTTCGGGCATACTTTATTGCGTCTGGACCCAAAAGATCAGAAGCAGCTGAATTTAGTATCCTATGCTGTGAATTATGCTGCCACAGTGAGAGGTGAAGACAATTGGTCTTATGCATGGAAAGGTTTAACAGGGCAGTATCCTGGTGAATATTCTTTGATGCCGTATTACCGTAAAGTCAAAGAATATGGTGATTTTGAAAGCCGTGATCTATGGGAATATGAACTTAATCTCACACCAGAAGAAACCCGATTTTTGGTTGAACATATTTGGGAAATGCAGCATGTGAGTTTTCCTTATTATTTTGTTAGTGATAACTGTGCTTATCGTTTATTGGGGCTAATTGACTTGGTACGTCCCAATTTAAACTTAAAACAGCAGTTTAATTATGCGGCCATTCCAATTGAAACCTTGAAGGCAGTGGACCAGCAAGATCTGGTTAAAGAGGTGGTCTATCGTCCTGCATTAGAAACGCAGTTACTCGCACAAGCCAAACAACATGGCTCTGCTTTAGCCAAAGTTGCCCATCGAGTCGCTTTTACCGAAACGGATAAAGTTCAACCCATTTTAAAAGCATATCAGCCACAAGATCAGGCCAAGATTCTAGAAATGGCTTATGATGATTTATATCTACAATATATTAGCCATAAGGTAGATGCTGATTTTGCCCAACCTCAATTACGGCAGTTGCTTGCTCAGCGCAGTCAAATCGACATTGAGAAACAACGCCAAGAACCGATACGCCCAAAAAAGCAGCCTGTAGAAGGACATCATGCACGAAATCTTTCTGTGAATATTGGCGAGGTGCAAGGGCAAAAGTTTGTTGAGCTCGGACATCGTCAGGCCTACCACGATTTGATTGATCCGCAAGGTGGTTACCGTGTAGGCACACAACTCTTGTTTTTAGATGGTAGTCTGCAATATCGTGACGACAAGCTTAAGCTCGAACATTTAGATCTACTGTCGATAAATTCCTATAATCCTATTCAACCCTTTAAATCGCCACTTACTTGGGGTTTCAATTTAGGTTGGAAACAAGAAGCAATTGAGAAGGGACAGTTTAGTGAAGATACACAACATGGCGTGATGAATCTAAATATGCAAGTCGGCTATAGCCTGGCAGATTATGATCGTCGAAATTTGTGTTATGCCCAATTACAAAGCCATATTCAAGGCGGGAAAAATTTAGATAAAGGCTGGCGTGTTGGAGCTGGGCCGACCGTAGGATGTATGAATCTGTGGACAGACAATATAAACAGCGTCGTACAGATTGAGTTGCCGTATTGGCAAGATCAGAGTCAGTGGAATTTAAGAATTGGAACGCAACTTCAATATAGCTTGAATGCAAATAATGCCTTGCGTATAAATTGGGATTTTGAACAGCAAGATCATAAAGACTGGAATAAAATCGGTGCGGCTTATGTACGGTTTTTTTAATAATGAACGATATTGATCAAGCACAAGAATTTGAAAAATTACAACAACGATTGGAAGAGATTCAAGAAAGTATCTCTGACCGAACAAAATGGAGAATTTCTCAATCGGGATCTTTAAACCATTGGAATGATATTAAAGCGCAAGTTTCTGAGTATAAAGAAAATGAGAACTTATACTTTGATCCCTATGCCGTTGATGATCTGGATGTCTATCAGTTATTAGAACAGGAAATATATTTTAAAAACTTTTGTTTGGAGCTGACCTATCTGATTCGTCTTGCTTATGACTTGGGTTTGGCTGCAACACAAATCCGAGAAATTTATCTGTCTGTTTATCAGTTCTGGTTGGCCTATGCTGACTTACTGTCTCTCATTCAATCTCATGGACAACAGCTCGGTGTTGCTGTAATAGAACTTACGACAGATTATAGCCATGCATTGTTATTGCTTTGCTGCGCAATGTGTTATGGGGATGAGGCTGATATTATTAAAATAATCGATGGATTGTTAGCTTATCCTTCGGATCGACTTATTGATTTGATTAGCTATCCCTATCTTGAGCTTGAAACGATTAGTGAAACTTATGCTGTTGATTATCCGTTTAAACAGTTAGATGGCCTATTGAATACAACAGTCGATGTTTCTACGATGAGTTTGTATCTACAGCAGCTTGAACATGATCAGCAGCAAGGTAAATACTGGTCTAAGAAATTTTTCCACAAAATTGCATTGCTGGGCAAATGGCGTTTTGAAGCGTTGATGATCTGTAAATTATATGGAATTGAGCTAGATGAAATGAAAAAGTTCGAGAGTTTTCCAGACGCATTTGAGAATTAAAGCAAAGTGTTCAGACTTCAACAATCACATAGTATTTTTTAACTGCTTCAATCACTTCAAAAGTACCGACAAATGCGGGTGGGATAATCCCTGCATTGCCCGCAGTCACTTCAATAAAAGAATTGGTTTTTGCATCGTGGATACGCACGATTCCTTCGATGACCTGAAAAAACTCTTGTTTATTGTCAGCAAATACAATGTTCCACGCTCCAACTTCACATTGCCAAATACCACAGTCCATATGCGGATGTTCATATAAACTATAGGTTAGACGCTCAGGATTACCCTGAACCAGACGGTCTGGACGAGGGTAATCGATGCTGGCTTCGCTTGCTATTAACTCACCAAAACCAGCTAACTGAAGAGAAGACATGTGTGTGCTCGGTTTAATAGCTTTCAGGAACAGCGCTTAAGAATTCACGACGGGTATCTTTGTCGGTTTTAAAATCACCAATAAAAGAAACCGTACGAGTGGTCGATTCTTGCTTGCCGACACCACGCATCATCATACACATATGCGCTGAGTCGATCACAACAGCAACGCCACGTGCTTGTGTCACTTTTGCCACGGCCTCTGCAATCTGTTGAGTCAGATTTTCTTGAACTTGCAAACGACGCGCAAACATTTCGGTAATGCGTGCAAACTTAGATAAACCAAGTACCTGACCTTCAGGTAAATAGGCAATATGTACCCGACCATAGAACGGCAATAAATGATGTTCGCAAAGTGAATAAAATTCGATATTCTTAACCAATACCATCTCATGGTTATCGGAAGGGAAGAGCGCGCTATTCGTAACTTCTTCAAGGGTTTTACTATAACCAGAAGTTAAAAAAGAAAACGCTTTCGCCGCACGCATCGGTGTATCTTGCAGGCCTGGGCGATTAAGGTCTTCACCAACGGCAGTTAAGATATTTGCGTACGATTGCTGCATAGACATAACAATGTTCACTTAGGTGGGTTGAACAAAAACGGCAATTGTATCAGAAAACGATTAAAAATCTTAATTTTGATATAAATGCCGATTACTGCTTGAATTTTGGGTTCTTTTCGGCACGCTTCAAGAGCACTAAAACAGCACCTGTACCGCCTTGATTTTCAGGGGCACTGACGAAAGCAAGTACATCTCGATGTTGTCTGAGCCAGCCATTCACATACGTTTTTAAAATGGCTTCAGGACCTTTGCCATGTACAATTTTAACGACATTTTGATTTTCATCTTTGGCCATTTGAATCACTTGTAAAACAGCCGCACGTGCTTGTTCAACAGTACAACCATGCAAATCGACTGCTTCAAACCAGCGGATTTTACCTGCTTTTAAGTCTTCAAATACTTTGTGCTGTAAGGTCGCAATGCGGTAGCTCAAAGCGGCTTGGCTAGCGACAGGATTAAGAATAGCTTGGGTATCTGAAATCTCTGTGAGCTCTTGCTCAGCTCCACCTTCTGCCGCAGCACGTTTTGCCAGCGTCTGGGCGTCAACTTTTTTGCTGCGCGTCACTTTGGTATCGGCAATATTCTGATTGTCGATGGGCTTGACCCCAAGCAAAGCTTTTTTGAAAAGCTCATTATCTTCCAATTCTTCAGCAACGGCTGGAGTCTTTTGTGACTCTGCTTGTTTGGCAATAGCACTTGATTGCGGATTGGAAATTTGCTTTTTAAAGGCTTTCAGTAAGTTAAACTGATCTTTAGAAAGCGATGAATCGTGTTTACTCATAAGTTTAGAAAAATAGGCAAGATACCAGAGATGTAAAATTATAGTCCGAAACTGTGATGATTTGAACTGAATTGCATTCATGGGAAAGGTATGGATTTTAAGAAGAGAGTCAGGAACTGATTTGTATTCAATTTAATATAGCGATACGCCTAAAACTGAATATAGTTTTGATCAGACTGGTTCGAACAGCTATTTTGATTGAGGACTAAAATATGAAATTGCTCTTTGGGCAAAAAAGTCTATATCCTGATCAGATATAGGATCTCCTGTAATAATGGCTCGATAAAATAATGGTGCGGCAGCAAGCTCAAAAAAATCACGAACTTGCGTTGCTTCTGCTAATTCTTTTCGTTGAATAGCACGGTCAATTAGCGGCTTTGCTAATAAAAAACGTTCTTCCCAAAAACGCTTTCTCGCTTTTTGCACATGTTCGTCAGGATGGCTTAAGGTTGCTTTTAGAATATTGGTCGTAAAAGGAGTATGTAGCGTTATTACAATCATTTTTAAAAATAATGAAAGATCTGTAAGGGCATTGCCTGTATTAGGTAGTACGACATTCGCTTTGATTTGTGTTGATACAACATCTAGGATGAGTTCAATTTTAGTCGGCCAACGACGATAAATCGTCGTTTTATTTACCTGAGCTAATTTTGCAATTTCTGGTATTTCAATATTTTCATAATCAGTGGTCATCAATAATTCATAGGTGGCTTGGTGTATTGCTGTCACCATCCTTTCAGCACGGCCACCAGGACGTTTTTGTTTTTTTGCTTTTAATTCTATGTTCGTCATTTCACCTTCCATCTAAAACTCCATATAGATCTTTATATAATCCACTAAAGCAACTATAGTTGCTTTAGTGGATTATATAAAGGATAGTTCTACAATGCATTCTAACATTCATATTTTTATAAACGATCAGCGCATAACAAATACCGCTATTCTTCAATGGGAAAAACGACGTGCTCAAGTTGTATTGAAAAAACTAGGTTTAATATCTAAAAGTGAGGATCTACTTGTGCTAAGGCAGCTTTTACTTAACAGGAAGGCTGAATTGGGACAAAATAAGATTAAAGCAATATTGAAAAATGAATTAAGAATTTCAGATTTTTTTGCCAAATTGATTGCACGTTTATCATTGGGTTATCGTCGATTGAGCATTACCGAAATATTTGTAGAAAATGTAAAGGCAGAACAGTTTGTTGAATGGTTTGAAAAGTGCACTAAAGAAAATAACGAAGAGGCGATGCTTGCTGGTACACCCGATCATTACGTTATTTCAACACATAATGGTACTCAGGAAGTCATTGAAACCAATGGTGGTTCACCATTGGTTGCTCACTTTTATATAGATTACAATGAATTATCAAGTCTACGCTCGGATATTGATCCAAGCTTTCCTCTACAAATAGCGGGAGTTGCACGTTCAAAAGATGGTTTTGCTATTGGTGGTGTTCGACATCAATTTCGTAATGAGGAGAATGGTTTTCGAGCAAAATTAACTGTTGAGTATCCTTTATTGATTTTACCTACGGTTATTTCAGGGCATCAATGGCATTTAGCAAGTGAGTTTTCAAACTGGATCAGTGCTGCATTTGGCAGATCATTTAATGAGTAAAGTGAGTCATTCTGTAATTGATATAACAAAGAGTATTAAGGTTCAAGGTAGAATTTTACCTTGAACCTGATTTGCTTAGATCTGCTCAGGTTGCCCAAACAATGCATGAAATGCTTGATCAGGGCGAGGTTGCTTCATAAAGCTTTCACCCACAAGGAAAGTATGAATATCATTGGCTTGCATCATGTCTACATCAGCAGGTGTGGCAATTCCACTTTCTGTGACTAAAACACGAGAAGCAGGTAATAATTTCTTTAAACGCAATGAGGTATTTAAATCCACATCAAAGGTTTTAAGATTACGGTTGTTCACACCCAAAATACATTGCTCAGAAAGTTTTAGCGCACGTTCTAATTCATATTCATCATGCACCTCAACCAATACATCCAACTGCTGTTCAAATGCGGTCTTTGACATTTCTTCCAGCTGTTGATCGGATAAACATGCCACGATCAATAAAATACAATCGGCATGTAAGGCACGTGCTTCCACCACATTATAAGGATCAATCAAGAAATCTTTACGCAAAGCAGGTAGGGCACAATGCTGACGTGCAATCGCAATATTTTCGTCTGCACCTTGGAAGAAATCCACATCGGTCAATACCGATAAGCAAGCAGCGCCCGCCTGTTCATATTGTTGTGCAATTTCCGCAGGATTAAAGTCTGCACGAATCACACCTTTAGAAGGTGATGCTTTTTTAATTTCAGCAATTACAGCAGGGCGTTTGTGCTGTAAAGCATTGGCAAAACCACGCACAGGCGTTGCTGCATTTGCCCACTGCTCAACATCATGCAAGCTACGTTGTTTTAAACGTGCTGCAAGTTCCTCATGTTTGCGGTCAACAATTTTACCTAAAATGGTATTTTGAATATCGATCATGAGAAGTCCTTAGTCTGCCTGATATTGTTTCAATGTCTTGGTAAATTCAGCCAAGATACTCATTTTTTCTAAGGCTTGTCCGCCGTAAAGAATATCTTGAGCCAGCTCAACGGCTTGTTTATAGGTTTTGGTAATACCTGCGACGTAAATGCCTGCACCTGCATTCAGTGCAATCATATTTGCTGCTTTTTCGCCTACGTCTGATTTATCACGACTCAAAGCATCTTTGATTAGCTTTAGGCTCTCTTCAGAACTATTGACGACTAAACCGGTCAGGGTTTGAGAGGCGATACCAACGTCTTCAGGGTTCAGCGTCCATTCGGTAACTTCGCCATCTTTAAGCTCAGCGACTGCAGTTGGTGCAGCTAGGCTAATTTCATCTAGGCCATCTTTAGAATGCACCACCAGTACATGCTCAGCACCAAGCTGTTTTAATACTTCAGCAATGGGACGGCACAATTCATCTGAGAATACGCCAATCACAAAACGATTTACGCCAGCTGGGTTGGTGAGTGGGCCAAGTAAGTTAAAAATACTACGGATTCCCAATTCACGACGTGGCGCCACCGCATATTTCATGGCTTTATGATGATTTGGCGCAAATAGGAAACCCACGCCCATTTCACGGATACAACGTTCTGTTTGTTGCATGTCTAAATCAAGTTGAATGCCAATCTGTTCAAGCACGTCAGAAGACCCCGATTTGCTTGATACACCGCGGTTACCATGTTTCGCAATGGTTGCTCCCGCAGCGGCGATCACAAAACTTGAAGCGGTTGAAACATTAAATAAGTTTTGACCATCACCACCAGTCCCCACGATATCCACCAGATGAGGAATATCACTGACATCAATTTTAATCGCAAACTCACGCATGATACGTGCAGCAGCTGTAATTTCATCAATACTCTCACCCTTCATGCGCAAGCCCATCATTAGCGCACCGATTTGAGCATCAGTGGCTTCACCTTGCATGATACTGCGCATCACATCTTCCATTTGTGGCTGGGTCAGATGGATGTTCTTGGTAATGTTATTGAGTGCCTGTTGGATATTCATAGTCATGAGTTACAGCATTTAATGATTAAAAAATTTGATGAAAGTGGTTGATGATGAAGGATAGCTCGGCTTTTGTGGTATGTGTCCCACTCATTCAGCAGCTATGTTAACAGAAAATAATCGAAGATTTAGAGTGTTGCTAGAGAGTTTTTAAAATTTCACCTGTTTAAGTAGGTTGCTAAATTTTGGGGTAGGAGTGATTGAATGAAAAAGGTTTTATTTTATGAGGGGTTTATTTGATTTTTTATGATAAATAATCAACCATTTGGTATATCTTAATCCTACATATTCCTATAAAAAATGTGTATAAATCAACTAAATAAAACTAGATATATTAGGGCGGTCTTTATATCATTCATCAATAAATATGTATTTAAATTACTTGAAATATCTTGGGGTCGAGAAAAATAAGCATTGCTTTGTTTTTGTATTGGTTGCACTTCTTCATCCACTGCAAGCCTATGCGGAAACTCAAACTGAGACTCCGCAGCAAGATGCAATAAAGGATAAAGTGGTACGTGTTGCGGTGACTGGTTCACGCATTTCTAAAGCACAGAAAGATGGCCCAACTAGTGTGACCGTGATCACTGCAGCAGATATTGAAAAACAAGGCTATACAAATGCTTTTGATGCCTTAAATAATCTGGCTCAAAATACAGGTTTTGTTCAAGGTGCTGATTTTGGGAATATCCGAACGCCTGCGGCAAATGCCATCAGTCTACGGGGATTAGGACCGAACTATACATTGACCTTAATCAATGGTCATCGCGTTGCGGACTATCCTGTCGCATATGAGGGTAATGTCAACTTTGTCAATTTGGCCAATATTCCCACTGCGATTATTGATCGGATTGAGGTTTTAAATGGTGGTGCTTCTGCAATTTATGGTTCAGATGCCATTGCAGGTGTCGTGAATATCATTCTGAAAAAGAAAACTGATGGCACACAGGTAAATATCAAAGCTGGTACGACCAAGGAAGGCGGAGAAAATCTACGCTTACAACTCAGTGGCAGTAACAGTCTAGATCAGCTTAATCTTGTTTATGGCTTCGAGTTTAGTGCGCGAGAGCCTATTTTCGCAACAGATCGTCACTTCATGTCTACCAGTACAAAGAAAGGTGAAACACCGACAACGATTGTTGGGCGTCGGAATGCAGAGACAGGACAATATTTGCCAATAGGGGGCGACGGTTGTCAGCCATATGAACAGCTTTTTAAGGGCTCAGTTCATAATTTTGGCAAAAATGGCGATCGTTGTGCCAGTGATCGTGTACGTTCCACTTATTGGTCCGTACAAACTCAAAACCGTAGTCAAAATGGATATTTAGGGCTGGATTATGCGTTGAATGATAAAACACAGTTATTCGCTGATGTCCTCATTGGCGCGAATCAAATTCAGAATAATACCCGTTCACCAACATGGACTTCATTAGGAACGAATGGTTACTTTTTAAATCAAAATTCAGGTAATTATGAAGTTTGGAATCGTGCTTTTGCACCCGAGGAGTTTGGGGGGCTCAATAAAGTTAACAAGAAATGGCAGGAGTTTTCATCTAATTTAAATTTTGGTATCCGAGGGGATATTGCTGACAGTAGCTGGAATTATGAAGCTGCATACAATGGTTCGATTTATACCAGCAATTTACGCAACCCAATCAATCAACTTGCTGGTATAGATGAATATTTCTTAGGGTCTCGTTTGGGGGTAGATCAAGATGGTGTTCCAATTTATGCGCCAGATTTAAAACGTTTAAATCAACCCTTAAACCCAAGTGAAATAGCAAAAGTCTTTGGTACGAGCGAGCAAAAAGACCGTTCTTGGGTTCAAAGTTTGAGTGTGAGTGCTAATGGAGATGTTTTTGAGCTACCTGCTGGGACGGCTAAATTGGCAGCAATTGCTGAAGTTGGCCGGCAGGGTTTTAAAAATAGACCAGATAAAGCCTTTGAGCAGGGTAAATTTAATACAATCAGTTATGGTGAGTACGGTGGTGTTCGTTCGCGGCAAGCATTGGGAACAGAGTTATTCCTTCCTTTGGCAAAACCATTAAATTTAACTTTATCTGGACGTTATGATCGTTATGCACTGTCAGATAATAGTATTGATAAATTTACTTTTGGTTCAGGGTTGGAATTTCGCCCAGACCCAACTTTATTACTACGAAGTAATTACCAAACCAGCTTCCGTGCACCAGACATGAATTATTTATTCCTGAATAAACAAAAAGGATATTATTCAAGTACAACGGATTATTTACGTTGCGAGCAAACTGGACAGCCACTAAATAACTGTGAGTTTAGGCTGTACTCACCTGGTGCAGATTATATCAAGGTTGGAAATAAAGATTTAAAACCAGAAAATGGCACATCTTATGGTTTTGGTTTTGTTTGGTCGCCTGTTAAAGCCTTTGATTTATCGGTGGATTACTGGAATATCCAAATTGATGATCAAGTAACGAATTTGAGTGCCGACAAGTTACTTCGAACCGAGGCTGACTGTCGCGCTGGGCGTAGAAATATTAATGATACGCAATGTATAGATGCGCTGGCTCGGATTGAGCGAAATCCTAGTGATGCAGTGGTTAATCCCAATGTGATTCGAAATATTAATATTGTTCCAATCAATGCGGCTTCCGTAAGTTCTAGTGGGATCGATTTGACCAGTAAATGGCGCTGGAAGACTGATCATTGGGGGAACTTTCTCTGGAGTATCAATTTTAGCCGCACACTGAAGAATAAATATCAGCAATCCAAAGAAGATCCAGTTGATGATTTACTTTGGGATAAAAGTAACCTCGATTGGCGTGATCGTTTCAATAGCAGTCTCAGCTGGAGCCGTGGTCCATTTGAGTCTACAGTATTGTTGAGCCGTTATGGAAAATTACCGAAAGCCGACGAGTCGGGTTGGTTGAACCCGATGTATGTCGTCAATTGGAGTGGCACTTACCAAATTTCACCTAAGGCATCAGCTTCGATTATTGTCAATAATTTATTTGATAAGGATAAATTGGATTACACCGGTGGATGGGCCTATTATGCAACAGGTTATCCTCTTTACGGCCGTCAAGCTTGGTTAGAGTTTAACTATAAATTCTAACAATGATGTATGGATGCAGCGAAGTGATACACCATTTGCTGCGTCTTTTTATTTTAAAAACTACAGAGGACAGATCTCCTATGTTGGTCAAACCTTCATTAAAAAAAACATTACTACTTACAACATTACTTTCTTTATCTGCAACACAAATTTTTGCATCCAATAGCAATGAACAGATTCCGATTGGTAAATTACCAGAATGGGTTGTCCCTGAATCGTATGATTTAGACTTTAAAATTGATCCTGCACAAAAAAGTTATACGGGTAAAACCACCATTCATTTAAAACTGACTCAAGCCACCGATCATGTTTGGATTCATGGTAAATCTTTATCGGTAAAAGACGTTAACATCCTATCTGCAGCTGGACAGAAAACCACCGCCAAATATGAGCAAGCTTCAGAAGTCGATGGTGTCAGTCTGATTAAATTTGCCCAGACGCTACCTGCAGGGCAATACCGCTTGGTACTGGATTTCAATGCAGACTATGATCAGCAACTGGATGGTATTTATAAAATTGAATTTGAGGGTAAGCCTTATGTCATGACTCAAATGGAAGCGATCAGTGCACGTCAATCTTTTCCTTCATTTGATGAACCACGTTTTAAAACACCCTTTAATATTCGCTTAACCATACCAAGCAAATATTCAGGTTTTTCCAATACCAATCAAGTCGCTGAACAGGCCGAAAAATCGGGGTGGAAAACGTTAAGCTTTGCACCGACCAAACCGCTACCAACTTATCTACTGGCATTGGCGGTTGGTCCTTGGCAAGTACAACAAGGGCCAGATATTGGGGCGACGGAGTGGCGTAAACAGGCGATCAAATTACGAGGTCTAGCACCCGATGCTAAGGCTGAAAAAATGCAGCATGCCTTGTCTGAAACCCCAACCATTTTAAAAACATTAGAAGATTATTTTGCATTCGGATATCCATTCGACAAACTAGATTTACTTGCTGCACCTGACTTTGCCGCGGGTGCGATGGAAAATCCGGGGCTGATCACATTCAGAGATTATTTAATGTTGTTGGATAAAGACTCCCCCGTGTCTTTTGTACAGAGTTCATTTAATGTCAATGCACACGAGTTGGCGCATCAATGGTTTGGGGATGTGGTGACCATGCCGTGGTGGGATGACCTGTGGTTGAATGAATCCTTTGCTACGTGGATGCAAAGTAAGATTACTCAACAATTACATCCTGAATTTAACGCAGATCTTGAACGTGTGGTCGATACCGCAGGCGCGATGAAAAGTGATAGCTTGGTCAGTGTACGCCGTATCCGTCAGCCAATTTTAAGTAATGCCGATATTCAAACGGCTTTTGATGGGATTACCTATCAAAAAGGTGCAGCCGTTTTAAATATGTTTGAGAGCTATCTAGGTGAAGAAAAATTCAAACAAGGCGTGCGTAATTACATTCACAAGCATCAATATGGTAGTGCTACCGCTAATGATTTAATTAGCTCCCTCGCAGAACAGTCTGGTCAAGCTGAGCGTTTTAGCAAAGCGGTAAAAAGTTTTATTGATCAACCAGGTGTACCATTGCTGAATACCTCATTGCAGCAACAAGGCAATAAAGTCTTTTTAAATGTGAAACAAACGCGTTATTTACCTGTTGGCTCTAAAGGAGATGCCAACAGTCTTTGGGGGGTACCATTATGTGTACGTTACGAAGTTTCAAATGCGGCGAGTAAAGTTCAGTGTGAGTTGGTTGACCAAGCCGAAGCCAAAATTGAACTCAAAGGCGCAAGTATTAACAGTTGGTATATTCCAAATGCGGATGCAGCAGGCTATTACCAATTTAGTTTGCCTGAACCAGAACTTGCTCGTCTGACCGCCGCTACGGAAAAACTTTCTAATACTGAACAACTGGCCTATGCCTATGCTGTTTCAGCTGCATTTAACCATGGTGATATTAACCTGTTGGCGGTGGCGGATGTTGCGAAGAAGTTTGCGAACTCGAATAGCCGTCAAATCAGTACTGCATTATTCCCGCAATTGAGTACAATCCAGCGCCATGTGTTGAAGACAGAAGCAGAACGTGAACATTTCAGAAAAGCACTCACGAATTTATATCTGCCAAAGTTGAACCAATTGGGCTATACCAATAAATCAGGTGAGTCTGCCGAAGACAGTTTATGGCGGAGTGAGTTGGCGCAGTTCCTTGCACTGGATATTCAGGTACCAGAAGTACGTCAACAGCTGTTAAAGCAATCCAACGTTTTATTTGAACAGACGCAACTGAACTTTGCCCAGCTCACACCAGAGTTATTGCCAACGATTTTGGCAGTACGTGTCCAAGAAAAAGGACAGCCTACATTTGACCGTTTAGTAGGGGAGTTACAACGCATCACGCAACCGACTCAACGTTTGGCGATTCTCACTGCTTTAGGTTCAGCAAATCAGGTGGAAACACGTCAGCAGGCACGCCAGTTAGTTTTGGATCTACGTGTGAAAGTCGGTGAAGTACGTACCGTGATTAATTCAATCAATAGCTATAGCGGCGAACAAGGCGGACTTTGGTCATGGTTTAAGGCCAATCACGATGCTGTGTTTGATCGTTTAGGCAAGTCTTCTGCAGGACGGTTCCCCGCATTGTTTAGTGGCGCTGCATGTACGCAACAGGAAGCAACACAACTCAACACTTTCTTTGCGCCACGCACCAAAGAGCTGGTTGGGGTTGAGCGCGGTTTGAATCAGACCAAAGAGCGGATTCAACTCTGTGAATCCTTGGTTGCGAAGCAAGATGGTTCGCTTGTGCAACAACTGAAATTATAATTTATTCAGTTATAAAAAAGCCAACGATCATGCGTTGGCTTTTTTATTTTCAGGATGATTTAAGCATCATCCGCAGCGTCAGGATTTCTGACACCCAATAACTGACTGGTTGCTGTACCTGCCGTCATTGAACCGTTGACGTTTAAAGCCGTACGACCCATATCAATGAGTGGCTCAATTGAAATCAATAGCGCAACTAACGTAATCGGTAAGCCCATGGCTGGCAGTACGATTAAAGCTGCGAAGGTTGCACCGCCACCAACGCCAGCAACACCAATCGAACTGAGAGTCACCACCACCACCAACTGAGCAATCCACAATGGATCAAGCGGGTTGATACCCACAGTTGGCGCAACCATCACCGCCAGCATCGCAGGGTATAAACCGGCACAACCATTTTGACCAATGGTTGCACCAAATGAAGCAGAGAAGCTGGCAATCCCTTCAGGCACACCCAATTGTTTGGTTTGTGCTTCGATATTGAGCGGAATACTGGCTGCACTTGAACGACTGGTAAAAGCAAAAGTTAAAACAGGGAAAACTTTCTTGAAAAAGTCTATTGGATTGACACGTACAAATAGTAAAATCAGCGCATGTACCAGAAACATGATTGCCAATCCCAGATACGATGCGACCAGAAATTCACCTAATTTAACGATGTCGGCAACATTTGCCGTTGCCACCATTTTGGTCATGAGCGCCAACACACCATAAGGCGTAAATTGCATCACTAAACGAACAAGGCTAATCACCAAGGCTTGCAGTGCTTCAATCCCATGTCTGATTCTTTCACCATTGACGGTGTCTTTATCCATCAGTTTAAGTGCAGCCACACCTAAAAATGCAGAGAAAATCACAACACTGATAATTGCAGTAGGGCGAACGCCGGTTAAGTCAGCAAATGGGTTTTGAGGGAATAGTGAAAGCAAGAGTTTAGGAACATCTAAATCTGTCACTTGCCCAATGTATTGACTTTGAATGGCGGCTAGACGTGCTGCTTCTTTGGTACCTTGTACCAGTCCCTCCGCCGTTAAACCAAATAAATTGGTGATACCTGCGCCCACCAGTGCGGCAATTGCCGTGGTCGCTAACAAGATACCAATCACAAGTACACTGATTTTTCCAAGAGAAGTGGTTTGGTGTAGCTTTACCACTGCACTTAAAATCGATATAAAAATCAGTGGCATGATCACCATTTGTAATAGTTGTACATAACCATTACCCACAAGGTTGAACCATGCAACCGAGTGTTCAAGCACAGGGTTATCGCCGTAGATCGCTTTAAGGGCTAAACCAAAGAAGATACCAACCACCATACCGATCAGAACTTTTTTGGAGAGACTCCAGTCTTTTCGATAAGTAAAAAACAATCCTGCCATGAGCAGGACAAAAACAATAATATTCAATAAAACCAAGGTATTCACAATAGGTTATCCTGATAGATCATTCAGGGGGAATGCTAAGAACAATGACTTAGATTCTATCATCCAGCTGCCCTGAAACTTAATCATTCCTATGACTATAGTTAATCTAAAAAAGTAAAATGCAATCAGACAAAACAGAAATTGAGGATTGAACTTACTTTTTATAACGTGTGAAAAGTGGATTAATTATTGAAAAAGAATGACTTGTTTTAAATGTAAGTTTTAAGATTAATTTTAATGCTGAAAATTTATACCGTATGTATGAATTGTATATTGATTTTATATGTTCAAAATAAAAACAGCCCATCGATTAAAAATGGACTGTCAGGAAACTAAATTGAATTAAGTTCTAGGATTTAAGCATAAATATCCAAGAAGTTTTTGAAAATTTGATGCCCGTGTTCACTCAAAATAGACTCAGGGTGAAATTGCACACCTTCCACAGGCAGTGTTTTATGTTTGACACCCATGATTTCTTCAATCGTGCCATCTGCTTGATTGGTCCAACACGTCACTTCTAAGCACTCTGGCAACGTTTCTTGCTCAATCACCAACGAATGATAACGTGTTGCAGCAAAAGGTGAAGGCAAATTGCTAAAAATTCCTTTGTCACTATGGTGCATATCAGATAGGCGACCATGCATGACTGTTTTAGCACGAATGATATTGCCACCAAACGCCTGTCCAATGGCTTGATGACCTAAACAGACACCCAGTAACGGAATTTTGCCAGCAAAGTGATTGATGGCTGGAATAGAGATACCCGCTTCACTCGGTGAGCAAGGACCTGGGCCAATCACCAGATATTTCGGCTGCCATCGCTCAATATCCTCTAATGTCACTTGATCATTACGAACAACTTTTACTTCTTGATTCAACTCGCCAAAATATTGAACGATGTTGTAAGTAAATGAGTCATAATTGTCAATCATTAGAAGCATGATTATAACCTTTTGAAATATAAGCACTTAAATGTGCTATTGAGTTCGACAAACCGATTCGTACGCTGTATTTTTTCCATCTATCTTAAATAGAGAAAAGATTATTCTAGCGACAACGGGAAATCATCATAACAAAATGGATCATTCATGTGGAAAATTTTCAAAGGATTAACGGCAGAATAAAAGGGCAATTTTGTTTGTTGAAATGAGCTGATAATTGATCATAAATTTTTGTAATTGAAAGGCTTGAGGGGAAAAACTGAATGTGAATCGAAAGTCTAAATGAATTGATTGGAATGATGTTGAAAAGAATGATATAAAAAGCCAATTTACGCGAATAATAAAAGCGTAATTGGCACTACATTGGTTCTTTGTTATATGTATTGCACTATTTTGGTTCATTATGTCTTTTTTGAGGACGCGCTAAAATAGGAATGTTTAAATATGGTGCATTTTTAAATGCAGACATTATGGTAGGCATAGGGCAGGGAACCTAAAGCATTTTTTCTGCAAAGAATTTCAATGTTTTAGGTATGCTTTTAAATTGTTGGTATGATAATTGCTAATTATACATCAACAACTAACACGCACTTAACAAGTGCATAAAAACTTCATTGGAGCAAATGAGCATGGCGAACAAGGTCCTTCAACTCATCAAAGAAAGTGGCGCAAAATGGGTCGATTTTCGCTTTACTGATACTAAGGGTAAAGAGCAACACGTAACTTACCCAGCTGATACCATTGATGAAGATACATTTGAAGACGGTAAAATGTTTGATGGTTCTTCAATTGCTGGTTGGAAAGGCATTGAAGCTTCTGACATGATCTTACGTCCAGATGCTGAAACAGGTTTTCTTGACCCGTTCTTTGCTGAGCCTACAGTTGTTGTGACTTGTGACGTAATCGAGCCTTCAACTGGTCAAGGTTACGAGCGTGACCCACGTTCGATTGCTCGTCGTGCTGAAGAATATTTAAAATCTACAGGTATCGGTGATACAGCATTCTTTGGTCCAGAACCTGAATTCTTCGTTTTTGACGAAGTGAAATGGGACATCGACATGTCTGGTGCGCGCCACACATTGATCGCTGAAGAAGCTGCTTGGTCTACAGGTAAAGACTACGAAGCAGGTAACTCTGGTCACCGTCCACGCGTTAAAGGCGGTTACTTCCCAGTTCCTCCAGTTGACTCTCATCAAGACATGCGCGCTGAAATGTGTGCACGTATTGAAGACATCATGGGTCCTGGTCGTGTAGAAGTACATCACCACGAAGTTGCTTCTTGCCAATTAGAAATTGGTGTGAGCTTCAATACCTTAGTTCGTAAAGCGGACGAAGTTCAACAGTTCAAATATGCAGTTTGGAACGTTGCTCATCAATATGGCAAAACAGCGACATTCATGCCTAAGCCAATGGTTGGTGATAATGGTTCTGGTATGCACGTTCACATGTCAATTTCTAAAGATGGCAAGAACTTGTTTGCTGGTGATGAATATGCTGGTTTATCAGAAATGGCATTGTTCTTCATCGGTGGTGTAATCAAACATGCGCGTGCGTTGAATGCGATTACTAACCCAGGTACAAACTCTTATAAGCGTTTGGTTCCACACTACGAAGCACCAATTATGCTTGCTTACTCAGCACGTAACCGTTCTGCTTCTATCCGTATTCCTTACGTTTCTAGCCCTAAAGGCAAGCGTATCGAAGCACGTTTCCCTGATCCATTAATGAACCCGTACTTAGGTTTTGCGGCATTGTTGATGGCTGGTCTTGACGGTATCCAAAACAAGATCCACCCAGGTGAAGCTGCTGACAAGAACTTGTATGATCTTCCTCCTGAAGAAGAAGCAAAAATCCCTACAGTTGCGCACAACTTGGAAATGGCGATTGCTGCACTTGAAGCGGATCATGAGTTCCTGTTGAAAGGTGGTGTATTCACTAAAGAAATGCTTGATGCATATATCGAACTTAAAACTGAAGATGTACGTCGTCTTAACACGACGACTCACCCAGTTGAATTTGATATGTACTACAGCCTGTAATACATCTAGTCTAAAAAAGCTCGCTTCGGCGAGCTTTTTTTTGGCAATTTTAATACATCTAGTTGTATCTATCTTAAAGTTTTAGGACAGTTCATATTATATTTATTGGTTAGTTTATATTGAGGTAGAGAGGCTAGGGTGAGTTTAATCGAATTAAAAACGACAGAAGAATTTGTAGGAGCGATTTCAAAACAGGCAGTTTCTTTATCTAATAATCAGTTCTCTGAGGATTTTAAAAAGTTATTTCTGTATTATTTGGAAACCTTTAAAGATCAGATAAATAGTATGGATTGGGATTTTATATCTATAGAGTTCTGGTTTGATTCTGGTCAGTTGATTCTTTATCCTGAAAGCTTTGACTATGAAAGGCTTGATCCTTATATGTGCTTGGTTTATCAATACTATCAAATATATTTTGATCAATTGATTGCCCAAAATATAAGTGATGACGTCCTTGAAGAAGAAAGTACAGAGATAAAACAGAAAGTTACTGATCGTGTAAATAGGGTACTGAATGACTTATCAACTCATATTCTTGTAGAACTAAATAGAAAAAAGATTTATTTAAAATACTTCGGTGTTACAAAGGAATTTGTCTTTAAGGAAGAAGTTTTGAAATTATAAATTTTTTTCAATTAATTTTTTAAATTTCACTGTTCTATATAATTTTTAGATTCTTTGTATGATATGTGTGGAGAGATGTACTTGCTGTGATTGATCAATAAATCCTACATTTTTATAAAAAAATTCATGTACACTAATCGCGATGTTTTTAGTGAGCCAAGCATGCGAAATTTACGACCAAACAGAATTAAGGGACGAGAGATCCCAGCTGAATTAAAAAAATGGTTGTATGCATCAGGTTCTCTCACTCAACAGTTGACTGATTTGGGTGAAGGGGAATTTCATGTCGAACGTCTTAAAGAGCATTTTCACCGACTCACTTTTAATGATAGCCAATGGATGCGGATGCCAGCACATCATATTGCCTGGGTACGTGAAACCAATTTATACGGCAGTGAAACAGAAGCTTGGGTGAAAGCAAAAAGTATCTTTCCAATTTTAAGCTTACATAAGAAAGCACGTTTATTTCGGCATATTCGTAATAAGCCTATTGGTTGGTTTTTATTTCAACGAACCAATCCTGCCTGCGAAAGACGCGTCATTTATCTTGAGGAAGGTTGGACCAGACAAAGTTGCTATACTTGGCATGGCTGCAAATTTATCGTGCAAGAAACATTTCTTCCTGCATTTGAACAGTTTATTCGACAGCATTGACTCTAAGGATTCATCATGGAAACAGTGCAACACACAACATGGCGGCAACGTTTAGAAGCCTATTACTATCTATGCCGCTTTGACAAACCTATTGGTACGGAATTGGTTTTTTGGCCAACCATGTGGGCTTTATGGGTTGCTTCAAAAGGGATACCTGATTTTAAGATCCTATTTATTATGATCTTAGGCGTGATTTTTATGCGTGCGGCAGGTTGTGCAATTAATGACTTTGCTGATCGAAAAGTGGATGCTCATGTCGAGCGAACTAAAACACGTCCATTAGCAACAGGTATCATTCGCCCTCGCGAAGCTGTTTTTGTTTTTTTGGTTTTAGTCGGTGCCAGTGCGACGTTATTATTTTTTCTTCCGATTGAAACCTTTTATTGGTCATTTGGTGCATTATTCCTCGCGTTTATTTATCCTTTTATGAAGCGCTATACCAATTTACCTCAGGTTTTCTTAGGTGCTGCATTCTCTTGGTCGATTCCTATGGCTTATACAGCGGTAGGGCAAACACCTGATTTAACCTGTTGGTTGCTTTATTTTGGTAATTTAGCTTGGACGGTGGCTTATGATACTCAGTATGCGATTACTGACCGTGAATATGATTTAAAGATCGGCGTCAAATCGACCGCGATTTTATTTGGTCGTTACGATATTCAGATTATTGGCTTACTTCAAATTTTAAGCTTGCTCCTCATTGGTGGAGCTTTATATCTGGAAAATCTGTTATTGCCATTTGGGTTGGCGGCATTGTTGATCGTCGCTGCTGATTTTGTTTATCAAGCGTTTAAAACCAAAGATCGTGATCCACAAATCTGTTTTTGGGCATTTCGTCACAATCGTTGGGTGGGGCTGATCATTTTCATTGGAATTTTTTTAGAATTCATATTTTAAATTGACTGAATAGTTGAAAAGTGTTCTATGCAGAGCACTTTTTTTATGCCTTAATAATGTGGCATGTAGTTTCATGCCTAAAATAAAACAAGGACTAAAAGGATATTTTATGAAACGGTCTAAAATTGCGTTGGCAATGACATTCTCTATTTCTGCATTATTTTTAACCGCATGTAATGACAATGATGATAATTACACTGGGGTGGATTCGGGAAAAACCTATCTGTCTGAAACAACTTATTCGAAAGATAAGGTAGAAAATGCATCGTCAATTAAAGTAATGACTTATAACATGGTCAATGTCCAAGGGCGTACGGCAAAAGCGACAGCATTAGTGATGTTTCCAAAAGCGGCTCAACCTGCCGATGGTTACCGAGTTGTAGTTTGGGAGCATGGTACGGTTGGTGTCGCGGATAGTTGTGCACCAAGTAATAACGCAATCGGTGCTCGCTTTAGAATTTTAGCTGAAAGCTTATTAGCAGCAGGCTATGTTGTTGTTGCGCCAGATTATGAAGGCTTGGGCACACCAGGCATTCATCCATATCTGAACTTGGGTAGTGAGGCGAAATCTGCGATTGCAGCTGTAAAAGCAGCTAAAGATCATTATGGTGCTAAGCTAAATGGGGAGTGGATGTCTGCTGGTCAATCTCAAGGTGGTCAGGCATCTTTGGGGACTGCGGAGTATGCAAATGCGGATGCAACCTATAAGGGAGCCGTGGCTGGCGCACCTGCATCAAGTTTAGGAAAAATTATCTTAGAGGTTGCACCTACTGCTTTGGCAGGTATTGAGTTGAAAGAAATCGCAGCGGGTGTACCGTTAGCAAATCGAGTATCTGTTGATTCCTACGCGACTTTACTTGCTTATGCCGCACTGACAGGTGTTGGGATTAAAGCATATGAGCCAAGATTCAATTATCGAGACATTTTCCAAGAACGTGCTAAATCTCTTGCAGAATTCGCTGAAGGTACTACAGGCGAAAATGGTCTTTGTCTAGATAATGAAACTGATCCAAGCTTAAGTCTGATTGAGAAGTTTAAAGCTGATATCATTCAATTTATGACGGTTAATCCTGATAAAAAAGTTATGGACTATCCAGGATTGGATACAAATAACTTTAAAAATAATGAGACCGTACAGAAGTTTTTAGTTGCAAACCAACCAGGAACGAAACGTATTGATAAACCAGTTTATATTGTACAGGGAACTGCGGATACAAATGTTCCATTCCCTGTTACACAGGCATTGGTTGCTAATTTGCAAGCATTAGGATCACCAAGTATTAAACTGGATCCTGTTGTGAATGCAACGCATACTCAAGCGATTGTGTGTAGAAACCTTGATGTGTATAACTTTATTCAATCTAAGATGCCTGCTAAAACAAATATAGTGGTTGATCCAGCCAAGATTGATGCAAGTAAAAATGAGCAATGCACGGGTGTAAAGTCATAATTTTTTAAGGTTTTAAGCTAACAAAAAAGAGCCTCTTTATAGAGGCTCTTTTTTGTTATATTGTTACGCATCTTGAAATTGATGCCGTTTGAGTTTGAAGTCGTTATGAGCCAGCAACCTGTTGAAAAAAGATCTGTCCCTTGGTTATTGATGGGGCTTGGATTATTAATTCCAATTTTTATTGTGGGGATGGCTTTTCTTGCGGCAAGAAGTGATGCGCAAACCAAGAAAAAATATGATCAGCAACATGCTGAAATTGCAAAAAAGTTTGAACAACAAAAACAAGCTGAACCAACCACGCCGGCTGAGTAATTTATCTGAGAGCGATTTATTATTGAATATCCATCTGTAATTGTTTTACAGATGGAATTTGCGTATAGCGCAGTACCAAATAGCCTGCCTCTTGTAGCATCTGGTCGCGTTTTTTATCTTCTAATTCCTTACCAACATGGCTTGGGTCATCTAACTCAATAATCGCCAGCACATTCATCTCCTGATCTAAAACCACAAAGTCAGTCACTTTACGATTAAATTTACTGCGGATCTTATAATGATCACTGGTAATCAACGCACTAAAGGCAACTTGTGCAAGCACGTGGTGCTGCGGAAAGGCTTGTTGTAGTCGACTAAACATTCGCGACTCAAAAGTTGTAATGACAGGACGCGCGAAGAATTTTTGTTTTGGAAAGAAAGGACGTAGGCAGCTAAACAGCAGTAAAGCTGTACTTATGAAGCCAATGCTAAGAAAGAGGAGATGATTTGACTGAAACATATGCTTATCAAAGGGCAAATAAAAAACCCACTCAATAAGAGTGGGTTTTTAGAATCTTGGCTCTCCCACCTGGGCTCGAACCAGGGACCTGCGGATTAACAGTCCGTCGCTCTACCGACTGAGCTATGGGAGAATCTGGAGCGAATTTTAGGGCTTAAATGGAAGTCCGTCAAGTAAAATGAGTATGAATAATAAACGCTTAACCAAAAAAATGCATATTAACGTGCAACTTGATTACATTGTGCTAATTCAGTAGAGCGAGCATTCCAGATTGCACCCGCTGAGTTTTTATAATAACTAATCTTACCAATACGTAAGACCAGACTTTGGCAGGAATCTAAAGAAAGCGCATTGCCCCAAGGGCCAGACATGCTACAGACACGACCATTACATTTCCAGACCACATTGGGTCCATTCTCAATTGGAACAGTCACAGTACCTTTATAGGAAGAACCAGCATACCAAGTGGTTTGGGCGGCGATTGCTGGACTGCTAAGAAATATTAAACACAACAGAAGTTTTTTCATTATATCTTTTCCCTAATATAATAATTAAATTTTGATCTTATATTAAAAGCAGGGAGGTGGTTTAAAGTTATACGATACTCAACAGGAAATGAACAAAATAATCATAATTATTGTTTTAAGCATATTTTGTGCATTCAAAATAAAAAGCCCAGATCATTGATCTGGGCTTTTTAGAATCTTGGCTCTCCCACCTGGGCTCGAACCAGGGACCTGCGGATTAACAGTCCGTCGCTCTACCGACTGAGCTATGGGAGAATCTGAGTGCCATTATAGGCAGCTTTTAAAATTGGTCAAGATAAAAGTGTCATGTTTCTTTCATTTTTGCATCGTATGCTTTTTATTTGCACAATTGCGATAAAGTCAGAAAAATAACTTGAACTTTGAACAGGGTATTGCTAGATTCAAATGAGAAAGAGCGTTTAGATATTCATCTAAACAGTGTGGATTTAACCCTACTTGCCAGCACTAAAATGGCTAAACTGGAGGTCGAAATGACTATTCTAAATATTCAATCTATTTTTTCAAATTTGTCTTTTTATCAACAGCATTATCTCGAAATTATTCAAGATGCTGCGCAGTATTACACGCCCGTTGAGCATTCATTTATAAATACTTTTCCGTTTAAGCAACAAGCCTTGTATCTGGGGGATTTATTGCAATTATGGTTTGGCAATAAATGGAAAATTCAAACGGCTAAAGATCTACTCTCACAAAAAAATACCTTGACTGTCGATGAGCATGCACCTTTATATTTATTTCAACTTGGTGGTGAATTATTTTTAGGTGCAAATACGGCTTTGGCTTGGTCTGTAGTAGAGCAAAAGGTTGTGTCAGTGCAAGTGAAAAGCATTTGGCAATACGCGGTATTTAGTCATTTATGCATTCGTCCAAAAAACTTCCAAAGTAATAAGGCCATTGCATAGGGCTATAATGAAATAGCCCATTTGCTTCTATTTAGGCTTATGGGCGAATGATCATGCAGGTTGCGGTTGCATGCGCATAAAGTTTGCCTTCTGCATCGACAATTTTACCTTCCGAAATCCCTAAATTTTTACTGATATTGATCATGCTGCCTGTCGCTATGAGCTTTTGATTTTTTGGAATAGGGCGGCACATTTTAATATTCAGATCAATGGTGCCATAACCGACACCTGCTTCTAAAAGGGTATGGACAGCGCAACCTGTGACAGAATCAAGTACGGTTGCAGCAAAACCGCCATGAACGCCTCCTAGCGGGTTGAGATGGCGTTGATCTGCTTGTACTTCAAATTTTATAAAACCTTCAGTAACTTCAACGGGTTGCATTGGAATTGTTTCACTAATACTGGCCGGTGGAATATGTCCTTCACACATTGCCGTTAAAAACTCAAGTCCATTCATTTCTTTTGGGTGTTTCATCTTTTTTCCTATATAGTTCTAAAAAGGAACTTGTGTATAACGTAGTCTTTCCATGACAGGCTGTCAATACAGTTCATCGATGAATTCTAAGTTTTACAAATTATTGATTGCGCCATGCTTGCTTTGTTTTATGCTTACGTTAATTCATAAATAACAATTTTGAATAAAAGGTAAATTTATAATGAAAGGACAGTGTGTTTGTGGTGAGACCACATTTGAAGTTGAATTAAGTAATCATGATGTACATGCCTGTCACTGTTCGATTTGTCGTCGACAGACCAGTGGCGTGATTATGACCATTGATGTGAAACAAGGCAGCTTAAAATTTTTAAAACAAGATCATCTCTCTGTCTATAACTCATCGGCTTGGGGTGAAAGAGGTTTCTGTAATGCCTGTGGCACCAATTTATTTTGGCGGACGAAAGATCAGAATTATTGCAATATCAATGCCTTTGCATTGAATGAGTCACCCAAAGATCTAAATCTTGATTTGGAAATTTATATCGATTGCAAACCTGAGTTTTATGCTTTTCAAAATGCGACCAAGAAGATGACAGAAGCGGAGGTCGTTGCACTTTTTAGTGGTGAATCAGCTAAATAGTACTCGTTTTAGGAATCCCAATTTTAGTTAAGGTATAAATTTAAGACATAAAAAAAGAAGCTTCATTGGGAAGCTTCTTTTTTTATTGCGGCAAAAATTATTTCGCAGCTTTTTCTGCTTGAATTGAAGCAATTGCAGCATCAACGCCTTCAATTGAATCAGCAGCCTTTTTGATACGTGCTAAAGCATCGACTAAAACTTCGTCAGCAGTTGCATAAGAGATACGCATAAATCCGCCTAGGCCAAATGCATCGCCAGGAACGACCGCAACGCCAGTTTCTTCCAGTAACCATTCAGAGAATTCTGTGCAAGATTTTAAACCTTTGGCACGAATTAACGGGCGGATATTGGCATAGGCATAGAATGCACCATCAGCAGGTAAGCAAGAAATACCGTTGATGTCATTTAAGCCGTTAACCACTAAGTCATGACGGCGTTTAAACGCTTCAATCATTGGCTGTAATACGTCTTGTGGGCCATTCAATGCTGCTTCAGCTGCAACTTGCGAAATCGAAGTTGGGTTAGAAGTGGATTGAGACTGGATTTTTTTCATTGCGCCAATGATTTTTGCAGGACCCGCCGCATAACCAATACGCCAGCCTGTCATTGCATAGGCTTTTGAAACACCATTGAGAACGATGGTGCGGTCATATAAGTCTGGTGCAACAGTCGCGATATTGTAGAACTCATCTTCCCAGCGGATTGGTTCATACATGTCATCAGAAGCAACAAAGACTTGTGGGTGACGACGTAACACTTCTGCCAAAGCTTCTAATTCAGCTTTGGTATAGATCATACCTGTTGGGTTAGATGGGCTGTTCAATACCACTAAACGTGTATTTGGGGTGATCGCCGCTTCTAATTGTTCAGGGGTAATTTTGAAACGCTGTTCTTCACCACATTTCACGATCACTGGTGTACCTTCAGCGATAATTACCATATCTGGATAGCTGACCCAAAATGGCGCAGGGATAATCACTTCATCGCCTTTATTTAACAAAGCAAGGGCCAAGTTAAAGAAACTTTGTTTACCACCACAAGACACTAAAATCTGGTTGGCTTGATAATCTAGATTATTATCACGTTTGAGTTTCGCAATAATTGCTTTTTTTAAGCTTGGAGTACCGTCTACAGCTGTATATTTTGTAAAGCCTTTATTAATCGCTTCAATTGCAGCATCTTTGATGTGTTGAGGGGTATCAAAGTCTGGTTCGCCTGCACCTAAACCAATCACGTTTTTACCAGCAGCTTTAAGCTCAGCAGCTTTGTTGGTTACTGCAAGTGTAGGGGACGGTTTGATGGCATTGACACGATCAGAGAGACGTACGTCCACGGCATTATTCCTTCTTATGGGATTAAAAAATAAAAAGCAGCTTATCTTAGCTTAATTCGACTTCTTTGTGGCTGAAACTTGCCTGAATCGTATAAAAAGTTACTAAATTTTAAGCTTTAGCGTCATTGTGTTTTTTTACATATTTTATTTTTATAAAAATGGCAAAAATCTATTACAATATGCGGCTAGAAATCTAGATTTCGAGAGAATTTCAATGAGTACCCAACAACCTAAAGCAAAAAAAGCTTTGGTGAAATTGCCATTTCCTATGCCATCTGCTCAGGATGATGCTGAGGATGCAACCCATAATCAGGTCCGTCCAAAACCTGAGCAATATGCTGATCGTACTTGGATGCCTCCACGTGGTACCCGTCGTTCAATGGGTAAGCGTTAATAAAAAAGCCAATCTGTTGATTGGCTTTTTTATTAATTATTGATGACGGTTGAGAGGATGTTGTATTTCTAACTCGCCACGCCAGAGCTTGATGAAATCATATTCATCAATATCATATAACTCCATTAAAGCAATAATCACACTGACAAAAATCATTGCGCCTTCAGAATTGCTATGGAAATTAAAAATCTTGCCATTGAGTTTGCCTAAAATATCGTTAATCTCATGTTCACGGCCACGCCCATAACGATCACGCGGGTACAATTCTTCATTCAAAACAACCAAAGCAATGGCTTTTTCTGCTGCGGTTAGCTTAGTCTGATTAAGTGCCTCTTCAAAAGATTCATAGCCATGATCGAAATAGAATATGACTTCATCTGAAATAAAGGCATGTACTGCATCAGCAGTTAAGTCGGGAAATTGGGAAACCGCGTCCTCTTCGATATACGGGCGAAATGATTCGGGGAAAATCACATTGGAATGAATCCCTTTGAATAAAGGAGCAATTTCAGACACTTTATAACCGGCAATCCCACACCCCAAAGCCGTTAAAAAATATTTCATTTTAGGGTGGTGTTTTGCATAGACTTTAAAGTCTTCTACATAATGCTCAATTTGAGCCAATGGCATTTGTTGTAGGTGTTCATTCAGTGTTGGAATCGCGAATGTTTGTCCAGCCCAACCACGCCCAACGCCTTTTACAGCAGCAAAGTGTTGTGCTGCGACACGAGCTGCGCCACTGTCATGGATACCTGCTAAGTTACTGCCGAAAACAAAGACTGTATCTTCAGGGAGTTCCGTTACGATTGTTTCGTCATGGTATTGGTAAGCCATATTTTTATCATTGAATTTGAGTATAAGTCCATGTTGCAGTTGATTGCTAACAGGGTCAAGCGCTGTTTGTATTTTTCTTTTATTTTATTCGAGCTCAGGTGCCAAAATGATTTGGATCAATCGGTCGGATCAAAATAAATCGTTGAATCATGTGTCCATTTTAATTAAGTGATTAAGTCAAATGATATTTGATTCCGTCCATTCTCTTTTGCTTGATACAGGAGTTTGTCGGCACGTTGCAATGCAGATTTAATTTCATGAAAATGAGCTATCTTGGTAAGACCATAACTTGCTGTCATTTTAATTTCATGATGGGTAAATGTGGTTTGTTCAAGCTGCTTTTTGAGTTGATTTGTTCGATACAAAGCCTCAGAAGTATTGCTCGCGGAAATGAGATAAACAAATTCTTCTCCACCAAAACGAGCAATTAAGTCATTCGAATTTTTGTGTTGCAACATGATTTGGCTTATGCCTTGTAAGATTTGGTCACCAATATTATGCCCCCAAGTATCATTAATTAATTTAAAGTGATCGATGTCTAAGCAAATCAAATAATAAGATTGAGTGGTGAAGATTAACTTTTCACATTTTTCAAAGAACCCTCGACGATTAAGTACTTGAGTCAATGGATCATACTGGCGTTCTTTGTTCAGACGTTGAATAACATCTTGGATGGCGCCAGCACTGATGACAATAGCGAATAGAATGTTTAAAAGAATATTAATGGAGGTCCATAATAACCACCATGTTGACGAGGTTAAGTTGATGTGGTCATGATTAATGTGATCTAAAAAAATAAGATTGATCAAGGCACGGAAAAAATAATATAAGACATTGAGTAAATAGAGAATTAATATCCAGCGATCAAATGATTGACTATGTGGAAATTGCTTGAATACAGCGGGGACTGTAATTAAGCCGATCAGTCCTAATGCCATATTTAAAATAATCAGTCTTAACCATATTTGTGGATTTAAATATGAAAAATAACTAAGGCCAACAAGAGTCAACCCGATAAAAACTAAGGCGAGTAGGTGCCTGAACGGCGCATTGAGTTTCACACTCATTGCATATGCTGCAACCCATCCCCCGAATAAATATAGAGCCGCAGTGAACGGGGCTGCAATCGTAAGTTGTGGGTTGCTCATTAAGCATTGTATTAAAAGTGCAATAGATGGAATTGCATAAGCCAAACCAATCCACAATAAAAAAATATCGGCTTTGAAGATTAAACGGCAGCATATAAATGCCAAGCCGATGAAAAATATGCAGATTGGAACGATTAATATAAAATATTGTGTATTAATTGAGTTCACAGAAAAATTTCAAAGTTCTTGATCTTTTTAAAGTATATATATTAATTTTTTTTGTGTGAAAATTCAATATATTTACAATTATTGGTTGAGAAAAATTGAGATTTTAACACTAAAAAAATACGTGAATTTGATAGTAATTTATTAAATATAATATAGGTCTCTAAAAAATTATATTAAAGTACATAAAGTGGATTGCAAATTGAATTGAGTGACTCCATAAATAACCCATATTCAGGAAAAGAGACGTCTTGTGAGCGAAAACCAACCTTTTGAGTTAGTTACCAATTATCAACCCGCAGGAGATCAACCGCAGGCCATTGAGAAATTGGTCAATGGTATTGACCAAGGTTTTCGTAATCAATTACTGCTTGGCGTAACTGGATCGGGTAAAACCTATACCATGGCTAATGTGATTGCGCAAACGCAGCGGCCAACCATCGTCATGGCACATAACAAGACACTTGCGGCTCAGTTGTATGGTGAGTTTAAAGCATTCTTCCCAAATAATGCGGTTGAGTATTTCGTCAGTTATTACGATTACTATCAACCAGAAGCCTATGTGCCATCATCCGATACCTTTATCGAAAAAGATTCGGCGATTAATGATCACATTGACCAAATGCGTCTTTCGGCAACACGTGCGCTGTTAGAACGTCGTGATGCGATTATTGTGGCATCGGTTTCTGCAATCTACGGTTTGGGTGATCCAAATGCCTATATGCAAATGCTGTTGCATATTGTGCAAGGTGATCGCGTCAGTCGTGATGAGATCATTCGTCGTTTGGTGGAAATGCAATATACCCGTAATGAATTGGAGTTCTTACGTGGTACCTACAGGATTCGTGGCGAAATCATTGATATTTTTCCAGCGGAATCGGATAAAGATGCGATTCGAGTCGAGTTATTTGATGATGAAGTGGACTCGATTCGTTGGTTTGATCCATTGACAGGAAAGTTGGTACGTAAAGTACCGCGTGTGACTATTTATCCAAAAAGTCATTATGTGACCCCGAAAGATCATTTGACACGCGCGATTGATACGATTAAAGATGAGTTAAAAGATCAGCTTAAATTCTTCAAAGAGCATGACAAATTATTGGAAGCACAGCGGATTGAACAGCGTACGCGTTATGATTTAGAGATGATGCAGCAATTGGGTTATACCAATGGTATTGAAAACTACTCGCGCCATCTTTCAGGTCGTGGAGCAGGCGAAGCGCCACCCACCTTGTTTGATTATATCCCTGAAGATGCTTTGCTGATCATTGATGAATCGCATGTGACTGTTCCGCAAATTGGGGCGATGTATAAAGGTGACCGTTCGCGTAAAGAAAACTTGGTCAATTACGGTTTCCGTTTACCCAGTGCTTTGGATAACCGTCCAATGAAATTTGAAGAATGGGAACGGATTGTTCCAACCACTGTTTTCGTTAGCGCAACCCCAGCTCATTATGAATTGGAAAAGTCAGAGCAAATTGTTGAGCAGGTAGTTCGCCCGACAGGCTTGATTGATCCTGAAATTGAAGTACGTCCAGTATTAACCCAAGTGGATGATGTACTTTCAGAAATCAATATTCGTAAACAATTGAATGAACGTGTCCTTGTGACAACTTTGACTAAACGTATGGCAGAAGATTTAACCTCGTACCTGAAAGAATATGGGGTCAAAGTGGCTTATCTGCACTCGGATATTGATACGGTTGAGCGTGTCAAAATTATTCACGAATTACGTACTGGCGTACATGATGTACTGGTCGGGATTAACTTGTTACGTGAAGGTTTGGATATGCCTGAGGTATCCTTAGTTGCAATTCTTGATGCGGATAAAGAAGGCTTCTTGCGTTCAGAACGTTCATTGATTCAAACCATTGGTCGTGCAGCACGTAATGTTAAAGGCAAAGCGATTTTGTATGCCGATCGTATTACGGATTCGATGCGTAAAGCGATGGATGAAACAGAGCGCCGTCGCAACAAGCAAATTGAATTTAATGAATTACATGGTATTACTCCACGTAGTGCGGTACGCCAAGCAATCAAGGAAATCGATACCGGTGAAGTGCTGACAGACGATGAAATTGATGAAAAAGTGCTTGAACAAGCGCAGGCGATTAGTGCTGATGAGCAGCATTTGTTATCTGATCCAAAACTGTTTGCCAAGCATATTGGCAAACTGGAAAAGGAAATGTTAAAAGCCTCGAAAGAGTTACAGTTTGAACAAGCGGCAAGATTACGCGATGAGATTGTCCGTCTCAAAGCGCATATATTGCAATCTTAATCTAGGAGAGAAATCCTCAAAAGGGATACATATCGCAACAGTTTTTGTTCACAAAGTAAGCTATTTTAAATTGCTAACTATATGACTATTGATAACAAATTACTGTTTTGAGGATTTCTCATGCCATTTATTAAAAATTTCCCGAAAGCGAGTTGGCGCCTTGCAAAGATTGCGATTGGTGGGGCGGTCTTAACAGGGTTGGCAGTTGGAACCATTGCTTATGCCCAAGCAAAGCCTTTGCCAACAGTAGATAAAGTCGAACTCGATAAATATTTGGGCGTTTGGTATGAAGTGGCTCGAAAACCAATGTTTTTTGAGCGTAAGTGTGCCTATAACGTTACTGCAACTTATACCTTAAATGAAAATGGTAATATTGTTGTGGATAATAAATGCTATGACAGTGATGGAAATCTTCAGCAAAGTCTAGGAGAGGCATTTGTCGCCAATGCGCCGTTTAACAGTAAATTGCGTGTGAGTTTTTTACCAGAAGTCGTGCGTTGGGTACCTGTAATCCGTGGTGATTACTGGATTTTAAAGCTCGATGCTGATTATCAAACTGTACTGGTGGGTGAGCCACGTCGTAAATATTTATGGGTGCTTTCACGCATACCAAATCCTAAAAAAGAAATTATTAATGAATATTTAAATTATGCAAAATCATTAGGCTATGATATTGGTGATGTTATTTATCCTGAACATCACTAAATCAGCTATACTTGTTGAAAAACCATGCATGCATGGTTTTTTTTATTTTATATAGTAGATAAATCACGTACTTTTTAAAATATTCTTCAAGCAGAGGCTGGAAATGTTTAAAGGAATAGCTTATTCAATTTTGGCTTCTGTCACTTTTGGTGTTCTCTATTTTTATAGCCAGCTTCTCGGTTCCTTAGATAGTGAACAGACTTTTGGTTGGCGAATTATTGCCACCATTCCATTTCTGACCTTATTTATGTGGTTGAGTGGTGATTTATCCCTGATCAAAACTGTGTTTAAACGGATTCTTGCCAATCCCAGCTTATTATTGCTTTTATTTGCCACCTCAGTACTCACTTCGGCTCAACTCTGGCTGTTTTTGTGGGCGCCCATGCATGGAAGAGGGCTACAGGTTTCCTTGGGTTATTTTCTTTTACCTTTGGTTTTGGTGTTGGCTGGGAGTTTTTTATATGGAGAGAAACTTTCTAAGTTCCAATATGTCGCTGTATTGCTCGCCGTGTTTGGGGTTGGACATGAAATATGGCGTTTAGGCAGTATTGCTTGGGAAACTGCTTTTGTTGCATTGGGATATGCTGCTTACTTTGTGCTGCGTAAAAAAATTCAAACCGATCATTTGGGTGGTTTTTGGTGGGATCTTATCTTGATTCTACCAATTGCGATTTTCTTTATTCAAACAGGGGAGATGTCATATCTCAAGTTCTTGGAGCATCCAAGTCTTATTGTTGTGGTGATTGGTTTGGGGTTGTTAAGTGCCATTGGGTTGGGAAGTTATATTCTTGCCAGTCGTTACCTGCCTTTGATTATTTTTGGTTTACTCGGCTATCTAGAACCTGTTTTATTGGCTTTGGTTTCTTTGCTGATCGGCGAAAAAATCGGTGCTGATGAATGGCTGACTTATATCCCGATTTGGTTGGCTGTTTTGGTCCTTGTGATTGAAGGGGCAACACATCTATATCAACAGAAACTGCGTAAGCAACATTTAGAATTGAATCTAAAACAGTATTCACAACGTGTGAATCTAGACGATAAAGAACAAAAAAGCTGATTTGATCGTCAAAATGATCAGTAAAATTGTGATTGCTGTGAGCTAAATCACCGCTATTATGATGATAGGAAAAGATTTTTACCAAAATTCACAAAAATAATTATAGGTATTTTATGAATTTATAGTCAATTAGGACAAAATCTTAGCTCGTTTAACAGCTTTTGATTCAATCTTGATGATAATTCTATTACAATAATGGCGTTTTAAAAATTCACGCCCAGTATATATAAATTAGAGGACGTAACTGTGAGCAAAGAAACAATCGTTGCCCTACACGCTGAACACCAAGGTCGTTGGAAAAACCGTGAAGAAATCGCGGAACGTATGATTACCTTAATCGGTCAATTATACCGTGAGAAAAATATTGTTGTTTCTGTTTACGGACGCTCTTTAATCAACCGTTCGGTTATTCAAATTCTTAAAACGCATCGCCGTACACGTATGCTTGATGTTGAACTTTCAGTGGTAAATACCTTCCCAATTTTGGAAGCGTTAATGAAAGTTGACAATATCGGTTCTGCTGAAGTTGATATCGGTAAACTTGCAGTTGAATATAAAAACCAAGGTGGCGATGTAGACGCTTTTGTTGCACAAGCAGTTGCTCCAATTCAAGGCAATGCAGCGGTTGCTGAGCCTAAAGATGTTGTACTTTACGGTTTTGGCCGTATCGGTCGTATCTTGGCGCGCTTAATCATCAGCCAATCTGGTTTAGGTCGTGGTTTAAGCCTTAAAGCTATTGTTGTTCGTAAATCATCTGATGGTGATTTGGCGAAACGTGCTTCTTTATTACGTCGTGACTCTATTCACGGAACCTTTGACGGTACAATTTCTGTTGATGAAGAAAACGAAGCAATCATTGCAAATGGTCAATTCATTAAAGTGATTTATGCATCAAGCCCAAGCGAAGTAGATTACACGGCTTACGGTATTGATAACGCACTTCTTATCGACAACACGGGTAAATGGCGTGATGCAGAAGGCTTAAGCCAACACTTGAAATGTGCAGGTATTGCACGTGTGGTCTTAACTGCACCAAGTAAAGGTGAGATGAAGAACGTTGTATTTGGTGTGAACAACGGCGATATCTTAGATGAAGACAAGATCATCTCTGCTGCAAGCTGTACAACCAACGCAATTACACCTGTGTTAAAAGTTTTAGACGACAAATACAAAGTATTAAATGGTCATGTTGAAACGGTTCACTCGTTTACAAACGACCAAAACTTAATTGATAACTACCATAAAGCAGACCGTCGTGGCCGTGCTGCAACATTGAACATGGTGATTACTGAAACTGGTGCGGCTAAAGCAGTTGCAAAAGCATTGCCAGGCCTTAAAGGCAAGTTAACAGGTAACTCGGTACGTGTACCTACACCAAACGTTTCACTTGCAATCTTGAACTTGAACTTAGAGAAAGAAATTGATCGTGAAGAAGTGAACGAATACATTCGTCAAATTTCGATCAACTCGAAGCTACAAGGTCAAATTGGTTATACCAACTCAACAGAAGTTGTATCAAGTGACTTTATTGGTTCACGTACTGCGGGTGTTTTTGATGCACAAGCAACAATCGCATCTGGTACGCGTTTAACTGCTTATGTCTGGTACGATAACGAAGTGGGTTATAGCTGCCAAGTATTACGTATTGCTGAACAAATGTGTGGCGTAAGCTATGCGAAAGTTCCTGCTGAAACAAATGCATAATTTGTTCGCACAGCGATAACAAAAAGCCCAGTTTTTAACTGGGCTTTTTTATTGACTGTACAGAATATATGCTGAATTAAACATAAAAATCGATAAGAATAGGGGAAAAGGGAAATAATTAATCAAGGGATAGATCATTGTTGCAGTTCAGACGTTTGTTCGTGGTATTTGCTTTAATTGTGGTTGCCAACTTGTGTGGTGTATACATCGCAATGTGGGTATTTAAGCATTTTAATATTTATATTCCATTGAAGAATCAAGATGTCGCAATTGACTTGCAAGAACCTTTACAGGTTCGGGTCAAAGTTAAAGATGCGCTCAATGTTGATGTGAATGGACGTGTCGATGCCAAGATCCCAATTAATGAACAACTCAATGTTCCACTCACGCAAACACTGACACCACGGGTTTATTTCGATAATGTTGTCCCGATCAGTACCACGATTCCTGTAAAGGAAACGATTAAGGTCAATCAAAGCCTACCGATTGACACCAAAGTACAGGTGAAGATTTTAGGTCGGGATGTCACCTTACCATTGAAGGGATCAATTCCTTTACAACTGGATGTACCGATTGATATTCAGGTTCCCTTACAGCAAAAAGTTCATTTAAAATTTGATGCCCCTGTGCGCACCGAACTCAAGGAAAATTTGAATATTCCATTGAAAGCACAATTGAATGCCAATATTCCAATTCAGGGCAATTTGAATGTTCCAATTACGTCTGAGCTGAATGCCTCGGTGGATGTGAAAAATACCTTGCCTGTTAAAATTGCGCAGGGAGAATTAAAGATTCCGCTCTCAACCATGTATTTGAATCGTGTCAAAGCTCAGCCTGTCGAAGTGCAAGCAGCTCAACATGATGTAAAAGCAGGTGAGTAATGGATATCACCAAATCGCTTAAAAGCTTATTGATCAGTTTTGTGATCGTGACCACGTTGGTGGCGATTTTATTTTGGTTCTATTTAAATATTCAGGCGTCTTTGATTGTTTCTGCACAACAGGCGGATATTCGTTTGCCTGAATCTTTGGGCACCAAGATTCAAGTCGGTGATCATTTAAGAGTGAAATCAGAAGGTCAACTGAATACAGTTTTGGACATTGATCGGACTTTGCATTTGCCTTTAAAAGGTAAGTATTTGGCTGATCTGAGTTTTGAGGTGGAAACACCGATTACCGTGGACATCAACTACGAAACCATGCTGAAAGTAGATGAAGTGGTACCGATTGAAACCAGTACAGATTTGATCTATCAAAATAAATTATTGCCTAAGTTTCCTTTGAGTTTAAATATTCCGGTTAAATTAGATATCCCATTTCAATTGAAACGTACTTATACCGTTCCAGTGAAAATTGTTTTTGATGGGCCTGTTTATTTTGCTTTTGATGAGTCTGTCGATTTACCAGTGAAGCATCAATTTAAACCAAGCTTTTATATGAATGATGCGATTAATATGAGCAATATTTCTTCTTTCGATGCGATCATGTACAACTCGGTACAGCAAACCAAAGCCAATTTAGATATGCAGATGCAATTACCGTTGAAGAATGTCAGACCATAATCCACTCATAAAGTCTGTATCATGAGCCAACTCTGATCATGAAATTGAAGTTTGAGCGGGTAATCAATTTAAAAAAATCAATTTGCTGATTTTTCTATTCGAGAATTTTCTTAAAATGTGGCAAAATAGTCCGCTTTTAAGAATTTGAGGATTGGCACATGCGCTTTGTTGATGAAGCAGTCATTATCGTAGAGGCTGGCGACGGTGGCAATGGCGTAGCCAGTTTTCGCCGTGAAAAATTTGTCCCTTTTGGTGGCCCAGATGGCGGTGATGGGGGACGTGGCGGAAGTGTATATATTCAAGCCGATGATGATACTAGCACATTGGTAGATTACCGTTATACGCGTCGCTATCGTGCAGAGCGCGGTAAAAATGGTTCGGGTGCGAACTGTTCTGGTCGTGGCGGTGAAGACGTTATTTTGAAAGTGCCAGTCGGTACAACCATTGTAGATACCGAGTCTGGTGACATTATTGGTGACTTGGTCGCTGATGGTCAGCGCGTAAAAGTTGCCCATGGCGGTGATGGTGGTTTAGGTAATACTCACTTTAAATCATCAACCAACCGTTCGCCACGTAAGTGTACGCACGGTATCAAAGGTGAATATCGTGAAGTTCGTTTAGAGTTGAAAGTACTTGCAGATGTAGGCTTACTGGGTATGCCAAATGCGGGTAAATCAACGTTCATTCGTGCAGTCAGCGCAGCAAAACCAAAAGTTGCAGATTATCCGTTTACGACCATGGTTCCAAACCTTGGTGTGGTCGATGCGGATCGTCATCGCTCATTTGTCATGGCCGATATTCCTGGATTAATCGAGGGTGCTGCTGAAGGTGCCGGTCTAGGTATTCGCTTCCTTAAGCATTTGGCACGTACCCGTATCCTGTTGCATATTGTGGATGTTCAGCCGATTGATGGTTCTGACCCGGCACATAACGCAAGAGCGATTTTAGGTGAGTTAGAGAAATTCTCTCCGACATTGGCAAAACTGCCTGTGGTGTTGGTACTCAATAAATTGGATCAAATTGCAGAAGAATCAAGAGAAGAATGGTGTCAGCACATTCTGGATGAATTGCAATGGAAAGGTCCTGTATTTAAAACTTCTGGTTTGATGTCAGAAGGAACCAAAGAAGTTGTGTATTACTTAATGGATCAAATCGAGCAACAACGTGAGCGCGAAGTTGAAGATCCTGAGTATGCAGCAGAAGTGAAAGCATTCCGTGAGCAGCTTGAAGCTGAGACACGAGAACAAACCATCGCAGCAAAAGAAGCATATCGTGCCTTGCGTAAAGCTCAGCGTGAAGCGGGTCTGGACGATGATGAAGACTTTGATGATGATGAAGACGAAGGCGATGTAGAAAGCGTCTACATTCGTGACTAGTAAACCGAGGGAAAAATGATAGAAGTGGTCGATGGGCAACGTCAGCTCAATGCGTGTAAACGAATCGTTGTTAAAATCGGATCATCTTTACTCACTGCAAACGGGCAAGGTCTAGATTTAAAAGCAATTTCGCATTGGGCGAAACAAATTGCAGATCTACACAATGCTGGACATGAGATTATTCTGGTGTCATCAGGTGCAGTTGCAGAAGGGATGGTACGCATGAAACTTGCGAGTCGACCCACCGATCTACCCAGTTTGCAAGCTTGTGCTGCCATTGGCCAAATGGGCTTGATCCATACATGGTCAAGTGTATTGGAACAACATGGTATTCAAACAGCACAAGTGTTACTCACGCATGATGATCTTGCAGATCGCCGTCGCTATCTCAACTCTTGTGATGCGTTGCAGAACCTGATTGATTGGCAGGTGATTCCAGTCATCAATGAGAATGACACGGTCTCTACCGATGAAATTCGCTTTGGTGATAACGATACCTTGGCCGCGATGGTTGCAGGACAAGTACAAGCGGAATTGTTGATTATTCTGACAGACCAGCAAGGCATGTTTGATTCTGACCCGCGCAGTAATCCGAATGCTAAGCTGTTCTCAGCTGTTCGCGCATTGGATGATCGTCTGTTTGAAATGGCAGGCGGTGGCGGTGTACTGGGTCGTGGTGGTATGGTCACCAAAGTCCGTGCCGCACGCCTTGCTGCTCGCTCAGGCTGTCCAACTTTGATTGCCAGTGGTGAAAGCGACAACGTATTAGCACGCTTAATGGCGGGTGAGATGTTGGGCACCTTATTTACTACAGACAATGATCGTGTCACTGCACATCAGCAATGGCTGGCTGCGCATTTGCAAACTGCTGGACGTTTAGTGATTGATGATGGTGCAGTTGAAGCGATTAAGCTCAAGCATCGTAGTTTACTACCCGTCGGAGTCAGAGCGATAGAAGGGCACTTCGATCGTGGCGATGTCGTTGAATGTGTAGATAAGAATGGTGGTCGTATTGCGGTTGGACGTGTGAATTTTAGTTCGCGTTCAGCAGAAATGATCAAAGGTTTATCATCAGAAAAGGTCTATCAGGTTTTGGGTGAGGCGCGTTCTTTGGAAATGATTCACCGCGATCATATGGCAATTTACTAAACTGTTTGAAATAAAAGAGCTCGCATTAAGCGGGCTTTTTTATGTCTGCTTGGTTCAATTGTTTTAGCTCTAAGGTGGGAAGTGCTTTTTCTTCTCCCATCATATAGGGGTAGTCTGCTAGCGAAAGCATTTCTAAATCTTCTTCACTATTGCCATAAGCATAAATAGATTGGTAGTTTGCAAGATTGTATTGCTGCAGAATACGTAATTTCTTTTGTTCACAACTACAATCTTCTGAGCGATAACGACCTGTTAACAGCCCATCTTTAATTTCTGTTTGGGTACAGATCAGTTCAATATTTAGAAATTCACAAATGGGTGTCAAGTAAAGGTCAACCGAAGCCGACACCAGCACGATATGGTCACCGCGTTGTTGGTGTTGTTGAAGCTGTTGTAATAAATCCTGATCGAGTCGTTTAATCAGCTTCTGTGCATATTCTTGGGCAAGCTGCTGGACAAAATCTACAGAAATGTCTTTAAACATGCTTTGGAATAGCCGTGGTCGCATGGCATGCGCAGGGTAAAGGCGTAAATAGTAGGCTTGAATCCATGGCAGGATTTTCAAGCCCTTTTTGACAATATGACGTTTTGATAAAGCAAAAAAAATAAACCCTGTGAAACTGTCTTTTGGATAGAGTGTTCCATCAAAATCAAATAAAGCAAGATTTAGAGTTTTATGCGTTTCGCTCTTTGCATGCATGTTTCATATCGTCCATTAACGCGACTGGCGAACCAATTGGTGTTGTAGTCACGACTTAGTTTGGGGCCAGAAATAACGACTTCAGGCATCATTGCATAAATTGGTTCTTTGTTGGTTTTACTTTGATACAATTTTTGAACAGCTAAATAGGTTTGCGTATCTTCAAACTTTTTCTCTTTTTCTTTCTTTAAATCGGCACGAATCTGGCGTGGGGTGACCAAAATTTTATTGTTGGTAAACGCCGAGATCACTTCTTTTTCAGATTGGCTCAGTGCAGATTGTACATTTCCATCTTTATTATAAAGTAACAGGTCACCATCTAAATCAAGGTCTTTACCTTGTATGACTTCAAGCATCTTTTGAAAAGCTGCATTGCGGCTTGAATACATGCCTGAATTGTAATCGGCAAAACGGTAGATGGCTTTGTCATAATCAGCAGAATATTCCATCAAACGATGGATGCCATAATATAGACCACCATATTGGGTATAGAGATCATTACGTAGTTCGGCAATATTTCCGCTTTGGCGTTTATGCTCTTTGGCATAATTAATATGCACTTGCATAGAACCCAGTGTGGTAATCGGGTTCATTTTCTCGCCAATATCTTGTCCAACCAATTTCGCTGCGCCTGTTAGAGCACTGACATGATAATGTTTTGACATATAGTCAAAAATTTCACGATAGAGTAAGTCGAGTTCACGCTCAGTTCTGACTTTGCGCATTTGGCTCATATAGTTATTTTCTGGTGAAGGTTGGTTTTTGAGCACATCTTCAAAATAGCCAGCGACGGTTCCACCGATCGTTTCACCAAGCTTGGCTTCAAATTTTTCTTTAAGTCGGGTATTAATTTCCTTGACCGCCTTTTCACCTAGTCCAGGCACAGCAGGGTCTGCAACAAAGTTTGACTCTTGATCTACGACAGCGACAATACTGCATACATTTTGCTTGGTCTTGGGGATACTCAGTTGTTGCATGATATCAAAGATATCTTGTGACCAAGACTGGCGATCATTGACACGTGGTGGAAGAACTCTAGTGATTTGTTCTGCTTTCATTTCAGGTTCTTTACTATTTGACCACCAAGCATTATCGCCACAAGCCGCTAAGCTTATGCTGATTGCCAAAAGGCTGAATGTTTTGAGTAGAGGACGAGTCGAAAACGATTGGTTCATAATGAAGACAACACCGCACAAAAAGATGAGCCGAACGGGCGAATGAAGTATACTATGTTGATCAGAAATTGTAAGAAAATATATGTATATTGGTTCATATCAACTGTCAAATAATTTGATTGTTGCTCCGATGGCAGGCGTGACGGATAGACCGTTTCGGACGCTATGTAAATACTTTGGTGCAGGACATGCAGTCAGTGAAATGATGACTGCTGACAAGACCCTACGTATGAGTAAAAAGAGCTTGTATCGGGCTAATTTTGATGGCGAACTTGCACCAATTTCAGCACAAATCGCGGGTTCTGATCCAGAGCAACTGGCTGAAGCGGCACGTTATCAAGTGGCGAATGGTGCGCAAATTGTGGATATCAATATGGGGTGTCCAGCCAAAAAGGTTTGTAACAAGTTAGCGGGCTCCGCATTGCTACAAGATGAAGATCTCGTCGCGCGGATTCTTGATGCGGTGGTTGAGGCAGTGGATGTGCCTGTCACTTTAAAAACTCGTTTGGGTTTTTTGAATGGCCATGAAAATATTTTACGTGTCGCGAAACGCGCCGAAGAATCTGGAATTGCGGCATTAGCACTACATGGTCGTACCCGTGAAGATATGTATTTAAATACGGCACGTTATGAGTTGATTAAGCAGGTCAAAGAATTGATTAATATCCCATTGATTGCCAATGGTGATATTGATAGCCCAGAAAAAGCCAAATATGTACTGGATTATACGGGTGCAGATGCGATTATGATTGGGCGCGCTGCTCAAGGGCGACCTTGGATATTTAGAGAAATTGCGCATTATTTAAAAATGGGTGAGCATCTTGCTGCACCAGATATTGCCGAAGTTAAGACGGTGTTACTGGGTCATTTGGCGGAACTGTACCAGTTCTATGGTGAATACTCAGGTTGTCGTATTGCTCGTAAACATATTGCTTGGTATACCAAAGGCTTACGTTCAAGTAATGAGTTTCGTCAGAATATGTATAAAGTTGAAAATACGGCTGATCAAGCCAAAGTGGTGGAATCATATTTCGATCAGTTACTTGATCAAGGCCTACGTATGAGCGATGTGCAGGTTGAACACGTTAATTTATTAGATATTTAATAGTTGTTATTTTAGATTGAAAAAAGCCTGTAATTAAACTACAGGCTTTTTTGTTTGATTAGGTTAAATGTGCGGTGATTTTTTGCAGAATTTGCAAGATCACATCAAATTCACTTTGCAATGGCGTACTTTTACGCGTCACTAAAGCTAGTGTGCGGCTTGGTGCTGCTTCAATAGATTTCACTGCAATATCTTCATTGAAATGAATCATACTGTTTTTCAATGCAATCTCAGGTAACAGGGTAAAACCTAAATCTGAAGAGACCATTTCCACCAAGGTTGGCAATGAACTCGCTTTTAAGCGGTGATCATTTTTACGTTCGCCAACAGGGCAGGCACTGAGTGCGTGATCACGTAGACAATGTCCTTCTTCAAGCAGCATTAACCGTGACAGGTCCAAGTCATCTAAAGAGTTTGCGTTGGCTGCATTGGTATCTTGCTTGTTATATACAAGGAACAGGTGCTCTTTGGCAATTTCAGCAACTTTCAAACTACGCGTATCAAAAGGAAGTGCAAGCACGATCATGTCTAAATTACCGTGTTCCAGCTTCTCTACAATTTTCTCGCTTTGTGCTTCGTGTAGATGCAGTTGGATTTTGGGTAACTGTTGATGAACTTCATCGAGCAATTGCGTCAAGATAAACGGTGCAATGGTCGGGATGATACCGAGATGTAAATCACCGGTCAGTGGTTCACTCATTTCCCGACTCAAACGCATCAGGTCTTGGGCATCGGCCAGTAATACTCGTGCGCGAGCCACAACCTGTTCACCTAAGGGGGTTAAACGGACGTTTTGACGATCACGCTCAACTAAGACGCCACCTAATAAACGCTCTAATTCCATGATGCCACCCGATAACGTTGACTGGGTGACAAAGGAACGACGCGCTGCTTCAGTAAAATGTAAAGTTTCTGACAACGTAACTAAATATGATAGCTGTCTTAATGAGGGTAATGCAGCCATAGTGTCCTAGTGTGATGATCTAAAGTGGTGAGCAAACAAACCACTAAGTTGTGGAATGAAATGTGCAGGAATATCATGCCCCATTCCTTGGATTAATTCAAACTTAGCACCAGAAATTGCTTTTGCAACAGCTTTCCCGTGACTTGGTGGTAACAGGCGATCTTTTGAGCCATGTACAACCAAAGTCGGCTGAGTAATCGTCTTGTTCAATGGTAACAAAGAACCCGTACATAATATTGCTAAAAATTGTTGAAGTACACCCGCTGGATAGAAACTACGTCGATATAATTTACGAATGGTTTGAATTGACTCGACTGGGTTGACATAACCAGGGGAACCAATAATACGGAAAACATTCAAACTGTGATTGATAATCGTTTCTTCATCATGTCCTTCAGGTTTGCCCAATAAGCTAAAAAGTTGCTTTGGAAAAGGAGGAGGAAGAAAAGGTTGATTATTACTGGTAAACAACAAACCGATTTTTTCTACTTTTTCTGGATATTTTGCAGCAACAATCTGTGAGATCATCCCGCCCATAGAGGCGCCAATAATATAGGTTTTCTCAATACATAACTGATCAATCAGTAGGGCAACATCATCTGCCATATCATAAAGCGTATAAGGTGCGCCTTCATTACCAAGGCCAAACATGAAACGGCTCATCAGTTTCATGGTATTGAGTCGTTTTCCTTTATTACGAATTTTAGAAGATAAACCGATATCACGGTTATCAAAACGAACCACTCGGAAACCTTGATCAATTAAGGCCTTACAAAAGAAATCAGGCCAGAACAGCATTTGTGCACCCAGACCCATGATTAATAAGATCGTTGGATGCTCAGGGTTACCGCCCATTTCAACATGCAACTCAATCCCATTGCCCAAAGTGACTTTGGTTTCTTGCATAAATGAAGCATAAGGCGACACGTTAAATTGAAGGGCACTGTTCATGGTATTCGTTCCGAGTTGAATTCTTCTTATTGGTTGAGAGTTTACAGCAAGTTCTTTTCTCAGCAAACTCTCGTATTTAAACCTTAAACCTGTGCGGGAATCAAGTCTGGAACCAACTTGGTTAAGGTTAGACGTTGTTTTGCTGCAGTTGCACCAAGCAGGACAAATCCTCTTAAGGTGCCTTCACCATCAGCCGCTTTTGCTAACATGCCATCATCAAATTCTTCAGTTTCCCAATTCACATCAACATCAAGCGGGGCAGGTAAAACAGTCAATGGGGCAGCAGGTGTTTTTACCGCAACTGGCATGGCAGGGTAATGTACAGAGGTACTTTGACCACTTAGTGTTTTTGCCAAAGCTCGTGCTTGTTGCATGATCGGCATGACAAATGGCAACAAGGTACCATTCACTTCAGCACAGTCACCAACGGCATAGATATCTGCTTGATTGGTTTCTAAAAGCGTGTTGGTAATAATGCCACGACTGGTTTGGATATCTGCTGCTTTTGCCAAAGTAATATTGGGCTGCAAACCAATCGCAGAAAGTACAATATCCGCCACCAAAGTCTGACCATTGGCTAAAGTGACTGCGTAGTCTTCGCCGTCATTGATTTTCGATACTTTTTCTACGGTCGTAGAAAGTGCGAACTTGATACCCGCTTGTTCTAGATTGGTTTTGAAGGCTTCGGCAACATGGTTTGGTAATAAACGACCCAGAGGCTGTGCTGCAAGATCAATCACCGTGACATCATAATTGCTATGCAATAAGTCGTTGGCAAATTCACAACCAATTAAACCTGCCCCGAGAATAACCACGCGTTTGTCTTTACGTTTCGCGAGATTTTCACGGAAAGTACGATAGTCGATGAGTGAATTCACCACATGAATATCATCACTGCCATCGCCGGCGATGGCTAAGCGAATTGGATTTGCACCGACCGCAAGCACCAGTTTTGAATAAGGTTGAGTAACCGTTTCACCATTTTTTTCTAATGTGATTTCGTGGTTGGCTGCATTGATTTCTTTTACCCACGTTTCTGCTTCAATGCGCATATTCAGTTGGGTTGCCATTTTGTTGGCATCGCCTAAAGCAATTTGTTCAGGTGCTTTATTGCCTGCGAAGGCATTGGATAATGTTGGTTTTGCATAATTTACCGCATCATCCGCGCAGATCATAACGAGCTCTTGTTCAGGACTCAGTTTACGAAATTCTCGAGCAACGGTATAACCCGCCATACCTGATCCGATGATAACGATAGGATGCATTCTATTCTCCAATATTTTCTTATTTAAAAACAAACGATAGCAAAAAAAAGACCATGATCATTGTCACGGCCTTCTCGATCTATTTAGATTTCAATCATTTCAAAATCAGCTTTTGAAACGCCGCAATCTGGGCAAGTCCAATCATCTGGGATATCTTCCCATTTGGTTCCTGCTGCAATGCCGTCTTGTGGCCAACCTTCTGCTTCGTCGTAAATCCAACCACAAACGATACATTGATATTTTTTCATGTGACTCTCCAAACTGATAGGTATGCTCAAATTGCCTTTCAGTAAAACTATTCCATAATGTCGCTACGATCGCTGCAATAGAACTAACTTGTGTTGATCGGGAGTTAGATTTTTACGCAGAACGCCATTTAAGTAAAGTAAATGCAAGAGTTTAATCATTTATTCAAAAAGCGATATGGCAATTCTATCTGAAACTCTTGTTATTTGAGCAATTACTCTAATTTTTTACAGCAATATAAATGCTTATGTAATTAAAAATGAATAATCGTATGAATATAGTGTGTATAAAAAACAAACATTCAGAATCAAGTTATGATGAATCACAACAATGAAAACGGAGAATAGGGCATGGAAACTCTGTCATATAATATAAAAATTTATGCAACTCCAGAGAAAGTTTGGGAGGTTTTGTGGACACCTGAGAGTTATCAGGCATGGACAAAATTCTTTGCATGCGATTCAACCATGAAAACCGACTGGAAAGTGGGCGGTAAAACTTTTTTTGGTGATGGTAAAGGCAACGGCATGATCTCCACCATTGAAAGCATTGAAGAACCTAAAGAGATTGTGTTTAAACATCTTGGGATGATTCAAGATGGCAAGGAAGATCTAGACAGCGAGGAGGTAAAATCTTGGGCGGGTGCGCTAGAGAAATATATGCTGTTTGATTTTAATGGTGAAACGCAACTGCATGTTGAAGTAGATATTCAACCTGAACATGCTGAATTTATGAATAAAGGCTTTGATCAAGGGCTTGCCATGGTGAAACATTTGGCTGAAAAATAATTCATTCGTGAGTGGTTTCAGAGACTGAATTGCTGCGTTATCTCGATTCAAAAAGGGATCAATCTTGATTTTTTTGAATTGTCTGGTTGAAACAATACGAAAATGAGTTGTGATCTGCTATTCTATGTCACTTCATTTTTTACTTAATCGAGGCAGAGATGACGCAACAAAACGCTCAATCGACTTCTGAACAAACACTTTCCGAAAACGATTTAATCGCACAGCGTCATGCCAAATTAAAGCAAATCCAAGAGACTGCAAAACAAACGGGTAAGAGCCCGTGGCCAAACACGTTTAAACGTGAGCATTACACTGGTGATCTGCAAGAACAATTTAAAGATCAAGACAAGGCGCAAATTGAAGGCGCTGAAAAAGTTTATGTAAAAGTTGCGGGTCGTGTCATGCTCAACCGTGGATCATTCATTGTGATCCAAGACATGACAGGTCGTATTCAATTGTATGTGGACCGTAAAGGTTTACCTACAGACATTTTAGAAACCATTAAAAGCTTAGACCTTGGCGATATTATTGCAGCTGAAGGTTATATTGGGCGTTCTGGTAAAGGTGACTTATATGTTCACCTTGAAGGTTTTGAATTACTCACCAAATCACTGCGTCCACTTCCAGACAAATTCCATGGTTTAACGGATACTGAAGCCAAATATCGTAAACGTTATTTAGATTTGATCGTAAACGAAGAAACGCGTAAAACCTTTGAAATTCGGGCTAAAGTGGTTGCGGGTATTCGTGCATTCTTGACTAATGAACGTTTCATGGAAGTTGAAACGCCGATGATGCATGTGATTCCGGGTGGTGCATCTGCAAAACCATTTGTGACGCATCATAATGCGTTGGATATGGAGCTTTATTTACGTGTTGCGCCAGAACTTTATTTAAAACGTCTTGTGGTGGGTGGTTTTGAGCGTGTGTTTGAAATTAACCGTAACTTCCGCAATGAAGGGGTTTCAACACGCCACAATCCTGAATTCACCATGATTGAGTTCTATCAAGCTTATGCTGATTATAAGGATTTGATGGTACTCACTGAGAACATGCTTGAAAAATTGGCTTTAGATATCTTGGGTACAACTGATGTGCCTTATGGTGAAGAAGTGTATAGCTTCAAAGGCCCATTCAAGAAAATCTCAATGTTTGATGCAATTCTTGAGAATAATCCAGACTTTACGCCTGAAAATGTTAATGATCGCGAGTTCTTGGCGAAATTTACCAAAGATGTTCTAAAAGAGCAGGTGAAACCTGGTTTTGGTTTAGGTAAGTTGCAAACTATTGTATTTGAAGAAACGGTTGAAACTAAACTCCGCCAGCCGACTTTCATTACAGAGTATCCAGCGGAAACTTCACCACTGGCACGTCGTAATGATGATAATCCGCACATTACTGATCGTTTTGAGTTCTTTATTGGTGGCCGTGAGTTGGCAAATGGTTTCTCTGAGTTAAACGATCCAATTGATCAAGCTGAGCGTTTCCAAGCACAGGTTGCTGAAAAAGATGCAGGTGATGACGAAGCAATGCATTATGATGCTGACTTTATTGAAGCCTTGGAATACGGCTTACCACCGACAGCAGGTCAGGGGATTGGTATTGACCGTTTGGTGATGTTATTTGCCAATGCAGCAAGTATCCGTGATGTATTGTTATTCCCGCATATGCGCCGTAAAGATTAATTTACCGTTTATTCAAAAGCCACTTCAATGAAGTGGCTTTTTTTATTTTCATCATTAAAAAATAATTATTGCATTTGATGATTGAAAAGAGATCGTAAAAAAACGATCATGTGCACATAAATAAATTTGAGAACAGTTGAGACATGTTTCTAAAAAAATCGCTTTATGTCGCATTATTTGCTTCGCTTTCATCTGCAACATTTGCACAAGGTCTTATTTTAAATGATGCAAACCTGCGAACAGATCTTAACTGGCTGAATCAACAAGGTGTTATACAAATCAGTACATCGACTTGGCCAATCAGTGGGGACGAAATTCAACGTGCCCTATCTCAAGCTAAAGTGAGCAATAATGCTCAGCAAAAGGTGGTGAATTCAGTTGTTAATGCATTAAAAGCAGACAATGAAACGGTTAAAATTGGTTTACATGCGGGTTCTGATCTTAAAACTGTTCCTCAAACATTTGGTGATAATCAAAAATCACAATATCAAATTGCTGCGGAATTTAATGCAGGTGGTGAGAATTGGGATGCCAAACTGCGTGTCAATGGGGAAAAGGATCCATTAATTGACAATGGACACGATGCCAATGTTGAAGGTTCTTATCTAGCAGGAAAACTCTGGAATCAATGGGTAATTGCGGGTCAGATTCCGACCTACTGGGGACCAGGCCATGATGGCAGTTTGATCCGTGGTGATGCGAGTCGTCCTGTTTATGGTGTCACTGTTCAGCGCGCTGTTCAAAATGCATTTGAGACCAAATGGTTGTCTTGGATTGGTCCATGGCAGTACCAAGCCTTTGCTGGGCAATTAGATGACTATAAAGCTGTACCAGACACAAAATTGATTGGGCTGCGTTTTACTGCTCAGCCTTTACCTTATTTGGAACTTGGCGCTTCTCGAGCAATTCAAATTGGGGGCAAAGGCCAGCCGAATAGCTTTAAGGCTTATTGGAATGCAATGATTGGTAAAGACAATGGTTGTGATGATAGTGGCTGTGTAGGAGATGACAATGCATCTAACCAAATTGCTGGTTTTGATGGACGTTTATTGCTGCAGCCTGTGCTGAACGTACCAGTAAGTTTATATACTCAATTTGTTGGTGAAGATGAAGCGGGTGGATTACCGGCGAAGTACCTTTATCTTGCTGGCGCAGATTTTTCATCAAGCTATAAAAATATGCCTTATCAACTTTATGCTGAGTGGGCGGATACCCGTACCAATGGTGAGGTAAAAGGCGTTTCATATAGCCATCATCAATATACAGATGGTTATTACCAACATGGTTTTTCATTAGGTCATGCAATTGGCGGGGATAGTCAAATGTACTCGGTCGGTGGTGATATTCGTTTTGACGTGATGAATCGTTTAAGTGGTCGTGCAATTTATGCCAAAGTGAACCAATCAAACTTGGCTATTAATGCTGCATTTCCAAAACAAGATACCGTAAAAGGTCTTGATTTGACTTGGACGCATTATTTGAAACCGACAATTCCTTTAAAAGTGAATGGTTGGGTGAGCGACTCTGATTTAAACGGAAATGACGGTGGTGTTTCAGTAGGGGTTGAAATTCCATTAGAACGTAAAATGTTTGGTTTCTAACAGAAGCTAAGTGATTGGAAAAGAAGCCTTTCGGCTTCTTTTTTTGTGTTTTATTTATGTGAAATAGGTTGTATTGATATTCCAGAATATTATTTTCATATCATAATTTTGCATATTGATATGAAAAAACAAGCTAAAGAACTGAATCTAAATTATTATAATGAATAACCTTTACTCAGTAGTATATCCTGCTGCAAGTAAGAATATCGATATCATGAAAAATTGGAGTTGTTATGGCACTCGTTCCTCCACACAGTCTTCAAAGTGGTGGTTTAGTACCGCTTATAGATTTTATGGATAGCATGGATAAGGAGGAAATTGTACATGACTGAAAATAGATTGACTCACCTCAAGCAACTTGAGGCAGAAAGTATTCATATTATTCGTGAAGTTGCAGCTGAATTTGAAAACCCTGTGATGCTTTACTCGATTGGTAAAGATTCAGCGGTAATGTTGCATCTGGCATTAAAAGCCTTCTATCCAGCAAAACTCCCATTCCCGTTACTGCATGTAGATACGGGTTGGAAGTTTAAAGACATGATTGCTTTTCGTGACAACATGGCGAAAACGCACGGCTTTGATTTGATCGTACATCAAAATGTTGAAGGGCGCGATGCTGGCATTAACCCGTTTGATCACGGTAGTTCAAAATATACCGACATCATGAAAACCCAAGGTTTAAAACAAGCCTTGGATAAGTACCAGTTCGATGCTGCTTTTGGTGGTGCGCGCCGTGACGAAGAAAAGTCGCGTGCCAAAGAACGTGTCTATTCTTTCCGTGATAATAAGCATCGTTGGGATCCTAAGAACCAACGCCCAGAACTTTGGAATCTTTATAACGGTAAAGTGAACAAAGGCGAAAGTATTCGCGTATTCCCATTGTCGAACTGGACTGAGTTGGACATTTGGCAATATATCTACTTAGAAAATATTCAAATCGTTCCGCTTTATTTCTCTGCAGTTCGTCCAGTGGTTGAACGTAGTGGTACGTTGATCATGGTGGATGATGAACGTATGCGTTTAAAAGAGGGTGAAGTTCCACAAATGAAATCGGTACGTTTCCGTACACTTGGCTGTTATCCATTAACAGGTGCAGTTGAGTCTGAAGCAGATACGTTGCCTGAAATTATCCAAGAAATGCTTTTAGCCACCAGCTCAGAGCGTCAAGGTCGTATGATTGACCATGATGAGGCGGGCTCGATGGAAAAGAAAAAGCAAGAGGGTTATTTCTAATTTCCTTAAGCAAGTTCCTCTTTTTAAAGAGGGATTTAGGGAGATTAAAAGCGATTTCAAAAGAATATGTGGAGTTTTGAGCAATGTCTCATCAATCAGATCTTATTAGCCAAGACATCTTGGGATATTTAAAACAGCATGAACAAAAAGATTTATTACGCTTTTTGACCTGCGGTAACGTCGATGATGGTAAAAGTACCTTAATTGGTCGCTTACTTTATGATTCAAAATTGATTTATGAAGATCAATTGCAAGCGGTGACCCGTGACAGTAAGAAAGTCGGAACAACGGGTGATGCACCTGACCTTGCATTATTGGTTGATGGTTTACAGGCTGAGCGTGAGCAGGGTATTACCATCGATGTGGCTTATCGTTATTTCTCTACCGAAAAGCGTAAGTTCATCATTGCGGATACCCCAGGGCATGAACAATATACGCGTAACATGGCGACTGGTGCATCCACTGCTGACCTTGCGATTATCCTGATCGATGCACGTTATGGTGTGCAAACCCAAACTCGTCGCCATTCATTTATCGCAAGCTTATTGGGTATTAAAAATATCGTTGTTGCGATTAATAAGATGGACTTGGTTGAATTCTCAGAAGCACGTTTCAATGAAATCCAAGTTGAATATGATGCTTTCGTGAGCCAACTCGGTGATCGTCGTCCTGAAAATATTGTGTTCGTACCAATCTCGGCACTGAATGGCGATAACGTGGTGAATCCATCTGCAAGCACGCCGTGGTACGAGGGTCAAACCTTGATGAGCATTCTTGAATCTGTGGAAATTAAACGCGAATCAAATAAACATGAATTCCGTTTCCCAGTTCAATATGTGAATCGTCCAAACCTCGATTTCCGTGGTTTCGCGGGTACGATTGCCTTGGGTGAAATCAACGTCGGCGATGAAATTGTAGCTTTGCCATCTGGCAAAAAATCAACGGTGAAAGAAATCGTCACATTTGATGGCAACCTTGAACAAGCTGTTGCTGGTCAAGCCGTGACTTTAACCTTAAATGATGAAATTGATATTTCTCGTGGTAACGTATTAGTACGTGCAGGCGAGCAACCATTGATTTCACGTAGTGTGCGTGCATCAGTAGTCTGGATGAATGAACATCCGTTGGTGAAAGGCAAGCTGTACAACGTCAAAATTGGTACGCAGACAGTGCCTGCTAAAGTCACTGCAATTAACTTCCGTGTCAATGTCAACACATTAGAGCATACTCAGGTTGAAGAGCTTGAGTTGAATGCAATTGCGGATGTTGTCGTTGAGTTTGATGCGCCAGTCGTGTTTGATCAATACCAAGATAGCCGTTACACAGGTTCATTTATCTTTATTGACCGTCTAAGCAACGTAACAGTTGGTGCGGGTATGGTTGAAGCTGCTGTTGAATGGACAGCGCATAGCAATCCTGTGACTGCGGAAGATCGTGCGGCACGTTTAGGTCAAAAACCTGCGGTGATTGGCGTGTCAGCATCATTGGTTGAGAAAGCTCAAGCTTTAGAAAGCTTGCTGATTCAACAGGGTGTAGTTGCGATTGCGAAAGCAAATTTAACGGCTGAGCAAATTGTATTGTTGCGTGAAACAGGTGTTGTAATTATCACGACGACTGTTGAAGGTACAGATACCGAGATTGCTGCTGAAACGGTTGAAGAAGCTGCTGAAAAAGTGGTGGAATTGGTTCGTCTTTAATAGACAGAATTGATTTGGAAAAACCCGCTTAAGCGGGTTTTTTGTTGTATCGTGTATACACGATATTTTTATATAACTATATTTCTAATAAATGAAACTTGAAACTCTAAATAAAAATGCTGAATTCTATATCGCTTCACTAGCTCTGGGAGTTTTAGAGGGAATGCAACAGGGTATTATTTCTCCTGAAGCTGGAATATGGTCTTTAGCAAGGCCGAGCTTTTCTAATGAAGTCTTAAAATCCACAATAATTTCTGACGATCTGAAATATGTAATCGCATGTTTTGATGAGATTGATGCTTTATCTAGCTTTGATGGTGGAGAGGGAATGCAACAGCAAATGATTAATGAATTGAAACAGAGATGTCTAAGTTGTTTGCAGGGAGTTGATTATAAAAATATTGATATGAAAATGACATCTATAATAAATGATGAAGATAATTTATAGATTATGTCAGATTGTTCCACCTATCAAGGAGGCGGAACAATCAAAAAATTAAAAAATATTTTGGGTTTTTTGAATTAAATATTCTCTTATATCTTTAGGGTAATCTTGAATCATCTTCAAAAAGACTTGCCGATCACCTTGATACAAAGCACGGGTTGCTTCTTCGTAATTCGGCATATTGCCCAACATGGCCGACATAAAGCGGTCAGTCGCTTGCTTGGCAAGCATGATATTACTTTCAGATGTAGGATCATTCAGCGCTTTATCAATCAATTTTCGAATCACTGCTGATGCACTGGCACTTTGTTGATCTAACCAATCCCAATGTTTTTTCTGTAAAGTAATTTCACGAGAAATAACGCCAAGTTTTGGTCGCCCAACTTTTTTGGTTGGTTCAGGCTCACTATAACGCTGTTGAATTTCGTGGTCAGAACCGGAAAGGTCGAGATCAATTTGTTGACCAGTTTGATCGTTAAAGAACAAAATATTTTCCGTTATCTGAGGAATACGCTTAATCTTCAAGGCAAGATCAGCAGGAGTGCCATTTGCAATCAAGCTATTGCCACTGAATGCAGTATAGGTCGTTTGAATATTCATTCTAATCGCATATTTTTATCTGGGTAAAATGATATTATCAGGGTAAAAATAAATTAGCAACTCAGCAAGCAAGTAAAGTCTGATGTTATTCATATTGCTTGTCTGAATGAGGAGATAAAAATAATGAAGATCACCAAGCATTTTGAATTTTTATTCTGTTTTGAATAGGCTTTTATGAGACAATGTTTTTTTTATTTTTGTGTATTAGGACTCCCATGATTGAGCAATCTCCTGAATCTTTAAGCGATATCGAAATTTTAGACATTTTACAGTCTATGAAAAAAGATAAGCTGGATACGGAAGCAAATGAGATGATCCGTAATGGGGGGAAAGCTGGGCGTCAAGAAGCACATAAACAAGCTTTGGTCGCACTCAGTACAAGCTTCGAAGAGAAGTTTGTAGAAGCAGTGACATTAGCATTAGGCTTGAACGCAGGCCAGGCCAAAAAAATCCGTTATAAAAAAGACCGTATCCGTATTCTAAAAGTGCGTGGTATTGATTATCTTGCAATTGACGGTGCTGAAACGGCTCAGGTCTTGGCTCAAGTTGCACAAGCCATTGGCCGTGAAGATGCGACTGTAACGCACGATTTGCATAATATTTTCCCATTCTGGAAAGAAGGTTGGCCGATGGTTCAGTTTGATAATGCCTATAAAATTCTTTCAGAAGATATCAGTATTCATTATCAAGCCGTACTTGACGAGTTAATTTCATTGTATGGTGGAAATTAAGGGATTTTAAACATCCTGCCCTGATGCGGTTTTCAATAGAAAATAACAAGGATTGTTAATTTTATGACTTTAGCACCGAAGATTCCGCCAGAAGCACTCAATGTACTCAGAGCAGGGCAATTGATTGATGCAATTAAGATCACGCGGGAAAAAACAGGTCTAGGCCTTAAGGAATCTAAAGATTTAATTGATCAGTATTTGCAAGATCATCCACAAGAGCAGGCACAGATTCAAGAACAATTGGCACAGCGTAGTCGCGGTGGTATTAAAGTCTTTATTTTGATGCTCCTGATCTTTGCTGCCGTGATCTGGTTCATGATGAAATAAAAAAGCCCATGATTGGGCTTTTTTTATGAGCTATTTAGCTTAGTCTTCTTGAGCCACAGATGTGTCATTTTCTAGACTAGGGGTAATTTGTGTGACTAGCAATTGGTCAATTTTATAGTGGTCGATGTCCACAACTTCAAATTTGAAACCAGCATATTCTACCGCATCGGCAGGGCGCGGAATTTTGCGTAGACGATACATAATAAAACCAGCAATTGTTTCGTAATTTTCATTATCTGGAAATTCTTCAATGGCTAAGGCATGTTTCACATCTTCAATTGGTGTGCTGCCATCAATCAGCCAAGAATGATTATCACGCTTAATAATCTGTTGTTCCTCATCCATTGGCGTGACCCAATCGCCCATGACCGTGATCATAATGTCACTCAGCGTAATTACCCCTACAACCAAAGCGTATTCATTGATCACTACTGCAAACTTCTCTTTGGTGGAGCGGAAACGATCAAGTAGTTCTGACAGGGTCAATGTGTCAGGAATAATCAGCACATTACGAATAATCGATTCATTGAGTTGGGTAAAAGATTGGTTATGTAAAATACGAACCAGAATATCTTTGGCATCGACATAGCCAATCACTTGGTCAATATGCTCGCTACACACTAAAAATTTTGAATAAGGGTGATCAGCCAGTTTTTGGCGAATACTTTTTTCAGCTTCATCCAAAGTGAAATAAACAATATTTTCTCGTGCTGTCATACTGGATGGAACAGTACGTTCCTCAAGCTCAAATACATTTTCGATGAAATGATGTTCTTGTTTTTGTAAAACACCGGCTTGTGCACCGGCATTTACGATGGCAGAAATATCATCAAAGGTCATACTGTCATCGCGTTTGGTATCAATTTTAAAAATTCTAAAAATTGAATTGGCAATGATATTAATGACCCATGCTAAAGGCCGGCAGATTTTAATAAAGATGATAATTGGATTGATGACTTTAATTGCTAATTTTTCTGGAAAGATCATGGCCAAGCGTTTTGGCATTAAATCAGCAAATAAAATAAATAGGGACGTGACGGTTAAAAAAGATAAGCTGAATCCGATGGTATCTGCCCATGGCCCTGGATAAAGTTCCGTTGCCAAATTGTGGAAGTAGGGGCGCAATGATGATTCACCGACAATACCACCCAAGATCGCGACTGCATTGACGCCGACTTGAGTTGAGGCAAAAAAATCTGCTGAGTTTTCTTGTAACTCAATCACTTTATTTGCTCTTTCCTCACCGCTTTCAGCGATGAGTTTGAGTTTGAGTTTTCGTGATCCAGCAATCGCGATTTCAGATAAGGATAAAAAGAATGAACATGCGACTAGAAGGACTAGAATCATCATGCTTTGGAAAATATCCATACATCACCTATGTTGATAGGACACAGCCTATAAGTTCGCTTATGCAAATAATTGTTTGTTACGCATTATTTCACTCGCTTATTCTGTAAGAGAATATAATCTATCAATAAGTAAAAGAAATAAGTTTTTATTGATATTATTATTAAAACAATCAGCCACACCTAAGATATGGCTGAAATTTCATCTTATTAATCTGCTTAGTTAAAAAAAGCTGTGTGGTAATTGTGAATTGCCATTATTCAACAAATACTCACGATTTTCTTCCTCAATCATTTGGCGAGCAACAAACAGGATTAATTGTCTGAGCCAACGATGTGCAGGATGATGATGTAATAACGGACACCAAGCCATTTTTAATTCAAACTCTGGAATATAAAAAGGAGGATCCTTTATAACCAGTCGTGGATTTTGGGTTTGTAAACGCGCCATACGGGTTGGTAAGGTTGCGATTAAATCTACATTCTGCGCTAATAATGCCGGCATTTGATAATGGCGGGTAAAGACTGAAATTTTACGGCGTTGGCCAATACGTTCCAATGCCTGATCAATCCAGCCTAATCCAGCTTGTTTTTCTGGATTGACACCAAAGCCCACACCCATACCTGTTTTAGACACCCAAATATGCTGTGCATCTAAATAACTTTTTAAATTGAGGTGAGTAACTGCAGGGTGTTTGTCATTTAAAATACAGCTAAAGCTATCACGCCAAACTAGAACTTGGTGGAAGCTTTGTGGGATTTCATTGAAACGGTTAATCGCTAAATCAACTTTACCTTGTTCCATATCGCGATAAGACACATCACTTGGCGTTAAGAAGTCCAAAACTACATTGGGTGCTTCGGAACGTAGTGCCTTCACTAAACGTGGTACAAGGGTCGCTTCAGCATAATCGGATGTCATAATCCGGAACACGCGGTTACTGGTATAAGGACGGAATTCGGTACGAGGTTCAAGAATCATTGAAAGGTCTGACAATGCATCTCGAATACGAGGTTGTAATTCTAATGCACGTTCAGTTGGCGTCATGCCTTCAGAAGAGCGAATGAGTAGGGGATCATTAAACAAATTACGTAAACGACGTAAAATATTACTCATTGCAGGTTGGGTAACACCCAGTTGTTCTGCTGCACGGGTGACATTTTTTTCACGAAGAAGTACATCAAGATAAATTAATAAATTGAGATCGACCCGCTCCAGATTCATAAAAAAAATACCGAAAATAAAATCCTTAAATTGTCTTGAATTATGACATATCTAAAGCAATTTGTGTAACTTAATCCTACATAAAAGCGACAGTAGCGTTATGTGTACAGTAACTTGGCACATTCTGTTGATTTATTTAATTTAGCGAATTACTTGTGGGGATTTTACTTGCTGTAGATTAGACAAAAGCGCAGAAAAAAATTGGATTTTTTTAGGTTTTGAATCTTCAAAATCCAGAGTTTTATGAACTGGAGAGTCTAGAAAATAGTACTGGAATTGGTTTGTTAAACTTGTTGTTGTATTTTGAAAATATAATAAAAACATTGTCTTAAGTGTAATTTTTTGCCTTTTTGAAAAATGTTTATACATATATTTTTTTAGAAAATACTGAAGATTAAGCCAGAATATTGGATAAATCGCTTGCCAAAGACTAAGCTTTGAGACATGTTGATGGGGCGCTTGAAATCTAGACTAACTAAAATCAGGATTTCCTAGCCCTCATTCGATGCCAATCCTCAAAGGAATATATCATGACTACATATCAAACAGCGATTGATGCAATCCGCGAATTAAAAGCAAAATTTGGCAACACTTGGGCAGATATTAGTCCTGAAGATGCTGCTCGTATGCAATTGCAAAACCGTTTCAAAACTGGTTTAGACATTGCTAAATATACAGCTGCGATTATGCGTCGTGATATGGCTGCTTATGATGCTGATTCTAGCAAATATACTCAATCATTAGGTTGCTGGCACGGTTTTATCGCGCAACAAAAAATGATCGCGAATAAAAAATACTTTGGTACTACTGAACGTCGTTATATCTACCTTTCTGGTTGGATGGTTGCTGCACTTCGTTCAGAATTTGGTCCACTTCCTGACCAATCTATGCATGAAAAAACATCTGTTCCTGCATTGATCGAAGAAATCTACACTTTCTTACGTCAAGCTGATGCAAAAGAATTAAACGATTTATTCCGCGCACTTAAAAAAGCAAACGAAGCGGGCGATACGGCTAAAGCTGCTGAAATCACTGCTCAAATCGACAACTTTGAAACTCACGTTGTGCCAATTATTGCGGACATCGATGCTGGTTTCGGTAACGAAGAAGCAACATACTTGCTTGCTAAGAAAATGATCGAAGCGGGTGCTTGTGCACTTCAAATCGAAAACCAAGTTTCTGATGCGAAACAATGTGGTCACCAAGCTGGTAAAGTAACTGTTCCACACGAAGATTTCATCGCTAAAATCCATGCATTACGTTATGCATTCTTAGAAATGGGTCTTGATGATGGTATCATCGTTGCGCGTACTGACTCTGAAGGCGCTGACTTGACTCAAAAAATCCCAGTGGTTAAAGAGCCAGGTGACATCGCTTCTCAATACATCAGCTACTTAGATACAACTGAAATCGACATCGCTGATGCGCAAGAAGATGAAATCCTAATCAAGCGTGATGGTAAATTACACCGTCCTAAGCGTTTAGCTTCTGGCTTGTATCAGTTCCGTGCTGACACTCAAATTGACCGTGTTGTACTTGACTGTGTATCTAGCCTTCAAAATGGTGCTGACCTTCTTTGGATCGAAACTGCGACTCCAAACGTAGAAGAAATCGCTCACATGGTTAACCGTGTACGTGAAACAGTTCCAAATGCGAAGCTTGTTTATAACAACAGCCCATCATTCAACTGGACTTTAAACTTCCGTCAACAAGCTTACGACCGTTGGGTTGCTGAAGGTAAAGACGTTTCTGCTTACGACCGTGCTAAGTTAATGAGCGCTGAGTACGATGCGACTGAATTAGCTGCTGATGCAGATGCTAAGATCCGTACATTCCAAGCAGATGCTGCTCGTGAAGCAGGTGTGTTCCATCACTTGATTACTCTTCCAACTTACCACACTGCTGCTCTTTCTACTCATGAGCTTGCACAAGGTTACTTCGGTACTGAAGGTATGTTGGCTTATGTTGCTGGCGTACAACGTAAAGAAATCCGTGGTGGTATCGCTTGTGTTAAACACCAAGCAATGGCGGGTTCTGACATCGGTGATGATCACAAAGAAATCTTCTCTGGTGACAACGCTCTTAAAGCACACGATGATGCTAAAAACACAATGAACCAATTCGCTGCTCACTAAGCACTGAACTGATTCAAGAGAAACCCTGCGAAAGCAGGGTTTTTTTTTGTTGTTTTAAAATAAATGCTCAAGACTGAATCTTTGTTTCAAGAAAACTAATTATGGTCTTTCTGATTATTAGTGATCAGACGTTTTCTATTGAAAGAGTTTGTTCAATGAGAGTAGGTTTATCTTTATTAATCTAAGGACGATGTAAAAGAGACTTTATTTAAAAAGAGCAAGTGAATTGAATGGCTGAGTTGAATGGTTCCATCAAAATATAGACATAAAAAAACTGCTCATAAAGAGCAGTTTTTTTAGTTTGGGAAATAATAAATTATTTCTCAACACCCGCTGGTTGACCTGCAAGTTTTGCATTTGCATAGTCCCAGTTTACTAGGCTTTCTAAGAAAGTCGCGATGTATTTAGGACGTAAGTTACGGAAGTCGATGTAGTAAGCGTGTTCCCATACGTCGATAGTTAATACTGCAACTTGGCCATGTGCAAGTGGAGTGTCTGCATTGGCAGTTTTAGTAATCGATAATTTACCGTTTACTTCATCAGCCACTAACCAAGCCCAACCTGAACCGAATTGAGTTGTTGCAGCAGCAGTGAATTCTTCTGCAAACTTTTCGTAGCTACCAAAAGCTTCTTCAATTTTCGCTGCAATAGCGCCTGTAGGTTTACCTCCACCATTTGGTTTCATGCTGTTCCAGTAGAACGTGTGGTTCCATACTTGCGCAGCATTGTTAAAGATACCTGCTTTAGATGCATCGCCAGCAGATGCTTTGATGATTTCTTCTAAAGTTTTACCTTCAAGGTCAGTACCTTTGATTAAGTTGTTTAAGTTAACAACATAAGTATTGTGGTGTTTATCGTGATGGTATTCTAAAGTTTCGCGAGTGATGTGTGGCGCTAAATCATCATAGCCATATGGAAGTGCAGGTAAAGTAATGGTTGTCATGTTTCATTCCTTGCAAATTTGCTGGGTTTTACATTAAGTGCCTTTATTGTAAATGATTCTATAGACAATAGGGCAGTCTTTTAATACACAAAATATGCAAAAAATTTCGTTATGAGACATATACGATACAACAATGATTAGAGTTTTTAGCTCGTTTAGTGAACGTTGCAAAAGACTCTAACCTGTTTTTAGCGAGATGCTGACCTAAGTTCAGCGGCTATGAAAATTACGAGGCTCTGGCTTGTAAAGCATCATGATAACGACGATTCACTTCATCCCAATCGATAACATTATAAAAGGCAGCAATATATTCAGGACGACGGTTTTGATATTTTAAATAGTAGGCATGTTCCCATACATCTAGACCTAAAATAGGTGTATTGCCATGCATCAAGGGTGAGTCTTGGTTGCCACTACTTTCGACCACTAATTTATGTTTAGGCGTGACGCTCAGCCATGCCCAACCACTGCCAAAACGACTAATCGCTGCTTTGGTAAATGCATCTTTGAAAGCATCAAAACCACCCAGTTGTTGATCAATTGCTTCTGCAACCGCTCCAGTAGGTTCTCCACCGCCTTGTGGGCTCATGATCGACCAAAACAGTGAATGATTGGCGTGTCCGCCACCATTATTGATCACCATATTTTTAAGGTCTGCTGGAACTTCATTCACTTTGGCAACCAATTCTTCTACAGGGAGTTTTTCCCATTCTGTCCCTTCAATTGCACCATTGATATTATTGATGTAAGTCTGATGATGTTTGCTATGGTGAATTTCCATTGTTTTGGTATCAATATTGGGTTCAAGTGCATCGTAAGCATAAGGAAGCGCTGGTAAAGAATAAGCCATGTGTTTGATTCCTTTTAATCAAAATGATTTTATTGGCATAAATTAAAGCGCCTTCATTATTTATTTAAAAGTAAATGAGAATCAATATCTTTTAATTTGCTTTTATCTATATAAAAAGGGATAAAAAATAAATTTTATTTATCATTGCTTTTATTAGGTATTGAGTTGGCTGAGAAATACGATTAAGTATTTGATTCTTATCTTATTTAAAGTAGCAGTGGTATTGCACTGAGAAATACCTGATTATTTCAATCACTCAAGTTACACAGCTATTGGTTTAAACCTTGAGTTGAAATATAAAGGGAAGGAGTGAACGAACTTCACTCCATTCAACATTGGGTCGGGTTAAATCGGGTTGTTGAGTTCAAAATACTCAGTTTCGATTGAAAATTGTTTGGCAATGGCTTGTGCCAAACGCTGCACACCATAACGTTCAGTGGCATGGTGACCACAGGCGAAATAATGTACCCCAAGTTCTTTTGCCTCATAGAACGTACGTTCGCTGACTTCACCAGAAATATAAGCATCACAATCTGCTTGAGCTGCTTTGGGGATAAAGTCTTGAGCACCACCTGTGCAGAAGCCTACTTTTTTGATTAGCGTTTTATCACTCGGCAGATGAATTATATTAAAGTCAAAAATGCTCTGTAACTTTGCTTTAAATTGTTCAGGGCTCAGCGAATCGTCTAAATAGGCAATGTTGCCAATTGGATGCTTTTCACTTGGATCCAAAGCTTCCAAATCTTTTAGACCGATCAAATCGGCAATAGCGACGTTATTGCCGAAAGTTGGATGTGCATCCAAAGGTAAATGATAGGCTATCAGGGAAATATTATTTTGAATCAGTTTCTTGATACGGTTGCCACGCATGCCTGTAATTGGGTAGGGTTCACCTTTCCAGAAATAGCCATGATGAACAAGTAAGGCATCGGCTTGTTGGGCAATTGCAGCATCAATTGCATCTTCAGATGCAGTCACAGCACATACAATTTTATTGACTTCGGGCTTGCCTTCGATTTGTAAGCCGTTTGGAGCGTAGTCTTTAAATTCATTGGCTTTTAAAGTCTGATTACACCATTGCACAATGTCATGCAAATTTGCCATGTGATTCCTCAAATGTTTTACATCTTTTCTCGGTAACAATAAGAACATATTTTTAAATGTAACTAAAGCTAGACAAAACTTTTTTAACTTTTGCATTGATTTTAAGCAATTTACTTTACAATAGTGGAAACTTCCAGTTCTTCAATAAATTACGTTCATCACATAATTTCGCCTAGAGGATAATAGACGTGCGCCGTGCATTTACATGGTTACCTTGGGTATTACTCATTCTTGTTATTTTTAGTTTTCTGGCTTGGCAGAAATCACATCAACCGAAGCCAACGGTGGCTGCTGATGGGGTGAAAATGCCCGCAGAAAAGGTTGAACCACTGATTGATACCACGCGTACGGGTGGGGTGGTTTCGTATAGTGCTGCGGTCAAAGTAGCAGCGCCTGCTGTGGTCAATATTTTTACCACGCAAAAAGTGAAACAGATGAATCATCCCTTGTTGAATGATCCTGTGTTTCGAGAGTTTTTTGGCAATCAAATGCCGCAGCAACCTCAAAACGAAAACAGTTTGGGTTCAGGCGTAATTGTACGTGCGGATGGTTATATTTTAACGAATAATCATGTGATTGCGCAGGCTGAACATATTGTCGTGGCTTTACAAGATGGGCGCCGTGCTGAAGCGACTGTGATTGGCACTGACCCGGACACCGATTTGGCGGTAATCAAAATTGAATTGGACAAATTACCGGTGTTGCCATTTAAATTGAGTGGCAATGAAGTAGGTGATGTTGTGCTTGCGATTGGTAACCCATTTGGCGTTGGTCAAACTGTAACACAGGGGATTATCTCCGCAACTGGACGTTCGGATTTGGGTATCAATACCTATGAAGACTTTATTCAAACCGATGCTGCGATTAACCCAGGTAACTCGGGTGGAGCATTGATTGATGTTGCGGGTAATTTGATTGGGGTCAATACGGCCATCTTCTCGCAATCGGGTGGTTCACTTGGGATTGGTTTTGCGATTCCTGCCCAGGTTTGTCAGCAAGTCCTTAATTCAATCTTGAAAGATGGGCGTGTGGTACGTGGTTGGTTAGGGATTAGTTTAATTCCAAATAATCTTGATGAAGATGTTTTGACCGCTAAACCGATTGGTGTCACTGTTGCAGATGTCTTACGTGGCGGACCATCTGATTCTGCAGGTATTAAACGTGGTGATAAGATTATTCAAGTAAATAATGAGCAGATCTCTTCAGCATCGCATTTGATTAATTATGTTGCATTGCAAGCACCAGAAAGTTTAATTGATGTGGTAATTGAGCGTGAAGGCAAGCAACAAACGCTACAGGTTAAAGTTGGAGAGCGTAAAGTGCAGCAGAATGCACAATCGCAATATATTCCATTGCCTAAGCGTCAACAGTAACGTCGCTTTGATGATAAATAAGGGCTGCCAATGAGCAGCCTTTGTTTATTTCAAGTCATAAAAAAAGCGTGTTGACCGACTGATCAACACGCTTTTTGCATTTTATCGACTTTTTTATTTTTTATTAAAGCATCGAAATTTGATGGTTTGATGACAGCGCTTTGATGTTTATATGACAGAGATAAAACACGAGCTATCTGCTTCAATGTGCACAAAATGCTTGATTGAAGTATTCAAATAAATCAGGGGTTTGAAACCAGATTAAGATCGAAAGACTCATCAAGCACAGAAGTGTGACAAACAATAGCAACTTAAAATGACGTTCTATATTAGTCATGAATCACAGCCTCTTCATTCACGAAAAGATGGATGACCACACCAAAAGCACTGAGCACTAAACAGGCGAGCCAGATCATATTGTAGTTGCCTGTAATATCGTGATTAACTCCACCGAGCCAGCCACCAAAGAATGAGCCGATTTGATGGGTAAAGAACACAATACCACTGAGCATGGATAAATATTTGACACCAAACATATTGGCCACAATCCCGTTGGTAAGCGGAACAGTTGAAAGCCAGAGTAGTCCCATGATGATCCCAAAACTATAAACGGTCAATGTGCTGAGTGGGAGCAGTAGAAAAGCAATAATGGCAATACCGCGTAAACCATAAAGTAGCATCAGTAATTTGGGTTTTGAGTAGCGATCACCTAACCAACCAGCGCCATAGGTTCCCACAATATTAAATAGACCGACCAGTGCCAAGAATATTGTACCTGTTGTGGCATCAAAGCCATGATCTATTAAATAACCAGGCAGATGTACGCCTAAAAATACCACTTGGAAACCACAGACCAGAAATCCGAGGGATAACCACCAAAAGGGTTTATGTTTTCTTGCGATATGTAAAACTTGTTTAAAGCTTAAGCTGGGCTGATTCAGCGCTTTAGGTACTGGAGAAGAAGGGGATTTCAATAACCAAGCCAAAGGGATAATGAATGCAATAGCAAAGGCACTCACCAGTAATGCAGAAGACCAACCGATGGTTTTAAGGAGTAACAGGGTTGATGGCAGCATAATAAACTGCCCAAAGGAACCCGCAGCACTGGCAATCCCCATGACCATACTGCGTTTCTCTGGTGGTGCAGCGCGACCAACCGCAGAAAGCAATACGGTAAAAGAGGTTGCAGATAAGGCGAGTCCAATCACGAGCCCTAAGCTGAGGTTCAGTAATAGCCCCGTAGAGCTAAATGCCATAAGGACTAAGCCAATGGCATAGAGTGCGCCCCCCGCCATAACGACTCTTTTAGTACCGTATTTATCAGCAATCGCACCTGTAAAGGGTTGTGCTGCCCCCCAAATCAGGTTCTGCATGGCAATTGCAAAACTGAAAATATGATGGCCCCAACCAAAACTATCGCTCATCGGTACCAGATATAAACCAAAGCCATGGCGTACACCCAATGAAAGTGCAAGAATCAGCGCGCTTCCGATCAGCATCATAATTAAGGTTTTAGAGAAACTAGAATCTTGGTTGTTGTTCATACGCTGTCCGTATTTATCATTTGCTATAGGGGCTTTCAGATGATGATTGAACGATATTAAAATAGATTACAACTATAATCTATAATAACGTGTATTGGGAATGCTAAAATACTTTCCATTTATAGATGATGAATTGCTGATTCTTTATTTTTATTGAGTTAAGAAGGTTTGCTTATGCCACGTGTGTCTAAAAAGTTAGCGATCGAAAACAGGAAGAATATTGAACATGCGACGTCGCGATTGATACGGGAAAAGGGCTTTGCAGTCAGTGTTGCAGATTTAATGAAAGCTGCAGGCTTAACACACGGTGGATTTTACAAACATTTTCAGAATAAAGATGAGTTGATTGATATCGCATGCCAAGATATTTTTTTGCAATCTGTAAGTAAGTGGGAGTTCATCATAAATGGGGCTGATGATGAAAAAACCGCATTGCATGAAATTTTTAAGGCTTATTTATCTGAACGAAACTTGGAAAATCCTGGATTAAGCTGTCCTTTATCTTCTTTAAGTAGTGATATTGCAAGAGAACTTAACGACAAGCCTGTGAAGCAGACATTTCACCAAGGTGTGGAATCATTGCTTTCTATTTTAACTGGGCTGAACGCTTTAAATCTTAAAGATCAAGCGCAGATGTCTGAGCGTGCTATTATTCAGTTGAGTTTGTTATCAGGTGCACTCACATTGGCTCGATCAGTTGACCATGCTTTGGCATTATCTATACTTGATACCGTCAAGCGTCACTTATTAGAACAATATTAACTATGAATTTTTGGTCAATAAGCATGGATTGGTTTTAATGACGAATCAATAAAACAGAAATAACTTAAAGTTACTCCTGTTCTATGCCTTTTGATTAACTACCTTAGAATTTTAGTTCCAAGCCTAATCCAACAACGGGTTGCTTGTCTTTTTTATCTGCTTGTTCAAGCGTTAAATAACCTACATAGCCATAGCTCTTTACCTGCTTATTGAAGGCATAATCAGCGCCAGCCATGATTTGCTTGGCTTTAAAATCAGCTGTGGTGTTTTTAAAGCGAGTATCATTCTGGCTATATTGTGCTTTGAGCATCCATTTTTTTGCATTGGGAAGAATATATTCGGCACCTACTAACCAACCTTGAGCATCATCAATACTATTGGCTTTTGTGACCCATTTTGTTGCTTCTGTTGGGTCTGCATAGCTAGTTTCTTCAACATCGGAACGTTGATACAAGCTTTTAATCGCCAAGCCTTCAATCGGATTTAAACGTCCGATGGCACGTATGGTCTTTGCTGCGGCAAAAGCTTGCGTGTCGGCTGTATAAGCCTGTCCTGTGGCAACATTGAGAAAGCCACGTCCTGCAAAAGTGCTTGGAATGGCTTTGTCATAGCCAAGTCCTGCGACAAAAAATGGATGTTCATAAACCAGACTTGCAGACCATGCATCGCCTAAGCCGCGACCTGCAACTTTTGCACCACCGCTGGATGTTTTAATTCCAGATGATTCTCCCGTGGCGAGCAGAGCATTGAGCTTAATTACACCTTTAGAGAGGTTAATGACTGGCGATTCATATAGAACGATGTTATCGATACGGTTTTCTCCAGTTAGAATCCCACCAATATCTGCTTTATTGGCCACATAATTATTGAAAATATCCACCGTACTTGAGAGCTGTTTGACCGGCGTATCATATTTCCCCACTTTGATGGTGCCGAGTTGACTGTCCTTTAATCCGACAAAGCGGTTTCGTTGCGTCCAGTCTGTTCCATCGCCGTCAGCACTCAATCCCCATTCAATCGCATAAACTGCGCTTAGACGTTCAGTTAGTTTCTCATCTCCTTTAATACCCAGATAGGAACTATTGGAGCTGATTTCCCAGACATCTTTATCAGAACTATGGGCATTCTTTTCTGATAAGTAATCGATACTTGCATCAATTTCCCCATAAAGTGTAGGTGCTGCAAAAGTAGTCGTGGTTAAGCACCCAAGCATGGCAAAGCCAAGAAGATTCAATTTCATATTGAGACCCCTGAAAAATGGTGTTGAAGTATTTAGTTTGAAAATCGTGTGGGAGGGTTTATCCCACACAAAATGTGTTGTGATTAAGCGAGAGAGTTACGTTCCAATACAGCTTGCTCGAACAATTGTTGTTCTTTGGCTTTATGTTCGACAGAGAAGCGAATGAGGATGACACTAAATGCGGCTACGGTCACCAAAGCACCTAAAATCATCAGGCAGGTTTGTACATCCAGTAAACCTTTGAGTAAGAAGCCTGCAGCAACAGCACCGACATTACCACCAGCACCGATGATGCCAGCGACGCCGCCCAAAGCATTGCGGTCAATGAAAGGTACAAGCGCGTAAGTTGCACCACAGGACATATGGGTAAACAAGGCAAAAACAGTCATGCTTATGATTGCGAGTGCAACAGTATTCATTTGTGAGAATAAAATCAGGAATAAGCCTTCACATAGGATCATGATAAACAAAACCTTAGTGCGACCATCTAAACCTTTAGTGATTGCAACTTTATCTGAAAGATAACCACCTAATGCACGGGCAAACAGGGCAAGCAGACCAAAAATACCTGCAGTTAAGCCAGCCTCCTTTAATCCCATGTTGAAGTGATCGACATAGTACATTGCAGCGATGTTATGAATAAAAATCTCGATACCAAAACAGGCAGCATAAGAGACAAATAGAATCCAGACACGATAATTACGTGCAGCTTGCATCAGAATCGCAACGCCGCCTTTTTTACCACTGCCAACTTCAATACCTTGCTCGCGGAGCGCTTTAAAATTTCCTTGAGGGCAATCTTGAGTAAGTTTCCAGTACAGCACACCCACGATCAGCATCATGATGCCTGGTACAAGTAGCGCAATTCTCCATCCCATCGCTTGTTCTACGCCAAACATAACGATAGCCCCAAGAATTAAAGGCATAATTGCTTGTGTCGCACCACCACCTGCATTGCCCCAACCGGCAGAAGCTGCATTGGCTGTACCCACCACATTGGGAGCAAACATCACACTGGTATGGTATTGAGTGATGACAAAGCTTGCGCCAATTGCACCAATCAATAAGCGGAAGAACAGGAAAGATTCGTAGGTATTGGCTGCAGCAACACCGAACACGGGAATACTGCCGAGAAGTAAAAGTGCGGTATAGGTTTTGCGTGGACCGTATTTATCACACAATGGGCCAACGATGAGTCGAATTAAAATGGTAATCGCAACCGCGGCAATGTTGATATTGGCGATTTGGTCTTTGGTTAAATTGAACTCGCCTTTGATGACTGGCATGAGGGGAGCACAGGCAAACCAGGCGAAGAAACACACGAAGAATGCTAGCCATGTCATATGGAAAGCACGCATTGCAGGTGTAGAAAAGCTAAATAATTTTATTTCTGTGGCTTTTTTTGCATCAATATTCATTGGTGAAGACATAACTTTCTCCTGAACTGCACGTCATTTATTTTTGCTTAGTCATTACGCTGCTTAAGCAAATCGAACAGAACGGACGTCGTTGGCCGTCATCAAATTGTTTTATGAATCGTCATTGATTCAATGTACTTGATATATAGCAAGTGCCGTGCCAGAAAAATAAATTAACCAAATGAATAATTTAAAATGTTAATCATCAAGGTATTTATAAGAGGATTAAGTGAATCCAGATTATTGGTGTAAATGTGGGGTCGTAGATAGAAGGTGTCTATGTTAGACAATCTTCTATAAATTGCGTTCTCGTGGTGCGTGATTTTTGATCATACTGCTTTGAAAGATTGCACAATAAAAAAAGCAGCGAGTGCTGCTTTTTATGAAATGAAATTTAGAAGCGGTAACCGACACCTGCATAACCTAAAATAGGGTTGATCTCGATATCTGTTTTTGCGCGAATGAGCTCTCCATATTTAGCATCATTCACTGTTATTGTTGCTTCTCCTGTAAGGTGTGCATATGAAACTGAACCAACTGCAAACCAACGATCGTTGAAATCATAAGTAAAACCAGCAGTGGCAACAGGTGCAAATGCATCTGAAGCTTCTAATTTAACTTTTGGATCACCTGAGCTAGTCTTTTGATCCAAGGCTGCACCTGCTTTACCATCTTTAATATTGACAATCATATGTCCAGCATTGATTAGATCATTTTCGATTGCGGAATTGATTTTCAGCTCATTAAAATAAGCATACATTAGACCTAATCCAACATAGGGTCTGAATTTATTTACGCCTGTTTTACCGAAATGATATTGGAGTTCAAAAGCTGGCGTCCATGCGCGCGCAGTAGCTGCTGTACCATGTGCTTCTAGGTCTGTAATGAAAATTTGTTTTTCTAAATCGATTGAAGGTAAATCTATCCCTCCAATAATAGGAAGTTCTATTGATGGATGTGCTGTAGCTGTTAATGGTGCGTAAATTTGCCCTTTGCCTTGAATGTCGACCTTTGGTGGAATACCGGCTTTAACTTCAAGTGAAACATTATCAGTAAAGAAGTAATTTGTCATGATGCCAAGAGTCATGACATCATCTGCTTCTAATCCTGTGCCTGGGTTGTTCCATTCATTTAAACCATAGATTTCAGCATTACCACTTAATGAACCAGGTAAGGTTTCTTGTCCCAAGCCATCTAAAAAATTAATGAAAGCTGTTGAGAGGTTAGGGTCCATATCTTTAGATATACTGTCTTTAACGGTTTTTATTGAAACATCTCCAACTTTGGATTGTTCTCCGTTTGCGACAGCAGTGTTAACTTTGACGGGTTGGGCTTTACCTGTTGGTTTAACATACAAAGCACCTACTGAAACAGAAAAGCGTTTAAACCCATAGCCATCTTTTAGACTGAAATAAGGTGAGTCTGCGAAAGTCACGGTCGGTAGGGCACATAGACCTGTAATCAGGCAAGCGAATGATTTCTTCATCATTTGGGACTCCATGTCCAGAAGTTTGTTAGGATTTTTCTTGCGCCCACCATAACGCTATTTTTATGCAGGCTTTGTTTAGTTAAATTTTATAATTGTTATGCTTATGAATATTTTTGTTTGATTTAAATAAATTGATGAAGAAATTGTGAAGAGATAAAAAAAGCCACCGAAGTGACTTTTTAAAAATAATCCAAATATTATGAATTACATAAAGCGTGATAGATCTTCTTCAGGGCGAGCAGTAAGTACTTCGATCCCTGTTTGTGTTACCAAAATCGTATGTTCATATTGGGCAGATAACTTGTGATCTTTTGTGACAACGGTCCACTTATCACCTAAAAGTTTAGTCTGCCAAACACCTGCATTGACCATTGGTTCAATAGTAAAGGTCATGCCAGCTTCTAGGCGCATACCTGTCCCTTTCTGACCATAATGTAACACTTGTGGTTCATCATGGAATACATTGCCAATGCCGTGACCGCAATATTCCCGTACAACACTAAAGCGCTCAGATTCAACATATTGTTGAATGGCATGGCCCACATCACCTAAATATGAGCCATCTTTTACCGTTGCCATACCGCGATACATCGCTTCTTGTGCGACTGAACATAAACGATTGGCAAGAATCGATGTTTCGCCCCCAACGATATACATCATATTGGTATCGCCGTGATAGCCATCTTTAATCACAGTCACGTCAATATTCAGAATATCACCGTTCTTTAAGATTTTATTTTCAGAGGGAATACCATGACAAACCACATGGTTAACCGAAGTACAAATAGAATGTTGGAACGCAGGGCGGCCTGGTGCAGCACCATAGCCTACACATGCAGGAATTGCGTGTTGAACATTTTCAATATGATTGCGACAGATTGTATCGAGTTCTAGTGTGCTCACACCCGCCTTAATATGCGGTTTAATCATGTCTAGAACTTCAGCCGCCAATTTCCCTGCAACACGCATCTTTTCAATTTCTTCAGGTGTTTTGATTAATCGACGTGGGGCCGTATAAGTTGTATTCATGATCTCTAAAAACTTTTGGTAATTTGCAAGCGTCTATGGTATAAATAGCCGCCTATTTTATCAAATGCTTTTCGTGACTATCTTTTATTTATTTATGAAAAGATTTTACGAAGATATCTGATAACAATAGGCGTAAAAAAATCCGCACATATATCGACACATTACTCTGGGTGCCTAGCAATAGGTGGAGAATGCGGATATATGGAGGCCTAACCCAAACTTTAAGGTAAAGAAAATGGCAGATTACAACGTAAGCATGCGCGACCTTCTTCAAGCAGGCGCACACTTTGGTCACCAAACTCGTTTCTGGAACCCAAAAATGCGTCAATACATTTTTGGTGCACGTAACAAAATTCACATCATCAACCTTGAGCACACTGTTCCTGCGTTAAATGATGCTTTGAACTTCGTTAACAACTTGGCGAGCAAAAAGAACAAAGTATTGTTCGTTGGTACAAAACGAGCTGCTTCTAACATCATCCGTGAACAAGCTCAACGCGCTGGTCAACCATATGTAGATCACCGTTGGTTAGGTGGTATGTTGACGAACTGGAAAACACTTCGCCAATCTATCAACCGTTTAAAAGATCTTCAAACTCAATCTCAAGACGGTACTTTTGCTAAGCTTACTAAACGTGAAGCTTTAGAGCGTACTCGTGAGATGGAAAAACTTGAACGTGCTTTAGGCGGCGTTAAGAACATGGGTGGTTTACCTGACGCATTATTTGTAATCGACGTTGATCACGAAGCGATTGCAATCAAAGAAGCGAAAAACTTAGGTATTCCTGTAATCGGTATCGTTGATACAAACTCTAACCCAGACAACGTTGATTACGTTATTCCGGGTAACGACGATGCGATCCGTGCAGTAACTTTATATGCTTCTGCTATGGCTGATGCGATTCTTGCTGGTAAAGAATATGCTCAATCACAAGCAAATGCACAAGCTAAAGGCGACGACGCTGCTAAAGACGCTTCTGAGGCTTAATGCGTTTTGACGCAAGCTTGTCATTTTTGCGACATGTAATGGTGGCAAATTAAAGCGTCGAGATTGCAAACGGCCCAGAGATTCTTTGGGCCGTTTTTGTTGAACAGATTTATTTTCTACCGATTTTAGGAGATCAACATGACTGCAGTTACTGCGAGCATGGTAAAAGAATTACGTGACCGTACTGGTCTTGCAATGATGGAATGCAAAAAAGCATTAACAGAAGCAGGCGGTGACATCGAACTTGCGATTGATAACCTTCGTAAATCAGGTCAAGCAAAAGCTGCTAAAAAAGCAGGTAACATTGCTGCTGATGGCGCGATCACAATTATTCAAAACGGTAACAAAGCGATTCTTGTTGAAGTTAACTGTCAAACTGACTTCGTTGCTAAAGACGAAAACTTCAAAAACTTCTCTGATAAAGTTGCTGCTGCTGCACTTGCTGCAAACGAAACTGATGCTGCGAAAATTGCTGAACTTAAGCTTGAAGACGGCGCAACTGTAGAAGAAGCTCGTGTTGCATTGGTTCAAAAAATCGGTGAAAACATCCAAGTTCGTCGTGCTCAAATCGTTGAAGGCGAAAACTTGGCTGTTTACAAACACGGTTTAAAAATCGGTGTTGTTGTTTCTTACACAGGTGATGCTGACACTGGTAAAGGTATTGCAATGCACGTTGCTGCGTTCAACCCAGTTGCTGTAAATGCTGAAGCTGTTCCAGCTGACTTGATCGCTAAAGAGAAAGAAATTGCTGAAGCGAAAGCATTAGAATCTGGTAAGCCAGCAAACATCGTTGAGAAAATGGTAACGGGTTCAGTTGAAAAATACTTGAACGAAGTTGCTCTTGATCGTCAAATGTATGTTATCGACAATGACAAGAAAGTTGCTGATGTATTGAAAGCAACTGGTACTGTTGTAGCTCAATTCGTTCGTTTCGAAGTGGGTGAAGGTATTGAGAAGAAAGCTGAAATGAGCTTTGCAGAAGAAGTTGCTGCTGCTCAAGCTGCTGCGAAGTAATTCGTATCTTCTAAAAAAACCCAGTCATTTTGACTGGGTTTTTTATTGCCTGTAGAAAAAACCCACTATATTAAGTGGGCTTTTACCGGTAGAAATAACTTATTCAGCTTCTTTCTTGAGTTCGTATTTGTCAGCTAATTCGCCTGTAATCTCTTTGCCTTCCGTGTCGAGGGCTTTTAAGTAGCCTTCAGCAACAAAGTATTTGCGGCCATCACCAGTTTTGTCGAGTTCAATAATAGAGGTATTCTTGCTGTCAAAAGTAAAGCTGCCTTTGCTTTCAAACGCTTTGCCATCACCTTTGCCAAGATAAGTCTCTTTGAGCTCGTAAGTTTTATCTAGATTAAGTTCAAGTTCGGTTTCAATTCCTTCGCAATCTGCACAAGGAAGTACACCTTTATATGTGCCATTCCAGTCTAATGAGTTTTCTGCTGTGTGTGCACTATCAACAACTTCAGTGCTGCTTTCTGTGCTCGTTGCAGGTGGAGCTTGTTCATCAGTTTTTGGTGTTTCTGCTTTATTGCATGCAACTAAAAAAATAGAAGCTAAAGAAATGGCGATAATTGATTTTTTCATCTTAGATATAACCTTGTGAAAACATTAATATCCAAGTTATTAGATTTTAAAAAGAAATGGTAGTAAGGGAATGTAAGGGTTATTTAACCTTTGGTAAAGCAAGGCAAGTTAGCCTTGTCGTGCTTTGAAGCGAGGGTTTGACTTGCAAATGACAAATAACTTACCGCGACGTTTTACAATCTGGCAGTCACTACTGCGGCGTTTAGCACTTTTAAGAGATGAGCAGACTTTCATTTTGGGTCTTTAGGAGTAAATGTAATGTTATAATATTTCAGTTAATTTGTATTGTAAAGCTCGCCGCATTGTTGAAAGCCTAAATGAAGAGGTGGGTATTGGAAATAAAAAAAGCCCTTATCGAAAGATAAGGGCTTTTTTGAATTTGGAGCGGGAAACGAGACTCGAACTCGCGACCCCAACCTTGGCAAGGTTATGCTCTACCAACTGAGCTATTCCCGCAATAGGACGCATTATAGAGAGTTTCATTCAAGTGTCAACTCTCTAGTGCACTAAGTGCTGAATTAATCAGCACGTCTCCAAATCGTACCTTGTCGCGTATCTTCCAGAACGACACCTTGATCGAGTAAAGACTGGCGGATGCCGTCAGCTTTCGCAAAATCTTTGGCTTTTTTCGCGTCAACACGTTGCTGAATGAAGTTTTCAATTTCACTGTCAGAAAGTGCAAGTGCTTCTTGTCCAATATCTGATTTGAGAAATTCATCCACATCATGCTGAACCAAACCAAGAATGTTGGTTAAATGACGCAGGGTAGAGTAAAGCGTCGTCGCTTGTGCTGCTTGCTCTTCTTTCACCGCGCGATTAAGTTCTTTATTTAGTTCGAACAGCACCGCCATTGCTTCAGCCGTATTGAAATCATCACACATCGCATTGTTAAAGCGCTCAACAAAGTTTTGCTCTAATGTCTCAATCGTTTTTTGACCATATACTTGTTGATAAGCTTTAAATGAATGATAAAAACGGCTCAAAGCAGTTTTTGCTTCTTTTAAGGCAACATCAGAGAAGTTGACAGGGCTACGGTAATGTGAAGACACGATAAAGTAGCGAATCACTTCTGGATGGAATTTTTCCATCACATCGCGAATGGTAAAGAAGTTGCCTAAAGACTTAGACATTTTCTCGCCATCGACATTAATGAAACCAACATGCATCCAATAGTTTACATATTGTTCACCCGTTGATGCTTCACTTTGCGCGATTTCATTTTCATGATGCGGGAACATCAGATCTGACCCCCCCCCATGAATATCGAAATGATTGCCTAGGCAGCAAGTCGACATTGCTGAGCATTCAATATGCCAACCAGGACGGCCATTGCCCCAAGGTGAAGCCCAAGCAGGTTCATTTGCTTTGGCATGTTTCCACAGTACAAAGTCAAAGGGATGTTTCTTTTCAACTTCAACATCCACACGCTCAGATGCACCCGCTTGCATATCATCCAATTTACGACCAGATAAACGACCGTATTTATTGAATTTGCTCACCTCAAAATAAACATCGCCATTGGCAGCAGGGTATGCAGCCCCTTTATCAACCAAGGTACCGATCATATTTTGCATTTGATCGATATATTCAGTTGCTTTAGGTGCTTCATCAGGTTCAGCACAACCTAAGTTAGCCGCATCTTCATTCATTGCTTGAATAAAACGAGCAGTGAGTTGTTGGATGCTTTCGCCATTCTCATTGGCACGTGCAATGATTTTGTCATCAATATCGGTAATGTTGCGAATATAGCGAACTTTCCAACCTTGGCTGCGTAGGAAGCGAATGATGTAGTCGAATGCAACCATAACCCGAGCGTGCCCGATATGACAGTAATCGTAAACCGTCATACCACAGACATACATATCGATTTGACCTTCTTTGCGTGGGACAAATTCAACTTTTTTACGTTGCTCAGAGTTATATAGAACAAAAGGTTGCATAAGGGTTTTCAAACACTCTACAAAAATCGTTATTCATCATAACGTATGCACCATATTTCATAAAGTTATCAGCAGAAAAAAGATGGCTTTCATTTGCAATATTTCTTTATTCAAAACCAATTTGACTCGCTGTCCGAAGTTGGACTTTTTTTGCAAAATAATAATAAATCACTGCCGTTGCCAGAATACCGACCAACCAAGAGATATCCATACCCCCTAATATGGTCGCGATGTGACCAGTGTAAACTTTACTATGAATAAAGGGGAGTTGTAGTAATACCCCCATGACATAACACCCAATGCCGATACTATTCCAGCGACCATATTTTCCATTTGGATCGTATAAGGCAGCGATATCACATTCTTCTTTAGAGATGAAATAGTAGTCTACGAGGTTAATTGCACTCCAAGGAATAAAGAAGGTGAGTAAGAACAAAATAAATGCTTTAAAGCTGTTTAAAAAAGTGTGTTCACCCAGAATTGCGATGATGGTAGAAATGGCAACCATGCTTAAGACAATACCTAAACGGGTCATTCTTGAAATGTGATATTCAGGTTTAAAACTATTCCAAATGGTTGCAATACACATAAAACAACCATAGGCATTCAGGGTGGACAAGGTCACTTTACCAAAGGCAATACTGAAATAGAGGAAAGTGATGATCAGTGCGGCTGCATTCATCCTCACGACATATTGCACCTCATTTCCAACAAAGCCACCTTGTGAGATTTGTGCAATCAATACTCCCAAAGTCATTGAGATCTGTGAACTAAGCAAGGATCCCAGACCGACCGCCAGAAACACACGAGTCGAAGAAGTCTTTGAGGGGAGGTATCTGGAATAATCGGCAACATAAGGGCCAAATGAAATTTGCCAAGAAGCAGAAAGGGAAATCGCGAGTAAAAATGAGGACCAGCTAAATTTTCGAACAGCAATTAATTCTGAAAAATTGGAATGGGTTAAAATTTGAGTCAAAATAATGATAAAGGCAACTATGCCAATAACGCTTGCAACTTTACCTACCCAGTGGATTAAGCGATAACCAATGGTGGCAAAGATCACAATAAACGTCGCATAGATTAAAATTCCAGTGCTATTGCTGACATTGATGAGTTGTGCGATCGCTTTACCTGCGAGGACTTCGCCTGTGGCGGTAAACCCAATGTACATCAAGCAAACCAAGAAAATCGGAATACAGGCACCATATACGCCAAATTGAACGCGGCTTGAAATCATTTGCGGAAGGCCAAGTTTGGGACCTTGTGCTGCATGTAAAGCCATGATGGTGGCACCGAAGCATTGCCCAATTAATAAACCCATAATCGACCAGAAGACATCACCACCGAGTACAATGGCCAAAGCACCTGTGACGATTGCTGTGATTTGTAAATTAGCACCAAACCATAACGTAAATTGACCGAAAACACTGCCATGTCTTTCGTGTTCTGGAATGAAATCAATACTGCGGTTTTCAATAAATTGATGTTGTTCTTTCTCATCCAATGAGCTCATCTTTTACTGCGCATCCTTGAAGCAATTATCGTCATAAAAAATACCTAATTGGGTGCTTAGGTGTGGCCATGTATAATCTTATTTATATATGTATATACAACTAGGCTTAATAATAAGCAAGTTTTTCTATAAGGTATATAAGGGACGTACCATTCAAGATGAATGGACATATCCCTAACTAAATGCGGATTCAGAATATGGGTGTTTAATCTCAATATAATGCGTGTTATTTCATACTTCATCTCTTCATTTTTCATGAAAACTTATACATTTAGAAACGTGTAATATTTGCAGATATGCTAGAATCCCCATCATTCTTTTGATTAAAATTATCTACTGTACAAGTGGATAGAGTATTATTTTGAGTCAAACTCATATGTCACACACCATAGATTTTCAAAAAAGCGCACGAGAAACGTTGCGTATTGAACAACAAGCGATTGAAGTTCTTGCTGCCCAGATTAATGAGCGTTTTGACGTTGCATGTGAGATCCTGTTGCAATGTCAAGGACGTGTTGTTGTGACAGGGATGGGGAAATCTGGGCATATTGGTCGTAAAATGGCGGCTACCTTTGCATCGACCGGAACACCGTCCTTCTTTATGCATCCAGGTGAAGCTGGTCATGGTGATCTTGGCATGTTGGTACGTGGAGATGTACTGATCGCGATTTCAAACTCGGGTAAGAGTGATGAAATCATGATGTTGATGCCGCTGATCAAGCATTTAGGCGTGCCTTTAATTACCATTAGTCGTGATGACAGGGGACCAATGCCACAAAATGCGGATGTTGCGTTGACATTGGGGCAAGCAGATGAAGCTTGTCCTTTAGGTCTAGCACCAACCTCAAGTACCACTGCGACTTTGGTGTTGGGTGATGCCTTAGCCGTGGCACTTTTAGAGGCGCGTGGTTTTACAGCAGATGATTTTGCCCGTTCGCATCCAGCGGGAGCTTTAGGGAAACGTTTACTTTTGCATGTCAAACACTTGATGCATACAGGCGCAGAGTTACCTAAAGTTCGACCAGATACACCAATGAACAAAGTGTTATATGAAATTTCTGACAAACGTCTGGGATTAACTACAGTCGTTGATGAAAATGATACCTTGTTGGGTATTTTTACCGATGGTGATTTACGTCGCATGATTGACCAGCAACAAGGTTTTGATGTGAATTTACCCGTGTCTGCAGTCATGACTAAAAACCCACTAACGATTTCTCAGGAAGCCCGTGCGGTGAAAGCTTTAGAAAAAATGCATGAGAAAAAAGTCAATCAATTTGTGGTTGTTGATGAAGCCAATAAAGTCATTGGTGTGATTAGTATGCATGACCTTATTCAGGCAGGAGTAAATTAAGCCATGGCATCTTATGCTTTACAAGAACAAGCTCGTCATTTACAAGCCCTTGTGCTTGATGTGGATGGGATCTTAAGCGATGGCTTTGTGACTTTAACCAATTCAGGCGATGAGATTAAATCCTTTGATATCCGTGATGGCTTGGGCATGAAACTGGTTCAGCAAGCGGGAATGAAAGTGATTATTATCACTGGACGAAAAAGTAATATCGTTGAAAAACGGATGTCTGATCTTGGTGTAGATTTAGTATTCCAAGGACGTGAAGATAAAGGTGTTGCATTGCGTGAAGCCTGTGCACAACTAGGTCTTTTACCTGAAGATTGTATCTATATGGGTGATGATTGGCCTGATTTATCTGCCTTTGCGATTGCGGGCATGAAAGTTACTGTGCCAAATGGACATGAAGAAGTACGCCGTCGTGCGAATCTGGTCACCCAAGCAATGGGTGGCCGTGGAGCAGTACGTGAAGTCTGCGATATGTTGTTGATGGCAAAAGGTGTTTACCAAGAACTGCTTGAAAAATATCTTGCTGTACCACATTAATAGAGTGTTGATTTGCTCAAAGGTTAGGTAACCCTGTTTATGGATACCAAAGTTTTATATGTTGTTGCTGTCGCAGTTGCTACTGTGAGTGGTGGCTATTACTATTACAGTGGCAAAGCAAAAAAATTGGATGTTGATTCAGCCAAGAATATGACCTATTCAGCACAGGGTGTACATTTAACCCAGACCGATGAACAGGGTAATTTGTATATTCGTGCTCAAGTCAAACAGCTAGAACAAAATATGCAACAAAAAACCTCTCAGCTTGATCAACTGAATGCAGTGATGTACAAACAGGGCAAACCTGATGCGACATTCTATGCTAAACAAGCACATGGTTATGATGATAATACTAAAGTTGTTTTGCTAGGTGATGTAGTCGCAACGAAATTGTCTGATCAGGGTAATAAAATGGAGTTTCATACAGATGAACTCACGGGTTACCCAAAAACAAGAGAGCTTGAAACACAACATCAAGTCACGGTGCAATCACCGTCAGCTGAGTTCGTGAGTCAAGGCCTCAAGGCTAATTTAAATAATGGTCAATATGAATTTTATAAAATTCGAGGAAAGTATGCGCCAAGCTCTTAATTCTAAATCTCGTTCTACTTTCCTGAAACAAATCACTTGTGCTGCCGTGGTTGCATTATCTTCTGCTGCAAGTTTTGCTTTGCCGTCAGATCGTAATCAACAACTTTCATTAGTTGCTGATCGCGCAACCTATAATGATAAAACAGGTGTAACGACATACACCGGCAATGTCGTGATTGAGCAAGGTACGATGAAGCTGCAGGCGGATTCAATTGTTGCAAATTTAAATAGTAAGAAAGAGATCCAGATCATCACGGCAAAAGGTCAGCTTGCAAAATTTCAGCAGCAAATGGATGCAAATAAGGGCTTAGCTCGCGGTGAGGCACAAACCATCGTCTATAATGCAGATACGGGTATTATTACCTTAACGGGTAAAGCTTATCTGTATCAGGATGGCTCGAGTATTCGGGGTAACAGCCTAAAATACAGTATGAACAAAGGAGATGTTGAAGCGCAAGGTTCTTCAACCAATCGCGTGCAAATCATTATTCCACCTTCAAGCTCAAAAAGTTTCCCAGGGGCGCGTGATTAATGGAACAATCAGTGCAGCAACCACAGACGCTTTGTATTAAGCATTTGGCTAAGAACTATAGTAAACGTTGGGTTGTAAAAGATGTTTCTTTTACAATGCAAAGTGGACAGATTGTGGGTCTGCTTGGGCCAAATGGTGCAGGTAAAACCACAAGCTTTTATATGGTCGTTGGTCTTGTTCGCATGGACAAAGGCGAAATTCACTTAGACAATCTTGATTTGTCTGATCTTGCAATGCATGAACGTGCCCGTAAAGGCATTGGCTATTTACCGCAAGAAGCTTCAATCTTTAGAAAGCTGACAATTGCCGAAAACATTATGGCAATTTTAGAAACACGTAAAGATTTAAATAAACAGCAGCGCCAACAACGTCTCAATGAACTATTAAGTGATTTTAAAATCAATCACATTAAGGACTCCCTGGGCATGAGCGTGTCGGGTGGTGAGCGTCGCCGTGCTGAAATTGCACGTGCTTTGGCTGCAGATCCGAAGTTTATGTTGCTGGATGAACCTTTTGCGGGGGTTGATCCAATTTCTGTTGGTGATATTAAAGATATTATCCAGACGCTCAAAGACCGTGGCATTGGCGTGTTGATTACCGATCATAACGTGCGTGAGACCTTAGCAATTTGCGAGAAAGCTTATATTGTGAGTGAGGGTTCTGTGATTGCAGAAGGCACACCGCAAGAAATTTTAGATAATGAGCAAGTCCGTAAAGTATATCTAGGCGATGATTTTGTTGTTTAGTCAGCAGAATCTGTATTTAAGAAAAGAACCGAAAGGTTCTTTTTTTTATGAAGAAAAAAATGATAAGCGGTGAAAGATTGGGTCGATCATGAAATGTTTAGGGATGTTTTTAATTAATTTATTGATAAGTATTTATTTTATTTATCCTCTTACCAAGGCATAATCTATTAAAATGTGAACTGTTTTACAAAAATATACACATATCTATGGGGGAATTTATGTGAGGAACATAGTGTTTTTTATAAAAAAATGCTTAAAATGAAAATGCTGAAATGATAACAATACGAAAAAAATATGAACTTGCACAACGATATAAAAGTGAATAATGGAACATGGAAAAAAAGTATGGATTTTAAGTGGTTACTCTATGTAGCAACACTGTCTGTGCCAATCACACATGCAACAACACCGAGTGAACAATATCACACTTTAAAAAACAACATTTCTAAGCTTTTTGTCCCAAAAAGTAGTGATGAGTTCAAAGTGGCACAAATGCAGAAATTGAGTAATTTTTCTGTAGATACCTCGCTAGGAAGTGATTTGCCTGTGGTTGGGTCAGGTCGCCCTCAAGTCGATACGATTCCAACTGCTTTTTGGCAGAATCAACGCAAACTACTTACAGATGCGGTACAGATTGCAGTACAGCGTAATCCTGAAATTTCACAAGGCATTGCAGCATTAGCGTCACAAAATGCCAATATTGATGTCGCCAAATCTGGTTATTATCCACAGATTGGTGGTGGCGTGAGTACCGGAGATTTAGGTAAAAAAAGTACCCGAGGCCAGCAGTTGCTTACTTTAAGTGCAACACAAATGCTGTACGATTTTGGGAAAGTAAAATCGGGTGTTGATGTCGAAAAAGCAAAAGTCTTGGTTGGGCAAGCCAATGTACTGGTCAAAATTGATGATATTTCCTTAGACGTTGCACAGACGATTATAAATATTCAGCGTTATCAAAAATTGATCCAGATTGCGAATCAGCAAATCGCAGGGATTAAACGTATTCAAGAGATGGCGAATTTACGTGCTAATGCAGGGATTAGTAGTCAGGCTGACCCAATACAAGCACAGTCTTATTTGCAATCAGCACAATCTGCGATGATTGCGCAACAATCATTACTGAGTCAATATCAGCAGCATTTGTATACTTTATTGGGCTTTGATACACGAAATGTACAATGGGCCATTTCAGAAGATTATGTAAAACAATCAGATTTATATGCTGCACCACAGTTCAATACCATTCCGCAAATGATTGCAGCACAAGCTGGAATTGAAGTTGCGCGTAATCAAAAATTACAGACACAGGTGAGTAATTATCCGACACTTGCCGTAAAAGGTGAACTGAGTCAAGCTTTGCACGGTCGAAACCCAAGCAATGATAAAGAGGGCGGGTTTGATAGTGCCATCATGTTTGAAGCCAGCAGTCAGTTCTATCAGGGGGGAGCAACCTCCTCAAAAACTCGGGCGGCTAGTTTTGCTGAAGAGGCAGCTAAAGCACAAGTCAATGCCGTATATTTAAAAGTGTTGGATCAAATTAGAACCAGCCGTGAACAAATCGAAAATAAGCAACGCCAAATGCAGGTTTTGGCAGGGCAACAAGCAACAACAATACGAACTAGAGAACTTTACCAAGAACAATATAAGTTAGGGACACGGACTTTGGTTGACCTGCTCAATGCAGAACAGGCAATTCATAGTGCGAATTCAGAAGCAGAAACGGCACGTTATGACATTTACAGCAGTATTGCACAATATATTGCTGCGACAGGACGTTCTCGCCAAGCCTATGACCTCAATAATATAAAAATCCAAGGATTTGAGGTACAACCATGATGACTACAAAAATAAATTATCAGCCTTGGTTACAGGCCATACTGACGATTGCAAAACATTATCGCATTGAACCTTCTGAGGAACGGATTCGTTTACAGCTTGACTGGAACCAGAATCAAAATCTCGATGAAGTCTTGGTTTTGATTAGTCGGCAGGTCGGTTTGAATGTTAGGCGAGTTGCTTTTAGTAACGAAGTGATTAACCCTTGGCGTTTACCTGTACTGGTAGAATTAGCCGACGGGCAGGTTGGTGTTATCGATAAAGCAGACGGTTCAGGCCATGTCAGTGTTCAACTGAGTGGTGATCAGGGATTATCGCAAAAGTTTGCAGTGGGTGCATTGAAACACATTATTAAAAATGTGTATGTGCTTCGCCCAGAACAGTCGGTGCCTGATGCGCGTATCGATGAGTATATCAAACCGTATGAACCAAGCTGGTTCTGGTCAATTGTATTACAGGATTGGAAACGCTATATCGATATCATGTTGGCATCGATGATTGCCAATATTTTGGCTTTAGCCACCATTATTTTCTCGATGCAAGTCTATGACCGTGTAGTTCCATCGCAATCCATTCCTACACTCTGGGTACTTGCGAGTGGTGTACTGATTGCAGCTATCTTTGAGTTTGTTTTAAGGCTATCTCGGGTCTATATTTCGGACATTATTGGTAAGCGAGCTGATTTACGGATTTCTGATCGAGTCTTTGGTCATGCCTTAAGAATCAAAAATAGTGAACGTTCTAAGTCAACAGGTACCTTTATTTCTCAAATACGTGAGTTGGAGGGGGTTCGAGACTTAGTGACGTCAACCACCATGGGCGCAATTGCCGATCTCCCTTTCTTTTTCTTATTCCTGATTATTTTTGCAATCATTGGCGGCAACCTCTTCTGGGTGATGCTATTGGTGGTTCCTTTGATGATTTTGCCTGCAATTTTGGCCCAGAATAAATTGGCACAACTTGCACAGGAAGGGATGCGTGAATCTTCAATTCGCAATGCCATTTTGGTTGAAGCAGTACAAGGTATTGAAGATATTAAATTATTACGTGCAGAGTCACGGTTCCAGAATCAATGGAATCATATGAATGAAGTATCTGCTGATATTAGTATGCAGCAGCGCAAGATCGTAGGTGTACTGACTGCGTGGACACAAAAGATTCAGGGCTTGACATATGCTGCGGTGATTTTAGTCGGTTGTTTTGCGGTAATGAAAGGCGATATGACCACAGGTGCGTTGGTGGCCTGTTCGATTTTATCTTCACGTATGCTTGCGCCGATTTCACAAATCACAGGGATTTTGGGACGTTTACAACAGGCAAAAGTCGCGAAGAAAAGCTTAGATGAGTTAATGCAGAAACCAGTAGATCAACCAGATCAAGCGCATTTAGTACACAAAGAAGTATTACATGGTGATTATGAGTTGAAAAAAGTGGTGTTCCAATATACCGAAGATGATCCACGTCCAAGTTTGGTAATCCCACAACTTAAGATTCGTGCGGGTGAACGTATTGCGATTTTGGGGCGCAATGGTGCAGGTAAATCTACTTTATTACAGATTTTGTCTGCAATGCAGTTCCCTAATTCGGGTTCGGTGTATTTGGATGATCTGGATATTAGCCTGATTGATCCTGCCGATGTGCGTCGTGACATGGGCTTACTTAACCAGAATGCACATTTATTTTATGGCACTATTCGTGAAAACTTGACGCTTGGTGCGCCTTTAGCACGTGATGAAGATATTCTCAAAGCTTTAAAAGTAACCGGTGCGTTGAGTTTTGTGCATGAAAAGAAAGAAGGGCTAGATCATTTAGTATTGGAAGGGGGTGTTGGTTTCTCTGGTGGGCAACGACAAGCCTTATTATTGGCTCGTTTATTGATTCGTCAGCCAAATATTTTATTGCTGGATGAACCGACTGCTGCCATTGATGATGTGGCAGAAAAGCAATTGATTGATCACTTAAAGTCTTGGCTCGGTTATCGGACTTTAGTTGTTGCAACGCATCGACGTGCGGTTTTGGAATTGGTTGACCGAATTATTGTCATGAATGAAGGCAAAATCGTCATGGATGGACCTGTAGATCAAGTTTTACAACAATCAACGATAAAACAAAAAATAGTTTAATACTTTGAGGAAATTTTATGAGTGAACAACAACAGAACAGCAGTCGTCCCATGAACGTAACCTATAATGAACCAAAGTTACCTCGTTCGACGCTTGTTGTTTGGATGATTGGGATTGGTTTACTTTCACTCTTAATCTGGGCATGGTTATTTAATCTTGAAGAGGTTTCAACCGGTACGGGGAAAGTGATTCCTTCTTCAAAAGAGCAAATTATTCAGTCGCTTGAAGGGGGGATTTTAACTAAACTCGATGTCAATGAAGGGGATGTGGTTGAAAAGGGACAAATCCTTGCTCAACTTGATCCTACACGTTTTGCTTCGAATGTTGGAGAGTCAAAGTCCTTACTGATATCGGCACAAGCTACCGCAGCGCGTTTACGTGCTGAGGTGACAGGTTCACCCTTAAGTTTTCCAGAAGACGTACAAAAGAGTCCTAAATTGGTACAAGAAGAAACAGCGCTATATTTGTCACGACGTGCCAATTTGGAACAGTCAATTGAAGGCTATGAACAAGCAGCAAAACTGGTACGACAAGAACTGGCGATGACTGAGCCATTGGTTGCCAAAGGGGCGGCCAGTGAGGTTGAAGTCTTGCGTTTAAAGCGTGAAGCCAATGATCTAAGCAATAAAATCAATGACACGCGCAACCAGTACTATGTCAAAGCACGAGAAGAATTGTCTAAGGCAAATACCGATATTCAAACTCAGCAGCAGATTGTGAATGGTCGAAATGACAGTTTAGAGCGTGCGGTATTTAAAGCGCCTGTTCGTGGCGTTGTGAAAGAAATTGATGTTACGACTTTGGGGGGGGTAATTCCTCAAAATGGTAAGTTGATGACCATTGTTCCTTTAGAAGATAAGTTGTTGATCGAGGCGCGTATTTCACCACGAGATATTGCATTTATTCGTCCTGGTCAGGAAGCTCTGGTTAAAATCACGGCCTATGATTATTCAATCTATGGTGGTTTGGATGGTAAAGTGACTGTGATTTCACCAGATACCATTCGTGATGAGGTCAAGCAAGATCAGTTCTATTATCGTGTTTATATTCGTACTGATTCAGACCGTTTATATAACAAAGCGGGTAAAGCCTTTAGCATCACACCGGGTATGGTGGCAACAGTGGATATTCGTACAGGGCAAAAAACTATTATGGATTACTTGTTGAAACCGTTTAATAAAGCCAAAGAAGCATTACGCGAACGTTAATTTGTGTTGATAAAAAACCTCGCTTGATGCGAGGTTTTTTATTTAGGTGTTAAAAAGCTATAATCTCGTTTTAAATTTGTATTTATGTTTATGCCATTCACTATTGCCACTACGGTTACTTTTGAAGAAGACATTAAAAAAAGTCGTTTCCAAGCGATTGCTGCTGTTGTTGAAAATGAGCAGCAGGTGAAGAACTTTTTAGAAGAGCATAAAGATCTGTCAACGACGCATCAATGTTGGGCGTGGAAAATTGGGCATCAGGTTCGATTCAATGATGATGGCGAACCCTCAGGCACAGCAGGGCGTCCTATACTCGCGACGATTGAAGGCAATGAGCTGACCAATGTGATTGTATTGGTGAATCGCTGGTATGGTGGGATTAAGTTAGGTACAGGTGGATTGGTTCGTGCTTATAGTGGCTGTGCGGGACAATGTTTGGTCTTGGCTGAAAAAATTGAGTTGATTGAAAAAAAGCAAATTCGCTTTGCTTGTTTATTCAATGAATGGGCGATTATTCAGTATGAGCTAATGCAGCAGCAGATCGAATATCAAGAGCAATATACTGAAACAGGTGTTGTGATTGAGGCGCGAGTTCAAGTGCATCAGATTGAACCATTAAGATTAAAACTCCAAGATGTCACGAGAGGTCGAGAGCAATTGGTATTGGTTGAGGAGCAAGACAATGAATGATCCTTTATTAAAATACCGAGAGCAGCATAAACAGCGTCTGAATTATATGCCGTGGCTGTATTGGACATTAAAATCCAAGCATCGTGAATGGGCTGAGGCATGGCAGGCCGAGTATCAAGCCTATCTGATGGATATGGAAACCGTTGAAATTGGTAAGAACTGTTTTATTTCACCTTTAGCACATATTTTTGCTGAACGTGGTCGAAAGATTACGATTGGCGATAATACTTTCATTGCTGCCGATTGTACTTTGCATGGTCCTTTACAGATTGGCAATGAAGTTGCGATCAACCACCACTGTATTTTAGATGGTGGTCGTAGCGGGATTAAGTTGCACGATCAAGTTCGAATTGCGGCCTATAGTCACCTATATGCATTTGATCATGGGATGGATTTAGATCGCGCCATTTATCAGCAGCCTGTCACTTCTAAAGGCATAGAAATCGGCTGTGATGTGTGGCTAGGCGCTCATGTTGGGATCAAGGATGGAATTAAAATTGGAGATCATGCCGTGGTGGGAATGAACAGTATGGTGACCAAAGATGTCGAGGATTATGCAGTGGTAGCAGGGAATCCAGCAAAATTAATTCGTTATCGAAGCGAATAAAAAAGTGTATGAGATTCGATACATAAATTTAACCCACCATGCTTTTATCTATGTTAAGTTAAAAATAAGTAGAAGACCTAAGGTATATACCTAGAGAGAGGCGAAAATGAACCGTGTAATTGCATGTATTGATTCTTCACCCTGTATTGATGCAGTTGCGGAAGCAGCGGCATGGGTTGCGAAACAAACGCAAAGAGAGTTGGTACTGTTGCAAATCTTGGACTATTACCCAGCTAGCTATCATTTAGGTGAAATCAGTGGCGTGATTGGTTTTGAAAGTAATGCCATGCTACTTAAAGAACTTGCAGAGTTAGAACAAAAGCAAAGTGAGTTGGCGCTCGATTATAGTAATAATTTACTGAATCATATTTCCGAATTGATCGAAAAACAATATGGTTTAAGCAGTACTAAAATTCAGGAAAAAGGCGATTTTCTTGAACAAAGTTTTAATATTCTCCATGAAAATGATGTGGTCATCATCGGACGGGTGGGTGAGCGCGCCGCAGAGAAGAATAAGCCGATAGGCAGCAATGTCGAAAACTTTATTCGTGGTGCGAATTGTACAGTCATCACTGTTGGAGAACATTTCCAACCGCCAAAACGTTTTATCTTTGCTTATGAATATTCACCAACTTGCCAAAAGATGCTGCAACGAATCGCGCAAAGTGACCTGTTAAAAAAACTACAATGCCATTTGCTTTATGTAGGAGACCATCCAGAAATGCTGGCGGAACCCGAAAAGTATTTGACCGATGCGGGTTTGGAAGTGGTTTCAGTGTACCGTTATGGTGATGTTGCACAAAATATTCTTGAATATCAAAGAGAACATGATATTCAACTGATTGTATTAGGTGCATTCAGTCATAGTAAAATTCATCAATTCTTCTTGGGTAGTATTACGACAAGCATTTTCCGTAATGCTAATGTGCCGCTATTAGTTGCTAAGTGATTCATTTTATTCCATATAGTTATCCGCAATTACTGTGGATAACTATATGGAAAAGCGGTGTAGATAAATATAATGTCTTGATATTGAAAGACTAAAAATAATAGGTTGTTTTTTAATCTCTATTTGACAATGGCAATTGCGAAACCATCATGGCCTTTTGAGCCAACGGTTTGCAAAGCTGTACAAGAAAGCAGTTGAGGGTGGTCTTTCAATGCAGTGAAAGCTTCACGAATTCCTTCTATACTCGGTTTCTTGTTATCTGCATCCAGAATTGCCCCTGCACGAATCACATTATCTAATACGATGATGGTACCTGAGTGTGACAGCTTGAGGCTGAGTTCAAAATATTCGCGGTAACTTTGTTTGTCTGCATCAATAAAAATTAGATCAAAGGGTTCACTACCATCTGCAATGAGCTGGTTCATGATATCGGCACCACGGCCTTTTTTGAGTTCGATAGTCGTTGGCATACTGGCATAATCAATATTTTCTTGGGCGATGATCACATGAGTGTCGCGTCCCTCAACCGTCAGTAGATAGCCATCTTCAGGTAAGGCTTTGGCAAGCCAAATGGTACTGTATGCCCCAAACGTACCGAGTTCCAATACACGTTTGCATTTGTTCATCTGAATCAACATTTGCAAAAACATGCCTTGATTAGGTGCAACAGCCAAATGATTAGAAAAGCCCTGAGTATCAGTATTGTCTAATGCATGTTGAAGTCTTGGATCCGTGGGAATTAAATGTGAATTGATATAGTCATCAATTTCGGTCCACATCTGTTGCATAATCAAGTTTACCTACCAATTTGTTAGCTTTGCATTTTAAACGTTTATGCTCAGAGTGCAATTTTATTGCTGAATCAATCCGTATGATTGAAACAAAAAAGAGATCATTTTGATCTCTTTTTTTAAATGTGATCTATTTTAGAAATTACACATTGAGCTATTTCGAGTGAGGTCGGGTCCCCAGGTACGATAGCCTTGGGTATCGATATGAATCTGACCGGAACTATATAAGCCAATTCCCAAGTCTAGGCTTTGACCATGCTGAGCCCAGAACTGACATAACTTAAACTTGGTTTGTTCAATATAGGCATAGTCTTGAGGCTGAGGATATTCAGGTCCAATCCGAAAATCGATGGCTGAGTTGAATAAATGTTTTGAAGAGCCTGCACCACCCGCACACTGGTTGAGTGGTAAATCACGATAGACCGAAGTCACTTCAAAATCGGTCAAAATTTTGGCGGCGATTAAATATTTAAACACTCGTAAGGTCGAAAGGGAATTGCCCCACAATTCACGATTCGGCACCATATATTCAGTACGACCACATTTTTGCCAGTCGCGAGCAGTACGAAGTAACTCAAAGCTTGGAATAATATGTGCGACATTGTTGCGTGTTAAAAATTGCTCATATTCACGAACGCGTGCATAGTTTTCACCCTGATTCAGCCATTGGCGATAAGAGGCTGGCTCAACTTTGTTTGGGATCGGGCGGGTAAAAGTGACTTGTTCTTGAGGAATGTAAATTCTTTTACCTTGGTTTTGATTTACTTTTGTCGTTGAGCTGGTACAGCCCGCCATCATCACAGGGATGATAAATAATGATAATAGACCCTGTAATTTATTTCGCATCATAAAAAGGCAGTTCAAAATCTGTAGGCGTACTATTTTAATGCAAAATAGCGCATGAATAATGAGGTAATTGCAAAGAAATGTGTGGTTCGGGTATAAAAAAGACCAGTAAAACTGGCCTTTTTTATTATTTTTCTAAATACTGAAGCTTATCTGGTTTACCATTCCACTCTTCGCGGTCAGCAGGTTGTTCACCAATTTGCGTGATATTATTGCCCGCCCATTTTTCCGACAATTCAGCATTGAGCTCAATAAACACTTCTTGGCCTTCTGGTAACTCATCTTCTGAGAAAATCGCATTTGCAGGGCATTCCGGTTCACAGAGTGCACAGTCAATACATTCATCTGGATTAATTACAAGGAAGTTTGGACCTTCGTAGAAGCAGTCTACAGGACAAACTTCAACACAATCTTGATATTTACATTTAATACAATTTTCGGTGACAACAAAGGTCATGGCGGCAGCTACCTAAAAAATATGGTTTTCATTTTGCATAGCGTATTTTAGGCAAAAAATACCGATAGAAACAATTCCTTTTATTGATATTTATTATTCGTATCAATGAAATGGACTTATTTATATGACTTTTGTTGATAATACGTCTCAACAACAGCGTGAATTCGCTCATCTGTGTTTTTTCTTGAGACCACCACCATCTTGTTTATTGACTGTTGCCCAAGCAATACGTTCAGCATCTTCTTGAGAGCGACCTTGTTCTAACTCGCTTTCCTCGATATGTTTCGCTTGTCTTTTCTGTTTTGCTGTATAAGCAGATTTATCGCCACGAGACATGAGATTATCCTCTATCGACTTTTAGATCTGTTATAGCAATAGCATGCTCACTTAGGCGAATGGGTGAGAGATTGTTTATTTGAGCGGCAACTGTGTAAATCAGCTCTAGCATAAATGTTAGAGCTGATTTGAAGGCGATTAACTTTCAAGTGTTTGAGTTGTTTTGAATAAAGCCTTAAGTTGATAAAGTTGTTCAAGTGCTTGACGTGGCGTTAGGTCATCGACATCAATTTGCTGTAACAATTCCAAAGCAGGTGATTTCGTTTCGACTTCAACAATTCTCTCAACCACTTGGGTTTCGATCTCATGCTCGACAGCACTGAATAAGTCATTTTGCACACTACTTTGCAAGTGTTGATGCTGTTGTTTTTCCAAAATCTTCAAACGCTTCTGTGCTTCTTTTATCACGTTGGCAGGGATACCTGCCAATTTGGCAACTTGCAAACCATGACTTTGGCTGGCTGGGCCATGTTGAACTTTATGTAGCAAAATCAAATTGCCATTCAGTTCTTGAGCTGTAACATGATAGTTATCAATGCCAGCTTCGCTACCCAATTCAGTCAACTCAAAGTAATGCGTTGCGAATAGACAGAGGCATTTTACCCGTTTGGTTAAATCAACGACACAGGCCCAAGCCAAGGAAAGGCCATCATAGGTACTAGTACCACGACCCACTTCATCCATCAGAACGAGAGATTGGCTGGTCGCATGGTGCAAGATCTGCGAGGTTTCGGTCATCTCAACCATAAAGGTTGATTTACCAGTCGATAAATCATCGGCAGAGCCAATACGGGTAAAAATTCGATCAATCGAACCCAGTTTTGCAGCTTTGGCAGGTACGAAACTGCCGCAATAGGCCAATAGACTGATTAAAGCCGTTTGGCGCATAAAGGTCGATTTACCCCCCATGTTTGGACCCGTAATGATTGCCATGCGATGTTGCGTATCTAAAAAGGTATCATTCGGTGTGAAGGGGGCTTTATTTAAAGCTTCAACCACAGGATGGCGACCAGCCTGAATTTTGATACTGGTTTCAGGGATGTATTCTGGTCTTGCCCAATTGTTGAGGCGTGCTTGATGGGCAAAGTTTGCCAATACATCAATCGAAGCAATTGCAGCACTCATCATCTGCAAATGCGCAATATTCTGACGTAATTCATCCAGTAATGATTCAAACAAGAGTTTTTCACGGGCGAGGGCGCGGGATTCGCTGGACAGGACTTTATCTTCAAAGCCTTTCAATTCTGGCGTGATATAACGCTCAGCATTTTTGAGGGTTTGGCGGCGAATATAATCGGCAGGTGCTTGTTCTGCTTGGGCACGGGTTAACTCGATATAATAACCACTGACACGGTTGTAGCCGATTTTCAGTGTGTTAATTCCCGTACGTTCACGTTCTTTGATTTCTAAATCAATCAGAAACTGTCCTGCATGATCACGAATTTTACGCAGTTCATCCAACTCATCATCATAACCCTCTGCAATTACATTGCCATCACGAAGTAATACAGGCGGGCTTTCAACAATTGCAGCCATCAGATGTTTATGCAGGCTCTTGAAGTCGCCAAGTTCTTCATCTAATTGAGTTAATAACTTAGATTGCTGTGTTTTTAAAACAGGATCTAAGGCATGGCGAAGAAAAGGAATTTGTGCACAAGCTTGACGCAGTTGCACTAAGTCTCGTGGACGAGCGCTACCTAGTGCAACACGACTGAGTACACGTTCAATATCGCCAATTTCTTTTAAGACCAAACGTAGCGGTGACTCATGGTAGCCTTTGAGTAATTGTTCAGTCGCATCAAGACGTGCATCTAAAACCGCGGTGTCCCGAATTGGCTGCATCAGGGTACGGCTCAATAAGCGTCCACCCATTGCAGTTTGACAATCATTAATCAATTGGAACAGCGATGTACCATGATCAAATAGCGGCTCAATAATTTCTAAATTGCGACGAGTGATGGGATCCAGTGCAATAAAGTCCGTGCTTTGCTCAATTTGAATGGAACGGATATGTGGTAAGGCTGTTTTCTGAGTTTCTTTGGCATAGTGAATCAAAGCAGCAGCAGCAGCTTTCGCCAGTGGGAGTGGGTCTAAGCCAAATCCAGATAAGGTTGAAACACTAAACTGATCACATAAGGTTTTTTGTGCATTGTTTAAATTGAAGTCAACGTTTGGACGCTTGGTAATTGGGCAGTCCAGATTTTTCTTAATCTGCTCAATAATATTTTGATCGATTAGATCTTCATCAATCAAAATTTCACTTGGCATTAAACGTGCCAGCTCAATTGGTAGCTGTTCAGGTTTATAGTCTTGTTGTTGAACTTTAAAAATACCTGCACTCAAATCGAGTAAGGCAAAACCAATTTGATTTTGTTGGATACAGAGCGCGACCAGATTCGAGGATTGATAACTCCCCAATAATGCATCATCAGTTAATGTGCCAGGGGTTAGAATACGAACCACTTTACGTTCAACAGGTCCTTTGCCTGTGACTTCACCCACTTGTTCGCAAATCGCAACTGTGCGTCCAGCTTTGACTAAACGCGCGAGATAGCCTTCTGCTGCATGATAAGGTACACCCGCCATTGGAATCGGTTGGCCACTAGCCTTACCGCGATGCGTCAGCGTAATACCCAACAGTTTAGCTGCTAAATGTGCATCTTCGAAGAATAGCTCATAAAAGTCACCCATACGGTAGAATAGCAGGGCATGTTGATAGTCCGTTTTGACTTTGAGATATTGCTGCATCATCGGCGTATGAGATGAAAGATCAGCCATGATTTCAGCGCTATTCATGTATGTTAAATCCTTAAATTTAAATAATAAATAAGTTTAATTTGAACGTTTGGCTGCCTCGCCAATTCTAACAATCACTGTAAAATTCGACTAAATTGCGAAGGAAGTATACCTTTCTAAGGACTTCTATTCTGTCAAAATTGAGTCAACAGTGTATGAGAAATTGAATGACTTCCTCATTAGATCATCTTAACAAATTGAGAAAGATTCACAAAAAAGAATCCTGTGGTAGATGCAGAAATAAACAGCAAAAAGACGGTGATTCAAGTTGTTTGCATGCTCGGAAAATTAGAGAATTACAGATAAAACAAGTGAAGAACATATGAGATGTTCTTTGGCATGGTCATTGTTAATTTAAAGATGGTGTCCTAAATTGTCTTGTTAATGGCATTCTAGTGTGAATATTGGGTCTTTAAAATATGTAACAAATTATGCAAAATTCAACTGGGGTAGCGCTTATTATTTTATTTAATTTATTGATATTTATGAAATTTTGTTGAATTTATTTTACCTGTGTTTGAATCTTAAAAAAATTAAACCAAATTCTTAAAGATTAGGCATAATCAGAGCAACTATTGTCAAAAAGGTTAACATAAATGGATCCCTCGCCGGATACAAATTTAAAATACAATTTCATGACTCCTTGTTTTTGTTTAAGGAGTAAATAATGGAATTTTTATTAGATCCAGGGATTTGGGTAGGTCTGCTTACTCTAATCGTTTTAGAGATTGTTTTAGGGATTGATAATCTCGTCTTTATTGCCATTTTGGCAGATAAACTTCCTCCTTCCCAACGAGATAAAGCCAGAGTCATTGGTTTATCTCTCGCATTGATCATGCGTTTGGGCTTACTGTTCGCCATTTCATGGTTGGTCACATTAACCAAACCGCTCATCTTTATTTTTGACTGGTCTTTTTCAGGTCGAGATCTGATTCTTTTATTCGGTGGTTTATTCTTACTGTATAAAGCGGTAAGTGAATTACATGAACGTATGGAAGGCAAAGCAGAAGTCAAAATTACCACCAATGTGGTGTATGCAAGCTTTTCTGCAGTCGTAGCCCAAATTGTGGTGCTGGATGCCGTGTTCTCATTAGACTCAGTCATTACTGCCATTGGTATGGTGGATAATATCTACGTCATGATGGTCGCGATGGTTGTCGCCATGTTGGTGATGCTGTTGGCTTCTAAACCATTAACTGAGTTCGTCAATCGACATCCAACCGTCATTATTCTCTGTCTCAGCTTCTTACTGTTAATCGGTATTAGTTTGATTGCCGAAGGCTTTGGTTTCCATATTCCGAAAGGTTATATCTATTCGGGTATTGGTGTCGCGATTGTTATTGAGGCATTTAATCAGTTTACCCAACGCAACAGATCTAAACATGAGTCGAAGATCCCGTTGCGTAATCGAACAGCAGATACGATTTTAAAGCTTATGGGTGGCAAGGCAGAAACCACTGCAACCAATCCGCTGCAACATTTGCAAGCACAAGAAACATTTGATGACCAAGAACGTTATATGATCGGGGGCGTATTAACGCTGGCAGAACGATCTGTGGCCTCAATTATGACGCCACGTAGTCAAATTTCTTGGATTAACATCAACGAAACGCCAGAAAAAATACGTGAGCAGATCTTATCTGTGCCGCATAGCTTATTTCCAGTGTGTCGTGGTAGTTTGGATAAAGTGTTAACTGTGGTTCGCGCCAAGGAAATCTTGGATGCATTGGATGATGAGACGCAATTAAAATCACTGATTAAAGCACAACGTCCGATCTTTATTTTTGAAAAAATGAAAGTGATTGATGTGATCAATACATTGCGAACTTCTAAAGGCTCATTGGTGCTCGTGAATGATGAATTTGGAAATGTGCAGGGATTAATTTCACCTCTGGATGTTTTTGAAGCCATTGCGGGTGAGTTTCCAGATGCAGATGAGCAGCTTGATTTGATTCAAGTCGATGAACGTACTTGGAAAGCTGCAGGCACTTTGGATCTGTATCAACTTGAATTGCAGCTGGGTGTTGATCTGGTCGATGAAGAGACCGGCTATATTACTGTGTCAGGATTGATTCTAGATAAGTGTAATGGCATGGTGGAGGTTGGTTCAATGCTGGACTATCAAGACCTACAATTTGAAGTGGTGGAGATGGAAAGCAATCGAATTAAAACGGTGATGATTCGATTAAAGTAAATCATCTTGCTTAAAGCAGCGTTCAGGGTTGAATAAACTTTGAACTTGAATATAAAAGTCTGAATCAGGGGAGTAGTTTGTGATCAACAGACTGCTCCTTTTTTAATGTGTAATAACTAAAAAAGTGAATATCTAAGGCTTTAAGCCGCTATGATTGATCCTGATAATGACAGTCTTAAACTGGACACTTAAAAATGAAAAAAATCATCTTGGCATGTTCTATTTTGCTGCAAACACCGATGTATAGCCTAGCCAATGATTCAACGGGCTATGTGGGGACGGGCGGAGTGGCCTATCTTAAAAATGCGCATGTTGCGATGCAAAGTGAAGACTTATTTATTAGCAAGAAACTAATTAAAGTGAATTATCTTTATAAAAACTTAAGTAATAAAGATGTGACAGAAACCGTTTTGTTTCCCTTACCACGTATTGATAATTTCTTTGAAGCGGATTTTGCCCATACCGAAGCATTGCTAAAAAGCTTTAAAATTATAGTTGATGGTCAAAATATTCAGCCAGAAATGCATGTGCGTACTTTTATCCAAAAGGATGAAAAGTCGCCGTTGATTGATGCAACAGATCTATTTAAACAATGTGGTTTTAGTCAAACCGACATGCTTAATCCTTGGATGCGTAACAATGATGATGATCGCTATTTTGTCGATAAATTAAAGCAATGTAAGCAGCCACAAATGCAGAAGATATTGGCGAATTTTAAAAAAGATGATGAAATTCCATGGTCATCTCAAGTGATTTATAGTTGGAAGCAAACCTTTAAAGCCAATGCTCTGACCAAAATTCAGCATCAATATCAACCTTTGTTGGGTGGCGCGGTTGCTCTATATCCTGATGAATATAATCAAAACTTTTGTATGGATGCACAATTTAAGCAGGGCTTAAAAAAAGCCAAAGCAGAGAATTCACCGTTTAATGCTTTAAGCTATATTCTGACCACGGGGGCAAATTGGGCTAAACCGATTGAAAATTTTAAATTGACGATTGAGCGTGATAAGAATGAATTGGTTTCATTTTGTTGGAATGGCAAAGTTGAAAAAATTAGTTCAACACAATTTCAGATGAGCAAGCGTAACTTTGTTCCCAAACAGGATTTGGATATCATTTTTGTAAGAGTGAAATGAGTCAATCTACAAACGAGCTGCAACAAAAATCAATAAATAGGTAGCTTAATCAGGCGGATCACTCTCATACTATACAGCGAGAAAAGGATAGCGAGCTTTGGTTTAAAGTGAATTTAAAGAATCTGGAAGCATTTTACTGGGTGGTGACGCTGAATAGTTTTAATAAGGCAGCGACAAAATTACAAACCACTCAGCCAGCAGTATCACAGAAAATCACCGCGATTGAAAATGACCTTGGATTTAAAGTTTTAGATCGAAGTTTTCGCCAACTGAAACCGACGCACAAGGGCATGACCTTATTTAAATATGCTGAAAAATTGATGCGTTTAGAAACTGAACTCATCGCAGAATTAACTGAAAATCAGCATTTGACTGGTACAATTCGTTTGGGCGTTTCGGAAACCATAGTCTACACATGGTTGGTGGAATATATCGAGAAAGTTCAGCAGGAATTCCCTAAAGTTTCTGTGGAAATTGTGGTTGATCTAACCCCGAATTTACAAGAAGGCGTACGCACAGGTGATCTGGATATGGCCTTTTTACTCGGACCAACGCTGGCTTTTGAATGTATTGAACAGGCACTTTGTGACTTTGAACTTAGTTTCTTGGCTTCACCTTCATTTAAAGGAGGGATTGCTCAAATGTCATTTAAGACCTTAATGTCACATACCATTTTAACCTATCCAAAAATTACCTATCCCTATAAAGAGCTGAAAGCCAAAATGAAGGAACAGGGGCTGGATGAGCCGCTTTCGATCACCAGTTATTCCTTGGCAACATTATTACGACTTGCTGAGCAAGGTTTGGGAATCGCTGTGGTGCCGACCTTAACCGCTTTAAAAGAAATTACCGATGGTCGATTAGAAATATTAAATACACCAATTAAGTTAAAGACCTTTCACTTTACCTCTATTTATATTCAAGGCAATGATGCTGCATTGAAAGAGAAATTAACCGATGTCGCCGTGACGGTTTCTGAAAGTGCGATGAAAAGCTTGAATCAGAAAATAAAAATTTGAGGTGCTTAAAGCAAGCTTCTGTAAGAACCGTGTATATGGAATCCAACAGCTGCAAAGTTAAAAAATTATAAAAGCAGCTTATCAGGAGTGATAAGTAAAATTTATCTTTAAACTAATCATAAATAAAAAGTAATTAAATTCAATGGATTGATTTTAATTTTATATCTAAAAAGTCGTATTGTTCAGTTGGCTTGCATATGTTTTTATTTGAACGAGAAGATTTGATTACCCATCGCTGAGTGGGAGAACAGGGAATCTTTGTGATTTAAAAAGGATTAAAGAAGATCGTTTATAAACAAAATGATGCTCTTGGATCAAGTTGAAAATCGCGTTATTGAGCTCAAATGGATGAGGAACGCATCAATATGTCTTTACTGAAATCTTCTTTGCTATCAGATCGTCAATGGGCCATTGTCGCCTCCATTTTTATGATGGCAACCTCTGCCATGGGACCTGGGTTTTTAACCCAAACTGCTGTATTTACAGTGAAACTAGGGGCTGCATTTGGTTTTGCCATTTTAGTTTCAATTTTGATTGATTATGTGGTGCAGCAAAATATTTGGCGTGTAGTGACGCTCACGCAAATGCGTGCATCCGATATTGCCAATAAGGCTTTACCAGGCAGTGGTTATTTACTTGCATTTCTGGTGATTTTAGGTGGTTTCTTCTTTAGTATCGGAAATATTGCAGGTGCTGCACTGGGGCTGAATGCGCTATTTGGTCTGGATACCAAATGGGGCGGTATCCTCAGCGGGGCATTGGCGATTTTGATTTTCGCTTCAAGAAAAGCCACGCTTGCGATGGACAAAAGCATGATCGTATTGGGATTGCTGAAAATCATCCTGATCATCATTGTGGCTGTGATTGTAATGCCGCCTGTTGGGCAGGCGGTACAGCAAACCTTTGCACCAGATCAGATTGACTTTGCCATTATTACCACCATTGTCGGTGGCACGGTGGGTGGTTATATCTGTTATGCAGGTGCGCACCGTCTACTTGATAAAGGTGCGGTTGGCCCTGAAAATATTGATGAAGTAGCCAAAGCTGCGACCAAAGGTATTGTGGTGGTTGGTATCATGCGCTATGTCTTATTTTTAGCCTTCTTGGGTGTGGTAGTGAGTGGAGCAAGTATTGATTTAGCCAGTCATAATGCTAATCCAGCGGCACAAGCATTCCAATATGCAGCAGGCACATTTGGTTATAAATTATTTGGCCTGATCTTTTGGGCAGCAGGTATTAGTAGCACCATTGGTGCAGCTTATACCTCGGTTTCATTCTTTAGTGCATTTAAAAAGAATTTAACCCCAAAACAAAGCAACTATACCACCATCACTTTTATTGCCTTAGCCTTATTACTCTATGTGGTATTAGGGGCAACGCCAGCAGGTCTGCTCATTTTTGTGGGTGGTTTTAACGGTTTAGTGTTGCCAATTGGCCTTACAATTTTTGTCTATGTTGCGGCTTGCCGTAGAGACTTGATGGGCAATTATAATTATCCAAAATGGTTAATTATTCTAGGTGCGTTAACCTGTGTATTGACGTGGTGGATGGGCTATATGTCATTTACAACCGTGTTTAACTATTTGACCAAACTTTAAGCTAGATAATCGTATAGCGAAAAAGGAATACTGCCATGTTTGTAGATTTAAACAGTGATTTGGGCGAAAGCTTTGGCTCATGGAAAATGGGTAATGATGATCAGATATTACCTGTGGTGACCAGTGCCAATATCGCATGTGGTTTTCATGCTGGCGATCCGCTCGGCATTTTAAAAACAGTTCGTAAAGCAGTTGAGCTTGGTGTGACCATTGGTGCTCATGTGTCTTACCCAGATCTGGTTGGTTTTGGCCGCCGTAATATGGATGTGTCACGTGATGAACTGATTGCTGATGTGCTGTATCAAATTTCAGCATTGGACGGTTTGGCAAAAGTGGCAGGTTCGAAAGTGCAATATGTTAAACCACATGGCGCGCTGTATAACACCATTGCTCATGATCAAGCTCAGGCAGCCGCTGTGATTGATGCGATTAAAATGTACAACCCTGAACTGGTTTTAGTGGCTTTGGCGGGGTCAAGCTTGGTCGAGCAGGCGCGTGCCGCTGGTTTAAACGTGGTGTCTGAAGCATTTGCAGACCGCGCTTATAACAGCGATGGTTCACTGGTCTCTCGCCGTCTAGAAGGTGCAGTTTTACATGACTCGGCATTTGTGGCGAGCCGTGTGGTGTCTATGCTTAAAAATGGTGGGGTCGAGTCAATTGATGGCGTATTTACCCCAATTCAGGCCGACACCATTTGCTTACATGGAGACACCGACGGTGCATTAGAAATGTCGGCAGCGATTAAAGCCGAGCTTGTAAAAAATAATATCGAAATCAGACCATTTGTAAACAAAGCATAAGGATGAGCACCATGTATAAGGATATTAAAGTCGAACCAGCTCAGCTTAAAGCCGCTTTAGATGCGCGTTTAAAAATCCGTGCTGGCTTTGACAAACCGACAGCAGGTATGGCTGCGGGTATGACACAGGTCAACATGATTTCGGTGCCAAAAGCGTGGGCCTATGACTTTTTACTCTATGCACATCGTAATCCACAAAGCTGCCCAGTCCTTGATGTGCTCGAAGAAGGCATCTATGCAACTCAGCTTGCAGCAGACTCAGACATCCGAACCGACTTCCCGCGCTATCGCATTTGGAAAGAGGGAGAAATGGTTGAAGAAGTGACCGATGCCAGCGAGATTTATAATGCTCATCCTGATTTGGTGACTTTCTTGATTGGTTGCAGTTTTTCGTTTGAAACCGCTTTGCAAGAAGCGGGGATCGAAGTTCGCCATATTCATGATGACACTAATGTGCCGATGTATTTGAGCAATATAAAGTGCGAACCAGCAGGGCGAATCTCAGGCAATATGGTGGTTTCTATGCGACCAATTCCATCACATCAAATTAGTGAAGCCGTAAAAATTACCGCACGTATGCCAAGTGTACATGGTGCACCAGTGCATATTGGACACCCTGAAAGTTTAGGAATTTTAGATGTAAATAAACCTGATTTTGGTGAAGCCTCTCGTATCGAAGCAGGTGAGATTCCTGTGTTTTGGGCATGTGGGGTAACACCGCAAGCGGCAGTCATGAATTCGAAAATTCCTTTTGCGATTAGTCATGCACCGGGTCACATGTTGATTACCGACATTCCTGACCGTGCTTGGATTGGTTAATTGGACTAAAGAACAATTAAAAGGATAAGCAAATGCGTTTTTTATCCGTAAACGCCGACTGTTTTCTGATTGAGCTTGCGAGCCTCGAAGAAACATTGGCGTTGTACAATAAATTGCAACATACGCAATTGAATGGAATTAAAGACTTAGTCCCTGCTGCAAAAACAATTTTGGTTTTTTTTAACGAGATCGAAACCAACTTTAAAACGCTGGTTGCTTCAATTCAGAGGCTCAAAATTGCTGCTGGATTTGAGCGTAGCGGCCAAGAAGTGATTGTGCCGATTCGTTACGATGGCGAAGACCTTGTGCAGGTTGCCGAGTTACAAGGGTTATCTGTTGCCGATGTGATTAGAAAACATCACCATAGCGTCTGGAATGTAGCTTTTATTGGTTTTGCGCCGGGCTTTGCGTATATGAGCAGTCCCGATAAGCCTTTTACCGATATTCCACGCTTAACGGTTCCGCGTAAAAAAATACCCTCAGGCTCTTTGGGTTTGGCTGGACAATACTCTGGTATTTACCCAAAAGACAGTCCGGGTGGCTGGCAGTTGATTGGGGGCACATCGGAAAAAATGTGGGATTTGGAGCGGAAAAATCCAGCACTATTGTTACCAGGCATGACCGTACATTTTGAGGATGTCACGTATCGTCCAACCACAGTGACTGTACCGCAGCAAATCACGCGCACAGTTGAGCCAAAACAATCGCTGCCGCTGTTTAAGATTACTGCGCCAAGTTTACAGATGCTGATTCAAGATGAAGGGCGCTTAAACCAGACCAAGATTGGCGTTGGAATGGCAGGTGCAATGGATTTGTCTGCCATGCACAGTGCTAACCGTATTGTGGGGAATCCAACTAATACACCTGTCATTGAAGTTTTAAATGGCGGATTGAAAGCCAAAATGCAGCATGCCGCCGTGATTGCTGTTACAGGTGCCATCTCAAATATTCGTGTGAAATTTACTGATGGTCAAAGCGCAGACTTTACAAGTGATCAGCCGATTGATCTGGATGAAGGCGATGAGTTTCATATTCAACCACCCACGGCAGGCTTACGAAACTATGTTGCCGTTCGTGGAGGTATCGACGTTCAACCCATACTGAATAGTGCTTCATTTGATAGTTTGGCGGTGTTAGGGCCAGAACCTTTAAAGCTTGGAGATACTATTTACCAAGGACAGATAAAGGCAGCCAACATTAGTGTCAATGAAGTGGGTAAAAACGATTTGCCCAAAGTTGGTGATGTGGTTGAGCTAGACATCGTGATGGGTCCACGTACCGATTGGTTTGAGCAAGACAGTATTGAACTGTTGTGTCAGCAGGAATGGCTAGTGACCAATGAAAGCAATCGCGTTGGGCTCAGACTTTCAGGCGCACAGCCTTTAACACGCACAATTACCCATGAACTCGAAAGTGAAGGCACATGCATTGGCGCTTTGCAGATTCCACCCAGTGGCCAACCGGTTTTGTTTATGAATGATCACCCTTTAACGGGTGGCTATCCCGTCATTGCCGCCGTTGCAAAACATCATTGGGATTTGGTGGCACAGATTCCTGCGGGTTGCTGGATTAAATTTAAAAAAATTGCCGAATTTACAGATTTTGAGAATAAATGATGAAAACTGAAAAATTACTGATTGCCAATCGTGGTGAAATTGCCGTTCGTATTATCCATGCTTGCCGTGATATGGGAATTGCATCGGTCGCGTTATATGCTGATGACGACATTGGCAGTATGCATGTCGAACTTGCAGATGAAGCATGGGGTTTGGCTGGTGCAACCGCCAGTGAAACCTATTTAAATATTGCAGCCATTATCGAGATTGCAAAGAAATCCAAAGCAACCATGGTGCACCCAGGGTATGGCTTTTTATCTGAACGTGCCGAATTTGCTCAAGCAGTGATTGATGCAGGTTTAAAATGGGTCGGGCCATCACCGAGTGCAATTGAAAAATTAGGCGATAAAATCGAAGCACGTAAAATTGCGGCTTCGGTCGGTGCACCTTTGGTTCAAGGGACCCAAGACCCACTCAATAATGCCGATGAAGCTTTAGCATTTGCCAAACAATTTGGTTTACCGATTGCGATTAAGGCTGCATTTGGTGGTGGTGGTCGTGGTTTAAAAGTGGTGTGGAAACTTGAAGAAGTCAAAGAGCTGTATGAGTCTGCAGTACGAGAGGCCAAAGCTGCCTTTGGTCGTGGTGAATGTTTTGTTGAGCAATATCTAGATCAACCGCGCCATGTAGAAGCGCAAGTGATTGCTGACCAACATGGCAATATTGTGGTACTCGGAACGCGTGATTGCTCTTTGCAACGTCGTAACCAGAAATTAGTTGAAGAAGCGCCAGCACCCTTTATTAGCGATGAGATCTATCAACAAATCTTAAGTTCGGCAAAAAATATCTGTCAGGCGGCAAACTATGTCGGTGCGGGGACAGTTGAATATTTACTCAGTCGTGACGGAAAGCTTTCATTTTTAGAAGTAAACACCCGTTTGCAAGTTGAGCATCCTGTCACTGAAGAAACCTCAAAAGTCGATTTGGTGGTAGAACAAATCCGTGTCGCACAAGGGCATACCTTGTCGATTCAAGAAACACCAAAAGCACAAGGCCATGCGATTGAGTTTCGTATCAATGCCGAGGACCCAGCACGTGGGTTTATTCCAGCATTTGGTGTGCTGAGCTTATTTGAAGCGCCGTTTGGTCATGGCGTACGCGTCGATACAGGGGTCCGAACTGGGTCATTGGTCTCCAGTCATTTTGACTCTCTCATGGCAAAACTGATTGTGACGGGCCCAACCCGCGAAGTTGCTATAGCCCGCGCTAAACGTGCGTTAAAGCAATTTAAAATTGAAGGTGTGGCTTCGGTTTTAGATTTCCACCGTGCGGTACTCAATGAACCTGATTTTAGTGATGAGTTTAATATCCATACCCGTTGGATCGAAAACGATTTTAAACAGGAGTTGAAGCCAAGCAAACGCAGTATTCCCAATCATCAACAACCCATGCTGCTCAGCTATATTGAAATTGATGGCAAATTACATCGTTTAGGTTTACCAGCAGGCATGTTTGCACAAAATCCTGCAAGTGCGGTTGAACAGCAGCAGTCGATTGAACCTGAACTGAGCGCTGAGCATTTACTGGCTCCGATCAATGGTGTGATTAGTTCATGGAAAGTTACGCAGGGTGAGCAGGTGACCAAAGGGCAGATTGTCGCGATTATGGAAGCCATGAAAATGGAAGTCCCCGTGCTTGCGCATCAAAATGGAGTCATTCAAATCGTGGCAGAACAGGGAAAAAGTTATCAGGCTGAATCGATTATTGGCATGATCGAATGATGCTCGACAGCAGTCGGTATACATGAAATTGAAGCGATGAAAAGAAGCAATTGATTGCCTCTTTTCATTTTCGTTCATGAATATCTATCTCAGTTCATAGTCAGCTAAAATACCGTCATGGTTATAGTGCAGTACAATGTTTTTTGAGCGTTGAATTTTGGATAGTTCCTCCTTTGGAATCAAAAATCCTTCAGCAAGAATGGAATGGCTTACGTTCACCACAGTCGTTTTTTCCGTGTTTCGGTATCGCAACCAGTTATAGCTTGCCCATAACAACAATGAGGCACAACAGATCATCACCATCAAGGCGAGCCAAAAGAAATTGTGGATCTGTACGCTCATCTGTTCTGCAAAAATATAGTTTTTAATCAGCTTACCTTGGTATAGCCATAAAAAAATCGCCAATAGAGGTAAAAATAGCAGTGTCCAGAGTGCCCAACCGACCGCATGCAGCAAATAATGTGCGCCTTTGTTTTTTACATACTGATGTTGGTCAATATATTCAGGAATATCCAGCTGTGAGATATCCTCAATGATATTCAAATGTTGTTTGTTCATTCTGACTCACCTTTAAAACCGCGATCCGGGCTGATCCATCTCGCTCTTTTGTTACGGGTAAATAAAGCTTTGGGAACAGCTACCACGGTTGTAGCTGCACCGAGCATCCAAAAAAACAGGGGATACCAAATCACCCAAAAATAATTTCTAAGGAAACGGTTTCCGTCGTATCGTCTGTCAATGAATAAACTCACAAAAAATTGAATCAGACAGGTGATGGCTAAAATGACGCCGTACCACTGTGGAAATAAGGATTTAATCTGCCATTCTGCGGATAGCGGAACAAACAACCCAAGGAAAAACAGGATAATGATCAGCAAAATGACATAGGCCCAGACCATGCTGATGATCGCTTCAAGCGCGACAGGCCACATTTTGAGTGCTGAAATCTTAAAGAGTTTGGGAAAATAGGTTTTAATGACTTCAACCCCACCTTGAGCCCAGCGCAATCTTTGTTTCCATAGCCCTTTAAACGTTTCAGGCATATAGATGTAGCACAGCGCATTGGGAACATAGTGAATATCCCATTCAGCGAGCTGAAGTTTCCATGAGATATCAATATCTTCAGTAATCTTATCTTCTGACCATAGGCCCACTTGCATCAGTGCAGTTTTTCTAAAGCCAGCAATCACACCTGAGACTGTAAAAATACGTCCATACGTCCGTTGGGCACGTTTAATTAAACCAATAATGGAGGAAAACTCACCCACCTGTAATTTACCTAAAATACTGGAGCGATTTAAAATCCGAGGGTTTCCAGTCACAGCGCCGACCTGATTAAATGCTGTAAGTTGATGCATCATCCAAATCGCAGCATGGGGATGCAGCAAGGCATCTCCATCAATACAAATCAAATATTCATATTGGCTGACCATCATGCCTGAACGTAAGGCAAAAGCTTTACCTTGATTTTCTGCCAGATGTACAACCCGTAAACCGGGATGTTCAAGCGCCATTTCATCCAATATTTTTGCGGTATCGTCTGAACTGCCATCATTGACGGCGATGACTTCAAATTTTGGATATTGTGTTTGTAGTGCAAACCGTAGGGTTTCTCGAACTTGAGCTTGTTCATTAAAACAAGGAATGATAATGCTGCATCCTTGTTCTGAAATCTCGGGTAATTGGTTTTGCTTATATTCGCGTTTAAAGTAGAACCATAAACCACCTACCATCCATGTCCATGCCATCAGCAAGGGATATATAAAGGCAAACAGGAAAAGAGTTTCCATTAAGGTCATGGCTGTTCTCCATTTACGTGCTGCTGGAGAAATGGATTACGATAACTGATTGGACTGTCATTTAAGCTGAGTGGGGTAAATAGTTGTTCATGTACCGCTTTTGCATTATCAAAGCGGTAATTGCTTAAAACCAATTTTTGGATTCCATGTCTTTGTAAATTTAAATAGTGTTGCTGCAAACGTTGTAACTGCTTTGGAGATGACTGGTCGTGATTAACTAAAGTCACCATCATCCTGGCTTTTTGTGAGGCAGTTAAATGATCTACCTGTTGTATAAATTTTTGATAGCTATTGAAATTGTCTAGACTGTCAATTTCAATATTCAATAAGGATACGTAAGGCAGATAGGTGTTAACCATTTGCTCTAAGCCCTGATCTGCTAAATCAGAGAGTGAGAGTTGTAGCGTTAAATGAAAGGGATTACTCTGATTGAGATAAGGCGCGATCGCTGTTTTTAGCTGTTGGGTTAATCCTAAAATTTGAGCTTCTTTTTTCAGACACGCTGAGTTCACCACAGTGCTATAACGACAAGCGAGTTGTTGATCTGTTTTTAAAATAATGCCATCCAGATTGGGATTATTCTGGATCAGATCTTTGCTTAAATCGATAACTCGATGTGCTTGCTTTGGGTCGCGGGGAGTCGGCATTTGTGCATAAACCCGATGAAAAATTCGTGTTCGTGTCTGCCAATGGGTCCGGCTTAAAATATCTTGAGCCAGTTTTAGATGCGTTGTTGGAAAGTAGCTTTGAGCATAGGCAGCATTATTTTGATCAGTGAATGCATTAACGATTAAAGTATTGGTTTTTAAGGCACTTAAATTATTTAATAAACTACCTAACTGCTGATTAAACTGTGTACTGTCTTGTGAGAATTGGCCCAGATCAAATTGCACAGCTCGAATAGGTTCATACGCTTGTCGCTGACCGTATTCCATAAAACCTGTGAGTTGTTCACGTAAATTTTCAGCTGTTGGATTATTTGAAACAATACCGCGTTGAAAGGTTGCATCGCTGGTATTATTTAATTTTTCTGTTCCCAAGCTAAAAGATAGAGGAAAACCTGCTTGATTGGCAATTTGAGTGACTTGTTGATTAACCGCACCATAGGGCCAAATGATTGCAAGTGAATCTATTCCTAATTTTTGCTGCAAGATTTGTTTGGATTTCACCAGATCGTTATAAATCCGCTGCTTATATTCTGACTCGGTTTCATAGCGCTGTTGGGTTACATCGTATCGTCGAGTTAAGGCGGCAGGCTTTTCATTTTTCTGTATGTTGGCCAATACGCCTTTATGCAAATCATGGCTATGGCTGGCAAATTCAACTAAACCTGACTTTTGCATGTCTTGTAATTGTTTCCAGCTCATCAAATTATTTTGACCATAGGCTTCATAGGCCGCTTGCGTATTACCTTCGGTCCAACTGATCACCAAGGCAAAGACCACAGGGATTTGATATTGTTTTACGAGTGGATAGACGTGGCTGTAGCTACTTAAGGCGCCATCATCAAAACTAATTAAAACTGCATTTTTCGGTAATGGAACACCATGTTCCCGAGATGCCATAATTTGTTTGAGGCTAATTGGAGTCCATTCAGAACGTTTCAGCCATTCAAAAAACTGCACTAAGTTTTGGGTATTAATGGCATAGACATCTCGGTCGCCATTCTTCAAAACATCATCACGTACATCATGAAAGGTCAAACTGACAAAATGATGAGCGTCGAATTTAGCAGGTTCCGCTGCAACAAGATGAACTGGAAGGAGAACTGCACAAGCGGAGAGTATTTTAAAAATATTCAAAAAATTCATTAGAATCGCCCTCCAAAACCGAATAGGGCATAGCTTTGTTTTTCATTGATGCCATCATAGGGATGTAGTCTCCAACCAATGCCATATTGCAATGCCCAAATCCGTGACAATTGCCATTCATGTCGATATTGCACGTCAAAAGTCGGTTTGGAAGCGTAATCCTGTTGCTGGAACAACCCTGCATCAATAGAAAAATTTTGATTGAAGTGACGCTCATAACTTCGCCAAGTTAACCAGTCATGACTTAAGTTGATCGCAAGGCTATAACTTTGTTTGGGACTGAAATAAGCAACGTTATCTAAACGATTTTTTCCTAGAAATGTAGAAAAGCCTGCTTGTGTAGTGTGATGAGCAGTTTGGAAAATACGTTGCTTATAATTTGCAAAAAAATCTTGGCGTTTGTTGCCATCACTGATCTTGGTATAGCTGTAGCCTACATCGGCTTGCCGAGATTCATGTTGTTGCCATCGAATTGCAGCGCCATAAGATTCGCCATTTTCTCCTTGTGCAATGGCTTGTAAAGGGATATTGGCTTGGGTGTTGATGGATAATGCATATTGCCAATAGTCATTCAGTTGATGTGACCAATCTGCTCTTAAGCCTTGACGCTGACCTTCTGTATTTTGAGAGGCAACCAGTGCCAAATTTTTACCTTTGTCTTGCCATTGCAGACCTAAACCAAAGCGTTGTTCTTGTAAATCACCATCGGCGTATTTTCCCCAAGTATCTTGATGTTCAAGCAAGATGCGATAATTGTCTGCGAGCCAAGGTGAATATAAAGTAGTGTTAGATTCACGATCACGGGTTCCTTTAAGTGATTGGAGTAATTGGTTTTGTTCAGAGCGGCTATGTGAAAAGCGACTTTCATGGCTCATACTGGCGTGATTACGATCATTTAATTCTTTATGACTTTTTATAATGCTGCTATCGCTTGGGTAGTCTTTAATAAGGGCTTGCGTTTGCTGCTGCCAAGCTTGAATATCCCCAAGTGCTTGATGGTTTTGCATGGCATTGATCCGTGTGTACTTGGATTGCGGTTGTAAACCATTTAAAAGTTCAATTGTGTGTTGAGCTTGACGAGGTTTTTCGCGCCAACGTTGGATTTTGGCCAAATCATTTAAAAATTGCGCATTATTCGGAGCTTTGGCTACGGTGTTATTTAGATATTGTTCTGATAAATCCAAGCGGTTGCGATAAGCCATATTTAAAGCCAGCAAAGACAGATATTCATTTCGATCTGCATGTACACTTTTATCGACACCTTTCGCTTCACTGTATTCATATGTGGGAATCAGTTCATCAATGACGTGAATCAAGGTATTTGCATCTTTATATTTTTCTTGTTCGATTAATGCATAATAAAGTGATGTATACAGACTGATATCGGGATAGTTTTTCTCCGTGAGCAGGCTGCGGTAGATCCTTTCGGCTTCAGCAGGTTGTTGATTTGCAAGGTATGTATTTGCAATCGCATGGCGTGTATAGGCTGGCATCTGTTCAATTGGAGCTAATCCGACTTGCTTTAAGATATACAAAAGCTGTTGTGTTTTACCTCGATAATTTAAGGCATAGAGATAGTCATAATAGAAGCGATTAAACATTGCTTGATCAGCTGGAATCTGCTGGGCGATTTGTTCTGCCTGTTCCAAGACTTGGTCGAGTTGTGCAAAGCTTGTGCTGTCATTTTCAGCGCGTGAGGATAAATATTTTTGTTGTTTGATGGCCTCATTCACATTTTGTGAAAATCTTCCAATTCTATTTAGCCAAATAAAATTCTGGTGGCTATTAGATAGGTGGTGCTTTTCAGAAAAAGCAGTTGCCATTTCATAGCTACCCAGTGCCACCAAAATATTCAAATACTCATATTGAATGGCTTCATTGTTGGGTTGTTGGGTATAGGCCAACTGAATGACTTGTAATGCATAAGTGTATTGTTGCAATAACCGATAAACATAAGCGGCTAAGGCCAACTGTTCAGCATTCATTTGCGTTGTATCAAGATTCTTTAATTGCTTTGCTGCTTCAGTCGGTTGTTTATTTTCAGCCAATAATGCCGCTTTGAGAATGGTGACTTGAACTTTATTATGTAATTGATAAATTTCAAATTTATCTAATAGCGCCAATGCCGCAGCAAACTGCTTCTGATCTCGTAAAAGTTTAACTGTTACAAGTTGAGCATATTCTGGGAAGAGCTTTGGCTGAATTCGTTGGGTTAAATCAATCAGAGTGGCTTGTGGCAGAGCTTGAATGCTTGAGGCTGATAGTAAATAGTCAGCTAAGATGAGCTGTTGATCTGGGTATTGCTGTAATAAGGATTCAAGTGTTGTTAATCCTTGGACTGTTTGTCCATTTTTAATTTGAGAAACTGCTTTTTCTCTTAAAAAATCAGAGGGATGTGCATGTGAAATATTAGACATAAAAAGAAACAACAGGCTAGCTGGAAAGAGTGATTGAAGATTTTGCATAAAGTGTTAAAGCGTGTGTTAATTATCTTTTTTATTTTAATATGTGATTTAAATCACATATTGTTTTGCTTGTGTACAGCTATTCTGATTGGTTTTTATTTAAATAAATATATATTAATCAGTTTGTTATTGACTGGTTTGGTTTTTACATCCAAATTGCTAGATGTTTTTTTGTTTTTTCTGTTCATGCGTTTGTGTATTTTATGTTTTGTATTTTGGTTATTTAGGCTGAACAAGCAATATGAATAATAGATTGAAAAAGATAAGTTTAAGAATAATATAGTTAAGTTTTAATAAATATATTTTTAAGCAAAATCATGTGATTGTATGTCTTATTTGGTTCGTACATATCTGTTTTAGATGAAGCATTCAGGATAAGAAAAACTTAAATATAAATTAATTTTATCTTTGTATTATAATTACAAAAAATAAACCCATTCTTTTTTTAATTTGACGTTATTGAATACTTTAAATAATTGTATTTTATATTTATTTAAGTTTTTTTATAAATTTTATTTTCAAAAAGTTAGCTGCTTTGATGAGCTTTATTGAAGACTTTTCTCAATAGTTGTTTTTGTATATGGTTGAATTTATACAATAAATATTATTTTTGCTAAAGAGGTCAGTAAATGGTTTTTTGAAAAAATGCTAACTTTTGTGTATTAAATGCTAATTATTTTATGAGCAAAGGCGTTATTTTAATTTTTATATTATATAACCAAGGCGTAGATGTGGTATATAAAAAAATTACAGTATCCGACTATCGGAAGATAAATAGAGAAAGTGAAGTTAAAGTAAATAAAAAATATCTGAAAAATGATTTATTTTTTTTACTGGTGATGTGCTTGTGGAATTCAAATATTGGTTATATTTTTTTGTTTTTATACTTTGTAAATTATATTTTTGATAAAATGAGTGGTTATTATTTTTTGGTGGGTTTTTCTCTTTTATTTAGCTTTGGTTTAATCATTTCTATTTTCTTTTTAATGTTTGTTGTCGAACTATTTTTTTCATCGAAATAATTTTTTTAAATTTTAGTTTTAAAATAAATTTGATTTCAATATGGATCGATGTAAAAAACGCTATACTTTATATTTTGCACCAATTTAATGCATTTGTTTGTCATGTTTAGTACATTGAAAAAATAATCAAAAATTGATTTGAGAATAGCTACTATTCATTACGATGAAATAATTTAGATGTTAAAAATAAAATTTTAAGAATTATAAAACCTTACTTTTATATAATTTGGCTTTTGAATTTTCAATAAAAATTGCTTTTAACTCTCTCTTTCGTGGAAGTGCTTTCACAATCTTAAAACTTTCCTTGAAATGATAAGTTTTTTTATAGAAATGATAATTTTTTTATTGAATTTTAAAGTAGATTCTGAGCATTATCTGTGACTAATATCACAAAAAATGGATTTTTTGCCGCATTAGTATGAAAAATGGAAAACTGGATTATCGTTAACTTTTAAGACTGATTAAATAATGTGCTTATGTAACTGGTTTTTTGATTCCTTTTCTGAGGTGGGCTTTTGGATATGATATGAGTGGGTAGCAATGGTTTTGAGTAATCCTAATCAAGTTAAATTAGTATCAAGTTCGATGCTCAATTTACTGAATTATTTTTGTGTAGAAAATAACCTTAAAAATGCAAAATATTTGAATGATTATAAAACCAGTGAGCTCATTCCAATGGGGGAGTGGATTGAATTGCTGGAGGATATTAATCAAAAAAAGCCTAAACCAACACTTGGGCTAGAAATATCAAAATATGTACAGCCTAAGCATTTAGGTATTTTAGGATACATTGCATCATCATGTGAAAATATATTAGAGGTATTAAACGTTTTTATAAAATATCAAAGACTTTTTTGTGAGGCTAAACCTGCAAAGATGTCAATTTCTGATCAATTTATTGTCATTCGTTGGGGGGCAGATCCTTATCTAAAAAATAACCATCTGATAGATGAATTATTAATGGGAGTTTTTTATACTTTTTTAGATCAGTTAGTACACCCGAATAGAATAGAAGTTCAAAAAATTAGTTTTAGTGCAGAGAAAACAAAATTTTTTTATAATTACGAAAATTTCTTTGGCTGTCCTGTCGAGTTTGAAAGTGAAGATGTTGAAATATATATTTCAATGACAAGTCTGGACTTGGCTGTTTCAAATGCTGACCCCGTATTAAATGATATTTTAATCAAGCAAGCAAATCTACTGCTAGCAAAACGTCCCAAGCTTGACCTTTTTGATGAATTAATACAGAAAACAATTATTCAAGCTGTGAGTAAGGGAAATATCAGCGTGGAAGAGGTTGCAAATAAATTGGGCTTACCAGCTCGGATATTTCAACTGAAATTAAAGCAGCAAGGTTATACCTTCAAAGAAAGATTGAATCAGGTTCGTAGAGATTTAGCTTTTGATTATCTTGCCGATCTCAATTTAAGCATTCTGGACATTTCCATGTTATTGGCCTACCAAGAGCAAACGTCCTTTATCCGGGCATTTAAAACATGGACAGGGATGAGCCCATTACAATATCGGAAGAAAAAAATCTTAAATCATCGTTCGTGATTCTGGCATATTCCTCCTGCAATGTTGTTGTGCAGGGGGGACAACTTTAGGCCATCTAGCCAATGCTTGTACCAATCATCACTTATAGGCTATATATCAAGATCATCATAAGTGGGACATGGATCGAATTTTAAAAATATTCAATCTCGACTTCAATGATTGAAACAAAAACAATTGCAGTACAATACGGAAGAGAGCGCTTTAGATGTCTAAAAAATTCTATCCATCCATTTACATTTATCTAAATGTAAATGATAATTAATATTATTTGTGTCGTTTTGCTTAATTGAATGCGTTATGTTACCTCAATCTGCCTAGATAGCAGTTGATTCATCGTCGCTATCTAAAGGGCGACGTCATGCTGCTGTCAGACCCCAGTCAATTATGTTTGTAGTCTGAATGATTTGGCGTATGCTGCAACGCTTTATTGAATCTTGTTTTTTATTATTTTTTATATAGTTAGAACATCGATTATTTTAGCACCTGATTTAGGTTGCTGATGCTTTTGATCTTCTGGTGAAGTTTATGTCCCAATCTCCCTCTCAAACAAAGGTGATTAAGCCTCTGGTACTGGCTATTGCTTTATCTATGTATGCTTTGACCATGCCTGTTTATGCAGATAATACCAAGGTTGTTTTGGCAAACACCATCACAAAAGTACCAACTGTACAAGCAGCATTGTCTAAGGCCAATGTTCAGAATCAAATTTATCAAATGACCCCCATTATTGTGCAGGCGGATAAGGAAGATACCATCCAGTTTGGCCAGAGTGTCCTAAATCAAAAAGCGATTGACCGTTATCAAGCCAACAATGTTGCACAATTGCTGGACCACATGCCGAGTGTGGGTTCTGCCGGTTCTCCACGACCAGGTGGGCAAACCATTAATATCTTAGGTATGGGAGGTGTTGAGGATGTTCCGATTACCTTAGATGATTCGGTCAAAAGTTTTGATAAATATCGACAAGGTTCAGTTTTTATTGAACCCGAACTGTTAAAAAAAATTACAGTCGATAAAGGTCCACATAATGTTGAAGTTGGAAATGGTGGTTTTGGAGGAAAAGTCACATTAGAAACCAAAGATGCCACTGATTTATTGGTTGATGACAAAAATATTGGGGCTTTTTTAAAATATTCACGTTTTTCGAATAATTCACAAAATACCTATACAGGTGCTGTATATGGAAAGAGTGAAAATGGTGTCGTTGATGGGATGTTCTACTATACCAATCGAGATAGTGGCGATGTTCAACGCCCTGATGGCAGCAAGTTTTTGTATTCTGCGCAGCAGCAGGATACTTATTTGGCCAAACTTAATTTTCATCCGACAGACAGCCAAAAAATCAGTTTGAATGCAATGCAGAGTGGGCATAAAGGTTGGGAACCTTTTGCAGCAATGCGGGATCAAGATGCAGTTCCAACTGAAGCAGATATTAAAAAATATGGATATGAGGAGGCATGGAAACGTCGGTTGGTCTATCGCGACCAAAGCGATAGCAGCTATTCGGTTGGATATGAATTAAACCCTGAATCAAACCCTTATGTAAATTTAAAGGCAACAGCATCGTATTCAAAGACCGATCAACATGATCAAAGATTACCGAGCGTGACTGGATCTGCGGCAACACTGGGCAATGAAAGCTGGGTGACCTATACCAATACAGCATTTAAACTCAGTAATATCAGTGATATTACAACAGACTACGGCACGCATAAATTAAAGGTCGGGGCACAATACCAAAAGATGGAGCAAAACTCGCTCATTTACGATAAGAACAATGCCAAAAAACCAGACTATAACTTTGGTTATTATGAGCCAAACTATATGCCTTCAGGCAAACAGCAAATGCTGAGTGCATTTGTAGAAGATCAATATCAGATCAATAACTTCACCATTACCCCATCGCTCCGCTATGATCATATTACCAATACAGGTCATCCGAACCGAGCATCACGTTATAATGATCCAAGCACAGGGCATGATTATTCCAGTAAGACCTATACCGGCTGGTCGCCACGTTTGGCTTTGGCTTGGAAACAGGCAGATTATCTCACTTGGTTTGCCAATATCAGTAAAACATGGCGTGCACCCCGTGTCGACGAGCAATATTATGTGCAATCCGCAATAACTTCGGTGCCATCAACCAGTCGCTATTTATTGCCCGAAAAAATGCTGGCGATCCGCCTCGGCAATGAAATGAATTTTGATGATGTTTTTGCAGAGCGAGATCATTTGCAAGTTCGTTTGACCTATCATCATAATCGGGGTGGTGATGAAATTTTCCGCAATCGATCAACCTTCTGTAAGGCACAAGCGGAAAATAATGCCAATGGTGGAAATGGCAGCATTAATGACTGTAATGGAAACTATAAGCATGGCTTTTACCGTAATGTCACTGATTATACGATCAAAGCCTATGAAGCTGAAATTTTCTATAATCAGCCGACTTGGTTCACAGGATTAACCTATTCTTATATCCGAGGCCAACGAGATAATTCACCTGTAAATCCATGGTTTGAACAAAAAACATGGATGACAGATATCCCGCCGAAAAAGGCAACGGCGACTTTGGGGGTGAATGTGCCTGAACATCATTTAACGATGGGCTGGCGAGGGATCTTTGTGGCTAAACAAGATCGAAGCCTTTCAGATAATGATAAGTCGATTGCTGCTTCCTCTTTTTCTTTACCCAAGACCAAAGGATATTCCTTACATGGTGTTTATGCGGATTGGCAACCGATTGGGGAAAAAGGACCAACTTTGAATTTTTCAATCGACAATCTGTTTAATCGAGATTACAGAATGTATTTAGGGGAATATATGACCGGTACAGGTCGCGATTATAAGCTCAGTATTTCACAGCGATTCTAGTCGTCTGGATGTGCTGCATTGAAATTAAATGATAAGTACAGATGCAATCATACTGCTGAACATCTGTACTTTGATTTAAGAAAAGATAATCGTGTCTCATATAATTAAAACTTAAATTTTCACCAAATGATAATTTTTTAAGGCTTTGCTGTTAATTTTTTAATGAATACTTTTTATACAATAAGGATGAGCTTTTTGCAGAGCATTGATAATGAAAAAATGGATTTGCTTGACCTGTGGAAAGTACAAAAAGATTGCTCCAGAGCATTTGAAAACAGGGCAAATTGTTTGCTTTTATCAGTTTAAAATTGATGCAGAAGAAATTCAGAGAATAATAAAAAAAGGGATTATCTTAAAACGGAAAAATAAAATCCTAACTATATTGGATGAAGGTGAACTCTTTTATTTACTTGATAGAGATGTCTATCCGATCGATGCACCTGTAGACTTTATTTATAATATGTTTGGTAAGTGTTGCTGTTCTCAATAAAATAACGTGATATTCAAGTAAAATATTTATGTCCGTTAGATAAAATAAATTAAACAGTGGATCATTTAATTGGTTAAGGCCGGGTTGAGATTGTGCCGTAATTGCGGAATTGAAAAATCTAAGAAAAGCTTGGTTGCCAATAGAATATTTTGTCGTGTTGGTATAAGCGCATTCACTAAAGAAGCTTGAGGTGACCAGGCTGAATCAGTTTCAAAGACATTTACAAATTGGCCAGACTTCAATTCATTGATACATAAATACCAGGGGAGAACCGCAACCCCCATGCTGTGTTGTACAGCCGATTTAAGTACCGACATATTGCCACAGCTGATATAAGGTTCAAGTAGGACTGTATTTAAGTTATTATTTTGATTGGTAAATATTTGGGGGATCAGGTTTTTTTGCACACCTAATCCAATGAAGTTTAACTGTTTGAGCTGATCTGGATATTCAATTTTTTCTTTATTCTTCATGTAATCTTGACTGGCAACCAGTACCATTGGTAAATCACAGACTGGACGAATAATTAAACTGGAGTCATTGAGCAGTTTGGATGAAATTCTAAAAACCAGATCGACTTGTGCGCTGATCAAATCAATATTGTGATCTGATGTGTTGATGATCACACGCAATTGCGGATATTGATGTAAGAACAAATTAAGAATAGGCAGCAATGCTTCTTGTGCAAATGTTGAGGAGCACCCAATTCTTAATATTCCTTTTGGGTCTCCTGCAAGATCTGTTGCAACGGCAAAAGCATTTTGTGCGGCTTGCTTGAGAGCTTTTGCATGAATATAGACTTCTTCCCCAGCAGGTGTCAGAACAACATTTCGTGTATTGCGATGTAATAAACGGACGCCGATTCTATTTTCCAGTTCTGCAATATGTCGACTGAGTTTAGAGCGTTGCAGACCCAAATTACGTGCTGCAGCTGAAAAACCTGCGTGTTCGACCACCTCTGCAAATAATAACAGATCATCAAGTTTTTGCATGGCGGCCCAACCCTTTATTGTTGCTAGTTTTAGGACAGTATATTGCGGATTTTGTGGGTTTTGTCAGGGGGCTGAACTTGGTAGATTGGTCTTCGTGAATTCTATGCAAGGTTTATCGATGAGCACATTTAAAAATCAAAGAATTAGGGCATCTCTGAGCAATAATTTTTTTGTAGCATTATTGCTGTCGCTACCTTTTAGCTCAGTTTTTGCGAAAGATAATGGGGTTCCTGTAGATCAATCGATCTATCAGAATCGTACAATTTTAACCGATTTTACCGCTGCATCTTGTCCTGATAATCCAAGAAGTTTAACGCAGGTAAAAGGTAATCTTTATCGGCATACTACAGGTGCTGGTCTGGCAGTACATAGCGGTTTAGTCTTGATTACCAAAGAAGGGGCATTGGTAATTGATCCCGCAATGACATGTACGTCGACATGGCTAAAAGATGAAATTAAGACACGCTTTAATGTGCCTGTTAAATATGTCGTTTATACGCACGCACATGCGGACCATATCAGTGGTGGACAGATATTTAAAGCAGATGGTGCAACTATTGTTGCCAATCAACGTAGTCTTGAGCCGATTGTGGGAGAAAAGTTAGCTACAGCATTACCCGATCGCGTTTTTGATCAGGATATGCAAATTAGCTTAGGGGGCGAGGAGGTACTTTTACATTATGTTGCACCGAGCCATTCAGACAGTATGGTGATGGTACTTTTCCCTAAATACAAAGCGCTGCAATGTACTGATGTATGTGAAAGTAAAAGCATGCCATACAATGATTTTTTAGATTTTTATTACACGGGTTGGATTGATACCTTGAATTGGGTAATCAAGCAAGATGTCGATTTTATCGACGTTGGACATTACAGCCCTGCAACGCGAGAAGATCAGATTGCATTGCGCGATTATATTGTCGACTTGCATCAACAAGTCCTTGATTTGGTTCGGGCAGGCCAGTCTTGGGATCAACTCTATCGTAATGTCAAATTTAGTCCGAATGTTCAGAACTGGATTGGATTCAGTACGATGAAAATGCCAAATATTCAGGGAATGTACCGTTGGGTATCGAATCATCGTAGAGGGAATTGGTAATTGATAGATGATTGATAAAAATAAAGAGAGTTATGTAGGGTCATAATTTTAAAGCAATATGAATGTAGTGAACATGGTGATTTCTCATGGATTTGTTAGGGCGAATCTATGCGTCGCACCATGTATGAATACAGGGTTAGGCATGAAAGAGATGAAATTGATTTGGAATGTATCTGAACAACAGGTGAATGAGTGTTAGAGATTAAAGATTTAGAAACGTTTATATATGCTGTTGAAAATTCTTCCTTAACTGTAACTTCAGAAAAGCTGGGTGTTGATCAGTCCACTGTCACGAAACGAATTAATAATATTGAGAAAAAATTAAAAGGGAAGTTGTTTAATCGTAAAAGCCGCCCCTTGCAACTTACTCATTTTGGTGAAAAAGTTTATTTTAAAGGTCGTTATATTCTCGAGCAAATGGAACAATTAGAATATTTTTATCAGCAAGAAACTCTGACATATCAAGCAAAAATTAAAATAGGTGTTCCAATCACATTGGTCGATGATCTGTCGGAATATATTTCGGAAAGATATAAGCATGACCACTATTTGACTGAAGTAGAAATGCAGAGCGGGTGGGGCCGGAGCTTAATTCAGCAAGTCGCCGAAGGTGAGTTGGCACTTGCGATTGTCATGATTCCGTCCAACCTTAATTTCTCCAGCCATTTATATTTTGAACAGATCGGTACGTTACCTTTAGTTATTGTTTCGCTCAAAAATGGCATTAAGCAACATACAAGTTTGGAACGTTGCAGTAAAAAGGGATGGGTGATTCATCCTGAAGGTTGCTGTTTTAGGGAATGTTTAAACATAGAGTTAAAGCAACGAAAGCTGTTTCTGTATGCGAATAAGGAAATCTTTGGCATAGAACCTCAATTACACAGTATTTTAAATGGGGATGGTCTGGGAATTTTTCCGAAACCCTTTATTGATCAGCATGCTGCATTTAATTCGAATCTTGAAATTATGGCTGTGGATGATTTTAATGTCAGTTTAAATGTGGGAATCATTTATGCCGATCAGCAGCATTTAAATGAGGTGAATTATTTTGCTGGAATTCTAAGAGAACGCTATTTCTAGGGTGTGAACAGACCATGACTGGACTTTATGACATCTACAGCAATAAGTTTAATGGAGTAAAGTTTTGGAGAAGATTTAAAGCAATACGTTCAAGCCCATATGTTAAGATAGTGCATTAAAATTAAAAACAAGCTAGGGCTTGAGCATGAGACGTACACTCGCTGTGATGGCTGTCTTGATCATATCCATAACAATTTATGCAACTGAAACACCTGTCAGCAAGAGCGGGGAACAGATGACCTCTGTAAATCCAGCACCAGAAAAAAGTAAGCTTTCACTTATTAAGCAGTCTACAAAAAAAGCAGATATAGATGAGGAAGTTGATACACAGGCCTTAAAATTAGGTGGAATTCATCGGCGGGAAGATGCAAGACAATATTTGGAATTAAAAAATCAAGTAGAACAAAGCAATGAACGGGACAATGATAAAACTAAAAATCAGAAAGAAATATCCAATGTGGTGACACAAAAATAGATTCTGTTTGATGTATTGGGACAATTGATCGCGTTGCTCTAGCTCATTCCAACTGAGTGTGGTAATCATGAGGTGGTTTTCTATTTTTACTGTAGATGGGCATTCGGTAGGAGCTAACATGAGTGATAATTACTGGGAGGATGTCTATCAATCTAAACAGACAGATCAGGTCAGTTGGTATCAGCAGCATCCAAGTCAAACAATGAAGTTCATTCAATCTCTGGATTTACCGTTGCAGGCCAAACTCATTGATGTGGGAAGTGGTGCTTCACTGTTCGTTGATCAGCTTATCGAGGCAGGTTATAAAAACTTACATGTGCTTGATTTATCAGAAACAGCATTAAATACAACACAAGCCAGATTGCTAGAAAAGAATTTAGACAGCAGCCATATTGATTGGCAAGTTGCTGATATTTGTACTGTGGCGTTAGAACCACAGCACTATGATTTATGGCATGATCGCGCGGTATTTCACTTTATGGTGACAGAAGTGCATCAACAACAGTATCTGCACAACGTCCGTCAAGCATTAAAGCCAAATGGATTTATGATTTTGTCGACTTTTGCTGAAGATGGGCCAACACAGTGTAGTGGTCTGCCTGTAGAGCGTTATAGCGTTGAAAAGTTAGCCCAGAAACTGGGCAGAAACTTTATTTTGTTACGCCATGAGGTCGAGATTCATATCACCCCTTGGAACACAGAACAACGATTTTTAAATACAATCTGGCAATTCAAAAACGAGTATTTTAAAAAGAGGGATGAGGTGAGTTTGATTAGCAATTAAATTGAAAAGGAGTTCGAATTATTTTGATACGTTTTCCATCCTACTGTAACTGTTTGGTTAAACAATTATTAATGAAATTTATAATTTTAAAGTGAGTTTCAATGGTTTAGCTGTTTAAAAAATAAAAAGATAATACTTATAATTCTTGTTACAACCATTTAGTCGACAATTTATACAAAATTTCCCATAGTCCTATGAACTATACATATTGGGAGAACTGTTATGGATAAGATTACAGTCATCGTCAAGGACCAAGAAGAAAACGAATCAATTGTCGTTGCACAGTTAAATGATTTAGAAGACCAAGATATTCCTTTTTTTAAACGGGTTGAACATATTGAAGTAGAAGGAAATATCATTTTTCCAAATATTGACTTACTCTTTGAAAGTGAGATAGATGGAAAAATTTATAAGTTGGTTGCACCTGTAAATGACAAAAGATTTATCTGAGTTTAACTCTATTGTTCACCGCTACAAAAGACTCACTTATGGGATTCCAATAGGTGGGTTTTTTATTTGGAACAGATAAAATATTGGCAAGCATACTTTAATTGAGAATAAAAAAATAAAGAGCTTGCTGTTTCGATCATTGTACAAGCTCTTTTTCTGGCAAAGCGATAATTGAATAGATATATTGTTCTTAATGGATTGGGTTAAGCCCTTTCACAATGTCATTAAACTCGGAACCATTTAGCCAAAAAGATTTCTTTAAAAACAGTGTGGTCATAATACTTTCTGCCGCTTCACTATTTTGGTTGTCACAAAATAGTCCATAACTATCACCTAGAACGGTATTGTTCTCGATCAGGCGAATAAAGAAAGCATGTTGTTCGTCAGCATAACCAAGAATAGCATCACGTCGATTGTTCATTTTTCATGTCTCCACATCAAAAATATTTGAATAAAACTTAACTGCTGAGAGATCAAATAGATTAATGAATCAGATCAATGACTTAATATTTTTTAATTGAATAAAAATACGATAAGGCATTCATTTAAAACATTAATTTCAGTTTGTCTTATACATCCTTGTCTAAGTTAAACAAGCTAAAATCTGATCTATGGATTCATTGTTATGCAAAATTAATTGTACGTCAACTTGAATTTGTAACTTTTTCAAGTTAAATTATTTACAAGCATTTTAAACTTGGGGCGGGGGAATCATGTCCAAAAAAAACGAATTTGAGCATGGGGGAGCCAGAACCAATGCAGGGCGTAAAGCACAATTTAGTGAACCCACTAAAGTCATTCGTGTTCCAGAGTCTCAAGTTGATTTCATCAAAAATTGGTTACTGAATAATGTCAAAACCGATACGCGTAACGATTTGACTAGCTCAATGAAAATCCAGAATGTACAGCCCAAGAATGATCGAATTTATCACATTCCATTGGCAACGGAACGGGTTGCTGCGGGTTTTCCGTCACCTGCCCAAGATCATGTTGAACAAGCACTGGATTTAAATGAATTTTTAATTCGTAACGAAAATTCGACTTTCATTGTAAAAGCCAATTCGCTATCGATGTTAGATGCCGGGATTGATATTGATGATCCATTGGTCGTGGATCGCAGTCTTGTAGCCAAATCTGGAGACATTGTGATTGCCTTGATCGACAATGATTTTACCGTGAAACGTTTGATGGTTGATCATCATTTCAGTCCACCGAAAGTCTGGTTGAAAGCCGAAAATCCTGATTATCAAAATATTTATATTACCGAGGGGCAGGAGTTATTGATTTGGGGTGTTGTGACTTATAACCTGAAACCGATGAGATAAGCTTATGAGTCTGCCACAACGTATTTTTGCTTTGATTGATGTGAATAACTGCTATGTCAGTTGTGAGCGTGTGTTTAATCCAAAGCTGGAAAATCGTCCTGTGGTGGTGCTGTCCAATAACGATGGTTGTGTGGTTTCTCGTTCCTATGAGGCGAAACAGCTCGGTATTCGGATGGCCGTTCCGATGTTCCAGATCGAGGAGATTATTCAACGGCATCAAGTACAAGTCTTTTCCAGTAATTATGCCTTGTATGCGGAAATGTCACGCCGCTTTATGAATATATTGGCAAGTTTTGTTGATCCATGTGAGCAGGAAGTATATTCGATAGATGAATGTTTTTTAGAACTGACGGCTTATCAACACAGTTATGACCTAACCGAATATGCACACCAGATTCTAGATACGGTAAAAAACTGGTTGGGTTTGCCATGTTGTATTGGAATTGGTTATTCCAAAACGCAGGCCAAGCTTGCCAATAACTTAGCCAAGACCCACGCCTGTTTTAAGAGTGTCTGTAATCTCGTTGCTGAAGATCCGTGCGTGATTGAAGACTTGTTGCAGCAGATGCCTGCGGGCGAAGTATGGGGTGTCGGGCGAAAGATTCGGCAACGCTTAGAAAAAATGATGATCTACTCAGTGATGGATCTGCTGCAATCTGATCCTAAAATGATGGGAAAGCAGTTTTCCGTGTTGATGGAAAATACAGTCAAAGAATTGCAAGGCATGGCCTGTTTAGAGCTAGAAGATGTAATTACGGATCGGCAGCAGGTGTTAAGCAGTCGTTCATTTGGTCAGCCGATTCAGGAGAAAAGCGACTTAAGTGGTGCACTGACTGAATTTAGTTTGCGTGCAGTTGAGCGGTTGAGGCAACAGAAATTACTGTGTAAAGCCATTGGGGTCAGTATTCGGACCAATCGTTTTAATAAAGACCAATATTATCGACCATTTACGGTGGTGTATTTGTCTGATTATAGCGATGATCGTTTGGAAATTATCAAAGCGGTACAACAGGGGCTGGATCGGATTTATCAAACAGGGCATCGTTATAAGAAAGCCGAAGTGATTTTAATGGATATTATTCCACAACACCGTCATGCTGTTGATCTCTTCCACGATACCGATGAGCTGATTGCGCGACAAAATCTTTCAGTCGCTTTTGATGATATTAATAAGAAATTTGGTCGCGATTGTATGACCTTAGGGCGTTTGATTAGCCCTCATGGACGTGCATGGCAGATGACACAGAATCATAAGTCACCGAGTTATTTGACCAAATGGGATGAGGTTTTAAAGGTTGGATAATGATTTCTGTATAGATGGGGGGTTAATTCGCACTGAGCCGAGATGGGAATACCGCGACTAACAGATCAATGGCTAAACGCGTTTTAAGTGGCATATAGGTTAAAGCAGGCCAAACCACATGAATCGGGAAGTCGACACTGGAAAACTCTGCCAATACCTGAACTAAGCTGCCATCTTGTAGTTCTTTATGAATCAGCCAATCAGGAAGCCATGCAATTCCTTGATCTAATAACACTGTATTTTTAATCGCCTGCATATCATTTAGCATCAATTTTGCTTTGGGTTTGATGGCATACAGTTGTTTGTTTTTATCTTGAAGATGCCACTTTGTCGGGGACCCAGAATAGGGGTAAGCAATGGTGGTATGTTGGTGTAAGTCATCCAAGTGATTCACTGGACCTGACTGTTGTATATATTTCGGAGTTGCACAAAGCAGCATCCGATGATCACCCAGCTTCCTTGCAATCAAATGATTGCTATCGTCTAGAGTGCCAATACGAATGGCTAAATCAAAACCATCTTCGACCAAATCGATGGTGCGATCATTGAAGGAAAGTTCTACCTGCAAATCAGCATGTTGTTGTGCAAGCTCAACCATCAACGGCGCAACATAAAGTTGTCCAAACAGGACTGGGGCTGAAACTCTCAATAATCCCGTTGCATTGATTTTACCTTGGTCTAACAAGCTTTCAGCGCTATGAATCTCAGCAATCGCGCGCTGACTGTGCTCATAAAATAGCGCACCTTCCGCTGTTAAGCTCAGGGTTCGAGTAGTACGCTTAAATAAAGTCACGCCCAAACGTTGTTCTAAACGCGCAATGCTTTTACTCACCGCCGAGCGGGTCAGATGTAGTTGTTCAGCAGCATTGCTAAAGCTTCCTGCCTCGACCACTGTCACAAAGATTGAAATCGTACTCAGCTCTGTTTGCATGATTGTAGAGTTTTTGGAATCAATTGATTGAAATAGTATCACTACTGGTGATTATAATCTAATAGTAAGATAGCTCCATCAAAGATATGGAGAACAAACATGGCGAAAATGTTGGTATTGAAATCAAGCATTATGGGTGATCAATCACAGACTAGCCGTTTGATCGATGCATTTTTAACAGAACGTGCTGAAAAAGGCGTGCAGGATGAGGTGATCATTCGTGATTTAACCACGCTTAACTTACCTGTACTGGATGCTGAAATTTTCCATGCACTGCGTGGTGCGGAGCACATTGCAGCGCCGATACAAAAGATTGTCCAGTTATCGGATGAGCTGATTGCAGAACTTAAAGCAGCGGATCTATTACTGATTGGTGCACCGATGTACAACCTGAATGTGCCAACGCAATTGAAGAACTGGTTCGATTTGGTGGCACGTGCCCGTCATACCTTTAGATATACCGAAACCTATCCACAAGGCTTGGTTGAAGGCGTAAAAGCGATTGTGATGAGCAGTCGGGGCGGTATTCATCTCGGGCAAGTGACCGATGCGGTAACACCGTATCTTCAGTCAGTTTTGGGTTTGATGGGAATCCATGATGTCAGTTTTGTGTACGCCGAAGGTTTAGATATCCCTGCTTTAAGAGTAGATGCATTAAAAGAGGCGCATCTACAAGCACAGCAGGTTGCTGTTTAAAACTAGGTACCCCTTACTACCGAGTTTTGGTAGGATCGGACAAGCAGGGTGCCTGTTTGTCCGATTTTTTATGTTTGAAATAACCACTTACTATTTCAGGATTGTGTTCAGTCAATTAAAAAGCCCCACTAAAATGAGGCTTGTATAAAAATTAATGTTTCAATTAACGAATGTTTTTCCACCACTGTTTAAAGGCTTGCCGATCATTGTCTAGTTCAACTAACTCGCCGATCATGGGGGTGGCAAGACGATATTTTCTGCTTTTTGAATATTCGACAATACGATTAATCGGTTCATGCCATGCATGTTTGGCTAAACTAAATTTTGAATGATGTACAGGAATCATATTTCGTGCATTCAGCTCTTCAGTGGCTTGAGCAACTTCATCTGGATGACAATGCACTGAACGCCAAGCGGCATCATATTGCCCATTCTCCATCAATGCCCAATCAAAGGGACCGTATTTCTGTCCAATCTCGACAAAGTGCTTGTCATAACCACCATCACCGGTATAGAAAATCTTTTTATTCGGGGATTGAATCACAAAAGAAACCCACAGATTTTTACCGCCATCAAAGGCGCGTCGTGAATCATGATGGGTGGTTTCAGTGATAATGGTAATGCCATCATTAAATTCGATTCTGTCGCCCCAATCTCTTTCAATCAGTTTTTCTTTAGGATAACCCCAGTACTCAAAGTGTTCACCTACACCTAAGCCTGTGATCACATATCTGACTTTATCCTTAAGTTTAAGCGTGGTTTCATAATCCAAATGATCATAATGATCGTGTGAAATCAGCAAGTAATCAATCGCTGGTAAATCCTCGACACTATAAATATCAGTTCCTTTATAGGCGCGTGTGCCCCAAGGGAAAGGAGAGGCTTTGCCACTCATAACAGGGTCAATCAAAAAGGTTTTACCATGCAACTGCATAAACACAGATGAGTGTCCAAACCAAATGATGACATCCTGTTTGGAATCAAGGCTGAGCAGATTGGTTTTAATGGAAGGAATTGGATCAATTGGATTGCGATGAGGAATGGTTTTAATAAAGGTTTTATAGAGTTCAACCGCAATACTAGAGCCTTCGCTCATGCCTGATTTTTCAATTAAATTTCGAAATTGACCTTGGCGGTAGTTGGGAGAGCTTTCTATGACTTGTAGTCGTTCACCAGAAGGAATTTTACCGAATAAGGGTTGTTGTGCATATATAACACTCGCTGCAATAAGCAGGGCCACGGCGATCGCAACAAAAAGAATAAGCATAAATGGAGTCAACCTTTTCATTTGAGCATTCGATACCACAGTAATAAAAACTAAAAGCGACAAAATGATGAAATAGGGTTTAAATGTCGACGAATGAAAACTTGCCTATCATTATTGAATCTTTAGCTAAACGAAGAAGAACTGAATGTTTACTTGCGAAATTGAAGGTGTATTGATGTGATTGAGCAAAAGGAAGTCATTTAGCGAAGCTTGGTTTATGCTAGACTATGCAAGGTTACAGTGTTGTAAATCACTGTGAGTCAAGACAACGAGTAGGTAAAATGATCGGGCAGCAAAGAAACATATTGGCAACTTTAGGAATAGATGTTTGGATTCCAAGAGAAGTCGTATGTCAAAAAAATACTGCACCAAGTCTATGGCGAGATCAAGTGGTTGAAGAAACCATACAGCCGCTGACACCGATATTAGATGTCGTACCAACGCCACAAGAAATTCAAATTGCATCGCGACCAACATTAGCGATCACTGAAAAAGAAATTCCTCAACCTACAGAAATTATTGCAAAGCCTATTGTAAAAGAAGCTGTTGTTGAAAAAGAACAGATTGTTATTACAACTCAAATTCAGGCATTTGAACTGCAAATGTATGTTTTAGAAAATTGTGCCATTTTGTTGGAAAGCAGTCAGCTCAGTGATGCACAACGGCAGCTCTGGCAAAATATTCAAAAGGCAAGATTAGGTCAATACGCAGAGTTGAAATGGCCATTTCCCTTGGCTACGTTTCAAGAGAGCAGAGGACTATCGTCTTATATTCAAGGCTTTCTGGATGCAACGGCAAGCAGCAAAAAGATATTATGCTTAGGTCAACTGGACTTTATTCAGCATTCTAATATATTACATTTAGCGAGTTTAGAAGAAATGCTGGCTCAACCAGTCTTGAAAAGACGGTTGTGGCAGCTCATGCAATAAAGAACGGAAATCGAATCATGAAGAAAGTCGTTGTATTCAGCCAAATAAATCAGGATGTTATAGCGCAGTTACAGCAAGATTATCAGGTGGTGGTGCTCAATCCAAAGCTTGGTGATATCAATGAACAGATTCGTACCGAAGTGGTTGATGCTGATGCCATGATTGGTGCAGGGCGTTTACTCAATGAAAGCAACTTAGCACCTGCACAAAAACTGAAAATCATTTCTACGGTGTCGGTTGGCTATGATAATTATGATGTCGACTATCTCAATCAAAAGAAAATCTGGCTCGCCAATACGCCACACGTTTTAACGGAAACCACAGCCGATCTAGCCTTTAGCTTGTTGCTGAGCGCCGCGCGTAAGATTCCACAATTAGATGCTTGGACCAAGCAAGGGCAGTGGAAACGTACTGTTGCGACGGAACAATTTGGGGTGGATGTTTTTGGCAAGACCTTAGGCATTATTGGTCTGGGACATATCGGGGGAGCTATTGCTCGTCGTGGTTTTTATGGTTTCAATATGAATATTTTGTACCATAACCGCCGTGAAAAGATTGAAGTGGCTCAGGCCTTCAATGCGCAATATCGTGATTTAGATCAGTTATTGCAGCAATCTGATTTTATTGTGGTGGCTGTTGATTTGAATACTGAATCAAAAGCACTGATTGGCGCAGAGCAATTTGACTTGATGCAAAAACATGCGGTCTTCGTCAATATCGCGCGTGGCTCGGTGGTCGATGAACATGCATTGATCGACGCATTGCAGCAAAACAAAATCTTTGCTGCTGGTTTAGATGTGTATGCCAAGGAACCACTACAAAGTTCTCCTTTGTTTGAGTTACCCAATGCAGTGACTGCGCCGCATATTGGCTCGGCAACCGCTGAAACTCGCCAGAAGATGGTGGACCTTGCTTATCAGAACCTGATTGATGCATTAGAAGATCGTACACCTCGCTATTTAGTGAATCCAAAGTTTGAATAATTGCTTACAATGCTGACCATTTGATTGCTGCATTATTGTACGGCTCCATCTTTTTAAGTTGATTAATATTGGTACACTTGCGCCCTTTGTGACTTCGTCTTGGGGTGTCTGGTGTTCGAGAAATTAGCTGAACAAAGTTTGGGTTTAATGGGCTGGGAAATTGATAATCATTGGGATTTAAATATTGATCAATGTGTGATGATTGCGGCTCCACATACCAGCAATTGGGATGCCTTATATGCCCGTTTAGCCTTGAAAGCTTTGGGTGTTCATGTTCGCCTCACCATCAAAGACAGTTATATGAAATTGCCGTTTGGTCCTTTTGTTCGTGCCATGGGTGGTATCGGTATTGATCGTCGTGTCAAACATGAAGGTCAAGAACGTCCAAGTATGGTTCAACTGATGAGTGATTTATTCAAGACACATCCTAAGTTAGTCATGTTGGTCACTCCAGAAGGAACACGTGCAAAACAAGAGCAGTGGAAAACTGGTTTTTATCATGTCGCAATGACAGCGGGTGTGCCGATTGCACTTGCGTATATGGATTATGCCAAGAAAAAAACAGGCGTAGGAAAAATTGTTTATCCTACAGGGGATTATAAAAAAGATATGACAGAGATCATGTCTTTTTATGCCACGATCAATGCCAAATTCCCTGAGAAATTTAGTGTAGATCAGCGTTACGTTGCGGCAGAGTAATTCAGTCGATTTCAAAAATCATAAAGTAAGGCAGGATTTTCCTGCCTTTTATAACACTTTGTTGCAAATTTCTCCTTTTTTCAATGCTATATTAAATTTCTTTATTAAAATCATAGAGAAACCACTTGAGATCGTTCCTGCTCGCCTGTGGCCTTTTCGCCACAACTCAACTGAGTCACACTGAGGTTTTTTTGCCTGCGCATAGTGCTGGGCAAACAGAAGTGCCTGAAATTGGCAGCGGTATAGGTTTACTCGATCAACAAAAAGAAAAATTTATCGGTGAAAAAGTCTATCGTGAAGTGCATCGTCAAATGCCAACGGTGCAAGATGCATGGTTGGAAGATCAGTTTTTTCAGGTTTTTTCAGGCATTTTAAGTCAGACCCAACTTGGTCAACCGATTGGCTTGGTGATTATCAAAGATCCTCAAATTAATGCCTTTGCCGTTCCTGGTGGTTTATTTGCCTTAAATACAGGTTTGATTACTTCAGCTAAGAATCTGGATGAGATTGCAGGGGTCATGGCGCATGAGATTGCACACGTATCACAGCGCCACTATAGCCGCTCCCAAGAGGCATTCAAGGGACAGGGTTTACTCGCATTGGCTGGGATTCTTGTTGGTGCAGCCATTGCATCTCAAGCCGATGGCAATGCGGGTGCGGCGGTGATGATGGGGACTCAAGCGGCATTGATGGATAAGCAGTTGAGTTATAGCCGTAATCAGGAGCGTGAAGCGGATCGTATTGGTATGCAGTTTATGTATGCCGCAGGTTATAACCCACAGAGCATGGCAGATTATTTTGAAACCATGCATCGTGCCACCAGTCGGGTCAGCTTTTTACCAGACTTCTGGTTTACCCATCCTTTAACCACTGAGCGGATGAGCGAGGCACGTTTGCGCGCTAATCAATTGCCGAAAGTGAAATCAAAAATTTACGATCTCGATTTTGAAATATTAAAACTCTATACCTTGGTGGTTTCAAATCAGGCCACTGAACTTCAATTACAGTCATTGGCGAATCAGAAAAGTACAGCTGCACAATTAGCACTGAGCAAGTTCTATCTTGAACAAGGTGACTATGCACAGGCACAGGCCAATTTGGATTTAGTAAAAACGAAACTCAAGAATCATGTGCTGATTCCCTTGATTCAGGCCGATATTTATTTGGGACAAAATAAGTTTGATCAGGCCTATGCCACAATTAATCCGATTCAAAAGACCATGCCGGAGAATAGAGCCTTATCTTATAAGCTGGCGGAAGTCCTGATTCGGCAGGGACAAATTGCACAGGCACAAGCCTTGGTACAGCGCTTTATCCATAAAAACCAGCGTGATATAGAAGGTTGGCAATTGCTGCAACAAGCCACCAATTTAGATAAGAGTTCACCATTACAAGCGGTCAATGTATTGGGTTATCGGGCAGAGGCAGAGTATTGGTCGGGTTATGAAGAAAATGCGATTAAGTCGATGCTACATGCACAACGGTTGGCGAAGGGGAATCTAGCCATGTCCGCCAAGATTGACGCGCGTTTAAAACAGATGCAAGATGAGCGCCGTATGCGACTGTAATACCGATTAAAACAATTCAAGGAAAGCGAATGATTAAAGGGCAATGTTTGTGTGGTGCTGTGCAGTATCAATATCATGGAGAAATTGAAAACAGCATTTTATGTTATTGCAGCGATTGCCAACAGGCACAAGGTTCAATTGCGGGGTGGAACAGTCCGATTGAGCAAAGCAAATTTGAGCTGATTTCTGGACAAGAGCAACTGAAAGAATATTTTCATACACCCAACAAGGCACGTGTATTTTGTCAAAATTGTGCAAGTCCAGTCTATTCTTATCGAAAGGATTTGCCTGATGTAATTCGTTTACGCCTAGGCACTGTGACAGAAGGTGTTATTCCTGCACCGAAGGAAGAATTTTTTCTGGAGCATAAACCAAAATTTATTGAATTAAGATAAGATGACGTGCGTAAGCAATCGCTGAGAAGTTAGAACATTTATGAAGAAAATTTTAGTTTTTATTTTTGCGATCAGCAGTGTGGTGATTAGCTCAGCGGCATCGATTGAGCAATATGCAAACTCAGTAGATAAAATTCGTGGTGTATATGCACAAGATATCCGTAGCTTTTTGCGGAGTCTGAATCCCCAAACGTCACAATTTACGCCTGAGCAGCAAGCAAAGTATTGTCAGATTAATCAGCGTTATATTCAGGATATGTCTGATGCGATTGAACAAAATCGCTCATCACTACCAGCGCAATATGCCAGCATGAACAAGCAAGATTTAATCAAGCAGGTGGTTGAATCAAAAGAAATGCAAATGCTTGCGAAATATAATGTTCAGTGTGATTTTAAATAATAAAAACACCTTGGGTTCATTATTATAATGAATCCAAATTTTTAATTGAATAGATGATATAAAGAGGAGAATTAAGCGGATTAGCTTAATTTTGCTTTAATTTTAGCAGATACTTGTGCAGGATCGGCACGCCCGGCTATGATCGGACGTAGAGAATTCATCACCTTACCCATATCTTTCATGCTAGTAGCTTCTTGAGCAGCAATCGTTTGCTCAATGATAGAATCAAGCTCTTCCTCAGTCATAGCTTCTGGTAGAAATTGAGAAATAACCTCAACTTCGGCTTGTTCTTTACTAGCTAAATCATCACGACCAGCGCCTTGAAAGGCTTTGATCGATTCTTTACGTTGTTTAATTTGCTTTTCAATGACCGCAAGAACCTGAGCATCGTCAAGCTCTATGCGCTCATCGACTTCGATTTGCTTAATTGCTGCCTGTACACCACGAATAACCGTTACTGTTGCCATATCTTTGGCACGCATTGAGTTTTTTAACACGTCAGTAATCTGGTTTTTTAAAGTATTCATAGTCTTCAACAGTCAATCACAAATTAATTAGTAAAGGCGAGTAGTACGTACAGATTCGCGAGTCAATTTCTTTTGATAACGCTTAACTGCAGCAGCTTTTTTACGCTTACGTTCTTGAGTTGGTTTCTCATAGAATTCGCGCTTACGAACGTCAGCTAAAACACCCGCTTTTTCGCATGAACGTTTGAAACGACGGATAGCTACGTCTACTGGTTCGCCTTCTTTCAACTTAACTTGTGGCATGTAAAATCCTCTAAGATAATGGATAAGATCTAACGCACGATTGCACTAGATCGCAAGTGAAGGTCAGTATTTTACTCATTTACAACTCAGATCACAAGTCTATAATAGCTCGGATATTATTTTTGATCGTTGTAAAGGCAGTTTAATGATTGTTTTGGGCTTGGAAACTTCGTGTGATGAAACTGGGTTAGCACTCTATGATAGCGAGCTCGGCTTACGTGGACAGGTTCTCTATAGCCAGATCAAACTACATGCCGAATATGGTGGTGTGGTGCCAGAGCTGGCTTCGCGTGATCATGTTCGTAAAATGATTCCTTTGATTAATCAACTGCTTGAGCAAAGTGGCGTCAAAAAGCAAGAGATTGATGCTGTTGCCTATACCCGTGGTCCAGGGTTGATGGGGGCATTGATGACAGGTGCTTTATTTGGCCGCAGTTTAGCCTTTGCATTTAATAAGCCAGCGATTGGTGTACACCATATGGAAGGTCATATGCTTGCACCATTACTTTCGGAAACTCCACCGGAATTTCCGTTTGTGGCTTTATTGGTTTCAGGTGGGCATACCCAATTAATGGCAGCTTATGGGATCGGTCAATATGAACTGCTTGGTGAGTCGATTGACGATGCAGCGGGTGAAGCCTTTGATAAAGTCGCAAAAATGATGAAATTGCCTTATCCTGGTGGGCCGAATATTGCGAAATTGGCGTTACAGGGCGATGCCAAAGCATTTGAATTCCCGAGACCAATCTTGCATCAAGGTTTGGATTTTTCTTTTAGCGGTCTTAAAACTGCCGTTTCAGTACAATTGAAAAAGTTAGGTGAAGAGAATCGTGATGCCGATGTGGCAGCTTCTTTCCAGGAGGCGGTTGTCGATACTTTGGTAAAAAAATCAGTGAAAGCTTTAAAACAAACGGGTTTAAAACGTTTGGTGATTGCGGGTGGTGTAAGTGCTAATCTGCGTTTGCGTGAACAATTAGAAACTTCACTGGCAAAGATCAAGGCACATGTTTATTATGCCGAACCCGCATTGTGTACGGACAATGGCGCTATGATTGCTTTTGCTGGATATCAACGTTTAAAAGCTGGGCAACATGATGGTTTGGCGGTAACGACAACACCAAGATGGCCAATGACTGAGTTACAACCGACCTAAAATGGAACTTATCATTTTTGTAGGTGGGCAAGCTTCAGGTAAATCAACATTCTTTAAGCAATATTTCTCTGACACGCATATTCGTCTCAATCTTGATATGTTGAAAACCAGACATCGTGAGAAAATATTGTTTCAGGCTTGTTTGGACGCAAAACAGAAGGTTGTTGTTGATAATACCAATCCGAGTAAACTAGATCGAAAGATATATGTTCAAGATGCAAAAAATGCTCACTTTAAAGTGATTGCTTACTATTTTGATAGTGGTCTGGATGATGCTCTTTTGCGGAATGAACAACGAGTAGGTAAGGCGAAAATTCCTCGAGTTGGTGTGATTTCTACGTTTAAAAAGTTAGAAATTCCTGAGCTTAATGAAGGTTTTGATGAAATTTACAGCGTTTCAATTGATCAAGAAAATGATTTTAATGTGAGCTTGCTGTATCAAAGAGAACAATAATGAGATTTGAAGATCTAGATACAAGACTAAGAAAATATGAGACCGCTTACGATTTCTGTATTCCACCAGAAAATTATATTGTCGTCAGGTTGGATGGTCGTGGATTTACACGCTTAACCAAAGAGATTTGGCAATTCGAAGCGCCATTTGATGTACATTTTAGAGATTTAATGGTAGAAACCACAACCCATTTATTACAGTGTGGTTTTAATATCATCTATGGTTATACCCAGAGCGATGAAATTTCTCTTTTATTCCATTATCGTGATGAAAGTTTTAACCGCAAGGAACGTAAAATTCTTTCTATTTTAGCAGGTGAAGCCAGTGCAAAATTCTCTGTTATGCATGGCCAAATTGCTACTTTTGATGCTCGAGTTTGTGTTTTACCTAATTCGCAATTAGTAGATGACTACTTCCGTTGGCGACAAGAGGATGCTCATCGAAATGCATTAAATGCACACTGTTATTGGATGTTAAGAAAATCGGGTCATGCAGTAGCTGAAGCAACAGAACAAGTTAAAGGGTTAAATCGTCAAGAAAAGCATGATTTACTCTTTTCACAGCAGATTAATTTTAATGAACTCCCTGCATGGCAAAAACGTGGCACAGGTGTTTATTGGAAAGACGTTGAAAAAACGGGTCTGAATCCAAAAACTGGTGAAATTACACAAACGACAAGAAGGCAGTTAGTTGCTGATTTTGATTTGCCTTTAAATGAATTCTATAGTGAATTTATAGGTCAAAATTTTTTTTGAAAATATTTTTATGAACTATCGTTCATAATGGAGTTGTAAGTTGAAAATTTCTTATATTTTTACATGTGGCCGATTAGAGTCTTTATTTAAGATTCTCTGCCTCACTCAACAAGGTGAGAAAAAGGTCGAGTCAAAAGAAAAAATCGTTGAACAATATAGAAAAGATATCGCTTTAGGACGACCTTTTGAAGAAACTGAACTGTATCAATTGATTGAACAAAGCGAAGAAAAAATTGTCATTAATCGCTTGAGTAATATTCTTCGAGAAAAACCGACTCAGCAGAAGGGGAGTTTTGATGCGGATGAATATAAGACTGGTGCATGGTCTGAGTTTAATGATTATAAGCTGGCGGTTCGATTTTCAAATGCAAAAACTGAGTTAAGTGAAAAACACTTTGCGAAAACGGGTGAGTATATGACCAGTCGTGGTGTTGCAAAATTGACGGGTTTTAATCCAAGTAACATTAAGAATATGTTGCATCATAAAAGAAGTGTGGTCAGAAAAATGCTTACCACTCTAGAGAAGCTAGCAAAAGAGTATTAATCTTTCAGTATATTTTTCGATGCAGGGAAAATTTCTTTTTCTGCATCGATACTGCTCATCTTTTTAATTATCAAATGATTTTAGCGATTTGTTTAATAAAATATAAATAAAAAAAGAATCAATAATGTGGGTGATCAACGCAGCCAATGGCTGTGCATGGTTAAGTATCATTATAGTTGCTGCTGCAGCAATTTTTTCGATTTATGTTCTCAGTATTCCATGTACGACTGATCGAATCTGTGAAATGCCACCTATTCATTTATTCTTTTTGCTGGCATGGATCATTTCAGTTATCTGTAATTTTATTGGCATCATTTTTTCGATCATTGGATTGAAAAAAGATGAACCCATTAAAAAACTAGCCAAAGTAGCATTGTTCTTTAATGGGAAAATCATTGCTTTTAGCTTTGTGTGCGCTTTATTACTATTTATCGATTTTAATGGCTTAGCAATTTTTCTAGTTGATTGACTGTTAACGATCAGCTTTAGATAACACTGCCAAACACAAAAAAATCAATGCCATACCAATCCAACCAATGGCTGCTAATTGCTCGCCAACCAATAAAACTGCAAATAATGCGGCAACCAGTGGTTCAAACAGGGTCAATGTGGTGGCGGTGCTGGCTGAAATGGTCTTTAGTGCATAACCAAATAGTAGATAACCGAGAAACATTGGAATCAGCATCATATAGGTAACAACATACAAATTCACAGGCTCATCAAACAGGTTGGAGCCAGTAAAAAATAATGTAGGTAATAAAATTAAAGCACCAAAACCAAAAATTAATCCCATAGATGCTTTCGAGTCGACCCCATGATCAATCATCTTTTTGGCAGCCCAAGAATATAACGAATAGGTCAATGCTGCGATCAGCCCGAGAATAATGCCAATAGTTTTCTGATCGGTAGCAATTGTGTGTGCTGATGCTTGGGAATGTGACTCTCCTAGAGAGAGCAATAGGACACCTGCCACGCCAAAGATAAAGCTAATAAACCACTTTTTAGAGAGGGCTTTCTTATCAAAGAACTTTTCCAGTAAAGCGGTAAATAACGGGGCTGAACCAATTGAAACCACTGTACCAATGGTAATTCCAGCCATACGCATCGACGAATAGAATGCCAATGGATAAATGGCAACTGAGACCATGCCAATTAACAGTAATGGATAGTAAGACTGAATTTGCGGTAAATGACTGCGGATATTTTTATGGGCGAGTAAGGCTTGTAATAATCCACCGCCACCCATTGCGATTGCACCAATGGCCAATGGGCTCAAATTAGGTGCGTAAGAGGCAACTGTGCCTGTGGTGCCCCATAAAATAGAAGCAACTAAAACCGCAATAAAGCCAGAATGAGAGCTGAGGTTTAAAGATGCGTTACTCACTTTGCAACCTCTTGTTCTAATAAGTTGTGAACCATTTGCTTTGCGGCAAATACTTTATCACTGGAGCTTTCCAAACCGGCACGGGCAATGCAACCTTCCAAGATAAATGAAAGCAGTAGTGCCAGCTCTTTAACTCGTTGTGGGTTGATGCTGAGTTGCTGCAAATGACCTGCTAAAATCGCTTCGATTTCATCTTTATGCTGTTTAACTGCCAAACGTTCCGGGCTATGTGCGGGGAATTCGGCGGCTGCATTGAGTAGTCCACAACCACGAAAACCCTTTTCATAAGCGAATTCGGCATGATCCTGATAGGCATCAAAAATTGCCAAAATACCATCAATCGGAGTTTGGATTTGCACTTTTCTTTTTTCGTATAAATCCAGCCATTCCTGATGACGGGCTTCGATATAACAGGTGATCAAGTCTGATTTAGTCGCAAAGTTATTGTACAAAGACATTTTTGCGACATTGGCTTTCTCTGTAATGCTGTTGATGCCTGTATTACTGATGCCATCGTTATAGAACAGGGTGGATGCCGCATCTAGGATTTTTTGTTTTGCTGATTTCGAGCTCATAAGAAAATATATTTATGTATACCGACCTACCTAATTTTATGGAAAAGTAAATTATTTGCAAGCAAAAGTTTATGCGTTCTATTTATTTAAGTTGGATTGATAAAAGGAAATCGATTAAAGCGCATGGATTTGGTCTTAATCGATCAGGATTTTACTGAAGATTCTTTTTACTGTGGATAAAAGCCAATCCATACACAGGCCATTTTTTCTCGGATTTTAGATTGTTGACCAGCCATGCAACCAGTACCAATGCAATTGAACCGAGCAACACAGGAAAGAATAAGAAACTCCAATGGTATTGAATGGTATTCGCGGTTAGCAAAATCACCAATGGATTTGCCCCAGCAGGTGGATGAACGCAACGCAGAAGTTGCATGGCTGCGATGGCACAACCGACAGACAGAGCAATGCTCAGTGTCGAGACACCAAAAACTTTTAGAAACAGTAAACCAATAAAAGCCGAGACAAAATGCCCCAAAATCACATTGCGAGGTTGCGCCAAGGGCGATTGAGATACCGCATATAGAATGACGCAGGTTGCACCGAATGGTGCCATGATAAATAGATTGTGGGTGAATTTACTGAGTAAAATTAAGATCAAAATACTCAATGTTCCACCGATGAGGCTTCTTATGACATCAATGGATTGGGGTATGGGGGCGAGATGCTCTCTACCGTTGAATAAAGATAACATGGTGATCTCACTACAGGGTTGCTTTATGCCGATAATAAAACTAAAATTACAAATAGTACAGATCTGTACTATTTTGATTGGGTAAATTTTTATGTCAAAGTCAGCCAATAAAATTTTGCATACCGCAGAAAAATTATTTTATGAAAATAGTTTTGTTGGAGTGGGAGTTGACTTGATTCGAGATGAGTCTGGCTGTTCAAAAACCACCATGTACACCTATTTCAAAAACAAAAATCAATTGGTGAAGTCGGTCTTAGAAGCGCGTGATGAAAAGTTCAGACAGCGTCTGTTGGATTATGTTGCAGATGCAACAGGACGAGAAGCGTTGAATAGGCTGATCGATTGGCATTTATTATGGTTTCAAGAAGATAACTTTAAAGGTTGCTTGTTCGTAAGAGCGGTAGCGGAATCGCATTTGGGCGATCAAGAGATTATCTCTGTGTCAAAAGAACATAAAGTTTGGATTAGAAACTTAATCACAAAATATCTGCACACTTATCCAAAGGCAGAAATGTTGATTGAGGTGACTTATACGCTGATCGAAGGGCTCATTAGCCGTTTTTTGGTCGAAGGTTATGATGCAAAGGTGGCAGCGGAGATCAAAGATTCAATTAACCAAATGATTGATGCGTTTCATCCTGCAGTACTTTAAAAATTGGTCGTAAAATCATTGTTATGGTATGTGAGTAAGCCTTTGATAGATTGCAAAGGCTTACTGCTTTTTTTATTGTTTAAATGCGTTCTGATCTTCTACATCCACATATTCGATATAACCACGACCTTGAACGGGCTTATTTAAATATTCGCCTGTAAACGTATAGGCGCTGGCATAACCAACACCATGACCGTAACGGAATGGGCTATCAATTTCCGCAGTGATCTCGAGAACCTTTTGATCAGCATCATCTTTGACTGACCAAGAGAACTGTTGTGGTAAGCGCATTTTCTTGCCACTCGGTGAAACATGATCATCAACTTGATGAGCAATGACCTTGAATTCCACATTGGTATAGATTTCTGCTGGCTGGTCAGTATGGCGAACATGCAGACTATAGGCGGCAGGTTGTCCTAGAATATCGGCTTTAGTGAGCAGTAATTGGGTGGTCTCAGTTAAGTTAATAATTTGATAGGTAAAGAAATCCAACGGTAATTTATACGGTTCAGGCAGGAGTTTTTTCACCACGCCATGTGCGCCTGTTGCACGGGCATATTCATAAGTACATAAACCTTCGGCAGGGGTGGTTTTACCTTGATATTCAAGTTGACCTTTAAAGCTTGCCAATAAACTAAAATGATCATAAATCGGGGTTTTGATAAACCATGAAATTTGATCGCTGACATCTAACTCAAATTCAAAGTTGAGCCCATGATAGGCACCTTTGAGATGAATATTCGGTAATGTGCCTTGAATCGAAACTTCCTCACCCAGTTCGATCAGTGTGCCATCTTGTTGAATATTGGCATTCTCTGGAATGATATACGCTTTTAATAGGTGTTCATCTACAGCCGCGGTGCTGGAAAAGAAGGTTGCACTCTTTCTTGGATCACCTACCGTAATATCATCATGGTCAAAGGCCAATGCGCCAGGTGTACCCAATAAAATCATGATATTTAAATAACGATGCGGTTCTGGCAATAAAGGAAAGAAAATTCCATAATGCGTCCACGTATAAAATTTTTCTTCGGTACGTGGGCGAATAATTTCAGGTTCCGAAAATGGAAGGGTCGAGTATTTTACGGCTTTATCGAGCGTACCTTGCGCAAGCAATAAGCTTTTACCCAAAATTTTGCTGGTCAGGGATGTCGGTGGCAATTGTTTCTTCATCTTGTTTCCTAAACTCAATCCATGCTGTGACCGTTAGAGTATGAGAAACAATTGCCGATGCTAAGCGGAAATAAGGACAAAGCTACAGCTTTTCAGGACATTTATGCGCTGGCTTTGTTTGACAATTTTTCTAGGTTTTGTGACCCAATCCAGTGTTTTGAGAACTGGTAGGCAGCACGACCAGAACGTTGCCCACGTGCCTGACACCATTTCAAACTTTCACCGCGAACCAGATCGTTATATTCCAAATCGGCTTTGACAATATAGTGCTCGACGATGGCTAAATAGAGCTGTTGATCCATTGGGTAAAACGATAGCCACAGGCCAAAACGGTCGGAAAGCGAAATTTTTTCTTCAATCGCTTCCTGTGGATGGAGTTCCGTATATTGCGGCACATCGACCTTACGCACAGGGGTATTTTCGTGCATAAACTCAGGTAGTAAGTGACGGCGGTTACTGGTTGCATAAATAATAAAATTGCTCGAACCAGATTGTAGTGAACCATCCAGCACACTTTTTAAGCTACGGTAGTTTTCATCTTCAGCATTGAAGGCGAGATCATCACAATAAACAATAAATTTTTCAGGACGATCTTCAATCAGTTTTTGAATTTTAGGTAAATCCGATAAATCATCACGTTCAATCTCAATCAAGCGTAAGCCCTGAGCAGAATATTCAGTCAATAGGGCACGCACAATGGATGATTTTCCTGTACCGCGTGAACCTGTCAGCAACACATCATTGGCAGGTAAACCATTTAGAAACTGTAAAGTATTTTGAATGATCTTGTCTTTTTGACGCTCAATTCCCTTTAAGTCTTCCAGATACATTTTCTTGGGCTGCTGTATGGCGACCAGTTGCTGATTTTCCCAACGGAAAGCAATTGCGGAGAAATCCGTGGGTTGCTTTGGTTCTGGGAGAACTTGCTGGAGCTGTGTTAACACACTGGATAAGGATTGAAGGATAGATTCGGGTAAATCAAGGATAGCCATACATATAAACCAAACTCAATGATGAATAGGGATACTATCACTGCTATTACTGAAATAAAGAAAATATCATCAGAAATATCGAAATAAATCGATTTTACCCTTGATTGTTGCTACGGCTTTTTGCATTGTATAGGTGCAAGCGTATAAAAAATAAGCTGAAATGTAGGATTGCAAATGTTCAATAGAGTTCAAGAGAAAAAGAATACATATCAGACACATAGAGTTGACGTGTTGCAAGAACGCCTACGGCATGCAAGCTCTTATACAGAATGGAAAGAAATTGCACTAAAACTGGATGAAGAATCTGGGCATGAAGCATGGAAATATGACAATGAATCGCCTTATTTTGATGCGGAAATTCTTTCGAAACGCTATAACTTATTAAAAAAGTATCGTATCCAGCATCGAACGCTCGATCTGATTTATGTATTGCGAGAAGGTCTGTCTTATGACTTCGCCAATATTGGGCATCCAATGTTATTTGCCGAAACCTATATTGGTACCAAAAAGATTATTGAAAATTATGTCGAAGAAATGAGTGACTGTTTCCGTTACTTGGCTTCGAGTGAATGTATTACCTTCCAGTTGAAAGAGAAAATTCAGTTTTTTGAGGAATGTCAAAAAGCCTATGGTCAACCAGCTTTGATGTTTTCAGGCGGTGCAACTTTGGGGTTATTTCATACAGGGGTGTGTAAGGCGCTTCTCGAGCAAGATTTGATGCCGCAAGTTTTATCTGGCTCTAGCGCAGGGGCAATCATGACAGGCATGTTGGGGGTTTCTACACCAGATAAAGTGCCTGAATTGCTACAAGGGGAACATTTTTTTAGTGATGCATTTAAATTTAGAAAAATCAGTGAGCTCATTCGAGGTCGTGGTGGTATTGCTGATGTGATGTATTTGAAAAAATTCCTGATGCAAAACTTGGGTGATGTGACTTTTGCCGAAGCGTATAAACAGTCCAAGCGTCATATTAATATTGTGATTGCACCGTATAACACCGCACAAAACCCACGCATTATGAATGCATTGACTGCACCCAATGTGTTGGTTTGGAGCGCCGTACTGGCTTCTTGTGCTGTGCCTGTGTTATTCCCGCCCGTGCATTTGACCAGTAAGCGTTATGATGGACAACATACCCCGTATCTTGCCAATACCAAATGGGTGGATGGCAGTATGCGCAGTGATTTTCCGCAGGAGAAAATGGCTCGGCTGTATAATATTAATTACACCATTGCCAGTCAGGTCAATCCACATATCGTGCCGTTTATGCAAAGTGACAGTAATCGCTTCCGACGGGATGTGCTCAGTTGGCCTGAGCGAATTATCCGTCATCAAGGCAAAACCATTGCCTTGGATGTCATGGATTTAACTCGAAGCTATATGGGCAGTTTTTTCCCGATTCGCCGGATACTTGATCATGGTTACGGTATTTTAGGGCAGCGTTATTATGGTGATGTGAATATCATTGCCAAATATGGTTTCAGACACTATAGCTATATGCTGCAAAATCCACGTCCGAAACTGTTTAAAATCTTGCAACAAGAGGGCGAACGGGCAACTTGGCCGAAAATTGCCTCAATTGAAATCCATGCACGGATTGGTAAAACCATTGAGCATTGTTTAACATCATTGCGGAAGCAGGACGAAAAGCAGCAGAATGAGTTTTACTACGTGGATCTCTAATCCAAAAATTCAACTTGAAGATGTAAGGTTAAAGACAAAAGTACAAAGTTATCGCTTTGGACGACGTGTTTATACCTTTCAAGTCGAGCAACAATGCTACTGGCTTAAATTTCATAAGCTAGGGACACATCCGCTTTTAGAACAGGCCTTTCTGCGGGAACTCGTGTTCTATCAACAATTTGCTCAAGCAAAGCAAACATTTTTATTGCCCTATCAAATCATTCCGTTGAGCGATGTTGCAACAGACTTAGATTTTGCAGGGGTTGAGCAGGGGTTGTTAAGCGTCAATTCAGATGTTTATTTTAGTGATATTAATATGTTTCGTGATATTGATACGATAAAACAAAAGATTCTAAGCGCGCTAGATGTTGTCGAGGCCTTGCATCAGGTTGGTTGGATTCATGGGGATTTGAAGACTGAACATTTCCGTTTATATGAGTATTCGTGCAAATTAATCGATTTTGAGCAATGTTTTAGAATTGGACAGCCAATCCAGACCCTAGATGCGACGCCTCACTATATGGCACCCGAACTTTTCCATGGGGTAGGCAAAAGTATTCAAAGTGACCTCTATGCTTTGGGTATTATCGTGTATGAATGGTTGACTCAATCACGATTAAAGGCAACGACTTATCACGATTGGGCCGTTTTACATTGTCAGCAACTACAGATTCAGCTTCCGATTGAATTTGAGGTTTTTCTTCCGCTATTGAATGGGTTAACCCAAAAGCATGTTAAACAACGTTTTAATTCAGTTTTAGCTGCAAAAAATAGCCTAAATGCAATTGATTTGTCGCAAAAATAAACATCAATACTGGATTTGAATATTATGTGTTCAGTTGATTGATTTTTTTATAGGAAAGACTTGTCATACCGCATGTTTCTCACTAATATGCATAGCCATCGGGGGCGTGGCGAAATTGGTAGACGCACTGGATTTAGGTTCCAGCGCCGCAAGGTGTAAGAGTTCGAGTCTCTTCGCCCCCACCATATTTAAAAAGCAAGTTTAACTTGCTTTTTTTATGGTTAAATCTGAGATGATTTAATCATGTGGTTATAGAGGATTGGTGTAATGGTAGCATGACGGTCTCCAAAACCGTTCGTCAAGGTTCGAGTCCTTGATCCTCTGCCAAATAAATAAAAAAGCCCTTGTGAAAACAAGGGCTTTTTTATTGTCTGTGATATTTCTTCATCTCATATCTCTTCTAAAAAACGTACCATCTTTCAAAAATCTTGCGTTCAACTTGAAAGGCAGGCTATCGACCCAGATCAGTACTGTGAGCAGGTTCTATAGATTTGAAAATTATAATTTCCAAGCGACCTGGATTAGTTCGGTCGAAAAGACTTTATTTTTATTACTATTGTAATTATTTGTTCACTATAGTAAATTAAACCCATGGTGAATTATTCATTCTAGAGGAATTCTTTGCCTGACTTTTAAGTTTATGTGAAGAGATATCAAATGTTAGACATTCGTATGTCGCGTCCTGATGAGGGCGCTCAGATCGTTGCAATTTGGAAAAGTTCTGTTGATGCAACTCACCAATTTCTTAAGCCTGAAGATCGTCTTGAAATTGAAAAAGAGGTGATTGGCTTTTTTTCAGAGACTCCAGTATGGGTTGCTGTGAATTCAGATGATCAGCCATTGGGTTTTATGTTCTTGCATGAAGGGCATATGGAAGCATTATTTATTGATGCGACAGCTCGAGGACAAGGCGTTGGAAAATTTTTGTTATCCCATGCTTTAACGCTGCATCCCAATCTCACCATTGATGTGAATGAACAAAATCAGCAAGCAGTTGGGTTTTATCAACATCTCGGTTTTCAGGTTACAGGCCGCTCAGAACTGGATAGCCAAGGTCGAGCATATCCATTGTTGCATCTTGCGATTGAACCAAAGGCTTAATGCTGTTTTATTAACACATCGTTGGTATTGGGTGAGATGAATAGGACAGCAAAATCGCGTTGATTATGAAGTGTTAAGCCTGTTTTTGGCTAAAACTCACGATATAAACACAAGGTTGTTGATCATCTGGATTGGTTAATTGGCAATGTGCTGGTGCTGTCAATGCAATACAATCTCCAGCGTCTAAATGAAAATGTTGCGTATCAATTTGAATATCAAGTTGTCCGCTTAATAGCCAAATCGTCTGACCGCTAAGATGTTGATACGCACTCGCAGGAATGCTGAATTTTCCTGCCGCTGGAATTTCGACTTTAATCATTTCTGGGTTTGCGCCTGCTGGCGAGATTGACCAGCGGGTAAGTCCCAATTGAGTGTCTGTCCAATATTGTTGTTGTGATTGTTTAGAGACCAATACATGTGTATTTTGGTTGAGTTCAGCTTCAGCAAATAATTTAGAAAGTGTAATACCCAAGGCACTGGCTAAACGGCTGAGAATGGCTGCACTGGGGCTGGAAGCGCCGCGCTCAACTTTGCTGATCATCGCTTGGCTGACTCCCGAATATTGCGCTAATTCGGCAACAGTCCACCCCTTACTTTTTCTTTGCTTAAGCAGTAAACGAGCGATTTCAGTATCAAGCATCTGACTATCCGCTTTTTCAACCATGATATGAACCTACAATTTTGGACAGGCATATTATGCGATAGAAATGAGATGGATGTTGCATGAAATTGGTATAGAAACAAACGAGTACAATGAATGCTGTTTGTTTCTATTAGCATTTTTAATTTATTTCTTTTGGTATGCCAGTTTTAAACCCAGAAGCATACTGTGGTTATCTCTAAAGTCTCCAACAATATCACCATTCTGACGTTTTGCTTGGGCATCGCCTAGCCATAAATATCTTCCACCGAGTGAAAGTGCCCAGTTAGGCTGGAAATTATATTGCAATCCAAGCCCAACACCCCAGTAACCATTGACTGGCCCAAGCGCATTAGCAGGATCACCAAGACCTGAATCCCAACTGACAGACGTTGAAACTGAAAATTTATCAGTAAGTTTCTGCGCGATTCCAATTTGTGCAGACCATTGATCTTGTTCATAACTGAGTAGAGGGAGTCCTGTTTTATCTGGACTGACTGGGGCTGTCCGCTCTGCCAATTTGGCGGGTTTAAGTTCAAAGTCTTGCCAAGGCACCCAGCGAATATTGGCACTGAGTAAGGTTTGTTTGCTTAAGCCCGTTTGAAAATCAAAATTAACAGATTCAGGCGATGTAAAAGTAGCGGGTAGAACATATAGCTCATCACTTACTGCTGAAAACTGCTCAGTGGTGCGTGTTTGATGTTTGATTTGGGAGCGATACGTGAGTGCTGCTTTTAGCCCAATTTCAGGTTTTTTAAGGCTGAATCCTGTAACCCAACCCATCGCATAATCTGAATGTAATTTAGCGTTGTAATTGGCTGTTCCTCTATAAATTTGTCCACGTAGTTTGATTTCACCTTGTATTTGCTCCAGTGCTGGACCTGCATAAATACTTAAATTTTGATTGATATTCAAGCCAAGCAGCCCAGTTAAATTATGGCTGTCTAGAGTGGCTTGTGTTCCTTTTGCAGGTTTATTTTCAAATTGAGAAACAAAATCGCTATGTCCACGATGATGTAGATCAATATTGAAGGGCTGGTCGTAGATCAGTCCTAGACTTATTTTCTCCGTTAAATCTGTTTTTAAGCTGCTTCGTAGAGCGCTATTATTAGCGCTAATATTGGGAATGCTGTTGGGATTGCCTTGGCTACTCAATCCTTTATCCTGCCCACTGACTTTAGGCATTGAATAATTATAAGAGAGGGATGCATAGCTTCCAATTTGGAAAAAATCAGTAATGGATTGGCCAGAACGATCCAGACCTGCGCTATATCCTGTGCTGATCATAAAGGGCACCGTGACTAAAGTGGCTAGGGTGTAATGTTTGATTGGTAAATTCATTGCAGCCTCCAAATTCCTTTTGGGGCATACAACACTCAAGTTTTATTATTTTCTTGAGTGCTGTATGGATTGTTTTGATTGTTATTTAAAACATGGATTAAAAATTTCGACTTGATTTGGCATTAGATAATGGGTTTTGGGTAGATATTCGCGCATGACCGAAGCTAAATCTTTTTGCTGCTCTACATTGGCAATCGTGTGTTTAAAATTATTAGATGCGAGCATATGTCTGATTTGGACAATGGTCATATCAGGATCGACGGCACCATCGCCATCTTCTGCCATCGGTAACCAGCCAATACCACATTCTGGTTTGGCATTGCGTGGACGATCAGCAACTCGACTCACGACAACGGTGTAATAACCATTTTGATCGACAGGGATTTCCTCATCAAATAAGCAGTCATTGACGCGCGTATTGGCAAAACCCTGATTTGAACAGATTGACCAATAGCGTAAATCACCTTGAGTGAATTGCCCTGTATTGTTGAAAGTCTTAGAAACTGTAGGTGCCTTTCCACGTAGTACAAAGACCTTGCCATATTTTCGATTCACAACTGTTCGGATGTATTGATTATCGAGGTTTGGATAAAAACCACCTTCTGAACGTCTTGCTTGTTCATTGATTTTGCCCGTGAAAATACCTAACAGGCTTTCTCGATCAAGCTGAATAAACCATTGGGCAGGATTCTGCGCAGGCCATGTATCTGGTTTGCCAGCTTGATGAACAAGTTGTCGATAATCATTAGGTGAAATGCTTACAGCAGCTGAGGAGAGTTGTAGAGGCTGGTTGGTGTTGAGCTGCGCACAGGCTTGATCTGCTTCAACAACACGGCCATCCGCAAGCGTAAGTCGAGGAGTTGGTAAGCGTACACCACCAGTAATACTTTGGCCGTTATCAGGTAGGTAAATGCGATATAAAACGGTTTGTTGTTTTTTTCCATAGGCTGGAGCATATAGCTGGTTAACACTTTGCGCTTGACCGAGCTGTCCCACCTTACGTTGTGCTGTCACAGGTGTGGTTGATAGATCTAATGTATAATTGCGTTGTGATGGATTGCGGTGTTGCCCGTAAACAAAAGGGTTCGCAGAATTATTGTCTGGTTTGATTAAATAGTCGGCAACGGACTCAACAGGTTTTCCTGCCTCATCATAACTAATAAAAGACATATAACGAGAGTGTGTAAATTCACCCTTTAATTGAAGTTTTGCACCCTCAGGAATCGTGAAGGTAGTCGCCCAATAATAAACATTGGCATCTGGATAGGCGATATTGATATAGGGATCAGCACTGACAGGACCGCGAGCCCAAAAGCATGAACGTGGTCCCGGAATTGCCTCTGGCTGTTGAGCGCTTGCTTGAGTCTTTATTTCTTGGGCTTGTGAGGAGCAAGCAATAGAAAATAGAGTACTTGCAATGAACAGTGGTAAGAGCGTGTGATTCATTTTACATCCTTGTGAATATGACATTTATCTCTGATGAAAAACTTTGGATTAAAAAAAGTTTAATCTGGAATGAGCATAAAAAGTTTCAGATATATTGGATAATGGATTTTTTGTATGGAAGTTATAGTTTTTAGATATACCCAAAAGAACAATGAAAATAAGATATATTTTTAGCTAAGTGAGGATAGAAGCTGATTTTTAATAGGTTTATGGATCGCAATAAAATATTCAAGGATGAGACATGATTAAGCCAAGACATTTGCAGCAAATTATGGTGCTGACTGAAATTGGGACTATTAATCAGGCGGCGGAGGTACTTTGCATGACCCAACCGTCGTTAACCAATAGCATTAAAAAATTAGAACATGATTTGGGCGTGAGTCTGTTTGAAAGGACCAGTAAAGGGGTGAAGCCCACTTTATATACTGAGCATATCCTAAAACAGGCACCACAGATTTTGCAGCAGTTAGATACCTTGCATAAAGAAATTAAGCTCCTTTCGAGTGGTCAAGTTGGAGAAATACACATCGGGACAGGGCCTGTGATTATTCATGCATTGATGAAAGATGTGATTCCTTTATTTTCAAAGCAATATCCTGAAATTGAAGTACATTTATATGTTGATAACCCCAAGAATATTGTTGAAAAATTAGAGAAAGGGATTCTAGACTTGGGAATTTTAAGTACCGAGTATGTTGATCTGAATGACGACTTAATTTCAGTTTCACTGTTCCAAGACCCGATTAATTTTATCGTTCGTACTGGACATCCTTTGCTTGAAATTAACCCTTTGGCATTTGATCATCTTTTGGATTATCCATTTGCTTTACCGCGAATTTCAAAACAGAAAATGCAATGGTTAAAAGCTCAAACACATACGGGGCACTCTCCACGAATTTGCTTAACTGTGAATGACTACGATTTATTGATTCATCATGTCATGCATAGTGATGCAATTACGGCTGGACCAAGCCATTTATTTCAGTCTTTGTTGGAAAATCGGAATATTGCTGTCTTAAATTATCAGAATCCTGCTTTTTCATGGCATGCATGTGCAGTTTATAAATCGATTAGTATTCACTCGATGGGGATGAGGCTGTTTTTAGAGATGATTCAGGATTGGTTTGAAAAGATAAATTCCTAAATTTCCCTTTTAGACCTCTCCATAGTTTTTCATATTGTCACTGTCAATAAATAAAATGCTAAAAAACAGCTCATTTTTTGCTTAATTTTAAATTTTTTGTACCAATTAGTTTTTGAATAATAGAGTGATCAGCAAAGCGGTTGATCAGTTTAGCTTATTTAAATTTGATTTCAGCTTGATGAAAAAGTCACAAAAAAGACTTAGATAAATAAAGCCAGCTCAGACGTAAATGAGCTGATGCTAGGGAAAATTTAAGAATTAAGGAATAACAAATGTCAGTATTGTGCATGGTTCAGCATAGAAAGAATGAATTGGATGTCTTACTCAAGAGCACAATTAGCCTAAGCTTTGCTTCGTTTGCTATGACTCAAAATAAGGGATAAATGACATGATGATAATTCGTTATATTCAACAGAAAGATATTCATGATCTTTACCATTTGGCTCAAAAAGCGGGTTTTGGCTTAACTTCGTTGCAGCCGGATATGGAAATACTGGCTGCACGTATTGACCGAGCGATTAAAACGGTCGAAGGCAAACTAGAAAAGTCGGAGCAGGGCTATTTATTTGCATTAGAAGACACCACACTGCATAAGGTGGTCGGGGTATGTGGAATTGAGGTTGCTTTAGGCCTAAAAGAGCCTTGGTATAATTTCCATGTGGGTACGCAAGTGCATTCTTCTGAACCACTAAATGTCTATAAAGCTTTACCAACTTTGTATTTGAGTAATAACCATACCAATTGTAGTGAATTATGTACTTTATTTTTAGATCCTGACTATCGCTTAAATAAGAATGGTAAGTTTTTATCTAAAGTGCGGTTTCTGTTCCTTTCCGCTTTTAGGCAATATTTTGAAGAAACCATTGTGGCTGAAATGCGCGGATTTTCAGACGAAAATGGTCGTTCGCCATTTTGGGATGCGGTTGGTCATAAATTCTTTGATATGGAATTTACCAAAGCAGATTATCTGAGTGGTACAGGCAAAAAAGCCTTCATTGCAGAATTGATGCCACGGCATCCTCTCTATGTCGATATGTTGCCTGATGAAGCCAAGGCTGTGATTGCTGCGGTTCATCCCAATACGGTGCCAGCTTATAACCTTTTAATAGAAGAAGGGCTACGCTATAAGGGTTATGTCGATATCTTTGATGCGGGAGCAACCTTGCAGGCTGATATTGAAAATTTAAGAGCGATTAGAGACAGCCATGTGGTGATGGTAAAGGTTGAGTCATCTGATCAAGTGACGCTAGGCGATGAACCGTATATTGTTGCAAATGATGATTATGAAAATTTTCGCGCCATTCTGATCTTTAGCCAGCCAGATCAAAACCAAGTGATATTGACTACAGAACAAGCTCATCAGTTACATGTGAAAGAAGGTGCATCGGTGCGTTTGCTCAATATCAATATTGCAAATCAGAACAAGCACTGATGGGCTATGTATCAGCAGAAAATCCACAGATCTAGATCTTAATTAACAACACTTATACTGTATTTTTAGCCATATTTTTTTATTTATATCGATGCATAATTTTTTACTATTATCGATATTCATATATTTCTAAGATGAATTGGATTGTGATAATAGGGTATATTTCATGTTAATTGGATATTAATTAAGCAGAAGTGAAAAGCATCCTCTTCAACTCGTTTGGTGATGAGATATGATGCTTGCGGCTCAAATATTTTTGATCGATAAAAATAGATTCTAACGCGCAGAGAAGGGATCTAATGCAAACAATTTATAGATGAGGTGGATTATTTAAACTATTAATTTCAAAATAATTTTAGAAAAATGGAACTTTTAAATTAAAGCATTTTAAAAATAATTTATTTTTATCAGGCAATGATAACGGTTGTTATACATTGGAGTAAGGATGACATGACTCAGAATAATGAAAAGCAACTTCTGCAAGGAGATCTGCTTGGCAGTCAACATATGACGCAGCAGGATGAAGAAAAGTTACAACGTTCTTTAACCAATCGTCATATTCAGATGATCGCCATTGGCGGTGCAATTGGTACGGGTCTATTTATGGGGTCTGGGAAGACCTTAAGTATTTCAGGGACCTCGATTGTTTTAACTTATTTAATTATTGGTTTTTTCTTTTTCTTTGTCATGCGGGCAATGGGTGAACTATTGCTGGCAAATACTAATTTTAAGACCTTTGCTGATTTTGCCACAGCGTATATCGGCCCTTGGGCTGGTTTCTTTTTGGGTTGGTCTTATTGGTGTAACTGGATTATTACTGCGATAGCCGATGTGATTGTGATTGGGGGCTACATGCAGTTTTGGTATCCAGACGTACCCGTTTGGATACCAGCATTTACCTCGCTAGCAATTTTAACCATCTTGAATTTTGTTGCGGTTCGAATGTTTGGTGAGTTGGAGTTTTGGTTTTCGTTGATTAAGATCTCCGCCATTATCCTGTTTATTCTTGCGGGTATTTATTTAATCAGTACTGGCTTTACTTCACCCAATGGTGTCAAAGCTTCGATGAGTCATGTATTTGAAACTCAATCGATGTTTCCTTATGGCGTCACAGGCTTTTTAGCAGGTTTCCAAATTGCAATTTTTGCTTTTGTCGGTATTGAGCTGGTTGGTACGACAGCGGCTGAAACCAAAGATCCGCATAAATCCTTGCCTAAAGCAATTAACTCAATTCCGTTGCGTATTTTACTGTTCTATGTCGGTGCCTTGGTTTGTATTATCGCCGTCACATCGTGGGCAAAAATTTCACCAGAAAAGAGCCCATTTGTAGAAATGTTTTCATTGATTGGACTGCCAATTGCAGCAGGATTGGTCAATTTTGTGGTGGCAACTTCGGCATTGTCCTCTGCAAATAGCGGTATCTTTGCGACCAGTCGCATGCTTTATGGTTTGTCTCTAGACAATGATGCGCCTAAAAGCTTTAGTAAGTTGTCAAAAAGAAAGGTGCCAATTCGCGGTCTAGTTTTTTCAATGACCTGCGTCACCATTGGAACCTCTATTTTATTTATTGTGCCGAATGTCATGACGGCGTTTACCATCATTTCAGCACTGACTTCAATTTTATGCGTGTTTACCTTCATGCTGATTATTCTGTCTTATATCTGCTATCGGAAAAAATTCCCAGAGTTACATCAACAGTCTAAATTTAAAATGCCAGGTGGTTTGGTTATGGCGTGGCTGACCATGTCATTTTTGGTGTTTACCATTGTTATTTTAGCATTAGATCATGATACGTTGATTGCATTGGCTTTTTCACCTGTGTGGTTCATTGGTTTGTTGATCGCATATCGTCGTAAAAAGAAAAAAATGCTGCAACTTGATCTGTTAAAAACCAGAACGGTGGATTATGTCTAAGTTGGAATAATTAGCGGTGATAGGTTGATACACTTTTAAAAAGTAGGGCTGAAGCTCTGCTTTTTACATTGATGGTAAAAAATATGCTTTAAAGCATGTACTTTATCTTGATGAATAAAAACGTAATATTTAAAAAGTAATTTATGGAAGTGACAAAAATTGTCATAAACAGACAATACCGTATAGACAGAGGCGTATTGCTATCAGTAAAATGCCGTAAATTTAAGCAAAAAAATCTATAAAAATGTTGAACAATATTCATCAAGCTTTAGAGAGTCTTGGCCTTACTGCACAAAAACGTGCAGTACATATTCAATTTTCAAATCAAAATTTAAATACTCAAGTCTTCCTACAACGTATTGATGGTCAGCATCAGCTGAATGATGGATTTAAGGCAGAACTGATTTGCCTGTCGACCAATGCGACTATTCCCCTGAAACAGTTCATCGGCAGCCAAGCGGCAATTGATACCGTCACCGATCAAGGTCAACTGACCCGCGTCACAGGGATTATTACTCAAGCCTTACAAGGACAATCAGACGGTAGCCTAACTGTCTATAAACTGACTTTAGAAGATCCAACCGCATTGTGGAAGCAACGCCGTAACAGCCGCGTATTTATGAACAAAAGTGTGCGTGATGTGGTGGAAATCATCTTCAAGGAATGGCAGAGCAAAAGTCCCTTATTTGCATCCAGCTTAACGCTTGATTTAAGCGGATTGAGCCAAGATTACGATGTTCGTCCCTTTATCATGCAATCTTTGGAAAGTGACTACGACTTTCTGACGCGTTTGCTACGTAGTGAATCGATTAACTGGCTCATTGATGAAGCTGAACGAACCGTCGCGCAAAGCAGTGCCGCGATTCAGCCGCAAAAGCTCCGTCTGATTGATGACAATAGCCAGTACCAAGCACTCGATCGTCGACAGATCCGTTATCACCGTAGTAGTGCCACTGAACAATATGACAGCATGACTAGTCTGGTCGGGCAACGCTCTCTACAGCCGAGCAGTGTGCATGTACAACGCTGGCAAGCCGATGCACTGGAACAGGAAGATGGCGCAGGCAGTGTACAAAGCACACATAAGCACAGCGAACAACATGACAATGCCAGTTTAGGTCTGGAACAAGCATGGCATTTTTCACCGGCATGGATGCAAGACCTGAATGGTGAAGATGGTGCAACCCCATCGGGCAATGCCCAAATTGAAAAACTGAATCGGAACTTGGGTCAATACTACGACTTGCAATCCAAACAATTTACAGCCCATAGCACCGTGCGCGATACCCATGTCGGTTACTGGTTTGAATTGGCTGAACACCCTGAAATAGATCAGCATGATGGCAGCGATAAAGAATTCCTGATTACGGGCAAAAACTTCTATAACCAAAACAATTTGCCTAAAGATTTACATCAACAGATCAATCAATTATTAGTACAAAGCAACTGGCAACCGACTCAATCTAATAATGAAGAACGCCAAGCCAACCAACTAACACTACAACGCCGCAGTATTAAAACTGTTCCTGAATTTAACCCATTGCAACACCGCCCAACCGCCTCACCGCAACGAGCCAAAGTGGTTGGACCAAGCGGTGAAGAAATCCATGTCGATGAATGGGGACGAATTAAAGTCCGTTTTCTATTCACTCGTAATGACGACCATAGCCAGGATGGTGGTGCGGGTGCCAATGACAACGACACCGATTCAGCGTGGGTGGATGTGCTTACGCCTTGGGCTGGTGAAGGCTATGGTGCACGCTTTTTACCGCGTATTGATGAAATCGTGGTGATCGACTTCTTTGATGGCAATATTGACCGTCCATTTGTGGTGGGAAGAATTCATGAAGGCCATCGTAGCCCAACCAAGTTTGATCATGCAGGCAAAATGCCAGACACCAAGAAACTGGCAGGGATCAAGTCCAAAGAGTATCAAGGTGAAGGCTATAACCAACTGCGTTTTGATGACACCACAGGGCAGATCAGTGCCCAGTTGCAAAGCAGCCATGCCGCCAGTCAACTCAATCTCGGAAAATTGAGTCATCCTAAAGCAACAGCGGAAAGTGAAGACCGTGGTGAAGGTTTTGAACTACGCACTGACCAATGGGGTGCCGTGCGTGCAGGTGAAGGTTTACTGCTTTCCACGCATAAACAGGATCAAGCGCAAGGTGAACATCTGGACGCACAAGTTGCTAAACAGCAGCTAGAAAGCAATCAAAACAATGCCAAGGCACTCAGCGAAGTGGCTAAGAATCAGCAAACTGATGAGGTTGAATCTTTAGCACAGTTAAAATCTTTTTTCGAATCAATTGAATCGGATATTGCCAAGTTTAATAAAGCTGTACTTTTGCTCAATTCACCAGAGAGCATTGCTCTGAGTACGAATGAAGATATTCATTTATCTGCGGATGGCCAGATCAATCAGTTTGCTGGCGACAGTATTAATCTGAGCACACAAAAGAATCTGATTACACATGCGCAAAACAGAATCAGTGTGTTTGCTGCGCAGAATGGCATTAAACAAGTCGCAGCCAAAGGCAAGATTGAAATGCATGCTCAAGGCGATGGAATGGATTTACTTGCCAAGCAAGGCATTCAGATTATCTCAACTGAAGATCGTATTGAGATCAGTAGTCCGAAAGAGATTGTGATTACTGCGGGTGGTTCTCAGATCAAGCTGAATGGTTCAGGTATTTTCCCTATCACAAGTGGCAAGTTTGAAGTAAAGGCAGGGCAACATTTGTTTATGGGTGGGGCACAAGCGAATGCACAATTACCAGCTTTGCCTGAATTCGATAATAAAAATTGGATTGCTTTGGATTATCGTGACCCTGAAACAAGAAAGGGTATTGCAAATAATGGTTATAAAATTTTCTTTAAAAATGGAACAACATTAGCAGGAAAACTAGATGCTAATGGATTTGCTAGGCATGAAAATGTACCACCTGAAACCATAAAAAAAGTAGTATATGAACCTCAAGAAGGTAAAGAAAAAATTGCCAATCGATTAGAAGAGTTATTAGAAATTGAAGACGACTCATCAATCCGTAGTTATGGGGATGTAAATAATGGCAAATAATATTCCTAATGCTACGCAAGCTAGAGATGCATTGGCTTGGATGACTGGTGAGCAAAAAGATATTCAAGAGGAAAAAAGTATATGGGAGTGGATGGTAGAGGCCATTGAAGGAGACTTCAATGATAATCGTAGTACAGGGCAAATTGTATTTGATGCTGCAATTTCCATGATCCCATTTGTGGATCAGATATGTGATGTTCGCGATTTGGTGGCAAATTGTAAGAAGCTAAATGAAGATATTTCGGATCAGTGGGCTTGGGTCGCATTGGCCCTTACTTTAATTGGTCTATTTCCAAGCCTAGGGAGTTTGGTTAAAGGGGTTCTAAAAATCTTCTTCTTATTTGTAAGACGAAGCGGAGGAAAAGCCGTTGTTAAAGCTGTTGATTCAGCTATGACATGGGTTATTACTTTTTTAAGAAAAAAACAAGTACAAGATTATATTAAAAAATATCTACCGAACGTGGATATTCTCGTTTATTTAAAGAATGAAATTATAAAAGTAAAAAATAAGCTTAGTGCAAAGGAGTTATTGGCTGCTTTTGATCGAGGGATTCAGTTATTAGATAACTTAACGAATAAGGCCAAATATATTCCTGGTTTAAAAGATAAAATTAGAAATACTGTCGCCATTGTTAGAAAAATTCGAAATGCTGCAGATGCCCCATTGGCAAAAGCTTTGGCGCCACTTAATGATGCCTTAGCAAGAGTTATTTATAGATTAGATATGGAGTCATATCTACAAAGAACAGCAGTGAGAAATACTACTAATGTTCACTTTAGAGGTACATTACCAGAAGCGCATGCCATTACTTTAATGCGTACTAAAAAGCCACGTCCAACTTGGTTAAGCAAAGGAAGTATGAAAAATAAGCCATTGAGACCTAGTGACTATAGAAGTGATATAGATAAAAAAGTCAAAGAAGGATATCCTTCTTTAGCTGACTATAATATTGAATCTTTTAGTAAAATATCTGCAGATATTATTTCAGGACCAGCCAGATTATACCGGGTAACTTCACCTGCAAATGGTGCGTTTGGTGAGTGTTGGGTTACAGAAGAGGTCTTCGTTAAAATTAAGAATAGTCCTGATCCGAAAGCGGCTTGGCGAAAATATTTAGCGGTTTGGCCAGACTGGAATGCGAATGGGCAGTTTGTAATTTACGATATTCCCGCTGGTCAATCTATTAAAGTATGGCGAGGCCCAGCTTCAAGTCAGACAAAAGATGCTTTAAGAAAAGAAACCTATCATTTGGAGGGGGGCTGGGAGCAGATTATTTTTAGAAAGGGAGAGTATGATGATACCTTCTACTACCCTATAGATAGTTACGGACGTTTATCGCTTAAATCCCCAAAAAGTCGAGATGCTTATAATAGTTTATCTCCAGCCGAGAAAGCGAAATATCAGGCAGTTCGAAGCAAAATAAAAGAACCGAATCTTCATGGTCCTTATGATACAAATTGGGGCATGACGGATTTTGATGAGCAGTTAAAAGATGTCAGAATTGGTCTTCCAAATATATCTGGACAAGTTATTAATAGATAAAATTAAGAGATCGTTATAATGCAGAATACAGAACAGCAATTGACTCGTTTTCAAAAGCAATCAATTGCTTTGTTATATTATTTTACTTCACGGCCTTATTTGGAAATGTTGCTGACCAAACTGGAAGATTTGATTCAGTATACTGGTGGTGTAATTGATTTGGCTGATCAGCAGTATCGTGACCGTGTTCTATTGCAAGAAGGTTGGGGAATGCGTGATACCTCAGCCAATTGGAGTACCTATGCTTACCCATCTTTACTCGATTTTAGAATAGGGTTAATTAGAATAATTGAAGAAACAAAATTAGATGAATATGGTTGGACACCTGCATATAATACAGCACGTATGTTGGGTGAGTTTCGACCTAATTGGATGTCAGAAGAAGAAGAATCTGATTTTAAAATGCGCTTTGATGAATTATATAAATTATGTAGTTATTATGATTCTTGTGTTAAGCCTCCAAGATCATGGACTTTATATAGTTTATTTGAAGTAATTAAAGAGCTTGGAGTTTTTGATCATAAAGTCCCAAAGCTTAGAGTTCATACAGATATACATATAAATAGTGAGGAATCTATTTATAGGACAGGCGTATATATCCCTGTAGGCGATCAATTGGGTACACCACAATTTGCTTGGACTTACCGTGATGAAAATGGTTTTGAGGGGGGGCAATTGGAAGAATGTGAAACATTAAATGCTTTAGGTAAGCAGTTATTTTCTAAGTTTAATGAATATACAGCATGGACTCCATCTGAAGAACTAAGAACATTTGCAATTGAAAATATTAAAAAGAAAAAAATAGATGACGATTTTGGTTATGTAAAGTTTGATTATGACACTCAATTAAGATTAGCCCCAGAGTTGATTGCAAGAAATGCATTTACTGGCTTTGACTGTAGTTGGTACTTTGTTGAATTGGTTGATGGTGAGTTTGAAGATATTGGGGTTGAGGATGTAGATATGTTTGCTACACCTGATTTAAAAGTTATAGGTGGAGAATTATGTCCAAGAACAGGTTATTGGATTTTATCTAGCCAAAAGGAGAAGCGTTTGTACTTTACCAAAGGAACATTAATTCCCAAATATAATAAAGACTGGGGTGAAGAATATTGGGTCTTTGATGGTGAAGAATAATTAATATGCCCTTCGGGGAATTTAAAATTTTGAGATTTATATAATTTAAATGATTGATTTAAATAAACTAGAGCTATTCCCAAGAGAAATCTATTTATTAGAGCAATTTCTTTCTTATGACTATTATTATGAAACGGTAAAATTGTGGGAGAAACAGATTCAATATGCTGAAGAACTATTAGATAAATATAGTGCTCATTTAGCGCCCGATCATCGTGCTCAGCACCCATCTCATCAAGCCGACTATGTCTGGGGAACAATTGTACTACCAAATTTTAAAGGAGTTTTACATCATTTAGTTGATGGTTTAGATGACTTAAAAGAGGGCTTTTTGCCTATATTAAGAAGAATGAGTGGCATTCGTAATGCTCTTATTGCTCAATGGAGAGATTATCCTTATGATTGGATGGATCATGTTGAAAAAGGCTCAGCTGCTATTTATAAAGCTAAACAGGATATTGTATCAATAAGAGCTAATAATACCTTTATTGCAAGTGATTACTATGACTCGCAATGGGACTATAAAGATCTATTAAAAAAAGATGTATATAAAAGAGATGTGGGTATAGAGTATCCTCCAATATTACCTAAATATTATTTAAATCCTAAGATAAGTGTAAAAACAGATGAACCAATTATGGTGACAGGTTTTTATCGTTCTACTGAACCATATTCAGCGTGTAAGTTTCTGATACATGAAACAAAAATGTCTGCCAAGCATCCTGAAGACTGGAAATTAGCTCCAGCGGTTCAGTGTTTTAAAACGAATCCAGACCTTTTTACGACACCAGATACAATTGAAAATTCAGAAGAAGAAGAAACGACATGGATACTGGTTGAAAAAGTAGTTGAAGATGGTGAAAAAGATGCCATATTTAATGAAAAAAGAATTTCTAAAAAAGGTGGAGAAAAAGTAACGAAAACAGGTTATTGGTCCACTCCTGCACAACCAAATACAAGACTCTATTTTACTCAAGGTGCAATATTACCAGTGCTTCCTGAAGCAGACTGGGGTGAGGTGTATTGGTATTGGGATGGTGACGAATAACTAATATGCCCTTCGGGGCATTTAAAATTTTGAGATTTATATAATTAAAATGATTGATTTAAAGAAGCTAGAGTTATTCCCTCAAGAGATCTATGCAATTGAACAATTTATTTCATATAACTATTACTATGGAACGGTAAAGTTATGGAAGGAGTTGATTCAATATACTGAAGAACTATTAGATAAATATAGTGCTCATTTAGCACCCGATCATTGTGCCCAACCTTCATCTCATCAAGCCGACTATGTTTGGGGAACCATCGTACTACCAAACTTTAAAGGAGTGTTACGTCATTTAGTTGATGGCTTGGATGACTTAAAAGAGGGCTTTTTACCTATCTTAAGAAGAATGAGCAGCATTAATAATGCTGCAATCGCACAGGGTAGAGATTATCCCTATGACTGGATGGAAAAAGTAGAAAAAGGAGCTGTCGAAAAATATGAAGCTAAAGAAAAAATTGTTCTAACTCGAGCAACGAATATCTATATTGCTAGTGATTATTATACAGCTCAATGGGATTATAAAGATCTATTAGAAGATGAGTATGTTGTGGGGATAGATTTTCCAGAGTATTTACCTAAATATCAGCTCAATACGAATATTATGGTTAAAACTGGTGAGCCGATCATGGTGACAGGGATTTATCGTTCAATTGAGCCATACTCTGCTTGTAATTTTATGATAAAAGAAGAAAAAATGTCAGCCAAGCATCCTGAAGACTGGAAATTAGCTCCTAAAGTTTTCAGCTTTAAAAGTAATCTAGATCTTTTTACAACTCCAGATACAATTGAAAACCCAATAAGAGTTGAAACGACATGGATACTGGTGGAAAAAGTAGTTGAGGATGGTGATAGCAATTTGGCATTTAGTAAAGAGAAACTTTCTCAATAAACTTCATTACTGGTATAAAATGACAGATTACTCTAAAAAGATTCTATTAGGCTTTTTACCTATTATTTTATGTATGAGTTGCAGCAATGGTCAGCCAACTGCCCAGACAGATTCTGATACTGAAGGATTTGTAAAAAAATTAAATCCACAATATCGGTTTAAGGTGCATGGTTGTGCAATTAATTATAACGGTACAGATCTCTATATGAATTCTGGTGTTGAACCTTGGATTAAAGCCTTAGGTAAAAACTATAGAAAAGTGGACAGTACGGATGGAGCGAACTTAACCAATTTATATATTTATGATGATATAGGGGTACGATTGGTTGAGAGAAAAAATGATAAGCAAATCGATAGTTTTCGATTTCGCTTAGAACGACCAGAGCACGATATAAAGAAAGAAACAGATGCAGAAATAGAAGAAGAGCTAAAGAAACCTGATACGGAACAAGTGCGAAGTATATTTAAAGATGCGATTGATGTAGATGGTGTACTTGTCGGTGCTTATCCAATGCATGATGAAATTAGAAGTAAATTTCATTCGAAAACACGAGTGAGCTACAATCTTACGGCGGATTGTAATGAAAACCAAAAAGGTGAGTCATTTGAAATCGAGTTAAGCACCAGTTTTAATGACCCTGAAGTGATTGATCATATGTATTTTTATAATTACTTAGATTCGATGAGTGAGGAGCAAAAAAAACAATTATATAGAAGCAAAGATGAAACTGGTAAGGAGGTATGTGACGAATATTTTGATGTAAAAGCTATGAAAGTTGTCCCAAGATACTGCACAGAAAAGGAGTTAGAAGAGGAAAGGCAAAATGCTAATAAATAGCCCTTTCTCAATAAATTATTTGTGTAAAGGAGGGTGAGCAATACAGCAAACGTATTTGGTAATAAAAATTTATGAGTTACTCTAAAAAGGTTCTACTAGGCTTTTTACCCGTTGTTTTATGTATGAGTTGCAGTAATGGTCAGTCAGCTGCTCAGACAGATTCTGATACCGAAGGGTTTATAAAAAAATTAAATCCACAACATCGGTTTAAGGTGCATGGTTGTGCAATTAATTATAACGGTACAGATCTTTATATGAATTCTGGTGTTGAACCTTGGATCAAAGTTTTAGGGGAAAACTATAGAAAAGTGGACAGTACTGATGGAATTAATTTAACCAATTTATATATCTATGATGATATAGGGGTGCGATTGGTTGAGAGAAAAAATGATAAGCAAATTGATAGTTTTCGTTTCCGTTTAGAACGACCAGAGCATGATATAAAGAAAGAAACAGATGCAGAAATAGAAGAAGAGCTAAAGAAACCTGATACGGAACAAGTGCGAAGTATATTTAAAGATGCGATTGATGTAGATGGTGTACTTGTCGGTGCTTATCCAATGCATGATGAAATTAGAAGTAAATTTCATTCAAAAACACGGGTGAGCTACAACCTTACAGCGGATTGTAATGAAAATCAAAAAGGTGAAGCATTTGGAATCGAGTTAAGCACCAGTTTTAATGATCCTGAAGTGATTGATCATATGTATTTTTATAATTACTTAGATTCGATGAGTGAAGAGCAAAAAAAGGCATTAGGACGTAGAACTGATGAAAATGGTAGAGAAATTTGTGGTGATTATATGGATATAAAAACTATGAAAATTATTCCAAGTTACTGTACGCCAGAGGAGTTGGAGGAGGAATAGAAAAATACTAATAAATAGTTTTTCTCAATAAAATAAAGTGTTTGTAGTGAAATATTGTGATGGGTTATTTCATTTTCTGATAACGGTTATAGACTAAATAATTTTAGGTTGTTGAAATCAAAACATGAAGAGTGATTAGCCAATGAAAAACTGGAGTATAGGGTTAATTACCATATTTTTATTATTTGGTTGTACGAATTCACAAGTTAAATATCAAGAGAAGTTTATAGCTCATGTTGCAGAAAAAGTGCCTGCTCCTTACAAGGAGTGTATGGTTAACTTCCTAAAAGAGAATTGGGATGAGGCTTGGAAGACTTATAATAATGAGAAAAAAAGAGAACCAAGAGGAGAGGCTGACATAGTAAACTTTATGATTGAAAAATATATTGATCGGTGTAAAAAAGAAAAATAATTGTATGCTGATGAAATAAAAAAGCAGAACCGAAGCTCTGCTTTTTTGAGTCAATCAGTTTTAGATCTTGCTGATCAAATCATTGATTTGTTTTGCTTGCTCAGCCGCATTACCAGTATAAGTTGCAGGTGTTAACTCAGCTAGACGAGCACGTTCATCAGCTGGAACTTGAGCAAGTTCATCGCCATTGACGAAGTCCACCATCATCTCACGTGTCATTGCTTGACCACGAGTAAGAGCTTTTAATTTTTCGTATGGCTTTTCAACGTTATAACGACGCATAACAGTTTGAATTGGCTCTGCAAGAACTTCTTGGGCTTGGTTTAAATCTTCATTTAAACGAGCAGCATTCAATTCAAGTTTACCAACACCTTTTAAGCAAGCATCAAAAGCAATTAAGCTTTGCGCAAAACCAACACCCATATTACGTAATACAGTTGAGTCAGTTAAGTCGCGCTGCCAGCGAGACACAGGAAGTTTTTCACCTAGGTGACCTAAAACAGCATTGGCAATACCCAAGTTACCTTCTGAGTTTTCGAAGTCAATAGGGTTGACTTTATGCGGCATAGTTGAAGAACCAACTTCACCATCTTTTAACTTTTGTTTGAAGTAACCAAGCGAGATATAACCCCAAACATCGCGGTTAAAGTCGATCAAGATGGTGTTGTAACGACGTAAAGCATCAAACAATTCAGCCATATAATCATGTGGCTCGATTTGTGTGGTGTATGGGTTGAAGCTTAGGCCTAAAGATTCAACAAATGCTTGTGCATGTGCAGCCCAATCAATTTCTGGGTATGCAGAAAGGTGCGCATTGTAGTTACCTACAGCACCATTGATTTTGCCTAATAATTCAACATTTTCGAATTGCTTGATTTGGCGTGCTAAACGATAAGCAACGTTTGCCATCTCTTTACCCAGCGTAGTCGGGCTTGCAGTTTGACCGTGTGTACGAGACAACATCGGTTGTTCAGCATGCGTTGTTGCCAAAGCTGAAATTGCATTGAGAAGTTGCTTCATGCTTGCAACTAAAACTTCACGACCATTTTTCAACATCAGCGCATGAGACAAGTTGTTGATGTCTTCAGAAGTACATGCAAAGTGAATAAATTCGCCTGCATTTTGTAATTCATCAATGTTGGCAATTTTTTCTTTAAGGAAATATTCAACTGCTTTTACATCATGGTTAGTGGTGCGTTCAATTTCTTTAATGCGGTTTGCATCTTCTTCAGAGAAATTTGAAACGATTGCATCTAAAGCAGCATTGGTTTCATTTGAAAATGGCGCAACTTCAATAATTTCTGCACGATTTGCAAGTGCTTGTAACCAACGCACTTCAACCGTGACACGAGCGTGGATTAAACCAAACTCAGACAAAAAAGGGCGTAGGGCATCGCATTTGCTAGCGTAACGTCCATCAAGTGGCGAGAGTGCGGTTAAAGCATTCATACAGATTCCTTAAAGTTTAGCTCTTCCTTGCGGAACTTTAGTCGTTCCTCAGGAGAGATTTAGAGAGGTTGTAAAACGGCATAAAAATAAATTCGTTGCAGCATCGGTCTATACCACCTGATACTGCAAACGAGCGAGAGCTTGAATATCTTGCAATAACTTGCGTTTACTAAAGATCATACTCCAAGAGCTTCCACCGAGCTGCTTCCATAAATGCGCAAGTTGTAAGCCTGTAAAGAGGCAGGCACGAATACGGTTGGTATGATTGATGTCTTTAAATGCTTCAGCATTGCCACGAACTAAAATACGTGGATTAATTTGACCAGCAGTTTCTACATAGGTCTGTGCGAGGTTGGCAATAATGCTTGGGTGTAAATAGTTATTATCGAAAAAGGAGAGTTGCTTTAAGATTTTTTGTTGCGAGCTTTCTATAATTTTTACGTATTCAGGGTTACTGTAGACTTTCTTTTCTAACTGCAACAGGGCCATCGCATAGGACATGGGTAGTTTTGCTGTCGACATTTTAGGAACACGGGATTTTGGTGCGGTATTAAAAGGCTGAGTAATACAGCCTTCTAATGTTTTTAATCCGAGTGAAATGTCTGCAAGTTGATTAAAAAAATCTAAGGTTTGAGTGGCATTGTTTGCTGCAGGACGAATATTTAGACTGGCTTTAATCAATAGTTCAAAATAGAAATTACCACTATCGCCAATGCTTTGCTGGCCAGCCATCGCAGTCATATGTGTTAACTGAGTTGCCTGAAAGACTGCGGCCAATGCTAGAGCACGGTTCTGTCTAACATTCAACGCTTGAGTGTGCTGAAAGGGTAACTCGACCATGCTTCGCTTCCAATTTCCTTAAATAAAATCTGGTTCAGGTGCATTGGTATGATGAATAACACCACCACCTAAGCAGACCTCTCCAGAATAGAACACCACGCTTTGTCCTGGAGTCACAGCGCGTTGCGGCTCATCAAACTCAACACGGATGCCATTTTCAGTCTGTTCATCACGATAGATAGTACACGCTTGATCTGGCTGACGATAACGGGTTTTCGCTGTGCAGCGGAATCCAGCCGATGGAATGTCCTGTTCACCTGCAACCCAATCAATCGACTCGCTCCAAAGTTGCGTACTTTGCATCAACGGATGTTCATGTCCTTGACCAATCACCAGTCGGTTATTGGCAATATCTTTATGGAGTACGAACCATGCACCTTCTTGTACACCTTTCATACCACCGATACCGATACCACCGCGCTGACCCAGCGTATAGTACATCAAGCCATGATGTTCACCAACTTCTTTACCTGATTCCAAAACAATTTTTCCAGCTTGTGCAGGTAAGTATTGTTTAAGGAAGTCAGTAAAGCGACGCTCACCAATAAAACAAATACCCGTTGAGTCTTTCTTCTTGGCAGTTGCTAAATCAAGCTGTTCTGCAATACGACGAACTTCTGGCTTTTCAATTTCGCCAACAGGGAACAAGGTCTTGTTAATTTCACGACCATGTACCGCATGTAAGAAATAGGTTTGGTCTTTATTATTATCGACACCACGGAGCAATGGGGCATAAGTCTCGCCGCGTGAGTTTTGTGTGCTTGCACCACGACGTGCATAGTGACCTGTAGCAATAAAGTCTGCACCCAAGGTCATGGCATGATCAAGGAAAGCGCGGAATTTAATTTCTTTATTACACAAAATATCTGGGTTTGGTGTGCGGCCTGCAGCATATTCAGCTAAGAAATGCTCAAAGACACGATCCCAATATTCCATCGCAAAGTTAGCTGTATGTAGCTTGATGCCAATTTTATCTGCAACGGCTTGCGCATCTGCCAAGTCTTCGAGTGCTGTGCAGTATTCCGTACCATCATCTTCTTCCCAGTTTTTCATGAAAAGACCTTCAACTTGATATCCTTGTTGAAGTAATAATGCGGCAGAAACGGAGGAATCTACACCACCAGACATACCGACGATGACACGTTGTTGCATCTAATTAAGCGTCCAAATGAGAAGTTAATGAGGGAGAAAAAGGGTGCTCATAAATAAGCGATAAAGGATATTTTTTGCCAGCAAGGGCATCTTTAACAGCTTTTACAACCAGTGGGCTACGCGCACGCGCTGTTTCTTGTAGCTCATCCAGATTCATCCATACTGCAGCGACAATCCCTGTATCCAGTTGTGCATTTTCTTCAACTGCCGTGACATGGGCCAGGAAGCAAAAGCGGTAATAAGTACGGTCAGGAAACATCGGTGGAGTATAGGTATAAATCCCAAGCAGATGATCAATTCCAACATGATGACCTGTTTCTTCTAAGGTCTCACGGATGGCTGCTTCGATAATGGTTTCACCACATTCGACATGACCCGCAGGTTGATTAAACACGGTATGTACAAAGCCCTCGCTGTGTTCTTCAACAAACAGAAAACGTCCGTCTTTTTCGACTACAGTGGCGACTGTGACATGAGGTGTCCAAGCGGTCATAGAAAGCACCAAGGTTTTAAAAAACGTATTCTACAAAATTTGACTGTTTTTGGCTACACAGGAAGGCTAATTCACTAAAGTGGAAGAAAAATATTTGCTGCCATCAGTGTGTATTTGATGTGTTGAGAATCGAAAAGGAATTGCTTCAAAAAAACAGAATATGCTAGTGTATTTTTTGACCGCAAGGTAAAAATAATAATCCCTGCCAAGAAAAGTCATATTTGTGATGGCCTTTCAATGATTTAGAAGTAGAACAGATAATTTATTAGATTGATAGACAGCACACGGAGTTAAAATATTATGCAGCATATTAAAATTAAACCTGGTGTCGCTTTAGCAGAACAAGCAGAGATTGGCCATAATCGCTGGCATCCAGATATTCCTTTTTTAACATCGGTGAAACCAGGTGAAGAAATCCTCATTGAAAGTCTAGATTTTCTGGACGCTCAAATTAAAGATACCGATGATGTGTCTGATGTAAAACATGTAGATCTCACTCGAGCGCATCCGTTGACAGGACCTTTTTATGTTGAAGGTGCTGAGCCGGGTGATTTATTAGTGATTGATCTTCTGGATATTCAGCCGATCTCCGCTGTGGGTTTTTCTGGCGTTTTTGCGAAAGAAAATGGCGGTGGTTTTTTAGCGGATTATTTCCCTGAAGCAGATAAGGCGATTTGGGATTTAAAAGGATTGTTTGCAACGTCACGTCATATCCCTGGTGTTCGTATTGCGGGCTTAAAGCATCCTGGATTAATGGGGACGCTTCCTTCGCATGAGCTTTTAAAAGAGTGGAATCGTAGAGAGGCCTTATTGGTACCTAAGGGACAGGCAAATCCACCTGATCCAAGAACTGCGGTGTTACGTGGTGTCACGGGTGCAGAGTTTGATCGGATGGCAGTTGAAGCAGCTCGTACTGTGCCACCGCGCGAACATGGTGGTAATACCGACATTAAAGATCTTGCTGCGGGCAGTCGTATTTATTTTCCTGTGTATCAGAAAGGTGCTGGTTTCTCGATGGGAGATCTGCATTTTTCGCAAGGTGATGGCGAAATCGGATTCTGTGGTGCGATTGAAATGGATGGGGTAACCCGTGTTGGTTTTGACCTGATTAAAGGTGGAATGGAAAAATATAATATTGATTCACCGATCTTTGTTCCAAGCAATGTCAGACCTAATTACGATCAGTGGTTAACTTTTGAAGGCATTAGTGTGGAAAATGGAGTAAATCATTATCTGGATGCTACAGTTGCCTATCGTCAGGCTTGTTTAAAAGCGATTAAATATCTTGAGAATTTCGGATTTACGGGATCTCAAGCCTACATGTTGCTGACTGCTGCACCTGTGGAAGGGCGTATCGGTGGCATTGTGGATATTCCAAACTGTGCTTGCACAATTTCTCTACCAACTTCTATTTTTGAGAAGAATATTTTGCCGCAAGGTGCCTTAAACGAGAATAAGTTTTGGGGACATCGTTAGTCTTGGATGAATGCAAGATTGATCGTTAAAGAAGGATTTTAAGATGCCATTGTATGATTTTAGATGTGAACATTGTGAAGGGATTTTCGAGCAGAATGTCTCAATCGCCAGTATTGCAAGGGATAACACATCTTGCCCATACTGCCAGCAATCCATATTACTAAGGCCGATGATTACAGGGCATCAAAAGATCTCAGTCAAAAATAAATGGCGACCCTCATCCAGCGCTGAGCAATTGGCAGGGCCCTTGGTTGAAGGACCTGGAACCAGCAAAAAAAGTGCTCGGACATCGGTGTTGCATAACTGCCGAGGTGTAAATTGTTCTTTATGTGAGCTTTAATATCTCATTATTTTAGTGTTTAAGACACATATTTAATCAGCATTTAACACCTGTTATATGCTGATTTTAAAATTACTTCTCTTGATCTAAATAATTATCCTTCACTTTCACATAATGACGTGCTGAATAAGGAAGGAACTCCATTTCTTTTTCGGTCAGTGCGCGAATTTGCTGTACTGGACTCCCGACATAAAGATAACCACTTTTTAATACTTTTCGTGGCGGTACCAGACTACCTGCACCAATCATTACATCATCTTCAATAATCACGTCATCTAACACCACGGTATTAATCCCGATCAAGACACGATTACCAATGGTACAGCCATGTAAAGTCACATGATGTCCAACCGTTACATCTTCGCCAATGACCAGCGGAGAACCATTCGGTTTAGATTGATTTTTGTGGCTGACATGTAACATACAGTGATCTTGCACATTGCTGTTTTTGCCGATTTGAATCGAATTTACATCACCACGAATCACAGCAAAAGGCCAGACTGAAACATTCTCTGCTAATTTGACATCACCAACTACAACTGACATCTCATCTACATAGCAGCTTGCATCAACATCAGGTTTTTGATCTAAATAAGGACGGATGTTCTTTGGCATAAGGGCTTTCGATCGGAAAATTTAAAGGAATTATAAAATAAAAAAGCATCCATGCCCAAGAGCATGAATGCTTAATCGTACTCTTCTAAAACTTAGAATAAGTTACTGAAGAACATTTTGATATGGTCAATCATACGGGCAAAGAAGCCAGCTTCTTCAACAGGTTTTAATGCCACAAGTGGTTTTTCTGCAATCACTTTGCCATCAAGACTCGCCACTAATTTACCGACCACTTGACCTTTGGCTAAAGGTGCATTCAGTTTAGGTTGAACCACAAGCTGAGTTTTGATCTTGTCTGCTTGACCTTTAGGCATAGTCACATTGAAGTTTTCAGCTAAGCCAATTTGAACTTCGTCTTGTTTACCAAACCATACTTTTGCTTTAGCAAGCACTTGGTTGGCAGGTTGAACGTTTGCAGTTTCAAAGTTTGCAAAACCCCAAGCCAATAAGGTGCGAGTTTGGCTGGCACGTTCATTCATGCTTGGTGTACCAAAGATCACCGAGATCAAACGCATTGGACCGCGTTTACTTGACGTGGTTAAGCAGAAACCTGCTTCATTGGTATGACCTGTTTTTAAACCATCAACACTTGGGTCGGTATAAAGCAGGGCATTACGGTTACCTTGCTTAATCCCGTTGAAAGTAAATTCTTTTTCCGAATAGATCGGGTAGTATTTAGAGCTATCTTTAATAATATGCTGAGCAAGAATCGCCATATCTTTTGCAGTTGAGTAATGACCATCAGCAGGCATACCTGTTGAGTTGATGAAATGCGTATTCACCATACCCACACGTTTTGCTTCTTGGTTCATCATGTGGGCAAAAGTACCTTCGTTGCCCGCAATGTGTTCAGCCATTGCTTTAGATGCATCATTACCTGACTGGATAATAATACCACGTAGCATTTCTAAAACTGTTGCCGTGCCATTTAATGGAACGTACATACATGATTCAGAGCTGCTACCACGACACCACGCCGATTCATTCATGCGTACTTGTTCGTTTTCGGTCAATTCACCCTTTAAAAGTTTCTGTTCAATGATGTAGCTTGTCATCATTTTTGTCATTGAAGCAGGTGCAAGTTTTTCATTTTCGTTTTTGGCAGCGAGAATCTGTCCTGTCTCATAATCCATTAATACGTAGGATTTATTATTTAATTCTGGTGGGGCAGATAGGACAGTTGCTGCATATGAAAAGCTTGGCAAAAGGAGTAATGCAGCAAGAGCGCTTTTTTGAGTCATTCTAGGTGGTTCCAATATCTTGTATGAAGCAGACGAGCCTAGCATTTTAGGACAAAGCAAAGCCGACTTCTACGGGGGAAGTCGGCTTTTTCATACAGTATTGTAACCTGAAGCTTAATTGGTCGGATTATTTCGAATAATAATTACGAACATCATCGCAAATTTGACGATTGTCATTATCAGAAGCCGCCTTTGCATCTGCACGTGCTTCTTTTAGTGCCTCTTGGTAGTCCTTGCCTTTGACTCGTTTATTGAGGGTTTCAACAGCATTACCATCGTTGTTTAAATAAGCTTTGACGAGGTTGTCATAGGCTTTATTAAATTTTAAATCTTTGCCGATTAAGCCTGGGCAAATTTCGGAAAGCACATAGATCGCTGCAAGTTCTTGTTTGGTCACAGTATCAGAAGTTGGAGTAACTTCAATCTTTTCTGCTTCAGCGGCTTTTTTATCTGCTGCAAAGGCTGTAGGAGCTAAAGCGCTCGAAGCGATAAGCAATGATAAACCTAGTGTTTTAAAAAAAATTTTCTTCATAACAAATCAAACTCAAAAACAAGATTTAAAGAATTTGAATAACTTATAGCATAAATGCATGTTAAAAAATGTATGTTTGCTGTAGGAAGCGTGGAGAAAATGTGGCTTTAAATTTTCAAAATATTAAGTGCCTTCACCATATCGACAACATGGGTTGCAACTTGACATCGCCATTTATACATCACATGCTTAAAAATTATGCTGTTTGAAATGGATGTAATTATTTACAGTATTGTGATGAGAATGGATCAAGCCGCAAATACCGCAGGCTAAGTGCGCAAAGTAAATAAAATGTGAGAGAAAATAATAAATCTGTATAGAACAGGAGCAATAAGATGAAGACAAAATTCACAGGCGGTGTTGATATCGCGCTTAAACTTCCACCACATCAATTTGAAGCCACCGTTGCATTCTATCGTGATGTGATTGGTCTTAAACAAATTACAGAAAAACTGCCTGATATCGGTTTTGAACTTGGACCTGTTAAATTATGGATCGCTGCGGCGCCAGAAATGAGCCAAGCTGAGCTATGGCTTGAATTGTTTACCGATAACTTCCCCGAAGCTGCTGAATATTTGGAAGCCGCAGGCGTGGTCCGTTGTGATGCAATTGAACCCTTAGAAGAGGGATTTCGAGGAGGATGGATTAGCAGTCCAGCTAATATTATTCATATGGTTCGTGAACCGGATGCTTGGTAAGCATGATTCGAGCAACATCAACATTTTTGATGAATTAGATATAGCGATGTGGTTTTAAATCATTCAATTGTTAAAACCACATCAGATTTTTAAAAGTAATTAACCTTCAAAGTTAAGGACTTCATCACAAACTGATTTTTGTTCAGCTTTATCCACTTCTGATGCTGCTTCACGAGCATCTTTCAGTAAAGTTTTAAATTCAGCATCTTTCTGTAAGCTGTCTAAAGAAGCAGATTTGTCAGAATAATTGCTGAGATATGAACCCACCATCTTTTTGATGTTTTGGTCAAATTTTGCATTTTTGCCAATCAAGTTTGGACACATTTCAATAAGCACTTGGGCATTGGCAATGTCATCTTTGATTAACGCATCTGCTTCTTTCACTGAAACCGCTTCATCAGCAAAAACGACAGGTGCCGCTAAAAGTGTGAAACTCACCCCGAAAATTCGAATAAAATTAGATAAATGTCTCATGGCTGTATAAATTTCTAATACCATGAAGACCTAAATATATATAATTCAAGGAATAATTCAATTGAAAAAACTGTTGAGTAAGCTGAGCTTAGTTGACACATCAACAATGTTGATGGCATGAATTGTATTAAGTTTAAGCGTTTAGCTTTGTTGAGTGTTGAGTTCACTTGTTATGCTGTTATTCACGAAAATAGACACAAATATGGTGATGAAACTTGACAAGAGGAGCGTCATTGCCTAGGTTTCATGCCTGATTTGAAATATGTTGGCTTAAACGCAAGGGATGACTGAAATCTCAGTTGTCCTCAAATAGAGAATAGATTCCAGTGAATATTTTGATCGCAAATGATGATGGTGTTTTTGCACCTGGATTGCAAGCTTTAGCGCAAGCATTAAAACCTTTGGGCCGCGTCGTGGTGGTTGCGCCAGAAAGTGAACGGAGTGGTTATTCCAGTGCTTTGACCTTGGATCGCCCTTTACGTCCTATACAAATTTCTGAAGATGTATGGGCAGTCAATGGAACGCCTGCAGATTGTGTTTATTTATCCATGAATGGGCTATTCGATTTTGAATTTGATTTGGTGGTAAGTGGCATCAACAGTGGTGCGAACCTCGGTGATGATGTGCTCTATTCAGGCACAGTAGGCGCAGCTTTTGAAGGGCGTTTGATGAAGCATCCTGCAATTGCAGTGTCTTTGGCAGGCTCTAATGTACGTTCTTATGAACATCCACAAAACTATGCCGTTGCGGCACAATGGGTACATGATTTTATTGCCAAAGGTCTCCCTGTATTGCCGCCACGTCATATTTTCAATATTAACATTCCAGATATTGAACAGATTAAGGGTGCGCAGGTAACCTATCAGGGGCGCCGTGCTCAATCTAAGCCTATTAGTAGTCATGTTGACCCACGTGGTCGTCAAGTCTATTGGATTGGATTGGCAGGAGAGGCGATTACTGATCCACAAGCCGTATCAAGTGATATTCAGTCCGATTTCTTTGCAGTTTCGAACGGTTATGTCAGCATTACACCGATTCAGATGGATGCAACTAACTATGCGGTGCTTGAAAATTTACATGCTCATGTAAATGGTTAGGCGTATGAATGTTATAACTTTGTGAATATAGAATGTGAGAACTCGTTTTTTCTCACTTTTTTGGTACTCTTAGGCGCAAATGTAATAATGAATTAAGGTTTTTTTCGATGAGGGCGAAGATGCACTTAAACCATGTCTCGGTTTTTCTATCACAGAAAATGATTAAAACAATCGTTTTGTCTATGGCGGTTGCGACAGTGGCAGTTATGACGGGTTGTGCATCTAAACCGCAAGTAAATGGTGGGTCGCGTTATGTGCAAGCACCGAACTATTACACCGTCCGTTCGGGTGATACTTTAAGTGCGATTTCAAACCGGTATGGTTTGAACTACCTGGATGTTGCTGCATTAAATGGTATTGCTCCACCTTATCGAATTTACGTCAATCAGTCTTTGCGTCTAAAAGGCTCTGTGGCGCAGCGTACAACCTCTACGCAAGCTATGACACAAACCACACCAATTCAACGTCAAAGTATTAATTTACCAACTCAGCAACCTGTTGCTCCAAAAACGCAGCCTGTTGTACCAAGACCCGTTGTTCCAGCCGTACCTGTAAATCCATCTACCACATTGGCTTCGAGTTTACGTTGGGTGAAACCATCGAATGGACCAATTATTCAAAGCTATAATATGGCGAGTAATGTAAAAGGTACGCGTTACGGTGGTAATGAGGGTGATCCAATTTTTGCAGCTGCAAATGGTCAAGTCGTCTATGCAGCAGATGGCTTAAAAGAGTACGGCAATCTCGTCTTGGTTAAGCATATTGATGGTTATATCACTGCTTATGCACATAACAGCAAAATGCTAGTGAAGAGTGGTGATACGGTAACGGCTGGACAGAAAATTGCAGAGATGGGTTCTTCTGGTGCTTCGCGTGTCATGATGGAGTTCCAAGTCCGTTTAGATGGAAAACCTGTGAATCCTGTCACAGTTTTACCAAATTAACCTTAAGATTATTAACAATATTTCAATTATTTATTAATAATCCTCTAGTGCGTAAATAGACTTCCTTGTATACTGAAATGAGATTGCTTTCATTAGAACAATAAGCATATTAATAAATTAAGGTAGAGGGAAGTCTATGCTAGATCAACTGCGTGCTATGGGGGTCTTCGCCTGTGTTGTGGAAAAAAGCTCATTTAGCGGTGCTGCTAGAGAGTTAGGAATTACAACCAGCGCAGTCAGTCAACAAATCCGTTCTTTAGAACAAGAAATGGATGTTACGTTACTCCATCGTTCAACCCGAAAACTCAGTCTCACAGAAGCTGGACAGGCTTTCTTTTTAAGTTGCCAAGAAATGTTGGCTGCGGCAGAACGTGGCAAGATTCGAATCAATGAACTACGGGATGATTTGGTTGGCGATTTGCGTATTGCAACGACACCAGAATTAGGTGCATTACATATCATTCCTGCACTTTCGCATTGGATGTCAGCACATAAAGGCTTGGCTATTCACTTTGAAGCAGATCATCGTTATATTGACTTAATCGAAGAACGGATTGATATCGCAATTCGTATGAGTCTAAAGGCGGATGATCACCACTTGTCTGCCGTGCCTTTAGCGCGAGTAGATCAAGTATTGGTCGCTTCACCAAGTTATCTCAATCAAGCACAGCCAATCACACGTCCTGAAGATTTGCGCCATCATGAGTTGCTTCCAATCACGCTCATGCAAAACTATCAACACTTTGCATTTCGTCATGGGACGAGCGGAGAAGTCGTTAACGTTGATATGAAGTCACGTTTAGGCACCAATAATGTTTTTGTTGCGAAATCATTGTGTCAACAAGGCCATGGTGTCGCGCGTATCCTATATATGGATATCCAAAAAGAATTAGTAAATGGTTCTTTGGTTGAAGTTTTACCCGATTGGCAATTACCAGCCTATACCTTGCATGCTTTAACCTCTAAGCGTGAGCAATATCCAATGAAAGTGCATCGCTGTATTGATGCGCTGAAGCAATACTTTGCTCAGTTACCTGGTGGACGTTCCTTGCAGGGCGTAGCCTAATAAAAAAGCCATGCTCCGAAAGGAACATGGCTTTTTTCTTCACTCTATTTTCGTTTCTTTTTGCTGAGAGGTTTTAAGCTTTTTGCTTCAACCGCAGTTTCTTCATTGGTTTTTGCTGCAAGCTCGTCTTTTTTGGTCTTTTTGCGTTTTTTCTTTTTCTTTGGTTCGTCATCTTCAACTGCTTCACCATCTTCAATCGCTTGCCAATACTCAAGTTGTTCCATCACTGCTGCATAAATCGAGTTTTTGGTATAACGACCTTTCTTATCGAGCGTTCCGACTGGACGCGCCATTAAGATCTCTAAAGCTTGGTCAATGGTATCAATCGCGTGAACATGGAATTGACCGGTTTGTACAGCATCACTCACATCTTGACGTAACATCAAGTGCTGCATATTTTGACGCGGAATGATAACCCCTTGTTTGCCGGTTAGGCCTTGTAATTTACAGGCATCGTAGAAGCCTTCAATTTTGGCATTGACACCACCAATCGGCTGTACTTGGCCCAACTGGTTCATCGAACCAGTAATTGCCCAAGACTGATCGATCGGGATTTGACAGATCGCAGAGATCAGCGCTGAAAGTTCTGCAACTGTGGCACTATCACCATCGACTTGCCCATAACTCTGCTCAAAAGCCAAAGCAGCAGAGAAGTGTAGTATTTGTTCACGACCAAAATGAGCTTTTAAGAAGCTCGACATCAGCAAGACACCTTTGGCATGTAGGGAACCACCTAACTCAACACTGCGTTCGATATCGAGGATATCACCGCCACCTTGATACACAGATGCAGTTAGACGAGACGGAAGACCAAACTCAACATCGGCATAGTGAATCACAGAGAGGGCGTTGATCTGGCCAAGACGATGTCCTGAGGTCTCAATCAGCTGGGTGCCACGAGAAAGATCCTGCCAATACAGCTCACGTAAATAGCCTAAGCGGTATTGACGATGATGTAAGGCTTGATTGACATGTTGATCAGTCACAATTTTGTCATCGGCTTTAAACGCGTGATGATGCGCTTCGCGAATGAGATCACCGAGAGTGGATGCATGAAGTGACAATGAGCTTTGGTCTTCAGCTTGGCGACTAGAATCTGTCAACAAAGCTGCAAGTGCAGAACGATCAAATGGAAGAAGTTTATCTGCTTGCACATAATCAGCAATCAGCTGCATATAAGCCTGCTCATTACTGTCATTACGTTGTAATGTATCGGTAAAGTCAGCACGGATTTTAAAGACGCTGCCCAGTTCGGGTTCAACTTCCAAAATTTCATAATAAATTTCAGGCTCTGCCAATAAAACCACTTTAATATCAAGTGGAACAGAAGCAGGTTCAATCGAAATACTGCCTGTTAAAGTCAGCATATGCTCGAGTGATGAAAGCTTGAGTTGTCCAGATTTTAAAGCACGCTTTAGACCTTGCCATGCATAAGGCTGTTCAAGCAATTGCTCCGCTTCAAGCATGAGAAAACCACCATTGGCTTGATGTAAAGAGCCTGGGCGAATTAATGTGAAATCGGTAGTAATGGTGCCGTTATGTGTCAATTGCTCAACATGACCCAATAAATTGTAATGGGTTGGGAAGTCTTCAAAAATTACGGGAGCACCGCTATTCGGTTTGTTGGCTACAATCACATTGGCTTGATAGCGTGAAGGTACACGGTTAAATAAAGCAGGAGTAAAGTCATCTTCCTCTTGCTCTAAAATCAGCTCAACATTATCAATAATATCTTCAGCATAATGCTTTAGATATAAGTCTAGGCCTTTCACTTCTTTGTTTTTGTTTAATAGCGACTCAACACGTGGCATGACTACTTGGGTCGCGATATCGCGATTCAAACTTGATACTTGGTCACGGGCATCATCTTCCAAATCACCAAGATGCAGACCCAAGCGCTCAAGTTTTTTCTCCATATATCGCATATTGGTATTAATTTCAGCACGCTCTTTGCTACTGAGTGCATTTAGATCATTTTGGTTTAGCTCGTGATATTCATCATCGCGTAATTGCATTGGAATAAACACATGCTTGTCATTGCGAGAAACCAATTTTAGATCAAGCCCTTCGCCTTCTTTGGTGAGTTCAACCAAAGCTTGCTGTTGCACATCGCCAGTATCCTGACGGATACGTTCAATACGATTGTGGTAACTTTCTGCGCTAAAGCGACGCTCAAGCTGCTTTAAAATGATTTGCCATGCTTGTTGCAATGCATTTTGAAATTTGCTGCCTTGTCCCGCAGGGAAGCGTAGCGCAATTGGTTGTCTTGGATTTTTAAAGTTATTGACGTAGACCCAGTCGTTTGGCGTCGGCATAGTTTTGGCGTGTTGCTGGAGTAAACGTTTGATCATGGTACGTTTACCAAGGCCTGCTGTGCCTACAGCAAAAATGTTATAGCCTGAGTAAGGGAGTGAAATACCTGCTTCAACAGAAGCGCGTGCTCGGTCTTGCCCCAAAAAATTATTGAGCGGTTTAATTCGTTTAGTTGAACTCGGAATTTCTGCGAGGTCTGGAATATGCGTCAGTTGATCGGCACGTAAAGCGGTTTTAATCAGAGTTGCTTGTATTTCCGTCTGCTCAAAGGCACTAGGTAAAGAGTTTATATTTGCGGTGATAGTGTTTGTTGGTGTTAAAGATAAAGTTGTTGCAGTCATCTGATCGAGTTTTTGGGTCACTGTTGCTATCCAACAAATAAACTAAAGTTGAGTAATTAAAGGTATACAGTTTTAGCCCCAAAGATCAAGCGAACTTGTGTTTTTTATCGACAAAACAAAAGAATGATTGCATAAAGCAACTTGCAAGCGAGGGCAAGAAACGATTGAATAAGCACATTCGCGAATGTTCATGGAAAATAATAACCAATGACAACTCAAGCCTCTGGTTGGGCGTCGGCATTTAAAGCTTTTTTAGATCGCCGTGCGCTGATTATGTTATTTCTTGGCTTCTCTGCGGGGATTCCAATTTTATTGATTTTTTCTAGTCTATCGTTATGGCTAGGTGAGGCTGGTATTGATAAAAGTGCGGTCACTTTTTTTAGTTGGGCTGCGTTAGGTTATTCCTTTAAATTTGTTTGGGCGCCATTAATTGATGAATTACCCGTCCCATTTTTAACCAAGAGTTTAGGTCGTCGTCGTGCTTGGTTGCTGATAGCGCAATGTTTGATTATCTGTGCAATTTGTATCATGGCTTTTTCAGATCCAGCACTTGGGCGGAGCTATTTAATTCAAATGGCCTTTGGTGCAGTATTGCTGGGCTTTTCTGCTGCAACACAAGATATTGTGATTGACGCTTACCGTATTGAGCTGGCTGAGACTGAAATGCAAACTGTTTTAGCGTCAACTTACAATGCCGGTTATCGTATCGGGATGATTGTGGCGGGTGCAGGGGCTCTGTTTTTGGCAGCATATCTTGGAACAGCCAAAGGCAATTATATCTACGAAGCTTGGAAATATACCTATTTAACCATGGCTGCAGTGATGGTGGTGGGGATTATCACCACCTTAAGTGTACGAGAACCACAAGTAAATCGTGTGTATAAGCATTATAAAACCACAGATTATTATCGTTTAGTGTTTGTGTTTTTTATCGCGGTTGCAACCTTTGTCTGTTGTTATATCTATTCGGATGACGTGGTTCAGTATTTGCAAACCCAATGGAAAATTAATGACAGCATACTGAAATTTTTAATGGAGACGGTCCGGTTTCTTGGTTCAGGTGCGGGTGCTATTTTTGTCGCTTCTTTACTCATTAAATTTGGTGTGGTGAATAAGCAGATGGCTCATGAAACATGGGTCGCACCGATTCTAGATTTCTTTAAACGCTATGGGATGAAACTGGCGTTAGTTTTATTACTTTTGATTGGTTTCTTCCGTATCTCTGACATTATTGCAGGGGTAATTTCCAATGTGTTCTATCAAGATTTAAATTTTAGTAAGGAACAGATTGCTGAAGCGGTCAAAATTTACGGTGTAATATTTAGCTTGGTTGGTGGTTTCTTGGGAGGTTTGCTTGCACAGCGTATGAACATTATGAAACTTATGTTCGTTGGTGCGGTGTTGGCAAGTTCGACCAATTTGATCTTTATCGGTTTGGTTAAATCTGGCAAGCCTTTGGATCAGGTTGAAGTTCAAGTCGGCCATCAACATTATCAAGTTCAAACCGATGAGGTCGGTTATTGGAAGTTACAAGTCCCAAATGAAGTCTTAGCTAAAGCGAATACAGTTCAGGTCAGTACTCAGTATCAAAAGCAAGCGGACTCGAAGACTCAGTTTGAAGTTCCTTATTTGGTGAACACCCAACACGCCCAGATTCAACTGCTACCAATGAGTGGTGATGATCAACTCACGCCGAAAGAGTTAAAGCAAAGTCTGGTCATTAAGGGGCAGTTAGCTGGTGTAAAAGCTGAGCAGCTCAATACAGAAAGGCCGGTTGTTTTAACATTAGATGGGCAGGAGTTTGTAGCGAAAGTGGATCAAAATGGCTTATTCACGGGCGTGATTGATGGCAAAATTCTGCAAGCTTCACCGACCAAGACCATTACAGCTTTGGCTAATTTAAACAACAATACGAGCAATGAATTATTGGCAACTCGACAATATCACGTCGATACGGCATCTCATGCAGAAACGGATCTAAATGTTGATATTCAACCGATTGCAGTGGTTGATCCAGCTCAATCAGGTATGGTTGAATTGTCTGGTAAAGTGATTAAAAGCTATAGTTCATTATGGTTATATTTTGCCATTATTGTCGATAATTTAGCCTCAGGTTTAGCAGGTGCGGCATTTATTGCCTTTTTATCGAGTTTAACCAGCGTATCATTTACCGCAGTTCAATATGCGATTTTCAGTTCATTAATGACTTTAACACCAAAATTATTGGGTGGTTATTCAGGAACGATTGTCAGCAATATCGGTTATCCGAATTTCTTTTTAATGACGACTTTAATTGGTATTCCAATTTTAGTTTTAGTGGTCTGGGTGGCAAAACTGTTACGCGATCATGAAAAACAAACAACTCAACAGACAGGTGAATAACTATGCGCATGTTACATACGATGCTACGAGTAGGTAATTTAGAACAATCTTTGAAGTTCTACACTGAGGTACTTGGTATGAAATTGCTACGCCAACGTGATTACGAAGAAGGGCGTTTTACCTTGGCTTTTGTGGGTTATGGTGATGAAGCAAATAATACTGTGCTTGAGCTTACGCATAACTGGGACACAGCCAGCTATGATTTAGGCAATGCTTATGGTCATATCGCCATTGGTGTTGATGACGCTTATAAAGCCTGTGAAGGGATTAAAGCACGAGGTGGTAAAGTCGTACGTGAAGCGGGTCCAATGAAAGGTGGTGTTACTGTAATTGCCTTTGTTGAAGATCCAGATGGTTATAAAGTTGAATTGATTCAACAGGATCAAAATGCACGTAATAACTAGGGTCTGTTGACATTTCACTTTACGAGCTATAGCTCTCATTGCGACAGAGGATGTTTTTTAGACGGTGCAAGGCAGGTTTTGTGAAACCTAGTTATTCTAGGTAAGCAAGACCTAACACAGTAGCGGCAAAAAACATTCCTGTCCCGTAGGGTTATGGCTAAAACTTCCATAAACCGCGTTATGAAACTTGACAAGGGAATGCCATTGCCAGCGTTTCATGCCTTGTTTATGTCATTTTAGCCGATAACGCAAGGCATGGCTGAAATGTCAATAGACCCTCTCTTTGGTCTACTTAGTCCAAGATTTCTAATCTAAAGCCCTAGCTTTATTTATATAGCCCAGTATGATGAGTCGATCAAATGGTCAACAACATCATATTGGGCTTTATAATTTTTAGTAAATAGGTAAGGATAAGTTATGTTGAAGCTATTGGCATTGGATCGCTTTACACTATTATTAGTTGCAATGGTGGCACTGGCGACTTTCTTGCCAGTCTCGGGGCAGATTGCGCATTATTTTAATATTCTCACGACAGTCGCCATCGCTGTGCTGTTCTTTTTACATGGCGCCAAGTTGTCACGTGAGGCTGTGGTAGAAGGGATGCTGCATTGGAAAATGCATGCGTTGGTGTTCGCTTTTACTTTTTTGATTTTCCCTGCAATCGGGTTGCTGGCTAAACCTGTGTTAGAGCCAATGTTAGGACAGCAACTGTATTGGGGCTTCCTGTTTATGTGCTTCTTGCCGTCGACTGTACAATCCTCCATTGCATTTACCTCAATGGCTAAGGGGAATGTGGCTGCTGCTGTGTGTAGTGCATCTTTCTCCAATATTATCGGGATGTTCATTACTCCGATTTTGGTCAGCTATTTTATTTTAGGACAAAGTCAACATGGCTTTGATCCAACCACATCAATTATTCAAATCACTTTGTTATTGTTGGTTCCTTTTATTCTGGGGCAGTTGCTTCGACCTTATGTTTTCCCGTATATGGTTAAAGTACCCAGTATCGTCAAAGCATTTGATCAGGGATCAATCTTAATGGTGGTCTATGGGGCATTCAGTAGTGCGGTGGTGGCTGGTTTGTGGCATCAAGTCAGTGGTTTAACCTTGTTGTATCTGGTGCTGGCATGTTCGGTGTTATTGACCATCGTGATGCTGCTTGCTTTGTATATTCCTAAGTGGTTGGGCTTTAATCATGCTGATCAAGTCACGATCTTCTTCTGTAGCTCTAAGAAAACCTTGGCGAGCGGGGTGCCAATGGCACAAATTCTGTTCATTGGACAGCCATTAGGGATGATAGTGCTGCCAATTATGATTTTTCATCAAATCCAGTTGATGGTCTGTGGCATGATTGCGAACCATTGGTCAAAATCAAATCAGGAATAGTTCGCAAAATTAAATTTTTTGGCGTATAATGCTTGCCACTTGTTGGCTTTGCTCTGACCGTTAGCGTCTCGGTGGGTCAAAAGAAATGGTCTGTTATGGTGTTGATCTGCAAGTGTGAAAACACTTTGCTTTCCTCAAATTGAGAGTGATCAATTGCGATAACAGCTTAAGCCTTTCTTACTAAATAGGAGCATCGACCATGCGCGCCGATATTCACCCTAAATATGAAAAATTAGTTGCTACTTGTTCATGTGGTAACGTAATCGAAACTCGTTCTGCTCTTGGTAAAGAAACTATTTACCTTGATGTATGTTCAGCTTGCCACCCATTCTATACTGGTAAACAAAAGAATGTGGATACAGGCGGCCGTATCGACAAATTCAAACAACGTTTCTCTGGTATGTCACGTTCTATCAAACGTTAATATCAAGAAAGAAAAAAACGGGCATTATGCCCGTTTTTTTGTACCTATATTTTTATCGATAATGTATATAGACAGTGATGTACAAGACCTTATTGGTCTTGTACATCGGTTAGGCGATCAAGCTTTTTCTGGAAGTAGTTGCCTTGTAAGAATCGCGCTTCAACATTCCATGCATTGGCAAATAGGTTCATGTCGTTCAGCTCCATCAAGAAAATTTCCACTGGCTTTTGGCCAATAAAATGCAGGATTTTTTCTTGTAAGTTTGCAATATCTTTTTCAGAGGCAAGCATTTTGGTCAATTTGCCATGTAGACTCAAATATTGCGCATCAATCTGTTGCAGCATCGAATCGCTATAGAGTGAATCACCAAAACCTCGAATTGAAACTTCGGCACCATGTTGACGTAACAAGGCAATTTGTGGCTGTGCTTGTGACAGGTTCTGTTGCAGTGCTTGTTCAGAGAATTGCAGAATTAATGGGTGTGCTTGTTTACTGCCAATAATAGTCAATAATTTTGCAACTAATTCCGGCAATTTTTTATCATTTAATAAGACGTGATGGTTCAGATTAACAATCAGTTTGGCCTTCGGATATTGGGTAATAAAGTTATGCAATTGCTTGCAAGCTTCTACCAGAATCCAGCGATCAAGTTGCACAGAGAGCTCGACATCATCTTTAAGATCAGCCAGATCACTTAAGTCTTGCCATTGATTATTATAGATAAAGCCGCCAGAAACCTCATAAGTATGCGTATGCTGGTCTTGTTTATCATAAAGCTGTTGATATTTAAGATGGATATCACCCGCATCCAGTTTTTGTTTAAGCTCTTGCAACAGGCTTAATTGGACTTTGGCTGGAATGTGTTCGGTCGTTAAACCAATATCACTATCAATTTTTGGGCTGTTGAATACGGGTAAAGTTGCAGTAAATGCTTTGCTTAAAACTTGCTCGAAAAGCGCTTCATCTGGAATGGCCTGCGCAAGTTCGCAATAACCTAATTTAAGATGCAGAGGAAAGGTATGTTGAGCAGTCGCTAAAAGTTGTGGCTTCTGCAAGCTGTTTAAACCGATCAGCAATGAATTTAAAACATTCTTGGATTCAGCTTGAAATAAGGCAACGTAGAGAGTGCTATCGACTTGATAAACAGGAACACTGACTTGTTCTTTGATAAAGTTTTGGATATTGGCAAAATAAGCTTTAGTGCTACGCCAATCGCTTTGGAAAACCTCATTTGGGCAGTTGCTCAGACTAAAAAGGACCACAGCATTGGCATTGGCTGGGTGATTGGTGAGTTGTCGATTAATCTGTTGTAAGGCACTATTTAAACTGGATACTTTTTCAGATGAAACGACGGTTGCGGGTGCTGCTGCCGCTTGTGATGATGATCCACATTCAATATTGAGTTGAATTTCTTCTTCATTGCCTGAAGGTAAAAATTCAATATGCAATGGATTATTTTTTACGGTTGGGTTTTGAGTACGCAGCTCAAAACGTCCTTGCTCGAACTGGCCTTGCGAAATCTTTTTAAAGCGTAGCTTAAATTGCGCTAAATCTTCAGGTTGTAATACATCAAGGATGGGTAAGCCAATCAGCTCATCTTCACTGGAAAATCCAAATAAATGAGCATATTCAGTATTGGCACTGATATGGATACCTTCTTGCAAAATCGCGACGGCTTTATGTGTCTCAGCGACTAAGGATTGAGCCTGAGTTTGTGCTGCTTCTAATTCATTCAGTAGGCGGTGTTCAGCTTGAACCAGACGACTATAAGACAATGCTCGGATCAGGCTGATATAGAACGTTTCAGGTACTTTGAGATTCAAAACATCATAGATGCCTTTATGAATATAATTCTGATATTGATCAGTATTGTAGTCATCTGGTTCCAGTAATAATACAGGTAGGCTGGGCTGTGATGACGCTTGAATCAAAGACAGGGTCTGTTCGATTTTTAGGTCATAAGCGCGACCAAAAATCACAATATCCCATGGTAAATTCAACTGCTTTTCAAATGTTTTCAGATCATCCAATAAAGTTGCCTTGATTTGATGATCTTGTGCATTAAATATCGCTGCAATCTGATTATAACGAAGCTGGTTATCATCGATAATCAGTAAACGGGTCTCTGTCCGTTTGAGTTTTTTAGAGAGTAAAGAATTTCTCACTTCAATGCTTCCCATAAATCTTGATCAATTGTGTCCATATTTTTTTGTGCCATATATTTTTGAAGAACAGGAAGTTCCTCATCATTTAGCAGTTCAAACTCAAATTGAACAAAACTCTGGGTAATTAATTGTGCGTTTAATAAATACACTTTGACTTCCTCTTTCCCCAATCTTAAATGAACAGCTTGGTGTTCTCTAAAAATTTGTGAACCTGGTAAAATTAAAGTTGTTTTTGTTTCATCCAAATTTTGGTTTTTTAATAAAAGTGTTGGATGATAATTACTGATATGTCGATCTGCCTGTATGCGAACAGCACAAGGGAAGATCTCCTGTGCCAATACTTCTAAACCAAGTTCCAGACTTTTCTCGGTCGATTGTTTCAGCCAACGAATGACGCCTCCACGCCAATGTCCATGTGATGTTTCTTTAACTAAAATATACTCGCCTGTTCTTAGATTTTTAGGTGCTTCTCCAGACCATTTGATACGATAACCATTGACACTGATGTCCAAAATATCGGCTTGATAAACGGCTTTACTTTCACGACTTAAACGTTGAATCGCAGACTCTTGGTTGTCAGAGGCGCTTTTTTTGTCCCAGGCAGACATAAATTTCGATTCATTTTGTAGGCCATAGCTATGGTCTAGCAATAAGGTCTCTGCGAAATTCTTGGCTTTGGACAGATAGAAGTGTGCAGTCAATAAACCAAAGCAAATATGCAACTGAGCTGAATATTCATAACGCTCATGACGGCGTTCTGCGGTGGTGCCTAAAATGGTTTGTACGTGGAACTTCAGCGCAGGGGTTAAGTAAATTTTTTCATTTTTGGAAATGTATTCTGCATTTTTATGCAGGGTTGCCGTGACATGGTCGAGTAGACCATGGGTACTGATAAAAATATTTGGGTTAAAGCCAGAACTTTGTTTTTTATTATAAATGGGTGGGTGGTCTTTGCTGGTATCAACGACATACTTGGTTAAATCAGTTTCTTTAGCCAAGATTTGAACCATTTTGGCCCAGTCAAAACTACACTGAAATAACGCTTGAATTTCAGATTGACGAATTTGATTGGTATTAAAAATATCCATCAAAATCAATTGTGCATAGGCCTGAGTAATATTGGTAATCGAACTTGGTTTACCTTGAGACTGATCTAAATTGGTATGTTGGTATTTATGTGTTACTGCGGCATCATAAAGCTGATGAGCAATTAACCACTGTCCAGCAACGGGTTCGCTATACAACATATGTTGTTGATAGAGTAACTGGGTCAGTTGCTGTAAAGATTGAAAGGTAGCAAGTGTTCTTGCGGTTTGCAGATTCTTCTTTTGATTCAAGGCGAAAATAGAAAATTTTTGCTGATCGAGCTGGTCATTACTACGGCGTACAATATTGATGTAAATAGCAGCAAAATAACAACGTAATAGCATCGCCAATTCGATGATATGCTCATTACGGTCAGAACTGATTACACCTTGATTAAAAAAGTTTTTTTCCAAGCTACCCAAAACATTTTCTATGGTCGGGTGTAAAACTTGGATTAAATCGAATCTTAAAGTTTCAGAACATTCTAATTCACTGAGTTCTAATAAAGCAGCAAACAGTGCTTTGGAGGTATCACCCAATTGCATGATAGACAGGTCTGAAATCCATTCATTCAGGCTTTTTGAATTGGTATCGCAAAAACTCAGTTTGTCTCTTCTTAAGACCGTTGGAATTTGAAAAATATCCGAAAAAGCATTATTCATCATTGTGTTATCAATCTCAGAACGTTTGAACCCCAAAAAGCGGTGTTTTATTTTTTTCGCCCGCAATTTCCCTGACGAGTTTTGGGACGAGATATCCGGGTAAACTCGCTAATACATCACTGTATATTTGATCTATCTCTGAAGATCTTAAATCAAAATGCTGAGCACCTTTGACTTTATCCAAAACATGAAGGTAATAGGGCATTACTCGTGCGTCAAATAAACGGAGACTCAAGTCATTTAAAGTTTCTGCAGCATCATTCACACCTTTGAGTAAAACCGCCTGATTGAGCACGGTAATATGGTGAAGTGATAACTGTAATAACTTTGAGCAAGTGAAATCATCGAGTTCAGCTGCGTGGTTTGAGTGTACCACTACTACAATGCGTAGCCTACTGTTTTTTAATATAGAAATCAGCTCTTCATCAATACGATTCGGGATTACAATCGGAACCCGTGAATGAATTCTCAGTATCTTGATCTGAGGGAGAGATGCTAGACGTTCTAGCCACAAAGAAATTTTTCGATTGTTCAGTGTCAGTGGATCACCACCACTAAAAATTACTTCATTGATTTGCGGATTTTGCTCAATATATTGCTTAATGTTGATCCAGTCGTCATTTTTAGGCAAATTCTCTTGATATGGAAAATGGCGTCGAAAACAATAGCGACAATGAATGGCGCAGGCACCGGTTAAAGTCAGCAAGAAACGTGATTGATACTTGTGTAAAACCCCAGCCATTTGATTGGCTGCTTCTTCACCGAGAGGGTCGGTAACAAACTCTGGATGTTCTTCCAGTTCCAGATGGTGCGGTAGGACTTGCAGTAGCAAAGGGTCGAGTGGATCGCCAACGGTCATTTTTCCGACGAATGCACGCGGGACGCGCAATTTAAACTGTTCAGAGGCGAGGATTGCCCCTGATAATAGCTGATCGGTAGATAACTCAAGCAGATTTAACAGCTCTAAAGGATCAGTAATTAGATCACTGAGTTGTGATTGCCAGTTTTGCTCTTGATGTAAATAGTTTATCATGCCATACGTAAAAATAGTGTTAGCCGCAGCTGTGTGCCTAGTCTAGCATTGGGGCTTGTTTAACGTTCATATATGAATTGCGTTATCGGTTAAAATTTAATCATGCGAGGCGTGAAACGCAGGGAATGGCTATTCCCTTGCCAAGTTTCATAACGAAGTATGAGGAAATTTTAGCCATAACCCTACGGGACAGGGAGATTTTTTGTAGCTACTGCGTTATGTATGGTTCATTTAGAATAACTAAATTTCACCATCCATGCCTTGTATCGTCGAAAAAATCTCCTCTGTCGCAACCAAATATGAATGTTAAATAAGCCCATAAGATTTGATTTTTAAGTTTGGAGTGCGCCTTTCATGGCCTATTATTCTACAAATGATTTTAAAGCAGGCCTTAAGGTTATGCTTGATGGCAACCCATGTTCAATCATGGAAAATGAATATGTAAAACCAGGTAAAGGTCAAGCATTTAACCGTGTGAAATTACGTAACCTTCGCTCTGGTAAAGTATTAGAAAAAACATTCAAATCAGGTGACTCTTTAGAAGCAGCTGATATTGTAGAAGTAGAAATGGATTACCTCTACAACGATGGCGAAATGTGGAACTTTATGGATCCTGTATCTTTCGAGCAAATCGCTGCTGATAAAACAGCAATGGGTGATGCTGCGAAATGGTTAAAAGACGATTCTAATGAAAAATGTACGATTATGTTATTCAATGGCGTACCTTTAACTGTAAGCCCACCGAACTTTGTTGTGCTCAAAATTGTTGAGACTGATCCAGGTGTCCGTGGTGATACTTCTGGCGGTGGCGGTAAGCCTGCGAAACTTGAAACAGGTGCTGTGGTACGTGTTCCATTATTCGTACAGCAAGAAGAAAGCGTTCGTGTAGATACCCGTACTGGTGACTACCTAGAGCGTGCATAATTGTGCCTGTGTAGCTGAGCTACGCAAGATATACAATTATCGAAGGGGATGATGAACAATCATCCCTTTTTTTATGCCAAAGTATTAGATAAATAATTGAAGCTAGAAGGTAAACTTACAAAGATATTTCTTCTACAGAAAATATAGAAAGGGAAATCTAATAGGGTTTGTTGACATTTTTTGATGCCACTACGTTATCTTGCGTAGCTGTAATCGCTACTCATTATTTAGAATAGCTAAATTGCATAAAACATGCCTTGTGCCATCTATAAAATGTCCTCTGTCGCATGCATCTGTGAAATATCAACAGACCCTAGCCACGCGTTATGTATTTGAGAGGTTTTGAATGGAGACAACACAAGCAAAGTCAACACTTCCCTCGAAACTCCTTTGGAGTTTGGTTGCCATTGTTGGGGCAATTTCATTTGGGATATTGGCGGTCAGTCGTGGTGAGCATGTTAATGCGGTCTGGTTGGTTCTTGCCGCGGTCTGTGTATATAGCATTGCATATCGGTTCTATAGTTTATTTATTGCAAACAAAGTTTTTGAATTAAATCCTAAACGGTTAACTCCAGCTCATCGTCTCGCAGATGGTCTGGATTATGTTCCGACCAATAAATTTGTTCTATTCGGTCATCACTTTGCCGCGATTGCGGGCGCAGGACCTTTGGTTGGTCCAATTCTCGCAGCGCAAATGGGTTACTTACCTGGGACGATCTGGCTTTTGGTCGGGGTGGTGATTGCAGGCGCGGTACAAGATTTCCTTGTTCTATTTATCTCAACACGACGTGATGGTCGTTCTTTGGGAGAAATGGCTAAACAGGAACTGGGTACCTTTGCAGGCGTGATTGTGATGCTGGGTACGCTGGGCGTGATGATCATTATCCTTGCAGTGCTCGCATTGGTTGTGGTTAAAGCCTTGGCGCATAGCCCATGGGGTGTATTCAGTATTGCAGCTACCATTCCTATTGCATTATTCATGGGCATTTACATGCGTTATCTACGCCCAGGGAAAATTGCAGAGGTATCCATCATCGGTTTTGTATTGATGATGGCGGCGATTGTCTATGGGGGTGATGTTGCAAAAGACCCATATTGGGGGCAGTTATTTACCCTAAGTGGAACACAATTGACATGGGCATTGATCATTTATGGATTTATTGCCTCAGTGTTACCTGTTTGGTTGTTATTAGCACCACGTGACTACCTATCAACCTTTTTGAAAATTGGTGTGATTGCTGGCTTAGCCATCGGGATTATCTTTGCGATGCCTGATTTGAAAATGCCAGCGGTAACACATTTCATTGATGGTACAGGGCCTGTATTCGCAGGGAGTTTATTTCCTTTCTTGTTTATTACGATTGCTTGTGGTGCAATTTCAGGTTTCCATGCTTTGGTTGCGTCAGGTACAACCCCTAAACTGGTGGATAACGAAGTCAATATTCGTATGATCGGTTATGGCGGTATGTTGATGGAGTCTTTTGTTGGCATCATGGCGATGATTTGTGCGACAGTACTTGATCCAGGTATTTACTTTGCGATTAATGCGCCTGCAGCAGTTCTAGGAACCTCGGTTGAGACCGCTGCGGAAGCAGTGCGTAATCTTGGTTTCGTGGTGAGTCCAGAAATGTTGACCTTACTGGCTCAGGAAGTCGGTGAGAGTTCAATCCTGTCTCGTACAGGTGGTGCGCCTACATTTGCAATTGGTATGGCACATATCATTTCAGAGATTTTCAACAACCGCTCAATGATGGCGTTCTGGTATCACTTTGCGATTCTGTTTGAAGCATTATTTATTCTAACCGCGGTAGATGCAGGTACACGTGCTTGTCGTTTCATGGTGCAGGATACGGTAGGTATCGTGGTTCCAGCGATTAAACAATCGAGTTCATTCTTTGGGAACTTGGTCGGAACTTTTGTCGCGGTAGCAGGTTGGGGCTTCTTCGTTTACCAAGGTGTGGTTGACCCACTTGGTGGGATTAACTCCTTGTGGCCGTTATTTGGTATCGGTAACCAAATCTTGGCGTCCATGGCTTTAATTTTAGGAACCGTCATTTTATTCAAGATGAAAAAAGAGAAGTATGTTTGGGTGACCATTATCCCAACGATTTTCTTATTCATTACCTCGATGACGGCGGGTTGGCAAAAGATTTTCCATGAAAATCCAAAAATTGGCTTCCTTGCGCAAGCAAATCGTTTCTCGGATGCGATTGCACGTGGTGAGGTGCTTGCGCCAGCCAAAACCGTTGCTGAAATGCAGACCATTGTGATGTCAAATCAGATCAATGCAGCACTGTGTGGCTTCTTTATGATTGTTGCAATTGTGATGGTGATTGCTTCTATTGGCATTATCCGCAGAGCATTGGCAAGCCCAACTCCAACAGTAAACGAAGCACCAGCCGTTTATTCAGAAATCCCAATGACAGCGAATAGCATCAAAGGAGAGTAAGTATGGACTTTAAAATTGCTCGACAAGGCAGTGCGGTGATTGTGAAGATTATTAAGTTCACTATCATGTCACAAAAACATTTGCTTTTATCACCGAAGAATTGGTCACGGATTGCAGTGTTATGGCAACGTTTACAGCAGAGTTTTCGTTTGATGGTGGGTGTGCCTGACTATGAAACCTATGTCGAGCATATGAAAGCACATCATCCTGATCTAACCCCGATGGATGCCAAGACTTTTTATCGTCATTGTATTGATGCACGTTATCCTTCTGCGGGCGGTAATATGAAAAAATGCCCTTGCTAGAAATCATTTGATTTCGTTGAAAAAAAACCAAAACAGTGTATGTTGAAACATGCACTGTTTTATTTTGGGGAGAGGATGATGTGGGGCATGCAGCAGACTTCGGTTCAGCACAAAAAACAACAAAACCAAGCATTAGAACAAGATATTAAAAGTTTTGCACAGAAGATTGAGCACTTTTTGATTGAAGTGAATCAGTTGATTTTAGATAAGCCGCAACAAACCAAACTGGCTTTGACCTGCCTATTGGCTGGTGGTCATGTGTTGTTTGAAGATCTACCTGGATTGGGGAAAACCACATTAGCCAGTGCATTGGCGCGGCTAGCGGGATTGCATTTTCAGCGCATTCAATTTACCAATGATATGTTGGCCAGTGACGTGATCGGCATCAATATTTTTAATCAAAAAGAACATGTGTTTGAGTTTAAGCAAGGCCCAGTTTTTACTCAAATCTTACTTGCCGATGAAATTAACCGCTGTAGTCCTAAAACCCAAAGTGCCTTGTTAGAAGCAATGGAAGAAGGGGCTGTTACTGTAGATGGCGTCCATTATGAATTGCCACAACCTTTCTGGGTGTTGGCTACGCAAAATCCACTGTTTCAAAGTGGCACTTATGCATTGCCAGAGTCACAGTTAGACCGCTTTTTGATGCGATTGTCATTGGGCTATCCATCTCGTCAAGCAGAAAAATTATTATTACAACAAAGCTCACGTCAAGTTCTGATTCATCAATTAGATGCTGTGTTTAACCAAGCAGATATTTTGCATTTACGTGAATTGGCCAAACAGATCTTCCTCAGTGACGCTGTACTCAATTATATTTTAGATTTAGCTGCCGAAACACGTAAGCAACGCCATGGCCTGTCAACACGTGGAGTATTGGCACTGAAAGCCGCAGCACAAGCTTATGCGCTAGTTGAAGGACGCAGTTTCGTGACCACGGATGATGTACAAATGGTATTTGTGGCTGTAGTTGCACATCGTTTAAGTTTGGGTGAGATGGAGGTAAAACACCTGTTGCAGTCGGTTGAAGCATTGTAGGTGAGTACAAACTATGCAAACTGGACTTAAACAACAGGTCAATCAATGGATCGCAAAACGTTTCCAAATGGATCGTAGTAAAACCCTGCGACAAAAGGACGTTTTGGTTTTTATTTATAAACAAGGTTTTCTATATCTAGTCCTGATTCTAATTACCTTTATTGCTGGAATTAACTATGCAAACAATCTGATTTTAGGATTTTGCTTTTTAATCAGTGCCATTCTTTGTATTAGTTTTTATCTGACCTTTAAACAATTACATGATTTACAAATTGATGTTGTGATGCCTGAGGTTGGGCAGGTTGATCAAGTTCTCAGTTTAAAGTTGCTATTTAAACAATCGGTTGCTTCGGCACGCTACCTACGCATTGAATGGCAAACTCAAGAGCAATCGGTTTATATCGATCAAACTCAACACAGTGTTGAACTAGCAGTTATGCCAGACAAACGAGGGTTGTATGCATTTGAGACCATTAAAATTTATTCGACTTATCCTCTCGGTTTAGTCCGTGCTTGGACTTATTTATATCCAAAACATAAAGTCTGGGTTGCTCCAAAGGGCTATGATTGGCAGAAAGAGCATAAAAATAAGCCGACTTCTGCCCAAGATAGTTTAGATGAATTTAAAGAGTTACGTGGCTTCCAATACGGTGATTCTTATCAAAATGTGGCATGGAAACAGGTCGCACGTGGGCAGGGCTTTCTGATCAAAATGTTTGAAGCTCAGGCCAATCACCAGCATCTGGAAATTGACTATCAGCAGATTCCAGCTCAAAGCCATGAAGATAAATTAAGCTTTATGATGGGTTTGATTGAGCAATGTGAACAGTTAGGTGATGATTATGCACTTATTTTGCCGCATGCACGCTTGGAAAGCGGGCAGGGACAATCTCAGTTGATTCAGGCCAAACTTTTATTAGCGCAGGCATAATGATGACTAAACAAGTCTATTTCTGTGTTTTAGCTGTTTTGGCTTTCATATTACTTGGGCAAACTACTTTTGCACCTGCTGCTTTAACGGGATTATGGGCAGTGGTTTGGCTGTTATTGGTTCGGAGATATCGTAAACAGAGTTGGGTGCCTTTTCCGAAATGGTTTTTGGTGATTTTTATTCTATTGTCATTGGGTATTGTTTATGGCAATTATCAAACCATTTTGGGAGTAGAAGCGGGCGTCGCCTTTTTAAGCACCTGTTTATTTGCCAAATGCTTAGAAGCGAAAAACACCCGTGATTTATTGATTGTCTTTAATTTTGCTCTATTTGTCAGTGCCAGCTTATTATTACATAGCCAAGCTTTTTGGATGGCACTGATTGTATTTACAGCCTTTGTGATGTGTTTAGTCGGTCTTTATCGAATACAGACAGGATTATTTAATCAAACGAAACTATCATCAAATCAACTTAAACAAGATGTGAAGCAAATTTTTAAATTTGTAGGAATCGCAATTCCTTTCTTTCTGATCTTATTTATTTTCTTTCCACGATTGCCACCGCTTTGGGCAGTACCAATTCAGAGTAATCAAGCCACGACTGGGATTAGTGATCGCATGTCACCGGGAGATATTGCACAATTATCACAGTCCTCGGCTTTGGCCTTTCGGGTAGTGGCAAATATGTCGCAATTTCCAAGTCGATCAGAATTGTACTGGAGAGCTTTAGTCTTAGATCAATATGATGGAGCCACATGGACCAGTAGTTTTTTTAATCAGCAGATTAAAAATGTGCAGTCCACAGCAAGCAGTGTACCTTATCAATATTTAGCGGCAGATGAGCAAGCCAATTGGATTATGGGCTTGGAATATTCGATTCCACAACAACGCTATTTGCAGTTGTATCAAGATAATAGTATTCGTCCAACTAAATTAGTTAAGCGCAATGTACCCATACAGATGTTGTGGTTGGGACGGTTGCCAGCCGAAGCGGTTGTATTATCATCGCGCCAACTTGAGTTAAATCTCAAATTTGATCCAGATCGAGATGCAAAGGCCCAGCAATTGGCGCATGAGCTTTTTGAACAAAGTCAAAAGCAACCTGAAAAGTATTTACAGTCCGTTCTTGCTTGGTATAGGAAAAATGGCTTTGTTTATACTTTAACACCGGGGACATTGGGTGGTGATCGTATTGATCAATTCTTGTTTTCCAGTCGCAAAGGTTTTTGCGAGCATTATGCCTCAAGCTTTGTCATGCTAATGCGTTATGCAGGTATTCCAGCACGCGTAGTGACTGGCTATCAAGGCGGTCAACTGGCGCCTGATGGGCAAAGTTGGGAGGTTCGACAACTGGATGCCCACGCGTGGAGTGAAGTCTACCTCAATGGAAAATGGAAAAGAATTGACCCGACAGCCATGATTGCACCGCAACGGATTGACACCGGTATGCAGGATTATTTGGCACAAGATCAGAATGTGTGGGGAGATGAAAGTAAGGCTTGGCGTTTACAACAGTTTAAGTTTCTAAAAAATATGCGGATTTGGAGTGATTATTTAAGTTATCAATGGCAAAGCAAAGTTGTTGGTTATGATGCAGACAAACAGAAGAACTGGTTGTCTCGATTAGGTCTGGATTCAAGTTATGCATATGCGATTGTGCTAATTGTTGGCGTATTCGCTATTTTGATTGTCTATGTGGGGATTTATTGGTGGCGACAAAGAAGGCAGCAAGCTGATTATCAAAGAGCTGTACTTAAGTTTCAGAAGCAACTACCTAGAAATCTGCATAAGCAACAAGCAGAGACTTTTCAAGAATGGATGCAGCGCTTGGCAAGTCAGCTTGAAAACAAACAGGTCTTTGAACAAGCAATTGTGTTATATCAACAAATTGTTTTTTTAGAGCAGCAGGATAGCGCAAATACTCAAGATTTTAAGCGCTTGCTTAAAGACTGTGCGATTGCACTAAAACAATCTCAAAAAAACTTGTGAAGCTGATAAAAAATGAATATGATGCTTCTCATTCTAGGTGTATAGCTCAGTTGGTTAGAGCGCTACGTTGACATCGTAGAGGTCTCCAGTTCGAGTCTGGATATACCTACCAAGATTTTTAGGTTTTATAGCTTCGAATGAAGTTACGAAAACTCCAAAGCCCTGAATTCGAAAAGATTCAGGGCTTTTTTTATTCCAACTTATTTTGTTAGAAAATTAAGCGACTTGACCCAACTCACTATTGGTGCTAATTTAATCAATAAGGAAGTCATATACTATTTGGGATTTAAGAGAAATCTTGCCTAAATGAACAAAGATATGACAACCTGAACACACAGCTAACAACGAACGAAACGATTCAGGTCGTTTTTAAAAATGTTCAAGGTTGTAGAAAAGCCCGTTAATCGGGCTTTTTTAATGCTGATTATTTTTAAAACAAATCTAGGCTATAGTGTGTAATAAAGATTGGATGAGCAATATGGGATTGTGATGCTGATGTTTATTATTTTAGTCATCGTGGCTGGCTTGGCTTTATTGTTGTTCTTCGCAAAGAAAACTGGTGCTACGTCAGATTCTTCAGATTATAGTCATCCATATTCGTCAACAACTTCAAATTGCGATTCAGTCCAGAATAATAATGATCAGCGTGTAGATGATTGTGGTTTTAATGCTGACTCAAGTTCTGACTCAAGCAGTTGTGATAGTAGTAATAATGATTAAAAAGCTTGCACCTCTTGAGGGTAAGAGGTGCAAGATAAACCGAGTTTAAGGTAGGTCAAACCAGATCATTTGACTGTCTTGTAATGCAGTAATGGTTGCAGTCTCATCAAACAGTAAAGCATCACCCGCTTTAACCAAATGATCGGCAATCATCACTTCACCTGAAATCACATGCACGTAGTTGACTTTTTTCCGTGCTGTAATCTCTAAATGTTGATCTTTCTCAATCACTGCAGTTTTCACTTCAGCATTTTGACGGATCGACATTGGCGCAGATTCATCACCAGCAATCAAGTGCCATTGGTTTGGATGATCTTTCGGGTTGAGTTGAATTTGCTGATAGGTTGGTTCAGCATCTTGCACATTCGGTTGAATCCAAATCTGTAATAGATGCACCGCTTTATCATGCTTGTTCATTTCACTGTGGGTGACCCCAGTTCCAGCGCTCATCAATTGCCATTCACCTGCATTGATTTGGCCTTCATTGCCCATACTGTCTTTATGAGAAATGGTGCCATCGAGTACACAGGTCAAGATTTCCATATTGTCATGGGGATGAGTACCGAAACCATTATGCGCAGCGACTGTATCGTCATTAATCACGCGAAGCGCGCTGACGCCCATGTATTTCGGGTCATACCAGCTTCCAAAGGAAAAGCTATGATAGGTGTCTAACCAGCCTGCTTTGACATGACCACGGTTTTCACTACGATGTAGATAAGCATTCATCTTTCATCTCCCAAATTATTGTGTTTTGCTTAAGGCTTATATTATCGATTCATAATGACGATAAATAGTCTGTAATTGCGACATATTGTTCTATAAATGCAATGATTGAGTAATGCGTATTTTCTTGGATAAAATAAAAAAGGCTGAATAAAAATATTCAGCCTTTTCAAATAGGTAAATTAATTAACCCATCTTTTATTTTGATTTGTTTTCAAGCTGTGGAATTGCAGAACCTTGACCCACTGCAAGTAAACCTGTTTCAGTATAGATACCCAATTTTGCACGGGTATCGGTAATGTCGAGGTTACGCATAGTTAACTGACCGATACGATCCATTGGCGTAAACATTGAATCACCTTTCTCCATGGTTAAACGCTCAGCTTCATAAGTGAGGTTAGGAGATTCAGTGTTCATGATGGTGTAGTCATTACCACGACGTAATTCTAAAGTCACCGTACCAGTAATCGCTTTAGCAACCCAACGTTGTGAAGTTTCACGAAGCATGAGCGCTTGTGAATCGAACCAACGGCCTTGGTAAAGTAGGCGACCTAAACGTAAACCATTAATACGGTATTGTTCAATCGTGTCTTCGTTATGAATACCAGTCACCAAACGCTCATAAGCGATATGTAACAAAGCCATACCCGGTGCTTCATAGATACCACGAGATTTTGCTTCAATAATACGGTTTTCGATTTGGTCAGACATCCCTAGACCATGACGACCACCGATACGGTTCGCTTCAAGAATAAATTCAACTGGATCTTCGATACGTTGACCATTCAATGCAACTGGCATACCTTGTTCAAAGGTAATGCTTACTTCTTCTGGTTGGATTTCAACGTCATCTTTCCAGAATGCAACGCCCATGATTGGATCTACGATTTTAATACCCGCATTGAGGTATTCTAAATCTTTGGCTTCGTGCGTCGCACCCAACATATTTGAGTCAGTTGAATACGCCTTTTCTTTTGACATTTTATAGTCAAAACCGTTGTCGATTAAGAATTGCGACATTTCAGCACGGCCGCCTAACTCATCAATAAAGGTTTGGTCTAACCATGGTTTATAGATTTTAAGCGCAGGGTTGGTCAATAAACCGTAACGATAGAAACGTTCAATATCATTGCCTTTATAAGTTGAACCATCACCCCAAATATTGACGTCATCTTCTTTCATCGCGGTAACAAGCATCGTACCTGTCACTGCACGACCTAAAGGTGTGGTATTGAAGTAAGGAACACCACCTGTGCTGATGTGGAACGCGCCACATTGAATCGCAGCAATACCTTCAAGCGCAAGTTGTAAACGACAATCGATTAATCGAGCTTTGACTGCACCGTACTGTTCAGCTTTCTTTGGAATAGCATCATAGTCATCTTCATCAGGCTGACCCAGATTTGCAGTATATGCATAAGGCTCTGCGCCTTTCTGTTTCATCCATAATAAAGCTGCTGAAGTGTCTAAACCACCAGAGAAGGCAATCCCAACTTTTTTACCTACTGGTACATGCTGCAAGATCGTTGCATTATCAGTCATTGCTAGTCCTAACTATTTCGAAATAGGCACCCTAATACTTCGGTGACCAAAGAGAATTTATACGTCCCGTACTATATCACTTTTCAAATCGATTTTTTTTCTGTTAGGAAAGGAATTCTTTTTTTTTCATTTGAAAAATAGATTAACATCGGGAAAATATAAAGTTTTACGATAAGCATTCACAATAAGGCGTTAACAGGCCTGAACTTTAAAAAGTCTCAAGTGAAAAGTACATCAAGAGTTGCAAACGTTCTTTATAAAAAGTGTCTAGTTCAAAGCGAATCATTTAAGCCAATAAATTGTTTCTCGATCGGGGTAAATACATGATCATGACGTGCAATCAGATAAAGGCCGATATCCCGATACTGTTCAGGTGTTTCGCGATAGTACTGAATGTTATATTTTTCAATCAAAGATTTGGCAATCATCGAGATGCCCATACCTAATTGGGTAAAGTGAATTAGAGCCTCATGATCATAAATATGGGTGAGTTCACCTTTTTTAAGCTTATAGTCTGTGTAGATGCTGTCTAAGGTAGTGGCATAGCAGCATTGTTCAGAAGCCAGCAAGATATTTTGATGATTCAGACACTCTTCGAGACTGTCATGGTTGATCATGTTTTTACCAATAATCACCAGTTGATCATCCGCTTTTTGAATATATTGCAGATTTTTATGTTTAGGATGTCCTAGGGCATAAGCGATATCCAAATTGCCCGCTAAAATCTCATTCTCGATGTAACCTGTTGGACCTGTTTTCATGGTGATGGAAAGATCAGGGTAGGCTTCATAGAGCTGACTAAAAGAGGGGTAGAAACGCATCCCGCCTAGACTGGTATTGGTGCCAAAGCGTAAAACGCTTTCTTGTTGATAGATTTTATTTTCAGTTTCTTCCCAAGTGAAAATCATCTTTTTATATTGGGCATATAAATTCATGCCCGATTCAGTCAGTTCAACACCTTTGGGCTTACGAATAAACAGTTGGCGCTTATAGTGATTTTCAATCTTTTTGATTTTCGCAGTCATATTAGACTGTAAATAATTGAGCTTATTTGCCGCGGCAGTAATACTTTTTAGCTCGGCCACAGTCACAAATGATCGGATATCGCTAATATCAATATTCACGGCAAGTCCTCAATATTTCAATTCGAAAGGTGCTATCAAAAAGGATGAATTGAATTAGGCATCAAAAAAAATGATGTATCTATTAAAACATAGCATTATTCATGATGTCATTTATTTTATACACTAAGCTTACTTTTTATCGGTTGAGTACAACACGTGAATATTCGAGTCGTGAGTGCAATCGCGTTGCTGTGTCTGGTTTGGGGTTCGTTATGGGGCTTGGTCAAACACAGCCTACAAGTGTTTCCACCATTTTTATTTATCTCTACACGGTTGATTTTAGCTGCAGTGACATTAATGCTGGTACAACGGATTTTAAAAAAATCCATTTTGCCTGAGCAAGCTGAGTTGAAGCCCTTAATCATTTTAAGTGTATTGATCTGTTTTGGTTTTTATGCCACGCAGACCTTTGCCATGCAATTTGTGGGTTCAGGTTTATCAGCTGTATTGGTATTTACCATGCCGATTTTTATTGCTGTATTAGCGCATTATTTTTTAAATGAAAGGTTGAATACCCAGAAAATCTTGGGGCTCGTTTTAGGAACCTTGGGACTCATCGCAATTTTATGGCCGCAATTACATCATGTGCATATGAATATGTCATTGCTGGGGCAGGTGTTACTCATTGGTTCAGGCTTTTTCTGGGCATTATCGACGGTTTACATCAAAAAGAATTTTGCCACCTATGACAAAATCAAACTCACCATTTGGCAACTGTTACTCGGTGGAAGTTTAATGTTTGTGATGGCCTTATTGTTCGAACCAGTTGATACTCAGGTTTGGCTTAATCCACTGAACGAATCTGCTTTATTTTATATTGCAGTGGTAGGCACTGGTTTTGCCTTTGTGCTTTGGAACTGGATTGTCAGTCAGGTTGATACTTTTGTCGCTTCGATTTCAATTATGTGTATCCCGATTCTGAGTCTATTTTTTGGTTCTTTAATCTGGCATGAGCCGCTGACCCTCAATATCTTGATTGGTGCTGCTTTTATCTGTGCGGGCATTGTGATGAGTTCGCTCAAAATGAAAGCACAGAAAAATCGTCTGGCTTATTCGAGTCATCAACAACATTAAATTGAGTAGAATGAGAATAAACCGAAGCATTGATCAATCAGCTTGAGTTAGTTTTTTAGATTAAATAAAGGCAGTCACTATGATTATTGTGGCTGCCTTTTTTATGTCGAGGTGCTTCTGCCATAAATAGTATTTAGAGTTGCAGCAGCAGAATCTTAAGTATGTTTAAGCCAAATTGACACTTTCAACAGCTAAATTTTTAGATAGAGTCATCCCAAATCAACAAAAAAGTATTAAAGTACTATGCAACAAGTTGCAAAGCCAAAATTAGAGAAGGAATACCATGACTAGCTATGCAAATATCTTAAAGCCATTACATTTGGGTTTTACCACCATTAAAAACCGTGTGGTAATGGGTTCGATGCACTCAGGTTTAGAAGATCGTTTCTTTAATTATCCAAAACTCGCTGCTTATTTTGGTGAGCGCGCAAAGGGCGGTGTAGGCTTAATCATCACAGGTGGTATTTCTCCCAACCGTCAGGGCTGGTTACTCCCTGCGGGCGGAACCATGAATAGTTTGGCCGATATTCCTCATCATCGTTTAGTCACCCATGCGGTACATAAGCATGGCGCGAAGATTTTGATGCAAATTCTGCATTCGGGTCGTTATGGTTATCATCCGTTTTCGGTATCTTCTTCTCCGATTCAAGCACCGATTAACCCATTTAAACCACGTCAAATGTCTGATTCTCAGATATTGGCAACCATTGAAGATTATGCGCGTTGTGCGAGCTTAGCGAAAAAAGCAGGCTATGATGGTGTCGAAATTATGGGTTCAGAAGGTTATTTAATTAACCAGTTCCTCAGCAGTCATGTGAATAAGCGTACTGACCGTTGGGGCGGTGACATTGAAAATCGTATGCGCTTCCCAGTGGAGATCGTCAAAGCGATCCGTGCCAAAGTCGGTGAAAAATTTATTATTGCTTTCCGTCTGTCTTTGCTGGATTTAGTGCATGATGGCAACACCATGCAAGAAGTGATTGTGGTTGCCAAAGCATTAGAAAAAGCAGGGATTACGCTGTTAAATACAGGGATCGGTTGGCACGAAGCCCGTGTTCCTACGATTGTAACCTCTGTGCCGCGTGCCGCGTTTGTCGATTATACCGCTGCGGTAAAACAGCACGTTTCTGTTCCCGTGATTGCATCGAATCGTATTAATATGCCTGATGTTGCTGAAGAGATTATTGCTTCTGGCAAGGCGGATATGGTGCAAATGGCGCGTCCATTCTTGGCTGATGCTTATTGGGTGAATAAGACTGCAACCAATCGTGTGGATGAAATTAATACCTGTATCGCGTGTAACCAAGCGTGTTTAGATCACGCATTTAAGAATGAACGTGTCAGCTGTTTAGTCAATCCGCAAGCATGCCATGAAACAGAATTGGTTTATATCAAAACCAAAAAACCAAAACGTATTGCGGTTGTCGGTGGCGGGGTGGCAGGTATGTCTTCTGCTACGGTTGCTGCAAGTCGAGGTCACGCCGTAACTTTATTTGAAGCAAATAACGATGTTGGTGGTCAGTTTAACTTGGCAAAAGTGGTACCTGGTAAAGAAGAATTCCATGAGACCATTCGTTATTTTAAAGTACAACTCAAACAAACTGGGGTAGATGTCCGTTTAAATACTCGTGTAAGTCGTGAGCAGCTAGAACGTGAAGGTTTTGATGAAGTAATTGTGGCAACAGGTGTTGTACCACGCGCATTAAAAATTCAAGGCAGTACCGCACCTCAAGTGTTGTCATATGCTGAAGTATTACGTGGCGCAGAAGTGGGCCATAAGGTCGCCGTGATTGGTGCAGGTGGGATTGGCTTTGACGTATCCGAGTTCTTATTAAAACCACCACACCAACCTCAGCCGCAACCCTTAGCAGAATGGCAACGTGAGTGGGGTGTAGACCCAGATCCTAACTATATCTCTGAAGGTGGAATGCAACGCCCAGAAGTTGAAATTCCAGTGCGTCAGATTTATTTATTGCAGCGCAAAACCACACCGCTTGGAATTGGTTTGGGTAAAACCTCTGGTTGGGTGCATCGTGCACAGTTAAAAAAGCATGCGGTACGTATGTTGCGTGGTGTGCAGTATAAAGCAGTGACCGATGAAGGTTTGTGGGTAGAACACAATGGTCATGATCAATTGTTGCGTGTGGATACCATCGTGGTCTGTGCAGGACAAGAATCCGTGAAAGATTTGATGCCAAAAGATGGTGAAAATACTTCGGCGAACTATCATATTATTGGTGGTGCGAAGCTCGCAGCAGAGCTAGATGCCAAGCGTGCGATCCGAGATGGTGCTGAATTAGCCGCAAAACTCTAAAATTGATGAAACAATATGCATTTGAATACATTGCAGTTAAATTTCTCTTGTATAAAGAGGGCAAGCTTTGTATTCTTACGCACATGGAAGCGTGGCAGAGCGGTTTAATGCACCGGTCTTGAAAACCGACGAGGGTGTGAGTCCTCCGTGAGTTCGAATCTCACCGCTTCCGCCAAATTCAAAAAGCCCTTGTATCTACAAGGGCTTTTTTCTTATTTATGCTTTTTTTCCACATAAAAATCACATCAATTGGTAATACCAATAGTGACGATACTTCTCACTCTACGTGAAATCGAATAAGTTCGACTATTAAAAAAGCAAGCGTCTAGAATATTGACTTGAGCAATATCGAGCCGAACTAACCCAAGCTTATCTTTATTTCTTAAAGCTAGAATTCCGATTGTAGTTTTAGGAGAGCTTGGACATGTTGTGCTTAGATGACATAGCTTAAAAATTTACGCAAATTTTACGCGGCCATTTTTTTAAGTTTATTAAAATACACTTTGCAATCGTTCTTATGGATAGGTTAATGAGTTTCTTTAATACATCTGATCAAAACAATCATTTTCATAACCTGCTTCTTAATAAAAAAGAGGTACTCATGGGTTATCCCGTAGACGTGCTGGTCGAAAAATATGCCGGTGCATCGGAAGAAATACAGCAGATTATTGTTCAGATTCTTAAAGAGAGAGGGTATTCTTCGCGAGAAATAGAGCATATGCTTAAAGAAAATAAATGACCAAAGTTTTGCCCTATAACAGTTAAAGAAAGCTCATTATGCAAAATACTACAAAAAAAGCAGCATTGCCTGCCACAGCGTTGGCAGCGCTCGGGGTGGTCTTTGGAGATATTGGAACAAGTCCGCTATATGCGTTAAAGGAATCCTTCCATGCGGCTCATGGTTTGGGGATTCAACCTGAAAATGTATTAGGTATTTTGTCTATTATCTTCTGGTGCTTAATGCTGATCATCAGTATTAAATACATCGCGATCGTCATGCGTGCAGACAATAATGGTGAAGGTGGGATCATGGCTTTATTGGCCTTGAACTTACGTAAAGCGAAATTATCAGAAACAAAAAAGATCTATCTCATTGCAATTGGTTTTATTGGGGCATCTTTATTCTTTGGAGATGGGATTATTACCCCAGCCATATCCGTTCTTTCTGCTGTTGAAGGCTTATCCATTGCCACCAATGTGCTTGACCCTTTCATTGTGCCAATTGCGATTGTGATTGTGACCACGCTGTTTTTGATGCAGAAACATGGCACCGCCTTTGTGGGTAAGTTCTTTGGACCCATAACTTTGGTTTGGTTTTTGTCACTTGGCATTTTAGGTATTGCCAGTGTGATACAGACACCTGTAGTACTGGGGATGGTGAGTCCACATTGGGCAATACAGTTTATCTTTACCCATCCAGTCCAGTCCTTCTTTATCATGGGAGCCGTGGTGTTAACGGTCACTGGAGGTGAAGCATTGTATGCAGATATGGGACATTTTGGCCCACGTCCAATTCGTTTTGGATGGTTCAGCGTCGTGTTACCTTGCTTGGTTTTAAACTATGCCGGTCAAGGTGCATTATTACTGCGTAATCCAGCCGCAATTGAAAACCCATTCTATTTATTGGTGCCTAGTTGGGCGCTATACCCAATGATTATCTTGGCGACTATGGCGGCAGTGATTGCTTCACAAGCGGTTATTTCTGGGGTGTTTTCCTTGGCACGCCAAGCAATTCAATTGGGTTATTTACCAAGATTAGGGATTAAACATACTTCTGATTCAGAAGAAGGGCAGATTTATGTGCCTTTTCTAAACTGGCTATTACTGATTGCAATTTTAATTCTAATTTTAATCTTCCAGACCAGTTCAAACCTTGCCAGTGCGTATGGTCTAGCGGTTACATTAACCATGCTCTGCGATACGATTTTGGTTGCAGTCTTTATTTATTATGCTTGGAAATGGAGCTTACCGAAGGTATTTTTACTTATTATTCCATTTTTCATTCTAGAGTCAGTTTTGGTTGCCGCTGCATCTTTAAAAATATTCTCAGGTGGTTGGGTGCCATTATTAATTGGTGCTGTCGCAATGATCATCCTAATGACTTGGAAGCGAGGTCGAGAGCTCACTTTTGCCAAGCTTGAACATGACACATTGTCACTCGATTTATTCATAAGAAGTATTGGCGATAATGTACATCGTGTGCCAGGAGATGCGGTATTCCTGACCGGTACGCCGAATGTGGTTCCACATGCCATGTTGCATAATATTAAGCACAATAAAGTGTTACATGAACGCAATATTCTGGCGACTGTCGTAATTGAAGATGTCCCTTATGTTCGGCAAGAAGAACGCATTCATGTTGAAACTTTAGATAATCATTTCTATCGGATTAAAATTTTCTATGGATTTAAAGACGAGCCGAATGTACCACGCGCATTGGCTCAAGCCTATGAGCAGCTAGAGTTTGAATATGATTTGATGCAGATTAGCTTCTTTATCTCACGTGAACGTATTATGCATAGTGTCGGGGATGGCATGGCCCCTTGGCGGGAGCATTTATTTATTTCAATGCAACGTAATACCAGTCCAGTCAGTGATTTTTATCAAATCCCGACCAACCGCGTGGTGGAGCTGGGTAGTCAGATCGAAATTTAAAAAAATGTGTACTAAGCTTCAAATTTAACTATGATTGCTTTAGCAAAATTCAGACAGCTCTTGTGAATACAAGGGCTTTATCTTGCTTGAGCTTTCCAATGATTATGGGGTCCTACACGGCCCTGACTGAATAGCATGATATTCAAGATTAGAAAGTCCAAGAATGATGCTTTCATTTCAGTTTCATTTAAGCAAGCCTTTCTACTCTAAAAGAATAGTAAAGCCGTACAAGCATCGCTACACCTTTTGCCACATCCTCAGATGTGGTTTTTTTATGCCAGTTTTTTGCTGTTCTGACTTTTTTATACAGTTTTCCATACATTAAATAATCATTATGAATTTAATAGGATATAACTTTTTATTCACTCTTATATTTAATTTAGTGCTTAATTTTTAAAATTATGACGCCTAAATTACATTTTTGTCATATTAAAAAAATAGATTAAATTTGATATATACTTTTTAAAGTAAAGTTGTTTATTTTTTTCGGGTTTTGTTTTTAATTTTTATTTATTTCTAAAAAAGCTGGGGTGTCTGGTTTTCGGGATTTTAAAATGCTTTGGCTTAAAAATATATTTGGAAGAGATATTTCATTATTATGGTTTAATTTTATATTGGCAATCTGGCTGGGTCTATTTTTGAACTTTTCATTCTTTATGAAAATTCAAGATCTAACCCCTTATTCAGGTATCCAAAGTTTTCTATTTTTGATTGCTTCTATATTGGTCGTGATCTTTACATATAATTTTATATTTCAGATTTTTAACTGGCGTTGGACTGCAAAACCTATTGCGATTTTTCTGATCTTAATTGGCGGATTTGCATCCTATACCGTAACTTCACTTGGTGTATGGATTACTTCTGATCAAATCCAGAATATGATGCAAACCAACTTTACAGAAGCACGAGATCTTTGGTCTTGGTATCTTTTGGCTTGGGTCTTGGGACTGATCATTCTGCCTATTTTTGTTGTTGCTAGGGTTAAAATTAGACATGAAGCTAAACCCTTTATGTTTCAATTTACTCAAAAAATTATAACTGCTGTTGTTTCTTTATCTATTGTCATCGTTATGCTGTTTATTTTCTATGTCGATTTTGCAGCTATTTTCCGTGAAAATCGCAGTTTAAAAGGAATGATTTCGCCACAAAATATGATTAGCTCTTTTGTTTCATATTACAAAAAGAAGGCGCCAAAAAAGAATCAACCCTTCATCAGTTATGGTCAAGATGCCAAGCTTTTTCAACGGGAAAATGCATTACCCAAGTTAATGGTACTTGTGGTGGGTGAAACAGCCAGAGCTGAAAATTTCTCTTTAAATGGATATAACAAACTCACCAATCCTGAAATGGCTCAACAAGACATCTTGAATTTTTCTAAAGTGAGTTCGTGTGGCACGGCAACGGCTGTTTCTGTTCCGTGTATGTTTTCAGGGATGCCTCGTAAATCCTATGATGAGCGCTTAGCCATTCGTAGAGAGGGCTTACTCGATATTGCGCAACGTGCTGGTTATCAGGTCACTTGGATTGAAAATAATTCAGGCTGTAAAGGGGTTTGTGACCGGGTTGAGATGTATAAGATTGCAGAACCGATTCAGAAAAAATGGTGTAAGAGCGGAGAATGTTATGACGAAGTCTTAGTTGATAGTCTGAAATCCTATCTACAATCTATTCCTCAAGGCGATACTCAACCTCGTTTGCTTGTATTGCATCAATTAGGCAGTCATGGCCCAGCATATTACAAGCGCGTCCCACCCCAATTTAAAGTTTTTAGGCCTACATGTGATACCAATGCCATTCAGGGGTGTAGTCGTGAAGCTTTGCAAAATACCTATGACAATACATTGTTATATACTGATTATATTTTGAGCCAATTGGTTGAAACCTTAAAACAGAATACACAGCATGAAACAGGCTTATGGTATTTGTCTGATCATGGAGAATCCACAGGTGAAAGTGGTATGTATTTACACGGAGCCCCTTATATGATCGCACCACAACAGCAAACACATATTCCGATGATCATGTGGTTTTCAGCACTTTGGAAACAGTCTAATCCAGAGCAGATAAAATGTTTGTCGAATCAAAAAAATGAAGTATTGAGTCAGGATAATTTATTTCCAACCATGTTAAGTTTATTGGATATAAAAACGAAAGTTATCGATGCTGAAACGGATATGCTAGCAACTTGTTCACCTATAGCGCGTAAAGTTAATTAAACAGACGGATTTGTTTATTTTTGTGATGTGGTATTTATTTTAATCCTGAGTGTGTGGTAAAAATAACAACTTCACGATATACATTCCTCCAGTGAAATATTTATATCGTCATCCCATTCACTTTGCGAAGTGTTTGGGATTTTTTTAAATGAGTAATCGTTAAATTGGGGTTGATGGCTGATTAATATATTTATTTTGATGCATATATTAACTCGATTGGAAATGACTGTAAGAGCTATAAATTTAATGAAAAATTTTATTTTAACCAGCGCGGCTGCAATTGTTGCAGTATGTTCTACACAGAGTATGGCCGCTGATTTTGTTGCTGGTAAAGATTATACCGTGGTTCAAAATCCAGTAAAAACCTCCGCCCCTGCCAATACAATCGAAGTGAGAGAGTTTTTTTGGTATGGATGTTCTTATTGCTTTAAATTAGAACCACATATGCAGTCTTGGTTAAAGACCATTCCTAAAGATGTTTACTTTCTGCGTACGCCAGCGGCAATGAACCCGATGTGGGAGCAGGGTGCGCGTGCATATTATGTGAGTGAGGCTTTAGGTGTACGTAAACGTACCCATTTACCGTTATTCCATATCAATTTTTCAGGTCAAGAAAGAGTCTTACAAAAAGAGGCTTTTGCTAAGTTTTTTACTCAATATGGTATTTCTGAGGCTAAATTTAATAGCAGCTATGATTCTTTCCCGATTACAGCAAAAATTGCGGAATCAAATCAATTGGCGCAAAAATATCAACTTACGGGCGTTCCAGCTGTTGTGGTCAATGGTAAATATATTGTCCAAGGCGGGGATAATAAAGTTGTTCAAGTTGTTGAATATCTAGTGAATAAAGAGCGTAAGGCTCAGTAATTTTGATGTTTGAACCGATGGCAGACCTTTTAAAGTCTGTGTCGTAAATCAAGCACGTATGAAGGTGTTGTCAGTACGATTGCTACAACACTTCTTCGTTTATAAAATTGTTCACGATTTAAAATAAAGAGGCCGAGCCAGCGCCGCATCGTTTTGCGGCCTTGTCATGGTTTTATACGACTCATGATCAAACAGACTTCTTTATACTAAAAATTAACTCTCTTTAAAGGTTTCATTCAATGCTTGTTGCACTGCATCTACACGTGATTTACAGGCTTTGTATGCATTCATTGACTCCTCAACAATCTTCATTAAGTTATCAATATCAGGTTCTTCCTGAGCTTCGAGCAGCGCCGCATTTTTTTTGAGCAGGCTATAACCGTCTTTAAAGCTTAATTCTTTTTTACTCATGATCAATGACCTCTTTGATATGACTTACATTGGCATGGATATAACCATCATGCATTTCAACAGCAATGCTTGAGCCGACTTGTTGCACAGAGCGAATTGCTTTGTTTTCACTACGCACAATGGCATAGCCTTTGGCTAAAACATGTTTGGGATTTTGCAGTAATGTTTCCCGCATCAAGGCTTCGATTTGGGTCGAGGCCGTTTTAAGTTGCTGTTTCGCAAAATATTGCAGGGTTGATTTAGCAACTTGGAGGTGTAAATTACTGGCGCTGATTTGATTCTCTGCCTGTGATTTGATAACACTCATCAATCGATCATTTTGGCTTTGATAGGCGGTAATCTGATGTTGAGACAGTAGTTTGATAGTTTGTAGATGATTGACGACATCTTGTGAGCGTTCTGCAATCAGATTTCGAATTCCTGCAATGACTTTACTGGGTGTATCAAAGGAACGATGTGCAAGCTCATCTAAAATGGTTCGGTCTTTTTCATGTCCAATACCGACCCAGATAGGGACTTTGCGTTTACACAGCAGGGCAGCCAGATCATAGTCATTTAAATAAGCTAAATCGTTGACTGCACCACCACCACGAATGATCACGATTAGATCTGGTGGTAGGGTATAATCTTTTGCCCACTGGCGTAGCCCTGAGCTTAAAGACTCCATAATACTGTGTGCGGCGGTATTGCCTTGAAAAGTCGCGGTGTGATAAACAAAATGACAAACACCGGCTTGGTGTAATGCATCGGCATCTTTTTTGAAATCACCTAAACCTGCAGCATTTTCTGGGGCAATCACCAGTACATTTTCAATATCAAAAGGTGCAGGCAGTTCTTTATTCAAATGTACCAGACCTTCATTGCTTAATCGCGCTAGAATCTGTTGATAGCGTTTCGCAATATCGCCCAAGGTAAAGCTTGAGTCAATGTCTTCAATATTGACCGAAAAGCCATATTGCGGATCAAAACGAGCCTTGATTTTAATCAGTACATTTAAATCTTTTGAAAGTTCAACCCCACTTTCACGCTCAAATTTAAGCACCATTTTAGCTGCAGTGAATTTCCAAATTGTGGCTTTACAGCTTGCGATGACTTTATCGGTATCTTGTTCCTTTTCAGTCAGCTCAAGATAGTAATGCCCACCTTTAATATTTAAATTCCGAATCTCCGCTTTGACCCAGACAGGCTCATCAAAAGACAGGCGAATGACTTCCTGTACTGCTGAGAGATAATCGCTAAGAGAGAATTGAGGTTCGGACATTGGATTGAGTGATAAAGGGGACAGCACTATAGTAGCAAATTGAGTCAGCTGATAACAAATCAGGCCTAATATGTTGAAACTTATGCTTCAGATAGAAAGTAGAGAAAATGCATCTACAGCTTATTCCTGTTAAGTACTGTAGATGCGAATAAGTGGTCATGCTTTAAAGCGATTTATTCCATTTCAAGACTTTAAATAATCCGAACATAAACATGATCCAGACCGGAATTAGAATCACAGATTCTTTAAAGCCTTGGGTCCACATGATGTACAGAATCATGACAATAAATGCGAGAACCAGATAGTTGCTAAGTGGTGAGAACAAGGCTGGAAATTTTACAGTTTTGCCTTCTAATCGAATAGCCTGTTTAAATTTTAAATGGGTAAAGCTAATAATCGCCCAGTTTAGAACCAAGGCAGCAACTGCCATATACATCAAGTGACTTAAGGCTTGTTCTGGTACAAAATAGTTCAGTAAGACACAACCAAAAATCAAGATAGAAGAAAAAATCACTGCTGGCATTGGTACGCCTTGCTTGCTGACTTTGGCAAAAATCTTAGGGGCATTACCTTGTACTGCAAGTCCAAACAGCATACGACTATTGGCATACATGCCGCTGTTATAAACCGAGAGTGCCGCGGTCAAAATAATAAAATTAAGCAAATGCGCGGCCCAATCAATGCCCAATTGGCTGAAAATCATCACGAAAGGGCTCTTGTCCAAACCACCCAGATCAAGTTGATTCCAAGGAATCAATGACATGATGATCGCCAGCGACGCTACATAAAAAATCAAGATTCGGAAAATCACCTGATTGATGGCTTGAGGAATACTTTTCTCAGGATTTTCTGCTTCAGCCGCAGTCATACCGATCAATTCAATGCCACCAAAGGCAAACATTAGAAAGGCCAACATATAAAACAAGCCTGAGAAACCATGCGGAAAAAATCCGCCGTGCTGCCATAAGTTGGTGAAACTTGCTGTCGAATCAGCTCCAGCGGTCAGTAATAGGTACAAACCAAACAGGATCATTGAAATAACTGCAACGACTTTGATAATGGCCAACCAGAATTCAGATTCGCCATAAAATTTCACATTGCCCAGATTTAAGCAGGTGACGACAATGAAGAAGAACAAAGTCGAGATCCACGCAGGTATATGTGGCCACCAATAGTGGATATATTTGGCAATCGCTGTCAGCTCAGTCATTGCCACTAAAATATAAACCACCCAGTAATTCCAACCTGATAAGAAGCCAGCGAAGCTTCCCCAATATTTTTGTGAGAAATAACTAAAAGAACCTGCTACTGGTTCTTCAACAATCATTTCACCCATTTGACGCATGATCAGAAATGCGATCAAACCGACAATGGCATAGCCTAGGATAATCGAAGGGCCTGCGGACTGAATCGCCTGAGCTGAACCTAAAAACAGACCTGTACCCACAGCACCACCCATCGCAATCAATTGGATATGGCGGTTTTTTAGTCCACGTTTTAATTGGGGAGAGGAATTACTCAAAATACGCTGCGCTGAACAAAAAGAAGTGATTGTAAAGGATCGCGAGGAGATCGACTAGTTTAGATAGGAGAATGCAGCTGTAATTTTATAGCCCTATTTAGATGGGAGTATTTCTACATTAAATTTTGATCAGTTTTATTAGAGCACTCATCTTCTCGTATTGAAAAACATAGCCAAGGCAAATTATTTTACTAATAAATAGAGTGACTTGGTTATCTATTAATTAAAAAAGCCATACCTATTATTCTTTTAATTAGAGTGTAATATTTTTTTTGCACAATACATGTCTGTCTGTATATTGTTAATTTAAGTAATAAATGTATAAAAAATGTCTATTAACTTCGCTAATTATATTTTCAAGCTTGACGTATGCCGAAGAGCAGGTGGGTCAACAACAGACTAGAGATTATCTTTCGCAGAAACAGCAGATTGATCAGTTAACTCAATCCGTTGCTCCTTTTATTCAGTTACAACAAACCAAGGTTGATTCAAGCTATCCTTGGTTACAAAAGGAACCGATTTGTTTTGGCATTACATCTTTAGAGGTTGATGTTCCGACCACACATCCCAGTATAAAAACCGCAGATTTTAATCGTATATTTAAGGAACTAAAGTATTCAGACAATAAAGTTCTAGACCGCTGTATTGGTGAAAAAGGGCTTTCGGGCCTCGTGAATTACATCAATGAGCGTCTGGTTCAATTGGGTTATGTGTCGACTCAAGTGATGGTACCTGAGCAGGATCTTGCCACAGGACATTTACGCTTAACTTTAATTCCAGGGTTAATTGGGGAAATCCGACTTAAAAATAGTAAGAACCAAACTTTGAATTACCGTTTGCCTATGCACGCAGGCGATATCCTCAATATTCGTCAACTGGAACAAATTCTAGAAACCTTTGCTCGTTTACAAGGGATGCAGACCAGTTTCGATATCTTACCCAGCCAAAAAAGTGCTGAAGATGCAGGTTATAGCGATGTCGAAATTGTATGGGAGATTCGGGAGCGGAGCTTTATCACTGCTGGACTCAATGATGCGGGTAGTAAAAGTTCTGGTAAATACCAAGGCTATGCCAGCTATGCCATAGAAAACCCGCTTAATTTTGCAGATAGTCTATTTGTTTACTATACCAAGTCACTGAATGATTGGAACGCAGACCATACCGATTTTAATAATGTCTTTGTTTCCTACGAAGTTCCTTATCAAAACTGGCTGTTTAATATTAATGCCAGTCAATATACCAACACTCAAGAGCTAGAAGGCTTTGATCAGTGGTTTGATTATAAAACCATTAACAAAGATTTTAACTTTCAAGCACAACGCGAACTTAGCCGTAGTAAATCCTACCGCCTTTCAGGTTATGCGCAACTGTACCGAAAATCGGCATCTAGTTTTATTGAAGATGTCGAAATTGAAGTGCAACGTAAACGCACAGCAGGTTGGGAACTTGGCAGTAAATACCAGTTACGGCTCGGGCAGCAAACCATCAATGCTCAATTCAGTTATCGCAAGGGTACAGGCATCTTAGGAGCCAGCCAAACTGCTGAAGATATTACCGGTGAGGGCGATTCTCGCGCTGGGATCTGGAATGCTGCTTTTCAATATGCTGTGCCATGGCAGACTGCTAAAAATAACTTTATGTATCAGCTGAACTGGCAAGGACAGTGGAGTCCGCAGAAAGTGGTCAGTCAGGAAACTTTCAATATTGGTGGACGCTACAGCATTCGCGGTTATCGACCTGAGCAAAGCATTGTGGGCAGTAATGGACATTATTTACAACAGACCGTGCATTGGCTTAACCCTATTCCTAATTTCTCACTCTACGCAGGGCTGGATCAAGGACTGGTGACGGGTGAAGGCACTCAATATTACTCCGACCGTTATCTGTTAGGTAGCGTGATTGGTCTAAGAACTCAATTCAAACATCTCAATGGTGAGTTTTTCGTGGGTCGGGGACTGGTTGCACCTCAACATATCCAGAAAGACCTCATCACTGGTTTTAATCTCTCATTTAATTACTAAACAAACTAATGAATAAAAAGGTCACAATATGAACAAACAATTTTATCGAACTAAATTTAACGCCAAACTCGGGACGTATGTCGCAGTATCAGAATTGGCAAAATCCCATCAAGGTGATACCTCTCCACGCATTAAAGCTTCCATCCACAGTAATAATGATGTGTCAGAGACAAGTATTGCTGCAACTGGGCAACGAACTTTAAAACAATTGGTACTGGCACTTTCAGCCTTGATGGCGATTAGCCCGATTTATGCCAATGTGGTCGTGAATAATAATGCAGCTGCGGCGCATAAGGCGACTGTACTCAAGGAAGGCAATGCAGCCAATGTCTGGATTACAGCACCATCTGCATCAGGTGTGTCACGTAATAGCTATACCCAGTTTGATGTCAATCAAAATGGTGTGATTTTAAATAACTCACGCGGTGCAGCAACCAGTCAGATTACTAAAACCTCAATTGCAGCGAACCCGAATTTGGCAAAAGGAGCTGCGACCACAATTGTGAATGAGGTGGTTTCAAGCAATCCAAGTTTATTACAGGGTAATCTTGAGGTATTAGGATCAAGAGCAAACGTGGTGATTGCCAACCCAACTGGTATTACCGTGAATGGTGGTGGATTTATCAATGCCAATCAAGTCACGCTCTCCACAGGGGTACTAGGGTATAACAGTGATGGTTCAATTAAAGACCATACCGTTAAACAAGGTGCAATCACGATTAATCCGGATGTCAATAACCGAGGACTAGGTGGCAATGCGAATAATCCTGTTGCATTAGAACTGTTAGGTCGCTCCATTGCGATTAATGCACCAGTGAATGCCACGACCATTACCGCTGTTACAGGGGCAAACACAATTGCTGCTGATACAGGAGCTTTTACTGCAACGACAGGAACAGGGACAAAACCCACAGTTGCGATTGATGTCGCGCAGTTGGGAGGGCTTTATGCCAATAGTATTTATTTGTATGCCAACGAAGCAGGGGTAGGGGTAAACAATGCGGGGATAATCCAAGCGCTAAATAATGTAGTGCTGAATAGTAATGGCAAAATTGAACATAAAGGCACGATCAGTTCAACTAGCAAAACACAAGGTTTAGTGAGTATTATTACGACGGGTACAGGAGTTGCAGGAGACATCAACTCATCTGGAAGTATCAATAGCAATAGCATAATCAATATTGATTCAGGCAATAACCTCAATGTGAATGCCAAAGAAATTATGGTGAACCTTGGAGGTGTTACAGCATCACCATTATTGATCAATGTCAAAGGTAATTTAAATTTAGCTGCGAATAGCCGAATTTTTAACGATTCACAGAGTGGAGAGCTATATGTAGATGCGGCTAACATCAATTTAGCTACAAACTCAGGTATTACAAGTAACCGTGGTTCTGCTTATATTCAGTCACAAAAGGACATTATTGCAGCACAAGGTGCAAGATTAGTTGCAGCTCAAGATTTGAATGTGTCTGGTAAGGGCAAATTAGCATTAACAGGCAATACCCTTCAAGCCTCGTTAGGCTCAGTCAACCTAGAAGTAGACTCATCTAATACCCAAGGCTTAATTGATATTCAAGCTGGCACTATCTATGCAGGAAAAGACTTAAATTTATACAGTACTGGTGATATTAACTTAAAGAATTTAGGTTTGGCTGTGGAGAACTCAGCGAGCCGAGTGAAGAATATCAAAGCCTATAGTGGGCAGAATTTGAAGTGGGATAATGCTGGTATTATGTTACCGCAGATTACAGGAAAAGTTCAGTTAGATGCTGCGAATCAACTTGATTTGATTGGTGGCACAATTTCAAATAAAGACGATATTACACTCCAGGCCAATAAGATCAATTTAGGTACAGCACTGAGCTCTCAGAAGAATATCAATATTGTGTCTAAAGTCAGTGATCTTAACTTGGATAAGGCAATAACAGCACAAGGTAATATTAATGTTTCTTCTATGGCTGGTAGTATTACCAGTAATAGCTTAAAAGCTACCTCAGCTGGTAAGATTTCAATACTAGCTAATAAAAATATAAATGTGAATTCAAATCAAGATATATATTCAATGGCATCATATGATGTTATTACTACAGACCGTACGAATATAGATGGCGTTAAAGGGATTTTATTAGGGTCTGTTGGTGATGGAAAGGTTAATATTTTTTCTTCTGACTTAAACTCTACTCAAGGTGATATATCTATTGTTAGTGGTAGTGGGGTGAAAATTTCAGCTAATACTGATGTAAGTATGCATAATGATGATAATGGTCGATCTTTTTTTAGCCCGAATAGTTTTAAAGCACAAAATATTAATATTGATAATAAAGGTGGGGATTTATTTGTAGATAACACGCAGTTTAAAAATATGATGGGTGGATTGTTAATTAATAGTGGCGGTAAACTGAATATTAATACAAGTAAATTAGAGTCAGAAGCTAATATTGAAATTAATGCAAATGGAGGTATGGACTTGGCCTCAACGAAAATTAATTCTGCCCATCATACAGCTTTAAGCACGAAAGGAAATATTAATATTTCTGATTTAGAAAACCCAAGTACAAAAGGTATTTTTTCCTTGAAAAGTGATGGAGATATTAATCTTAAAAATAGTAAATTAAATGCTGGGGCAGTACTGATTGAAGCCAATAGTTTTAATCCTAACGAGGTTGAAATAATTACCGATGTTCCTTTTCTAATTTTTGATCCAAAAGAGCAACAAGCTCATGATATATTGTGGAATAAATCAAAATTAAGCCCATTGCTTGGTAGTATTTCAATACAAACCAATAAAGATCTTATTATCGATCCGAAAAAAATACAATTCCAAAAATATGGTTGGGGGAGCTTTGATCTAATATCTAAATCAGGTGATTTGAAAATATTAGGCTACTCGGGTCGTGGAGAAAGGGATTACTTTCGGGTGGTGACGGATGGTGTTGTTCAACTGCAAGGGCGTAATGTGGACTTACAATCCGTATCGTTAACGACTTCGAAGTTAACGACTGGGGATACAAATATTGTTGCGACAGACGGTAATATTAAAATTAGAGGGATCAAAGAGAACTTTACTGGACCAGATAGAATAAGAAATACCTCATGGCTTTTAGATACGAGTTGGAAAGACGCTGTTACGAATGGTGTAATCCATAATGTAAGTTCAATATTTACGGAAAGAAATTTAAACCTATCTGCAAAAAAAGGGATATCAATAAACGGTTCTACGCTTGGAGCTGAAAATCAGTTAAATATACAAGCACAAGGTCCATTAGACGAAGTTTATAAATCTACTGCAGTAAAAAACGGCGATAGTGCAAAGACATTAGGAGCCAGCATTATTGTAGATGCCAATGTAAATGTATTTGAAAGAGGTAAAGATACTGATGCAAACTATAGTTATCAAGAAGAGATTCAGGCGAGTCGTTTAACCGGACACAAAGGCGTGAATATCCGTGCTATGGGAACATCAGTTAATGATAATATTGTTATGCAAGGTGTTGATATTACTTCATATAGTGGTGATGTAAATATAGAGGCAGATCGTAGTATTCTCTTTGATGTTGCAGTTGAGTCTGGTTATGACAGAGCAACAAGAACAGAAGTGAAACGTTCATGGTATGGTAAGAAAAAAGTCTATACAACTACGGCAACAGGTGATGTTATTACTCCAGCATCGGTTGATATTGAAGGGAAAAATATTAATATTTTGAGTAAGTTTAAGCATCCAACCCGGCCAGAAACTTCAATTGATATGTATTCATCTCGACTTACGGCAAATGGAGGGAAAATTAATGTGCAGTCAGGGGGAAATATCAACTTGCTGAGTGTACCCGAGATTAGAAATACTAATGTCAATACGGTTAAGAAATCTTCTTGGTTAGGTGTGACATTAAACACATCTACGAGTAACGCAACACGTAATCAAGCGACCCAAATTCCAGCTAAACTTACAGCAGATTACATAGGCACTAAATCAGGTTATGACACTCGCCTCGATGGAACAGAATTTACTTACTTAAAAGGGGCGCATATAGAAGCTGGTGGGACAATTACTTTTAACCCTATTGTAGACCGAGTAGAGCAAGCTGTAAAAAAAGAGAGCAATTCAGTCGTATGGCAGTCAATGCAAGATAAAGGCTCAATTACAGAGACAGCAAAATTACCAAGTTTTAATGGGCCTGTTACACCAACATTTATCGCAAATGGTGGATTAACTGTACAAGTGCCGGTGGTTTCTGGTCAGAATAATGATGTTCGTGCGGAAGTAATCAAGCTTTCTAATCAACCTGGTAATGAATATCTAAAAGGACTGATTGCTCGGAAAGATGTCAATTGGGAGGCGGTAAAACTCGCTCAAGAGAATTGGGATTATAAACAGCAAGGTTTAACAGGGGCCGGTGCTGCGATCATTGCTATTATTGTGGTAGCTGCGACAGCTGGTGCTGGTGCTACAGCAGTAGGTGCGTTAGGTGGTACAGCATCAACTTTGGGTGGTTCTGCTGTTGCAATGACTCAGGCAGCAATTACAACTTTAGCGACACAAGCGAGTGTAAGCCTGATTAATAATGGTGGGGATATTACTAAGACTTTAAATGAGCTTGGTAGTAAAGAATCAGTAAGAGGTTTAGCGACAAGCATTGTAACAGCAGGTTTATTGAGCCAAGTAAGTACAGCTTTAAACCTTAAGCCTGATAGTACTTATTTTCCTGATCGTTTAATGAATAACTTTACAAGTTCTATTGGCTCAACTTTAGTACAGACAGCGATTAATGGCGGAAATTTACAGGATAATCTCCAAAAAGCCTTGCTAGCTGGATTGGCTGGTGCGTTACAAGGTGAATTAGCGAGTCAAATTGGAAATAGTTTAGATAAAGTTGATCCTAATACATTTGAATATGTTCTTCATAAAGTTGCTCATGCTGCTGCGGGCTGTGCAGCAGCGGCTGCAACGAAAGCTAGCTGTGAAGCAGGCGCTATTGGGGCTGGTGTAGGAGAAATCGTTGCAGGATTAATGCCTGATCCAGCCAATGGCATAGAATACACAGATGCAGAAAAACTAAAAATCCGGAATATTGGTAAATTGGTTTCAGGCACTGTCGCAGCATATGCTGGTTATGATGTAAATACTGCTGCTAATAGTGCTGATACTGCAATTCAGAATAACTCTTTAGTTAAATTAGCGACCACGACTGGTAAAGTTTTAGTTAAGACTTTGGATGAGTTTAATGCATTAAGAAAAGCAGGAAAACAAGTTACAAAAGATGATATTGTGGCATCTCTAAAGAAACAGAGTGCAGATGAGCTGATAGGCATTGCAGATGATTTATTAGCCGTATTTGGTAGAGGTACCTCATCATTTGATCGTGCTTTAGCGGCAATAGACTTAATCGTTGGAACCGACTTAAAACCTGGTAAGGGAGATTCACTGAAACTTGCAAAGACTGAACTAGATAAATTAAAAACAGATCGTTCCTTTGTTCAAACAGTTTACCAAAATAAAGTTGATGTTATTACACGCAATAGATTGAATGGTAAGGAGTTTGAAACGAGCGCTGCTAGTAAGTTAGGAATACAACGTAATACTGATCGACAAATGATTACTGTTAAAACAGAAAGAGATGGACAGATCAATATTATTCCAGATGCATTTGGCAATGGTGGTACATTAGTTGAGTTTAAAAATGTGAAGTATCTTTCGGATACCAAACAATTACGTGGGTATGAGGCAACTAAAAAACCTATTGAACTAGTTGTTAATATGGATACTGTTGTAACTAAAACAGTAAGGGATAATATTTTAGCTAATGGCGGTCGAATCCAGAGATTTAATTCAAAAACTCAGACAGTTCATCCATATTAAGAGATAATGTAATGAAATTTAAACGTCAAATTCACGCTCAAATCTATACACCTAATATGTTGACGGAACCAAAAGACTTTTTTAGACGTGTAAAGCATTATTGTGATTATTTTCCAGAAATGCTGCCAGAAAAATGTGGTTTTTGGTCACCATTAAAAATCCCATTTTCACCAGAGATAATAGAAAATATGATTCCTAATGATCGCGGTGGAGCTGCAGACCGACTGTCATGTCAGCGTTTAAAAAAACCGCGTTGTCAGATACAGTTTTCTCCATCACGACATGGACATACACATAGCACTGAGTATATTGGTCCTGAGCTTGAACAAATAGATCAAAAAAAATTAATAAATTATCTTAAGATCGCCACACTCCAATTTAATGGGGATTTAGCTGTTATTGATGCGAATCGGCATAAAGATCCAGATCCTAGAATTATTGAGGGATGGAGTAATGTTACACCCTATACTCATCAGCTTAAGCATTGGCTACCAGATATGTATTGGGGAGTTGTATTTGGTAAGCCATATGTTGATCTATTTGGTTTAGAGTGCCTGTTATCTACTCCTGCATATCTAGTCGAAAAATTGTCTGATCATGCAGTCTATATCCAACTGTCTGAACACTTACAAGATGTCTTTGAAAAAAATGACCAAATAGATGGTCAGCGTGAATTAGTGAAGCATCATTTGGGTTATGATGCATTTTGGTCTGCTGAAAAAAGTTATGTAATTAATATTGATTACAGATTTTTAAAAGGTTTGTCAGAACACACAGTTGTTCATATTCCTTTACAAACAAACTATACAGATGTATTTCGTGTACCTCATTTTAATTTAATTTCTGATAGTTATATGCAGGCAGAAACTCCCCCAGCAAATATATATACATATTTGAGTGAAATAAAAAAACTAGAAACTGATCAATGGTCTATTCAATTATCTCAAGCGTGGTTATTACGTCCTTTTGATCCTGTAGCACTTGGTTATAGTGCTAATGATATTTATAGTCATGGCGACGTGCAAGAAATAGAGTTTTTTTATAAACCAGATGGTTATGATTCACCTATTGAAAAAGAGTTGTTTATTGGTGCATGGGATAGAACTGATCAAGAAAAAATAAGTCGTCAAGAATATGCTGAATCTAGTATTCAAGCGTTGATTGAAAACTATCCGCCAGCAGCGTCAAAATGGGTGACAGTAGAAAGTAAGATTGTACATTTTGAAGAGTATTCAGAGGTTTATTTGGATCAAACCGACCAACAGGATTTCAATTTATTTCGTATAGCAATTAAAGTAATTATCTTCGATAGTTACTTTGTTAAGCTAACTTTTATGGACTACTGGTGTAACGAACTGAGCGAATCCAAGCAAATCTCTGATCCAATTTTTAGTTCGTTTCAAGTTAAATAATTACTTATATTTTATATGATTTTAAGTAGTAAGCTCTTGACAAAATAAGAGCTTACTTGTGTTTCTATTTTGATAAAATAAAGCAGACATTTATCATCCAAATTTCAGCAAAGCTTAGCAAATAATAATATTTCATGTGAAATTTCAATCAGCATAAACTCATCCAAAGATAAATAACAACAACGTATTTATCAAAAAAATCAATTTTTCAGTCGGATGTTTTCTTTGGATTGGCAGTATATACAGAGTGTGCTGCCGCAGTTCTATGCGGCCACCCTCATGACCTTAAAAATCTCCTTGATTGGTATCGTGTTATCTATTTTATTAGGGCTGATCTGCAGCGTAATCAGCACTTATCAGGTTCGAGTACTCAATAAAATTGTCAAAGTCTATATCGAGGTTTCCCGCAATACACCCTTGCTCATTCAGCTATTTTTTCTTTACTACGGTTTGCCTAAGATCGGGATCAAACTCGATGGATTTACCTGTGGTGTGATTGGTCTGACTTTTTTAGGTGGCAGCTATATGGCAGAAGCCTTTCGTGCAGGCTTACAGTCAGTTGCTCAAGGGCAGATTGATTCTGCTCGAAGTGTGGGTCTCAACGCCGTGCAAGTCTTTCAATATGTAGTATTTCCACAAGCATTGTCGCTGTCTATTCCAGCCATTGGTGCAAACTGCTTATTTCTGATTAAAGAAAGCTCCATCTTGAGTGCCATTGCAGTGGTGGAACTCCTGTTTGTGACTAAAGACTTGATTGGGATGGATTACAAAACTACAGAGGCTTTATTCCTATTAATCATGGCCTATCTGATTATCTTGTTACCTGTATCAGCTTTAACAAGTTATCTGGAATACCGCAGTCGGAAGGTGAGCCATGGGACTTGAGTATTTATTTCAACCGAGCCATGTCGAACGTTTGCTGTATGGCTTGCTGCAAACCATCGAAATTGCATTTCTATCCGTGTTTCTATCTGCCATTTTCGGGACAGTTTTTGGGGTGATCATGACCTCAAAAAATGTGTTGGTCAAAATCCTGTGCCGTTTCTATCTCGAAACTATACGAATTGTGCCCATCCTCGTGCTTTTATTTGTCTTTTATTTTGGTTTTGCAACTTGGTTTAACTGGCAGCTGTCATCATTTTGGGTCTGTATTTTTGTATTTACCTTATGGGGAACTGCGGAAATGGGCGATTTGGTACGTGCTTCGATTACTTCAATTGATCAGCATCAACGTGATTCGGCCTATGCAGTGGGCTTGAATCATATCCAAGCTTTAACTTATGTGATTTTCCCGCAAAGCTTAAAACGAGTAACCCCTGGCGCATTAAATCTGTTTACCCGCATGATTAAAACCAGTTCATTAGCAGTACTGATCGGGATGGTGGAAGTCCTGAAAGTAGGGCAGCAGATTATTGAAAATTCATTATTAACCGTTCCAAGTGCATCGCTGTGGATTTACGGTTTCATCTTCATTCTTTATTTCCTGATTTGTTATCCATTATCGCTTTTAGCAGCGCATTTAGAAAAAGTGTGGGAGAACGCATGACTTTGTTATCGATACAGCATTTACACAAGTTTTATAAACAAAGTCATATTTTGCATGGCATTGATTTAGACGTACAACAAGGTGAAGTGGTGGTAATTTTAGGCCCATCGGGTTGTGGAAAAAGTACCTTGTTGCGCTGTATCAATGGGCTGGAACCCATACAAGAAGGTGAAATTCACCTGAAAGATGTCGGGGTGTTGGGGCAGGACTTGCCGTGGGATAACGTGCGCCAGCAGATCGGGATGGTGTTTCAGAACTATGAATTATTCAAACATATGAATGTGATTGATAACATTTTGCTGGGTCCGCTAAAAGCACAAAAACGCCAACGCGCAGAAGTGGAACAACTGGCAGATCAATTGTTGCAGCGTGTGGGTTTGCTCGATCGTAAATATGATTATCCCTCCAATTTATCGGGTGGTCAGAAGCAGCGGATTGCCATCGTCCGTGCTTTGGTGATGCAACCGAAAGTGATCTTACTGGATGAAATTACCGCAGCCTTAGACCCTGAAATGGTGCGGGAAGTCTTAGACGTGGTGCTGAAATTGGCACAGGAAGGCATGACCATGCTGATTGTGACACATGAAATGGGCTTTGCGCGCAAAGTGGCAGATCGCATTATTTTCATGGATAAGGGCAAGATCATTGAACAAAGCTCGCCAGAAGCATTTTTTCAGCATCCGCAGACGGAACGCGCGAGAACCTTTTTAAATATTTTGAATTATTAAAAGCAATAAGAGGACTTTATGAAATTGAATTTAGCAATTGGGCAACAGCACTCTTTTTCAAAAACAAAAATGTTTGGTCTGGGCATCACTTTTGTACTGATGGCTGGCGTGTTGACGGGCTGTAATCAACCAGCTTCCTCAGAACACAAAGCTACAGCACAAGATACTTCACTGGAACAGATTCGGAAAAATGGCGTCTTGCGAGTTGGTGTATTTGCGGACAATCCACCTTTTGGTTATGTCGATAGCGCGGGTAAAAATCAGGGTTTTGATGTGGCCTTGGCAAAGCGTGTCACTCAAGATTTATTGGGTGATGAAAATAAAATCCAGTTTGTGATTGCGGAAGCTGCCAATCGGGTTGAGTTTTTAAAGTCAGGAAAAGTTGATGTGGTTTTTGCCAGCTTTTCGGTGACACCAGAACGGCAACAGGTGGTTGATTTTTCCGAGCCTTATTTAAAAGCATCTTTAGGAATTGTCTCTCCAAAAGCTAAAGCCATTACCGATGTTAAAAGTCTTGAAGGCAAAACTTTAATTGTAAATAAGGGCTCAAGTTCGGAGATTTATTTCAGTAAAAACTATCCCAAGATTCATTTATTGAAATTTGGACAAAATACTGATGCGTTTAATGCACTGATTGATGGTCGGGGGGATGCCATTTCCCAAGACAGTACTTATGCACTGGCATGGGCAGCCAAGAATCCGAATTATGTGGCAGGTATCCCACAAATTGGTAACGAAGATTTTATTGCAGCGGGCGTGAAGAAGGGCAATACCCAATTACTGAACTGGCTCAATGATGAAATTAAACAGCTCAGAGCGACAGGTGAAGTTCAAAAGATTTATGACCAAACCTTGAAGCCGATTTATGGCGAAAAAGTGAATCCAAATATCTTTTTGGATGTCGATATTTCCAAGCAATAACAGAATTTAAAACGTTAAAAAATAGGTGAACTTATGCAAACAATAACATTGTCAAATATTCAAAAATTACTGCTGGCTTCTATATTCAGTTTAGGACTGACGGCTTGTAATAAAAATCCACAGTCAGCAGAGAAATCGGCTGAGGCCTCAACGCAAGTCTCCAGTATTGAACAGATCAAGAAAAATGGGGTGGTGCGTATCGGGGTGTTTAGTGATAAGCCACCATTTGGTTATCTAGACGCACAAGGTAAAAATCAGGGCTTTGATGTTGAAATTGCCAAACATGTGGCCAAAGATTTATTGGGCGATGAAAACAAGGTTCAGTTCGTACTGACAGAAGCGGCCAATCGAGTTGAATATCTGAAAGCCAATAAAGTCGATATTATTTTTGCTAATTTTACCGTGACGCCTGAACGTGAACAAGTGGTGGATTTTGCCAAGCCTTATTTAAAAGTCGCCTTGGGAGTGGTGTCACCTAAAGACAAGCCGATTACCGATCTTGCCCAATTAAAGGATCAAACTTTATTGGTGAATAAAGGGACGACAGCGGACTCTTTCTTTAGCAAGCAACACCCTGAAATTAAGTTGCAAAAATATGAGCAAAATACAAAAACTTTTGATGCCTTAAAAGATGGTCGTGGTGCAGCGTTGGCCCATGACAATCTTTTAGTCTTAGCGTGGGCAAAAGAAAATCCAAATTATACCGTGGGGATTACCAATCTTGGCGAGCAGGATTTAATTGCACCCGCAGTACAAAAGGGTAACAAGGAATTATTGGATTGGTTAAATCAAGATTTGGAAAAACTAGCCAAACAAGGGGTGATTCATCAAGCCTATGAGAAGACCTTAAAGCCAGTCTATGGTGATGGTATTCCTGCCAAAGATTTAATTATTGAATAATCAGTAGTACTGAAGACAAAGGCGAGGCGAGATTAAATCTTGCTTCGCCTTTTTTATAGCTGAGTATTTACTTGAATTACAAAGTACAGACAGTGATCAGAAAAACCGCCCCTTAGAATGAATAAAACAAAGGGAATACATCAAATGCAAAGTACAGAAATAGATTTTATTGTGAAAGATAGCATAACTGCATTGGCGTTTTATGAGCGGGTTTTTGAGGTCGAAAGAATTGAAGTCGGTGATTTTGTCGTTGGACAAAATAGTGTGATTATGAGTATTCATGGGGTTCATTTTCATATGCTGGATGAAAATCCAGATTTCCAATTGCTGGCACCTACCCAAGAAAGCTATATCCCGATTTGGTTTAATATTACCGTCACTGATATCGAGAAAACATTGCAGCAGGCAGTTGATGCGGGTGCAGCGGTGATTCAGGCGGTGCAGGAGATGTCTAAAATGGGCATCAAAAATGCCATGTTTAAAGATCCGTTTGGCTATATGTGGTTATTGCATCAGGTACTTGAAGTCGTCGATTATGAAACACGAGCTCAGTTATTAGAACAACAAGGTTTTCAGCGTAAATCTGGTTAACAAATCAGTCGATAAAACTGCAATGTCATACAGCAAGCCTCATATTTGTTGATGCTTGCTGTAGTTCGCTCATTTGATCTTTATTCTAAAAAGACTTGGTCAAGCTAAACACGGCGGCGGTTTTAACACCTTTTTTATTGCTATCGGAATAACCTGTGTGATCTAGGTTGGTCCCAATTGCAGCCAATTCCGCACTTAAGTTCATCGGTTTGTAATTATAATTCGCTCCGATTTTCCAGTCGAAAAAATGATCTTTGGCATTTTCACCATAAATGGCTTGGCTGGCTTTGGAATAGCCTAAGCTCGCAACGGCACCAAAGTTGGTTTCGGCAATGGGAGTAGTATATAAAAGGTTAAAATACCAATTTTTGATATTTTCACCGAAGTTTTGGCGAGTGGTTTTTCCGCCGTATTGAGGGGTATAGCTCACACTCGGTGTAAAGCTATCATTATCGTTCAAAGCATTATTGATGATTAGTTTGAGATAGTATTCGTTATAATTTAAATCGCTTTTTCCCACGTAATGATAACGTAGCATACCGATATCAAAGGTGGGCTGGAATTTCCCTAAGCTTATCGGAGTCGTATAGCCAATAAAAGGATCGATTTCTAAGTGTGCTTCATCACCAAAATCGACATTTGATGCAAAAGCCGCGACATAGAATCCAGAAGAATGGTTTAAAATAAAGTTACTTTGTAAGGCTGCATCATTTTGGGTTTGAGTTTGACCACGCCAGCGATATTCACTGGCCAAAGCGACATTTCCATTCAGCACTAAATTCGATGTTGTGGGCTGATCTGATGCAAATGCATAATTTGACGAGCAAGCTGAAATCAAAGCCAATAATTGATGAAAACCTTTCATAACATCCTCAGCATGTGAGTTAAATTTGATGTCATGTATATTAGGTTCTAATATTTTGATAAATAATAAAATTATCGTAAATTCTGCGTAAACAAAGCATAAATTTTTAACGCATATTTTATAGATACTATAGATTCACTTTTAATACTTCTGTTGTATCCATGTCTAAGATATGTCCTTTACTTGAGCTGAGTGTCATTAATGGCACAGGTTTTTGGGTCGATTTTTCGATCAGGACAGAATGCGCTTCATTTTCCCCAAATAAATATTGTTCACCCCATTGGCGTAATGCAACCACAATCGGGAACAGCTGTTTTCCTTTATCCGTCAAAATATATTCTTGATAGGCTGTGCCATCAGACGCAGCTCGCAGTTCCAGAATTTCAGCATCAATTAATTTATGTAGTCTGTTGGACAAAATATTACGTGCAACACTCAGACTACGTTGTAGATCACCAAAGCGATGTATCTCATCCATCACATCTCGAATAATCAGCAATGACCAACGATCTCCAATCACATCAACACAACGTGCAACAGGGCAAGGTTCATCTACGGAAGTTTTATCGAGTGACATCGCATTCTCGGAACAGTTAGAACAGACTAGTTGCATTTTAAAACTAGATGACTTATGGTTCAAGTAGTTTTAATTTGAAACTGGTTGGGCGGTGCCATGAATAGTCCTAGCACATCTGCTTTATCACAAAATGAAAAGCATTGTTTAATCCAGTCCAAAAAATTGCCGACCAGTTTGGTGTGGCTATTTGCCATAGCAAGTGGTCTGAGTGTTGCGAATGTTTATTATGCACAACCATTACTTGATGCAATTGCAACGGATTTGGCAATCAGTTATGCCGCTGTTGGTAGTGTCATTCTCGTGACTCAAATGGGTTGTGCGATCGCTTTATTGTTGTTAGTCCCATTGGGGGATCGAGTTGATCGCAGGCGATTAATGCTATTACAGCTATTCGGATTGGTGCTTGCATTGACTGCTGTAAGTATCACTAAAACGGCTGTAGGCATATTTGCAAGTATGTTTGCTGTTGGCATGCTAGGGACTGCCATGACGCAGGGACTGATTGCCTATGCTGCAAGTGTTGCCGAATCCCATGAGCGTGGATATGTCTTAGGTACAGCACAAAGTGGCGTGTTTATCGGATTGTTATTAGCACGAGTTTTTGCTGGAGGTGTGAGCGATTTAGCTGGATGGAGGAGCGTATATTTTTGTGCGGCAACACTGATGTTGATGATTGCATTCCCACTTTGGAAATCCTTGCCGGTACGGTCTAATAGACAGAATACGTTGGCTTATCCTCGTTTGATTTTGTCGATGTTAAGTTTGCTTTATCACAATAAACTATTACAAATACGAGGCATATTGGCATTGCTGATGTTTGCAGTGTTTAATATTTTTTGGAGTGCATTGGCTTTATTGTTGAGTTCTCCTCCTTATCAGTATTCCCATACCGCTATTGGTGCATTTGGCTTGGTTGGGGTACTGGGTGCGTTAATGGCAACAAAAGCAGGGCAATGGTCAGATAAAGGCTTTGCACAAAGAACCAGTGCTTTTGCATTGCTCGTCATCTTGTTGTCTTGGTTGGCATTCGCTCAAATGGAATACTCAATTGTGGCATTAATCATCGGTATTTTATTACTTGATCTAGGCGGACAAGCATTACATGTCACCAATCAAAGCATGATCTTGCAAACTGGACAGGACAATCAAAGCCGCTTGATTGGGCTGTATATGTTGTTCTATGCCGCAGGCAGTGGATTAGGAGCAATCACAACAACCATCACCTATGCAAAAGCGGGATGGTATGGCGTTTGCCTACTGGGTGCCTGCGGAAGTCTAATGGCATTATTATTTTGGTGCTTAACACGGCATGTTAAATAGTCATTAGACACTGTGTAGAAACATAAGGTTAATCGATAGATATTAAAATCAGCATCAACATTATAATAAATCACTCAATGCCAACAACAGTCGTAATATAGGCTGTTGTCATTAAAATGAGTAGGCCAAGCGACATTTCAAACAGGATGGCATAGCCCAATTGTTTGGCAAATTGCGGTTGTTGCAAACGTGGGGTGAAATACCATTTATTAAAAGCTGCTAATAATAAGATGCTGATCACAAATAACAGTTTAATGATAAAACCTTGCCCATAAGGCGTCGCGAGGAGGGTATCAACATCCTTAAACAAGAGCAGAGCGATGCTGACGCCGCATGCAATTAATATCGCCACAATAAATGCCGCAATCCGACCAAATAAATGCATAGACTGCTTTAATGGTAGCCCCGTGATGATGTGGCTGATTTTCCATAATGGGTACAGTGATCCCATCCAGACAGACATTAAAAGCACATGCACAGTCAATAACAGCTGAGCAAAAATAGACAGGTTGGTGACATGACCCAGTTGAGAAAAACTGTAAGCGATCAGCAGTAAAGCACTGGTCAGACAGAATTTTTCAAGTGTTGTCACTTTATTACTTTTCCGATTCAGTCTAAAAATCAGCAAGCCGAGGATCAGTGCAAAGCAGATGATACGAATCAGATGGATGTGCCCAGTAGCGGTGTTCAATATAATATTGATATAGGTCCAATTAAACATGCCGCCTAGACCGCTATTAGAAAAACTACCAATTAAAAGTAAGAAAGCTAAAATGCTTGAAATCAGTCCTATAGCTGCACCGAGTGTCATATATTGAATTAAGCTATTTTTGATTGCGTTATAACGTGCTAATAGGAAGTAACAGAAAGCTGCGCCTATCACCATAGCACTACCAAGATAGAGACTTATTTTGTTGAACCAAGCGGCAAATATCCAATATTCAGACATTATTTTTATTCCTTTGTATGAACAATTTGCCAACTGATCAAGTTAGTAAATTGTTCATAGATCGTTATGCGCGATGTCTTATTTAAAGCTGAAGCTATATTCGCCATTCATGTTATGGCCATCTTTGCCCATGGTGCTCCAAAGCACGGTATATTTACCTTTTTTCAGGGTGGGGATGGCAACATCAAAGGTTTTTTTCAAGTCATGACTGACTTTGTAATTCAATGGAAGTTCACGGCGTTGTTCATCTAAAACTTGAATCTTCATTAACATCACCTCATCACCAAAATTAAGGCTTAGATTTTTAGGTTGGGTTGAAACAATGGTATTTGCAGCAGGGCTAGCACTGATCAAGCTGACATGTGCAAAGGCGGTTGATGCGACGATGGTGAGGGTTGTACCGACAATCAGGTTGCGTAACATGGTTTTACTGTTTTGTACAAAACTCATTTCTTATCCTCTTTGAAGCATGATGTATGGGAAATGGCACAATCAGCACCATCTGGTTTCATGTTTGATTATCCAAGCTGCATCAGTACTTCTACGCGACAGGAAAATTACGTTTTTGTCATTTTGAGGAGTGTATGTTTGGCTTGAGGCTACGAATCACAATAGGTAGCGCAAGCAAATAAATCATGACCACACTCAGCCAGATTGCGCCCGGCCACACAGCTTGAAATTGAAAATACAGCGTAGAAAACAACAGGGGGGCAAACATTGAAGCCAAGCTAATTGTCGATGCAATAATGCCTTGAAATTGACCTTGTTGTTCTGGTGAAACTTTTTGAGAGGCTAAAGCTTGTAAAGACGGTGTACCGATACTGCCTAAGGCGAAAAGAGGCATGATGGCAAAAATGATCCAGCCTTGCTGAGCAAAGGCCATGCCCCCTAAGGCGAGACAAGTACAGCTTATCCCCACAAAGACGGTGTTGCGATCACCCAAGAATTTTGAGGCATGTTGAGGAACAAAAGCCTGAACCAACATTTGGCATAGACCAAACATTCCTAACGAAAGACCGATCCAGAAAGTATTCCATTGAAAGGCGGCATGCCCCCATAAAGCCCAACAAACCGCATAGGCTTCACCTGTGGCACTCAAGATAAAAAAGGTGGCAATCAAGGGGACTACATTCGGGATCGAACGAACTGATGCAAAAGCTTTAAATGGATTGAGTGTTATTGCAGAGTCTTGATGAGGATGATCTGCTGTTTTTGATTCAGGTAGTGCCCAATAGGCCAATAAAAAGTTGAGAGCTGTGAGTATGGCTGCAATCAAAAAGGGAAGTCTGAGCCAATATTCACCGAGCAAACCCCCAAGGATTGGCCCAATGATAAAACCTGCGCCAAACATCGCGCTCATGTGACCAAAGTATTTGGCACGTTGTTCTGGCTTTGCAATATCAACCAGATAGGCGGAAGCAACAGACATGTTGGCGCTGCTCATGCCTGCAATGATCCGCCCGATTAATAACAGTACGAGGCTATGTGAAAAGGTGAGCAATAGATAGTTGATGGCTGAGCCCGCCAGTGACAACAGCAGAATTGGACGCCGTCCAAACTTGTCACTTAATGCACCCAGAATGGGGGAAAAGATAAATTGCATCGCGGCATAGAGACTACCAAGCAGACCGATGTACAGCGCAGTTTGGTGATGATGGGTAATCTCTTGAAGTAAGGCGGGTAAAATTGGAAAAATCAGCCCGATACCAACAGCATCTAAAGCAATGGTCAAAAAAATAATAAATAGAGAGCGATTCATAAAGCGTCCTATCGAAAAAGCAGGTACAGCAATGCTGCGAAAACCTGTTAACGATGCCTGATAACAACTCAAGCCCTGATGAACGCTGACCGAATCTTAAAGATTGGGATGTGTGTTGATGAATTCTTTTATCAAATCAAAAAAGACATCAATTTTTCGCGATTTTTTATCGTAACCATGAAGATGAATGAATATAACAATCCACACATCTGCTGAAAATTTTAGCACTTAACCGTGAAGAGAAACAAGATCATGCTTATTTATGGGAGCAGATGCATCAGGCTCGTTGGCATGCTACATCTGCTCATAAAATAATTATTTTTTGGTATTTGGCAATAATGCCGTCATAAAACCTAATAATGGTAGGAAAGAGCAGAGCTTGTACACCCATACAATGCCATGGGTATCAGCTAAGTGACCAAGACCTGCTGCGCCAATCCCACCAATACCGAACATAAGACCAAACATCAAACCAGCAACCATACCAACACGACCAGGTACCGCTTCTTGTGCATAGACCACTAAGGCTGAGAAGGCTGAAGACATGACTAAACCAATAATAATGACCAGTATTGCTGTGCCAGTTAAGCCGACATAAGGCAACATCAGCGCAAATGGGGCAATGCCTAAGAATGACACCCAAATCACAGCTTTACGTCCAATACGGTCTCCAACTGGACCTCCAGCAAAAGTACCCAGTGCTACTGCACCTAAAAATATAAATAGATACAGCTGAGAGGTTTGAATGGACACGTTAAAGCGTTCGATCAGATAGAAAGTAAAATAATTGGTAATGGCCGCGATATAGATAAATTTCGCAAACATCAACACACAAATCACGGCCATGGCCTGAATCACTTGTTTACGGGTCAAGGTCGAGATCGCCTTTTGACTGGCAGTGCGTTGTACTGGTGCTTGTTTGACGACCCATTTGGTGACGCGCAATAAAACGAAAATCGCCAAAGCCGCAACCAAGACAAATAAGCCAATCGCCCCTTGTCCATTCGGGATAATCACAGCCGCAGCCATTAATGGCCCAATCGCAGAACCGGTATTGCCTCCGACCTGAAACATGGATTGGGCTGTACCAAAACGCCCACCTGATGCTGTACGGGCGATACGAGAGGCCTCAGGGTGAAAGGTTGATGAGCCTACTCCAATCAGTGCAGCAGCAAACAATAAGCCTTGAAAGCTTGCTGCAATTGCCATCAAGCCAATACCAAGCAGTGTGGCTGCCATGCCTAAAGGTAATAAATAAGGTTTTGGGTGTTTATCGGTATACAGGCCAATCCAAGGTTGTAATAAAGAGGCAGTGATTTGATAGACCAAAGCAATCCAGCCAATTTCAGCAAAACTTAATGAAAATTCGGCCTTCAACATCGGATAACTTGCAGTGACCACAGCTTGAATCGAATCATTTAACAGATGGGCAAACGCAACTGCACCTACAACGCGTAATACGAACTTCTGGGGTTGATCATTCGGTGGAAATTGCGCTTGTGGATATGCATTCTCAAGAGTGCCTGTATTGCTTGCCATGATTGCTCCAACACGTTGTATCAGCTTAAATGGTGATGCTGAAAGAGGTTTGTTTTTCAGTGCGTTTATCCTAAACTGAACAGAAATCGGCCCACAATCATATTTGGGACAGATAGTATCGAGTTCAGGCCATTTTCAGGGATGAGAGCAATGCGCAATATTCAGGTCAATGATTTTCAGGATGTGCCGCGTAATGTGATGGCAACAGGCAATGACTACCCAGATGGTCATCTTCTGGCAAGTCATCGTCATAGCAGAGGTCAATGTCTATATGCCATTACAGGCGTACTTACGGTGATCACCCATACTGGAAGCTGGGTGGTTCCACCCAAACGTGCCCTTTGGATTCCAGCAGGGATTGACCATGAAGTACACATGGGGGGGATCACCAAAACACGCAGTGCTTATATTCTTCCAGAAGCTGCAATGCAGGCAGATTTGCCCAGCCATTGTGCAGTGATCAATGTATCACCGTTATTGCATGAACTATTGTCTACAGCAGTTGATCTCCCTGCGGAATATCAGTTGGGTGGCCGAGATGATTATTTGATGCGTTTGATCATTGAAGAAATTGCGTTGATGCCTGAACTGCCTTTAAATGCGCCCTTACCACAAGAGCCGCGTTTAGCTGCCTTGTGTCTGCAATTGTTGAAGACACCGAGTCTGGAGGATGATCTTGATCAAATTGCGCTGCAGGTGGGGATGAGTCGTCGTAACTTTACGCGGATTTTTCGGCAGCAAACAGGGATGAGTTTTAGCAACTGGCGGCAGCAAGCCTGTTTACTCAATGCGTTGACCCGAATGGAATTGGGCCAATCCATTACCAGTGTGGCAATGGAGCTGGGTTATAGCAGCAGCAGTGCTTTTACTGCAGCCTTTAAACGTTCTTTAGGAGCGGCACCACGTTTTTATTTACAAGGGAAATAAGCAAGGAATTGGCAGGATTGTGTTAATTTAGTTCGAATAACGGCCATTATTTTGCTTTCGTTCATCATGGTTGATGAACACTATTTATACGATAATATTATGATTTCATTATTAAAACGCTTAGCTTTATCCCATCAGGGTTTAGAACAAAACAATAAATTTGGTGAGGGCTTATCTGGAACACAACAGGCGATTGAACATCTGGGTTATGTGCAAATAGATACCATTTCTGTCGTGGAACGTGCCCATCATCATGTGTTGTGGAGTCGGGTGCCGAATTATCAATTGGGTCATTTAAATCAACTGGTACAAGATCAGCTTGTTTTTGAGCATTGGGCGCATGCGGCATCCTATTTACCGATGCGAGATTATCGCTATGCTATGCCTTTGATGAATTCAGTGCGTAATGGGGAAAGCCGTTACTTCTCAAGAGGTGATCAGCAACTCATGCATGAGATTCTAGCTCAGGTGAAAGCCGAAGGCAGAATCCGACTTAGAAATATGGAAAAAGGCAAACGGGAAGGTGCCGCAGGTTGGTGGAATGCAGGGCCGAGCCGTAAGGCGATTGAGCAGTTATTCATGCAAGGCGATTTAATGATCTGTGAACGTAATGGCATGGAAAAAGTCTATGACCTGACTGAACGTTGCATACCGCAGGGCATTGATCTAAGCACACCGACTTTACAGGAGTATGCACAGTATTTATTGGATACGGCCATACGCGCTCATGGCGTATTTACATGGAAGCAATTACTGCATTTGAAAACCAATAAGGATTTACGTGAAATCATGCGTAAATTACTCGATGAGCAGATTGATGCAGGCGTGATTAACCTGATTAAACTTGAAAATGGGCAAACAGTTTATGTGGCCAGAGCAGTGTTAGCGCATGAACCGAACATCCAAATGGAGGTCAAAATATTGTCTCCTTTCGATAATCTGGTCATTCATCGTGAGCGTTTAAGCAGCTTATTTGAATTTGATTATCGCATTGAATGCTATGTACCTGCAGCCAAAAGACAATATGGTTATTTCTGCTTACCGCTGCTTTATGCAGATGATTTTGTTGGACGAATCGACTGTAAAGTGCATCGTCGTGAACAAAGATTAGAAGTGATAAGTTTGCATTTAGAAGATGCCAATATGCGAAATCGAGATGAGTTCCTGCTTGTATTAGAACAAGAATTACAACGTTTCGCTCAGTTTAATCAATGTACGAGTATTGATCTAGATAAGATCAAGATGGGATAGGGCGAGTTATCTATCCTTGATGCTCGCCGTTTTGTCTCAATAGTCACTTCGCTTTAGAACGCTGCGAGTCCTGTTTGGGCACGGCCTAAGATCAAAGCATGCACATCATGGGTACCTTCATAGGTATTCACAACTTCAAGATTGACCAGATGACGGGCGACACCAAATTCATCACTAATTCCGTTTCCGCCTAACATATCTCGCGCCAAACGGGCAATCTCCAAAGCCTTACCACAGTTATTGCGTTTAATCAGAGAGGTCGCTTCAACTGAGGCAATGCCATCATCTTTCATTCGACCAAAACGAAGCGCGAGCTGTAAACCGAGCGCAATTTCGGTTTGCATATCTGCCAACTTTTTTTGAATCAGTTGGTTGGCAGCCAGTGGCTTGCCAAACTGCTTTCGATCTAGTGTGTATTGACGGGCGGTGTGCCAGCAAAACTCGGCTGCACCCATGGCGCCCCAAGCAATGCCATAACGGGCACTGTTTAAACAGGTGAAAGGGCCTTTTAAGCCACGAACTTCTGGGAATGCATTTTCTTCAGGCACAAAGACTTGATCCATCACAATTTCACCCGTAATAGACGCTCTTAAGCCGACTTTGCCGTGAATTGCAGGGGCAGAAACCCCTTGCCAACCTTTTTCTAAAATAAAGCCGCGAATCGGGCCGACATTTCCTTCTGGCGAAAGTTCTTTGGCCCATACCACAAATACATCTGCAATCGGGCTGTTAGTAATCCACATCTTGGCGCCACTTAAACGGTAGCCGCCTTCTACTTTTTTGGCGCGACAGGCCATACTACCTGGATCTGAACCATGGTCTGGTTCGGTTAGGCCAAAGCAGCCAATCCATTCACCTGTCGCAAGTTTGGGTAAGTACTTTTGCTTTTGTTGTTCAGTCCCAAATTCATGAATGGGAACCATCACCAATGAGCTTTGTACACTGGCCATTGAACGATAGCCCGAGTCCACTCGTTCAATTTCACGGGCAATCAGACCATAACTCACATAATTCAAGCCTGCACCGCCATATTGTTCTGGGATGGTGGGGCCGAGCAGGCCTAATTCACCCATTTCTCTAAAGATATGTGGATCGGTTGTTTCATGACGGAATTGATCAAGCACCCGTGGCATTAACTTGTCTTGGCAGAATGCATGGGCTGTATCACGAATCATGCGTTCTTCTTCGTTCAGTTGCTGTTCAATTAAAAAAGGGTCATTCCAGTTAAACTCTACGCGGCTCATTATTTTTTCCTTCATCATTGTTCTAGCAAGTTCCTATCATTTTTCTCGGCTGAGCTGTTTGGTGAACTCAGCTTAAGTCGAAATACTTTAACGTATTTGGGATGTGCTGCAATTAAATTTTAATCAGCTGACCAAGCATCTCCTCAGATATTGGATCTGCTCAGCCAGTGATTGATGGTACTTAGACTTTGTTGGTGAGATCAACTGACAACTCATCCCAACGTTGGTTTGCGACTTGCATGGCTTGCATTTTGATATGTCCAAAACCACGGACTTCAGCAGGCAGTTCGGCAATCTGTTCTGCAACAGCCAGATTATAGCTATTTGGTGATGAGATCAGCGTTTCAACAAAGGCGATGTAACGATCACGCCATGCATGTTCATATTGACGTTCTTGTTGACGTGCAAATGGATCAAAGAAACTTTCGCGTAGCCATTGTAGGCGAGCAAGTAACATCATTGGAAAACGCATCCAATAACCAAAGATACGTTTACGCACATTGGTCCCCAGTGTTGGTGGAGCAAGATGATAGGATAAACGTACACCACGACCAAATTGCGACTCAATGGACTGTTTAAAGTTTGCACCTGTCAGTAAACGTGCCACTTCATATTCATCTTTATAGGCCATGACACGATACAGTTGAGTAGCGATAGTTTTTGCCAGCGCTTCTGGCAGTAATTTAGCAACCTGTTCCAACAACATACGATATTGATTGGCATAGGCTTCATTCCAATAGTCTTGCAAACGTATCGTGCGATCATTGATCAGTTCAGTCAGTGTTTGTGGCGCATTGCTTTTTGGTAAGCTGTCGAGTAAACGGGTAATTAGGCTCGGGTCACTGGCAAGGTGGCATCCAATACGGAAGGCTTCAAGGTTTTTATCAATCGCCGTGCCATTCAGTTGAATGGCTTTTTCAATACTTTCACGTAACAGTGGAATTTGCCCTGATTGCCATGCCATCCCTAAGAGCAGTTGATTGGCATAGATGGCATCACCTAGAACCTGTATTGCGATTCGTGCCGCAGGTAAGGAGAGCAGATTTTCTTTGTGGACACGGCCACGCAGACGATCAATCAAATCATGAATCGGTGCATACCAGTCACGTTTGTTAATAAAGTCTGAGGTGGGTGAGCCATCTTCATTGACGATCACCATCGCATCTTGTTTTAAACGTGATAGCGCGGCATTACTACCCGCCACAATGGCATCAGCACCAATCAATAGATCACATTGGTGTTCTGGAATTTTAGTTGAGGAAATTTGCGCATCATCTGCGGCAATTTGAATATAGGAATACACCGTACCGCCTTTTTGCGCCAGTCCCGCCATGTCCATGACCCGAGTGGCTTTACCTTCCAGATGTGCGGCCATACCCAGTAAAGCCCCGACGGTAACCACTCCGGTTCCACCCACACCACCGACCATAATCCGATTTGGTGTATCAACAAGTTGAGGAATCAAAGGACGTTCAGGCCAACCTGTTGCAAAACCTTCAAACTTGGCGGGGCGTTTCATATCACGGGTATGCACGGTGACAAAGCTTGGGCAGAAGCCTTCCACACAGGTGAAATCCTTATTACAGCTGCTTTGGTTAATCTGACGTTTGGTGCCCAAAGCCGTTTCTACTGGCTCAATTGAAAGACAATTTGATTTTTTTGAGCAATCGCCACAGCCTTCACAAATGTCACTATTGATATAAAGACGTTCAGCCGGGTCTGGATAAGCATCACGTTTACGGCGACGACGTTTTTCACTGGCACAGGTTTGTACATAGATTAAAGCGGTCACACCCGAAATATCACGCAATTCACGTTGTACTGCATCAAGATCATTGCGATGGCGGATTTCGACATGTGGCGCAAGGTGTTCTTCAGCATGGATCAGCTCGGGTTCATCGGTCACAATGACCTGTTTTTTAATGCCTTCTGCATCGAGCTGGCGAGTCAGTTGCGCCACACTCAAATGTCCATCAACATGCTGACCACCGGTCATGGCAACCGCATCGTTATAGAGGATTTTATAGGTGATGTTGATGTTTGCTGCAATAGCTTGTCGAATCGCCAGATAGCCTGAATGGAAGTAGGTGCCGTCACCAAGATTGGCAAAAATATGCTTTTCATTAGTGAAATGTGAGGCACCCGCCCAACTGACGCCTTCACCGCCCATTTGCGAGAAGGTTTCAGTGCCACGATCCAGTGACACCGCAATATAATGGCAACCAATGCCACCTAGTGCGCGACTGCCTTCTGGTACGGCGGTCGAGGTGTTATGCGGACAACCGCTACAGAAATACGGTTTACGCTCGGCCAAATCCAGTACGCGGCGTGATTCTTGCTCAGCTTTATGCAGTAAATCGACACGACTCTGGATTTGCTGTCTTAAACTTTCAGGCAAATCTAACTGTAAAAACCGTGCTGCCAACATTTTAGCAATCGGTTCAGGTTGGAACTCGTAATGCCCAATCAGCGGTGCTTCTTCAAATGAGGTACTCCATTCACCTTTACCATGGATCGCTTTGCCGATTACATGTGGACGTTGCTCATCAGGCAGGGAATACAATTCATCTTTAATTTGTGCTTCCAGAATCGGACGTTTTTCTTCGACCACAATCAGTTCTTGTAAACCCGCAGCAAATTCACGCAGACCTTGTGGTTCCAAAGGCCAGATTAAACCGACTTGATAGACCCGCAGACCAAGTTGTTGCGCTGTTTCATTTTCAATGCCGAGAATGCGCAAGGCTTCGATGGTATCGAGATAACCTTTACCACTGGCTGCAATACCAATACGGGCATGCTCACACGGCCATGTGATCTGATTCAGTTGATTGGCACGTGCATAGGCCAATACTGCGGGTAAGCGATATTGATAGAGTCGTTGTTCTTGTTGGATGCCATGATCTGGCCAGCGAATATGGATGCCGTCGGCAGGCAGCTCGATTTCAGGTAAAACAGGTGTGACACGATCGAGATCGACAATGACCGAAGCAGAGGTTTCAACAATTTCACTGACCAGTTTCATTGAGGTCCAAACCCCAGCAAAACGTGACATGGCAATCGCATGGACGCCCAAATCGAGAATATGTTGCACCGAAGTTGGATAGAAAATTGGAATACCACAACCCATCATCACATGTTCGGATTGGTGGGGTACGGTCGAAGATTTACAGGAATGGTCATCACCAAACAGGGCAACCACGCCACTATGTTCTGCTGTTCCTGCAAGGTTGGCATGGCGAAGTACATCGCCTGAGCGGTCTACACCTGGGCCTTTGCCATACCACCATGCGCTTACACCATCATATTTGCCTTGACCTGCAAGGTTCGCTTGTTGCGTGCCCCAAATGGCAGTCGCCGCGAGGTCTTCATTGATACCGGGTTGAAAGACGACATGGTGATCTTTAAGTATGCCTCCAATTTGCCAAAGGAAATTATCATAATTCCCGACAGGGGAACCACGATAACCTGAAATGAAGCCAGCAGTGTGTAAGCCGTTCAATTCATCACGGCGAGTCTGTGCTAGAGGTAACCGAACCAGTGCCTGAATGCCTGTCATATAGGCCGAACCGTGATCACTGATATATTTATCATCCAGTGATACATCTTTAGTAGCGATCATTTTTGAAGTAACTTTTGTCGCTATATTCATTTATGTCTCCTTAGAATTGTGTGTAGTTTTGACTACTTTCTTTTTTCAACATCCGGTTGAATATTTGGAGTAAGTACATATTTTAAAAAGATTGATCAGCGGCGTTCGCTAAAAAAAACTGCTCAATCAATGTACATATTTGTCATTGTGGTTGATCCAGACTGGTGCAACAATGCGTAATTTAGAAAAAGATATTTACGTTATGCGCAAAAATCTTGATGGTGGACTTTTACATGCAATGCATGCCTTCCTGAAAGTGATTGATAGCGGGAGTTTCACGGCTGCCGCTGAACAGATGGAACTGACAACTGCGCAAGTTTCGCGATTAATTAGCGAATTAGAAGGACGTTTAGGTACAAAACTACTACAACGATCTACCCGCCAGCACGCCTTGACTGAGATTGGTGAAAGCTATGCAGAGCAGTGCCGTCAGGTGCTTGCCATGGTGGAGGAGGCTGAAGCACAGGCAATGGGTATGGCCACCAAGCCGCAGGGCCGATTACGAGTGTTGAGTATGGCGAGTTTCGGTCATCATTATCTGGCACCGATGATGGCGGAGTTCTGTCAAACCTATCCCGACCTGACAGTTGAATATCGAACCTCACAAAATGTACCCGATCTATTGGGTAAGGGCATTGATGTCAGTCTCTACTTGACTGAATCTCTGGCGGATTCGAGATTTGTGGCGCGTCGCATTGGTACGATTTTTTCGGTGTTGTGTGCTTCGCCTGCCTATCTGGAAAAGTATGGCGAACCTCAATCGCTGGATGATTTGCAGCAACATGCCTGTTTACGTCTGGTCAATCCTTCGATTACACCACAGTGGCATTTGGTCAGCGAAAACAGTTGTTCTTATCAGATTGATATCAATGGTCCCTTGATTGCAGATACCCCTGAATTGTTGCTGGATGTGGTACAGCAGGATATGGGGATTGCATTATTACCGACCTTCTCATCGATTGATGCAATTCGGGCAGGGCGACTGCGTCGTATTTTACCTGCTTGGCGATCACCTGATATCGGGGTGTATACCTTATTGCCATCGCGTCATTTTGTGGATGCAAAAACACGGGCATGGCTGGAGTGGGTCGAGCAGCATATTTCTCCGAAAATCCAAATGGATACGGATTATTTTTTATAAAAATTTAAATGCTCCTTACAAAAAAGGATCAAGAACAAAAAGGATTAAAATAAAAAGTTGAAAATGCTTCTTTAGAAAGAGGCATTCCGTTCAGAGATGAATATTATATTTAAATAAATCGCATAGATGAGTTTCATCCCAATACATCCGTGGAACGAGCCAATGAGCAGAACAAGCTTAATTGATTAAGCTTGTTAAATGGTGAGTGAATACGAATCGTAACTAAGCACACTTTGTTTGCCAGTAGGCATTGCTGTAATTGGATAAGCTTTTTCGGTTTAAGACATGGCTAATATTTTGGCTGGCTCGCATCAGTTTTTCTACATCAACGCCCGTTTCAAAACCCATATGCGATAGTAGATAGAATAGGTCTTCGGTCGCGACATTGCCAGAAGCGCCTTTGGCATAAGGGCAGCCACCCAGTCCCGCAAGGGATGAATCAAACACACGAATGCCTTGTTGTAAGGACTGGTAAATATTGGCAATTGCCATGCCATAAGTATTATGGAAATGTCCTGCCAAAACCTTACTGTCGAGTTCCGCCAGACAGGCTTGCCAAACTTTTTTGACTCGATCAGGTGTAGCTGTACCGATGGTCTCACCTAAAGACACTTCATAGCAGCCCATGTCATACAGTCGTTTAACTACGGCCACCACTTGCTTAGGTGCAATTGCACCTTCATAAGGGCAATCCACGATACAAGAGACATAACCACGCACACGGATATGCTGCGCTTTGGCTGCACGTAGCACATCAGCGAATTTTTCAAAGCTTTCATCAATTGAACAGTTAATATTTTTACGGGTAAAGCTTTCAGAAGCTGCGGTAAATACCGCAACCTCCTTGCATCCCACTGCCTGAGCAGCTTCAAAACCTTTGATATTGGGGGTGAGCAAGCTTAAATTCAGATCAGTACCTTGTGGGAGCTGCTTAAACAGTTCATCGCTTTGTGCCATTTGCGGCACCCATTTGGCAGACACACAGGAACCGACCTCAATTGATTGTAGTCCAGCATTTATCAGATCATGAATGAAGTTTAGGCGTTGTTCGACGGTCAACGCCTGTTTTTCGTTTTGCAGACCGTCTCGGGGACCGACCTCCACGATTTTGACAAACTCACTCATGCAACTTTCTCCTGTAAAGGCTGAAATTCCACCAGTTCATCACCCGCTTTCACCTGATCACCAACCTGAAAATAGGCATCAACAATCACGCCGTCTTGTGGTGCTCGAATGGTGTATTCCATTTTCATCGCTTCAAGCGTCATCAAGATATCGTCTTTTTTGACATTATGATTGGCACCGACCAGAACCTGAGTCACTACACCCGGCATGGGTGCTTTGAGGTGGCCTTGATCTGCTTGGCTATCCTCTTGATGATAATCTTGGCGAATATAAGCAAATTTATGGCTTTGTCCCGTATGGAACAGGGTAATGCCTTGCTGACTCTGGTTAAATGACAGTTTCTGTTGGGTATCATTAAGATGAATCACTGCTGTGTGTGCATCCAGTAATTGTCCAGAAATCTGGTAACTTTCGCCGTTATATTCAGCATTAAAACCGTGTTCAGCCGAACTTAGCTTGATGTGAATAGTCTGATCTAGATAGTTCAGTTTGATGGTTTGCTTAAAGGCAATATTTAAACGCCATAGCGGTTGTGCTTGCCATAACTGTTTTTGGCTAGAGTGGTTGTGATTGAGTTTGCTTAAAAATTCGATAAAGGCGGTGGCAATGACCAATTCAGGTTTAATCTGTTCAGGCTGGAACAAGAAATCATGTTCACGTTGAATCAGATTGGTATCCAGTTGGGCTTGTTTAAATGAGTCACTGCGTACAATTTTTTCCAGAAAGGCAATGTTGTTGCCTAAGCCATCGACGTGGAATTGGCTGAGCGCATGTTGCATTTGAATGAGTGCTGCTTCACGATTTTTGCCCCATACAATCAATTTGGCAATCATTGGGTCATAATAGGTGGTGATTTCATCCCCTTCAACAATGCCGCTGTCGACACGTACATATGGGGTTTGAGTAGGGTAGTGTAAATAGTCAATTTTACCAATAGCAGGTAAAAAGCCTTTTTCGGGTTCTTCGGCATAGATACGTGCTTCAAGGGCATGACCATGAATCTGTAATTGATGTTGCAGTTTTGGGAGTGGTTCACCATCGGCAACACGCAGTTGCCACTCCACCAGATCTTCACCGGTAATCATTTCAGTGACAGGATGTTCAACTTGCAGGCGAGTGTTCATTTCCATGAAATAGGCGGTACCGTCCTGTTCCACAATAAACTCAACCGTACCCGCACCGACATAATCCACTGCACGGGCAGCATCAATGGCCGCTTGACGCATGGCATCCAGTTTCTCAGCGGGCATTTGCGGTGCAGGGGCTTCTTCGAGTACTTTTTGATGACGACGTTGTACCGAACAATCACGTTCAAACAGATGCACATAGTTACCATGTGTGTCGCCAAAGATCTGTACTTCAATATGACGCGGTTGAATCACATAGCGTTCAATTAAGACATCGTCATTACCAAAGCTAGACTTGGCTTCACGTTTACACGAGGCTAAGGACTGCAAGAAATCCTCACTACGCTCAACCAAGCTCATGCCTTTACCACCACCGCCAGCACTGGCTTTGATTAATACTGGATAGCCAATTGCATCGGCTTGCTGTTTTAAAAAGTCGGCATCTTGATTGGTTCCGTGATAACCCGGTGTTAATGGCACACCAGCTTTTTCCATCAAGGCTTTGGAAGTGGCTTTGAGACCCATGGCTAAAATCGCATCCACGGGTGGGCCAATAAAGCAAATATTGTGTTGCTGGCAAGCCAAGGCAAATTGATCATTTTCGGACAGGAAACCATAGCCTGGGTGAATCGCTTGGCTACCTGTATCAATCGCTGCTTGAATAATACGATCCGCCTGTAAATAGCTTTGTGTGGCAGGGGATTGCCCGATATAAATCGCTTCATCAGCCATTTTGACATGCTGTGCATGAGCATCTGCATCTGAATACACCGCAACCGTTGCAATACCAAGTTTTTTTGCGGTACGAATCACACGGCAGGCAATCTCGCCACGGTTCGCAATTAAAATCTTTTCAAACATTGTGATCGTCCTGAATTGTTGTTATTGAGAGGTGGAAGTCCACGCAGGTTGTTGTTTATTTAAAAAGGCATTCAGACCTTCTTTGGCTTCACTGCCTTGACGAACTTGAGCAATATGCTGTGCAGTCTGCTGGAGTAAATCATCACTCATCGTTTGGTGACTGACCATCTGAATCAACTGTTTCGATGCAGCCTGTGCCTGTGGTCCACCGAGTAACAGTGCATCAATAATTTCTTGAACTTTTTGGTCTAAGTCTTCTGCATCTGCGACTTCATGAGCCAAGCCAATCTGTTTGGCGTCGCGTGCTGAAATGCGTTCCGCAGTTAAGAAATAGCGAGAAGCCTGCCGAGCACCAATGGCACGAATTACATAAGGACTGATGGTAGATGGCGCAAGACCGAGTCGAACTTCTGAGGTGGCAAATTTGGCATCAGTACTGGCAATACAAATATCACAGGCCGAGGCCAAGCCCATACCACCGCCAAAGGCAATGCCATGCACACGCGCAAGTGTCGGTTGCTTTAAGGTCGCGAGAGCATTTAGCATCTGTGCAAGTTTGAGCGCATCGGCTTCGTTTTCTGCGGAAGAGGCTTGACCTGCCTGTTTCATCCAGTTCAGATCGGCACCTGCTGAAAAGCTTTTGCCACGTCCAGCCAAGACCACCACACGCACATCATCACGCTGATTTAAGCTGGTAAAGCAGGCATGTAATTCTTCAATCACCGTAGTATTAAAGGCATTGTGCAGTTCTGGTCGGTTTAGCCAAACATAGGCCACTTGACCGTGTTGTTCCAGTTGTAAAAATTGATAGCTCATAGACACCTCTTACATGCGGAACACGCCGAACTTGGTCGGCTGAATTGGTGCATTCAGCGCAGCAGCAAGGCTCAGCCCCAGCACATGACGGGTTTGAGCAGGGTCAATCACGCCGTCATCCCAAAGGCGGGCAGAGGCATAATATGGATGCCCTTGGTGCTCATATTGTTCACGAATCGGTTGTTTAAATTGATCTTCTTCCTGTGCTGACCATTGCGCGCCTTTTTGTTCAATCTGATCACGTTTCAAGGTTGATAGCACGCTGGCAGCCTGTTCGCCACCCATCACCGAAATACGTGAGTTCGGCCATGTCCATAAAAAGCGTGGTGAGTAAGCACGTCCGCACATGCCATAGTTACCTGCACCAAAAGAACCGCCAATAATCAGAGTGAGTTTCGGTACATTGGCTGTAGCAACTGCCATCACCAACTTGGCACCATTTTTGGCAATACCTTCATTCTCATATTGACGACCGACCATAAAGCCAGTGATATTTTGGATAAACAGCAATGGGATATTACGTTGAGTACATAGCTCGATAAAGTGTGCGCCTTTCTGTGCAGATTCAGAAAATAAAATCCCGTTATTGGCAATGATGCCAACAGGCATACCGTACAAAGAGGCAAAACCTGTGATCAGAGTTGAGCCAAAACGTGCTTTAAATTCATCAAAGCGCGAGCCGTCTACGATGCGGGCAATCACTTCACGGACATCGAAAGGTTTTCGCGCATCACTGGGCACAACGCCATAGAGTTCGTTGGGATCAAACAGGGGTTCATCTATTTGCTTGTTTAATTCATTGGGCTTTTTATTCAGATTGGCAACGATGTTACGGGCAATCGCAAGTGCGTGTTCATCATTTTCAGCCAAATGATCGGCAACCCCTGACAGGCGGGTATGTACATCACCACCACCCAAATCTTCACTGCTGACTACTTCACCTGTCGCGGCTTTGACCAATGGCGGGCCACCGAGGAAAATCGTACCTTGATTACGGACAATAATGGTTTCATCCGACATGGCAGGGACATAAGCACCACCAGCGGTACAGCTGCCCATCACTACCGCAATTTGGGCGATACCTTGGCTCGACATACGTGCCTGATTATAGAAAATACGCCCGAAATGATCTCGGTCAGGAAACACCTCATCTTGCATCGGTAAGAATGCACCGCCCGAATCCACCAGATAAATACACGGCAAGTGATTTTGCTCAGCAATTTCCTGCGCACGTAAATGCTTTTTCACTGTCAATGGATAATAGGTGCCACCTTTGACGGTTGCATCATTGGCGACGATCATGCAGGTTACACCATTGACTTGACCAATTCCTGCAATCACTCCCGCAGCAGGAATGTCATCTTCATACACCTTGTAAGCAGCTAACTGACCAATTTCTAAAAAAGCAGTACCGACGTCAATCAGTTGATCAATACGATCACGTGGTAAAAGTTTGCCTCTGGCCAAATGTTTTTGGCGGGCATTTTCGCCACCACCGAGTGCGACTTTTTGAGCCACTTGTTTCAGATCGCTGACCAATGTTTGCATGGCATTTTGATTGGTTTTGAAGTCTTCACTTCGAACATTAATTTTGCTGTGTAATTGGTTCATAAGCTGCATCCTGATTTATGGTTATTATTTGGTTTCATTAAACAGTTCGCGGCCAATCAGCATGCGGCGAATTTCCGAAGTTCCTGCACCAATTTCATAAAGTTTGGCATCACGCCATAAACGACCAGCCGAAAATTCATTGATATAACCATTACCACCGAGAGTTTGAATGGTTTCACCCGCCATCCACGTGGCTTTTTCTGCTGCATATAAAATCGCGCTGGCCGCATCTTTGCGTAAGCTACGATCATGGTCGGCTTTGTCACAGGCCGCGCCAACAGCATAGACCAAGGCTTTACACGCCAGCCAAGTGGAATACATATCCGCCAGTTTGCCTTGCATCAATTGAAATTCACCCAAGGCCTGACCGAATTGTTCACGTTCATGCAGGTAGGGAATCACGACATCCAGACAAGCATCCATAATGCCTAAAGGCCCAGCACTTAAAACCGCACGTTCATAGTCCAAACCACTCATCAGTACTTTGGCACCATTGCCAACGCCACCAAGTACGTTTTCGGCAGGCACTTCTACATTGTCAAAAAATAGTGGGTAGGTATTAGAGCCACGCATCCCGAGTTTGTCTAAATGCTTACCATGACTAAAGCCTTTCATGTCTTTTTCAATCAGGAAGGCGGTCATGCCTTTGGCACCTGCATGTGGATCAGTTTTGGCATACACCACCAATACATCAGCATCACCACCATTGGTGATCCACATTTTTGAACCATTGAGAACAAAGTGATCGCCTTTTTGTTCAGCACGCAGTTTCATACTGACCACATCCGAACCTGCATTGGGTTCAGACATTGCCAAAGCACCAACAAAGTCACCCGAAATCAGCTTGGGTAAATACTTCTGCTTTTGTTGCTCGCTGCCGTTACGGTTAATTTGGTTAATACACAAATTGGAATGTGCGCCGTAAGAAAGACCAATAGAGGCAGATGCACGCGAAATTTCTTGCAACACGATGATATGTGCTAGATAGCCTAGATTGGCGCCGCCATATTCTTCAGAAACGGTTAAGCCCATCAATCCCATATCTCCAAATTTTTTCCAGAGATGGGCAGGGAATACATTGTCCTGATCGACTTGTTGTGCAATAGGTGCAATTTCCTTTGCACAAAATGCAGCAACTGAATCTTGTAGAGCAATTAACGTTTCATCCAGACCAAAGTTCAAGCTACGTAGGTTCATTGTGTTGTCATCCCAGTGATTATATTTGTTGTTCCATTAAGCGTTGTTGTGTGTGCTTAGGAACTACCTTACAATGAATTTTTAAAAAAGTGAATAGTGATTCATAAAATGATTTACAATTCACTTTATTTGTTAGAGAATAAAATTTATGAGCTATAAACGATCAACTTTAATGCAGGAGCGGATGGAGCAAAATCGTAAATCGATTTTGAGTTCAGCCAGAAAATTAATTTCAGAGGGAGGTTTCAAAGACGCACAGATACAAACCATTGCTGAGCAAGCAGGGGTCTCAAGTGGTCTGGTTTATCGCTACTTTGACAATAAAAGTCAGGTGTTAATTGAGGTCTTGTCAGAAGCCATCAATACCGAACTGTTGGTGATTGATGCCATCACAGAAAGTGATCTGACCGCACAACAAAAATTGCACAAGGCAGTCGCGACCTTTGTAAAACGGGCCTTGAACAGTCCGCAGCTGGCATATGCACTCATGTTTGAACCAGTCGATTCAACTGTTGAACATGAGCGTTTTCGGGTAAAGCAGTTGATTAAACAAAGTATTAAAAAAATCCTTGCAGATGGAAATGCAAGTGGCGAGTTTGTTCTGGATGACTTAAACACAACAGCCATGTGTGTGGTCGGGGCAATGACCTATGTGGTGGTTGAACCGTTGGATCCAGCACAAAATACCAAGTTTGATCATGCGCACAAAGACTATTTTTCCAAACAGATTGCTGATTTTTGTGTGGATGCAGTACAGAAAAAGTAGGGCAGACAAAACGGTTTAACATCACAACAACAGGCAGTTTGAAGAGTAGTTGCAGTTACAACAATTAGATCAGGTAAGACCAGAATTAAAAAAGAATCAAGGAGAATGATTCAATGCAACATGTACGGTTAAGCTATGCCTCTGGAACCAGCTCGCAGCCCCTGTTGGGGATGACGATTGGAGATAAATTTGATCAAGTCTGCCAGCAATATGCTGAGCAAGAGGCGATTGTCAGTTCACATCAGAACCGACGCCTAAGCTACAAAGAACTACAGCATGAAGTGAATGCATTTGCTTGTAGTCTGCTCAAGCTGGGTTTGAAAAAAGGCGATCGCTTGGCGATCTGGTCGCCGAATTGTGTGGAATGGACCGTGACCCAATTTGCCGCATTTAAAGCAGGCATTATTTTGGTGAATCTGAATACTGCTTATAAAAGTCATGAACTGGAATATGTACTCAATAAAGTCTCCTGCAAAGGCTTGATTATCGCTTCACAATTCAAGACCACAGATTATCAAGAATTGCTGAGCAAGATTGCACCTGAACTCGCATCTAGCCCTGATAAGATATTGAATGCAGCTCGGTTACCGCACTTAAAATATGTGATTAAAATTGATGAGCAGCAGCATACCGGTATCCATCGTTTTAGTGATTTGCTCGAAACCCCAAATCAATCTCAGCTCGATGAGTTACAGCGCTTAGCCAAGCAGTTGCAGTTTGATGAAACCATTAATATCCAATTTACTTCAGGAACCACAGGCAATCCGAAAGGGACCATGTTGACGCATCATAACATCCTGAATAATGGCTACTTTGTCGGTGAAGGGATTGGCTTAACCCCCCAAGATCGCGTCTGTATCTCAGTTCCTTTATTCCATTGTTTCGGCATGGTGATGGGCAATCTAGCCTGTATCACGCATGGTGCAACCATGGTTTATCCTGCGTCAGTCTTTAATCCGTTGGAAAGCTTAAAAACCATTGAGCAGGAAAAATGTACGGCAGCCTATGGTGTGCCGACCATGTTTATTGCCATTTTGGAACATGAGCAATTTGCCGAATTTGATTTGAGCAGTTTGCGTACCGGTATCATGGCAGGCAGTCCATGTCCGAGAGAAATCATGCAGCGTGTGATTGACCGCATGCATATGTCAGAAATCACCATCTGTTATGGCATGACTGAAACCTCTCCAGTCAGTGTGCAGAGTTATATTGATGATTCAATTGATAAACGAGTCAGTACGGTTGGGCATGTTCATCCACATTTGGAAGTTAAAATTGTCGATTTAGAAGGCGAAATTGTGCCGCAAGGGACGCTCGGTGAACTTTGCGTACGTGGTTATTCCGTGATGGCGGGGTATTGGGATGAGCCTGAAAAAACCAAAGAAGTCATCGATGCAGCGGGCTGGATGCACACCGGTGATATTGCTGAAATGGACAGTGAAGGCTTTGTCAAAATCAAAGGCCGGATTAAAGATGTGGTGATTCGCGGTGGTGAAAACCTGTTTCCCAAAGAAATCGAAGATTTTTTATATACTCATCCCGATGTCTGCGATGTGCAAGTGATTGGTTTGCCTGACATGCGTTATGGTGAGGAACTCTGCGCCTGCATTATTTTGCATGAACATCATCAAAGCAATGAAGACAGTATCCGTAGTTTCTGCAAAGAACATATTTCACATAATAAAGTGCCACGTTACGTTAAGTTTTTTGATGAGTTCCCGATGACGGCATCAGGTAAAGCACAGAAATTTAAATTGCAGGAAATCATGCGGGCAGAGCTGAATTTGACTGCTGAAATTTTTGATTAAAACCGTATTCCTCCTTTGTGCATTGTGACTGAGGAGGAGCTTTGATGTCGTGGTTGCTATCTAAACATAGGATGTCAGGATCAAGAGATGAAGATTAGAAATGATTGGTCACGTGCAGAAATACAGGCTTTATATGAGCAGCCATTGTTAGATTTGCTGTTTCAGGCACAGCAGTTGCACCGACAATATTTTGCTGCGAATCAGATTCAGGTCAGTACTTTGCTCTCTATTAAGACTGGCAAGTGCCCTGAAGATTGCAAGTATTGTTCGCAATCGGCGCGTTATGATTCAAAACTGGAAGTAGAAAAACGCATTGCCGTCGAGAAAGTCATTCAAGAGGCACAAAAATCCAAGGCTTCAGGCGCATCTCGTTTTTGTATGGGTGCCGCATGGCGCAATCTGCATGAGCGCGATATGCCTTATGTATTGGACATGGTGCGCGAGGTCAAAGCTTTAGGGCTGGAAACCTGTATGACCTTGGGCATGCTGAATGCTTCTCAGGCGGAGCGTTTAAAAGAGGCTGGTCTGGATTATTACAACCATAATCTGGATACTTCGCGGGAATATTATTCCCATATTATCAGCACCAGAACCTTTGATGATCGACTGGATACACTAGACCATGTTCGTCAGGCAGGGTTGAAAGTCTGTAGCGGTGGCATTGTCGGTTTGGGTGAAAGTCGAGAGGATCGAATTGGTCTTTTACATGAGTTAGCGACTTTGCCACTACATCCTGAGTCTGTACCGATCAATATGCTGGTGCCGATAGAAGGGACACCACTGGCTCAAGTAGAAAAACTGGATGTGATTGAATGGATTCGGACCATCGCAGTGGCACGATTAATCATGCCGAAAAGTTACATTCGACTCTCTGCAGGCCGTGAAGCATTAACCGATTCAGATCAAGCTCTGGTATTTATGGCAGGTGCCAATTCTATTTTTTCAGGTGAAAAACTGTTAACCACTGCCAATGCAGGTGAAAATCGTGACCAAGCTTTATTTCAAAAACTAGGTTTGAGTATTGAAGCGAGCAAACCTTCTATAAAGCAGTTATCAGTTGATGCGATGCTAACCGTCTAAGGCTTTTAAAAGTAGAGGATCGAATGGCGAAAGATTTTAACAGTCAAAAAGTAGTGGAACGCTATGACGATCATATTCGTCGTCTGATTCCAGGTTATGCGCTGATGCATCAACAAGTCGATGCGATTTTACAATCCGCTTTAAGTTCAGACGCACAGATTTTAATTGTCGGTTGCGGCACAGGCTATGAGCTTGAGTATCTACTGAACAGACATCCATCTTGGCGCTTTACGGCTGTTGATCCTTCTTTGAGTATGTTGCAGAAAGCACAAGCACTGATTCAGGCACTGGGTCAGTCCGAGCGGGTGCAATTTGTTCATGGCGAAACAGCAGCATTGCCTACACAGCCAAAATTCGATGCAGCGCTGTCGATATTGGTTGCGCATTTTGTGCCGCATGCGCTTAAACCGAGTTTCTTTGCTGAAATATCACAGCGATTAAAAGCGGATGGATTGCTCATAACCTACGACCTGATGGCTTGTGAAGATCCTCAACAATTGAAAGCGTTGCCATTGCTGTGTCAGAACAATGGTCTGAGTGCCGAGCAGAGCCAAGCCATGATGGAGCGTTTAGCACAAGACTTTTTCACACTCTCTTTTGACGCTTATCAGCAACTACTTTGCAGTACTGGTTTTGAAAAGGTGCATTGCTTTAGCCAAGTTTTAACTTATCAAGGACTGATTGCCCAGAAACAACAGGAGGATATCTTGACCTCGGAACTTTCTGGAAAGGTCGTTTTCACTCAACAAGGAGTTCAACATTAGAACAGCAACTTAATTTTTAACTTCTAACCGATGTTTTTGACAGTGGCTGCAATTGCCGCTGCAAGTTTCTGTTGTCTTTAAAAAAGTGGCTATTCACTTATTTAGGAGGTGAAATTTCAATAAATCAATGGGTTGAAATTTTTAGAATAAGAAATGTGATGTGGTACATCTGTACGACAAAGGAAAAACACAAACAAAGAATGATCTTAAAACGGGTTTTAAGATCAGCCGAAAAGGAAATTGATTTTAATGAAAAAGTTTATTTTAACGGTACAAAAAAGCATATTGGCAACGGCAGTTTTAACGGCTATGTCCTCTGCTTATTCGGGAACTGAAAGTGCTGAAATTGCACAACTCAGACAAGAAGTCCAAGAGTTGCGCGCCATGCTGCAACAGTATGTAAAACAACCTGCTCAGACACAATCGACAGCTCAAGTTGCCGTAGCTACTGCGCCACAGGCGACTGAAACACCAGCTCCAAAACTGAATATCAGCAAAGGCGGGGCAGAAGTCAATTTATATGGTTATATCCGTGCTGATGCTTCTTATCAGGCCAAAGGTGCATCGACCATGTATAACAATATCAGTGGCGTACCACTGGAACATACTGCCGAGGAAGCCCAACAAAAAGATCGTTTGCATTCAACCGTCAACGTCACCCGTTTGGGTTTGAATTTTAAAACACCGACAGCCGCGGGTGATGTTGGAGGCAAGCTGGAAATGGACTTTTTTGGTGGTAGCACACGCGATCAATTCCGTATTCGTCATGCCTATTTAACCTTCGATAAATGGTTGATTGGTCAGACGTGGTCAACCTTTATTGCGCCTGAATATTATCCAGAAACCATTGATGCGGGAACTTATGTTGGTGGGGCATTACAACGTTCACCTTTGGTACGTTATAGCGATAATTTATCAGCCAATACCAGTTTTGCTGTCGCGATTGAAGACCCTAAATATACCGCAACTTCCGACCCTGATAATGAAATGCGATTGCCTGCTTTAGTTGGGCGGTTGAACCATAAATTTGCCAATGGTTCACTGTTGTCAGGTCGTACTTTTATGGCCGAGAAAAAGACCAGTAATGATGAGGAATGGGCATGGGGTGTAGGGCTCGGTGGTAAATATCAGCTGACACCAGAAACCTTCTTAAAAGCGGATTATTACCATGTCAAAGGTGATGGCCGCTTCCTACTTTGGACCAATAACAGCTATGTGATTGATGATAAAAATCATATTCAGAGCAATGAATTCGATACCATTTCAGCAGGTTTAACCCATCAATTTAATTCGAAGCTTCGCTCAACCTTGGGTTATGGCTATATGAAAGCCAAGGATGACAATACTTTCGCTGAAATTCAAAAAAATAATGCAACTCAAAACAAGGAACTTTGGCAGGGCTGGATCAATGCCATGTACAACCCATATAAACCGATTACCTTGGGCGTGGAATATGTCTATGGCGAGCGAGAGACCTTCGATGGCCGTAACGGGATCGATAACCGCTTCAATATGATGGCGAGTTACGATTTTTAATCAAGACCTTGAATAATCTGTTTTTTCTTTAGGGTGCAGTATGTCGTTTTAAAAATGAACAAGAATTTATCTCATAGAGGAGATGATTAAATGGCAACATCGACGTTGAATGTCAATGCAATTATTGACCAAGCAAAATTTACCCCTTTTCACTGGAGCATTTTGCTTTGGTGCTTATTGATTATTATTTTTGACGGTTATGACCTGGTTATTTATGGTGTGGTTTTGCCTGTACTGATGCAGGAATGGTCACTCACCGCGGTGCAGGCGGGTATGTTAGCCAGTACCGCTTTATGTGGCATGATGTTCGGTGCCATGCTATTCGGGGCTTTGGCAGATAGAATCGGTCGCAAAAATGTGATCTTGATTTGTGTGACCTTTTTTAGTGGTTTTACCTTTTGGGGGGCATTTGCATCGACGCCTTTTGAGTTTGGTATTTTAAGATTTTTAGCCGGTTTAGGCATTGGCGGGGTGATGCCGAATCTGGTGGCGTTAACCTCTGAATACGCACCGAAACGGATACGTAGTACCTTGGTCGGGAGCATGTTTAGTGGCTATGCGATTGGTGGAATTATTTCGGCATTGTTAGGCAGTTATTTAGTTGAAAGCCAAGGCTGGCAAATTATGTTCTTGATTGCTGGTATTCCATTATTGCTGTTACCCATTCTATGGAAGTTCTTACCTGAGTCACTAACCTTTTTAGTGAAAAGCGGTAAGACTGAACAAGCCCATGCCATCATTCAAAAAATTGCACCGGAACAGGCATTAAACAGTGAGACACGTTTATGCTTGAATGAGGATCATCTGGATACAGGCAGTTCTGCCAAAGCTTTATTTCAACATGGACGTGCTCTAAGTACCTTAATGTTCTGGTTGTTATTTTTTATGTGCTTGCTGATGGTCTATGCATTGAGTAGTTGGTTGCCAAAACTGATGCTGGCAGCAGGTTATTCATTGGGTAAAAGTATTTTATTCCTGCTGGCGTTGAATGTCGGGGCCATGCTTGGGGCAATTTTTGGTGGGATACTTTCAGATAAATTCCACTTAAAGCCTGTGATTTTAACCATGTTTGTAGCAGGGGTCTTTGCCTTGGTCGGACTCGGTTATAACTCTCCAGCCTATATACTATATGGTTTGGTGACGATTGCGGGTGCTGCAACCATTGGTACGTCCATCTTACTTTATAGTTATGTAGCACAATACTATCCATTGAGTGTACGCTCGACAGGAATTGGTTGTGCGTCTGCAGTTGGGCGAATTGGTGCTATCGTCGGGCCAATTCTAACAGGGATGCTGCTGACCTTAGGTCTACCGCATAAGATGAACTTTGTGATGATTGCTATCCCTGCGATTATTGCAATTTTTGCGGTGCTGGTGCTGAAACGGCATGAGTCAGACAGTGGGAGTAAAAGCACAGTCAATCCAGTGACAAACATCGCTGAAACAGGTGAAGCATAGCAGTGCATCATGGGTGATAAAACAAAGTCGATGAGCCCAACGCATCGACTTTTTTATTCTAGTCTGAGTTAAGCCAGCGGCATGATTCTGGTTTTTAGGATCTCCATAAAGGTTTTTAAAATCATATTGTAGTTTTTGCCTTTATGGGTGATGAGACAGATCGGGGTACTGTAATACATCACGTCCTGCAAAATAGGCTGCATGAAACCATCTTGCACCCATTTCCTTGCATAATGATCGGGTAAAAAACCGAGAAACTTACCTGTTAAGATCAGAAAGGCGATACCTTCACGGTCACTGGCTGTGGCCGAGCAATCCAGAAGTTGGTGTAATTTTGTTGCCTCTGCTGTCGTTGCATAATTGGGCAATACCGCATGCCACTGTTTTAAGTCCGCTGTTTGTATGTCACCTAAATGTTGAAACAGCGGGTGATTTCTACCGCAGTAAAGCAAAGACTTTTCGCTATATAAATCAAAATAATCTAAGCCAGACAATGGGGTGACTAGGGGGATGGCACCTGCATGTAAGCGATTGTCTAAAACACGACATTCAATATCGGACAAGGTACTCATACTGATGTTAATCAACACTTCTGGATTTTCATCAGCCAATAGCGCAAGGGTATTGGTGATATAGGCGCTGGGCATGGTGACTAAGTTATTAATAATCCCAATATTAAATTCACCTTTGAGCTGATTATGCATTTGATTGATTTTGGCTCGAAAGTCTTCAATCGAAGCATTCAACACTTCAATATATTCCAGAATTTCACGGCCTTCATCAGTCAGGGCAAAGCCCGCTCGACCACGCTGACACAGTCGAATACCGAGCCGATTTTCCAGATCACTCATATGCAGACTAATCGCAGAACGACTAATTCCAAGCAGACTTTCAGCAGCGCTAAAGCTGTGGCAATCACACACCGTTTTAAATATTTTGAGTAGTTTTATATCAAAATCAGTCACTTGATTTAATTTTTTCGGTTTCATTTAGTTTTGCTTTTTTATATCTAAACTCAAGACAATTTGAATTTATCAAAACTATAACGCGCTGTACACTCCAAACATAAGCCCAAAACAAGAAGAGTGATTATGTTTGATATCGATACCACAAATGACCGTGATGATGCATTGGAAGCCAGTCCGTCAGAAGTGCCTATGCGCTTAAATTACCAAGCACATTGGATGCCTTTTACCGCCAATCGTAACTTTCATCAAGATCCACGCATCATCGTGGCTGCCAAAGGTTCGTCTTTGATTGACAGTACAGGACGTGAGATTTATGACTCATTGTCAGGTTTGTGGACCTGCGGTGCGGGGCATAGCTTGCCTGAAATCCAGCAAGCGGTAACCCGTCAATTGGCAAAACTGGATTATTCACCTGCATTCCAATTTGGACATCCATTATCTTTTCAATTGGCTGAAAAAATTGTGCAGCACATGCCTGAAAATCTACAGCATGTATTTTTTACCGATTCTGGTTCTGAGTCAGCAGATACCGCGATCAAAATGGCAAGAGCTTATTGGCGGATTAAAGGTCAACCGAGCAAAACCAAGTTGATTGGACGGGCACGTGGCTACCATGGAGTCAACGTGGCAGGCACCAGTCTGGGCGGTATTGGTGGCAATCGTAAAATGTTTGGTCAATTGATGGATGTAGATCATTTACCGCATACCTTGCAACCGCATCTGAGTTTTACTAAAGGTTGTGCCGAAACGGGTGGAATTGAGCTGGCTGATGAAATGCTCAAGCTGATTGAGCTACATGATGCATCCAATATTGCAGCAGTGATTGTTGAACCTGTTTCGGGTTCGGCAGGTTGTATTGTGCCACCGACAGGTTATTTAAAACGTCTCAGAGAAATCTGTGATCAACACAATATCCTGCTGATCTTTGATGAGGTGATTACGGGCTTTGGGCGCATGGGCACATGGACAGCGGCTGAGTATTTCGATGTAACGCCTGATCTGCTGACCTTCGCCAAACAAATTACCAATGGCGCCATTCCATTAGGCGGCGTTGTCGCAAGCCGTGAAATCTATGATGCCTTTATGCAACAAGACTTGCCTGAACATGCGGTTGAATTTACCCATGGTTATACCTATTCAGGGCATCCCGTTGCCTGCGCCGCGGCTTTAGCCACTTTAGATGTACTGGAAAATCAAAACCTGATCACTCAATCAGCGGCTTTGGCGCCAAGTTTTGAAAAACTGATACATGAATTAAAAGGTGCACCGAATGTGATTGATATTCGCAATTGCGGTTTGATTGGGGCGTTACAGCTTGCGCCACGAGATGGCGATCCCACCATTCGTGGTTTTGAAATCGGTATGAAGCTATGGAAAGCCGGTTTCTATGTGCGTTTTGGTGGAGACACTATTCAGTTTGGTCCAATGTTTAACAGCACTGAAACGCAATTATCACGCTTGATCAATGCTGTGGGTGAAACCCTTTATCAAGTGAAATAAAGCTTAGCTGAGTACCTGCCAAAAGCAAATGGAAAATAAGATACAGAGACAAGGAATACAGATGAATAATTTAGAAGATTTTAATGCCAATGCGTTCAGCAATACGGATTCGGCTCAAGCATCAACCCCTCAATTGATTGGGCATTTTATTCAAGGTGGTTTGGTCACCAAATCCAGTAGAAAACAAGCGGTTTATAATCCGGCAACCGGTGAGATTAGCAAAGAAGTTGCATTGGCGGATACAGCGCTAGTGAATCAGGTGGTGCAGATTGCAGAGCAGGCTTTCCCTGCCTGGCGCGATACACCAGTGATCAAACGGGCGCGGGTGATGTTTAAGTTCAAACAATTGCTTGAAGAGAATGCTGAAACCCTGTGCGAATTGATTGGGCAGGAGCATGGCAAGATTTGTCATGATGCCAAAGGTGAATTGCAGCGTGGCATTGAAAATGTGGAATATGCCTGTGGAGCACCAGAGTTTTTAAAAGGCGAGTATTCTAAAAATGTTGGTCCAGATATCGATTCTTGGAGTGAGTTTCAACCTTTAGGTGTGGTTGCTGGAATAACGCCATTTAACTTCCCTGCAATGGTGCCGTTGTGGATGTTTCCGATGGCGATTGTATGTGGCAATTGCTTTATTTTAAAACCCTCTGAAAAGGCTCCTTCAGCCGCACTCTATTTGGCTGAATTACTTAAACTGGCGGGCTTGCCAGATGGCGTGTTTAATGTGGTCAATGGCGATAAAGAAGCCGTCGATGTTTTACTGCATCATCCCAAAATTCAAGCGATTAGTTTTGTGGGGTCAACGCCAATCGCAGAATATATTTATCGAACAGCGACCTCGACAGGAAAACGCTGTCAGGCCTTAGGTGGTGCAAAAAACCACGCCATCATTATGCCAGATGCCGATATTGATAATGTAGTGACCTCTTTACTGGGTGCAGCCTTTGGTTCATCGGGTGAGCGTTGCATGGCCTTGTCTGTTGCGGTGGCCATTGGCGATGAAGTTGCCGATGTGGTGATTGCCAAGCTTAAACAAGAGATGCAGCAATTGAAGTTTGGTCATTATGCCGATGCCAGTAATGACTTTGGACCGCTCATTTCGCAAGCACATAAACAGAAGGTACAAGCATATATCCAAAGCGCCGAGCAACAAGGTGCTAAAATTGTGGTGGATGGACGTGACGCCAAACCCGTCGGTTATGAACATGGATTCTTTGTCGGGCCAACCTTGATTGATCAAATTTCAGCAGAGATGACCAGTTATCAACAAGAAATTTTTGGGCCAGTATTACAGGTGATTCGTGTCGAGACCATGCAAGAAGCCATGCAGTTGATCAATGACCATGAATATGGCAATGGCACCTGTATTTATACCCGCGATGGCGAAGCGGCGCGTTATTTTAGCAATAACATCCAAGTGGGCATGGTTGGGGTGAATGTGCCTTTACCAGTCCCTGTTGCCTATCACAGTTTTGGCGGCTGGAAGCGTTCACTGTTTGGTGATTTATATGCCTATGGGCCAGATGGCGTGCGTTTTTATACCCGTCGTAAAACCATCACCCAACGTTGGCCATCTGCACAAATTCGTGAGGCGAAACAATTTGCCATGCCAACTTTAAATTAATTTTTGCTCGAGGGGAGACCGTAGGTTTTCCCTTTTTATTTTTATAGGAATTTAAACATGTAATTAACGGTTTTTTGATACGTATTTTTAAGGAATAAAATATGAATAGTGCAAAAACAACAAAATTAGGTGAAGGACTTTCGAACCGCCATGTCACCATGATCAGTATTGGTGGTGTCATTGGTGCAGGTTTATTTGTCGGTTCATCCGCTGCAATTGCCAAAGCAGGCCCCGCTGCTGTACTGGCTTATATTATTACCAGTATTCTGGTTTTTTTAGTCATGCGTATGCTCGGTGAAATGGCCGTTGCACAGCCTGACACAGGTTCATTTTCAACTTATGCCCGTAAAGCAATTGGCCCTTGGGCAGGTTTTAGTGTGGGCTGGCTGTATTGGTGGTTCTGGGTTTTGGTGATTCCAATTGAAGCCATTGCAGGTGCCGAAATTCTGCATGCTTGGTTTCCGCAGGTATCCAGTGCCATTTACGCCTTTGCATTTATTATCTTACTCAGTTTGGCAAACTTCTTTAGTACCAAAAGTTTTGGCGAGTTTGAGTTTTGGTTTGCGCTGATTAAAGTGATTGCGATTCTCGTATTTATTGTGATTGGTGCATCTGCCGTGTTTGGACTGTGGCCTTTAGCCAAAGATGTCAGCGGTGTAGGCAATCTCTTTTCCAATGGCGGCTTTATGCCACATGGCATGGGCGGTGTGCTATCTGCGATTTTGATCTCGGCATTTTCCTTCTTTGGGATTGAAATTCTTTCGATTGCTGCGGCAGAATCTAAAAATCCTGAAGAAAAAATCAAACGAGCGACTAATTTAGTCCTGTATCGGATTATCTTATTCTTTGTTGTTTCAATTTTCCTGGCAGTTGCCTTGGTCGATTGGCGTTCACCCGACTTACAAAAATTGGGCACCTTTCAGTATGTTTTGGTCAGTCTGAATATTCCTCAAACCAAGTTAATTATGGACACTGTGGTATTTATTGCAGTGGCGAGTTGTATGAATGCGGCTGTCTATACCTCTTCACGCATGCTATTTGCTTTAGGTGCCCGTCAAGAAGCACCCAAAATGGTCACCAAAATTAATGCAGCAGGTGTGCCAACCATCGCAGTATTTGCATCGACATTGATTGGATTAATTTGTTGTGCGGTGAATTATTTATTTCCCGGACAAGTATTTGGATTTCTATTGTCAACCACGGGTTCGATTGCATTGGTGGTTTACTTGGTGATTGCGGTGTCACAGCTCCGTTTGCGCACCCAATTAGACAAAGTTGGGGCTGCTGTGCCTTTTAAAATGTGGTTATTTCCATGGCTGACTTGGTTTGTGATTGTGGTGATTATGAGCGTACTGGGTTATATGTTCCTATCACCTCAATATAGCTATGAAACGACTTTGTCTTTGAGTGTAACCTTTATTGTCGTGATCTGTGGACTGATCGTGACCCGAAAGAAGAAAAGTAGTCGAGCAGTTGCACTACATCTAGACTGATCCAACATCATAATAAGGTCTATGCTTTAAAGTTTAGGCCTTATTATTTTTATAGGAGAAATAGGAGCAACCTGCACACGAGAGCATGATGATGGTAATGCCCGTGATTTGATACAGGTTGAGATGTTCATTTAAGATCAGCCAACCTGCAAGGGCACTGACCGCAGGAGAGGCACTCAGTAAAATTCCAAATACTTTTGGTTCGAGCTTTTTCATTGCAAAGATATCCAGCAAGAACGGAATGGTACTAGAAAGCAGCGACACTAAAACACAGAGCAGTAAAATCCAATAAGAATGAAACAGCTGATTCAGATCAGATATGCCAAACGGTAGCGCAAATAGAGTTGCCACCAACATACCAATCGCCACCGTATTGCTGCCGCCTTTTGCGACTTTGGTGCCGTAAATAATATACATGCCCCAACAAAATGCTGCGGCAAGCGCATAAAACATGCCGATATAACTGAAATTTTGATTGGCACTACCTAAAGGTAATAACATCAGACCCATAAACGACAAAGCACCCCATATTAAATCCTGTTTCTGTTTTGACATGACAATGGCAACGGTGAGTGGGCCCAAGACTTCAATTGAAATGGCAATACCAATCGACAAATGGGAAAAAGCCTTATAGATCAGAAGATTCATTAAACTCAGAATCAGTCCATAAATAATCAGATTTTTCCATTCCATTCGGGGATGAAAGCTACGCCAAGGTTTGAAAATTATCCAGAGTAATAGGGCTGAGAAACTTAAGCGAATCAGCGCAACCCCTTCAGCACCAAAGATGGGGAATAGGGTTTTCGCAATCGCAGCCCCAATTTGTACCGAGGCAAGTGATAGACATGCTGCCGCTAAGGCAAATTCTTGTTTATTTGGAGCAGAAGCACGCATGTCGATGACCTTTAAGTTGATCATGAGATTTTAGTTCTTGAAGGATGATTAAATTGCGCTTATTGATTGAAGTCTGTGAGTTATTCACTCTATTATTCATAAAATATGAGGAATTAATTCATGGCAGAACTTTCACTCGATCATTTTGATTATGCAATTTTAAGAATATTGCAGCAGGACAATAAAAGCTCACATCGGCAGATTTCGGAACAGATTGGTTTATCTCAGGCATCGGTACAACGGCGTATCGTTAGAATGGAACAGGAAGCGATCATTGAAAAAAATTGTGCGGTACTGAATCCAAAGCGATTTGGCGAGAAAGTCACATCCATTATCGAGGTCCGTTTAAGCGAAGATCGTTCAGTGGTGATGGATCGGGCGAAGCAATACTTTGCTGCGGTGGATGAGATTCAGCAATGCTATTTCGTCAATGGTGGAGTGTCTTTTATCATGATTATGATCTCCAATAACCTATCTCACTTTGAAGCTTTGGTGAGAAAACATTTTGCCGATAATCAGGATGTAAAAACCTATCGGACTTTGATTGTTTTAGATCGGGTTAAAGTCAGTTTAGATTTGTGTTTCTAGGCTGAGTTGGTGAGTGATCGCCATTAGATTGCGTTTTGGAAAATATAATGTCTCAACTCAGCAGGTTTTTATTTTATGAACGGTTCTGTGGGGACAACTCAATACCATTTTCAATCAAGCATTGACGTAAGATACTAAAGGCAAAGGTCATATCTTGCTCCTGCACACAGGCAAATCCAAGCAATAAACCTGATTGAATTGGCGTATCCATACCTGAATAATATTGTGACAATGGGCGAACATTGACCCCGCGCGAAAGTGCCAGTGCAGATACTTCAACATCATTGGCATGATCGGGCAATTTGAGTACCAAATGCAGACCTGCATCATGATTAAATTCGTGTACAAACACATCGCCCAGATAACGGTGAATCAGTTCAATCAGAAATTTCCGTCTTTTGCTATACAGCAGGCGCATCCGGCGGATATGGGCTGCATAATGTCCTTCACGAATAAATTCTGCCAAGGCACGTTGAGTGAGTAAGTGACCGCCTCGATACAGTTCTGCCGAAATCGTTCGTAAGGGCTGTACCAACTGTTTTGGAACCACCATATAGCCAATGCGCAAGGCGGGATAAATGGTTTTACTAAAGGTTCCAATATAAATAACCGGTGGATTTTCTTCCAAACCCTGTAATGAAGGATAAGGCTGACCTGAAAAACGGAACTCACTGTCGTAGTCATCTTCAATAATCCAGCTGCCATGCTGTTTAGCCAAATCCAGCAATTTTCTGCGTCGAGGTAAACTGAGATGAGAACCTAAAGGATATTGATGCGAGGGTGTGACGAAGATCAGGCGAGGAGGAGTAGAAGGGTGTTCTTCTGGAATAATACCTTCGGCATCGACAGGCATCGGAATAATATTTAAGCCATTGATACGAAGAATATTCTTGGCACCCCAATAGCCCGGATTTTCAATCCAGACATGATCATTTAAATCACATAAAGCCCGTGACACCAAATCAACCGCCTGATGGATGCCTTCGGTAATAATAATCTGGTCTGTTTCACAATTGACTGAACGGGCAATGCGCAAATAGTCGGCCAAGGCATGGCGTAATTCTGTACATCCTCCTGCATTGCTGTAGATCAAATTGGCAATTTCAGGCTGGCGACTCAGACGCGATTTGATCCGATTAAATTCGGCATGCGGAAATTCAGTGACATCAGGTGCACCAGGCACAAAGGCACCCCACTGATACGGGGAGGCAGCGGCATGTTCAAGCAAACTTGCCCCACGATGCGAAAGCGTGCGTGTTGTATCTTCTTCGGGTGCAGCAGCATAGCTTGGTGCTGTACTGACCTGAATATAGCTGTCAGGTAGCGTTTCTGATACCCAAGTACCTCGACCCGTATGCGCTTGAATATAACCTTCAGCACGTAATTGCTCATAGGCATTGAGTACGGTATTACGGGAAACGTGCAGTTCATTGGCTAAATCACGTGATGCAGGAAGACGAGTATTGGGTGCAAGAATGCCTTCCAAAATGGCATCTCTTAAACAATGAAAAACCCGAGCGGGTAAGGTCCCTTCACTGGCCTGTTGTAAATGCTGTAACAGGTAGTCTCCTAACAGGGTACGCAATTGGCTCTCTCCTTTAGTCCAAAAGTGGCTCTCGTCTATTCCTTATAAAAGGTACACATTAAGTACCCAAAGTGCATTTTAACCTTGCTTTTGCAATATGTTGTCATGAAGCAATTTAAATGCCCAAAAAGATTATTTTTTTGTCGTACAGAGGTAACAAAATGGATGCAAAGCATATTGCAATAAATGCTCGTAAACAGCAAGCAACTCCACGCGGTGTCGGAGTGATGTGCCAATGGTATGCCGAACGTGCGAGCAATGCGACTTTGTGGGATACGGAAGGAAACGAATATATTGATTTTGCAGGTGGAATTGCGGTTTTAAATACGGGACATCGTCATCCAAAAGTCATCGCAGCAGTTGCTGAACAACTGAATAAATTTACCCATACGGCGTATCAAATTGTACCGTATGAAAGCTATGTGTCCTTAGCCGAGCGGATCAATGATCGTGCACCGATTGAAGGTGCTGCGAAAACAGCATTTTTTACCACAGGTGCAGAAGCCGTTGAGAATGCAGTGAAGATTGCACGTGCTGCAACGGGTCGTCATGGCATTATCACCTTTGGTGGCGGTTTCCACGGTCGTACTTTTATGACCATGGCCATGACAGGCAAAACAGCACCTTATAAACGTGACTTTGGTGTGATGACCGCAGGCGTATTCCATGCCCGTTATCCAGTGGCATCTAAAGGAATCTCTGTGAAGGATGCTTTGATTAGTCTGGAAGAAATTTTTAGTGAAGATATTGCAGCGCATGATGTAGCTGCAATTGTGCTAGAGCCTGTACAAGGTGAAGGCGGATTTAATGTTGCACCGGTTGAGTTTATGCAACAGCTGCGCAAGATTTGTGATGAGCACGGCATTCTTTTAATTGCAGATGAAGTCCAAACCGGTTTTGCCCGCACTGGCCAATTGTTTGCGATGCAACATTATCCAGTCAAAGCAGATTTGATTACCATGGCAAAAAGCTTGGGTGGTGGTTTTCCACTGTCGGGTGTGGTTGGTCGTGCTGAGGTGATGGATGCACCGAATCCAGGCGGTTTAGGCGGCACTTATGCGGGTAATCCGCTTGCGATTGCTGCGGCGAATGCCGTGATTGATGTGATTGAAGATGAACAGCTGTGTCAGCGGGCTAATACGCTGGGTGACGAGTTAGTGAGTATGCTCAAAGCGGCACAAAAGTATTCAAACGATATTATTGATATTCGTGCATTGGGTTCAATGGTGGCGGTTGAGTTTGGTGATCATGTCACGGGTCAACAGAAACCAGAAGTGGCGAAAGCCATTCAGCAATATGCGATGGATCAGGGCTTATTGCTTTTAACCTGTGGTAAGCATGGTAATGTGATTCGTTTCTTATACCCATTGACGATTCCTGTGGTTCAGTTCAATCAGGCACTGGTGATTATTCAAGATGCAATTGCAGCGCAACAGCCTGCACTACAAAAGCTCGCAGGAGCTGAAGCATGATTGATCTTGAATTACAGACTTTACTAAAGCATCCAGATATTTGTTTTGATGCAGCTCCAGCCGACGACTATTTTGTGGTGGATGATGCAGCGACAGGACAGGCTTTGGCTTGGGTCAAAGCATCTGACCAAGCCGAAGTTGAAGCCGCGATTGCGCGTTCAGCCATCGCTCAGGCTCAATGGCAGCAGCAAACTGCTTTGGTACGTGCTGATATTTTACTGGCGTGGTATCAGTTGATTTTGCAACAACGTGAAGCTTTGGCGCAAATCTTAACCGCAGAACAAGGAAAATCACTGGCAGAAGCACGTGGAGAAATTGCTTATGCAGCCTCGTTCATCCGTTGGTTTGCAGAACAGGCGCGTCGTGTCGATGGTTCCGTGTTAACACCTGTTCAATCGCAACAGCGTTTGATTGTACTTAAGCAAGCAATTGGGGTTACCGCAGCGATTACGCCATGGAATTTCCCAGCAGCGATGATCACCCGAAAAATTGCACCTGCTTTGGCTGCGGGGTGTTCGATGTTGGTCAAACCAGCGGAACAGACCCCATTAACCGCTTATGCCTTAGCGGTACTGGCAGAGCAGGCAGGTTTACCTGCTGATCTATTTATTTTGATCAGTGGTGATGCGGTAGCTGTCGGACAAACTTTATGTGCAAGTGATACGGTGCGTAAACTCAGCTTTACCGGTTCAACCGATGTTGGTCGTATTCTGATGAAACAATGTGCGCCAACCATCAAAAAGCTTTCTTTAGAGCTAGGTGGCAATGCACCTGTGATTATTTTTGATGATGCAGATGTTGAGCGCGCGGTACAGGGCATTATGGTCAGTAAGTTCCGTAACAGTGGACAAACCTGTGTCTGTGCCAACCGGATCTATGTTCAGGCCGGGATTTATGATGCGATTTGTGAGCGCTTAAAAATCGCCGTTGAACAGCAACTTCGTGTCGGTGATGGACGTGATGAAGGGGTAACACAGGGGCCATTGATTGACCAAGATGCAGTTGAAAAAGTGCAATCGCATATTGCCGATGCGGTCAGTCAAGGTGCTTCGATTGTTGTCGGTGGTCAACCACATGCATTAGGGAAGACTTTCTTTGAACCGACCATCCTAAGAGATGTCACTCAACAGATGAAAGTTGCCAAAGAAGAAACCTTTGGTCCATTAGCGCCATTATTTCGTTTCAATGATGAAGCTGAAGCGGTTGCGATGGCCAACGATACGGAGTTTGGCTTGGCGAGTTATATTTTTACCAAAGACATGGCACGCCAATGGCGTGTAGGCGAAGCACTGCAATATGGTATGGTCGGTGTGAATACAGGACTGATTTCCAATGAGGTCGCACCTTTTGGTGGAATTAAACAGTCTGGTTTAGGTCGTGAAGGTTCGCAATTTGGAATTGAGGAATATCTGGAACTGAAATATATGTGTGTCGATATTTCTTGATTTAAAACGGTTGATGGTCTGAACGAGCGTACTCCTTTCTTCAGATCTTTTTATCCATTCAAGCACTTCAAACATGAGGTGCTTTTTGCATTGAAAATGCGGGGTAATTTTTTGAGATCCATTGCATCTCGATTTTCATGTTTATTTAAATGGTACCTATGTTTTCAATCAAATTGGTTCTCGGTTTTGTTGAAAAATCACAGACAATGAAAAGTGCAAAAATAAATATGGATAATGGAATAACGGACTTATGAAAAAGAAATTATGCTTAGGACTTAGCGTTTGTCTGATGACCTTCGGGACTCAGGCACAAACCCCACAAGCGGACATCATTGTGATGAATGCAGATATCCGAACTTCAAATCCAGCCAAACCGAAAGCACAAGCATTTGCAATTAAAGATGGCAAGTTTCTGGCTGTTGGTAATAATGCCTTTATTCAAAATATGGCAAGCCCAAAAACACAGGTGATTGATGCCCAAGGTAAAACAGTCCTTCCAGGGTTAACCGATGCCCACACCCATCTGTTAGGCGGTCTGGAACTTTGGGAAGGCGTGGATCTGTTTGGGATCACCGATCGGCAAGAATGGTTTAAATTGATTGCCAAACGCGACAAAGAGTTACCGAAAGATGCATGGTTGGTTGGTGGTCGTTGGGATGTCAGTGCAATGAAGGACACCCGTATGCCAACGCGTCAGGAGCTGGATGCAATTGTGCCTGATCGACCTGTAGTGTTACAGGATATTGATTATCATACCGTGTGGGTGAACAGCAAGGCGATGCAATTGCTGGGAATCGATAAAAATACCAAAGCACCAGAAGGGGGGGAGATTGTTAAAGATCCACAAACAGGTGAGCCGACAGGAATTTTTAAAGAAACGGCAGCCAATCAACTGATCTTAGCCAGCCCGCAATATACAAAAGCATTACTCTCAGGCAAAGCAGCAATCCCAGTGGTTGAAAAAATCGTTGCTCATTTTAACAGCCTGGGAATCACCTCGGTACATGATATGTGGGCTGAACTCGCTACGGTATATCCCGCTTTGCTTGAGTCACAGAAACAGTTACCGATGCGTATTCGTTTTGGATTAATGGCAGGTGAAGATCAGGCAACACTGGCACAGCTACAAAGCTATGCCAAACAACGCGATCAACTCAATCAACGTTTTATCCAAAAAGAGCAGCAATGGCAGAAAGGACCGCAGTTCCGTTTTGGCTATATGAAGTATTTTGTTGATGGTACGCTGATGAGCTATACCGCTGCACTGAATGAACCTTATGCCGATCGACACCATTTCAACATTGAACCCATTACCTCACAGCCAAAATTGAATGACATCGTGAAAAATGCCAACGACGTGGGCTTTCCTGTGGCGATCCATGCCATCGGTGACAAAAGTGTGGATATGGCATTGAATGCGATTGAAAACAGTCCGAAACACCGTCAACTGATCAATCGGATTGAGCATATTGAAGTTACCACTAAAACGGCAATCCCTCGCTTTGCTGAATTAGGGGTTGTTGCTTCCATGCAGCCAGACCATGCCATTGCTGGTAATTATCAGGAGTCGCGTCTCGGTGAAGCACGAATGCCGTATAGCTATGCTTGGCAGTCGTTATTGAGTAGTGGTGCGTCGATGGTGTTGGGCAGCGACTGGCCAACGGCCCCTGAAAATCCAATGCTACAGTTGAGTGATGTCGTGTTCCGTGAATATAACGGCAAGACCCGTTATAGCGATAATGCCTTGAGTTTGGATGAAGCCTTGTATGCCTATACCCAAGCACCCGCCAATGTCGCAGGCTGGGGCAATGAAATTGGCAGTATTAGTGTAGGAAAATGGGCGGATTTTGTGGTTTTACAAGGGGCTTTCCAAACGCCATTAAATAAAGACATTAAGGATTGGAAAGTGGCTCAAACTTGGTTTGCAGGTGAAAAAGTTTATGACGGTAAGCTGAACAGTAAATAATAAATTGAGTGAAATAAAAAAGCCTGCGGGCTTTTTTTATTTTTTGCGACTTTATTTTAAATCATGATTAAACGCATTTTGCTTAAAAAATAAATGGTTCCTATATTTTTATTTAAATTGGTTCTCGGTTTTATTTCAAAATTAAAGACAATGAAAATTCAAGAATAATCATGTACTAATGGAATAAGTGAATGATAAAAAATACAGTGCTGCTAGGGATTTTCACATCAGCAATATTTTCAACAATCAATGTGCAAGCCGCAGAAACGAAAGCATTTAAAGATCAGTTTGCTGTGAGTGGTTCGCTGGCATTTCTAACGGAATACTACTGGCGCGGCACAACCCAGACGCAGGGTAAGCCTGCCGTTCAGGGGACCTTAAGAGCAGATCATGATTCAGGTTTATACGCACAGCTTTTTGCCTCGAATATACAACTCGATATCGGTAGCAGTGTCGAGTTCGACTATTACCTTGGCTATGATTACCAATTCAATGATCACTTAAAGTTGAATCTACAATATTTGGATGTCAATTACCCCGGTGAAGATAAAACCTTACCACGGGTCGACTTTGAGGAGTATTCAATTGGGTTGTTTGCATCAGGGCTATTGAATCAACAAGATCAACTGAATCTCTCATTTTATTATTCACCAGACTACACTCTAGAAACAGGGAAGATGCTGCGTTATGAGGTCGGTTATCGCTATCCTGTCGCTGACAAATGGCATGCTTATGCACAGGCTGCCTATAACCAGTTCTCAAGTAACGAGGCCTATGAATTATTGTGGGCAACTGATGAAAAGAAACATTTTTATGATTATAAAATAGGTGTCGATTTTAACTATCAGGATTTTATTTTTGATCTGTATTATGCCGATGGTAATGTGAATAAGGCCTTGAAAAATGCCGATTCAACTGTGGTGTTTAGCTTGACCAGAACATTCTAATTGATCATTTTGCAATTTGTAAAATCTGCTCCTGTAAAATAAACAGCCTTAGGTCCAATATTTTGAAAATATAGATGAACTCATCTTATTTTTCAGCGTAGGCCTGAGGCTTTTTTATTATGATGAGAAGAGAAAATAATAAAGCCATCGTCATATTTTTCGTCCATTAGGATCAACATGTTTTACCTATAAAACAGAAAAATAAGGGTAGGAGCCAATTCAAATTTAAAGCTGATTTACAGTGGTTTAATAATAGGCATTTGATCACTTGAAAAAATATAATTTTATTCATTTTTATAGGGATTATTTTATTGAAAAATAATGTTTTTTTACGTTCTGTTCGATAACAACGAAATTGGTTCCTAAAAGAGTGGTGAAATTGGTACTCGTCTTTTCTTGAATTATTTATCAAAGTGGATGCTAAGGCGACTCTAAAGATATTTAAAAAGGGATGTGCAAGACAATGAGAGTGAATGCAGAGCGATTATGGCAAATGCTCATGGAAATGGCAAAAATTGGTGCAACTGATAAGGGCGGCAATACCCGTTTAGCACTCAGCGATGAAGATATTGCAGGTCGAGCTTTATTGTTGGAGTGGGCGGACAGAATTGATCTTTCTGTACATTACGATGAAGTCGGAAATTTAATCTTACGTCGTTCTGGTCAAAATGATACTGCCTTGCCGATTGTGATGGGAAGTCATTTAGATACTCAACCCAAGGGTGGCCGCTTTGATGGAATTTATGGTGTGCTGGCTGGCATGGAAGTTTTGCAGCGTTTGGCCGAAGAGAAAATCACCACCACTCATCCGCTTGAACTTGTGGTTTGGATGAATGAAGAAGGTGCTCGTTTTACTCCAGCGATGATGGGTTCTGCGGCTTTTGCGGGTGTCATTCCTAAACAACAAATTTATGACAGCACAGATAAACAAGGTGTTTCCGTTTTTGCGGAACTGGTGCGTACTGGACAACTTGGCAATTACCCATTGGCTCGTCCATTCCAAGCCTATTACGAAGCGCATATCGAGCAAGGCCCTGTACTGGAAAAAAACGAGATTTCGATTGGTGTGGTGACAGGTGGACAAGCGATTCTCTGGTTGGATATTGAAACCAAAGGTCGAGCAGCACACGCAGGCACCACGCCAATGAGTATGCGTAAAGACACCATGGTCGGTACGGCTGAAATGATTGTGGCTTTAGAGCAATGCATTTTGGAACAATTTCCAGAAGGTTTAGTGACCTTTGGTGAAATGCAGGTCGCGAATTCGTCACGTAATACCATTCCTGGTCAAATCCAGTGGACCATTGACTTACGTAATCCTGATGATTCAGAACTAAAAGCGATGGAACAAGCAACGCATAAACTGTTGCATTCATTGGCTGCACAACGAGATTTAGAGATCAGCATTTCACAACATTGGTTAAGCCCAGCGACCTATTTTGATCGCGCTTGTGTGGCAACCGTACAAGATGCTGTAGACAGTTTGGGATATAGCAATCAGACCATCGTCAGCGGTGCAGGCCACGATGCAATCAATATTGCCAAACACTGCCCAACCACCATGATTTTTATTCCATGTATCAATGGGCTGAGCCATAACGAAGCAGAAGACATCTATGCGAATGATGCGGCACAAGGTGCCGATGTGCTACTCAATGCCATTCTAAATTATGACAGAAACTATGCTGCGCAAGATTCATCAGCGCATGCAGCAACCATTTAACGATTAAAGCCAAGAGCGAAATGTAGGAAATGCAGACTTCTAAAAGAAGTACTGCAAATATTGAGGACGGACAACGATGAACTCTAAATTACCAGTAGAAATTGATATTCAAGATATCTGGCAAAAAGATAAAGACCATGTGATTCACCCATGGACAGATTTTTCGACATTTAAAGACGAAGGTTCTTTAATTATGTCTAAAGGTGAAAATGTCTATGTTTATGATGCACATGGCAATAAATACCTAGATGGTATCGGCGGCTTATGGTGTGTCAATGTCGGCTATGGACGTAAAGAAATTGCAGATGCGGTTGCTGAGCAAATTATGCAATTGCCTTATTACTCTCCATTTGGGCATCAAACGACTGCACCAGCAGCAAAGTTGGCTGCCAAACTGGCAGAGTTAGCACCGGGTAACTTAAACCATGTGTTCTATGGTTGTGGTGGTTCGGTTGCCAATGATACCGCTGTGCGTTTGATTCACCATTATTTTTATCAAATTGGCAAGCCATCTAAGAAAAAGCTGATTGCTCGTAAGGATGCTTATCACGGCAGTACTTATATCAGTATGACCTTAACAGGAATTGAAGCCGATCATGTTGGCTTTGAGATTCACAATCAATTAGTCCATCACGTTTCATGCCCGAATCCATATCGCAAGCCTGAATCTCAATCGATGGAAGATTTCTGTAATGAAAAAGTGCAGGAACTGGAAGATACGATTTTGGAGTTAGGCCCAGATAACGTTGCAGCATTCTTTGCTGAGCCAATCATGGGTGCAGGCGGCGTGATTGTTCCACCAGAAGGCTACCATGCCAAAACCTTAGCTGTGTGTAAAAAGTACAACGTGTTGTATGTGTCTGATGAAGTGGTGACTGCATTTGGTCGTTTGGGACATATGTTTGCTTCAGAGGCGGTATTTGGCATTGTTCCAGACATCATTACCTGTGCCAAAGGCTTGTCTTCAGGTTACTTGCCATTAGGCGCAACCATTATTTCTGATGAAATTTATGATGCGATCAGCAAGCCTCACCATGAAGGTGGTCTGTTAACCCATGGTTTTACTTATTCAGGTCATCCAGTGAGCTGTGTTGCTGCACTTAAAAATATTGAAATCATTGAAAAAGAAAATATTTGTGAGCATGTGCAAGACATGGGCGCTTATTTTGAGCAACAGTTAAAAACCTTGGCTGATCTTGAAATCGTCGGTGAAGTACGTGGCAAAAAATTCATGATGTGTATTGAAAACTTACGTAATAAACAAACCAAAGAACTGTTTGATCGTTCGGTGGGTGTTGGAAAACGTATTGCCAATCATTGTCAAAAATTAGGTCTGATCGTACGCCCAGTTGGTCACATGAATGTGTTATCACCACCGCTGATCTTGACCCGTGATCAAGTTGATTTTGCAGTGAAGACTTTACGTCATGCAATTCAAAATACTATCCAAGAGCTTAAAGCCGAAGGGCATCTATAAACTGAAAGATCAGTGTTTATTCCTCTTAATTTCAGCTTGCCCTCCGGGGTGAGCTGAGCCCCTCAAGCTAAAATCATAGGGGGAGGGGGAAATAGAAATAAAAGATATGGACCGAAATGGCTGAGTAATAAAGGTTTATACCATTGCGAAGCAGTTCTGAAGTTCTTGTAATCAGAATACTTCAAATGGATGGATGAACTGAAGGCGAGTAAGCAGATGAAGAATTATATCAATGGCAAGTGGCAGGCAACTACAGGCACATCACAAATTGCGGTGATCAACCCGAATAATGAAGAGCAGATTCTTCATTTTACCGCTGCTTCTACAGATGATGTTGATGCGGCGGTCAATGCTGCCAATCAAGCGCTCGATGCATGGAGTACGACCACGCCTCAACAACGAGCAGAGTGGTTAAACAAAATCGCTGACCAGCTTGAAACTGAGAAAACTCGACTGATTGAACTTTCCCATCAAAATAATGGCAAGTCATCTGAGCAAGCACAGGTGGATGTTGATAATAGTATCAAGTGCTATCGCTATTATGCGGATTTAGTGCAGAACATGGCGTTGAGTCAAACCACGCAATGTGAAGATGGGACTGAACTTACCCATCAACAGAACCCTGTGGGCGTGGTTGCATTGATTACGCCGTGGAATTTTCCGTTAATTACCAGTGCATGGAAAATTGCACCTGCGCTAGCGGCGGGTTGTAGCATTGTTTTTAAACCGTCTGAACTGGTGCCATTACCTGAATATACCTTTACTGAAATTTTAGATCAAATTCAGTTTCCGCAAGGGGTGTTTAACCTGATTCTTGGGGATGCTGTTGCAGCGCAACATTTGGTGGTGCATGCAGATGTGCAAAAAGTCTCATTTACGGGCAGCACTGAAGTCGGAATTCATGTAATGCAGGCTGCGGCACCCTCTGTCAAACGTGTGACCTTGGAACTTGGTGGAAAATCACCGATTTTAATTCTGGAAGATGCAGATTTAGATGAGGCTGTAGATAAAGCTTTAGGCGGGATGTTCTATAACAGCGGTCAAATGTGTTCTGCGACCTCACGCTTATTGGTGCATCAATCCATTGCTGAGCCTTTCTACCAAAAACTGAAATCAGCTGTGGAGTCGATGCAGCTTGGCACGGATCTTACCGGACCATTGGCGATGGGTCCGATGACCACGCAAAAGCAATTCAATAAAGTGCATGAATATTTAAGCATCGCGCAGCAAGAGCAACTTCAAGCATTGATTGACTTGAACCAAATTGCTTTACCGAACAAGGGTTTCTTTATCCAACCGCATGTATTTATTGATGTGCCTACCGACAGCCGACTTTGGAAAGAAGAAATTTTTGGTCCTGTGATGTGCTGTCGTAGTTTTGCAACCGAAGATGAGGCTGTGCGCTTAGCCAATGATTCTGAGTTTGGTTTGGCTGCAACCATCATGACGGGTTCTGTGCAACGCGGAAAAAATATCGCCAAACGCTTGCGTTCTGGTCATATCTGGATCAATTCATTCCAAATGATTCAGCCAGGCTCATTGTGGGGTGGTTTCAAAAAGAGTGGCATTGGACGTGAACTCGGTGAGTCCGGGATTCAAAGTTATTTAGAGGAAAATGTAATCACGATCTAATCCATTTTTAACAGGTTATTGAATCGAGAAAGGGACTTCTCTTTTCAATACAACGCCAATGCGGTGAAAAAACAATGCACTAAACAGTGTTTGCATTGATGCAGGAGAAATATGCATGGAAAGCGAGAATAATCGGAAAGGACTTTCACTTTGGCAAGTCGTTGTCATTGGTGTGGCCTATATGGCACCCGCAACGGTATTTGATACCTTTGGTATTATTTCCAGAGTGACTGAAGGACGTGTCCCACTGGCCTATGTTTTGGCGCTAATCGCAATGTTGTTAACGGCTTTCAGTTATGCTCGTTTTAGTAAATTATCGCCAAAATCAGGTTCTGCCTATACCTATACCACGGAGACCTGTGGCAAGACTGCGGGCTTTTTTGTGGGCTGGTGTTCACTGATTGATTATCTGCTGATCCCGCTGGTCAATGTGCTATTGGCGTCTTTCTATCTGAATGCATTGATGCCTGATATCTCCTATACCGGATGGGTAATTATTATGGTGGGGCTGTTAACCCTGATTAACAGTTTCCGAATCAATATTCTCGCCAATTTTAGTTTCGTATTTATTGCTGCCACGATTGCAATGATGCTGGTGTTTATCTTTTTGGTGGTCACAGGCATTGGTAACTCCCACGGCTATGGCAGTGTGATGACGCTCACACCACTGTTTAATGGTAATCCTGAATATCTAACGTTACTCACAGGTGTCTCACTGGTTTGTTTCTCATATTTAGGTTTCGATGCTGTTTCTACCTTGGCGCATGAAAGCAAGAATCCAACCAAGACCATTCCGCGCGCAATCATACTCACCACGGTATTGGGCGGGATTATCTTTATTACGGTGTCTTGGTTTGTGCAATTGTCTTTCCCTTCGTTGGAACAGTTTAAAAATCCAGATGAGGCTTTACCTGAAATTGCACTGTATGTCGGTGGGGTATTCTTCCAGTCTGCACTGTTGACTGTACAAATCATGAATGCTTTTGCATCAGGTTTGGCCTCGCATGCCAGCGCATCGCGGTTGCTGTATATCATGGGCCGAGACGGGGTATTTAACCAAAAAGTATTTGGTTCCGTGAATGCTCGATTAGGTACACCTTTATATTCGATCTTTTTTGTCGGCATGATTTCGTTGCTCGCGATTGTCGTGGACTTAGCAACAGTCGTCAGTCTGGTGAGTTTTGGTGCCTTGATTGCCTTTACCATGGTGAACTTTTCGGTATTTATGAAATTTTTCGTGATACGCAAAGAACGGGCTGGATTTAAAAATATTTTCTTCAATTTATTGCTGCCATTGGCTTCGGTGCTGTGTTTATTAGGGTTGTGGTTACACCTCGAAAAATCAGCTTTGGAGTTTGGCGGAATATGGCTGGCCACAGGTGTTTTGCTTTTACTTTATAAAAAATTGAGAAAGCAGCCGATTTCCTTTGGTGCAACCACCTGAAGGCTTACTCAGTTAAAAAATATTTCTAAGGATTTAAAAGTTGTGGAAAAACAGGATATGCAACAAACAATGAATACACCTAACCAAGATGGTTTTCAGATGCCAGGTGAATGGTCGCCTCAAGAAGCCGTCTGGATGATTTGGCCTTATCGTACCGATAATTGGCGCGCCAATGGACAACCCGCTCAGCAGGCTTTTGCTCAAGTTGCAGCAGCAATTGCTCAAACCACGCCTGTATTTATGGCAGTTCCATCAGCTGAAATGGATAAAGCCCGTCAAACGATGCCAGCGCAAGTGACATTGGTTGAAATGGAAAGTGATGATGCGTGGACACGTGATACGGGGCCAAGTATTGTCAAGAATGCTGCGGGAGTGCGGAAAGGGATTAACTGGGTGTTCAATGCGTGGGGTGGTAAAAATGGCGGCTTATACTTTCCATGGGATCAAGATCAATTAATTGCTCAGCAGATTTCAGCACGACATGATCTTGAAACCTATTCGACTTCTCTCATATTGGAAGGAGGTGCGATTCATGTCGATGGTGAAGGGACATTACTGACAACAGCCGAGTGTTTGCTTAATCCAAACCGAAACCCAAATCTGACTCAGACTGAAATTGAGAATACTCTTACAGAATGTCTCGGCGTAAGTCATTTTATTTGGTTACCTGAAGGCGTATTTAATGATGAAACGGATGGGCATGTCGATAATATGTGTTGCTTTGTCCGTCCCGGGGAAGTTGCATTGCATTGGACTGATGATCCTAATGATCCCCAATATCCACGATCTGTCGCGGCATTAAAGGTGCTTGAAAATAGCAAAGATGCACAGGGGCGAAAGTTAAAGGTGTGGAAGTTGCCATCTCCAGGACCTTTATATGCCAGTGAAAATGAAACGATTGACGTTGAAAAAGGCAATGCGATTGAACGTTTTGAAGGTAATCGTCTAGCGGGATCATATGTGAATTATCTGATCAGTAATCAGCAAATCATTTTCCCATTACTGGATCAGCGTACAGATGAACAAGCCAAGGCGATCTTCCAGCAGATGTATCCAGATTATTTAATTACTGGTGTTCCTGCACGTGAGATTTTATTGGGCGGTGGCAATATTCACTGTATTACCCAGCAAATCCCAGCATAAAGAGTAGCAAAGACAGCGATATAGGGGATATATCGCTGTCTACAACAGTTTAAATGTTTTTAACTGGCAAGTTTTAAGGTAATGACGCCCGTGACAATGACACCGACATAAAAAAACTTCTCCACACTTTTTCGTTCACCCCAAAAGAAAATGCCCATTAAAATGGTTCCAATCACACCGATCCCTGTATAAACGGCATAGGATATTGAAACATCAATGTTTTTCATCGCCATATGTAATAAAAACAGCGAAGCTGAAAGTGACACAATGTAGAGCGGAATCGCAGTTCTGTATTTTTTATGAATTAGGTCACGAATGCTTTTCACGACAAATATTTCAAATATTCCAGATATGATTAATAAGAGCCAACTCATGCTTTAGTCTCCGATCTGTTTTAGTTTGATCACGCCAATAATGATCATCACAATCGCAATTACGGAAATAAAATTCACTGGATTTTCTATAATATAGGTATCAAAAAGGAAAGTTCCTAAGGTTCCAAGTACAACAAAAAATACATAGGCATAAGAAGGCTTCATTTTTTTTGCTGCTAAGAATAAAAATAGGAAACTCCCGACTATAAAGAAAATCGTAAATGACCATTCAAATAAGTTTCGAGAATACTTCAGACCAATGGCCCAAAGTATCTCGAATGAACTTGCAATGAATAAATATAACCAAGCCATAAAAACTCACCGTAAGTAGATTAATTTAAAATTGAGTTATCCATACAGATGCTATTTGGGAATTTGTTGAGTAATACAGTGAATATTCCCGCCACCTAATAAGATTTCTCTCGCCGGTACACCCGTAATTTGATAATCAGGATACATTTTGTGGAACAAAATATAGGCTTGATCATCGGTTCTTTCATCCAATAAGGGGAAGATAATATGTTGATTACTGATCAGATAATTCACATATGATCCCGCTAGACGATTACCTTCAAAACGTTCAATCGCATTGCCTTTTTCAACGTCAATTGTTTCATTTTCACTGGCATATAAAGGTCCTGGTGCGGGTAATTTCCACACCTTCAGTTTTCTGCCTTTTGCATCGGTAACGGATTCAAGGATGTCTAATGCTTGTCTCGAACTCTCATACTGTGGATCATTCTGATCATCAGTCCAATGCAAGGCCACTTCGCCTGGACGGACAAAGCAACACATGTTGTCGATATGCCCATCGGTTTCATCGTTATACACACCCAATGGCAACCAAATGAATTTCTCAATGCCGAGTAAAGTGGAGAGTTCATCTTCAATTTGTGCTTGAGTGAGATTTGGGTTTCGGTTTGGATTAAGCAAACACTCGGTTGTTGTCAGTAATGTCCCTTCACCATCCACATGAATCGCACCACCTTCTAAAACCATGTCTGACTGATGTAATGGGATGGAATGAAATTGGGCAACTTGGCTCGCGACTTTAAGATCTTTATCCCAATTGGAATATAAGCCGCCATTTTCTCCACCCCATGCATTAAAGACCCAATCTACAGCGGTCTTGTTACCAGCTGGATCTTTAACGATGGTGGGACCGGTGTCTCTCATCCATGCATCATCACTCTCCATTTCAACTAAGGTGACATGTGCGGGAATCGTGGCTTTTGCTTTATTCATTTCAGCATGGGGAACAGCCATAAACACAGGCGTGCTTTGAGATATGGCTTCAGCGACTTTGGCAAAGGCTTGCTGTGCAGGTAATGCACCTAGTCTCCAGTTATCGGTACGATAAGGCCATATCATCCAAACACATTGTTGTGGCGTCCATTCAGCGGGCATTTTATACATATGATTTTTCATTTGCTTAAATTTCATATCAGACTCGATTCATCTGATATTAGTTCAGATATTTTGAATGTTAAATAAAGGAGCTATCAGTTTTTTTGAAATTTGATAGCTCTAATCCTCATGATTTTTTTATTTAAAAGAAAATGGAAGATAAAATAAATAAGAATATTAAATGCTTGAGTGTTGTGAAATGTTTGTTTAAGCATGATTTATTATGTGAGTAGTCATTCTTAATTTTCGAATAAATGGCCTAAAATGGTTAAAAAATGAATAAATTGGAACATTTGAACGTCTTGTAGGATAAATACTTTGAGTAAAAAATATTAAAATGAGTAGATTATATTTAAATGTCTGTAACATCTTCTTGAGTGGCCGTATTTTATTGTTGATATAAATATATTTTTAAATTAATGCTTAGTGATATGACTGGAATTTTATTTTAATTTTCAAACAAGTTGATATGTTTTGTCCTGATTTGTTTTAAGTTTTTTCCTAAACTGATTTTTTATAAATAACTTTTAAAAAATACAGATAAAAAAGATAATCCTGTTAATTTTTTAGGTTTTTTATGTGCAGTTATTTTATTTGATTTTTAATATGATCTTTCTTTTGTTCTTGAGAATAGATAGTGAAGAAATGGGTTTGTAAGAACTGTGGTTTATATAAGAAAGTTATACCAAGTCGTATTAATTCAGGGCGAAAAGTATTTTTTATTCAAGAAGTGAATCATTTAGGGAAAGTAAGCAGGATAATCAGTAAAGGGAAAGTTGTCAGCCGCAATCAAGATATTTTGATCATTTTGAGTGAAGGTGTTTTATGCATGGTCAAGGATATTGATGTCTATCCAGAGGATGCACCTGTTTATTTTGTATACAATATGTTTGGTGCATGTGAATGTTAATTGATTCACTTCCTATTGTTTAGATAAGACTATGCTTGTTATATATTTTTATCATCAAAAGATTGGCACAAGAAGTCAAAAAATAGAAGCAGTGTCAAGCTATGTGGCTGGCACTCTATATAATTACAAGAAAAATACGACCGAAATTTAGATATAGATTGATGGATAAACAGGCGCTAATGAGATGATGTAAAGCTTGGAAGAGTCGACCTCATATAACAAAAATTTCGGAACACATCTTGTAAAGGACGATGTCGAATGCCTAAATTTGTTGTCATGAAACAAAACTTTAATGCGCCTGTAGATCTCATTTTTCATATTTTTTCTAAACATCGGACCTTTAATACTGTTTTATGGCCGATACAATCGGTTGTGATTAAAACATCCGAAGATAATCAGAATACTGATGGGGTGGGTTCCATACGGAAAATGGGTGTCGGCGTGTTCAAACCGATTCAAGAAGAAATCACGCAGAGTTTGCCCAATCAGATGATTGAATATCAAATGATAAAAAATTGCGTGTTCGCTTATCATCTGGGACGACTGGAGTTTGCAGAGTGGGAGGGACGTACCCATTTGACCTATACCATTTGGTTAGAGAGCAAAGTCCCATTAGTCACAGAAATCAGCTTGATGCAGCTTAAGCTATCCGCAACGCGTGGGTTAAAGAAAATTGCAACCCAAATTAATCAATTTCAGATTAAAGCTCTATAGTGAAGTGAATACAAAATAGAAAACAACATTGATTTGATCAAGATACGCTACAGTAATTGTCGTATGAGTAAATCAATAGATTCGAAGCGATATTGTGTTCAAGGAGAAAACAATGGACTTAATGGACAAGACCATCATTATTACGGGAGCTTCAAGTGGAATTGGTGAACAGGCTGCAATACAACTGGCGCAAGCAGGGGCTACGGTTTGCCTGATCGCGCGTCGTTTAGATGAGTTGCAACGCATTCAAAGCACTATTCAGGCACAAGGCGGACGAGTCTCTATTTATCAGGCCGATTTGACTGATGGAGAACAAGCACAAAGCTGCATCGCTCAGATTTTGGCTGAACATCAGAAAATTGATGTTTTGGTAAATAATGCGGCCCGTTCCATTCGCCGTCCAATTCTTGAATCACTGGATCGACTACATGATTATACCCGGACTATGCAAATTAATTATTTTGCAGCAGTCAATCTGACGCTGGGTCTATTACCGCATTTCTTGGCCAATGGCGCTGGGCATATTGTCAATATCTCGACCATGTCTACTCAAGTGCCAATTCCATTATTCTCAGCTTATTTGGCCAGTAAATCCGCACTCGAGTCTTTTTCCCGTTCATTATCAATGGAACTGAAAGGCAAAGGTATTGATGTCAGTATTGTGTATTTCCCAATGGTGCGAACACCGATGTCATCCAAGACTGCAATCTACAAACACATGAAAATGTTGGATACATCTGCTGCTGCAGGCTGGATTGTGAAAGCGATCCAAAATAAATCTTATCGTGTCAGCAGTAAAACAGGTTTGATTGCCAATGCGGTATTGAATACCGTACCCACATGGATGATGAATTTGTCTCGTCCTTTATTCGATGCGATGGATAAACGTTTAAAAAATAAATTACAGACAGATCAATCCTGATGATTGAAGTAAGAAAATTTGAAAAAAGCAGCTTTCGCTGCTTTTTTGTTATCCTCTAATAGATAAATTTAGAAATCTTATCTGCACTCTGAATTACTGTGTCGGCAATTTCATTTCTAAAATAATGTTCATCATAGCTGCCTAAAGGACAACTGACAGAGAGTACCGCCGCCATTTGATGGGTAGATTGTTTAAAAATCGGTGCAGCACAGGCCGCCATATCGTGATTGTAATGTCCCCAACTGACCATAGAACGTTGAGTTTTGACAAAACTGAGGCGTTGTAACAGCTCCTTGAAATTTTTTGGAGTGAGTTCTGAGAATGTATCCCATTGATTAAAGTTTTTATAACGGTCACGAATTTCCGTTTCGTTGAGATCTGCCAACATCATTTGCCCTATCACAGTGGCATGTGCGGGCCAGCGCGTGCCTAGGCCAATATTGCTGGTGAAGGTGCCATTGGATTGAATGTTATTGATAAAGACAATATGCGTGCCTTCCAGAATGGATAAATGCACCGCCAGTTGGGTTTGATCACGCAGTTCTTTCATCAACGGCGTGGCTAAATCCAATAAGGATTGTTTAGATAAACTATTAAAGCCGAGTTCCATCACCTTTGAATCGAGTGCATAGGTCTTTTGTGACGCTTTGCGTAGAAAGCCGCATGATTCCAGCGTGTAGATCAGTCGAAAGGCACTGGAACGGTTGACATCCAGAACTTCGGCAATTTCAGTGATGGTCATTTCTTGGGTTTGTTGATTAAAGGCTTGCAAAATTGCCAAGCCACGCACTAAGCCAGGGACTAAATAGCGATCATCATTTTTTGTGAGTTCAGATTCTTGAGAGTCTGTTTCAATGCTTGAATTCATCAGTTTAATTTTCCTACAAAAAACGCAAATCATAAAATTTAATTTTCTTAGGATTCTATTCTAACTGCAAAGCGTAATGAAAAGATAGTTTTATATATGAAACAAAATTTCTTAAGTAAAACGTAAGATAATGTGTAATAAATATCAAATTTATGATTTTTAAAGATTTATATTGTTTGACATAAAAAACAGCATAGGAGTATTCTTTATTAAAGTTTGTTATATCAAATATTGTTTTATATATAAAACAAATGAGGATGCAAGGATGAGTTGGATCTCAGTTTGTCAGCAAGACGACGTTACCGAAGATGAGCCGAAAGCCATAGAAGTCGACGGTAAAAAAATTGGCGTATTTTTCATCGATGACAATTATTTTGCTATTGAGAATGTTTGCCCGCATGCCTTTGCCTTACTTACAGAAGGCTTTATTGAAGATCAAACCGTTGAATGTCCATTACATGAGGCCATTTTTGATATTCAAACAGGTGCGTTGAAAAGTGGACCAGGATGCCGCGATCTATGTACTTATCCAGTACGTGTTGAAGGGCAGGACGTTCAAATTCAACTATAAATCTTATTTATAAGGATGGAATCTCATGGAAACATTTAATAAGAAGCTAGCGAACTGGATTCATGCCACGCCAGCGACTGAAGCAGGGATCAACAATATTCAGATACCAGGTCAGGCAGAGCTTCTGGTTTGGCAGACACGGTATAAAGCGCCAACGGCCTATGAGCAAGATTTTGTTCAGTACTTAATTAAAGCCTTTGCAGCAGGTGTAACAGAACTTGGTGATTTAGTGCAGTCTTTAAATCAACAAGGCTTCCGTTGTGAATCTGGTGAGCTTTGGACTTCTGAAACCTTCTCAGAAGAAATGCAACGTTTAGGTTATTAATTCAAGGAAGAATAGTGATGAACGCAGCAGTATCAGTAACACCAAGTGTAGAAGAATATTTAGATTTAGGTTTACGCGACCAATGGCATCCAGTGCTGGCAAGCTGGGAAGTGGCGGCTAATCCAGTCGGAATTACCCGTTTAGGCGAAAATATTGTGGTTTGGCGTGATGCAGAAGGTCAGGTTCATGCTTTGGAAGATCGCTGTCCGCATCGTGGCGCACGTCTTTCTTTGGGTTGGAACCTCGGTAATCGCGTTGCTTGTTGGTATCACGGTGTCGAAGTTCGCCATGATGGCGTGGTGGAAGATGTGCCTGCGGTACATGACTGCCCAATGAAAGGCACTTCATGTGTCAAAAGCTATCCTGTGATCGAGCAGCATGGCGCCATTTTCATGTGGTTTGGGATTGATGCCAATGAAGCCCCTAAGCCGCTCGATTTTCCTGAGCAACTGGCAAGTGAAGAATGGAGTTCATTCTTATGTCAGGCGGACTGGAAAGTGAATCATCAGTACGCGATTGATAATGTCATGGACCCGATGCACGGTAGTTATTTGCACTGTACCTCACATTCGATGGCAGAGGGTGATCGTACTGCAGAAATGAAACATCGTTCGACGGAGCATGGTTTTATTTTTGAAAAAGAAGGCCAAGTCGGTGTGAATTTTGACTGGGTTGAATATGCCAATACCGGTGCAAGCTGGTTACGCCTTTCAATCCCGTATCGTAAAGATTTTGGTCCCGGTGGTGAGTTCTGGATTGTCGGTTATGCCACACCAATTGATGCCAACAATACCCGTGTATTTTTCTGGCGCTGCCGTAAAGTCAGTGGCTGGCAACGTAATGTCTGGCGTTTCCTTTACCGTAACTATCTAGAAAAATTGCATTGGGATGTGTTGGAGCAAGATCGGATTATTTTAGAAAATCTTGCACCGAATGCCCGTCAACACGAATTCTTGTATCAACATGATGTTGGTCTGTCTCGTTTACGTCGCTTAATGAAAAAAGAAGCGGAAAAACAGTTAAAGAAAATTGCAGCATTGAATACGTCGAATCGTATTGAAATGCAGGAACAAGTTCATGGTTAATGTCGCATTGTTACAGGGCAAAAAAGTCCTTGTCACAGGCGCGGCAAGAGGCTTGGGTCGAGACTTTGCACAAGCCATCGCGGAAGCAGGTGCGCAAGTGGTCATGGCTGATATCTTGACTGATCTGGTGCAACAAGAAGCTGCTGCTTTGCAAGCACAGGGTTTAACGGTGAATGCTGTAAGCATTGATCTGGCCAATGCCGACTCGATCCAGCAGGCCGTTCAGCAAGCAGCTGAACGCATGGGCGGAATGGATGGTCTGGTGAATTGTGCCGCACTGGCAACCAATGTGGGCGGTAAAAGCATGATGGATTATGACGCAAATCTTTGGGATCGAGTGATGAACATCAATGTCAAAGGCACGTGGTTGGTGACCAAGGCATGTGTACCTTATCTCAAGCTGTCTCATGCCGGCAAGATTATTAATGTGGCTTCGGATACTGCTTTATGGGGTGCTCCCAACCTCATGGCCTATGTCGCGAGCAAAGGTGCATTAACCGCAATGACACGGTCCATGGCCAGAGAACTTGGGCCATTCAATATCTGTATTAACACGCTATCACCGGGTTTAACTCTCGTTGAAGCAACAGAATATGTGCCGCAGGAACGTCATGATTTATATGTCAACGGTCGTGCGATTCAACGTCAGCAATTACCACAGGATTTGAACGGAACAGCCCTTTATTTATTGTCAGATTTGTCCTCGTTTGTGACAGGACAGAATATCCCAGTAAATGGCGGTTTTGTCTTTAATTAAGGAGTCATCTCATGATTACAGGGATTGAGATTTTAAAGTTTGGCGTTGAAGACAGAGCTGCTTCGAATAAGTTTTTGGCAGATTTTGGTCTTAAGCAAAGCCAGTCGGATATTGAAGGGGCGGATCTTTACCAGACACAAAATGGCAGTAAGATCTATTTATTTGATTGTGATGATCAACGTCTACCACCCGCAATTGAATCAGGTTCAACCTTACGTGAAGTGACGTGGGGTTTAGATGATGCAGCACAGGATTTGGCAAATTTAGCATTAACGTTAAATGATGTTGATGGCTTTCAAGCCAGTGTTGATTTAGTGCAATGCGTTGATCCCAATGGCATGACCATTCGTTTTCAAAAGAGTTTTACGCAAGAGCTATCTGCTTTAAAAACCGAAGGCATTAATCAGTATGGCAATGTGCAACGTGTCAATGCAGCCAGTCCTGTGTATGACAAAGGTCAACCTGTTGCGATAGGTCATGTGGTGTTCTTTACTCCTGATTTAGAAAAAACTGAAAATTTCTATCGTGAGAAACTTAGTTTTCATTTATCGGATGCGTATCGCAATCGCGGTGCATTCTTACGCTGTCGCGGTAAAGGTTTCCATCATGATCTGTTCTTGCTTTCAGTGCCAAATAAACCTGCAGGACTCAATCACGTCGCATTCGTGGTTCGTGATATTCATGAGGTGATTGGTGGCGGATTGCATATGAACCGTTCGGATTGGTCAACCTTTATTGGTCCAGGGCGTCATCCGATTTCTTCAGCTTATTTCTGGTATGTCAATTCACCACTTGGTGGGGCTTTTGAGTATTACACCAATGATGACTATTTGACTGAAGAGTGGCAGCCAAGGGTTGAAGAACATCGCTTAGAGCTTTTCACAGAATGGGCGATTGAAGGTGGTCTGGATGATCACACCCGTCGTCAAGTCAAACCTGCATAACGCAACATAGAGCAGGGAGTACAAGCAATGGAAAGAATCGTAATTGTGGGTGCAGGACAAGCAGCGGGTTGGGCGGTCAGTACTTTGCGCCAAAATGGATATTCGGGTGAAATCCATGTGGTCTCCAATGAGGATCGGGTCTTTTACGAAAGACCACCTTTGTCGAAACAAGTGTTGTCCAAAGAAGCCACTTATGAAAGCTTGCATCTGTTTTCTCCAGAGCAAGTGCAGGATTTTAATATCCAATGGCATAAGCCCGCGGTGGCAACGCAAGTCGATCGCCAGCAGAAACAAGTGGTTCTGGAAAGTGGTCAGGTTTTACCGTATGACAAATTGTTGATTGCAACTGGTAGCCGTGCGCGTGTTCCTGTGAATACGTGGCAGTTTATTCCGAATGTGGTGACGTTACGTAATGTTCAGGATTGTGAGCGTTTAGCCGAAATCTTGCAGCATTCGCAAAAGTTAGCCGTGATTGGTGGTGGCTGGATTGGTTTGGAAATTGCAGCGACCGCACGTAAACAAGGTAAAGAAGTTCATATTTTTGAATATGGCGAGCGTCTATGCGCACGTAGTGTCAGCCCCGATGTCTCTGAGTTCTTGAAAAACATGCATGAGCAACAGGGTACACAAATTCATTTGAACAGTAAAAATCTGCATTTGATTGAAGCGGGTCAGCAAAAAGTCGAAGTCGTGAATCATCCACATGCAAGTGAGCTGTTTGACTGTGTGGTTGTTGGTGCAGGTGCAGATATTGCCAAAGAATTGGGCGTAAATGCGGGTTTGGATGTCAAAGATGGCATTGTGGTGAATGGTTTTGGTCAAACCTCTGATCAGGATATTTATGCCGCAGGTGATGTTGCAATTCATCCAGGGCTTGGATATTGCATTCAATCATGGGCCAATGCACAGAATCAGGCGATCGCAGCAGCAAAATCAATGCTGGGTATTGAAACCGAATATAGCGATATTCCGTGGTTATGGTCAGATCAGTATCATTTCAATATTCAGATTTTAGGTACTTATCAACCTGAAAAAACAGGGCAGATTGTAGTTCGAAAAAGCGCAGATGATCAATGCAGTTATTTGTATTTAGATGATCAAAACCGTTTGTTGAACATGATCGCCATCAATGATTCAAAACTGGTCAAACTGGCAAAGCGCTGGATGCAGTCGAATACCGTGTTAGACCCAAACTTATTAGCAGACCCTGAATTTAATGTAATGAAATTAAAACCGTAAAGCTTAGAGTCTGTAGACATTTAAACCATCTGTGAAATGTCAACGGACCCTAGATCCGGTTCATGACTCAATCGAAGGAATGAAGTATGAGTAATGAAGAGAAAAGTGGATTAAAGCATTGGGTTCCTGCTTTTGTCCTGATGGTGTGTGTCGTACTGGCATTCTTCGACAAAATTAGTATCGCGGTCTTGTTTGCTGACCCGCACTTTCAAGGTGCGATGGGAATTGCAGAGGATAAGGCCAAGCTCGGATGGCTCATGACCAGCTTCTTGTTGGCTTATGGGTTCTCTTCGGTGTTTTTAAGCTTTTTGGGCGATATTTTTAATCCGAAGAAAATGCTGTTCTGGAGCGTTGCATCGTGGGGCATTTTAATGTTCTGCATGGGATTTACTACCAACTATACCGGCATGTTGATCCTACGTGTTTTGCTCGGTTTGGCTGAGGGACCATTGTTTGCATTGGCTTATGCCATTGTGAAGCAAACCTATACCGATCGCCAGCAAGCGCGCGCTTCGACCATGTTCCTGTTGGGCACACCGATTGGTGCATTTCTGGGTTTTCCGATTACTGCGGCAGTATTAGCAAAGCATGATTGGCACACCACGTTTTTTGTGATGTCTGGCCTCACCGTGGTTGCATTACTGGCAATTGCTTTTGGTCTACGTAATTTACAGCTCAAGAAAACCATCGAACTGGAATCGACCAGCAAACGTGTCAATTTCAAAGGACATATTCACAACACCAAACTTCTATTGCAGAACCGTGCATTTTGGTTGGTGTGTATCTTCAATATTGCATTGATGACCTATCTCTGGGGCCTAAACAGTTGGGTACCTTCTTATCTGATTCAGGACAAGGGCTTTAACCTGAAAGAGTTTGGGGTTTATTCAAGCTTTCCATTCATTGCCATGCTGATTGGTGAAGTGATTGGCGCATTCCTTTCGGACAAATTAGGCCGCCGTGCTATTCAGGTCTTCAGTGGCCTGTTGGTGGCAGGCATCTTTATGTATGTCATGGTGATTATGACTGATCCGATTCTGGTGATCGCGGCAATGTCTTTAAGCGCAATGGCTTGGGGTTTTGGTGTCGCAGCAGTATTCGCCTTACTTGCCCGTGTCACAACTGCCGATGTTGGTGCAACTGCGGGTGGAATTTTCAACGGAATGGGTAATTTTGCCAGCGCAATTGCGCCTGTTCTGATCGGTTACATCGTGATGCAAACCCACAGTTTTAATTTAGGAATTACCTTCTTGGCAGCCGTTGCCGTGATCGGATCGTTCTTCTTAGTTCCTTTATTAAAACGTTATTAATCAAACGGTTCATCAAAAACCTAGGAGTTAAAACATGACTACTCAACAATTCGAATCATGGACACAACCTGAAGGTACAAATTTACAAGACTGGTTGAATACCCGTATCGCACGCTTTGAAACACGTAAATATGATTTTGATGCCTTGAAGTTCCAAGCGGACTATGACCCGAAATATCGTCGCGCACAAATGCGTTATATGGGTACAGGTGCAACAGGTGTGGTTAATGATGGCAATACGGTTCCAGCTGAAAACTTTACCTTCTCAACCATGGTTTTACCTGCGCAATGTGAAGGGCCTTTGCATATTCATCACGATGTTGAAGAAGTGTTTTTCATGTTGCGTGGCGAAATTGACCTGTTCATTGAACATAACGGGGAAAAATTTGAGACCAGACTGAAAGAGCGTGACCTGATTTCAATTCCACCGGGTATTTATCGTGGCTTATTTAATCCAGGTCAGGAAGATGCCTTGATGTGTGTGATGTTGGGTGCGGGTAAACCAACCATTCCGAACTATCCACCTGAGCATCCATTGTCTCAAATCAAACGTTAATCCGATTGATCTTATAAATGTTGAAGGAATGACATGATGACACTGATTGAGCGTTTAACTCACTATCCAGTCAAAACGGTTGCCGTAAATGGCGCTGTGCAAGCTTATCGTGAAGCAGGTCAAGGCCAGCCGCTGGTTTTGCTGCATGGAATTAGCTCAGGTTCAGCATCCTGGATTAAGCAGTTGGAGACACTCAGTCAACATTTTCATGTCATTGCTTGGGATGCACCCGGTTATGGTTTATCCGATGGTTTAAACATAGATCAACCCAATGCAGCCGATTATGCGGAGCGAGTATTGGGCTTGATAGATGCGTTGAACATTTCAAAAGCTATTGTAGTTGGACATTCATTGGGTGCTTTACAAGCCAGTGCTTTTGCCCATCTTTATCCTGAACGGATACAGACCTTAATCATTGCCAATGCAGCACAAGGTTATCAACGTTCCGATGAAGAAACCCAAGCACAAGTTTATCAAAAACGCCCGAATATGTTGAAAAGCTTGGGCAATGCAGGCATGGCTACCAGCCGTGGACCGCATTTGATTTATAAACAAGACCCTCAGGCACTGGCTTTGGTCAATGAGGTGATGGGGCAACTAACATTAGAGGGTTTTACCCGAGCATCTTATTTGTTGGCCTATGACGAAATTCGAAATTATTTAACACAACTTACTGTTCCTTGTGTGGTGATTGCGGGTGACAAGGATGGAATTACGCCTGCGCAAGCGATCAAGGAACTTGCTGTAGAAATGCAATTGAGCCGATGTCATCTCATTACAGATGCAGGTCATCTGAGTTATGTCGATCAACCTGAACAGTTTAACGACATTGTTTTATCGGCACATTAAGGCTTAAACGAGAGATATGGATATGAGCTTCCAAGTTGAAGGAAAAGTAGCAGTTGTCACAGGTGGCTCGTCAGGCATTGGTTTGGCTGCAGTCGAAATTTTAGTTGCAGAAGGTGCCAAGGTGGCATGGTGCGGTCGAGATGAGCAGCGTTTGGCTGCATCAAAACTGTATATTTTAGAAAAATATCCGCATGCCAATATCTTCACCAGTATCTGCAATGTCTTGGATAAAGAAGATGTAAAACGTTTTGCACAACAGGTCAATCAACATCTGGGCAATGTCGACATGCTAATCAATAACGCAGGTCAGGGACGTGTGTCTAATTTTGAAAATACCCAAGACGAAGACTGGATGAAGGAAATTGAACTGAAGTATTTCAGTGTATTACATCCAGTACGGGCATTTTTAAATGATTTAAAACATTCGGCATACGGGTCGATTACCAATGTGAATTCTTTGCTGGCACTGCAACCTGAGCCGCATATGATTGCGACTTCATCTGCACGTGCAGCACTGCTGAATTTAACCCATTCATTGGCGCATGAATTTACCCAGTACGGTGTTCGGGTCAATTCAATCCTGTTAGGCATGGTGGAATCAGCACAGTGGAAACGCCGTTTTGAAACCCGTTCAGATCCAAATGCAACATGGGAACAGTGGACAGGCAACATTGCCAAGAACCGTGGCATTCCGATGCAGCGTTTAGGCAAGCCAGAAGAACCCGCGCGTGCCTTGGTGTTCTTGGCATCACCTTTAGCATCGTATACCACAGGTTCGACACTGGATGTCTCTGGTGGATTTAACAAACATTTATAAGGTGTTCACATGAAACAGTTGATGATGATTGGTTTTGGAGCGATGGCAGCAGAAGTGTATGCGCATATGCCCCAAGACCTGCAACTTAAATGGATTGTGGTCCCTGCACGTAGTGTCGAAAAAGTACGGGCGCAGGTTGCGGCTGATGTGCAAGTGATTAGTTCAATCGAACAATGTCAGGGGACACCGGACTATGTAATTGAAGTGGCTGGTCAGGCAGCGGTGAAAGAACATGCGCAAAAAGTGCTGGAAAAAGGCTGGACCATTGGCCTGATCTCTGTGGGCACTTTGGCCGATAACGAATTTTTAATTCAGCTGAAAACCACGGCAGAACAAAACGATGCGCATCTGCATTTATTGGCAGGCGCAATTGCCGGGATTGATGGGATCTCTGCAGCTAAAGAAGGTGGTCTGGAAAAGGTCACCTATAAGGGCTGTAAGAGTCCAAAAAGCTGGCGTGGTAGCTATGCAGAGCAATTGGTTGATCTCGATCAGGTCAGTGAAGCAACGGTTTTTTTCCGTGGTACAGCCAGAGAAGCAGCTTTGAAATTTCCAGCCAATGCCAATGTAGCCGCCACGATTGCACTGGCTGGGCTGGGCATGGATGACACTATGGTTGAGCTGACGGTTGATCCGAGCATTAACAAAAACAAGCACACCATTGTAGCAGAAGGTGTATTTGGTGAAATGACCATTGAACTGGTGGGGGTGCCATTGGCAAGTAATCCCAAAACCTCAACCTTGGCTGCATTAAGTGTGATTCGCGCTTGTCGCAATAGCGTTGAAGCAATTCAGATTTAAAAGGATTTGATCATGGTAAAGGAAATTTATATCGCAGGTGAATGGCGATTAGGTAAAGGCGCTACGATTCAAAGTTTATTTCCAGCAGATCAATCGGTGAATGCTGAAATTTCAACGGCGAGTCTGGATGATGTCAATGAAGCCATTGAAAAGGCAGATGCGGCTTGGCGTAAGGCGGAATGGCGCAACAGCATGCCGCATGAACGTGCCCGTATTTTATATAAAGTGGCCGACATTATTGAAGCGCGTGTGGATGAACTTTCAAAGCTACAAACCCGTGATAATGGCAAGCCCTTGGCTGAAACCCGTGCCTTGACCATGAGTGCTGCGGCAACAGCGCGTTATGTGGCCGCAGCCTGTGAAACCTTAAATGATGAGCTGACCACGCAACGTGCCGCAGATTTTATGACCATGAGCGTGTATGAGCCCGTAGGTGTAGTCGCTGCAATTACCCCGTGGAACTCACCGATTGCCAGTGAAGTGCAAAAATTGGCACCGACACTTGCGGGCGGCAATGCCGTGATTCTAAAACCAGCAGAAGTGACTTCTTTGATTGCATTGGAACTCGCCAAAATCTTTGAAGAAGCAGGCCTGCCAAAAGGTTTGCTCAGTGTACTGGTCGGACGCGGTTCGGTGATTGGTGATGCGATTGTGAAGCATCCTTTGGTACGTAAAATTTCATTTACCGGTGGAACCACTACGGGTCGTCATCTGGCACATCTTGCTGCAGATAAACTGATCACCACCTCTTTGGAACTTGGTGGAAAATCACCAACGATTGTGTTGCCAGATGCAGATATTGAATTGGCAGCCAAAGGTGTGGCTTACGGTATTTTCAGTTCGGCTGGACAAGCCTGTATTGCCGGTTCGCGTCTGTTTGTACACAGCAGTATTTATGATCAATTTCTCAGTCGTTTGGTTGAAATCACCAAAGGCTTGCGCGTTGGGCATCCTGAAACCGCAGGTGTACATCTCGGCTCTTTGATTAATCCGAAACATTTGGCTTCTGTTGATGACTATGTACAGCTCGCGAAACAAGAAGGTGGACAAGTTCTTGTGGGTGGTCATGCCTTAACCGAAGGTGAATTTGCCAAAGGGAGCTATTACTTACCAACCATTATCACTGGTTTAAGCAATTCAGCGCAAACCTGTCAGGAAGAGATTTTTGGCCCTGTACTGGTGGTGATGAAATATGACGATGAACAAGACTTGCTTGCACAAGCCAATGACAGTTGTTTTGGTCTTGCCGCAGGCATCTGGACTGAAAACTATCGTAAGGCATGGCAAATTGCCCGTGCTTTAGAAGTCGGTACAGTCTGGATTAATACCTATAAGAAATTCTCGATTTCAGCGCCATTTGGTGGCTTTAAAGAAAGTGGCATTGGTCGTGAAAAAGGTCGTTTAGGCATTTTGTCTTATATGCAACAAAAAAGCATCTATATGGGATTAAGCGAGCAGCCAAATCCTTGGGCGAATTAATACATTCATGGAATGAACAGTTTTTGAGGAATATACCAATGACAGAACGTGTAAATGTCGGCGAAGCCATCGCCCGTGTTTTAGAAGCACACCAAGTTGACAGTATGTATGGAGTGATCTCGATCCATAACTTACCGATTGCTGATGCCGTCGGTCGCCGTGAAAAAATCCGTTTTGTGGCGGCACGCGGTGAAGCAGGTGCGGTCACCATGGCAGATGGCCACTCTCGTTTTAAAGGACTCGGTGTGGCATTAACCAGTACGGGTGCTGGTGCAGGTAATGCAGTCGGTTCACTGATTGAAGCAATGAATGCAGGCAGTCCTGTTTTACACTTAACTGGGCAAGTGGAGCGTGAATATTTGGATCGTGATGCCAGCTTTATTCATGAAACCAAAGATCAGCTGACTTTCTTACGTGCATCAAGCAAAGCTGCTTTCCGTATCACCAGTCCTGACAATGCGGTGGGTGTGATTCGTGAAGCGATTCGTGTAGCCACTACCGTACCAATGGGACCAGTCAGTGTTGAGTTGCCGATTGATGTACAGGCAGCAGAAATCGATTTGCCGCTGAACTTGGGGCCAGTAAAAGCACTGGAATTGCCACAAGCTGAACAGGTGGAAGTTGACCTGATTGTCGATGAACTGAAGAAAGCCAAACGTCCCGTGTTCTGGATTGGTGGTGGAACGCTGAACAGTGTTGCAGAAGTCAAGGCGATTGCCGATCTTGGGATTCCTGTGGTGTCATCGACCCATGCGCGTGGTGTATTGGCCGATGATCATCCGCGTAGCCTAGGTGCTTTCCATAACTCGGCAGGGGTTGAGCAGTTGCTCAAAGAGGCTGATTTATTGGTGGTGGTCGGTTCACGCTTACGCAGTAATGAAACCAAAACCTATTCCGTGCAATTCCCTGACAATATTATCCAGATTGATGCCAATCCTGTGGCACAACAGCGTAATTACAAAGTGCGTAACTTCATCTGTGGCGATGCCAAAGATGTACTGCAACGTGTATTGACGGGCTTGCAAGGCGTATCCAAAGTTGATATGGAATATGATGCAGCGGTGGTGAAAGCGAAACAGGCGGCGATTGAGGCATTACGTACCCAGTTGGATCAGTACGCTTTAATCTGTGATCATTTACGTGCCGCATTGCCGCAAGACGGTATTTTTGTACGCGATATTACTATGTCAGGCAGTACCTGGGGCAGCCGTTTATTCCCAGTACAGGAACCGAATCAAAATATTCACTCTTTAGCAGGTGCGATTGGTTTGGGTCTAGCAACGGCAATTGGCGCGTCGATTGCCAATCCCGACAAGAAAGTCATTGGCTTGGTCGGTGATGGTGGTTTGATGCTAGGCATTGGTGAAATCGCAACCATGGCGCAAGAAAATACCAATATGGTGCTGATGATCATGAATGACGGTGGCTATGGCGTGATGCGTGGCATCCAAAAGAATTACTTCGGTGGTCGCCAGTATTTCAATGAATTGCATACCCCAGACTATAAAGTTCTAGGCGAAGCCATGGGCGTGAAAAGCTGGAAAGTAGGCAGTGCAGAGGAATTCAAAACTGTGATTCAGGAAGCCATTGCTTTCCAAGGGCCAAGTGTGATTGAACTCGACATGCATTCAATTGGGCCATTGAACTTTGCTGGTCCACCACAGAAAAAATTGTATTAATCCCGTTGAGCATTGGCAGTCCGTGCTGATGTGAAGACTGTTTTATGGGCAAATTTTTTTGTCCATAAAACGATAAAAACTATGTTTTATAGGTAAAACAAAAAGCTAGCCAACAGGATCGTTGGAACAAAAACCAAGGAATTAAGAGATGAAAAAGACCTCTATAGCCATGCTATTTGCTGCATTTTATTTGGGTACCACATCCCATGTTTTTGCACAAAGCTCAGCACTAGAATGGAAAAGTGAAGATGGAACGGATTCGGTAAAATTGGGTGGCGTGGTGCGACTCAACCAACGTTATGAAAATTGGGAAGGATCCAATGGCGGTTTTGGTAAGCTGTATTTTGATATTTTCAGGGTAGATCTAAAAGGCAAATTTGACGACGCTTATTTTAATGCCAGTTATCTGTTTCAGGATCAAGAGAAACGCTCGATTGAGAAAGCTTATGTCGGCTATAACCTTGATCAAAATAATAGTATTGAAGCAGGGCTGGTGTATAAACCTTTTGCAATTTATCCTTATCCGCAAAATGGCTGGACTTATCATATTCCGTTTTTCTTGGGCTATGGCAATAACATTGCACCTGGGTTGAACTGGAATTTTAACAACAAGGATTGGGATATCAAATTAGGCTATTATCCGCAAATGCTGGATACCAGCCTGCGTTATTCACCAGAAAGTGCGACCTATGATGATTTGGCCGAGAATGCCTTTCCCACCCAAAAAGCCTATCAAAATGAAAAGCGCCATCAATTGAATACGCGCATCGTACGTAAATTAGAAACTGATTTTGGCAAGCAAGAATTTGGTGTATCGGGAGCTATTGCGCAATTGCATAACAAGACCACTGATAAAAATGGTCAGTATTATGCAGTCGGTCTGCATACCGATAATAATTACAAACGCTTTAATTTACAAAGCTCTGTGATTCATTATCAATATGATGCCAAAAACCCAGAAGGGGTCAGTAATGATGTCACATTGATGGGCAATAATGGCTTTACCCCTGCGTATTTCATTGCTTCAGAAGCCACAGTTGCCAGTTTAAATTTGGCTTATACCTTACCTGTACAGGATATGGGCAAACTCAAAGCCATCCGTTTCTATAATGACTATAGTTATATGGACAAGAAACGTACGGATTGGTCAGCCTCACAGATGAATACCACAGGGATGATGTTTATCGCGTCACCGTTTATGGTGTGGGCAGATTATACTTGGGGTAAAAATGCCAATATTATTGGTGGCGCTTCCAATGCCACAGGTTTTACTTCAACGGTTTCACCTTATAGCGACCAATGGCTTTATCGAATCAATCTCAATATTGGCTTTAGTTTCTAAACCTTTCGATTAACAAGTTGTTAGAGTGAGTCATACCCATGATTCACTCTTTGTGCTTTTGAGTTTTTTTAGCTGAGATGGCTTTTTCGATATTCAGACGGAGAGATATTCTCCCATTGTTTAAAGGCGCGGCTAAAGGCACTTTGTTCGGCATAACCAAGTAGTAGTGCAATTTCAGTGAGCGACAGCTCTGATTTGACCAGATAGCTTTTTGCCAGTTCTAAGCGAATGCTTTTGACCAGATCACTGTACTGTAAATTATAGCCACTGAGTTTACGATAAAAGCTTCTTAGCGACAGGTTCATCTGTTTGGCAATATTCTCTGCCGAAGGCTCGCCGATTTTAAGCATATTCACAATCAGCAACTGCAAGTCTTTCAAGAAGGTATCTGGATTGGGAATACTCTTAAGCAGGGCTTCTGCTTGCTGGTCTAACAGTTTTTTTAAATGCGGGTCTCGACTTGGAATGGGCAGATGCAGAATTTCAAGCGGCAACCATAGTCTTAATACATCTGAATCGAAACTGACGGGACAGCCATATACCGCGGCATAGGGGGTGATATCAACAGGTGCAGTGGCAGAAAATTCGATTTTTAAGGGACAAATCTCAGGTTGTTGCAAGATCTTACGGATGGTACTCAACACGCCAGAAAGAAGAACCTCATTGGAGAGTTGCGAGTTTTTATGCACCACGGGCGTCCAGCACATACAAAAGCGATCTTCCTTTTGCACAATGGAGAATGAGGCTGAGTTCTGCAACAGCGGCTGGAAGTTTCTGAAACAATTCAGAAAGCCAATTAGATTCGGACTAGAAAGTGCCAAGTAGCCTAAAATATGAATATGATGTGGTTCGGCCAACTGACCAATAAAATGTCCCAGCACTGGGGTGGGATGTTGTTGGTAAATGTGTTCGAGTAAATTCCACCATTTGTGCAGTGGCATTCGGGGCTGATGTGCATACTGTTTGCTCAGCTCATTGAACTGAAAATTTGAAATATTGTTTTGTTGTAGGTACTTTGCAATGAGTTCTAACAGAACCGATGGAATACTTGGAATTTCAGTCATAATTGTTCTGCTCGTTTCGAAGTCAAATCCTTTAACTCTATCCCGATCAATCAGCTCAGTTATTTTCACTGATTGCGGTATTTATCTTAGCGGATTCAAATCCAAGCCTATTTATCTTCAAAGGACAGAATAGCGGTATGAAGTACCCAAACTGTTGAATGAATCATCAATTAAATCTTATTTGTTATGATGCTTTATTCATTTGACTTTGATTATTTTAATCTGGCATTGACGGTCAAGTCTTTATTGCACAATCAAACTATTTTCCACAGATAGCGCTGTTCATAAATTTGTTGATTTATGAATGGGTTGAACTGACAAGATTTTTATATTTGGGAGTGGAAAATGTCAGATTTAAAGCAGGATGTGGTTGTAAATAATCATCAGTTTGATGTGGTGATAATCGGGGCCGGTTTTTCTGGAATTGCTGCTGGAATTAAGCTGAAACAGCAAAATATCAATAACTTTATTATTGTCGAAAAATCAAATGAAGTGGGTGGGGTCTGGCGGGAAAATACCTATCCGGGTTGTGAGTGTGATGTACCATCTTCGATTTATTCCTATTCATTCGCACCGAATCCAAACTGGAGTCATATTTTCGCGAAACAAAAAGAGATCCAGCAATATATTCAGGACGTCACTAACCGCTTTAAGATGGACCAGCATATTCTGTTTAATACCGAATTGCAGCAAGCCTCATGGTCGCATGAGCAACAGTGTTGGCAAATTGAGACCAATCAAGGCATCTATCAGGCACGCTTTGTATTTTTTGCGGTGGGTCCGTTGAGTGAACCGACAATGCCGACTGTGAAAGGTTTAAATCGTTTTAAAGGTGAGGTCTTCCATTCTGCACAATGGAATCACGCGGTTGATTTAAGCCATAAACGCGTCGCCGTGATTGGAACAGGCGCCTCGGCGATACAGATTATTCCTGCGATTCAACCGATTGTTGATCAGCTATATGTATTTCAACGCACCGCGCCATGGGTGATTCCGAAACCGAATCTGGTGCTGCATGATGCATCTAAAAATGTTCAGCAAAAAGTGCCCTTTACCATGCGCTCTCTACGCAAATTGACCAGTGTGTCGATGGATATGTTTAGTTCCAGTGTCAATCAACCAAAAACCTTGGAGGCTTTAGGTAAGGGCTTGATTCACTGGATGCATTACCAGATTCAAGATCCAATATTACGAGAAAAAGTCCGACCAAAATTTACTTTGGGCTGTAAGCGAATTTTATTTTCAAATAGTTATTATCCTGCCTTGGCAGCCAAAAATGTGGAACTGATTGATCAAGGCGTGAAGGAAGTCACGGCAAAAGGTATTTTGGTGGATGGTCAAGAAATTCCTTTGGACATTATTGTTTGGAGTACTGGTTTCGAGGTGGCAAAACCGCCCATTGCCAAACGGATTATGACCAAAACGGGTGTATTGCTGGATGATGTCTGGCAAATCAATACGGTACAAGCCTATAAAGGCTGTGTGGTGAAAGACCTACCCAATGCCTTTATGTTGCTCGGCCCCAATAGTATTAGCTATAACTCCTTAATCAGTGCTGTTGAAAACCAGATTGATTATGCAGTGAAAGCCATACGTTTTGTATTGGATAATCATTTAAGCAGTTTTGAAATCTCTGCTTTTGCCGATACTCAATATAATCAAAAGTTGCAAAATAAGTTGAATGCCTCGGTGTTTAACCAAGGCGGATGTGCAAGTTATTATTTGGATGCTCAGCAAGTGAATGTGGCGAATTATCCATGGACCATGCAATATATGAAAAATGATATGGCAGAATTCGATAGCTATAGTTATAGCTTCCATCGTTAAAACCTTAAAAGCCTTATATCCATAAGGCTTTTTTATGTCTACTTTTAATTAAAAATAAAAAAAGGCACATCATGTGCCTAAAAGAGGAAAGAATAATTGAGTGGCTTAGCAAACCCGAAGTTGGGTTAAGGCTTTAACCGCGGGGGAGTTATCGATCACCTGCAATGCTTTAAACGTATCGCCTTCATAAAATGGATGATAGTTGGGTTTAACCCAATGTCTTAAGCTAGAAATCATCGCGAAAAAACTGGGTACTTGTTTGCTGCGGGCATTTTCAATTGCGGTTTGGGCTAAAGAACGAAGCAGGCCATAGTTCTGATAGCGTTTAGCTTGAGCATCTTGTTGGGCTAGTTTCTTAAAGCATTGATAGATGGCAAACGTAAATCCTGGCGCAACCGCCAGCATGATCATTTGGCGTTGTAAGTAGGCAAAGGTTTTATTTTCTTCACCGCATAAGTGCATATACAAATCAAAAGCTACACTTCGATGCTCAACTTCTTCTGCCAAATGCCAAGTCATTAGATCAGACATCATTTCATCAGCAGTTTTATTTTGCCACGGTTGGTCATCGAGACACCATGTACCCAACATGGTGGTGAAATGTTCAACTGCAGCGGCGATACCCACGCGAATGGTTAACCAACGATAAGCCAGATTTTGTGGTAATGCCAAGCCTAAAGGGGCTGTATTCAGTTGCTTTGATATCGTATCTAAGCTAGTAATAAAGTCATCAATCTCATAGCCATAATGTCTTAAATAGTCTTGCGCGACTTTATGAGCGGAGGCATGGTGCGCTTCTTGATGGACAAAACCTTTTACATCGGCACGTAGCTTTTCGTCCGTGACATAGGGCAGTGCTTCATTAAAAGATCGGCACATCCAGAGTTCACCCACAGGTAAAATCAAATGCACGGCATTAATTAAATGGGTTGCAAATGGGTTGTCATATATCCAGTGTTCAGGCGTATGGCTAAAATCAAATTGAACACGGCGTTGCTCAAGAGAATGATTTTCCAGTCGTTGTTTAGGATGCATTTGCTTCTCCTCCATTCACGGCATTGATAAAATACTGGCTCAATTGCTCGGCATTCTGGGCAGGAATCCAATGTGTGGCATCCAGATAAATCTCTTGATATGAGCCAGTAAAAAACTGCTTGTTGAGCTGGGCACTTTTCTTGCCGATCGCAATATCCTTATCTCCCCAGATAAACAGGGTGGGTACTTTTACTTTTTTAAAGGTTGAGCGAATCGGGGCCAACGGCATACTGCGATACCAGTTAATGGCAGTGCCGATACGGTTTTCTTGAATGAAATGTTGTTGGAAGTCCTTGATTTGTTCAGCATTCATGCCTGAGTTTTTTAGCAATATGTGGCTGAGTGATTTGGCTTTTTTAAAAAGTAGTTCAGGAATAAAGGGCAGTTGGAAAAAACCAATATAGTACGAGGTAAAAATTTGCGTACTGCTGAGCATGGATTTCAGGAATGCACCTGTATGTGGAACCGAGACCAAAGTGAGATGCTTGACTAGATTGGGGTATTGCTGGGCCAACTCACAGGCCACAATGGAGCCCCAATCATGACCAATTACATAGACGGGTTGTCCAAGCAGATCAATCAAGCTTTTTACATCTGCAACCAGTTCCGCAATTGCGTACTGAAAACGACCTTTGGGAGAGGCTGCTAAGCTGTAGCCACGTTGTTCAATGGCAAAGGTTCGAAAGTTCTGCTGATTGAGAATAGCGCTGGTGGCTTGCCAACTGTGTGCAGTTTCAGGAAAACCATGCAAAAGAATAACTGGCTTTCCATCGATTGGACCGGAATCAATCACATTAAAAATCAGATTATTACGACAATACTGGCTGTATCGTTTTTCTGTCTGTTTTGCCATGCTGAGCTACTTATCAAAGAGGTTGATTTCAATCGATAGTAATTAGCGTTATGGGTACAGTCTTGACAGTAGAGCATGGAATTTAACTTCTTGTGCCATGCCATATATTTTTGGCACATGCAGCATATGACTTGGCACTTAAAGACAGTTGATTCGAGGATAAAAGCGGATATTTCTGTTTAATCATTCGGCTTTGCTTTGTTCAAAACGATGTTGCAGCACCGTGGTCATCTGCTGCAATAGATTGGCGACCAGTCCTTCTTTATCCCAAGCATAGATGGAAACGGTCATGGCTTGTGCTTTACCCAAGGGTAGATATTCCCGTACCCGATGACCTGTGGTGGTGGCGACAGGCAAAAGTGATAAACCGAGACCTGTTTCAACCCCGACCAATACACTGGCCAAGCTGTTACTGGTAAAGGCGATATAGCCATGCTGGCGGTTACGTTCAATCGCTTCAAACATCTCATCTCGATAGAGTCCACCTTGTGGAAACGTCACCAATGGCAGGGGATCAGACCATTCTCCACCATGATCGATACTTTCAAACCAGGCCATTTCCTCGGGGAAGCTGGCATGATGATCTGAACTTGCCGCTGTTTCTTTGACAATCACAATATCAAGTTGCCCATTGCGGTAACGTTCCATCAGATCACGGCTTAACCCCGCGGTCACATCCAGTCGAACCGTACGATGTTGTTTGCTAAAGGCACTTAAAGCCAAAGCCATATCGCTATTCATAATATCCTCAGGCAAACCAATTCGAATGGGAATCGTGCCTGATGGATCACCCAAAATCATCTGGGCTTCTTGTTGCAGGGCTAAAATTCGTCGTGCATAGCTAATCAAATATTCACCTGAGCTTGTCAATTGTAAGGGGCGTACATTTCGATCAATCAATTGTTTACCCACAGATTCTTCCAATCTAGCGAGTTGTTGGCTGACCGTGGATTGAGTCATATGCAAGCGCTCGGCAGCTAAGGTAAAGCTACCAGCTTCAAAGATATTGACAAAGGCGCGGAGCAAGCGGGGATCAAACATATCGAATTACTCGGAAGACCAGTGTTGAAAATGGAGCTTTGAATTTTTTATTCATAATCTTAATACATTGGATTAAATAATTTAATTTTTAAATAGTAATAAAGCTGATTATCCTAAGCATAGATCTTATTTTTGATTTTTGGGCTGATTCATGGAGGGCTTTATGCACAAATCATTTCTGTCGGCTGTATGTGCGCTGGCTTTGACCGCATGTAGCCGCGCAACTTCAGGAGATGCGATGCCAGACGACGCCTTACATACTGCGGCTGCACGCAATAATGTCGTGCAAATCCAGCAGTTGCTCGCTCAACCCATTCAGATTGATACACGTGATGCATCAGGCTCAACTGCTTTAATGATTGCAACACGTGCCAATAATGTCGATGCTGCACAGGTCTTGATCGATGCTGGAGCCGATGTCAATGCCAAAGATCAGATTCAGGACAGTCCTTATCTTTATGCAGGCGCACGTGGCTATTTAAAAATATTAAAGCTGACCTTAACGCACGGTGCGGATTTGAAAAGTACCAACCGCTATGGTGGCACAGCCTTGATTCCTGCGGCTGAACGTGGACATGTGGATACCGTACGGACATTGATTGAGGCGGGTGTGGATGTCGATCACATCAATAACTTAGGCTGGACGGCTTTATTGGAAGCGATCATTTTAGGTAATGGTACTCAACCTTATCAACAGATTGTCGATTTACTCATTGCAGCGGGAGCCAATGTCAACATTCCTGATGCAGATGGGATTACAGCACTCGAGCATGCCCATGCACGTGGTTATACCGCTATCGAAAAAGCTTTATTGCGTGCAGGCGCAAAAACAACGTTATTGGAGCATTAAAATGCAGCAGGATCATGATTTTCTGCGTCAGGCGATTGAACTGGCGTACCAAAATTGCGAGCAAGGTGGACGGCCATTTGGTGCAGTCTTGGTGAAAGATGGTCAAGTGATTGCCTCAGGTGTGAATGAAATACTGAAAAGCAATGATCCAACCGCGCATGCAGAACTCTTGGCAATACGTGCCGCCAGCCAACAATTAGGGACAGCTAATTTACAAGGCTGTGCTGTATTTGCTAGCGGGCAGCCTTGTCCCATGTGTATGGCAGCCATGCGTATGGCAGGGATTAACCGTGTGACTTACGCACATTCAAATGATGATGCCGAGGCATATGGCTTATCGACAGCGGAAATTTATGCGGATTTGGCAAAACCCTTTGCTGAGCAGTCTATGATGATTCGATATATTCCTGTAAGAATTGAAGCCAAGCCCGATTTGTACGGCTATTGGACGTCTATCTCATGATTGATATACGGTTAAAACCATGAGCGCAATCAAGCATCGATCATTGTTGATCATCACCGTTGCTTTGGTTGGATTGAATCTTCGGCCATTTATGACCAGTGTTGGGCCTGTTGCCAATCAGATTCGTGCTACTACAGGTTTGAGCCTGCAAGTTATTGCACTTTTAACCCTTGTGCCAATGTTACTGATGGGACTCATTGCCTTCGTTGGCCCAGTTCTGCAAAACCTCTTTGGTGAGCGTCGTACGATTCTTGGCGCATTGCTGATGATCTGCGTGGGCTGTAGTTTACGCTTTTTTACTGTACATGGTTGGGCTTTAATCTTTACCGCTGCCGTGATTGGCTTTGGCGTTGCTATGATTCAAGCAGCGTTCCCAAGTCTGATTAAAAGAGAGTTCCATGAACATCTGAGTCCGATGATGGGGCTTTATTCAGCTACATTAATGGGGGGGGGAGCGCTTGGAGCATTGCTTGCACCTGTGCTGACAAATAGCAGTGGTGACTGGAAAATCGGGCTGGCTGTTTTTGTGTTGCCTGCATTACTGGCGTTGATCTTTGCAACGTATGTTTTGACTCAGACAGTACAGCAGCACAAAAAAATGCCTTCGGTGATGCGGCTGATCAATAAGCCAAGAACATGGTTGCTGATCTGCTGTTTTGGTTTAATCAATGGCGGCTATAGCTCGATTGTGGCTTGGCTTGCACCTGCTTTTCAAGCACACGGTTGGACGGCAACGGCCAGTGGCAATCTGATGGCTGTGTTGACATTAAGTCAAGCAGGGGCCGCATTGTTATTACCGTATTTATCCCGAAAGCAGCGAGATCGTCGAATCTGGGTGGGATTCACTTTAATCTTGCAACTGATTGGCTTTTCAGGCTTGGCTTTTTTTGCAGATGCTTTGCCTTACCTCTGGGCAATCACTGTAGGAGCGGGTTTAGGCGGATGCTTTGCTTTGTTGATGATCGTGGTGCTCGACCATTTACCTGGTCCTACACATGCAGGACAGCTTTCAGCCTTGATGCAAGGTGGCGGATTCCTATTGGCTGCAATTGCACCTTGGTGGGTTGCGGTATTGCATGATATGACAGGAACGTATGCTGCAGGATGGATCTGGCATTTATGTATGGTGGTGATAGTTATCGTATTGATGATTCGGCTTAATCCACAACATTATGAGAAAGCGATGGCCTAAGCGGTTGATCAAAAATAAATCCATGAACAGTGAGTAAAATTACTTTTAATGCCTGTTATGAATGGGGTTCACAGTTTAAAGTATAGCAAGAAGATGCATTGTGATTTGAGAAAACATGAGAAATCGAAGTCTTAATTTGGATTGTAATGTTTTTTATATGGGGTTGTTCTCAAGCTAAGATGTCGTACAAGCACACTTTTTAGAGCAGGTCAAAGCACTATCTTGATCAATGTAAGTCATGATTGAATACTTTATTTTTCAAGGTGAGATGTTGATGTTCTCACCTTAGCATGAAGATGATTTATGAAAAAAAATATAGCGATTACTTTTTTAATTCTTTTGGCGTTGATTCAATTTCTCTTCATTTTGTATTTATGGGAATACCTTAAGACACCTAAAATTCATGTTTTGGAAAGACCTTTAAGCATCGCATCAAGTTTTGATAATTATTCAGATTACACCATTTTACCTGCAGGCACCGTGTTATATGATGATAGTGACGCATTGAATAGAAGAGTTATGGTGTATTTCAATTTACAAGGCGTTGATTTTAAGTTTATTGAACAAGATGCGGATATTCTCAAGCAGCCCAGTGAAGTCGCAGCAATTAGAGTTACAGAATTGGCAGACCTATTAAAATCTATACCTTTAACCAAGAAAGATATTTACTTCATTATTAAATACGATGAAAGTTTGAGTGAGGCCGAACGTTCGTTGTACTTTAAACAATATCAGATTGATCGCAACAGCTTTGAATAGATCGGTAATGCTGCTCAGTGAAACAAGCTCAATTCAGACCATTGTTAGGGCGCCAGTTAATGGGTTCAGTTAAAAATTGAATCGATAAAACGCAACTGAAGGTTGCGTTTTTAGCATCGCTAAGCAAGGTATTACACTCAAGTAGGAAAGTCTTTTATTGATAAACGACTTAAATGATTTCAATATCAACATATTGCTGGATTAAATTGTCATCCAACATATGCACATAATCCAAAAAAGCCACATTAAAACTGCCCACCGTTTGTGCATGGTCATAGGCCAATTTACCTGCAATGGCAAAATGAATATGTGAGGCGAGTGCAGCAATGCTTGGACTACTGACTGCATGATAGGCTGCGGTTAAGGCACCTAGGGCACAACCTGTTGCGGTAATTTTAGGTTGTAAATAACAGCCACCATTGACTTGAATTACAGCATCGAGTTGTTTCGAGATGATAAAGTCTGATTCACCTGAAATTGCAATACATTCAGTATGTTGCAATAGGCTTTTTGCCTGTGCATAAACCTCATGACTATTTAAAGTACTATCTACGCCTTTAGACTGGATCTGGCTGCCTGCTAAAGTACTGATCTCAGAGGCATTACCACGAATGATACTCGGCTGGAACCTTAACAGTTGATCGACCGTTTCACTGCGCCACTTTAACACTACTCCATAACCAACTGGGTCAAGCACCCACGGCACTTGATGCTGATGCGCAGTTTGAGCCGAAATCAACATGGCTTGAGTTTGTTCGGTGGTTGGGGTTCCAATATTGATGCTTAAGGCAGCACTAATTTTGGTGAAATCTTCGGCTTCAAATGGATTATCAATCATGGCAGGTGAGGCACCTGCTGCAAGTAAGATATTCGCCACATAATTATTGGCAACGCTATTGGTCATACATTGCACTAAAGGTGTTTGTTGTTGTAAGGCACGCCAAGCGTCGATGACCTGATCAATGAGTTGTTGTTTTTGTGACATGACATATCCTGAATAAAGTTTTTATTAACGAGTGAAATAATGATCTTGATGCTTACATTGACGACAAATGAGCGACACATAATCTGTCGCATCATAATCCACGATTAAGTCATTTGAACCGCAATACATGCAACGTTTAACCGAATAGAAATTTAAACGAGGTTCGATTTTTCGCCAAGATTTCCAGACAGGCTGAATAAAAATACTCTCGTCATAACCCAAAAACTTAAACAGCAAAACTTCACTCATTTTACTAAATGGAATGGTATAAGGTCTTGGTAAAGTCGTGGTTTCCCAGCGCTCGGTCAAAGCACGCTCACGATACTGTTCTAAAGTCTTTTTGAGCAAATTGGTGTTGATAAATTTATCATTTCTGGGTTGTAACACGTTTTGTTTATGCAGATATTCTAAAGCGGTTTGGATCAAATAGAAAATCTGCCCGACAGCCAGACCTTCCATTAAACGGTAGCAAAAAGCTTGGAATGGTCGATTACCAGCAATCTGAATACCCCAAGTTCGACAATAGAACTGCATGAACTGCACAATTTCCTGATAGAGCACGAGGTAGAGTGTGTCTTTGACTTCATCTGTGCTTTTAAAGGGAATCCCTTGGCTCAGATTTTCATAGAACCAGTGGCGTAATTGTTGCGCCACACTAAATAAGCTTGGATCTGAATAACCATCCAGTCGGACATTAAGATAATAGTGTTCTGTTTCCAAACCTGCATCTTGCGATTTAAACACCCCTAATTTCAATAACTCTTGAACTAAGTGGTTCTGAAATAAATAGTTAGGTGTAAATTCTCGATATTTAATATTCTGCCAATGAATCAGCTCATCATGCTGTACATCTTCCCGTGCATAGCTGTCCAACAAGCTAAGCAAGAATAATTTATGTAAAAAGCTGAGTTGATTCAGGCTGTAAATCACTTCATCTTTGACTTTATATTTACGTTGTTCTTGTAAAATGGTCTGCTGGGTCTGCTTTTTCCGTTGTGCCGTACACTGAGCACAATGACAATTTAGTTTGCTGTCACTTCTAAAAACGCGGTGCTGGCAATGGCTACATTCGTGAAATTGAAATTCTTGGCTGTATTGTTCAGCCTCGACCCAGAACATGGATGCGTGGCACAGAGGGCAATGGCTACTTTCATCTAACTGTTTTTGTAGAATCTGTAAATCCATTGATATTAAACCTATAACCATTAAATAGAGGATTATACATGCTCAATCCAAGGAGTGATGCAAAGTTTAGAGAGAGATAAAAATTATGATTAAAATGAGATCTAATCTACTGAATTGTATATAAAAGATAAGCCTATAGCTTTGTAGTTTTTTAAACTATGGTAAATTCTTGCGCCAATTAGAATCATAACTTCATCTTAATTGAACAAAGCAAAAGTAAAGGGGAAAACATGAATAATCGGATATGGATGCAATGTATCATTGGCCTAATAGCTTGTTTCAGTTGTATTTTAACCTATGCAAGCTCAATCGAAGGTTATTGGCGCAGTATTGATGATCGTACTGGGGAACAGCTCACGATTATTGAAATTAGAAAAGCGCCAGACAATACCTATCGCGGCAAAATTGTTTATATCTACCCCAATGCACAAGGTGTTGTAGTGACCCATTGTACCAACTGCCCAGCACCGTATACAGGTAAGCCGCGAATGGGATTGGATGTATTAACGGGATTGATTGAAGATCCCCTCAAGCCAAATAATTTTATCAATGGGCGTATTGTTGAAAGCAAAACAGGCAAGGTATATAAGGGCAAAGCCCGTTTAACCGCCGATGGTAAGCGTTTGCATATGCGAGGCTATGTTGGAATTTCTGCTTTGGGCCGTACTGTGGTATGGATTCGTACGGACAGTGCCAATCCCTAATCATTTATTTTTAATTGTGTGAATTGCTTAAGATTTCTTTTGATTTTAAGTAATTAAATATCCTTTAGTAAGGTTGACTGTTTCTGAACATTCGCATAAAAATGAAGTCATAGATGGATCGATTTTGCATTACGGAGCTTATTATGCAAAAACACACACTCATGAAAGGAGTCATGGGCATTTCTTTGACTGTAATCACGTCACTCAGTTTTGCTTCTACACCTGAAGGGTTTTGGAAAAGTATTGATGATCGTACAGGCGAGCAACTGTCAATCGTAGAAATTAAGAAAAAACCTGATAATACCTATACGGGAACCATTGTTTATCGTTATCCAGTTCCAGGTGGTGGGACGGTACTCACCAATTGTGTAAAATGTCCAGAACCTTTTAAAAATAAACCGATTCAAGGACTACAAATTGCATGGGGATTGAAAGAAGATCCGAAGAATCCAAATCAATATATTGATGGTCGGGTACTTGAGCCAAAGACAGGTAATATTTATAAAGGTAAAGCACAGCTCAGTGCCGATGGAAAGCGTTTACGTATGCGTGGTTATATGGGAATTTCGGCACTCGGACGTACTCAAGTCTGGATTCGTACCGATAGCGCTAATCCTTAAGGTTATAAACCGTTTTTTAGAAAGCCTAAACGAACCGTTTGGGCTTTTTTATTTGTACTAAAGAATATATGCATTGGTGTTAGATTGAGCGGTTAGATCAGTTATTTCTTATACAAATGAACGCTAGCGTACAGTGTAACTTGGGTAAAAGTGTGATAATTTCCGTGCATTAAACCTATAAAGATGAATAGGTTACTTTTTTAGACGGGGTTAATATGCTAAATCGTATACTCATGAACGGAATCATGGGGCTTACTCTTGCTTGTGCAAGTGCAACGACTTTTGCGGCTTCTATTGAAGGCTACTGGAAAAGCATTGAAGAACGTACAGGTGAACAACTTTCTATCGTAGAAATCCGTAAAGGAAATGACGGCCGTTATCATGGGAAGATTGTTTATCGTTATCCAAACTCACATGGTATTGCCCTTACCAATTGCACAAAATGTGCAGCCCCAAATACCAATAAACCGATTTTAGGCTTAGAAATTTTATCGGGCTTTAAAGAAGATCCAAACAAACCTGATTCATATATTGATGGTCGAGTATTAGAACCGACGTCTGGTCGTATCTATAAAGGTAAAGGTGTGGTAACAGGAGAAGGAAAACGTTTACGTATGCGTGGTTATATGGGCGTTTCTGCACTGGGTCGCACTGTCGTTTGGTTACGTACCGATAACGCAACGCCATAATCGGATATTTATAAAAAACCTCGAATTGGCTTCGAGGTTTTTTGGGTTAAAGTGGTTGGTTAAACAGGGCATGGTAAGTTTTCGTCCTCCTGACCGATTTTTTTAGCTGCAATAAGCGCTTGTACTTTTTTACTTGGTAGCTTTTCTTTACCAAGTGCGTCATAGGTGTTCACGATATTGGTCACTTCTAAAGTTGTCAGTTCAATTCCTTCTGCTGTTAAAAAAACTGAGATCACATGATGATCCACACCGGCTTTAGCCAGATCATGGATCGCCTTGATATTTTCTAAACGATATAGGTGTGCTTTTAATTCCATCGTCGTAACCCTCGCATGTTTTATTGTATGAACTACATTGGCATATTAGGTTAAGCAATAACCGTGCACAAAATGTAAAACACCGGAAAAAAATGTAAGTTGAGCGATATAACCCATTTGGTTATGTAGCATTTATTTAAGAATGGCAAACTGTGTTGTAATTTTGTCTAAACGGCATGTGATTTGCTCAATAAATTTGAAAACCTGAAATCTAAACCCAATAAAATTCTTAATATTGCGATGTGGCTCTAAAGACAGCTTTTATAAGTTGGCGTATGATCGACTGATTAAGAGTCTTGCCTACAAGACCATCCGACATGATGAAAGATAAGGAATACTGATGAATATAGCGGCGCAGCCTCCTGTACAAGCAGATCAAACGATTTATTTAAAAGACTATCAAAAGCCATCTTTCTTGGTTGAATCCATCAATCTCGATATCCAAGTTTATGATGATCATACGCTTGTAGATTCAACATTGGTGATGAAACGTCAGACAGCAGGTGCATTGGTTCTGTTAGGCCGTGATCTGGAACTGAAATCGATTCAACTCAATGGTCAGACGCTGAGTGCCGAGCAATATGACTTAGACAGTGAGCAATTGCTGATCACTGATGCACCAGATCAGGTCATTCTACAAACCCAAGTGATCATTCATCCCGAATCGAACACGCAGCTTGAAGGTTTATACAAGGCGGGGGATTTATTTGTCACTCAAAATGAACCAGAGGGTTTCCGTAAAATTACCTTCTATCCTGACCGTCCAGATGTATTGGCTGAATTTACCACACGGGTAGAAGCTGACAAGAAGTATCCGGTATTGCTTGCAAATGGGAACTTATTGGAAACGGGTGAGGCTGGGGAAGGTCGTCATTTTGCAATTTGGCAAGACCCAACCAAAAAGCCAAGCTATTTATTTGCCTGTGTGATTGGTGATTTGGCGGTATTGAAAGATCGTTATACGACTTCTGAAGGCCGAGATGTTGCGCTAGAAATTTATGCAATCGAGAAAGATATTCCGAAATGTCATATCGCCATGGAAGCATTAAAGCATTCTATGCGTTGGGACGAAGAACACTATGGTCGTCCTTACGATCTCGATAACTACATGATTGTCGCCGTCAGTCAATTCAACATGGGTGCAATGGAGAATAAAGGTTTAAATATCTTTAATACCTCATGTGTGCTTGCCGATGAGGAATACACCACGGATGCTGCGATTATGCGAGTTCAGTCAGTCATTGCTCATGAATATTTCCATAACTGGACAGGTAACCGAATTACCTGTCGTGACTGGTTCCAATTGTGTTTAAAAGAAGGCTTAACGGTTTTCCGTGATCAGTCGTTCTCCGAAGATTTACAATCGGCAGCCGTACAACGAATTGATGATGTGGCGGTATTAAAATCGCATCAATTCCCTGAAGATGCTGGTCCTTTATCACATCCACCACGTCCAGACCATTTTGTCGAAATCAACAACTTCTATACCGCGACGGTGTATGAGAAGGGTGCTGAAATCAACCGCATGATGGCAACGTTATTGGGGAAAGAAAAATACCGTAAAGGCACAGATGAATATTTCCTGCGTCATGATGGGCAAGCAGTTACGGTTGAAGATTGGGTTGCGGCATTGAGTGCAGGTTCGGGTGTGGATCTATCTAACTTCCTCACATGGTATAACCAACCGGGGACACCGAAGTTAGAAGCTCAAGGTGAATATGATGCTGCTGCACAGACTTATCGTTTAAGCTTCAAACAAAGCTTGAAAGCACATCCAAAATATCCAAACCTCAAAGCAGTCCCAATTCCTGTGGCGCTGGCATTATTTAATGCCAATACAGGTGAACAATATACCTTACACAGCACTGATCTGTTTGTGAATGAGGTCAAAGATGGCGTGTACTTATTTGATCAAGATGAAGCAACAATTGAATTTACAGGGGTGACTGAGCAACCTGTTGCCTCGTTATTACGTAATTTTTCTGCCCCTGTGAATTTAGTCTTTGATTATTCCAATGATGATCTTGCCTTCTTGATTCAGCATGAGACCAATGGCTTTAACCAATGGCAAGCGACACAAACCTTATTGGAACGTATTCTTTTAGAAGACCATAAGGTGGATACCTATATTCAGGCAATTAAAAATACCTTGCCTGACTTAGTAAATAAAGATCCGTTATTGGCATCACGTTTATTTGATGTACCAAGTGAAAACTATTTAGGCAGTCGTGTTGATCAAGACTATGAGCCTGAACTGATTCGTGAAAAACGGGAAGCGGTGCTGGATCGTTTAGCACGTGATTTAGGTTCATTTTGGAAAGAGACTTATTTGGCCTTAGATCCAGACCAGCAAAAAGAGTTTTCTTTGGCGATGGGGGTACGTTCATTAAAGAATATCACTCTGAATATGTTGGCGCGCCAAGGCGATGAGTCTGTGTTTGATTTAGCTTATGCACAATACCAACAAACAGGCAACATGTCTGAGCGTTTAGGCGCATTACGTGTTTTAGTCTGGAATGATGCACCGCAAGCGCAGGCAGCACTTGCAGATTTTTATAACCGTTTTAAAGAGGAAGCCTTGTCATTAGATCAGTGGTTTAGCATCCAAGCTTCTAATCCATGTGCGACAGCGGAAACGATTGAGTATCTGACCAAACATGCGGATTATGATTTGGGAACGCCGAACCGTATCCGTGCCGTAAGTGGTGGTTTGGCAGCAAATCCAGTGAATACGTGGAGCTTTGGTGTTGATCATTTCATTGAGCTTGCTGCTTATCTAGATGAGAAAAACCCAATTTTAGGTTCGCGTTTATTACAAGTCCTGTCACGCTGGTACACCTTGGCTGAACCACAACGTAGTCAGGTGCAACAAGCGCTTAAGGCATTACAACCGAAAGTAAAATCGAAAAATGTAGCTGAAACATTGAACAGTTTACTCAGTATTTAATTTACTGATTGAATGAATAGAAAAGGATGTCGTCAGACATCCTTTTCTATTTGACAATTAGTATTGTCAGAAATAGTATGGAAATCATTCGAATCTAACGGATGACTGCAATGGAAATAAAAACAATCACATTACCGACACGTCAAATTGAAGTTGAAGTGTATGCACCTGCATCAAGCTCGGAAAAAGCACCAGCAATATTATTGCTGCATGAGTTATTCGGCATTCTCGATGTTTACCGTGAAGATGCCCAAGACTTGGCTGATCGTGGTTATTTGGTTTATGTGCCTAATTTATTTAGTGGTGGTGCAGTCAAATATTGTATTCGTGCCATGGTGAGCAAAGCGGGACGCATCAATGCTGCGGATAGTGAAGTTAATCAAGAAATTCATGTATTGTTAGATGCCTTAAAGGCAGATCCTCGATCCAATGGTCGTTTAGGCATGTTAGGGCAGTGCTTAACCGGTGGCTATGTGATTCAGATGGCCAAGCGCGAAGATATGTTAGCACCTGTGGTTTATCATCATTCTCTGGGGATTCAAGGTGCTGGCGTTCCAAACAAAGAGTCTCTGGAGGAAGTTCGTATTCTACAAGGACATTGGTCTACCGTAGATCCATTTTGTCCAGCAACCAAACGTAATAAATTGATCCAGCAATTGGGTGATCGGGTTGAAGCTTATACTTATAATATGCCACATGGCTTCCGTAGTGTGAGTCGAGGTTTGCCAGAAGCTCAAGTGGTGTGGCAACGTACGCTTGATTTCTTTGAGCGAGAATTAAAACAAAACACAATATAAATCATTGGAACAACAGGGTATTATTTACTGAGATTCATTTATAGAAATAAAAAAGCGAGGGGAATATATGTCTCAACAATACGCATACGCGGGCTTCTGGATACGTTTCGGTGCCGCGATTATTGACTCAATCATTGTAATCGTTGCCATGATTCCATTAACCATGATTTTTGGAGGAGGCAACACCACAGTTGCCTCTGATGGTTTTTCATCATTCCAATTTATGTCTACGGCAGATTGGATTTGGCAAATTCTCGCCGCAGTTTTTTATATTTTCTGCTGGATTAAATTTGCAGGTACACCGGGTAAACGCTTGCTTCGATTAAAAGTGCTGGATGAAAAAACGGGTGAAAATGTGACTGTCGGGCAGGCTATCATTCGCTACATTGGTTATATCCCAGCAACATTAGTATTTTTTATTGGTTTAATCTGGGTGGCTTTTGATTCTAAAAAGCAGGGCTGGCACGACAAAATGGCAAAAACTGTAGTGGTAAGAGAGCTTTAATTTAGAGCGAAATTTTATCATGTAATAAAAAATTCATAAGATAGGGCTTGTGAATCAATTCGCATGTCCTATAATGCCGTTGAGTTTATTCACGGAGATCCTAAATGGGAAGTTGTTCGAGGTTCGGGTTTAATAAAGGATTAAGCCAAAGCGAATACTGAGCAAGTGAGCTATTTAGGTCGGCTATCTTGCAATGAGATAGCTTTGTTAAAAATTATCTAAACCCTCCTATAAAATTTTGCTGTATCCACAAAATTTATTGTATTGACTGCATCCTGTTTAGTTTCTCACCTAAAATGGGGAGAAGCCTATGTTTTTTCATGCTTCCATTCAATGGCTTGCTATTGTTAACGTATTTATTTTATGTGGATTCTTGCTGATTCAAAAGAGTAAGGCGGGTCCACTCATCAACACCGATGATGTCTCTATTACAGCAGCACAGCAGTGTCAGCTAGAAAGCACTTATAGCTATAACAAAGACGGAACTTGGTCTTATCAAGTCGTACCTGCTTGTAATCTCAATCAAAATTTAGAAGTATCGTTGGGTTATCACTCCAGTAAAGATCAAGATCAGATTCATGGTTTTTCGGTTCAAGCGAAAAGCATTTTAAAGCCAATGGAGAATGATTGGGGTGTTGCCAGTAGTTTGCAGCTATCACGTGATGATGTTGCTCATCATGGGGATTTAAACTGGTTTTTGAATGTTCCTGTCAGTTTTCAACTCTTAGATCAACGTTTAGCATTGGATACCAACCTCGGTTATCAACAGGCCGATGAGCGCCTCGTTCGTTGGGGAATTGCTTCAACCTATACGCTGACCGAGCATGTCGGTGTAACAGTTGAAACGTATAATCAAGATCGCCAAGCGCCATTCTTCCAGACGGCATTGCAATACAGTTTGATTCCCAATGTACTCACTTTAGAAGCCTCGTTTGGCGATCGTCTACATTGTTTAAAACAACATTGGTTTGGACTTGGCTTGAGTTATACGCCATCATCATAATGCACTTAAATTCAGTTGATCCATCATTAAATCATTGATAAGAATATAGGTATAAGATGCAATTAAAATTTTTACATAATATTGATTTATCGAATATTGCGGACACTTTGGTCAGCCTGTCCGTTGCTTTTATTCTCGGTGCATTAATTGGCTTTGAACGTCAGTATCGACAACGCACGGCAGGACTCAGAACCAATGTTTTGGTGGCTGTCGGTGCTGCAATTTTTGTCGATATTGCGACCAATTTAACGGGTGCAGAAGGTGCAGTCCGCGTGATTGCCTATGTGGTTTCGGGTATTGGTTTCTTGGGTGCGGGTGTGATTATGCGTCAAGAAGGTAATATTCATGGTTTAAACACGGCCGCGACCCTCTGGTGCTCAGCCGCCGTGGGGGCTTCTGCGGGTTCAGATCTCATTATTGAAGCAATACTGGCAACGGCTTTTATCTTGGCAGCCAATACGCTGTTAAGACCGATTGTTCATGCTATTGATCGTCGTCCAATTGATGACGATACCGAGGTTTTACATGTCATCTATATTATTTGTGACCGCAGTCAGAGTAAGGTGGTGATGGATGAATTGAATTTGACCTTGCAACACCATAATTATCCTGCCAAAGATATTGAAGTAACACCCTTTGGTGAAAAAGAGGTAGAGATTGAAGTTACTTTAATTGCCACTTCAATTGATGCAGAAGAAGCACAGCATATTACCAATCATCTGAATGCCATGCCGCAAATTCGACAGGCATTTTGGGATAAAAATACCTTTAATTAAGCCTTTAGAAATTGTTTCTATATCATGGCATTGGGATACATTGTCTCAATAATGATATATAAAATGTCTATTGTTTCACATAAAATGACGCCAGCTTGATAACAATGAGAACAGTATGAGTTCAGAAGCACATTCAATCAGTTTAATTGCGCCAGTGGTCTTGCTTGCCGCTGCTGTAATTGCCGTTCCAATTTTTAAACGTATTGGCTTGGGTTCCGTCCTTGGTTATTTAATTGCAGGCCTGATTATTGGCCCATTTGGTTTTGCATTTTTTCATGATTCGGCTTCGATCTTACACATTGCAGAACTCGGGATTGTGATGTACTTATTTGTGATTGGTCTGGAGATGCAGCCCTCACATTTATGGAGTTTAAGGCGTGAAATCTTTGGACTAGGCACCTTGCAAATTGTTGCCTGTGCTTTGGCATTGACTGGCGTAGGTTTATTGTTTGGTTTTACTTGGCAAGTTGCCTTTATCGGTGCGGCGGGTTTTGTCCTGACCTCTACAGCTATTGTGATGCAGCTGTTGGGAGATCGCGGTGATATCGCTCAGCCACAAGGGCAAAAAATTGTAGCCATTTTATTATTTGAAGATTTGTTGATTGTACCTTTACTGGCAATTGTTGCTTTTATGGCGCCGAACCATGTGGTGGAAAGTACTTCGACCCGTTTAGAAAGCATCGGAATTGGCCTGATTGCGATTGCAGGTCTCATTGCAGCAGGGTATTGGTTGCTAAATCCGTTATTCAGATTGCTTGCTGCGGCAAAAGCCCGAGAAGTGATGACGGCGGCAGCACTTCTGGTGGTTTTAGGTGCAGCATTGTTGATGCAAGTCAGCGGTTTATCCATGGCGATGGGTGCTTTCTTGGCAGGGGTGTTGCTGTCTGAATCAACCTTTAGACATCAAATTGAAGCGGATATTGAACCCTTCCGTGGTTTATTACTGGGGTTGTTCTTCCTCGGTGTCGGGATGTCACTGGATTTATCCGTCGTTGCGCAGAACTGGAAGCTCATCATCAGTGGTGTTTTAGCTATGATGTTTGCCAAGGCTTTGATGATTTATGTCGTTGCACGCGTCACCAAAAGCTCACATACCGAAGCTTTAGATCGAGCATTGTTGATGGCACAGGGTGGAGAGTTCGCATTTGTCCTGTTTGCAGCTGCAGTCAGTGCCCAAGTGATTGATAATTCAATTAAGTCGAACTTGACCGCGATTGTAGTGTTATCAATGGTGTTAACCCCAATTCTGGGTATCATTTTTAAACGCTTTACCGAAACTAAAGATCAGATCAATTTAGACAACGTGAGTATTGCTGAAGGCTTGAGTGGCAGCGTGCTAATGATTGGTTTTGGACGTTTTGGTCAGGTGACCAGTCAACTCTTATTGGCAAGAGGAGTAGATGTCACCATTATTGACAATGACATCGACATGATTCAAAACGCAGAAAAGTTTGGTTTTAAAATCTATTATGGCGATGGCTGCCGTTTAGATATTCTGCATGCTTCGGGTGCATCTACTGCTCAAGCCATTGTGGTTTGTGTGGATAGTAAAGAAACCACCAATCGTATCGTGGAATTGGTCACACATGAATTTCCATTGGCTAAGCTACTGGTTCGTTCTTATGATCGTGAACATTCGCTCTATTTAGTGAAACATCAAGTGGATTATATGATTCGAGAAACCTTCGAGTCTGCGATCAAATTTGGCGGCGTGATCTTGCAAGAATTAGGCGTTGATGAAGACGAAGTACAACGTATCACTGATGAAATTCGTGATCGTGATGATGAGCGTTTTGAAACTGAAATTGCTGCGGATGATGTCTATGCAGGTGTAGGCTTACAATATACACATTCACATCCGCGTCCAACAGCGCCATTAATTCGTCCTAAAAAAGCAGCACGTATTTTAAATGATGAGGAAGCACAAAAGGATTTAGAGGAAAAGTAAGAACTGATTCTATTCCCCAATAAGCCTTAGTCAATCTAAGGCTTATTTTTTGCTTTAAATCTAAATAGTATCAATACGAAGATACCCAATAATAACCCCCAAAACGCTGAGCCAATGCCCCAGAATTGGACACCAGAAGCACTACATAAAAAGGTGAGTAGCGCAGCTTCACGTTCTTCTACATTTGAAAAAGCGACTGCAATGTTATGGCTAATCGTCGCAAAAAGCGCAATCCCTGCAAGCGCCACAATAAAGATTTGTGGGAATGACATTAGTAGGCTGACCAGTGTCGCTGCAAAGAGTCCCATTAAGATATAGAACAGACCGCAGCTAATGCCTGCGATATAACGTTTGCTTGGATCTGGATGGACTTGATCATCTAAACTTACCGCTGCACTAATTGCCGCTAAGTTTATTGAGAAACAGCCGAAAGGCGCAAAAACAGTATGTGCAATCCCAGTCCAACCGACCAACTGATTCACATGCGGGTGATAGCCATAGCTTTTAATCATGGCAATCCCTGGCAAGTTTTGTGAAGTCATATTGATGACAAACAGTGGCAAAGCTAGGCCTAAGATAGCAGACCAAGAAAAAGAGGGCTGCATCCATACCGGTTGGGTCAGTGACCACGTAATCGACTGGAGTTTAAAGTCAATAAAGAGTGGGCAGATCGCTGCACCTAAAATCACCGTCAGTACAATGCTATAACGTGGGAATAAGCGTTTTGAAACCAAATAGATCACAAGCATACTGAGAATAAAGCCAAGATGACTTTCTAAGCTGCTAAAAATCTGAATACCAAATTTTAATAAGATTCCTGCCAGCATGGCGCAGGTCAGACTTTGTGGAATATGGGCCAATAGTTTTTGGAAGATTCCTGAAAAACCAACAATTGCAATGGCGATACCACAGATCAGGAAGGCACCAATCGCCTCATACAAATCATAATGTCCAGTCGATGCAATGATCAATGCAATCCCAGGTGTCGACCATGCGGTGGCAACGGGATATTTATATTTCCAAGATAGAATCAAGCCCGAGAGACCAATCGCAAGTCCCAATGCCCAAAACCAAGAACTGATTTGAGCAGTATTGGCACCTAAAGACTGTGCACCTTGGATGACGAGGATTGCGGAAACACTAATCCCGATTAAGAACGTAATAAAGCCAGCAAAAACTGCTGGAATTGAAAAATCTTGGAGGAGACGTTGCATCTATGCATCTATACTTGTTTAAAATTTGTTGAAAAGTATATCGTTAATGCGTCTTCAATCGTAGTTCTAAAATGATTGAATAAATTGATCATTCAATCAAATTTATGCTTAGGTGAGCGTCGAAGTTGCCAATCTTAAACCGAAACCAAAGAATAAGATGCCGACCAAACAAATACCCGCGGCTGCCAATTTATAATTATGTTTGAAAAAACTGGCCAGTTTAATTCCAGAGAAAATCAAGGCGGTTAAATAGCTAAAACTTACAATTTGGACAATCAATGCCAAAACTAAAAAGCTTAATGCAGGATAGGCATAGTCAGGTTCTACAAACTGTACAAAGAAAGACAGGAAAAATAGAATTGCTTTGGGATTCAGTAAGCTGATACTGAGTGCTGTTCGATAAGGATGAACTTGATCAAGTTTAGGTAAATCAGCAAGCTCGGCATGATGAGACGGTTTATTCCAAGTTTGATAAGCACCTTGTAATAATTTAAAACCTAAGTATGCGAGATAACAAGCCCCTGTTAATTTAAGAATAATGAACAGGATCGGGAAGGCTTTGAGTAAGGATGCTGCACCTAATACTGTACAGAGGATTAAAATAGAATCTCCTGTAAATACACCACAAGCTGCGGCGTAACCAGTACGAATGCCATAACGAGAAGCTACGGACATGACATAGAGAGAGTTAGGGCCAGGTAATAACACAATTAAGATTGTACCAATAATATAAGTGGTTAAATCTGTTATACCGAACACAATGAACTCATTAAAAAACCGATTTTCGCTAATATAACAAAAATCGGTTTTTATTGGTGAAAAATCGACTAATTATGGTTTGATTTCAGCATCAATACCAAAAGACTGACGTAACAATAAACTAAGCTGATCACGGGCCTTGATAAAGCCATCAATACCACCTTGCAGTAATTGGAAAGCCATCAAATCTTGCTCAAGTTCAGCTTTAAAACTCTCTTTGCTTTGTGCTGGACGTTCAATTTTTTCTGCTTGTTGCGCAAATTCGGCACTCAGTTGAGGTTCAACAAGCTGTTGGTCTTGTTCCAACTGTGCCAACAGATTTGGGGCAATCGTAAGTAAGTCACAACCTGCTAAACCAAGTACTTGTGCCGTACTACGGAAGCTTGCACCCATTACTTGAGTCGGAATGGCATGTTGTTTGTAGTAATTATAAATTTTCTTCACAGACAGCACGCCTGGGTCTTTGGCAATTGGATATTGCTCAACACCTTCAGCTTTTTTATACCAATCTAAAATACGACCTACGAAAGGTGAGATCAGCGTGACTTTCGCATCAGCACAAGCCTGAGCTTGATGCAAACCGAATAACAAAGTCAGATTACATGGAATACCTTCAGCTTCAAGCACTTTTGCAGCCTGAATACCTTCCCATGTTGACGCGATCTTAATTAGGATACGGGATTGTTCAATGCCGTAACCTTGATAGAGCTGAGATAACTCACGTGCTTTGGCAATGGTTGCTTCCGTGTTGTAAGAAAGAGAAGCATCGACTTCGGTAGAAACACGACCATCGATCAATTTTAAAATTTCGACACCAAACTTCACAGTCAAAATATCAATGGTGCGTTCAATCAGTTCATCACGTTGATAGCCTTCTTGCTTGGCTTGAGTATAAGCATCTTCTATCAGCTCGCGGCTTTCTGGTTGTTCAGCCGCAGCAGTAATGAGTGATGGATTGGTTGTTGCATCGAGTGGGCGAAATTTTTCAATCGCTTCTAGATCACTACTATCAGCAACAACGGTGGTTAAATTTTTTAATTGGTGTAATGCGGTCTGAGTCATTGATATCGCGTTCTTACATAAACAATATTATTGGTAACTTCTGTTATAACACAATCTGCGTGAAAGCAAAGCCCTGCATTTGTTTGCAGAATTGTTTATCTTGCTGACACTTATTCCTCATTTTGTTTGCGTTGTTGTCGGATATGATCGATTAAGTATTTCGCAGCAACCCCTAATTCGCTTTCACGGCTCCAGACCAGATCAACATAGTATTCAAATTTAGGTGTGAAATCATACATATCCAAAATCTTCAGTTTCTTTTTAAGCTCAGGATTTTCATTGAACATTTGCAAGGGCAACACACCCCAACCTAAATTACGAATAATCATCATACACGCTGAATGATGATTGTCGGTACGCCAATAGTCCTTTGAATAAAGCAATTCGGGCTTGATGCTATGATCACGGCTTGCAACTACAATTTGACGTATTTGCACTGCTTGCTCAAAAGAAACTTTATCGAGGAGCGCCAATGGATGATTTTTTGCAATCACAGGAACAAGGGCTTCCCGTTTAAGTTCTACAAACTGTTCACGACTATCCAATTGTTCTCGCTCAAACATCAATGCAAGTTGTGCAGATTGATCCAGTAGCATCTGTAAAGCATCTTCTTGTGGTGCTGAAAAAATATTAATTTCAAGACTTGGAAAACGCTGCTCCAATAGGGTGATATAGTCGGTCCAGTTGGTATAAAGCAGTTCTGAAACTACTACAATATTTAAGGTTGACTCCAAGCCTGTACTCAGTGCATGCGCATGTTGCTTCCATTGATTCATTTCAATCAATAATTGTTGTGTTTTCTCATAGAGCACAGTGGCTTCTGCCGTTGGGACAGGTTCACGTCCGACCCGATTAAATAAATTGAGATTGAGATCAATTTCTAAATTGGCAATCGACATACTCACAGCAGAAGGGACTTTACCTAATTTACGGGCTGCTGCCGAGAATGAGCCTGTTTCAATGACGGTTTGAAACATGATGAGTTGTTCTTGATTAATATTCATCTGTCAAAAAAACTGAAAGAACCTGATTGGATTGATCAGTATTATAAAAATAAAATGGCGGATATCCAAACAAGAGAGTGTTATGAAATGTTGATTTCCAAAAGAAGACTCATTCATGCAATTAGCTATGAAGTGATTTTATTGGTCATCATCGCGATTGCTTTAAGTTTTATTTTCAGTATGCCATTAGAAGTAACCGGTATTTTAGGTACGGTTATGGCAGTCATTTCCGTATTCTGGAATATGATTTTTAACCATTATTTTGAAAAAGTAGAGCATAAATATCAGTGGGAAAGAACCATTCCAGTGCGTATTATGCATGCGATTGGATTTGAGGGCGGCTTGATGCTTGCAACAATTCCAATTATTGCGTATTTGATGAAGATGACCATCATTGAAGCAATCATCTTAGATTTCGGTTTGACCATGTGTATCTTGGTCTATACATTCATCTTCCAATGGTGTTATGACCTAGTAGAGGGGCGTTTCTTTCCAAACGCAAAATTGGCATCATCATAATGATTGATGAAAAGCATTCTTCAGGATTTTCTGAAGAGTGCTTTTTTATTGCTAAGAGATAAACATCATTTAATTACAGTATCTATAAAGTCAGATCGCTTAAGTTTATTTAATATCTTGAGAGCGCGCCCGAAAAAATATAAGTGCAAATACCAAGATTTTATGACGCTAGATCGTAGGAGAATAAAAATATGCCAAGTGTACTGATTGAAGTTAGGCAACAATATCCAGTTGCCGTTGAATTGGAGATCATGGAAGCAGTGCATACGGCGCTGAGAGATGCTTTTAAAATCATGGCCAGTGATCGAAATGTGCGTTTAATTGTACATGAAGCACATCGCTTTCAATGCCCGCCTGAAAAGGCAAAACCAGAATGTTATACCTTGATTAGTATTGATGCATTTCTTGGACGCTCATTAGATGCGAAGCGTCAGCTGTATAAATTGATTGTGCATAATCTTGAGCCGATAGGCATTCCCAAAGATCATGTGAAAATTATGCTCCGTGAACTGCCCTCGGAGAATTTTGGTGTTCGTGGTGGACAAGCGGCTTGTGATGTTAATTTAGGTTTTAAAATTGATGTTTAGATTAAATTTTTGCTAGGAAATTGCTTTTAAGAACCAACATACATTTTTAAGCCGTTAAGAATTTAGCCATGGCATGAGATTTAAAAATATGCCATGGTTTATTTATGGGATATAAATTGTTTCCTGAGGTAATAGTTGAGTAGCTTCATCCAATTTATTTTCTTCTATTAATGCATGAATCTGATGAGCTAGAGGGGTAACATCTGTAATTGATGTGATCCATTCATTTACATATAACTGAACAGCTTCATGACTTAGGCCTATTTGTATTGCTCTATGATCAAGAGGACTTAATTTTAAGTCTCGTTCAGGATCCCATTGGATTCGGACTGGAGAGCTCGCTTTGAGTTGTTGCCACTGTTCCTGATTCATTGATGGATTACGGTGACTTAGGCAACTATGTGCCAACGCCCATTCGAAACCTTCACGCGTTATATCAACAGCTAAGATTCGGCTTTGTCCATTATCTTTAAATCCCCAGCTAGAGCGATACATCATCCAAAGGAATGAGGGTTTAATCCACGTCATTCTTTCCATCTTGAATGGTGGCGAAACAAAGGTTTGATTTTTTAGAGCGGAGTTAGCAATAACTTCAGAATAAGCTTGATATACACGTATGGTTTTATGGTTATAAACGGCGCGAATTTGATATGCAGGAATGTTAGTTAACATAAGTTTGTTAGAATTTCTCACTTTTATTTGTTTAAATATTTGATTTTAAATGTAAAATTAAATTTATCTTTTTGGCAGTTCAGCTTTATTAAACTTAAATTACGTGAATAAAATATCAAATAAAATAGCCTAAGTAAATTAGAATGCATTTAATTCAACTGCGAATTTCTTCTTTAACTAAAAAACATCATGCTAAAATAGGGAACTTATCTTTTTAGATTGCATGATTTTCTCTATGTTTCAACAAGAAATCTCTCAATTAAACTTACAACAATTCAAAGCGGGTGAAAAACGTTGGGTCGGTTCCTTACTTGGATCATCAGCTGCATTATTATTTAAAGAAATTGCCACTCAAAATTCGAATCTGTATGTGATTATTGCAAGGAATAATCAACATCTTGCCCAGCTTGAAAGTGAGCTTGAATTTTATGGCATAACGCCTGTTATTTTCCCTGATTGGGAAATTTTGCCTTATGACCGCTTGTCTCCACACCAAGATATTGTTTCAGAGCGTTTGGCAATTTTATCGAATATGCCACAAAAGGGTATTTTACTGGTTTCTGCCAGTACCTTAGCGCAACGCGTTGCACCTTATTCCTGGGTCGTGGGCGAACACTTTGATATTAAAGTCGGGCAGAAGCTAGACCTCGAAGCACAAAAGAAACAATTGGTTCAAGCAGGCTATCGTTTAGTTGACACGGTTTATGATCATGGTGAATTTGCAGTTCGCGGTAGCATCATGGATATTTTTGCATCTGGACAAGATCAACCGATTCGAATTGATTTATTTGATGATGAAATTGAAAGTCTAAAATTCTTTGATCCAGAAACACAAAGAACCACGGAATCCTTAAAAAACTTTACTGTTTTACCTGCAAAAGAATTTCCACTCAAAGAGGGACGCTCTACCTTTAGAGATCGCTATGCTGAAAGCTTTCCGACCGCAAACCCCAAGAAAAATCCAATTTATCAGGATGTATTAGAGGGAATTGCAACGCCAGGTTTAGAGTTTTATTTACCATTATTCTTTGATAAGAAGGTGATGGGAGCGCAAAGTATGTTGACGACATACTTACCTAGTAATTGTGTTGTCATTACAAATAGTGAAATTGAAGATGATTTAATCAACTTCTGGAAAGAAGTAATGCGTCGTTATGAAGATCGACGTCATAACATTGATCAACCCATTCTGCCGCCTGAAGAATTATTTTTAATGCCCAACCATGTTTTACAGGCACTAAATCAATTCCCTCGAATTTTGGCTTCAGCTGAAGCTTTAGAGACCAAGGCGGGTGTACTTAATATCGCCGCTGAGGAACCGCCTAAACTGGCAGTTGATCCGAAAAAGGAACAACCTTTCCAAGCAGTGAAGCATTATATCGACCAAGCCAAGCATCCTGTTTTATTGGTAGCAGAGAGTGCGGGCCGTCGAGAAACGCTAAAAGATGCGCTGCGTGGTGTGTTGGGTGAAATTCAAAATGTAGATACTTTTGCTCAATTCCAAAAAGATAAGTTGCAGGTTGCGATTACCAGTGCACCTCTGGATCGAGGGCTGTTGCTGACTACTCAGCTGTCTGTAATTTCGGAAAATCAGCTTTATGAACACCGTGTGGTACAACGCCGCCGTAAGCGCCAGCAAGAAGTTTCTGAAGAGTTCTTGATCCGTAGTTTAACCGAGTTGAGTATTGGTGCACCTGTCGTACATATCGATCATGGTGTAGGGCGTTACGCAGGTTTAATTACTCTGGAAATCGATGAGCAGGATCATGAGTTCTTGCAGCTTGATTATGCTGATGGCGCTAAAGTCTATGTGCCTGTAACCAATTTACATCTGATTAGCCGTTATAGTGGGGGTGATCCTGATTTAGCCCCATTGCATAAATTGGGGACGGATACTTGGAGCAAAGCGAAGCGTAAAGCTTTGGAGCAAATCCATGATGTTGCCGCAGAGCTATTACATATTCAGGCGCGTCGTCAATCCAAACCTGGTTTTGCTTTTGAACTCGATCATACGGGATATATGCAATTCTCCAGTGGCTTTGCCTATGAGGAGACTTTAGATCAGGCTAACGCAATTGAAGCAACCCTTCATGATATGCAGCTGGCTAAACCGATGGATCGTTTGGTATGTGGGGATGTGGGCTTTGGTAAAACCGAAGTGGCGATGCGTGCAGCATTCGTTGCGGTACAAAATAATAAGCAAGTTGCAGTTCTGGTACCCACGACCTTGTTAGCACAGCAACATTATGAATCTTTTAAAGATCGTTTTGCCGATACAGCGGTACGCATTGAAGTATTGTCGCGTTTTGGCAGCAATAAGACTCACCTAAAAACCATTGAAGATTTGGCTGAAGGCAAAGTCGATATTGTGGTGGGAACGCATAAAATCCTGCAAGAAAACATCCAATTCAAGAATCTTGGACTCATGATTGTCGATGAAGAGCATCGTTTTGGTGTTCGCGACAAAGAACGGATCAAAGCCTTACGTGCCGATGTGGACATGCTGACCTTAACGGCGACACCGATTCCACGTACCTTGAATATGGCATTTTCTGGGATGCGTGATCTCTCGATTATTGCAACACCGCCCGCCCGCCGTTTAGCCGTGAAAACCTTTGTGCAAGAACACACTGATGATTCGGTCAAAGAAGCGATTCTGCGTGAGTTATTACGTGGTGGTCAGGTGTACTTGTTACACAATGAGGTGGATACCATTGAACGTGCTGCTGAAAGTATTCGTAATTTAGTGCCAGAAGCGCGCGTCGCCGTGGCGCACGGGCAAATGCGAGAACGTGAACTCGAGCAGGTGATGCAGCAGTTCTACCATAAAGAATATAACGTGTTGGTTTGTTCAACCATTATCGAAACGGGTATTGATGTGCCGAACGCCAATACCATCATTATCGAGCGCGCGGATAAACTGGGTCTGGCGCAACTGCATCAATTGCGTGGTCGTGTTGGACGTTCGCATCACCAAGCCTATGCCTATTTATTAGTACCGTCGATCAAGCATCTCAAAGGCGATGCAGAAAAGCGTCTTGATGCTATTCAACGTGCTTCAACACTTGGCGCAGGATTCATGCTTGCAACTGAAGACTTGGAGATTCGAGGTGCGGGTGAATTACTCGGTGAGCAGCAAAGTGGTTCGATGCAAGCGATTGGTTATAGCCTGTATATGGAGATGCTTGAAAAAGCAACCAAAGCCATTCAAAAAGGCAAAACACCGAATTTTGATGCGCCGTTGTCATTAACTGCTGAAATTAACTTGCATATGCCTGCGTTGATTCCAGATGATTATCTAGGTGACGTACATCAGCGCCTGTTGTTCTATAAGCGCATTAGTAATACCGATAGTCAGGAGAAGCTCGACAATATCCGTATGGAGCTGATTGATCGTTTTGGTATTCCGCCACAACCTGTGAAGCAATTGTTTAGTGTGCATCAGCTACGCCTACGTGCTGAACAATTGGGAATTACCAAAATTGATATCAATAGTAATGGGGGATATATCGAGTTTTCACCGGATACCCCTGTACAGGCGATCAGTATCATTCAATTGATGCAGAAAAATCCGACTTATTATCGAATGGAAGGTGGGCAGCGCTTGAAAGTCACAGTGCAATTGGCTGAGTACGATAAGCGGATTCAGTTCATTGTCGACTTGCTAAACAAGCTCTTGAGCGAGTTAAATTGAGGCTTTTAAGCACTTGATTTGATGGTTAATTGAGCAAGTTCTGTTTTTTAGCAAATGTGATCCTGTTTTTGATCAGATGTTCATGCAATAAATGAGGAAAATCATTGTTATTTGTAATCAAACGGGTTACTAATAATATTCACATCAAAACTGATGTGATAGTATTGATCATCATTATTCTGCATCATTTATAAAGATATGTTTAGTTTGCATCCACAACTTGCTCAAGATACATTTTTTGTAGGCGACTTCCCGCTTTCAACATGTCGTTTAATGAATGATATGCAATTTCCTTGGTTGATCCTGATTCCACGCGTTCCAGGTGTCACAGAATTATATGAATTAAGCCAAGCAGACCAAGAACAGTTCCTACGTGAATCAAGCTGGTTATCAAGCCAATTGTCACGTGTATTCCGTGCAGACAAGATGAATGTTGCTGCTTTAGGAAACGTGGTTCCTCAGCTTCATTTTCATCATGTAGTACGTTATCAAAATGATGTTGCATGGCCAAAACCAGTATGGGGAACACCAGCTGTGCCTTATAGCAATGATGTACTTGCGCATATGCGTCAAACATTAATGCTGGCATTGCGTGGACAGGGTGATATGCCATTTGATTGGCGTATGGACTGATCCAGAAAATAGAATAAATACAGTATTCTATAATAAGAAAAGGAGGATAGAGTGCCACTAGATAGGTTGATAGATAAAGAACCTAGACAGTTCGCTTATTTTCATCGTTTGATGGGATATTCGATTCTGTCACTTATTTTGGTAATTTATACATTTACCTCAACCAGTGCTAGCTATCAACTCTACCTTCTTCCTTTATTACTGATTTATTTTCTGCTTTGTCCTCGTTTAGAAAAATGGCTGCAATATAAATTTGATAAAAAAATAGAAAAAAATGTTCTTTTTGCCAATGAGGCGGTCATTGTTGCACTGGTGCTTGCAGCAACCCATTTGAGCTTAGTTCCAACGTTTACGATTCTATTTGCTTTGCTCTATGTCGGATTGAATAATCGCATATCTTTGCCTGTTTCATGTTTGATTGGGCTAATTGGTGTGATTACTTTCTATTTTAGTACCTACATCATTTTTGGTGCTGAAGAATATTTTGAACCAACCAACCCAGAACTGACGGTTGTGAGCCTTTTGGGCTTAATGATGTTTATCGTGATTGGTAACTATTACCAGCATCGTCGTCTGAATATTTTGGGACAACAGCGCCAGCATTACCATAACCAAATGACACGTTATATTGCGTTCGCCAATCAGTTAAGTCGTTATGCGCCACTACAATTATGGCAGTCGATTATGCGTGGTGAAGCCGAGGCGAAAATAGAATATAAGCGTAAAAAATTAACCATTTTCTTCTCGGATATTCAAGGTTTTACTGAACTGTCAGAAACCCTTATCCCTGATGATTTGGCCTTCTTACTGAATGATTATTTGAGTCACATGACTGAAATTGCCAAACAGTATGAGGCAACTGTTGATAAGTTCATGGGTGATGCGATTCTTATTTTCTTTGGGGATCCAAACTCGCAGGGTGTCGAGCAGGATGCTAAATCTTGTGTCGAAATGGCCATTGCGATGCGTCAACAAATGAAACTGTTGCGTGAACGCTGGAAGAAAATGGGTTATCCGGCTTTGCATATTCGTATGGGCATCAGTACAGGTTATTGCCACGTAGGTAACTACGGTGCTTCTCATCGTATGGCTTATACCATTGTGGGTCGTGATGTAAATTTGGCAGCACGTTTGCAGTCTGCTGCTGAAGTCGATGAAATTTTGATTGCCGATGATACACATCAGTTGATTAAAAATGAGTTTTTGTGTGTGCCTAAAGTACCTATTTATTTAAAAGGTATTCAAGGTCCTGTAAAAACCTGGCAGGTGATGGAGAAATTCACAGGCAAGAAATCAGATACGCAAAAATGGTTTGATTTCGATTATAAAGGTTTCCATTTGGTTCTGAATTTGGAAGAAGTGCAGAACTATGAGTATCCTGAACTGGTCGAGATCTTGGAAAATATGGTTCAGCGTATCAAGACCCAGCAAAAAATCACCAATGCTCAGGGTATTCCAAAACTGAGTTTGGATGATGAAGTTAGATAATCAAAACGAGTACACATTCTAAAGCTCATCATTTATGGGCGTGAATCTCATATAAGTGATCAAATTCAGCGGCTAAAGATGCCAATGTCGTGGCTTTAAGTTGTTGTGTCAGAATTTCGTGTGCATCTTGTATTGCATGATCTAAAGCGGCATTTACGACACGTTCTACTAAGCATTCTGGATTTTCTCTTTCATTGCCAATCGCAAAAATAGTCGGTTCTCCCACGGCTTGATAAATATCCCAAAGTGTAATTTTTTCTAAATCGCCTGTAAGTTGCCAACCACCGCCTGCACCTTTTTCTGAGTGGACAAAACCAGCTTTTTTTAGGCCTGACATGGTTCGTCTGACCACGACTGGATTAGTAGAAAGCATCTGTGCGATTTCATCAGAGGTAAAAGTCTTATTTTGTCTTGCCATGTGAAGTAACACATGCAGCATTCGAGAGAGTTTACTGTCTGTACGCATTGAATCCATAAGCAAAAAAGGAATTAAATTAAATGTAACATCAAAAGTTGCAAATTAAAATAAAAAGTATTAATGTAACTTTTAAAGTTACATTAAGGGTTAAAGTTATGCAGTACGATGTTGCCATTATTGGTGGAAGTTATGCTGGTCTGTCCGCAGCGATGCCCTTGGTCAGAGCGCGTAGGAAAGTGGTGGTGATTGATGCGGGGCAAAGACGGAATCGCTTTGCAGTGCATTCACATGGCTTTTTAACGCAGGATGGAAGTAAAGCCAGTGAGATTGTGCAGATTGCCAAGCAACAGCTTTTAGCTTACCAGACTGTCGATTGGGAGGATGGTCGGGTGAAGTGTGCAGAAAAAGTTGAGGGTGGCTTTGCCATCTGTATTGATGCAACTCGGTCTATCACAGCAAAACGATTGATCATTGCAGCTGGCATCACGGATCAACTTCCTGAAATTCCGGGTTTAGCTGAACGTTGGGGCAAAAGCATTTTTCATTGTCCTTATTGTCATGGTTATGAGCTGAATCAAGGTAAGATCGGGATTATTGCCAGTTCTGCGCACGCGGCGCATATGGCAATGATGTTGCCAGATTGGGGTGATACCACGCTGTTCTTGAATGATTATCCGGTAGAAGAGGAGTTACTTGATCAATTAACCACTCGAGGTGTTGGTGTAGAAAAAAGATTAATTCAAGAAATTATTGGACATAGTGATGTGTTACTCGCAGATGGCTCTGTTGTTCAGTTAGAGGGCATTTTTGCTACCACCCAATGCAGCATTGCTCAGGACTGGATTTTTAAGCTGGGTTGCGAGATAGAGCGGAATGCCATGGGTGAGGCGATTAAAACCAATGCGATGAAGGAAACTACAGTTGCAGGTATTTTTGCATGTGGCGATGTGGCACGCTTGGGAAGCTCAGTGCCTTTGGCTGTTGGAGATGGCACCATGGCAGGTGCTGCTGCGCATCGATCTTTAATCTTTACAGCATGATGTAATGAGAAATAAAAAAGCCAGAGATAAACTCTGGCATTTTTATTTCCTGAACAATCATTGAGTCTTAATGATTTTCTGAAGCATGGTTGATGGTGTATTTAGGAATCTCAATTTCTAAATCTTCATCAACGATCTCTACTTGGCAAGACAGGCGAGAGTCTGGTTCTAGGCCCCATGCACGGTCAAGCAAATCTGCTTCAACGTCATTCATTTCTTCTAGGCTGTCAAAGCCTTTACGAACAACCACGTGACACGTAGTGCAGGCTGCAGACATGTCACAAGCATGTTCAATTTTAATGCCATTTTTTAATAAACTTTGGCATAAATTGGCGTTATGCTCGACTTCAAATTCTGCACCTTCAGGGCAAATTTGTGCATGAGGAAGAACTTTAATACGTGGCATATTGATCACCTATACCTTTAGTTTGAGTTTGACCAATCTTCAAGTTTCGTACCTTTTAAGGCATGGTCAATATGTCGGTTCATACGTAATGCAGCAAAAGCATCACTATGAATTTTAAGTTGCTTAACAGCATGTTCAATCGCTGCAAGCTCATCGGTTTTCAGACGGGCTTTTAACGCTTCAGCGGCAAGAATTAAGTCGCGTGCCTGCTGCTGTGAGAGTAAATCAGTATCTGCTTTTAACGCTTGTTCGAGTGCTTCTAGCTCGCGTTGTGCTTCTACTTTGGTTTCTTGCAAATGACGAAGATGTTTATCTTCCTCGGCATATTGAAAGCCTTCAACCAATAAACGTTCAGTATCTGCTGCAGATAAACCATAAGATGGTTTGATGTCAATTTGTGCTTGAACACCAGAGGTGGTTTCTTTGGCAGATACTGTGAGTAAACCATCGGCGTCAACTTGGAAAGTCACTTCAATACGTGCTTGACCTGCTGTCATTGGAGGAATGCCATGTAATACAAAGCGGCCCAATGAACGGCAATGCTCAACCAGATCACGTTCACCTTGCAGCACATGAATCAACATCGCGGTTTGACCATCTTGATAAGTGGTAAATTCTTGACGGCGTGCCACAGGAATCGCTGTATTACGTGAAATCAGACGTTCAACCAATCCACCCATGGTTTCTAGACCAAGAGAAAGTGGCGTGACATCAAGCAATAATGAACCATCTTGGCTATTACCAATCAACTGATTGGCTGTAATTGATGCGCCAATGGCAACCACTTCATCTGGATTAATGGTGCATAATGGCTCACGTTCAAACAATTCACCTACAGCTTTCTGCACTGCATAAGAACGCGTAGAACCACCCACAAGTACCACATGTTCGATTTCATCAAGTTCAAGCTTGGCGTCACGTAATACGCGCTTGCACACGCTCATGGTTTTATCGAGTGCGACTTGAATAATCGATTCAAAGGTCGGGCGATCTAAAGTGAGACGATCATCCAGTAATTTTAATTCGGTAGATTCATGATCGGTTAAATGTTCTTTGGCTTGACGTGCTGCCACAACAAAAACGGCATACTCTTCATCGGTTAAAGTTTCGATGCTGAGCTGTTTTTTGGCCCATTTTACAATTAAGCGATCAAGGTCATCACCACCAAGGGCAGTGTGTCCACCAGTCGCAAGAACTTCAAATACACCTTGCGAAAAACGTAAGATCGAGACGTCAAATGTACCGCCACCCAGATCGTAAATCACATAGTTGCGATCGGTGCTGAGATTGGTGTCTTGATCCAAGCCATAAGCTACAGCCGCCGCTGTAGGTTCATTCAATAAACGTAAAACATTCAGACCTGCCAGTTGGGCAGCATCACGTGTGGCTTGGCGTTGTGCTTCATCGAAATATGCTGGAACGGTAATCACAGCGCCATTGACTGGATTGTTGAGGCTGGCTTCGGCACGGTCTTTCAACTGCTTTAAAATTTCTGCAGAAATTTCGACAGGTGTTTTACGACCAGCAGCAGTTTCAAATGCTGGCATTTCATTTTCCGCACCAACAAGTGTGTATGGATGCTGGAATTTGATATCTGCTTGCGAGCGACCCATAAAACGTTTTACGGAAACGACTGTATTTTTTGGATCAGTCAGCATAAATGGTTTAGCTTCATAGCCAAACGTGGTTGCATCCTTTGCATAGTGAACAATAGACGGGAGTAACACTCGGTCTTTGTCATCTTGTAGAACTTTCGGTTTTCCCGATAGCACTGTCGCCACTAAAGAGTGGGTTGTCCCCAAGTCAATGCCGATCGCAATAAGATGTTGATGCGGGGCAGTAGATTGACCAGGTTCAGCAATTTGCAAAAGTGCCATGCGTGCGGTATCCCTTGAAAATAATTGGTAAGAGCGGTTTAAAAATCATCATCGAGGTCGAAGCTTTCTTCTTCGTCCAACATGCGATCTTCAGCTTTATCAATATCATTCATAACACGTTGGAAAAAACGTAACTTACGAACAGTATCACGTGCTTCGGCCCAGTCTTCGTCAGCAAAATCAATTTTAAATTCGCGAACGAGACCATCGATCCATTGCTGAATTTCAACTTTTAAAGTGTGAAGTTGCTCAGTTGAAGTCGCTTCGTCAAGTTGTTCACGCATTTCGAGTGCAGATTGCAAAAATTCAAAATCGCTAATGGATTGGTCAAGATGGTGATCTTGTTTTTTTAAGGCAAGTAGATATGCCGCACGACTATCAACTTGTGAGAGTACTTTATACGCTTGGTTGATTTCGCTTGACTTGATCAATGCCTGATCTTTGTCAGTGGCTTTATCTGGGTGATATTGCTGTTGCAAACTTAAAAACTGTTTTTTTAAAGCTGCTAAATCTATATCGAGTGCTTCGGGTAATTGGAACAACTCAAAATGATTCATGGGAGATGAATTCCGCTATTGATAAATACGTTAAAACAGTGCGGAACACACTGTTTTGACGAAAAGAAAGAGGGTGCTTGCTTAGACGGTAAATGATTCACCACAACCACATTCACCTTTTTGATTTGGGTTGCTAAATTCAAAACCTTCGTTTAAACCATTTTTGACATAGTCCATCTCTAAACCATCGAGATAAACCAAGCTTTTAGGGTCAACAAAAACTTTAACACCGAGTTGTTCAAAGACTTGATCATGTGTATCGACATCGTCGACAAACTCAAGTACATAAGCCAACCCAGAACAACCCGAAGTTTTCACACCAATACGAATGCCTTCACCCTTACCGCGGTTTTGCAGGTAATTGCTGATGTGAGTCGCAGCATTTTCAGTTAAATGGATCATGAAAACTCCAATGTTATTTCGGTCATCAATTAAGCTTTCGCTTTTTTACCGCGATAATCTTCAATCGCAGCTTTAATTGCATCTTCAGCCAAGACAGAGCAGTGTACTTTCACTGGTGGAAGTGCAAGCTCAGTCGCAATATCAATATTCTTGATTGATTGAGCTTCATCAAGCGTTTTACCTTTTAACCATTCGGTTACCAGTGAGCTTGATGCAATTGCAGAACCACAGCCGTAAGTTTTGAAGCGAGCTTCTTCAATTACGCCATTGTCATCCACTTGAATTTGCAAACGCATCACGTCGCCACAAGCTGGTGCGCCGACCATACCTGTACCTACGTTTTCTGCATTTTTGTCTAAAACACCAACATTACGTGGGTTTTCGTAATGATCAATTACTTTTTCGCTATAAGCCATGTCGCTTCTCCAAACCTCGGGGTCAGCCTAATATTAATATGAGGGTTAAAACACGTTTTTCAATGAATTACTCAATTGAGCACTCAGGAATTAGTGTTCAGCCCATTCAACTGTTGAAAGGTCGATACCTTCTTTGTACATATCCCAAAGCGGAGAAAGTTCACGCAATTTCTCAACCGCAGCTTTGGTAATTGTCAACACATGGTCAATATCGGCTTCAGTTGTGTATTTACCAAAACTGAAACGAATTGAACTGTGTGCCAACTCATCAGATAAACCTAAAGCACGTAAAACGTATGAAGGTTCTAAAGTTGCAGATGTACATGCTGAACCACTCGAAACAGCAACGTCTTTCAGCGCCATCATCAGTGATTCACCTTCAACAAAGTTGAAGCTGACATTTAGATAGTTTGCAACGTTTTGCGTTGGATGGCCATTCAAGAACACTTGTTCAAGGTCTTGTAAACCATTCCAAAGTTTGTCGCGTAATTTACGAATGCGCTCTTGTTCTGCTTGCATGGTTTTGCCCGCAATTTCAAAAGCCTCACCCATACCAACAATTTGATGTGTCGCTAAAGTACCAGAACGCATACCACGTTCATGACCACCACCGTGCATTTGTGCTTTTAAGCGAACACGTGGGCTACGGCGAACGAACAGGGCACCAATGCCTTTAGGACCATAAACTTTATGACCAGAAAAACTCATCAAGTCGACTTTCATGGTAGAAAGATCAATCTCAACTTTACCTGCTGCTTGTGCCGCATCGACATGGAAGAATGTCTTGTTGGCACGTGTTAACTCACCAATCGCAGCAACGTCTGTTACGGTACCGATTTCGTTGTTCACCATCATCAGTGAAACAAGAATCGTATCTGGACGTAAAGCCGCTTGAACCATTTCAGGCGTAATTAAACCAGTACGTGGTTCTGGCTCTAAATATGTAATTTCAAAACCTTGTTCTTCAAGCTCACGGCAAGGGTCTAACACAGCTTTGTGTTCGATTTTACTTGTAATGATGTGTTTGCCTTTTGAACCGTAGAACTGAGCAATACCTTTTAATGCTAAGTTATCAGACTCTGTTGCACCTGAAGTCCACACGATTTCACGTGGGTCTGCTTTGATCAGGTTTGCAACTTGTTCACGCGCATATTCGGCTTTTTCTTCTGCTTGCCAACCATAGGCATGTGAACGTGACGCAGGGTTACCAAAAGTTCCCTCGAACGTTAAACATTCCATCATACGTTCTGCAACTTCAGGCAGTACAGGAGTGGTTGCTGCGTAATCAAGATAAATTGGACGTTTCATGTCAAATACCTGTAACCGATAGAAGGGCTGAATCTAAACTTGGTGAATTTTGGCGTAATGCAACGGTTTGAACGTTATCACGCGCAATTAAATCAGCAAGGGTGATTTTTGCGAGATAATCGGCAATATGGTGGGAGAGTTCTTGCCATAAGTCGTGCGTTAAACACATCGCACCATTCTGGCAGTTGCCTTTGTGGTCGCAACGTGTTGCATCAACAGTTTCATTTACAGCTTCGATAATTTCTAGCACAGTGATTTCACTTGCACCGCGCGCAAGGTGATAGCCACCATTTGCACCACGAACGCTTGAAACTAACCCATGACGTTTAAGTTTTGCGAATAACTGTTCTAAATAAGCGACTGAGATGGATTGGCGTGCTGCTATTTCCGCAAGCGTGATCGTTTGTTCAGTTGGCTGCAAAGCTAAATCAAGTAGAGCAGTCACTGCGTAACGACCGCGAGTTGTAAGACGCATGATTCGGTACACATGGTTAGACTAGATGACTAAATTTTATGAATTCCGACTAAAATAGTCAAGTTTTAAATTGTCATTATCAGTGTGAAAAGTAAAATATATTGGAATTAGTGTATCCACGTATTATAAACAAAAAAGGCGATGAAAATAAAGCTCAATACCGCAAAGCTGATATTGATCAAGCGCTGACGTTTTTGCAGGCGGTGAATACGGTTTTGATATTGCTTTACTTCAACCAGCAAAGTATTGATTTCAGAGCGCTGTTGATCAATTTTATCTAAGAGTGGGGCGATACGTTGTTGAGATGCAACGGCTTCAGCTTCATCGTTGAATAGATTGAGCCATTGTTTCCAGTTTGCCAGAATACTCGAAAGTGTTAGATGCGGAAGTAAATCTAAAAATTCTTCAGCAAGAACGGCATCACCAAGGATACGCATATTGGTAATGCTGCGCTGATTGTTAAACACAAAAATCTTAATCAGATCGATGAGTGTGCTATTAATTTCCAAATCGATGTTTCGATCCAATGCTTTCATATCAAATAACAAACCTTTTTCTGTAAATTGGATATAAAAGTCGAAGAACGGAATGTAGCTATTGATACGAATGGTGATTTTTTTGTCGATCAACTTTTTGGCTTGCAAGCGCAATCCTGCATCGTGCGTGAGCATGAAGGAGAAAAAAGTTTCTAAAACAATGATGACAATGTTTAGCAACAAATGGGGATGTTTATGTCTTTGTTGCGTATCACTCATAGATCTCTTTTTCCTTACCAAATAACGTTGCGAAACAATAAAATCTGTAAACTTGAGCATCCTTACTCAAATTGTTAAAAATAATTTACATGACTTTATTGCTTTGTAGAACAGTTTTTTAAAACGATCAAGTCTTAACTTTGATATTATAAAAACATTTTTATGGTTAAATACGACATACTGTTTGTAAAGTGCTTAGGAGTAATGGTCAATGGATAACTCAAATGTAGAAAATCCTAATGAAGAAGCTGAAGTAAAAACTAAGCCAAAATCAAAGAGTTCTAAAAAATCTGCGCTTGATTTCAAAAAATATACACAACAAATTTGGCTGGCTGGTTTGGGTGCTTTTTCTCGTGCCGAAGAAGAAGGAAATAAATTGTTTGACTCACTAGTCAAGGTCGGTGAGGAACTTGAGTCGAAAACAGTCGATTTTGCAGACAACACAGTAGGCAAGGTCACAGAGAAAGCCAAAGAATCTGTAACCGATACCAAGGATAAGGTCGAAAAGATTCTGGATACTGGCGTAAACCATTCGCTGAACCGTATCGGCTTGGTCACGCCAAAGGATCTTCAACACATCGAACAACTGCTTGTACAACTGCATATTAAGGTGGATGCTTTGATTGAAGAAAATAAGCAATTGAAGGCCAAATTGAATAAAAAGTAAAAAAAAGGCAGGTAACTCGTCTGTTTATGTCGTATTTCAGTATTTATTTTAATTAAAAGGTCTTTCTAGTATTGCGTTCTCCCCCAAAGCATTGCTATAAAGGCGTCATGGCCTTTTAAACTATAGCCTTGGATCTTAACAAACGATATTAAGAGGATATTTTTTATCATGAATAAATCAGAATTAATTGATGCGATTGCTGAAAAAGGGGGAGTGTCTAAATCGGATGCTGGTAAGGCACTCGATGCGACAATTGCATCAATCACTGAAGCACTTAAGAAAGGTGACACGGTTACTTTAGTTGGTTTCGGTACTTTCAGCGTTAAAGAACGCGCTGCTCGTACAGGTCGTAACCCTAAGACTGGTGAAGAACTGCAAATTAAAGCAAGTAAAGTACCTAGCTTCAAAGCTGGTAAGGGTTTAAAAGATTCGGTTGCGTAATCTTTTTAAATCAATAAACGCACCATTTAGGGTGCGTTTTTTATTTATTGAATGAAAAAGTTAATTTGATCCTTATTCTGCATTCATTCGCCTTTGTTTTTCAGTTAAAATTGCCCCGAAATAAAATATTGGAATTCTTATGGAATCGTTTCGTACTCTCATTAAGGGTTGGCTTGGCAAAGTCCTGTTAGTTTTGTTTTTGACCCCTTTAGCACTTGTAGGTATTGAAGGATATTTTAGTGGTAGCAATAAAGCAGACGTTGCGAAATCGGTAAACGGTCAAGATATTTCTAATAAAGAATTAGAAAGTGCAACCAAGAACTATAAAGACCAGTATTTGTCATTGGTTAAAGGGGATGAGTCTCTTTTAAATTTACCTGTTATTCAGGAAAAAGCATTAGATGCACTGATTGCGCGTAACTTATTACAGCAACAAGCTGAAAAGCTGGGTATGACTTTAAGTGATGTGCAACTTGAACAAATGTTGGCTCAACAACCTAACTTTCAAGAAAATGGACAGTTTTCACAAAAATTATATGAAAACTATTTACGTTCTGTCGGCATGACCAACCAAGCTTTAATCGCGAGCCTACGTCAAGACCATGCACTGAAGATGATTTCAACATCTTTGATGGACTATGCGTTGGTAAGTAAGTCGGATGTGCAACAGTTAGCCAATCTACAAACAGAACAGCGTACCTTGCATTTGGCGAGTATCAAGTTAGATGATTACAAAAAAGGTGTGACGGCATCTTCTCAAGAAATTACAGACTACTACAACAAGCATAAAAATGAGTTTAAGCAAGTTGCCAGTGTCGATGTTGATTATGTGGTGTTAACACCAGCGTTATTACCTAAAGCAAATCTTGCAGTGACTGAGGCTGATTTACAGCAAGCTTATACGGCATTTGTGGACAAGCAACAAAAAGATGTTAAGCGTGAAGTGAAGCATATCTTGATTACCACGGATGCACGTGATGATGCGGCAGCTCAGAAACTTGCAAATGAAGTATATGCAAAAATTCAAGCAGGTGAGTCATTTGCTCAGGCGGCAGCTCAGTACTCAGAAGACCCAAGCTCTAAAGCAAATGGTGGTTTAGTTGAAGCTTATGCACCAGGTGTGTTCTCGGCTGATTTTGATAATGCAGTCACTGCATTGAAAAATGGTCAGATTTCTAAACCTGTGAAAACGCAATATGGCTATCACATTATCGAAGCCAATGCGCCTGTTGCGAATATCCCATCGTTTGAAGCTGAAAAAGCACGTTTAACAGCCGAGGTTGAAAAATCGAAAGCAGCGAATTTATTTAGCGATACAGTGAATAACCTAAATGAAATGGTTGTTGGTGGTGATTCTTTAGATGTGGTTGCTCAGGAAGTGAAGGGTGCACGTGTTGAATCTGCAAATGGTGTAACGCTGACGACTGATAATCCATATTTAAGTGATTTAGGTGTTAAAGCGAAATTGTTTAACGATGATGTGAAGAACGGTGACCGTAATGCATCTTCAAATATTCAGTTGGCAAATGGCGATAGCATCTGGATTAAGGTTCGTAATTATCATGCAGCGGGCATTAAACCTTTAGATCAAGCGACTGCTGATGTGAAAGCAAAAGTTATCGAGGCTAAGGCTTATAAAGCTGCCCAAGCGAAAATTGCAACAATCCTTGCTGATTTTAAAACTCAGCCAGCTGCTCAGGTGGTTGCAAAATCTCAAGTCACTTTTGAAAATGCAGGAACATTTGCACGTTCACAAGGTTTAAAACGTGCGATTGAACGTGCTGCGTTCAGCATTCCTGCACCAAGCAAAGACGGGTTGTGGTCTGCAACCACAGCGAAACTACCAAATGAGCTTGTGATTGTTGCTGTTTCAAATGTAAATAGTAGCGTTGCGAGTACATTACCTGCTGAGCAGTTGCAAGAGTTGAACAAGTTATATCAACAGTTCCGTGGTCAGCAAGTTTTGGAAGATTATACTGAATACTTGAAATCACAAGCAAAGATCAAATAAGTTTGTTCTAAGCAATAAAAAAGCCAGTTTGTAAAAACTGGCTTTTTTATTGCTAACAGTAAATTATTTTTTCTGAATGAATTTAGCTTCTTCAGATTGTGGGTATTGGCTGATTAATTTACTTTTGTATTGATTGGCAAGTGCAGTGTTTTTATCGACTTCTTTGGCAATACTATACAACTGATATACTGCACGAGAGGCTTTGGCTGAATTTGGATAACGAGTTGCTACGATATTATAGTTCTGCTTGGCGGCTTTATAGTCTACCGGTTCAACAGCCAAATAAAATTCTGCTAACCAAAAATATGCATTACCGACATAAATACCATTGGGATGGTTTTTAATGAAGTTTTGCATCGGTTGAATGGCTTTTTTTGCACCACCTTGTTTATAAGCATCAAGCGCAACGGTATAGGCTGCTTTTTCTAGCTCAATTTGATTGGTGGTATTGTTTGTTGTAGCCGTATTGGCTTGTGGTTGCTCAGCAGGTGCTTGTACAGGTGTTTGCTGTTGTGCTGCGGGTGCTGTCGGTGCAATCACAGGTGTAGCCGTATCTGTATTGGTTGTTCCTGCCGCTGCAGTCCCGTCTTGAACTTCAGGGTTATCTTCTGGTGGATCAATTTTTTGAGATAAAAGCTCTAAGCGCTGATCAAGGTCGGTATAGCGATTGGTCAGTTCTTTTTTTAACTGCTCAATTGCATTGTCATGTTCTTCTAGCTGACCACGTAACTTACGAATTTCTTCTTCAAGCTTCTGGTTTTTTTGCATGATTTCCCAGTTTAAACTTGGAGAACCTGCAACAACATTATTGGCTTGTTGTTGACTTAAAGAGCGCGATTCAATAGGTACATTGGCATATAAGTGCGCACTACTAAGCAGGGCAATAAAAAGTACGGAATGCTTTTTTAGCATAAAAATTCATCCATAAGTTGAAAAATAAAGCTGTGGTCGAACAAGTCTTCACTTTTTACTTGCAACACACCAGATATAGATTTTTGATTTAGCCATTAAAACAGCAACTCATTTAAATGCAATAAGCATTTACAATCTTCAAGCACTTTTGCAGAAAATTACTGGGTTGTTGTTTAATGTTTGTTCATCTTGAAAATAAATAGATAACAAATATATAGCAGTTGATGAGGAATTAGGCAGTTGAATGCAAAACTCACTGAAAAACAGCAACAAGTCTTGCAACTCAGGCAAAAATCTCTATACTTTGTCAGGCAATGGTAGCCCTGCTGGTAGCTTCGCAATTGTACTCTACGAACCCCGCCAGGACCGGAAGGTAGCAACGGTAGTAGAACTATGATGTGCCGAAGTCATGCTAGTAGGGTTGCCACCATTTATTCTTCTTCGCTCGATCGAGCAATCGCTTTCATAATTACCCCCATATCAAAACCACGATATTGTAAAAATCGGATCTGCCTTGCTTTAATTTTGGGGTCAGTCGCGACTTCTTGTCCAAATTTTTTCAGTTTGAGTTGATACGCTTGATTAAGCCAATCGACGTCTTGAAGCTCTTCAGTAATGAGATCGGTATCTAACTGCTTCGCTTTCAAAGCTTGTTTGATACGTTGTAAGCCTTTGCCTTTTCTAAGTTGACTTGCCAGCGTCAGTTCGGCCACACGTTGGTCGCTTTGATAGTTTTGTTGTGCTAATTCTTCGACTAGCTTTACGACTTCTTCTGGATTGACCGCATATTGATTAAGCTTGCTGATTAGCTCAGCTTGAGAGTAATCTCGGCGTGTCAGCAGGGCAAAGGCATAAGAGCGTAATCTTGAGCCTGTGAGGGTTTTGGTTTTTTCGGTTTTTTCGGAATTAAACATGCTTTCCTCATTAAAGAAAAACGCCCCGAAGGGCGTTTCAGTTTAGCTTTCTAAGAAATCTGGTTCTTCTTCTTCAATATCTGTATTTTCAGCTGGCTTGTTCTTGGTGAGAAGTTGTTCACGAATCAGCTTTTCAATTTCTTGAGCCATTTGTGCATTCTCTTCAAAATGACGAATCACGTTATTTTTACCTTGGCCAATTTTATTGCCTTGATATGAATACCAAGCACCCGCTTTTTGTACGATATCCTGTTGAACTGCAAGATCAACCAATTCACCGAGTTGGTTAGTCCCTTTACCATACATGATCTGGAATACCGCTTCTTTAAACGGAGGCGCCATTTTGTTTTTTACAACTTTAACGCGTGTTTCATTACCCGTAATTTCGTCGCCTTCTTTTACTTGACCGATACGACGGATATCTAAACGTACAGAAGCATAGAATTTAAGTGCGTTACCGCCCGTTGTGGTTTCTGGGCTACCAAACATCACCCCAATCTTCATACGGATTTGGTTAATGAAGATCACCATACAGTTAGAGCGTTTCGCATTACCTGTAATTTTACGGAGTGCCTGACTCATTAAACGTGCTTGCAAGCCCATATGTGAGTCACCCATTTCGCCTTCAATTTCGGCTTTCGGGGTCAATGCTGCAACAGAGTCGACAACGATTAAATCGATTGCGCCTGAGCGTACCAACATATCCGCAATTTCGAGTGCTTGCTCACCGTGGTCAGGTTGTGAAACCAAAAGGTTGTCAATATCGACACCAAGTTTACGTGCGTATTCTGGATCTAATGCATGTTCGGCATCGATAAAGGCACAGGTACCGCCATTCTTTTGACATTGAGCAATGGCCTGCAATGTCATGGTCGTTTTACCTGATGATTCAGGACCGTAAATTTCAATGATACGGCCTTTAGGTAATCCGCCAATCCCTAATGCGATATCGAGTGTTAAAGAACCCGTAGAAACAGCTTCAACTGCTTGTACGGTGTTGTCACCTAAGCGCATGACTGTATTTTTACCAAATTGTTTTTCAATCTGGCTCAACGCAGCTTGTAACGCCTTACTTTTATTATCATCCATCTCAAAACCTCAAAACTTTATTTCTTAACGACTAACCCAAGTGGATGTATTGAATCTCAACTTGTTGGGACTTGAGTATAGTGGCAGATTCTCATTGTTTATTCTACATCTGATCTGTGTCTATGCGACACAAGATGACGCATCCAAAATGAGAAAATATCCATTCAATCTATTCATCATGATAAGACCAAGATTGGACATTTTCTTGTTTAAAACGATTGATATCACGACGATCTTTTTTACTTGGTCGATGATCAGGTCGGGCTAGATTATGCAATTTTCGCTGTGATGCATGCAACTCTCTACGCGCAATACTTTCTGTTGTTTCTTCATAAAGTAGTTGAGCTGCCGGAGCACCGCCACGCACAGCAGAAAGTGCTTTCACAACCACGGTTTTTTTCTCAAAACCTTGTTGAATGGTCAGTTCCATCCCAATGCGGACATCTCTAGAAACTTTAACCCGATCATTGTTGTGATGAACTTTACCACCTTCAATCGCGGCTTTGGCAATTGAGCGTGTTTTAAAAAAGCGTGCTGCCCAAAGCCATTTATCAATGCGCATGGCATCCATGCTGTCTGGTTCATGCTGTTTTGGCATCTGTTACCTGTTGGTTGGTTTCAAGATAATCAAAAAGTTCGGTTAAATGATCAAGTGCAGGGTACGGTAGCTCAGTTGCAGCTCTTGCAGCTTTACTGCTGGAAGGTTGTAATATGCTGAATAGCTGTTGGATACCAAAGTCCTCTGCGCCTTTGAGTACAGCAACTGTATCATCAATAAAGACTGCTTGTGCGGGGTCGAATGGATGGCGTTGCTGGAGCTTTTGCCAGAATGCCACTTCTTCTTTGGCGTGCCCGAGTTCTTCACTACTGATCATAAGTTCAAAGTAGGGGCTGAGTTCAACATTTTCAAGTTTGAGCTGTAGACCCGCAAGATCGGCATTGGTCAATAACCAACACCGATAACCTTGCGCATTCAACTGTTGCAATAGCTGATGGCAGCCAGCTCGTGCACGTATTTTTTCACGATGCTCGTATTGCAGTTGTAAGACATCAACACCTACTTTAGCCGTCCAGTGCGCCGAAGAATACCAAGATAGTGTATGCTTATGTTGTTGGTAAAATTGAAACAGTGTCTGTTGGCTTTGCTCAAGTGTGTTTTGATGTACTTGTGCATGTCGTTCAGGCAAACAATGATTCCAAATAAAATCATCAAAGGCTAAATCGAGTAATGTGCCATCCATGTCAAACATGGCAATCGGCTGCTGCTGTAAATCTAAATATGACATAAGGTTGGTCTATGTTTATTAAAACGCTTGCCCCGCAAGATCCGTTAATTTCACAACTTGTTCCAATCATGGCGCAGGCAAGTCAAATATTGTTGGAAGAATACCAAAGTTATTGTGCGGGTTGCGAGTTTAATATTCAGGAAAAAAGTGATGATTCACCTGTCACACAAGCGGATTTAAAGGTAAATCACTTTTTATTAAAGCACTTAGCCACAGTTACACCACAGTTACCTGTGTTGTCAGAAGAGAGTGATTATTCTGCGCGAGCGGGATGGCAGCGCTGTTGGATGCTTGATCCATTGGATGGAACTAAAGAGTTTATTCATGAGCGTGACGAGTTTACGATTAATTTGAGTTTGATCGAGGATCATCAAACCACGTTCGCGATTATTGCTGTGCCGTGTGAGCAGGTCATGTACATTGGTCATACCTCAGAATTGCCTTATAAATATAGTTTTAGCCGACAAGAATGGTTGCAATATCAACTCGAAGAACATGACTCGGCAGTTCCATTACAAATTGGTTTAAGCCACAACAGCAAGAATCCAAAATATAAGAACTTTATTGAACCGATTTTACAGCAGCGTGAAGTGCAACGTCGTGAGGCAGGCAGCGCCTATAAGTTTTGTATGATGCTGGAAGGGGAAATTGATATTTATCCACGTTTCCATCCAACTTCGGAATGGGATACCAGTTCAGGCCAAGCTTTGCTTGAAAGTATTGGTGGTGGGTTGATGACTTTGGATGAAAAACCCTTCCTTTATAATCAACGTGAAACGGTTTTGAATGGTGGCTTTATCGCTTATCGAGATCAGCATTGCAAAAATATTGCATATGACGCGCTCAGTCGTTCTGGCATTTTAGATTGAGAGTTATCTGGCTCATGGTATAGTGGGTTAAATTAAAGCTTGTATGTGAATATGACTCTGCATTTATTGCCTAAAAGCATGTTTGAAGCCATTGATTTACTTCCAGATGCTTCAACACCTGTGACTTTATTTACGCGCCATTCTTTACGCGAATTGGTGAATGGACAAGGTTTGGCCGGCTACGATCTTCAGTTGACTGAACAAGGTCGCGAGCTGGCCTATGCTTGGGGGCAATATTTAATCCAGAATACAGATCGGGCGATTCAACATTGTATTTCTAGCCCGATTCAGCGTTGTGTCGATACGGCAGCTTTAATGATTGAAGGCGCCGATGAAACGCGTAAAGCCGTCAATACGCATCAAATTGAAATTGTTGAGCAGCGTCTATTGGTTGAACCGGGCAGCTTTGTTTTGGACATACAGCAGGCAGCGCCTTATTTCCGCAAGCAAGGTGCATTAGGATTTATCAATAGTTTTGTGAATAATGCCTTACCTGGGATGAAGCATCCAATCACGGGTGTATTTGATGTATTGGAGCTGCTTTATCATACCCATCCGACCCAGCAAGGCGGTTTAAGTTTGGCGGTGAGCCATGACACTATTCTTGCAGCAATCGTTGCTGTGATCTCAGGTAAAAATCAAATTGAACAAACAGATTGGCCAGAGATGATGGAAGGTTTATTTGTATGGTTTGAAGGTGATGATTTTGCGGAAAGTCAATTAAAATGGATTTGGCGTGGTGAGCGGCAAGCGTTAGAAATAAAGCAGTTTTTGAATCGCTAATTCTAATCTAGAATAGAAATGTTGCTTTGAAATATTAAAATAAAAATCGGATAGTGACTCAGCTAATCAATAGAATGGAATTGCTGTTGATGTGAATCCAAACCGATCATTTGGATTCAAATATCAATATGATTGGATTAAAGTCTGATTAACCACATTTTCCAATTTTTTGTCCTTCGATATTACTCAGGTTTGCTTGCAACTTGGTTGAAGCTGAACAGTGAATATTGCCTGAAATAATCGATTTATCTAAACTCAATGTTGTCGTAGCTTGTGCAATATGTATATCACCACTGACACTTGAGTTGATTAATTTAATTGCTTTTGCTTGGTTGGCTTGAATGCTGCCTTGGATAGACGAGCTATTTAAAATCAAACTGCCACCTTTTCCGATATTGACATCGCCTTCAATTGACGAATTATTGAGTGTGCAATTTGCACCTGCAGGAATAGTGAGATTACTGATTGTGTTGTTCTCGATGGTATTTGTGCAGCTTGCAGCAAAACTTAGACTGCTGCATGAAAGAAGTGCGACTGCGATAATGAACTTCCCATTCTTATTCATTTGGCTCTCCAGTTTTTTGTAGATTGATTGTTGCTCAAAACTTAAATTTAAATGAATTCTATATGCCTGAAATAGGTGGTTTAAGTGAGGGAAATGTAGTACTGATGGGGGAGTTATGTTTAATTTAGAAATCTAAATAAAATTGAATTAGATTAAAAGTGTAATAAATTCGGTATTTCTTGTTTTTACGATAAATTAATTCCCCTTCCTGCTGATTAAGTTGTTAGTATATATAAATACATGATTTATATTAATTTTAACTATTTAACGTAATTTATCATTAACGATAATTTATCAAATTTTTCTTGGGGAAATGTGATGCAATTACAACTTAAACATTTAACGGTTTGTTTGTTATCGGCCATGCTAGTCGCTTGCGGTGGTGGTGGGGCAGATCATTCAAATGCAACAAATAATACTGAGCCGCCAAAAAATAATAATGAAACTGCGGGAAATGGTAATCTTGTTCCGGGTGATGGAACCAATGAATTACCAGGTGATGGAACACCTGAGACACCAAATAATGGCTCAGGATCTACTGAGCCAGAACTACCAAATGGCGGCGGTAATACTGGTTCAGGTGGTGTAACACCAGAAGTTCCGAATACTGGCAATAATGGTTCAGGAACGACAACACCTGAAACACCGAATAATGGTAATAACAGTTCAGGGACGACTACACCTGAAACGCCAAATGGCGGTAATACTGGTTCAGGTGGTGTAACACCAGAAGTGCCTAATACTGGCAATAATGGCTCTGGAAATACAAAACCAGAAACACCGAATAATGGTAATAACGGTTCGGATAACACGACACCAGAAATACCAAACCAAGGTGGAGGCGGAAATACCGAAACACCGTCTATTCCACCTGTGGTAGAAAAGTATCCAGAACCTCGTAAAAATATAATAGATGAATCGGTGCTTGGTTTTTATGATTACGATAAGCTTGGACTGCCACGTCTACTGCGTAATGATCTAAACGGCAGTTTTGCTGCGATGCTGCAATTTGCACAAAGCCATGTGGTGAATCCTAAAAATAATGAAAAAGATTCAATGCCACGTTTAACCACAGAAAAAGATGCCTTGTTATTGGTCACTCCATTAGCAGAAATGGGCGATCTGCAAAAACTTCAAGTCGAAATTTATCAAGGCAATCAGCTACTCAGAACGGTTAAATTGAAAGAACCATCAAGAATAGCAGCTTCTGATCAATCCAATAGTGATGGTCGTCCTCCAGTCAGCTATTCAAAGCGAGCATGGACGGTTGCGTTAAAATGGAATGAAATTCGTGCAGGCCTGCATCTTCGCGTTATTGATCCACTGAATAATCGTAGTGGTGACCTTACTGCCGATAATATTGATTTAGCAGCACCAGGTGAACTGGTGGTACAAAATATCCGTTTAGGCTTATTAACGGATCCACCGAAATCGACCGGTCATTATATGTTGCTTGAACCTGCCAAAGCGGGAACGGATTATTTTCAAACTATTCCTGCGGCGCGCATGATTGTGAGCAAATATGAGGATTTAAAGCTCAATAAAGTGATGGTGGCGAGTGGGGTCATTTATGATGCCGCCAGTGCAACCACAGGCGATGTCTATAGTGGTGATATGCGTGAAAATACAGCTAAATCAACCTTTGGTGTTGGTATTAACTTAGCCAATTGGGGGATCACCAGTGCTTCAATGGCCAGTCAAGAGCAACCACAAGTTACCCAAAGTGTTGTAGCGCACTATGCACGAGGTAAGTACAGTAATGGTGATGTAACACATGGCCTGAGTGGAGGCAATGGTATGTTGACCTTAATTGATTCTGTGGGCAATGAGTTTAGTCATGAGATTGGACATCATTATGGGTTAGGGCATTATCCGGGTTCTGCTGGCACGAATATGTTCTGGGCGGCGCATCATGCAGATAGCGGTTGGGGCTATATTGCGTTTAGAAACAAAATGCGTGGTAACCTTAATTGGACCACCACCAATTTAGGTGATGGTGCAAATGGTGTACCGAACTTCCTGAACAAATATGCTTATGGTTGGGATGCCATGTCAGGTGGTGCAACTGCAAGCAGTATTTCTAAATATACCCATTACACTGGTTATAGTACCTATCTAAAAATTCAGCCTGCGTTTGATCGTTATGTCTGGGATGCAACTTCTCCAACAGGTTATAAAAAGTGGAATACGACCACCCGAATGATGGAGGTTGCTCAACCTAAGACGCCGAATTCAAGCAATGTTTGGTATAACCGTGCTGATGGCAATTATTTGAAACCAAGAATGTTTGGGGTGCCAGTGTACACCATCTTGGGGGGGTATGATCCTGAGGCGCAGGTTGGCTTGGTTTATCCTGCTGCAAGAGGAAATTGGGGCAATGTATTTGATTTGCCACAAGCCAATCCGAATGCAGTAACTGCAAGTTGCTGGTTGAATGTACAGTTTGCAAGTGCGAGTCAAAATATTGCTTTGGCACCGCAGCGAATGAACAGCAATAGCAATGCCAATAAATTCCATGTCAACCTTGCACAAAGTGAGACACCACAGCAAGTTAATTTGTACTGTAAAAAGGCCAATCAAACGGCGGTATTATTGTCGAGTATGTCGATTCCTGCCAATACCACTCTGCTAGCACCTGCGGTTGAGATTGGTAAAGAAGCAGAATACTCCGCTTTAAGAGCGATTGAACTGCCTCAATTAGAGCAGGCTTTACTGGAGAATAAAGATAAGGCAGTCGTGAATCTTTCAACAGATACTAAGTTGCTATTTGATTCTTATCGAACTTATAAGGACCAGTTAGCACCTGATGCGCAAAATGAAATGGTACGTTATACCCAGCAGCAAATTAAACTTTATCGTCTCAATCGCTGGATCAATGTCTATCGTTCTGATTTAAGCAATTTAAATACAGATGCAGTAACGGCATTTCAGTCTTTTGTCGAAAAACTAGCGCTTAAAGGGGATTTGAACTTTGCATCGAGTACAAGTTTGATGAACCGAACCAACTGTCTAAAAGCTGAGACGTCTGCGAATGGCCAGTTCAATGCATTTATTAGCGGCCCGACGGGTTGTGTGGGGGATGATTCTGAGAAGTGGATCTATGATGCCTTGGGTAAAATCCATAATAAGCTGTATATACAACAATGTTTAACTACGACTGCAGGCAATGTCATTAATCTGATGCCGTGTAATGAGGCAACCAGTCAGGTGTGGGAAATTGATGTAACTGCTCAAGCGATCAAGCAGTCGAATCAGTGCTTTGATCTGGAGGGCGGCTATTTAACCAATAATCGGGCACGCTTAATACGTTATCGTTGTACCAATGGCGCGAATCAAAAATGGACGATTCCTGTAGTCAATAACAGCTTAATACTCGCTGGATTGTCTGCAAAGAATTTACCTGTTGCAACCAAGGCGTTGGCTGTTAATCCTTAATCAGTTCAAGATTTTATTTGAATGTCATAAATCAATGATATGAAGTTCTTCGGAGCTTCATATTTTTTTATCTAAAATATATTTTTAGAAAGTTAAAAAAATAATAAAAGTGTACTTTTAAAATATATCGTTTTTCGTCATGATAGGAAAATAAAAAGAGAAACTTAACACATAATTGGATAAAAAGATGTTATCAAACACGATTTATTTATGGGAGCCTGAAATTTTCACAGGTAAAGTTCCCGCAGAAGATGATTCACAGCAGGTTGCCTTTGAGCTGCATCAACAATATCGCCATATTTCTAGTCACGGCAGAACTTTACATGCATGGTTGGACTTATTTAGCAACAAGATTTGTGATCCGCAATATCAGGCTTATTTCTCTGAACAGACACAACAATGGGTGCAGGAAATTAAGAGCAAGTTTGCTCAAGGATTGTATGCCAGTGTGCAGGTGGATGTTCTGGCGAACGAGGCGCAAAATGATGCGGTCTATCGGGTCTTTTACGAGGCTGCGCATGAAACAGGAATTGGCTTCTATGAGCCGAATTATAATGTCTGGGCCATAGGGGAGCTGCAATCTCCTGAAAATGCGGTGTCTAATATGCTACAGCCTTATTTGCTGGAGCCTTTATGCGTCAAGCCGCTTGAGTGCTTTGTTGAACCCGAGTCTGCGATGTTGGTGGCTGACTTTCAAACCCCGCAGAATATGCCTGAAGCAGAACAATTGATTAGTCAGTGGTTTGAACAACAAAAAGATACTCAGTATCTCAAGCTTGATGTTTTTAATGTCGCGCATGATTTTATTTCGAATTGGGGTAATATCGGACGGCCTGAGTTGGCATTAGATACAGGCTATCGTTGCTTTTTATTGACCCAAAAACAGCTAGGTGTTTTTTATCAACTCAAGATGGTGCTTAGAAAATTAACAGTCAGTCCAATGCTCTCTTTTGCTATGGATTTTACCGATCGGTTTATTCCTGATCAATTGCAGGAGCAGTTGCCTGAACGTTTGATTTTTCGTCTACGATCATTGGATATTCATAAAAATACAGGACAGAAAAATAATAGCGAACCCTGTTTTGCATTGACGGGACGTTGGGATACGCAAACAGATATTCAGAATTTCTTTACTCATTTGGATGCTTATATCAATTTTATTTTTTCAAATCTAGGGCAAGGTCGATTAGAGGTGTTGCAGGCATGGGCCTATGGCGATATGCCAGCAGAGCTTAAAATTGATCTGGATTTTCGTTTTGAGTTGATGATGATTGCATTAAGCCAGGATTTCCCATATTTACAAGAACGCTATCAATACCATAAGGCAGTATTGATGCAGAATAACGCGCGGGCCAGTGATTTGGGCTTACTGGAAGAAAGTTATAAGTTCTGTCAGAAGTTGAACAAGATCGTGATGGATGCGGGGACGGGTTTACAGCCCTATATACAAAATTAAAGACAATAAAAAAGCCCGAAAAATTCGGGCTTTTTTATATGCTTCAAATTAGTTAGCTAATGCTTTAACTTGAGCGTTTAAGCGGCTCTTGTGACGAGCAGCTTTATTTTTGTGGATGATGCCTTTATCAGCCATACGGTCGATAACTGGAACAGCAGTTTTATAAGCTTCTGTAGCAGTAGCATAATCACCAGCAGCGATCGCATTTACAGTACGTTTGATGTAAGTACGAACCATAGAACGCAAGCTTGCGTTGTGTTTGCGTGCTTTAACGTTTTGACGAGCACGTTTTTTAGCTTGAGCAGAGTTTGCCACTCGTGCACTCCTTGAAAATAAGTTGGTCTGGGCGGGCTGAAGTTAAAACCAAAAATAATATTGGCAACATTCACCAGCCCGTAAACAAGTGCCATATTTTGAGGAAACTAAGCCTCGAAGTCAAGCCTTGTGATACTTTTAAGTACATTTTACAGGTGATAATCGTGCAAGAAAACGTTACATTAGGTTTATTCATGGCATAGAGCGAATAAAAATGAAAATAGGTGAAAAAAAAGCAATCATCATTGGTGCAACAGGGTTGGTCGGTCAGGCTCTTGTAGATGAGTTACAGCATTCTGGTGATTTTAGTGAAATTACCGTCGTTGTAAGGAAAAGTTCTGATACATTAAAAGCTTATAGTAAAGTAACTCAGCTTGTTTTAGAAGATTTCCTGCTGCTGAATGACGAGGATGTCAATAGCTATACCCATGCATTTAGTTGTTTGGGAAGCACCATAAAACAAGCCGGATCAAAAGAAGCATTTTATGCAATTGATTATGAAATCAATGCTCATTTTGCAGATTTAGTTCAGGATAAAAATATTCATTTATTGGTGGTCAGTGCGTTGGGAGCGAACGCTAATTCACCAGTTTTCTATAATAAAGTGAAAGGTGAACTGGAAAATTACCTGAAAAGTTTGTCAATTTATAAGCTATCGATTTTTCAGCCTTCACTTTTAATTGGAAAACGCAGTGAAGTTCGCTTGTTAGAGGATCTGGCACAGACGGCATTTAAGCTGGTCGAAAAAGCGTGGACCAGACCGTTTAAACTTAAACCTGTAACGGCAGAGCAATTGGCGCATACTATGTGGGTTGCAGCGCAAACTCAAACTGCCGCATTTAAACTCTATGACAATTTAAGCATACAACAAAGCAAATAATGGAGAATTTCAGTGACAACGATCCCTTTCGTAACTTGTGATTTGTTAGATGATAATCCTGAAAAAGACCTACAAGTGGTAATACCCTCATTAGATGGTAAATTCTTTAAAAGTTATGGTGCGCGTAAGACCTTTGGTGGGCAAGTCGTCACTGTAAAGTGTTTTGAAGATAACTCTCGTGTAAAAGAGCTGTTGGCAACCGATGGTACAGGCAAAGTTTTAGTTGTTGATGGTGGTGCTTCGATGCGTTGTGCTTTGATGGGAGATTTGATTGCGGAATCTGCGGTGAAGCATCACTGGAATGGTGTCGTGATTTATGGCTGTGTGCGTGACGTAGATGCGATTGCAGAACTGGATTTAGGTGTTCATGCATTGGCTGCAATTCCACAAAAAAGTAATCGTAAAGGCATTGGTGAGGTAGATATTGCACTGTATTTTGGTGGTGTGACCATCAATTCAGGCGATTATATCTATGCAGATAATAACGGAATTGTGATTGCAAAAGAAAAATTAGTCGACTGCTAAAAGGATAGCGATATGCTCAACATGGTGAATCACCAACTCAAGGTTTTACAATCTGTTGTTGCCAGTGTGATTGAAGGTGGAAGAGGTGTCTCGGGTACGCCATTTCCAAAGCAACCCACAAAAGCAATAAAACTCTATGAGTTTGAAGGTTCACCATTTTGCCGCCGTGTCCGTGAAGTGATCACTTTATTAAATCTGGATGTAGAGATTTACCCATGTCCAAAAGGTGGTCAGAAATACCGCCAAATCGTAAAAGCAAAAGGTGGCAGAAGACAGTTTCCTTTTTTGATTGATGAAAATACGGGTGATCAGTTATATGAATCACAGCAGATTATTCATCATCTGTTTAAGCATTATGGGAAAACAGGTCAAACACCGAAAAAGTTTAGTCATTATCCAAAACTTCCTTATGTCTCTGCGTTAGCTACCGTTGCCAATGCTGCCCGTGGTGTATGGATCAATCAGCAGATTATTGATCGTCCTGCGCCAGCGCAGTTATTGGAGTTATGGAGCTTTGAGGCGAGCCCGTATACCCGTTTGGTGCGTGAGGTGCTGACCGAGTTGGAACTGCCATATATTCTGCATAATGTCCCTAAAGAACGTTGGCAGGATATGGGGCCAGCAGCTTTACGCTTAAAACCTGGGAAATATATTCCATTGCCCAATGGCAAACGCGAAAAGATTGTTGAGCTGATGGGGCGAGATATTCAGGTTCCGTATTTAGTTGACCCGAACACAGGCGTGAAAATGTTTGAGTCGGCTAAAATTGTTGAGTATCTCAAGAAGCAGTATGGAAAATAAATGTTGAGAAGGCATCTTGTAGAAGATGCTTTTTTATTAGGTGGTTGTGATGTGAGTGTTGCTTGATTGGTCGTTTTAGCGGTTTAATACCAGTGAAAAATAGAGTGATGTGATTGATCGATGTTAAGCCAACTGAGCAACCTATTTAAAAGTTCTAAAGAGACACCTGAACAGTTATTTTTAAAAGAACATGCTTTAGCATTTGATGCAGAGCAGGGTGCGATTCTCAATGGTGTGGTGTTGAATGGGTTGAGCGTTCGTCTGGAATATTTTTCCAATCGAAAATTAGACCGATTTGATGATTTAGAAAAGCTGTTTCGGATTGCGCCACAAATTAATGAAAAGATCGATTTGGAATTGCACTCACAGGGGTTTGTTGAGCGCTTAGGAAATACTGAAGAAAATCTAAAAGAGTTAAAGCAAATCATTAAAGTTTTAAATGACTATTATGTGAAGTTTAAACGGGCGAGATAGGACTTAAATTTTAGACGTTAAGAATGGAAGGATCATATTAAAAGATCATCCGATTGTTTGTTATTTAATATTTGATTGAACGTTAATACGAGAATAATTGCAATTCAACTTATAATTCAAAACGTCGAGTAAATATCTGCTACGCATTTCTCTTAAAATTCTATATTTCAATGTATAAAGATAATGATTTAGGGTCGATAAATGGCACATCGTATTTATTTATATAATGTTGATCACGATAAACAAGATACTTATTCGGGATATTTAGGTGAGTGGAAATATGAAATTCCACAGCTGTTACTCCCCTTGTTTTTTATACAGCCGACACGTAAAGGACATTTACTTTACTTTGATCGTGTGAGAGGCGTTGCCTATTTACAACGTTTCTATGATTTGTTGAGTGAAAGCTATCAATTGGGCGATCAAGCGGATTTTGTTAAGGCTCGGCAAACTATGTTTGATATGTTGCAAAACTTGCCTTATGAACAGTTTGAAATGGATGCAACTGATGTTTTTAACATGAATGAGGAAAGTCATCGTGTACAAGCTCAGGACTGGGTTGAAGAAATATTAGAAAAAAAATTCTTGTATGATCAAGCGATAGAATTAAGAGATTTATCTGTTTTAAATCCAATATTGGCCAGAAGTGGTTATGAAAGCTTTCTTGAAATTTTACAGACAGATTGGATTCAGTGGGGACTTGGTTATTGGGAAGCATGGCTTTACAGAGATGCAACCGAAAGTTTTGAAGTGAATGGTTTGTGGGGGCTCAAGAATCGTAAGGGAGAAATTGTGCTTGAGCCGCAGTTGAGCCAGATTTGGGCATTCAATGAGGAGGGAATAGCGGTATATGTTCACAATAAACAATATGGCTATCTTAATCATTATGGGAAGATTCTGCTCGAAGCACAATTTGCGGATGCCAATGACAGCTTTCAGTTCGAAGGTAAAAATTATGCAGTGGTTCATCCACTGGAAAATTCGGAGCAACAGGGGGTCATTTGCCTAGATAATGGAGAATGGATGATTCCCGCCTGCTATCAAGCAGTAGAGCAGCTACTTTACTCTGATGTTTTTAATGTGTTTAAAGATGGCCAATATCAGCTTGTCAATCTGCAGCACCAAACTATTATTGCTGAAACAGCAGATCATCCTTTTGATCTGGATTATTTAAATGAAGAGGCTAAGCTTTATTACTGTATACAAAAAGGATCAGCAAAGAGACGGTATTTCCTGAGTAATGGAACTTATCTGGGAGAGTATATTGAAGAAGTATTGCAATCGCTCAGTAATGGCTATTTATGGGTTAAGCCAAATAAGTTTCAGCGCAAGATTTGTGTATTAAAGCCGAATGGCGAGTTGCTGATTGATGATATTGATCAGCTAAAAGATTGGTCAGGTTATGGTTATCGTAGTTTTGCCTATCGCAAACAAAAGCTCTGGTTTATCTATCAGACAGAAACCCATCACTTTCTGTTAGCGGGAGGTGTGGACAAGCTGGTAGATGGCGATTATCTACATGAACTCAAGGATATTTATCCCTTTGAGCATGCTGGGCAATATGGTCTGTTCGATGCGAAACAACAACATTGGCTTATTCCGCTTGCTGACCAGTTTGAGCGTATCGAACATATCAGTCATGGCTTCTTCCTGTGTACCACAGCAGCGGGATGCTATTATTATGATGCAAAACAGAAAACTCTGGGAGCGGTATGTTTTGATTATATTGCACCTGCGATTGAGCGTTATGACTCGGAACAGGGGCTGTTAACTTTATTTAAAGATCTCGACTTATTCTTTATCGATCTACAACGTCAACTGGTAAAAGCTGATCCTGATCAAATTGGGCAATTTTATTTGCGGCGTTTTAATTTCCAAGGTAAAGATTTAAGGTTTTTCGAGCAGTTTTACTCGCGCTGGAAGACCGCCCAAGGCGATATTTATTTTGACCAGCTGAAAGCTAAGACCTTGTTGAAAATTGCCCAATATTTTGAAGAACATCATGATATTGCGCAAGCCATACAATATTATCAGGCTGCTGCAGATCGGGGGGATAGTGAGAGTATGGTGGCGTTAGGCCTGATTTATGATAACGGTGAAAGCGTAGAGCAAGATTATGTACGGGCGCTGAACTATTATCAGCAAGCAGCGCAACTGGGCAATGCGTGGGGATGGAATAATTTAGGCTGCATGTATCTGAAAGGGCATGGTGTAGATCAGAATATTCAACAAGCCATTGACTGTTTTAAACAGAGTATACAGTTAGGAAATGGCCAAGCCTGCAAAAATCTGGCAGGGCTATATTATGATGGAATTGAGGTTGAACAAGATCTTGAAGCCGCGCAAGACTATTACCAACGTGCCGAGAAACAATTGTATTTCTGTGGGGAGCAACTCGCTGATCTTTACTATAGAAAGGCGGCCTATGATCAATTGGCTAAATTGATCAAACGGGATAAAAGTGATGCTTATACTGCAATCTATTATGGGTTGATGTATGAAGCAGGACATCAGTTTAAACAGAATATTAAAAAGGCGATTCAATATTTTGAAAAAGCTTTAGATTATGCTGATTATCATTATGTGTTGAGGCAGCTACTTTTTTATTATGGGGAGTCAGAGCAGTTTAAAAATCCTGCAAAATATAAACATTGGAAAAATTACATTGAAAGTAATGAAATACAGCTGGATGAGTCTGCATCTGATTAAACAGGATGCGGTTAAATAGAAATTCAAGAAATAAAAAAGCTGAATCAAATGATTCAGCTTTTTATGGGCAGATGAACAATTATTTTTCAATAATCGCTGTTACACCTTGACCACCAGCAGCACAGATCGAAACGAGGATACGACCTGAACCTTTTTCATTTAAGATTTTCGCAGCAGTCGCGATGATACGACCACCTGTAGCAGCAAATGGGTGACCCGCAGCTAAAGAAGAACCTTTGATGTTTAGCTTGCTACGATCAATTGAACCTAAAGGTGCATCTAAGCCTAAACGCTCTTTACAGAATTTCTCGTCTTCCCATGCTTTCAATGTAGAAAGAACTTGTGATGCAAATGCTTCGTGGATTTCATAGTAGTCGAAATCTTGAAGTTTAAGACCAGCACGCTCAAGCATACGTGGAACTGCATAAGCAGGTGCCATCAATAAGCCTTCTTTCTTGCCAACGAAATCAACAGCAGCAGTTTCAGAGAAAGTTAGGTAAGCAAGGACTTCGTGACCATTTGCTTTAGCCCATTCTTCAGACGCTAAAAGTACACATGATGCACCATCAGTCAACGGCGTAGAGTTACCTGCAGTCATGGTTGCAGCTTCGCCTTTACCAAATGCAGGTTTTAATTTTGCTAATTTCTCAGCAGTAGAGTCAGCACGTAAGTTGTTGTCACGGCTTAAACCCAAGAATGGCGTGATTAAGTCATCGAAGAAACCTTCTTCGTATGCTTTTGCCATTTTTTGGTGAGAAGAAGCAGCAAGAATATCTTGCTCTTCACGTGGAATACCCCATTCAAGCGCAGTGATTGCTTGATGGTCACCCATCGATAAACCAGTACGTGGTTCACCATTTTTAGGTGCATCCATAAGATCTTTAACATTGATTTTTGCTAAAGCTTTTAAGCGGTCTTTACCAGTTTTAGCAATGTTAAGCTCTAATAATGCTTTACGTAAGCCGTCACCGAAAGCGATTGGCGCATCAGAAGTGGTATCAACACCACCTGCGATACCCACTTCGATTTGACCTAAAGCAATTTTGTTTGCTACAAGAAATGCTGCTTGTAAACCTGTACCACATGCTTGTTGGATATCGTAAGCAGGAGTTTCTGGCGCAAGTTGCGTATTTAAAACACATTCACGTGTCATGTTGAAATCACGGCTGTGCTTTAATACTGCACCAGCAACCACTTCACCTAGGCGTTGACCTTGTAGGTTGAAGCGCTCAACCAAACCGTTTAACGCAGCTGTAAACATGTCGATGTTAGAAGCTGTGAAATAAGCGCCGTTAGAGCGAGCGAAAGGAATACGGTTACCGCCGATAATGGCAACACGGCGCACAGTGTTTTGGCTCATGGTTTTATCCTGTTGAACAGAAGGTTTGGTTGTTTTAGCAGTCGCTGCTTTGGTCGTTGTAGACGCAGCAGCACTTTTTGTCGTACCCGCACTACGTGTTGTAGCGCGAGCACGCGTTGTTTTTGGTGTCGTCGTTGCCGCTTTCGATGTTGTGCTTGCAGTTTTACGTGGAGTTGAAGCTGCTTTTGATGTATTTGACACAGTCTCTTGAGCGGAAGTCTCGACTGCTGGATTTTCTTGAGTTGTTTTGCTCATAAGGCTTTTCCAAGCATAATTGCGATATTCTTGCTACAAACATACCATATTTCCAATACTGCTGTATTGACTAGAATGACGCTTGAGACCACATTCAGGTCAAGACATCCAGACATGAACTCAAGTATGATTTGCTATGAGTCAATCAGACATTGATTTCATGCCATATCCCAACATGATTCATGTGTTTGTAACAAATTCATTTGTATGAGAGATAATAACCATGACTGATCAGTACCAAGCATTTACACAATCACCTTTAGGTAAGTTTGTCGTAAAAAATTTAGGTTTACCATCACCAGTTGCGCTAGATCGTTTTGAAAGTGCTCAACCAGTTGTAAATGGTGCAGTATTGCTTGGCGCAGCACCATCAAGCACGATTTCTGCTGCGATTGCTCAAGTTTTGAGTAATATTCATGCAGATAGCTATGTTGGTAATAATGTTGAATTACAACAAACTGCGGCAAAAGTAGGTTTAAATCTTCGTCCTCTTAATGCAGATGATAAAGAATCTAAGTTTAAAGCGGTTGTATTTGATGCTTCTGGTATCCAAGATTCAGAACAATTAAAAGCGTTATACGACTTCTTCAATCCAATCGCACGTCAAATCTCAAGTTCAGGTCGTGTGATCGTGATTGGTACCACACCAGAAACTGCGAAAACAGTAAAACAAGCGATTGCACAACGTGCGCTTGAAGGTTTTATCAAGTCTGTTGGTAAAGAATTCAAAAAGGGGATTACTGCACAAGTGGTTTATGTTGATCAGGGTGCGGAAGCAAACCTTGAATCAACTTTACGTTTCTTGATTTCACCACGTTCTGCTTATGTTTCTGGTCAAGTGGTTCGTGTGTCTAAAGCAGATGTGGTTGATTTAGATTGGGCGAAGCCACTTGCGGGTAAAACAGCATTGGTGACTGGTGCGAGTCGTGGTATTGGTGAAGCGATTGCGCATGTATTGGCTCGTGATGGTGCGCATGTTATTTGCTTAGATGTTCCACAACAACAAGCTGATTTAGAGCGTGTTGCTGGTTCAATTGGTGGTTCAGTCTTGGCAATTGACATTACTGCTGCCGATGCAGGTGAGAAAATCAAAACTGCTGCTGCAAAACAAGGTGGTTTAGACGTTATTGTTCATAATGCAGGGATTACCCGTGACAAAACTCTGGCAAATATGAAGCCTGAGCTTTGGGATCTCGTGATCAACATTAACTTATCTGCAATTGAGCGTGTTAACGATTACTTACTATCTCATGATGGTTTAAATGCCAATGGCCGTATCGTTTGTGTATCATCAATCAGTGGTATCGCAGGTAACCTTGGCCAAACCAACTATGCTGTGTCAAAAGCAGGTGTAATAGGTTTGGTTAAATTTACTGCGCCGACATTGAAAAATGGTATTACCATCAATGCGGTTGCACCTGGTTTTATCGAAACACAAATGACTGCTGCGATTCCATTCGCGATTCGTGAAGCAGGTCGTCGTATGAACTCGATGAACCAAGGTGGTTTGCCTGTAGATGTGGCTGAAGCAATTGCTTGGTATGCATCAACAGGTTCAACAGGTGTGACAGGTAACGTTGTTCGTGTCTGCGGTCAAAGCTTGTTAGGTGCCTAAGCATTAGGGTTTTGAAGAGGGGTGCTTGTGCATCCCTTTTTTATAAAAATATTGAAAGGTTTATTATGAATACACGTCATTTTAGTCAGTTGCCAAAACCTTATTTAGCTTATCCAAAAGTCATTCAAGGTCTTATTTTCAAAAAACCAAAGGGTGAAAAGGTTCTGCCACAAGTTGAATATGTGGTAGATACACTGAAAATCGATGCCAAACATTTAGAAAGCTATAACGAGATTTGTGGTTTTAAAAATGATGGTTTCGTGCCAGCAATCTATTTGGCGGTTTTATCGCAAAGTTTGCAAATGCACATGATGACCAGTGAGGCATTTCCATTCCCGATCTTGGGTTTGGTGCATATTCGTAATCAGATTAAGCAAACTCGCAAAATTGCTGTGAATGAGCAAATCACTTTGTCGTGCAAGTTTGGTGAGCTAAAACCGCATGATAAAGGTTTACAGTTTGATTTCATCACCACTGCAAAAGTCGGTGGTGAAGTGGTGATGGAAAGTTTAACCACTTATTTATCACGCCAAAAAACTGAGAAAAAAGCGACTGAAAAAGCCAAAGAATCTCAAGAGCCTGCTTATCAACCACAGGCAGAATGGAATATTTCTGAAAATACCGGTCGCCGTTATGCCGTGATTTCGGGTGACTTTAACTTGATTCATATCCATGCTGTGACTGCAAAAGCGTTTGGCTTTAAACAGGCGATTGCACATGGGATGTGGAGCAAAGCTAAAGCTTTGGCAAGTATCGAATTACCTGCGGCTTATGAAGCAGATGTATGGTTTAAACTGCCGATGTTTTTACCATCTACGGTCGAGTTTTTAACTGCAGCTGAGTCAAAACAAACAGATTTCTTAATTCGTAATGTGAAATCTAAAAAGCCACATGTTGCAGGTACCGTGAAAGCACTTTAATCACGATCATGTCGTGTAAATCATCCCTGTTGTTCGCAACAGGGAGATTATAAAAAACATAAATATCATAAGGAATTGAGCTTTGATTAAAGAACTTTTATTTGCTGATACACATCATTATCACGGCAGTGTTGATGAACGCTTTATTGATTTGGCGAGCCAATTTAGCCGTCTGCAAGATGCACGAACCCAGCAAGGTGGTGCAGCATTGGTGGTGTATTTCCAAGGTCAAAAAGTTGTTGATATTTATACGGGTAAAAAATCTCAAGAAGAAGATTGGCAATCCAATACTTTAGCCATGTGCTATTCAACAGGGAAAGGCATTCTGGCAACACTTGCACATATTTTGGTGAGTGAAGGTGTGCTGGATTATGAGCAACCGATTGCACATTATTGGCCTGAGTTCGCTCAGAATGGCAAAGCCAATATTACTTTACGTCATGTTTTGTCACATCAAAGTGGCTTATTCGATATTCGAAATACCATTGAAACAGCTACAGAAATGCTGGACTGGCCGCATATGCTGGATGTTATGGCAGCAGCGACACCACGTTTTGCAGCAGGGCAAAGCTATGCCTATCAGCCTTTGACCTATGGGTGGATTTTGGGTGGTGTGCTTGAGAAAGCCGCCAAACAACCTCTGAGTTGGCTGATGCAACGTTATCTGGTACAACCGCTTGAACTGGATGGCGCATATTTTGGGACACCAACATCGGAATTAAATCGTGTTGCGCGTTTGTTGGAACAGCCGAAAACCACTGCTCAAGCTAAACCGCAAAGCAAGAAAAACAGTCAGCCCCGTAAAACATCTTTATCAGAACGAGTGTTAGAGCTTTCTGGACAAAGTCCACAAGACTTTCAGGATGCCATGATTCCAAAAGGCATGCGTCATTTTAGCTTTTATAGTGATGAAGGTTTGCAAGCTGTTATTCCTGCGGCTAATGGAGTATTTACTGCTGATAGTTTGGCAAAAGTCTATGCAATGCTCGCCAATCAAGGGCAATGGCAGGGGCAGCAGCTGATTCACCCAGAAGTATTTAAGCAACTCAGTACGGTACAAAGTAAAGCGCGTGATCGAGTAATGCCGATTCCAATGCATTGGCGTTTGGGATACCACCGTATTTTAACGATGGGCAAACGTGCGCCACATGGCTTTGGACACGTGGGTTTTAATGGTTCAGGTGCTTGGTGTGATTTTGATCGTGAACTTAGTTTTGCTTATACCCATAATTTTAATGTGACCTCGGCAACAGGGGATTATCGTCTATGGGGTTTGAGTCAAGAAACCTTACGCTGTGCAGATGAAATACGAACAGGGCGAAAAGGCTGGTTCTAATTGGACTGTGCTTGATAAGGGGGAATATGGTAAATCAACGCTTCATACTTCTTTTCAGTTTTATGCGCAGCCACTGTTCCACCTAGAAATTCAGCTAGTTTACGACTTGGCTGATTTTCCACTGCAACAGGATATAAGAAATATTGGGCTGCGAGATGAGTAGAGGCCCAACGGAATACTTCTAAAATCGCTTCTTTGGCAAATCCTTGATTGTGGCAATCTTCCCGAATCCATAGTCCCAGTTCGGGTGTTGCGGTCTGCATTCGATGCACACCGATGAGACCAATGAACGCCTGATCTTGTTTAAGACGTAACACAAAATGGCGATCGGTATGGTCTGTTTCGGCGATCAGCCATTGTTGCCCAATTTTTTCTTGGGCTGCGAAATTTTGAGCAGGTTCCCAAGCCATATAACGGGTTAATGTTGTTGTGACACACGGGTAAATATCTGCAAGGTCATCCATTTGAAATACAAATAAATCGAGTCTTGCTGTCTGTAATAATGCTCGTTTCATTGTTTACTCATTTTGATTTTTGAAATAGTTCTGCTTGAATAATTGCTTCAGTATGACGTTTAAAATCAACTTCATCTAGACCAACTAAACCTAACTTATAAATCCCTTCCAATCCACAGACAAAAGCAATCAAACGCCATGCAATATCGTGACTATCGGTGTCGAAATGAAATTCACCTTGGGTTTGACCTTCATCAATCATTTGTACAATTGAACGATGCCAGTCTTGCATGGCAATGTTGTAGGCTCGTTTGATTTCCTGATCTTGATTAATTAAAACTTCAGCCTCATTCCATAATCGTAAATAGGGTTGAATTTGTTCGATGTTTTCACAGCCAAGGAGTAGGGAAAGACGTTGTTGATAATTGACCGTCGTCACCTGATTTTCAATTTCGTCCAATTGCTGCATTAATTTAACAAATGCTTCTGCCTTAAGCTGTGAGCTGGATGCAAAGTGATGATGCACTTGACCAGTCGACGTTTGAGCTTCGCTGGCGATACGACGAACCGTCATGGCGGAAAAACCTTCGTTTAATGCGACCTGCATCGCAGCTTGCAAAATCATTTCACGACGTTGTTCACGGTTTAAATAAGCCATTCTTTGTCTAGTACCTATATTCACATACAAATTAGAAACAAACTCACTTAAATCCAAAAGTTGGACAGGTGTTCAATTTTGGTTATAATAACGCCAACTTGAACAATTGTCCAATTTAGAGGCATTTATGTCACGCAAGTGGTTAATTCTTGCAATTGTTGTATTGATCTATATTCCTGTCGCGATTGATGCAACTATTTTACACGTGGCGACACCTACCTTAAGCGAGTCGCTTTCTTCTTCAGCCAATGAGCTGTTATGGATTATTGATATTTATTCATTGGTTATGGCCGGGCTGATTTTACCGATGGGTGCCTTAGGGGATCGTATCGGTTATAAACGCCTCATGATTATTGGTGCGGTGTTATTTGGCCTTGCTTCACTTGCTGCTGCATTTTCGCCAACGGCATTGGTATTGATTGCTTCACGTGCTTTATTGGCTGTGGGGGGGGCAATGATTTTACCTGCAACCTTATCGGCAGTGCGCAATACTTTTCTTGATGAAAAACAACGGAACTTTGCTTTAGGGATCTGGGCAACAGTCGGTGGTGGTGGTGCAGCTTTTGGTCCATTACTCGGTGGCTTTTTGCTTGAGCATTTCCATTGGGGCTCAGTGTTCCTGATTAATGTACCCATTATGATCGCTGTGGTGGTATTGGCTGCATTTTTGATTCCGAAGCAAACAGGCCAGCCAAAGCAAAATCTGAATTTGTTACAAGCCTTGGTCTTGGTGGTTGCCATCCTGAGTATGATTTATGCCGTGAAATCGGTGATGCATGGCTTTACTGTGTGGTCAGTTCTCATCTTTGCAGTCGGTTTTAGTTTATTGGTTGGCTTTATTCGTCAGCAGTTAACATCAAAATCACCAATGATTGATATCCAATTGTTTAAACATCCTGTGATTGCAACAGGTGTGGTCATGGCGATTGTCTCGATGATGGCCTTGGTCGGATTCGAACTGTTGGTTTCGCAAGAGCTGCAATTTGTGTATCAGCTTTCACCATTGGCTGCAGGGGCATTTATTCTACCGTTTATGATTGCGATTAGTTTAGGTGGTCCAATTGCCAGTATGTTGGTGAACCGTTTTGGTCTACGTTCTGTCGCATCGCTTGGTATGCTGGTGAGTGCGATGAGTTTGTGGGGCTTGGCCAATACCAATTTGATGCAAGCACAAATCCACGCATGGGCATGGATGGTGTTATTAGGCTTGAGTGTGGAAATTGCATTGCTGTCTTCAACCTCAGCAATTATGTCCTCTGTTCCACCGAGCAAGGCCACTGCCGCAGGTGCGATTGAAGGGATGGCATACGAGTTAGGTGCAGGTTTGGGCATCGCATTTTTCGGTCTGATGTTGTCATGGTTCTATGCCAACTCGATTGTGATTCCAAGCGATGTACCGAATAACATGCTGCAGCAGGCGAGTAGTTCAATCGGAGAAGCGATTCAAGCGGCGAAACAATTACAGCCAACAATTGCTGAACATTTGATTCAATCTGCAAAACAGGCCTTTAGTCAATCGCATCGTTCCGTCCTGAACGTGGCTGCACTGCTGTTCTTGATTCTGTCGATTTTTATTTGGTTTGCATTGCCAAAAAGAGTCACTGTAGTCGAAGAGTAATCACTGACCCTGATCTAAAATGAGTTTAGGTCAGGGTGTTTTTAAGGCGCACTTATCCCAAATTGACGTAAGATCTTACACAATTGAATCATGGGTAAACCCATCAACGTAGTTTGATCATCACCCATCATTTTTTCAAATAAGCTAACCCCCAAGCTTTCACATTTAAAACTACCCGCACAATGCAAAGGTTGATCAATTTCGATGTAACGTTCAATCTCAGCCAGTGTCAGTTGACGGAATTTGACTTGGTAATGTTCGACCAATGTGTGTTCAAAACCTGATTGCAGATGTTGAACACTGAGTGCAGTACTAAAAAATACAGTTTGACCAGAATTGGTTTGTAATTGTTGAATGGCATTTTCAACACTCAGCGGCTTGCCAATAAAATCATAAGGTGCATGTTCGCGCCAAGCTACTTGATCTGAACCAATCACAATCGCATTTGGATGTTGTTCCGCAATGACACGGGCTTTTTCATAGGCCAGTCGTTTAGCCAGATCATCGGCATGTAATTCACCGTCGGCTGATTCATCAATATCAGGGGAAATACAGTGATAATCCAACCTTAAACGATCCAGCAGATCTTTACGGGTTTGACTGCTGGATGCCAAAATCAGTTCATGTTGAGGCATTAGACTGCATATTCCACAAGGATATTTAACGGAACATAATGCAGAACGGCATTATGGCAAGCATTCAACTTAATCGGCGGTGCTTGTCCTGCTTGATAAGCTTCAACCCAACGCGTTACACAGATACACCAGAAGTCACCCGGTTTGAGACCAGGGAAGCCGACTTCAGGTAACGGTGTAATGAGGTCATTGCCAACTTTTTGCGAGAAATTTAAAAACTCTGAAGTCATTTGGGCACACATCGTATGCTGACCTAAATCGGTGACCGCCGTGTGGCAAAAGCCATTACGAAAATACCCAGTGATTGGGTCATAACAACAACTGGCTAAAGGTTCGCCAAGCACGTTTAAACGATTAATTTTTGGATCTGGATGAATTGACATAATAATAGAAAGATTTAATGACGCTGATTATCATAATCAAAACTGAAGCTTTCGGCAGCTTTTCTGCAAAAAAACTCACCTTTATTTCAGAGAATCATTTAAAATTACGCCGTTTTTAAAATCAACTAGAGAGCCATCCATGAATTTTCAGCGCATGACTGATCTTGATTTAGCAGGTAAACGAGTTCTTATTCGTGAAGACTTAAACGTTCCTGTAAAAAATGGGGAAATTACCAGTGATGCACGTTTACGTGCTGCATTGCCAACCATTAAAGCGGCTTTAGAAAAAGGCGCGGCAGTGATGGTATTTTCTCATCTTGGTCGTCCTGTAGAAGGTGAGCCAAAACCAGAACAATCACTTGCACCAGTTGCTGCTTATTTAAGCAAAGCATTGGGTCAAGAGGTAAAATTATTCACAGATTATTTAGATGGTGTTGAAGTCGCAGCGGGTCAAGTGGTATTACTTGAAAACGTTCGTTTCAATCACGGCGAAAAGAAAAATAACCAAGATCTTGCGAAGAAATACGCTGCGTTATGTGATGTATTCGTGATGGATGCATTCGGTACAGCACACCGCGCAGAAGCATCAACTGAAGGTGCAGCACGTTTTGCACCAATCGCTGCTGCAGGTCCTTTATTGGCAGCTGAGTTAGATGCGCTTGGTCGTGCAATGCAAACACCAGAAAAACCAATGGTTGCGATTGTTGCAGGCTCTAAAGTATCAACTAAACTTGATGTGTTGACTTCATTGTCTACTATCTGTGATCAATTGATTGTGGGTGGTGGTATTGCCAATACCTTCTTGGCTGCAGCTGGTTTCAATGTTGGTAAATCACTTTACGAAGCGGATTTAGTTGAAACTGCAAAACAAATTGCTGCAAAAGTCAGTGTTCCATTACCTACAGATGTTGTGGTTGCAGATGCAAGCCAAATCAACTTTGAAGATTTCCTTGGCTCATTGGCAAGTGCACAAGCCGTAGTGAAAAATGTTGCTGATGTCACTGATACTGATATGATTTTGGATGTGGGTCCTGAAACGGCTAAAGCATTTGCGGACATCTTAAAATCTTCTAAAACAATTCTTTGGAATGGTCCAGTGGGTGTTTTTGAAGTAGATCAATTCGGTGAAGGAACTAAAACACTTTCATTGGCGATTGCTGAATCTGCTGGTTTCTCGATTGCGGGTGGTGGTGACACATTGGCTGCGATTGATAAATACCAAGTTGCTGATCAAATTGGTTATATCTCAACAGGTGGCGGTGCATTCTTAGAGTTTGTTGAAGGCAAAACTTTGCCAGCTGTTGCCGTTTTACTTGAGCGTGCCTAATCAGGTTTCAATTTATTGATTAATCAGAAGATACTTCAAAAAGAGTCGATGTCAATCGGCTCTTTTTACTTTTGTACAACGTTGTCGTCATCAAAATGTCATATATCTGAAATATGCTTGTCACAACTTAACCAAGTAACTGTGGAAAGCCGTGATGAAATTTAAATTAACCCTTGCTGCTCTAATTATTGCTCCAATCATGCTGACTGCGTGTGCAAAGAAAGAAGAAGCGAAAAATACTGAACAGCAAGATCAAGCAGCTTCTGCTGTAACAACACAGACGACCCCAGAGCAACAAGCTGCAATTGATGCGATTGATAAACCGAATTTAGATGAAAATAATACTGATGTTGCTGAACAAGGTGCAGCATCTGAAGTCGCTGCGAGCGAAGCGCACTAAGTGATTTAGAAAATAAAAGCCGATGTTTCAAACATCGGCTTTTTTGTATTTATGAATTAGCCTTGCAGTAGAAGGTAAGCGTAGTTTGATAATCATCATCACGTGCGAGTGAAGCATTTTTACCTGTAATCGTACCGAGTACACCTGCAGCAGCTTCGACCATTTTACCTGTTTGCTCGTCGACAACACCTTTTAATACACCTTGGTACGCAGTTTTTTCGTCAACAACGACTGGGGCTGTGTTGCGGGTACAGGTTTTCTGTGCAGCAGTAACCGCATTGTTTTTTGCAATCAGGTTGGTTTTACCAATGCCTGTGACTTCATATTGATTATTTTCTTTTTGAATCGCCAATGTGTTGGTAGGGGTAGAGGCGCATGCAGTTAATCCAAGTGCTAAGCCACCAACTAAACTCATGATTAAGGTTTTTTTCATTACTTGTTCTCAAGTCGTTACATAATTGTGTCATTGGAACATAGAATTTCCGAACGCTTTTGCAGGTTCTGTACAGTTTATGCAGACACTCTGTAAATTTTCTCAAATGAATGATGAGTTTAGCGCTGATGATATTTGTTATTTACCAACAAAATTCAATTATAGACATCTATGACAAGCATGAATTAAGCATAGTGAAAATCATTCAGACTATGCTAATCTAGCGCCATCCTTGTGTTAGTTAGATTCATTTCAATGACGGACTCAAATATAGAGACAATTCATCAAAATATTCATCAACGTCAATCTATTGGGCAACTCATTGAGCCTGCGCCGAATACAGAACAACTTGAAAAAGCAGTGCAAGCTGCATTGACCGCACCTGATCATCATCGTTTAAAACCAACTCGTTTTGTGATTGTCACCCCAGAGCTACGCGCGGCTTTTGGTGAGCATTTAGCGAGTGCTTTAGCAGATTTGGGCGAGGCAGATCCAGCACAACTTGATCGAGTAAAACAGCATCCATTTCGTGCACCTTTGTTGGTTTTGGCTTTGACGACGATTCAAGATCATCCTAAAGTGCCACACTTTGAACAGATTTTAAGTACAGGTGCTGCGATTCAAAACTTCTTGCTCTCTTTACAAGCGCAAGGTTTTGCAACCATGTGGCGATCTGGTGCGGTGGTTGAATCGAATTGGTTGAAACAGCAATTGGGATTAAAACAACAGGATCTTATTTCTGGAATTATTTATATCGGAACAGCAGCGAAAGCGATTGCACCAAGAGCAGAAATAGACAGCCAAGATTTCGTAAAAATATGGCAAGCTCACTAAGCTTTATTTTGAGCCATTCATTAAAGAAAGAAATTCGTTTCAGGATAAAAAATGTCAGAGTTAAATTTTAGCGATTTAGTTGAACCCGTTGCTGTAGATCAGAAAACAGCATTGAGAATTACGGTACTGGGTGGTGGTAGTTTTGGTACGGCGATGGCGAATTTAGCGACTAGAAATGGTTGCGACACCATGATTTGGATTCGTGATGCGTCCGTCGCAGAAGAAATTAATCAAACGCATATCAATAAACGCTATTTACCTGACTACCCACTAGAGCCAGCTTTACGTGCCGTTGCCGACTTGGAATTGGCTGTACGAGATCGTGATATCATTCTAGTGGCGATTCCAAGCCATTCATTTCGTGATGTGTTAAAGCAAATTGCGCCATTTATTACAGCGCAAGCGGTGGTTTCATTGACCAAAGGGATTGAAGCAAAAACCTTTAGCTTTATGAGCGATATTATTCGTGCTGAATTGCCTGAAGTGCCTTATGGCGTATTATCAGGACCGAATCTTGCCAAAGAAATCATGGCAGGCATGCCATCTGGGACGGTCATCGCCAGTGAATCAGAACTGGTGCGTTATGCAGTGCAACATGCGCTGCACAGTGCCTTGTTCCGCGTATTTGGCAGTGATGATGTGCACGGTGTAGAACTGGGCGGCGCATTGAAAAATATTTATGCAGTTGCCATGGGAATGGGTGGGGCTTATAAGATTGGTGAAAATACCAAGAGCATGATTTTAACCCGTGCTTTGGCTGAAATGAGTCGTTTTGCAGTAAAGCAAGGTGCTAATCCATTGACCTTCTTAGGTTTGTCTGGCGTCGGTGATTTATTTGCCACCTGTAATAGTCCATTAAGTCGTAACTATCAAATTGGTTTTGCGTTAGGCTCTGGGAAAACCTTGGATCAAGCGACTAAAGAGTTGGGTCAAACTGCGGAAGGGATTAATACCATCGTTCAGGTGCGAACCAAAGCTGAAGAGCTGGATGTGTATATGCCGATTACCAATGCACTGTATGAAGTGATTTTTGAAGGGGCGCCGCCAATGACCATTGCATTGTCATTGATGAAAAATGGTCATCGTAGTGATGTGGAATTTGTTTTACCGCATCATGAAGTTTAATCAAAAAACTGTCATCTATTCGCGTTATGATACAGCTATAAAAAATAAGGTCGTTTTATGCAGTTAACTTTAGTTCGTCACGGTGAAGCCTCTCCAGCCATCAATGGAAATGATATGCAGCGTCCACTCACGTCGCGTGGGCATCAACAAGCTGAGCAAACAGGTCATTTCTTAAAAGATGTGATTCAACCAGAAATCTTTGTGGTCAGTCCTTTATTACGTGCACAGGAAACTTTGGCGCACATCAAAGCACATTTTCACGGTATTCCCGTTTTAATTTGCGATAAGATTAAACCAGATGATGATGCCAAAGATGCGATTGAATGGTTATCCAAATTACCCTATGAGTCGATTGCAGTGGTGTGTCATATGAATGTGGTGGCACATATTGAAGAACAATTGACACATGAAGGTTTTAATCCATTTGCATTGGCTGAAGCACGTATTTATGATCAAGCTGTGATCGCGAATGGTTTGTCGACACAAAAGAATCGTTTTACACCAACATTATAATTTTTATATATCCGCAATAGGATAAGGGTACTGAACACCGATGCTGTATATATGGATGCCCGAAACCAATGGAACATGGTATTGGTCGGCAGGGGAAAATTGGTTGCAGGCACACAGTCTTGAACAGTTAATTCAGGACTTGCAAGAGCATCATGGAAAAGAGGCCGTGGTTTATTTTCCAAGCAGAAATGCTCAATTATTACAACAACCAATGACCAAAGCACATTACAAACAATTGGGACAGGAAGGGGTTAAATACCTCTTGGAAGAGTTTGTGACTTTGCCGATTGATCAAATGAAAGTGGTTCATCAGTTTCAAAATGATCAGCTCAATATCTTGGGTGTGGCGCAATATTCGATTGAAACATGGCAACATGCACTCAGCCTTTTGCCGATCCAGATCACAGCATTCTTGCCAGACTTTTTGATTGTTCCAGAACCAGAACAGAATCAAGTAGTACTACTCAATCTTTATGATCATTTATTGGTGAGAGAAAGTGCCTGGTCAGGCAACTCGGTGGATGACTTCGCCTTATATCTTGAGTTTCAAACTGCAGAAACACAGTATAAATTTGCGAATTTGAACGCTGGGCATTTGGAAAGTTTGGCGACGGCATCGAGTAAAGATCAGCGTACTGAATTCAGTTATCAATTCGAGCCGTTATTAAGACCGAAACAGCATCCTTTTAATGTTTTACCCAAAGCAAAAAATGCAGAAACGCAATGGTCTGGTTATTGGAAAGCGGCAGCAGTCGTCTTATTGGCTGTGATTATTGTACAACTGGGTTATGATGCGCTGCGCTGGTCAAAGCTGAAAAAAGTAGCTGACCAAACTGCAAGCCAAGCGATTGAGCAATATAAAGCTTGGTTTGGTGAAAATATACGAGTGACTGAGCAAAATCTGAAAAGTTCGTTTGAAGCGCAACTGCGGATGAGTCAGCTCGGTGATACGCAAGCACTTTCATTATTAAGTCGTGTCGGCCCAATCTTGATGCAAAAACAAATTGTTGCGCAACAGGTAAGTTATGATGCCTCGACTTTGGCAATGTCGCTTAAAGCAAAATCTGCAGATGATTTACAAGGACTAACACAACAATTAAACCAACAAGGTTTCCAAGCTGAGCTCGGCAATGTGCAGGCAGATAGTGTAGGAGCGATCGGGGTGGTGAAAGTAAAATAATGAAAGCATTTACTCGATTACAAAATAGCTTCGATCAGAAAATTGAAGCATTGAATGAATATCTACAAAGTTTATCGGCCCGTGAACGTGTAATGGTGATTTTTACCACTATTTTTGTGATCGTTGCTGCCATTGGTTGTTCTTTGTGGCAAATGCATGCCTTGGCTGATAAGCAACAGAAGCGTTTAAATGATTTAAAGGATATTACCGTATGGATGCAGAGTAATGCTGCGACCATGAAACCTGCGGCTGATTCAAGTTTAACTGTAGCGGATAAAATCCAACGCACAGCGCAACAACAAGGTTTAGCGGTATCTTCTCAACAAAATGGAGAACAAATTCAGCTCGTAGCTGAACATCAGAACTATGCGGTATTGGCTAACTTTTTGATGCAACTGTCTCAAGCAGGCATCAGTATTCAAAAAATGGATATGGTGTCAAACAATAATCAGATTAAATTAACTGCAACAGTACAGTAAGCCATTAAAAACCCTATGTCAGGCATAGCGTTTTGATACGCCTATGCCTATAATACGTCTACTTGAAAATCAGTAGACTGTGATTGGTATGTTATATTCATTGGCTCGCCCTTTGTTGTTTACTTTAGCGCCAGAGCGTGCACATGAACTTACACTCTCTATGCTAGATAAGGCCCACAAACTTGGCTTTATGCATCAGAAAGTTGCGGCAAAACCTGTGACATGTATGGGAATTGAGTTTCCAAACCCTGTCGGTCTTGCGGCCGGTCTAGATAAAAATGGTGCGCACATTGACGCTTTAGCGGCATTAGGCTTTGGTTTTATCGAAATTGGAACCATTACACCACGTCCACAAGCTGGTAATCCTCTACCTCGTTTATTCCGTATTCCTCAAGCAAAAGCCATTATTAACCGCATGGGGTTTAACAATGACGGTGTGGATAAACTGATTGAAAATGTAAAAGCGTCAAAATTTAAAGGTGTGTTAGGTATTAATATCGGCAAAAATGCGGATACACCTGTTGAAGATGCAGTATCTGATTATCTGATTTGTCTAGAAAAAGTTTATAATTACGCTTCTTATATTACGGTTAACATTTCATCACCGAATACGAAAAATTTGCGTAGTTTGCAGAGCGGCGATGCGCTAACTGAGTTGTTGCAAACCTTAAAAGATCGTCAGCTCGAACTGGCAGATCAATATAATCATTATGTCCCATTGGTGCTTAAAGTCGCACCAGATTTAAGCTCAGAAGATATCCATTTTATTGCAGCGCAATTACTGCAATTCAAAATTGATGGTTTGATTGTGACCAATACGACTTTGGGCCGTGATGGTGTGGAAAACTTGCCAAATGGAAATGAGGCGGGTGGCTTGTCTGGTGCGCCAGTATTTGAAAAGAGTACTGAATGCTTACGCCAATTTGCTGAAGTGTTGGCGGGACAAATTCCATTGATTGGTGTTGGCGGTATTTTAGCAGGCGAGCAAGCAGTTGCAAAACAGCAAGTAGGTGCAAGCTTGGTGCAAGTGTATAGCGGTCTGATTTATACAGGCCCAACACTGGTCAAAGACTGTGTTGATGCGATGACTGTGTGAAATGAACACGCTTGATATCATTATTCTGGTCATCTTGCTCATTGGAGGGCTGAACGGTTTGCGTCAAGGATTTATAAAAGCCTTTGCGAACTTGATCGGATGGATATTTGCATTGATCATTGGGGCAAAATACGCTGTGGTGTTGGCACCTGCAATGAGCAGTCTTAGCCAAGACCCTGTTGTGCAAAAAATTGCAGCATTTGCCTTTATTGTGTTGATTATTGTGGTGTGTACATGGATTGTGTCTGCATTACTGAATGGGCTCTTGAAAAGTTTAAAATTGGGCCCATTAAATCGTTTAGCAGGTGGTGCGTTTGGTTCTCTCAAGGGACTTCTTATTGTATTGATAGCCATGCAGGGTTTAGGTCCTTGGGTTGAAAGTTCGCCACATTGGAAACAGTCTAAATTCGTACAAATTTTATTACCTTACGCACCTTTGGCGACTGAATTGTCCAAAGATGCGGCGAATCAAGCTTTAAATCAAATGACATCTGAAGGTGCGTTATTACATCGCCCTTCGCAAGAAATGGACGAATCGGAACGTGCGTCTGTGAATGAGCGTTCCGATCATTCGACCAAAAATCCTTTTTATTAATCACTAGCTTGTCGCGAGGTTGCTATGTGTGGAGTTGTTGGGATAGCCGGTAAATCACCAGTGAACCAAATGTTATTTGATGCCTTAACGATGCTGCAACATCGAGGACAGGATGCTGCAGGGATCGTAACTTGCCATCAAGGGCGTTTATTCCTCCGCAAAGATAACGGGATGGTACGCGATGTATTCCATACCCGTCATATGCGTGCATTGCTTGGAAACTATGGGATTGGGCATGTTCGCTACCCAACTGCAGGTTCATCAAGCAGTGCTGAAGCGCAACCCTTCTACGTCAACTCACCCTATGGTATTACCCTTGCTCACAATGGTAATTTGACCAATGCTGCTGAAATTCATGATGACCTGTTCAAAACAGATTTACGTCACATGAACACCGATTCTGATTCTGAAGTTTTACTCAATGTGTTTGCACATGAGTTACAGAAGATCGGCACTTTAAACCCAACACCAGAAGATATTTTCCACACTGTATCTCGCGTGCATGAGCGTTGCAAAGGGGCTTATGGCGTCGTGGCAATGATTACTGGTCATGGCTTAGTGGGCTTCCGTGATCCAAATGGTATTCGTCCTTTGGTTTACGGTTCGCGTGAAACTGAACAGGGTGTTGAATATATTATTGCGTCTGAATCAGTTGCGATTACTGCACTTGGTTTTAAGGTTGAACGTGATATCGCACCAGGTGAGGCCATTTTCATTGATGCCAATGGTCAATTATTCACAAAGCAATGTGCTGCAAATCCTGAATATCGTCCATGTATTTTTGAATATGTCTACTTTGCGCGTCCAGATGCAACCATTGATGGCATTTCAGTATACAAAGCCCGTTTAAAAATGGGTGAGAAGTTGGCGCACAAGATTCTAAAAGAATGGGGTGAGCAACACGATATTGATGTGGTGATTCCAATTCCAGATACCAGCCGTACTTCTGCTTTAGAATTGGCGAATATTTTAGGTGTGAAATTCCGTGAAGGTTTTATGAAAAACCGTTATATCGGACGTACCTTCATTATGCCTGGTCAGCAACAACGTAAAAAATCAGTACGTCAAAAGCTAAACCCTGTTGAGCTTGAATTTAAAGACAAGAATGTTTTATTGGTGGATGACTCGATTGTACGTGGTACCACCTGTAATGAAATCATTCAGATGGCACGTGATTCGGGTGCGAAGAAGGTATTCTTTGCTTCTGCTGCGCCGATGGTGAAATATCCAAACGTCTATGGAATTGATATGCCAGCCAAGGCAGAGTTGATTGCATCAGGACGTACAGTCGAAGAAATTCGTGAAAATATTGGTGCAGACCGTTTGATTTTCCAAGATTTGGAAGATTTGAAAAATGCAGTACGCACCAGCAAAGTACCTGATCTTACTGAATTTGATTGTTCAGTTTTTGATGGTATCTATGTTGCGGGTGGTATCGACAAAGTATACCTCGATGCACTTGAGCAAAAGCGTAGTGATTCAGCGAAAAAGAAAGCAGATGGCTATATTGATGTGAATATTGATGCAGCATCAGTTGACTTAACTGGGATTAAAGAAGAGTAATCATCTTAATCTTTAGAAAAGCGGGAATTTCCCGCTTTTTTATTTTATGATAGTCGGTACGGAAACCTTAACTGAAACAATGTAATCGGGAAAACTTACATTGAAAGAAATGAGCCATTATCTAATTGAAAATAAAAACATTGCTTGGTCAGTCAGTTTCTGTCTTATCGCAATGTTGCTGACCGTCTTTATTCTCAATTTAATCTTGGGTTTAGTTGTTCATTTCTTTGATTATACTCAACCAATTTGGTGGCATGTCCTCAGTCCATATTTCATAGTCCTGCTGATTTTTGTTTTAGTCTGGTCTGTCGGTGCGGAACTTTATGTGCTGCGTGAAGGGGGACATTCTCTGGCAAAACAGCTCAAAGCGCGCCGTTTGGTGTTCGATGAAAGTACGCCAGAAGAAAGTACTGCTTTAAAAGTTGTAGAACAGGTTGCAAAAAGCTTTGATATCGATACGCCCGCAGTGTATGTGTTACCCGATGAAGTCGGGGTAAATGCTTTAACCGCAGGATTCAGATCACAGGATATTGTGATTATTCTGACTTGGGGTGCATTACAAAATCTGGATGAACTGGAACTTTATGGCTTACTCAGTTATGAATTTAACCAGATTTTATCGGGCGAAGCAGTTGAAAATACCAAGCTAAAAATTTTATATAGTGGCTTAACCACTTTTAGTCAGTGGGGCAGTAAATTGGCTCAGGCTGGCTATAATCCTTACGCCACCACTTATCGAAACAAGTTCGAGACGATTTTTGTGGCGATTGGTGGGGTAATTTGGCTGATCGGAAGCTTAGGCATTCTTATTACCCGCTGTATTAAATATCTGACCTTGAGCGGTCGTACTTTTCGTAATGATCTTAAAACCATGCGTTTGATGAACAATAATGCCAATATTCAAACCTTGTTACGGATTTATGTGCATCACTCGGGTTCACAGATTCATAGTGCATATTCTGAATCGATTTCACATATGTGCTTTGCAAATTCACTTAGCCCGCAAAGCTGGATGAACATTCATCCGAGCATTAAAGAGCGAATTTATGAGTTGAATCCAACTTTATTACAGGATTTACAATTAGAAAATTTAAGAAAGCTTCGTAATCGTCCTTTATTTAGTTTATTCCGCTCATTAGAAGAAGAAAGTGCGGATATTACAATGCCGTGGAGTTCACCGCAGCCATTACCTTTGTTGCGTTTATCTCCGATTAGTTTTGCACTCAATGATGCAATCAAACCGCTCAATCCAGAAGTACGTAAAAATAAGAAGCGCCCTGAATTAATTCAGCGTGCGATGCAAACAGCCACGGGTTCGCGTGAAGTAATGGTCGCGATTTTGATGATTCGTCAGTACCGTGAATTTATTCCGCAAGAAGCGCCAGTGAGCCATGCCATTGTCGATGCATTATTAAATCTGGATGGCCGTATTCATGTGCAAATCTTTCATGATGCCTGTAAAAATATTGGGCACATGCCAACCAGCATTGCGCGTCAGTTCCTGACCAAGCTGGCTTGTATTATTCAAGAAGACGGCGAAGTGGGTTTGCTAGATGCCTTATTATTGGAACGGGTGAAGCAAGAACTGAATTTAATGCCTGCACATTTGCCTGCTGCATTTGAAGATGTGAAATCCCAAATTGTGCATTTGATTGATGCACTGTTACATGTCCAACAGATTAACAGCCCAAATCAGCTCGAAGTTCGTGAGCGCATTTTACAAATGCTGCTCACTGATGATGAAATGCAAACTTATGCCGACATTTCAGATGAACCATTGGACTTGGCAGAAATTTTAAATGATGTTTCTGGTTTATTGCTGCGAGACCGCCTGAATATCTTGTCGATTGCAGAACGATGCCTTTGGAATGACCGAATCATAACTCAGGATGAACTCGATGTTTTAGAGCTTTTATACTGGCGTTTGGGTTTTGATACCCATGAAGTGGTTGAGCAAATGCAAAAGAAAAATAGTCTGATGATTATTTAATAGAAACCAATGTATTTATTGAAATCTTTTTTCTAAACCGTTACGTGACAATCACATAAAGTGCTTAGCTTTCAGGTTAAGCTTGCCATTTATTTTATACTTGTATGACGTTCTTTTGAGTAAGTTATGGAACATATTGAAATTTTAAAAGCCTTGTTTTTAGGCTTTATTGAGGGTCTTACCGAATTCTTGCCCATTTCAAGCACAGGTCATTTGATTTTATTTGGTCATATGATCGACTTTCATTCTGATGATGGTCGTGTATTTGAAGTTGTTATCCAACTCGGTGCAATTTTGGCTGTATGTTGGTTATATCGTCAAAAGATTTTTGACTTGGTTAAAGGCTTCTTTAGTGGTGATGCTGAAGCACGGCATTTTGCTTTTAGTGTCTTACTCGCTTTTATTCCAGCCGTCGTGATTGGTATTTTTGCGGTTGATTTTATTAAGAGTGTTTTGTTTAGTCCACTTGTAGTGGCATTCGCTTTGATTATTGGTGGTTTCATCATTTTCTGGGTTGAGTCTAAGAACTTTGACCATAAAACCACAGAGGCAACCAAGATTACCTATAAACAAGCTTTCTTGGTGGGCTGTGCACAGTGTGTTGCAATGATTCCAGGAACCTCTCGTTCAGGGGCAACCATTGTTGGGGGAATGTTTGCTGGCTTATCTCGTAAGGCGGCAACAGAGTTTTCGTTCTTCTTGGCCATGCCAACCATGTTGGGTGCGGCAGTCTTCGATTTAGCACGTAATGCCGATGTATTGACGCAAGACAATATGTTGAATATTGCTGTTGGTTTTGTGGCAGCTTTTATTTCAGCACTTTTAGTGGTGAGTGCATTGGTTAAGTTTGTTGAACGACATACCTTACGTGTATTTGCATGGTACCGTATTGTTCTTGGTATTATCTTATTGTTTGTGTTCTTATAAAAAGTAAAACATCTCCCTTTTGGCAACTGCAAAAAGGGAGATTCTCCGTTAAGATTCCTTTTCTTTATTTTTAATTCCTGATTCGGTTCAATAGCACAATGACAATAGTGAAAATGAATGCTCGAGACTTAATTATTGATTTACTGTTAGGGCTGCAGGGAAATGCGATTTCAATTAAGCAAATTATTATTGCAGCGCGGCTTTTTGAAATCAGTGAAAACAGTATTCGGGTTGCTGTGACGCGTCTATCCAGTGATGGGGTTATTGAAGCCCTTGAACGCGGGATATATCAATTTACGCTTCAGTCGCATGAATGGGCCAATGTCATGCTCAATCGTAAGCATGGTCTTAAGCAAACAAAAGTGTGGAATCAACAATATTTGGCTGTTTTCACAGGTGAGCTAGGTCGTGTTGATCGTACTGCTTTGAACCGTCGAGAAAGGGCACTTAAGCATTTGGGTTTTAAAGAATTAGAACAAGGTATTTTTATCCGTCCAGATAATTTAGCAATCAGCTTTGATCAACTGGAGTTGGAGTTAAAAACCTCAGGTTTAGAAAGTAGTGCAAAAATCTGCCAAATCAGCCATTTTGATGCTAAAACCTTAGCTCTAATTCCAGCACTATGGTCCGTGCAGACCTTAAATCAGAACTATCAGAAATATAATCAAATGATCCAAAACTGGTTAGCTACAGTCCATCAATTAAGCTTGGAAGATGCCGCTAGAGAGTCATTGTTATTGGGGCGTCAAACGATTTCTTTACTGATGAATGATCCATTATTGCCGAAAGACTTTGTTGATGTTGAGTTGCGTGAACAATTTGCGGAGAGTGTACGGCAGCTAGACCAAACAGGTTTGGCATCTTGGCGAAAATTTTACGAGGGACAAATAGAGTAAATATTGATTACAAATATTACATCTAATTTAATTTTAATAGATTGACAGAAATATTACTTAATTTAAAATAAAAATATAAATTGTGTAGTTTTATAAGAATACAACACATAGAGGAAAGGATGATGAATACACGTGTGGCGATTAGTGATTTATTTAGCAGGGAAGAAATTACCGAGCTAACAGCAAAATCAGACTTACATGGCGGTTGGGCGGTTTTCTCGACATGGGCCGTGATTGGTGGCACATTTGCTGCGGTTGCAAGCTCTTGGGAATATTTACCTACATGGGGTAAATTGCTGATGTGTATTGCTGCCTTGGTTATTTTGGCTGGTCGACAATTGGCGTTGGCAATTATCATGCACGATGCCTCACATCAAAGTTTATTTAAAACCAAATGGCTGAATGACACTTTTACAGATTGGTTATGCGCGCGTCCGATTTGGAATGATCTACATAAGTATCGTGCGCATCATATGCGTCATCATAGTAAAACTTCAACGGTCGATGATCCCGATCTATCCCTTGTTACTGGCTTTCCAACCACTAAGAAATCACTCATGCGTAAATTCATGCGGGATTTATCTGGCGTGACTGGATTTAAGTTTGCGGTCGGTCGAGTGTTGATGGATATTGAAAAAATGGAGTGGACGGTATCAAATGATCGTCGTTGGATTTCTCAAGAAGGGCGACATTGGACCGATTATCCCAAAGCATTCTTAAAGAATAGTGGCGGTGCAATTGCAACCAATGCGGCTTTATTTTCAGCATTATGGGCAACGGGTCATCCTAAACTCTATGCATTATGGGTATTGGCCTATTTAACGCCATTTCCATTATTCTTACGTGTTCGTTCAATGGCAGAACATGCTGGAATGGAGACCAGTAATAGTGCTTTAACCAATACCCGTACCACCAAGGCGGGCTATCTGGCCCGAGCTTTGGTCGCACCAATTAATGTGAACTACCATAAAGAGCATCATTTAATGGCAGCTGTACCTTATTTTAAATTGCCAAGAATGCATCAGATGTTACGTGAACGTGGGCATGTATCTGCACCGCCGAGTTATTGGCAGGTATTGAATGAGCTTTCAGATAAAGCAGATTAAGCTGGAGTTTTTAGATTTTTTCTACATAACATGACACATCATTTGGAAAACATATGGCAATGGATAAACAAGAAATTATTGGATTTTTAGCACAAGAATTTCCGCAGGCACTGCAAAAAAGCACCATCGAAGAGATTCCTGCTAAGGGGGCACAGTTACTTTATCGTGTCGATGCAGGGGACCTGCGTCCAGGACAAACCGTTTCTGGTCCAACGCTTATGTTGATTGCAGATTATGTGCTTTATATTGCTATCTTGGGGCATTTGGGACTGGTTGCCATGGCTGTTACCACCAATATGACCATTAACTTCTTTCGTAAACCCAATGGTAATCGGGATATACGGGCAGTTTGTAAGTTAATTAAGGTGGGTAAAACCTTGGTTACAGGGGAAGTCTGGTTATATTCACTCGATGATGAGGAACCTGTTGCACATGTGATCGGGACTTATGCATTACCACCCAATCAAGCATTACCTAGCCATGTATAATAATAATGTCTACTGAACCGATAGAGCTTTAGATTCGGTAGGTATTGACTGTAAATTCATTAAAAATAGAAATCTCGTCATAGTATCGTGTCAACGAATCAGTTGAGAAAAAGAGATAAAACAAATCTTATCTGGGAAGAACGAGATGATGATTAAAAAAGGTTTAATCGCTTTAGCATTATTCGGATTCGCTGCAGCAACGCAGGCGAAGCAAACGGTTTGTGTATTTGATCCAGTCGGTAAATCCGGTGATGCATTCGCATTGGCAAAAGATTATGCACTCGAAGCTAAAAAATGGGGCGCGGATATCGATTTAAGAGCCTATGTTGATGAACGTGTCGCCGCAGAAGATTTGAAAGTTGGACAATGTGATGGCGCAATTATTAGTGGCTTGCGTGGACGTCAGTTCAATAAATATGTTGGTTCACTTGATGCAGTTGGCGCTTTAACTGATTTGAAAACAGCAATTCTTGCTTATCAATTGCTTTCTAAACCGCAAGCGGCAAAAAGTATGATCAATGGCCCTTATGAAATTGCGGGTCTGGGAACCATTGGCCCAGCTTATCTATTTGTTGCAGATCGAAGTATCAATACACTGGCAAAAGCAGCAGGTAAGAAGGTGGGGGTATTTGCCTATGACGAAGCACAACCTAAACTGGTCGCTCAAATTGGTGCACAAGCTGTTTCAGTCGATGTAACCAATGCCGGGGCAAAATTTAATAATCATCAGATTGATATTGTGCCTGCACCAATCGTTGCCTATAAACCTTTTGAGCTTTATAAGGGACTCGGCGATAAAGGCGGCATTGTCAAATTTCCACTGACGCAAATTTCGGCAAATTTCATTATTCGAAAGGATAAATTTCCTGATGGGTTTGGGCAGAAGTCACGTGAATGGGTGGCGGGTCAACTCGGTCGAACGTTTAATATTATTTCAAAATACGAAAAAGAAATTCCGACCAAGTACTGGATGGTTATCCCACCTGAAGAACAAGTCAACTATATGAAGATGATGCGTGAAGCACGTATTTCACTCACTAAAGCAGGAATTTATGATCCCAAAATGATGAACTTCTTGAAAAAAGTGCGCTGCAAACAAAATCCAAACAACTTTGAATGTGCCCTCAATGATGAGTAACGCATGATTTGATTCAAGAACCCTCTTTATTGATTGTAATTGAGAGGGTTTTTTATTGATAAATCAGTAGAAATTGTTAAAAATCATAACAACATTTAGGTATGCGAAAGCTTAAGAACATGCTACAACTAAAATGTTCAAATTTATTTGTTCTTACGATTTTTGACTGATATGACACTACCGCACGACTTAACACCTTTATCGCAAATTGAGTCAAATCAAGAACATATTTTAGCGATTAAGCGTAATGACTTATTACCTTTACTCAACGACCCGCATCGCCTCAATCATTATGCGGATCATTTAGTACAAGCACAAAGTGTCTTATTGAATGGGGTTGATCCTAAGCTGAATCAACAGTTGAGTGAAGTGATTACCCAGATTATTCAGCAGCTGTCTTTATCCAAAAAACATTTGGGCACACGACGTTTCAATGCACTACAAAAATGGCTCGGGATTGATATTGAGTACGATGCCGGGCAGGTGAAGTATGTCAAAGATCTTGACCGTTTAATTCATGAGGCCAATCATTTAAGCCAACGCTTACAGATCGAAATTCAAAAATCACAGTCTCGTTTGCAACAGGCATTGGGTTTAAGGGAACAGATGGCTGCCTATATTCAGGCTGCAGATGAGTTTTTAATAGAATATCCTCAATTTACCAAACAACAAGTACTCGATCATTTTGTCGAACGTCTATCTAAAAAGATCAATACTTTACAAACATTGCAAAGCAGTAATGATATTGCCATGAAGCAGATGCAATTGTCACAGCATTTGTCTTTTAGCCTTCTGGACCGTTTCAAAGAGGCACAACAGGTCTTGATTCCTGCATGGCAATATTACTTAAAGCAAAGTCGAGAATCTCACTCGGCGGCAATATTGGATCAACTTGATAAGAGTCGAGAAGATCTCATTCAAAATTTGAAAAAATCATTACAGAAATAAGAGGGAAATAGGATGTCAGATTCAGAACTTAGCAAAGCATCTCATGAGCTTGAAATTAAGCCAGAGCAGCGTTTTGAGCAGTTGAACTTAAAAGACTTAGGTCTACAACCTCAAGATTTTGCTGAAGTGATGGATGCGCATAAAGAACTCGCCGATATCAGTACCACAGCAGTTGCAGAATACGGCAAAAATATTGCCAATAAGACATCGACTTATACCGATGAATTACTGAGTTTGGTTCAAAATAAGGACTTAGATGCCACAGGACAAAAGTTGAATGAGGTGGTTCAGGTTGCGCAGCAACTCAATACCTCCAGTATTTTGAATAAGTCTAAAAGTTCGGGTTTTTTCGGTGGTTTAATCAGCAAGTTTAAGGGGGCCAAGCAAAGTTTTGATCAGCACTTTAATACCACCAAAGAACAGATCGATGTGTTGGTTAAAGAGATTGAAAGTTCACAGTCAGGTTTAAAAGCACGTGTTGGAACGTTAGATAAAATGTTCGATGCAGTACAGGATGAATATAAACAACTTGGTGTATACATCGCTGCAGGGCAATTGAAACAGCAAGATATTCAACAGCAGATTTCGACGCTCACGACACAGGAGCAAGATCAGCAAACCACTCAACAGATCTATGATCTTAATCACTTGACCAATAACCTTGAAAAACGAGTGAGTGATTTGCAGGTTCTACAACAATCTGCGATGCAGACTTTGCCGATGATTCGGATTATTCAGTCGAATAATTTAATGTTGGTGGATAAGTTCTATGCCATTAAGAACATTACGCTACCTGCATGGAAAAATCAGATTAGTCTGGCGATTTCATTACAAGAGCAGAAGAACAGCGTGCAGTTGGCAAAAGCGATTGATGACACCACCAATGAATTATTGCGTCGTAACGCTGAGTTGTTGCATCAGAATTCTGTTGATACCGCAAAAGCCAATCAACGTTCAGTGATCGATGTTGAAACCCTTGAACATGTGCAAAACACCCTCATTAAAACAGTGAATGATGTGATTCAAATCCAAAAAGAAGGGATGCAAAAGCGTGCTGAAGCGACTACGCGTTTGCGTGCTTTGCAGGAGAGTTTGAATCATTTGGTGCTAGAGAATAGCCAACCACCTAAATCTTGATGTTGCTAATTTTTTAAAGGAAAGATCATTGTCACCCATAGAAGATTTTAGCGTACAACCGATTGACCAGCGTTTACAGCTTTTAAAAAAGCGTCAGCGTCATTTAATGATCTGGTTTGTTATCGCCAGTAGCTTAGTCGTAGTTACGGTTGCATCGTTATTTTTGCAAAAAGAATTTATCTATCGTTTCTTTGATCTTTCCACGCATGTTCAGGCTTTAGATTTACCGTATCATGTTCAAGAATTAGTACCATTTAAACAACCAGTGGATTACTTCTTTAGCTTGTTGTCATGGTTTGGTTGGTTGTTCCTAAAAATTTTTGTTGCATTCATTGGTGCCTTTTTATTGGTCAGTTGGGTGAAGAAATTTAAGTTTTTTCAGCAGCGTTTTCAGGCGTGGTCACAACGGATTTTGGCTTGGGTCATTGCATTTATTTTGCTTTGGTCGGGTCTCAGTTATCTCCAATATGATTGGAAAGATGAGACTGAACAGGCTTATCAGCAATGGATGAGTTATAAAAGCAATATTGTAGAAAGCCAAATTGCGCAAGATTTACAGCAAGCAGATATTGCCCCAACTGAAAAAGCCTATGTTTTAGCTCAGGTTGCATTGTTACATCAACCCATTGATCGAAAGACTGCTAATGTTTATGTGAATCAGTTAATTAGTGCCGAGAAGACTGACCCTGATCTGTTTAAGCGCTATGATTTCAAACCTGAGCAATTATGGGTCATGCAGCAGCAGTTGTATGGCAAAAGTATTACCTCAGTCACCCAACCTTTAGATCAACGTGCTCAGCAAGCAGAGCGTGTTTCTCAGATTGTGAACGTAATTTTATGGGGGCTGATTGTATTGGCCGTTGCTTTAAGCACAATTTTATATGTACTTGCCAAAAATTTGAAAAATCGCCGTGTTCGAATTACCCAAAAGCTTGATGTCTTGTAAATCAATGTTCGGTTTATCCGATCAAACTCATAAAAACATACTGTTTTACCTATTCAGTACTTTTGCGTACTATAGCCTCATTGAATGAATTTAGCTGATTTAAAAGCCTTAGCCTTTGGAGAAATATATGTTAGATCAAAATATTAAAACTCAATTAAAAGCTTACTTAGAACGTTTAGAAAGTCCAATCGAGTTGGTTGCTGCTTTAGATGACTCGGACAAAGCTGCAAAAATCAAAGAACTCGTGACTGAAATTGCTGAACTTTCTGACCAAGTTACGGCGCGTTTTGACGGTTCAAACGCTCGCCGTCCTAGTTTCGGTGTAGCCAAAGCAGGTGAACAACCACGTGTATTCTTTGCAGGTTTACCAATGGGACATGAGTTTACTTCTTTGATCTTGGCATTATTACAAGTATCAGGTTATGCGCCTAAAGTGTCTGATGACGTACTCACTCAGATCAAAGGCCTCAATTTAACTGCAAATTTTGATGTGTTTGTATCGTTAAGCTGTCATAACTGTCCAGATGTGGTTCAAGCTTTAAACTTGATTGCGATCAACAATCCAAATACCACAGCAACCATGATTGATGGTGCTTTCTTCCAAGATGAAGTTGAAGAACGCAAAATCTTGGCGGTGCCAATGGTGTTCCAAGACAATCAGCACATTGGTCAAGGTCGTATGACTTTGGAAGAAATCGTTGCCAAGTTGGATAGCAATTCAGCTGAGAAAGATGCAGCCGCAATCAATGCCAAAGATGCATTTGATGTGTTGGTGATTGGTGGTGGCCCTGCGGGTGGTACAGCAGCGATTTACGCGGCACGTAAAGGCATCAAAACGGGTATCGTGGCTGAACGTTTTGGCGGTCAAGTGATGGATACCATGGACATTGAGAACTTCACCACTGTACAAAAAACTGTAGGTCCTCAGTTCGCTCAAGACATGGAAGCCCATGTTCGTGAATACGGTGTCGATATCATGAACTTGCAACGTGTCAGCAAGATCACTGGTGCAGATCAAACGGCCAATGGTCTGGTTGAGGTTGAACTGGAGAATGGTGCCAAACTTGAATCGAAAACCATCATCCTGTCTACAGGTGCACGTTGGAGAGAAATGAATGTACCGGGGGAAGCTGAATACCGTACCCGTGGTGTCGCATATTGCCCACACTGTGATGGTCCATTATTCAAAGGCAAACGTGTTGCGGTGATTGGTGGTGGTAACTCTGGTGTCGAAGCAGCGATTGACCTTGCGGGCATTGTTGAGCATGTGACTTTGGTTGAATTTGATACCAAACTCCGTGCTGACCAAGTGTTGCAAGACAAATTAAATAGCTTGCCGAACACGACGGTGATCTTGAATGCCTTAAGTACTGAAGTGGTCGGTGATGGTGCTCAAGTGACAGCATTGAAATATAAAGATCGTGGCACGGAGGTTGAACACACCGTTGAACTTGCAGGGATCTTTGTACAGATTGGTTTATTGCCAAACACGGATTTCTTAAAGAACAGTGCGGTTGAGTTGAGTAACCGTGGAGAGATTGTAATTAATGATCGCAACGAAACCAATGTCAAAGGTGTTTTTGCCGCAGGTGACTGTACTACAGTGCCATACAAGCAAATTATCATTGCCACAGGTGAAGGCGCGAAAGCATCACTGTCTGCCTTTGATTACATGATCCGTTCTGGTGTGTAAGTAATCGCTTAAAAAAAGCCCCAATTATTTGGGGCTTTTTATTGTGTTTAGTTCTTCGGTTTATATAAACCATGATCCACTAAATGCTGGCGTAAGATACGACGAAGTTCTAGTACCGCTTCAGGTGTTTCTTGGATTGAATGGCCACCCGTGAAAATCTTCTCGGAAACAGCGCCATCTAAATGTGCACTTTTATAAGGAACAATCCCATCTGTAATGACATTTGGATCATCACTTTTGGTGATATTACCCATAATCGAGTGAAAAACCAGTCCATTTTCTGGCGGAATAGATGCAGTTAATTCCATAAACTTGGATTTTTTACTGAGATCACTTGGGCCATTTTGAATCACATCATTGGTCAGTGTTTTAACGAATTCTTTTAAATCCATATCATCACTGGTGAGTGTATCTGCCAAAGTGGTCAAGAAGGTTGCAGGGAGTTTGATGATTTTACGTGCAGCCAAAGTAAACCAACGATCGGCAAAGTCAGTTCCTTTATGTGGTGCAGCTAAGAAAATGGCACGATCAAAATTAGTGATTGGTTCCATTTTAAGCCGTTCACCAATGACAGGATGTTTACGTAAACGGGTTTGTTGGCGGCTACTCATCATGGTCAGGGCTTGTTTGGAAATATCGGCATTGCTCACCAAGAGTCGGCTGATAATACCTCCCATACTATGACCAATTAAAACCGCATCTTGGGCTGCTGCATCCTTATTATTCAAAGAGCCAAAGGCTTGTTTTAAAAGTGCATAAATCTGGAAGCGACTTTCTATAATCGGCATATTGGTTGAGTAAAACACTTGCCATACTTGGTAATGTTCGCGCAGTATTGGATCACCCATGATGTCGTTGGTCACCGCAATCCATGCTTCTGGGCTGCTGGCAAGACCATGTACCAACACAATCACTTTCTTGTTCGGATTATAGGGTTCCAGCATATAGAGATGTGGCATGGTCAGATGCTGATCACGATCAATTAAGGTTAAATAAGCCGCTGCACCTAAATTATTCTCAGCTAACCAGAGTCCATAAGGTGCCGAAAAATTGGCTGCAAGTGAATATTCTTTACCCGCAATACTGACTTTTTCTACACTATAAGGGTCATAAACCTTAACTTCAAAGTTTGGATTGTTTAATACATCTTTAATGGTTGCCGCTGCATTCTTGGGTTGCGCAATAATAGTTGCGGCTAGATAACGCGCTTTATGGATATTGGGATTAATACCATTAGGATAGTTGAAAGTTAAAGGGTCAAGAATATATTTATTTTCGCCATGGGCTGCATCTGTTGAAGGAAACACTGCCACGAAATCTGAACCAAAACCATCACGGCGGTTAATCGCTCTTAATCCTGAAAAGTTCATGTTATAGCTGGAAATAAATTTCTCCAGCTTCATATTTTGTAAGCGCTGATAGGATTGAATGTCTATAGTGTAGGTACTTTTGCCAATCTTAATGGTAGGGCTAATCGTTTTAGAAGGATTTCTTAAACTATGCACATTGACCAATTTAGTTAACGCTTGATTGTAAAAGTCTCGAATCTGGACCTGACGGTTATCAAAAATACGTTCTTGCGGCTGTCGTGCCGTTTTGAATAAATAGGCATAGCTATAGCGAATGCTTTGATCTAAAGCTTCCAATTCTTGATCCAAGCATTGCTCATAGGTCTTTTGAGTGGCTTTCTGTTCTTCTTCAGGTTTGTGTTTTGTCAGTTTGCTAATCTTGCATTCAGACGAATCTGAAAGGGTGAGTGCCTTGGAAAGATATAATTCACTGGCAGTCGATAGTAATTGCTCATCCTGAATTTGCGGAATTTTGTGTAGGTCTGCAATGCATTCATTGGGTGTTTGCATACAGATTTTAGCTTCTTTACCAGACATCGATAAGACATTGAGGCTGGCTTCGCTGAGTTTTTTTTGCGTCAGAATACTATTACGTTCATTGGCAATTGTTACATTAACCGCCTGCTGTTTAAGACTGACAACTTGGCAACCACTGATCAGCATGGTACTGAATAGAGAGATAAAAAATAAACGTTTATTCGGAGTAAATGCTAGCATGATATGTCAGCAAGTTCGTTGGGAGATTCCTGCTATAATACGAAAATCGAATGTTTTTTCAATGATAGATAAAAAAATAGACTGTACACGACAGTCTATTTTTACAAACCTAGGCAGTTCGAATTAGTTAAGAACTTGCCATACATTCCAGCGTTTGCCAGTTTCCACTTCTTTGATCAAGCGATCAGTCACTTCTGCTTCATCTGGATAGCTAACTTTATAGTTTTTCAAAGTTTGAATCGCATTTTTCTTTTGCTCTAACCAAAGATAGTTGTTCGCAGCAGAAAGATAAGCTTCTTGAACACCACCTTTCATGGCTTTGTCTAAATATGGAATTGCTTCACGCTGACCACCACCTTCAGATAAGCCGAAACCGAACCAGAAGTTGGTTTCAGGATCATTTGGGTTGATGGCAAGAATGCGTTGCGCATAGGTGAGCGACTTCGATGTATAAGCGGTACCTAAGTCTAGGTTCCGTGCCATCACACTTGCTTTGAATGCGCGAGTCAATATGTCTAGCGAAGCATTTGGCTTTTCAGCTAAAGCATCCAATTTTTGTGTAGTTTCTTTTAACTTGACTTCATAACCTTTACGTTCTTGACGTTCAGTGAAACGAGGTGGGTAGTGACGGGCTTTACCTTCAACCAGTTGTAAGAAGTCATCAATTTCAGTCACATCAACTTCATTGTCACCGGCAAGAACCGCATATTTCATGCTGCGCTGTTTGCTGTCAATGGTCGGGACGATCAGCTTATTGATATCTAGTGTGGTTGATTTGGTTGGATCGTTTTGTAAAGATACTACCATTTTGGTTACGGGTTGAGCAGCGGCATCTTTGATTGCGACTTCAAAACTTGGTGGCGCATCATACTTGGTTGGATTTAAAGCATAGAATGGAGGAGTTGGATCTGGCTCTTTAAACACAAACGGTTCAGCAACCTTTTCTTTTTTAACTGGGGCAACGCCACAGGCCGTCAAAAAAGAAGTTGAAAGTACAAGTAATGCCAAAGGCTTAAAATTCATGCTTTACATCCATTAATTTTAGTTAAATGAGAAGTAGATCGTTGGTTTTACCAGTCTAGGAAAAGCAAAACCAACTTGCAATGAGAAGCTTGTTACATTTCTTATATATTTGACTATGTTGCTGAAGTTTTGTTCTGTGCTTCGCACTCACGTCTAACTTCTTCAATAATTTTAAGTTCTTCTTTACTCAAAGGTTGATTTTTTGAGCTCTGCGGTTTAAAACTTGGATCAAGTTCAGACAATCGCTGGCATAGAACATTCATTTGCTTTTCATTTTTCTGCATGCGATCTAACAAAACACGCATACCTTCCAAAATTGGATCGGACTGGTCTTGGGTCGTCGCATAAGGTTGGAAACCAATGCTTTCGGCATAGTCACGGCGGCTGGCTTCATCTTGTTCAATTTGATTCTTGTCTTTGAAAATATAACGGGCAGGGTTGCCGACAGCGGTTACACCTTCTGGAACCTCTTTGGTGACGACGGCATTTGAACCAACCTTAGCGCCTTTATGGACTGTAAAAGGGCCTAAGATTTTTGCACCAGCACCCACGACGACACCATCCTCGAGAGTTGGGTGGCGTTTGCCTTTATTCCATGTCGTTCCACCTAAGGTCACGCCATGATACAACGTGACATCATCACCGATTTCAGCAGTTTCACCAATTACCACACCCATGCCGTGGTCGATAAAAAAGCGTTTGCCAATTTTTGCACCAGGATGGATTTCGATTCCAGTGACAAAACGGCTAAATGAAGAGAGCAGACGTGCACTGCCTTTATATTCTTTTTTCCAGAGTTCATGCGCCATACGATGCATGATCAGGGCATGAATCCCAGGATAAGTGGTGAGGACTTCGAGCGTATTTCGGGCCGCGGGATCACGCGCAAATACAGCTTCGATATCTTCTTTCAGCTGTTTAATCATGACTATGATCCTCCGGATTTGTTTTTTTCCATGAACCTTTGGCAAGTGCCTGTACGCGACTGAAAATGCCACGCAATAAATGGTACTCCATACGATCTAATTGTATCCTTCCAAACAGACGACGCAAGCGTAATGGCAGTAAACGGGGATTATTTGGATCGAGAAACTCGATTTCTGTCAGCATTTTCTCCAGATGCGGATAGAACTCTTCCATTTGCTGTTGCGTGACTAAAGGCTCATCCCACTCCATGCTTTGTTGTTGTTTGAGTTGCATGTGATCGTTTGGTATTTCTGTCACTGAAGTATTTTGTTCCAATGCAGCCATTCTGAGCTCATAACAGACCACTTGAATGGCTTGGGCAACGTTCAAAACACCATATTCAGGATTCACTGGAATGGTTAAGTGGTAATTGGCTAAAGCCAATTCTTCATTGGTGAGGCCACGATCTTCACGACCAAATACAATTGCAATATGCTGCGCTTTGGTTGCAGCTTGCAGTGCTTCCTGTGCAGCTGGACGAACATCCAGTAATGGCCATGGGATGGTGCGGCTACGGGCACTGGTTCCAAAAACGAGATGGCAGTCTTGAATGGCTTGTTCTAAGGTCTCAACAATCTCAATCTGATCAATTAAATCTTGTGCGCCTGCTGCCAAAGCATCAATATCCGGATGCGGATAGGTTTTCGGTGCAACCAAGACCAATTTTGATAAACCCATGGTTTTCATTGCGCGTAAGGCGCTACCAATATTAGCTGGCAGGGTGGTATTGACCATAACAATACGCACATGATCCAAATGTTTGGACACGCTATTTGAGTCAAACAGGTTCATATATTATCCAAAATTAAGAATATTGAGAGACATCGGCTTGGTAAAGATCAAGCGCTTCATCCATAGACATATTGTCCGGTGGCGGTGCAATTGTCGCGACTTTCGGTGCTTCAGCGACTTTGGCTGCTTTTGATTTCACTTGGTATTCGATGAAGATCGATTCTTTACCAAAATAATCACGGAGCTTACCAAGCAGTTCATCCATCGGAGCCACTTTCCATTGTGGGCCGAGATGGAGTTCCGCATTGGCAAAGCTTTGTTCAAGCAGGATTTGTAAGCCAATATGTTGGCACATATCGACATTACAATAAGGCAAGAGAATGTTTTGCAAATCTTTGGCTAGGGATTTGGTCATGAGGTCTTGCTGCAGGCGGACCTGAATACTTTGTGCGCGCTTCTGGCGAATTTCATTTAAGTTAAACGCTTTGCTGAGACGCGCCATTGGGCGGTCAAAGCCTTCACGCTCATAAATTTCACCCTCAATCACCACAACTTGTTCTAGACGAACAATATCCTTATAGCGCTGGAAACGTTCATGATTGCAGCTGATCTCAACACGGGCCGTACCATCATCCAATGTAATCATGATGCGATTCGGGAAGTTTGCAATATCCACAACCAAACCTGCAAAAACAGTAGTGACACCTCGACGGGTTGGGGTGAGTTCATTCAGTTTTGCAGGAATAAACGACTTTAATTCAGGACGATATACATCAATTGGATGGCCTGTGAGGTACAAGCCAAGCGTATCTTTTTCACCTTTTAAGCGAACTTCATCTGACCACGGTTTGACAGGCTTGGCGGGTTTACGCTGAACTTCTTCAACTTCACCAAACAAATCCATAATCCCTGTTTCACGGTTACTGCGTGCTTGTTCAGCCGCCTGTACTGCTTCAGGTAACTGTGCCATCAGGCTAGAGCGTTCAATCCCCAGACAATCCAATGCACCTGCACGGATCAGGGCTTCTAAAGTTCGTTTATTGATTTTTTTCAGATCAATCCGATGGCAGAAGTCAAATAAATCTTTATATGGGCCTTCATTGATACGCGAATCGATCACCGATTGCATCGCTTGTTCACCGACACCTTTGATTGCGCCTAGACCATACACAATAGTTGCTTCATCGCTGGCATGGAAATGATACAAAGACATATTCACGGAAGGTGGCAATACTTCGAGTTTGTTATTACGACAGTCATCAATCAAGAAGACGATGCTGTCGGTATTCTGCATTTCCGAGGATAAAACAGCCGCCATAAACTCAGCAGGATAATGTGCTTTTAACCAAGCGGTATGGTAGGCAACTAGGGCATAGGCAGCAGCATGGGATTTGTTAAAACCATAGCCAGCGAACTTTTCCATATAGTCGAAGATATGGTTGGCAGTTGCTTCATCAATATCTTTTTTAGCAGCACCTTCAATAAAGATTTGGCGCTGTTTGACCATTTCTTCAGGTTTCTTTTTACCCATGGCACGACGAAGTAAATCCGCACCACCAAGGGTATAACCGGCACAGAATTGAGCAGCCTGCATCACCTGTTCCTGATAAACCATAATTCCGTATGTTGGTTCTAATACGCCTTCAAGCAATGGATGCAGATATTCAAATTCACCACCATGCATACGGTGAATAAAGTCTGGAATTAGATCCATCGGGCCGGGACGATACAAGGAAACGAAGGCAATAATTTCTTCGAACTTGCTTGGTCTCGCTTCCTTCAACATCTTTTTCATGCCGACGGATTCAAACTGAAACACCGCTGTGGTGTTTGCTTCCGCAAAGACTAAATAGGCATCTTTATCGTCAAGTGGGACGTTGGAGATATTCAGTGGAATTTCAGATTTGATCCGTTTGTTAATATTTTGAATCGCATCTTCAATGACGGTTAAGTTGCGTAAGCCCAAGAAGTCGAACTTGACCAGACCAGCGGCTTCAACATCATCTTTATCGTATTGCGCAACGCGGTTGGTACCATCGGCATCACAGAGTACTGCGGAATAATCCGTAATTTTCCCTGGTGCAATGACCACACCACCCGCATGTTTCCCTGTATTACGGGTAATTCCCTCGAGTTTGAGTGCCATTTCCCAGATTTCAGCCGCGTCATCATTGTCAGGGTTCGACGGGTTGGTGACGATATCTTTAAGCTGAGGCTCCATGTCAATCGCTGTGACCAAATCGACACCCAGCGGTTTAGTTGGAATCATTTTGGAAATACGATCAGCAAGACCATAAGACTTACCTAAGACCCGTGCCACATCTCGAATCGCACCTTTTGCCGCCATGGTACCGAAGGTGGCGATCTGTGATACCGCTTGGCGGCCATAGTTCTGTGCCACATATTCAATCACACGGTCACGACCAGCAATACAGAAATCGACGTCGAAGTCGGGCATCGAAACACGTTCTGGGTTTAAGAAACGTTCAAATAGTAGATCATAACGTAGAGGGTCAAGGTCGGTAATTTTTAAACTATAAGCGACCAGTGAACCTGCACCTGAACCACGTCCTGGACCGACAGGCACCCCATTGTTTTTTGCCCATTGAATAAAGTCCATGACGATCAGGAAGTAACCGGGGAATCCCATCTTGAGGATAATATCGACTTCGTATTTAATCCGCTCATCATAAGGTTTACGAATTTCGGCCCAATCCTCATCACGTTCTTCAATCGGATAAAGATGGTTTAAACGTTCTTCTAAGCCTGTACGAGATAAATGCTCGAAATAAGTGTCGATGGTATAGCCATCAGGAATCGGGAAGTCAGGTAAGAAATAGGTGCCGAGTTTTAAGGCAACATTACAGCGTTTTGCAATTTGATAAGTATTTTCAATCGCGCTTGGAATGTCTGAGAACAGCTCAGACATTTGCTTACCCGTTTTAAAATATTGTTCATTACTGTAATTTTTGGGGCGTTTATCATCACCTAAGACATAACCATCAGCAATACATACTCGTGCTTCATGGGCTTCAAAATCGTCTTGTTCAACAAAGTGGACATCGTTATGTGCGACTACACCAATTTGATATTTGGCAGCAAGTTTTACTGCTTGTTGGATAAAATCCTCTTCGCCCGTACGCTCGGTGCGTGTTAAGGCCAAATAGATACGGTTTCCAAACTTCTCAATCCATGCTTCCAATAAGGGCTCAGCTTTTTGTGGATTGGAAGAGCAGAGCATTTTACCGACATCGCTATGCTGTCCAAGCAAAACAATCAGATCATCCGATTGCTCAAGTACCCATTCTTTTTGTACACAGGGGATACTGAGTTGTTGTCCCTCGATAAAGCCACGTGACACGATTTCAGTCAGATTTAACCAACCTTTGCTACTCATTGCCAATAAGGTTGCACGGTGTTCTGCATCGTTGAGTCGAATCACGCTACCTAATATAGGTTTAATGCCTTTTTTTAAGCATGCCTCATAAAATTTGACTGCAGCATGCAGGTTGGATAAGTCAGTGAGTGCTAATGCAGGCATCTCATCTTTTATGGCAGCCTTGACCAAATCAGGTATGCGAACAATCGATTCTGTGATCGAAAATTCTGTGTGGATACCGAGATGAACAAACCGCATAGAAGGACTATCCTTTTTCAAAGCAACGCATAGTTTAGCATGCAAACGGAAAATGACATGCCTAATATTTTGGCAAACCGTGTTTTTGCTTTGTTATTTTTATAAAATATTAAAAATTAGTTTTTGATTTTAATGTGAATATAAAAATTAGTTTACATAAAGTGTTTTCCCGTTAGAATGTAATCGCATAAAAATGTAGCAATGTGAGCCAAATAATGAAATTAAAAAATATCGTACTTTCAATATTATTAACCAGTAGTTTATTTAGCATTAGCCATGCAGACGATGTGCCGTATAGCCCAGAATTGGTACAACAAGCTAAAAATGGTGATGCGATTGCTCAGAATAATTTAGGTGATGCTTATTATTATGGCCTTGAAGTTGAACAGGATTTTGGTAAGGCATTGGAGTGGTTTAAGAAGTCTGCGGCGAAGGGCAATGCAGATGCAATTTTCTCTGTCGGCTATATGTATAACTATGGTGAAGGCACTGAGGAAGATAACCCAACCGCTTTAAAATGGTATACCCAAGCAGCGCAGAAAGGGCAGTTAAGAGCGCAGTATTATCTTGGTTATATGTACCTGAATGGAGATGACGGTGTTAAAGCCAATACCAAGAAAGGCTTGGAATGGTTGACTAAATCAGCTGATGCTGGTCTTGATCTGGCACAAGTTGAGCTTGGTCATCTTTACAAAGAGGGGGATGAAGAAAAAGGCGTTGCCCAGGATCTGAATAAGGCAGTGCATTATTATCAATTGGCTGTTAAGCAAGATGAGCCTGGAGCGATGAATAATCTCGGTATTTTCTATCTGGAAGGAAATAGTGTGATTAAGCAGGATTATAAAGAAGCGATGCGTCTATTTACTTTGGCTTCCAAAGCGGATGAAGCTTTAGGTTCAAATAATATTGCTTATATGTATGAAGAAGGCAAAGGCGTCGCGAAGAATTATAAAAAAGCGGCAGAATTTTATGAGTTGGCTTTTTCACAAGATGAGATAGATGCGTTGCTGGATTTATCTCGTTTATATGAAAAAGGTGGATTTGGTTTGACTAAAAACTTAAAGAAAGCAAAAGAGTACGAAGATTTATGGGATACTTATCAATCAACTGAAGATTGAAAATAATCTAAATCATAAATATTTTTTATAAAACCATTTTAATTTAAAAATTAGAATGGTTTTTTATTTTTTCGGTAAAAGTTCTTATCTTACCATTTATCTGAATAGGACATTATTTTATTCTTTTTATGTCAATTGTAGTTTGAGATTTAGTGTGGTTAATATTTTTTGTGTGATAAATTGTTGATTACTAATATTTTTGGAAATAAGAAATCTTTTTATTTAATATTGATTTTAAAAAATGGTAATTAATATTGTTATAATGTTGAACATTAGTTTTAAATCTTAATTTAAAGCATGCTATCAAGATTTAATTTGCACAATATAAATGGAATTTAGCTCTGTGTGTTGATGGGGAGATTCAGATGATAGGTAAAGTTTTTAATCTTTTTATAGTATCTCTTTCATTTGGGTGTACTGGTATCATTTATGCTCAAACTCCACATGTCTGTGGTGCAGGGCCTGGGCCTAATGAGGTACAGGCTGGCATGCATCCGGGAGGAGCAGGTGTTGCACCAACACCTCTTTGCTATTGGGTAAATGGAGCAACAGGTAATATGGATGAACCTCGTATGCCTATTGATGAAGAATCTTATCGATTGGGTAAAGAAATAATGAAACAAAATTCATTAACGACTCAGCCGAGAGGTTATTGGAAGAAAACTTGGGGAGCTATTGCAGAAGATCGCAAGAAAGGGATATTGGGCTACTCTACTGGAATTACTTCACTAAGACATGCTAAAAAAATTGCTCGGGAAGATTGTAGGCAAAAAGGAGGAAGTTGTGGCAGTATGATGTTTGCTTACCTTGATGAATGTGCAGTGGTTGTAGCAGGTAATAATCAAAAGAATATTATGGAGAGCGCCAGCGATATTGATTTTGCATTCAATACAGCACTGAATAAATGTAAGGCAGGAGCTACCGATTGTAGAATTTATTATTCAAATTGTACAAAACCGAAATTTATTGAGTCCAAATAAGATATTAACTTGGATAATATTTATATGTATTTTAAAAAATCAAAGGATTATAAAAAGTGGTGTGAAATCTATATGATTTTAGTTTTTTGAAAATTATAGATATTAATAAATGAGGTTTAACAGCTATAAAGTTGGTAAACCTCATATTTTGATATTTTTAATATCTAATATGAATTAACGCATTTTTGCCAAGAAACGGCCTAAACGGTTAATGGCTTCACGAAGTTCATTTTCAGCAGGCAAGAACACCACGCGGAAATGATCTGGCGTTGGCCAGTTAAAACCTGTCCCTTGGACCAACAGTACTTTCTCTGCTTTTAGCAAATCCAACATCAGTTTTTCATCATCTTCAATTGGGTAAACTGTTGGATCAAGTTTAGGGAAGCAGTACATTGCGCCATCTGGTTTTACGCAACTTAGACCTGGGATTTCATTCAGCATTTCCCACGCAATATTGCGCTGTTCGTATAAACGCCCACCTGGACGAATCAAGTCATTAATCGACTGATAACCGCCTAAAGCGGTTTGAATCGCATATTGCGCTTGATGATTGGCACATAGACGCATTGAAGCCAACATATCCAAACCTTCAATATAATCTGCCGCACGTGCTTTGTTGCCTGTAATTGCCATCCAACCCGCGCGATAACCTGCAATGCGATACGCTTTTGACAAACCATTGAATGAAATACACAGTTGATCGCCAGCCAAAGCTGCAACTGCCACATGCTCAATCCCGTCATAAACGATTTTGTCGTAGATTTCATCGGCAAATAAAATCAAGTCATGTTTCTTCGCTAGTGCAACAATTTGCTCCAACACATGGCGTGGATAGACTGAACCCGTCGGGTTGTTCGGATTGATAATCACAATACCACGGGTATTTGGTGTGATTTTGCTTTCCATATCCGCAATGTCGGGATACCAATAGTTTTCAGAATCACATTTATAGTGAACTGCAGTACCCCCTGAAAGATTCACTGCCGCTGTCCATAGTGGATAGTCAGGCATAGGCACTAGCATTTCATCGCCGTCATCAAGCAGACCTTGCATCGCCATCACGATCAGTTCAGAAACACCATTACCGACATACACATCATTGACATGCATATCAAAGATACCTTTCTGCTGGTAATACTGGCAGATGGCCTTACGTGCAGGGAAAATCCCTTTTGAATCGGTATAGCCAATTGCATTCGGAAGGTTTAATGCAACATCATTAATAATTTCTTGAGGTGCTTCAAAGCCAAAAGGTGCAGGGTTGCCGATATTCAGCTTGATGATCTTATGTCCTTGCTCCTCCATTTCATTGGCGGCGCGTAATACTGGTCCACGGATGTCGTAACAAACATGCTCAAGCTTAGATGATTTTTTAATTTCTCGGCTTGAAGGGGTAGACTGAGGAACAACAGTATTTTTTGACATAGCTGGATTCACTTTTGCATATCGGTATAAATAACTTTTAAAGGTTTCAACGCTTACCAAATTCAGATCGTGTTGATCTCTCAGCAATTCAACAATTTTTTCATGGGTAAAACCTGATTGTTGGTATTGTCTGATGGTTGGTAATAGATTTTGAAAAACCACACTTTTTTTCTGAGACATTGTTTGTCCTATACAACCGTGCGAAATCAGCATAACACTAAATTTGCTCACGAAGAAGACAATATTGTTAAAAATTGCTTACTTTGAATTTTTAATTTGCTTTCTTTTTGCTATTTAAAATTAAAGTGTTTAAATTTCACTAAATTATACGATCTGAGACTAGAGTTTTTTTTTTGAATGGCGTAAATATAAAACCTGATCATTAAGATAGTTCTAACATCAGAATAAAAGGTGCAGGTTATGGGAAAAGTGAATAAAACAGACCGAGAATGGCAAAGAGAATTATCACCTGAAGAATATCGCATCACTCGTCAAAAGGGCACAGAACCAGCATTCACCGGACAATATTGGAATAATAAACAACACGGGACTTATGTCTGTCGGTGTTGTGGTGCAGAATTATTTTCTTCAGAAACAAAATATGACAGTGGTTGCGGTTGGCCGAGCTTTTTTCGACCAATTGACAGTGTTGCAATCGAAGAACATGAAGATTTGTCGCATGGTATGGTCAGAACAGAAATTGTCTGCCATGATTGCGATGCACATTTGGGCCATGTGTTTGAGGATGGTCCACAGCCGACAGGACTGCGTTATTGCGTGAATTCGGCATCATTACAACTTAAAACAGAAGAAAAGAACGACGAGGAAACGTATCCATGAGTAACATTTATCAGTTTGAAGCTGAATTGTTAGAGGGAGAAACAAAAGCGCTCGCTGATTATAAAGGCAAGGTCATGCTAATTGTAAATACTGCAAGCAAGTGTGGCTTTACTCCCCAGTTTGCTGGATTAGAAAAACTTTATGAAAAATATAACGCTCAGGGACTTGAGGTATTAGGTTTTCCTTGCAATCAATTTGGAGGGCAAGATCCAGGAACCAATAAAGAAATTGGTGCATATTGCCAGCGCAATTATGGGGTCAGTTTTCCCATGTTTGCCAAGGTGGATGTAAAAGGGCCAGAAGCACATGTGATTTTTCGTTATTTAACGCGTGAAGCGAAGGGGCTTTTGGGTAGCCGTAATATCAAATGGAATTTCACTAAGTTCTTAGTCGGCCGTAATGGTGAGGTTTTGGAGCGTTATGCGCCGACCACCAAGCCTGAAGCTTTGGAAGCTGATATCGAAAAAGCATTGGCGAAGAAATAAATGAACAACGTTTTTGGTTGAGGTTTGAATTCTTTTGGACTCAACTGTTGAATTCTGGAGTGATCCAGACATGCCCTATGTCGAAACGCGTAGGGCATGTCAAAGTCGGATCTGCTATAAATCGCATAGTCACCCCACATTTTCGATTGGTGCAGTCGATGCGGGACAAAGTCATTTTTCCAGTTTTTTTGCTCCAATTCAATTGATTGAAGCGGGCTGTCTAGTAGTTATTCCTGCGTATGTAGAACATTCCTGTAATCCGCTGCCAAATCAGGCGTGGAGTTACCAGATGATGCATCTTGACGCGGCATGGATGACGGTATTGATTGAGGAACTTCAACATTATACTGATCTAAAAGTTGATTTTGATACGCCATACTTACCTAAATTAAAACCCCAAATTATAAATCAGTGGAGTGTTTATCAGGCATTTTCAGGCTTAAATGCCGTTTTGTTTGATCCGAAAATTTCACTCTTGCAAAAAGAACATGATTTAATTCAGGTTTTGACTCATATTTTACTACCCAATTTTAACTGGGAAAAAATCGAACCCTCTCGTTATTTTCAGCAGTATTTGCCTGATTTACTTGAATGTCTCGAGGGTAATATTGAGGGATTGTCACTGCAGCATCTTTCCGAAAAGATGCAACTTAGCCGTTATGCATTAATTCGGTTGTTTAAACATTGCTTTGGATTAACCCCACATGCCTATCAATTGAATGATAAGGTGAATCAAGCCCGTCAACGTCTGAGAAAAAGATGTGATTTAGCGCAATTGGCATACGAACTGGATTTTACTGATCAAAGCCATTTTCATCGCGTTTTTAAGCAACATACCGGCATAACGCCTAAGCAATATTATAAAAAATCTTAGCCCACGCAATTTTATACAAGAATTAAGCCCTATAGCTTTTTAAGCTGACTCCGATTCATCTGGAGAGTAGGTATGGAGCTGTTTCTGAGCATTGCGATCACGCATTTTATTGCGTTACTGACACCCGGCGCAGATTTCTTTTTAATTTTAAAAACCTTGATGCAGAGTCAGAAAAGGGCTGCAAGATTTACCTGTGCAGGTATTGCATTGGGTAATGCCATCATATTGATCAGCATTTATTTGAGTTTGTTTATCATCGGTCAGGTGAACACCGAATTATTCATTCTCATGAAGTGGTTGGGTGTTGTTTATTTCGCTTATCTGGCATTTCAATGTTTCCGTTTGGCTCAATCAGCACAAAGAGTTAATCAACTTGCTGAACAACGCATTGATCAACCGCAAAAACATGCTTATTTGAAGGCTTTTCTATCCGGGCTGTTTTCCAGTTTATTCAACCCGAAGAATCTGATGTTTTATAGCGTATTGGTGATCTTGATTTATCCTCAATATAGCTTTGTTCAAAATGCATTATTGTGTTTTTGGATGGTGGGTTTGGTGTTGATCTGGAACCTCGCCATTGTTCAATTGATCGGTTCGAGTATTTATCTGTCATGGTTAAATCGGCATCTGCGGCATTTATATTATTTAGCTGGATTCAGTTTTCTGCTATTTATGCTGGTACTGATCATATATTGAATAAAAAGACGGTCATTTGACCGTCTTTTTATTCAAGCTTATTGAGTGGGTTTAACCGTTTGGACTTCGGTTTTTCTAAAGCTGTGTATCTTGCGATTGATATCATCGATAAAGGTATATACCACAGGAATCACCAATAACGATAAGAAGGTACTGGTAATCAAGCCACCAATGACTGAAATTGCCATTGGTGCACGGAAGCTTGGATCGGTACCAATCCCAAGTGCAATTGGTAACATCCCAGCGCCCATGGCCAGTGTGGTCATGATAATTGGACGTGCACGCTTATGACAGGCATCGAGGAGGGCATTGAAACGAGAATAATGTTTTTCATTCCTTGCAATGATGGCGTAATCGACCAATAGAATCGAGTTCTTACTGGCAATCCCCATCAGCATAATCAGACCAATCAAACTTGGCATTGAGAAACTACTTTTCGCTAACAGCAGCATCACAAATGCACCGCCTAGAGATAAAGGTAAAGCCACCAGAATGGTAATTGGCTGTAAGAAATCTTTAAATAGCAAGACTAGCACCACATAGATACACAGTACTCCCGTCAACATCGCTAGGCCAAAACTAGCAAACAGTTCCTGCATCACCTCAGCATCACCAATATTGGTGCGTTTCACCGTAGGTGGTAAATTCTTCATGGTTGGTAGTTGATCAACTTTGGCAGCAATATCTCCCAACGGTTGATTATTCAATTCAATATTAAAGTTGATATTACGCAAACGGTTGAAGCGGTCAATTTGTGAAGGACCACTTTCGATATTGACATCAGCAATAGTACCGAGCATCACCGGACCTCGACTCCCTTTCACCATCAAGCGTTTCATGAGCTCCTGATCTTGACGGGCAGCCAGTGGTAGTTTAATCACAACAGGCACTTGGCGTTGAGACAGATTGAGTTTTGCCAAGTTTTGATCGAAGTCACCCGCAGTCGCGATGCGTAAGGTTTCTGCAATATCATAGGTGGTCACGCCTAAATCCGCTGCTTTGGCAAAGTCTGGACGAATCACCAACTCTGGACGAATCAAAGCCGCACTGGAGGTGATACTACCGACATTTGGAATAGTACGTAATTCGCGTTCAAGGCTGCGTGCAGTTGCCATTAAGGCCTCTGGATCATCACCTGATAAGGCCAGTTGGTACTGGCTATTATTACCAGCCAAACCGACTTGAATACGTGCACCTGGAAGTGGGGCAAGGCGTTGGCGTAGTTGATCTTCAATATCTTGTAGGCTAGCACTGCGATCAGAACGTTCCGTAGTTTGAATCGTGAGCGTGGCTTTACGCGGTTCACTTGATGCGCCACCTGCAAAAGGATCTGTTCCCGCAGCACCACCACCAATGGTGGTATAGATGCTTTTAATCTCGGGGTGATCTTTAATCAGTGTACGTGCATATTCGGCAGTCTTAAGCGTATCTGCAAACTGTGAACCAGGAGTGAGTTCCAAACGAACCTGAGTTTGTCCTGTATCGGGTGGTGGGACAAAACCTGTAGGGAGCAATGGAATTAGCATGACTGAACAGATAAAGAAGGCAATTGCACCAGCTAAAGTGATCCAGCGATGATTGAGACACCATGTCACCAAACGCATATAGCCACGCATGACTTTGCCATCTTTGGCGCGGTCTTTGGCAAGACTGCTACTACCTTGATCATTTAATGCTTGGGCGGTTGTAGATTCATCCTGTGGTTCGACCTTGCCTATCCACGGTTTTAGGATATAGGCGGACATCATTGGGGTGAGTAAACGCGCAACAAGCAGTGAGGCAAAGATCGCAAGAGCCGCCGTCCAACCAAACTGAACGAAAAATTTACCTGCAATACCGCTCATAAAAGCAGTAGGTAAGAATACGGCAATCAATGTAAACGTGGTGGCAATCACGGCTAGACCAATTTCATCGGCTGCTTCCATGGCCGCCTCATAGGGCGTTTTACCCATGCGCAAATGCCGGATGATATTTTCAATCTCGACAATCGCATCATCGACCAAAATACCGACCACTAGGGACATGGCCAATAGCGTGACCGTATTGAGGGTAAAACCAAAAAAATACATGCCAATTAAAGCAGGCAAAATCGATAATGGCAGGGCAGTTGCAGCAATGATGGTGGCACGCCAGTCACGTAAGAACAACCACACCACCAAGATGGCTAATATTGCACCTTCATACAATAGTGACATCGAGCCTTCATAGTTATCCTGAACAGGTTTTACAAAGTTAAAGGCTTCAGTAATTTTGATATCGGGATGTGCAGCCTTGAGTTTATCTAATGCAACCACAACCCCTTTTTCTACATCAACCTCACTAGCGCCTTTACTTCTCGTGATTTCAAAGCCAATCACAGGCTGACCATTCAATAAGGCCGCAGAGCGCCGTTCAGCCATACCATCACGAATGGTGGCGACTTGATCAAGACGAATATGTCGACCATCACTCAGCGCAATATCCATTGCACCAATCTCAGCAGCCGTTTTTACTGTCGCAATGGTACGGATGGATTGTTCGCTGCCACCGATTTTGGTTTGACCGCCTGAGGCGTCTTGCTGAATCAATCGCAGTTGACGGGTAATATCAGTTGCAGTTGCATTCAGCGCCAACAGTTTCTCGGGATCGAGTTCGACTTCAACTTGGCGAGTGACACCACCAACACGAGCAACCGCACCAACACCTTTGACCTGTAACATCGCGCGGGCAATATCATAGTCCACGAACCATGACAGTGCTTCTTCATCCATTTTTGGCGATTGGATGGTATAAGTCAGGATTGGAGAACCTGAAAGATTGATCTTACTGACAATCGGGTCTCTCAGATCGGCAGGGAGATCAGAACGAACCTGTGATACCGCATTGCGCACATCATCGACTGCTTCTTGTAATGGTTTTTCCAGTTGAAATTCCGCAGTTACGGTCACCACACCATCTTGAATGTTGGTGTACTGATTCCTCAAACCTTGCAGAGTTGCAATCGAGTTTTCAATCTTACGTGCGACTTCGGTTTCAAGCTGTGGTGGTGCAGCACCTGGTAGTGCCGCTGTGACAGTGACCATGGGTAGTTCAATATCAGGGAACTGCTGGATTTTCATCCATTTAAAACAGAGCAATCCTGCCAAACCCAGCATAATAAATAACAGAATGCCGGGAATTGGATTACGGATCGACCAAGCGGAGAAATTCATATCATTTCTCCTGTGTGGTCACGAGCTGTTTGCTCAGTGGTGTTTCAGGAATTTCTTTGGCAATTGTGACCAGATCACCATCTGCTAAGAAACCCGTACCTGAGGAAACTACTTTCACGTTTGCAGCTAAATCTAAAAGTTCAACACGATCTCCAAGACGACGTCCAAGCGTTACTTTTTGCTGAGAAACACGATTGTTTTCACCCACAATAAAGACATAGGAGAAACCGTCACGTAACAAAAGTGCTGTTTGTGGAACAGTGAGTGCAAGTTTCTCGCCTAAATCAAATTCACCTTTGACGAACATGCCCATCCGTACAGCTTGTGTGGTTGGAATATCGACATAGACCAAGCCATAACGGGTTTGTGGATCAATCACAGGTGCGATCATTCTAACTTTACCTGTCACAGCAGGTTGCGCAGGGTCTGGTGAAACGATATGTGCTGTCATCCCTTGTTTAAGCTTGTACAAATCTGATGTGGTGACTTCAGCACGCCATTCTAGACGATGGTCTCGAATCAGGCGGAACAGCTCTTGTCCTGTTTGTGCAAGAGAACCAACTGTTGCTGTACGAGCTGAAATCACGCCATTGTCAGGCGAAACCACTTGAGTCTGCGCCAAGCGTAATTGGTTGCTTTCGATTTGTGCTTTCGCTGCATCTAGACGAGCTTGAGCTGTCGCTTGTGAGGTTTGATACTGAGTAGACTCTTGTGCTGAAATTGCACCTGTATTTTTCAGTTGCTGGATACGTTTATTGTTGGTAATCGCATCTGCCAGTACTGCTTGAGCTTCTGCATAACTGGCTTTGGCTGCTGCGAGATCTGCACGGATGGTTTCGCTATTAATTTCAGCCAAGACCTGACCACGACGTACTTCATCACCGACATTGACATTGACACGGGTGAGACGTTGGCCTGAGAGTTCGCTGCCAATCACCACTTCTTGCCATGCCGCAATGTTGCCATTGGCAGTAAAGGTTTGTTTCCAGTTTTGCTGTTGCGGCGAAACCACAGTCACGGTCAGCGCTGTTTTTTGTGCAGTTGCATCGGTACTTTTTTGCTTTTTAGTCTCTGTTGTTTTTTGAGCAGTTCCAGTCCGCCAGATTCCGATTGCAGCAATTAAAAGCACAGCAATGATTGCTAAAATGAGCCAACCCTTTTTCTTTATTTTCTTGGGAGTTTGAGAAGTCATCTTTCCATAGTCATCAAGTTTTGATGGCTAAGTATAGACGAAGATTTCAACAGTTGGTCAATAGCCCACAGACAGATAAAAAAATTAATAAAGTCGCTTATGTTTATTACTTTTTAGCTTAATAAAAGTGTGAATTGCTTCAATTCCGCACATTTTATTTTTGCCCAAACGGTGAACTACGGCTTTAGAGTGGCAGTAAGCGATTGGAGACCACATTTTTCATGACAATAGTTGAGGTCAAACGCTGGACATTGGGTAAAGCTGAGAGGCTGTCATCATAGAGTTTTTGGAAACTGGCCAAGTCTTTCGCAACAACATGCAGTAAATAATCTGGATTTCCAAATAAGCGTTGTGCCTGAATGACATTACCAATTTCAATGACTTTTTCTTCAAAGCTAGAAAGCGCTTTTTTATCTCCATCTTTTAAGGTGACAAAGATAATCGCCGAGAAATTAAGGCCAATTTTTGAGGCTTCTAGATCTGCATGGTAGCCCTTGATGACGCCACTTTCTTCTAATGCCTTAACACGACGGTGACAAGGTGACAGACTCAAACCAATTCTTTCTGCCAGTTCTGTGATAGATAATCGCCCATTTGCCTGAAGTTCAGCAATAATTTTCTTATCAATACGATCCATTTAGAAGAATCTCCCTTCAGGCTTTGAAGATATAGAAGTATTTGGAATAACATTTTCACCATTAAAGCATATCCTTTCACAACAATCTTCACCAAATGGTGAAAAATGCTATCAAAGATAGCCTTGTTGATGTGAGAAGGGCTTTGCTTATGGAACTTAGTGTGATTTTTGCATTTTGGTGCGTTTCGATTTTATTCGTATTAACGCCAGGTGCGGACTGGGCTTATGTCATTCTTGCGGGCATCAAAGGTAAATTTATACTGAATGCCGTCACTGGTTTGGTGTTTGGACACCTCATGGCGATTTTATGTGTCGCGGCAGGTGTGGGGGCATTGGTTCAGCATTATCCAATTTTGCTCACTGCGATGACGATCATAGGTGCCTGTTATTTGTTATGGATGGGGATCAATCTATTTATACATCCAGCAACGATTTCAACTGAGACAGATACCATGCAATCGCTTGATTCAGCAGGTTCGTGGTGGATTAAAGGGGTGGGGATTAGTGGTTTAAACCCCAAAGTCTTGCTGTTATTTTTTGCCTTATTGCCACCGTTTATTCATCCGCAAATGGCATTTTCGCCAACCGTACAGATAATTTTGCTGGGATTAATTCACTTGATCAGTTGTGCTGTGGTGTATATGTTTGTGGGACTTGCAGCCAAGAAATTGCTTAGAAGCAGACCACGTGCCGTAAAAGCAGTCAGTCGTATTTCGGGCGGATTGATGATGTTGATCGCAGCAATCTTATTTATTGGGCAAATTTAAAATTTAAGTCTTTTCATAAATAAAAAATCCCCGAATATTCGAGGATTTTTGTGTTTATAAGACGGCTTTCAGGCGTTTGACCACTTCTTCACATTGCGCCAAATCTGCAACCAAAGCCATTCTGACATGGCCTTCACCTGGATTACCTTGGGCAGTGTCACGAGACAGATATCGACCTGGTAAAACCTTGATATGCGCTTTTTCCATCAACATCTTGGCAAAAGTCTCATCATTGTCGACTTTTAACCAGTAATAAAAGCCCGCATCTGGTTTTTGTAAAGGCAATAAATGACCGAGTTCAGACTGGAATAAATCAAACTTAGCACGATACTGCTGACGGTTTTCTTCAACATGTGCTTCATCATTCCACGCTGCAATAGATGCCAATTGATTTTGTACTGGCATTGCAGCGCCGTGATAGGTACGGTATTGCAAATAAGGTTTTAATAAAGCGGCATCACCCGCAACAAAACCAGAACGCATGCCCGGTAAGTTTGAGCGTTTAGAAAGTGAATGGAACACGATACAATTTTTATAATCATCACGTCCCATTTCGGCACAAACTTCTAACAGACCGATTGGCGCTTGATCAAACCAAAGTTCCGAATAACATTCATCCGATGCAATCACGAAACCATATTGATCAGACAATGCGATCAGCTTTTTAAATTGTTCTTTAGATAGAACCGTTCCTGTTGGATTACCTGGCGTGCACACAAACAGTAATGCTGTTTTTTCCCAGACTTCCGCAGGGACTGCATCAAAGTCACCTAGGTAACCATTTTCTTCGGTACAGTTAATGAAATAGGGTTTTGCGCCTGCAAGTAGGGCTGCACCTTCATAAATCTGATAAAACGGATTTGGCATCACCACATACGGTGCATCTTCACGCTTAATCAAAGCTTGTACAAAAGAGAAAATACCTTCACGCGTACCAGAAACAGGCAGAATATGATCTTCTGCACTAATATGATTCAACTTGAAGCGATTGCTGAGCCATTGTGCAATACTTTGGCGCAATTCAGGCAGGCCTTTACTGTTCGGGTAGGTCGATAGATGGGCAAAATTATCAATAATCGCTTGTTTAACGAACTCTGGTGCAGGATGTTTAGGTTCACCAATTGATAAAGGAATCAACGGTAAATTGGCAGGTTGCACATCTTTAAAAAGTTGATTTAACTTTTCAAAAGGATAGGGATGCAATAACGACAAGCTAGAGTTCATTTAAACAGTTACCAAACAATAAAATTTAAGATGGATTACAAATTTGATTCGATGCTTCATCTAAAGCGGACTTTAAACTTTCCGCAAAAGTTTTCACTTCTTCATCGGTGAGCAAGACACCATTTTTCTTGGTGACGAAGAAAATATCTTCAGCACGTTCGCCCAGCGTGGCAATTCTTGCAGAATGGATATCTAAACCTTGCAACATGAATAAACCACCAATCCGCGCCAATAGACCTGGATGATCAAGAGTTGAGATTTCAACCATGTGTTGCTGTAACGTCGGGTTTAAGACAATATCTACAGTATTTTGCACATCAAAATGACGTAAATGGCGTGGGATACGGCGTTGCATGATACCCGGATATTGATCCGAATGGCTCAATGCATCAACCAAAGCGGCTTTCACTTTGCGCTCGCGATCTGGATCAGTCAACAATGTACCAAAACGATCAAGAACCAGATAAGTGTCTAAGCTGAATGAAGTTGAGGCGGTGATAATACGCGCGTCTTGAACATCCAGATTCATACGATCTAGTACCGCAACCGTGGTGGCAAACAAGTTTGGTTGATCACGGGTATAGATAAAGATCTGAACTGCATCATCGGCGGCATTACGATGCGCCCGTAATAAAACCAACGGTTCTGGATTATCGCCGTGTTGTAAAATTGCTTGGGTATGCCAAGCAATTTCATTGGCTGATTCTTTTACAAAGTATTCATCGCCCAGCTCTTGCCAGACTTTTTCTACTTCAGCCAGAGAGAAGTCATTGACCAACAGTTCGCTGGCAGCAAATTTGGTATCTTCAATCAGCATTTGATAGTCAACTGGACGGCCTAAGCCTGAGCGAATCACATCACGTGCATAGGTATATAGCTGACGCATCAAGGACGCACGCCATGTATTCCACAGCTTAGGATTGGTTGCGTTAATATCTGCGACTGTCAGGGTATAGAGATAATCGAGATGCTCCATATCACCGACTTTTTCAGCAAAGTCTTTAACTTCATCGGGGTCAGAAATATCTTTTTTCTGTGCAGTAAGGGACATCAATAAGTGATTGTTAATCAGCCATGCCACCAACTTACATTCACGCTCGGTAAAACCATGCGTGCGGCAGAATTCAATCGCATCCAGTGCGCCAAGCTCACTATGATCACCGCCACGACCTTTGGCAATATCATGGAAAATTGCAGCCATATACACGATGTCATGACGGGCAATACGTTGGAATACAGAGCTGACCACAGGGAATTCTTTAGCAAATTCAGGTTCTTTAAAGCGACTTAAATTACGCAGTAATAATAGGGTGTGTGCATCGACGGTATAAATATGGAATAGGTCATATTGCATCAAGCCTGTAATCTGTCCAAAAGCAGGAATGTAATTGCCCAATACGCCATAACGCTTCATCGCTACCATCGTGTCATATAAATGCGGTGAGCGAATGATCGACATAAATAGTGCTTGATGTTCTGGATTGTCGCGGAAACGCTGATCAATCCGTTTTGCAGCAAGCACCAGCAGGCGCAAGGTACGGGCACGAATACCTGTAATTTCAGGACGATTTGCCAATAAGTAGAATAACTCTAAGATGGCAATCGGTTCTTCTGAAAATACTTTGTGATGTTGAACAGCCAATTTCCCATCGACAATTTTAAAACGTTCATTAATCTCAATAATGTGGCGTTCATAATCAGGTAGACGTGGGGTAATCACTGATTCATTGAAATAGGCGAGTAGCATTTCATTCAGCGTTGAAACTTGCTGTGCGGTACGATAGTAGCGCTTCATAAACTGTTCAACAGCAAAATTAACAGGCTGACCTTCTTCACGCACATAGCCAAATTTTGCTGCGATATCACGTTGATATTCAAATAATAAACGGTTTTCATCGCGTTTGGCTAAACGGTGTAAATGGGTGCGGATTTCCCATAAAAAGCTTTCGGCTTCTTCCAGTACACCCAGTTCAAATTCAGTGATAAAACCCAAATGCACCAGATCATAAATACGATTGACACGGAAGTGACGTTTGGCAATCCAGCCGATCTGATTGATATCCCGAATACCCCCTGGGGCATTTTTAATATCGGGTTCTAAATTGCTCTCGGTATTGTTGTGTTGTGCATAGCGTTTGGCTTGTTCTGCCATTTTAGCATCATAGAAGGTTTGATCTGTCCATGTTTGCGCAACGATACGGCGTGGCCATTTTGCCAGCTGCTGATTGCCTGTTATGAGACGCGCTTCAATCAAGGTAGTCGCAACAGTTAAGTCATTAATGGCTTGTTCGACACAGTTTTGAATGGTGCGGACGCTGATCCCGGGTTTGAAATTACCGACATCCCATAAAGATGAAATAAAGGTCGAGATCAATTTTTCTTGTTCTTCACTGATTTCATCCTCAGACAAAATCATGATATCAGTATCTGAATAGGGCAGCATTTCATGGCGACCATAACCACCTACTGCAAATAAGCCCAATTCTGTTTGATCTAAACCTGCATGATTCCAAAGAAAGATCAGGGCTTCATCAATCGAGTCTGAACGCGCTCCAATCACTTCACGAATAGGTTGACCATTTTCATAGCTCTCCTGTAATTGCTTTTCTACATCCGTACGCCATTGGTTGATGGCTTGAATATCATGAAGACTGGTGACGTAGTTCAACAAAGGAGAGGTCTTGATCATAAAGCTGGATCTTCTATCAAAGCCCCTCTAAAAAGAGGGGAAGTTGTGATGATAATAACCTAAGGTCATCTTAAGCGTTGGTTTGTACACTCACTTGGTCTGCGGCTTGCTGTGCCAATTCACGTGCAAGATCAGTTGTTTCAGCACGGGCAGTCGCAACGCCCATACGGCGACGTTTAAAGCCCTCAGGTTTGCCAAATAGACGTAAGTCTGTGTTTGGATTTGCTAAAGCAAGATTCAAGCCAGTGAAACTCAAGTTTTTAGCATCAACACCCGCATAAATCACTGCACTTGCAGCCACACTATGACGTGCTGTATTGACAGGTAGACCGAGAATTGCACGGGCATGTAATTCAAATTCACTCTGGAATTGCGAAGCTAAAGTGACTAGACCTGTATCATGAGGGCGAGGTGAAACTTCACTAAACCAAACTTTATCGCCTTTAATAAACAGCTCTACACCGAAGATACCACAACCGCCTAAAGCAACAGTGACTTTATTGGCAATGCGTTTTGCTTCTTCCAGTGCAGCAGGTGTCATTGGTTGTGGCTGCCAGCTTTCCACATAGTCACCTGCATCTTGACGGTGACCAATCGGATCACAGAAATGGGTTTCGATTTCGCCTGTTTCTGGATTTTTTGCACGAACAGTAAGAAGGGTGATTTCAAAATCAAAGTCGATTTGTGATTCAATAATCACGGTGCCTTGATTGACTCGGCCGCCTTGCATTGCATAATCCCAAGCGGCATCCACTTCATCAAAACTCTTCACACGAGATTGACCTTTACCTGAAGAAGACATCACAGGTTTTACAAAGTTTGGATAACCAATGTCATCACAGGCAGCGCGGAAGCTGTCTAAGGTATTGGCAAAGCGATAAGCAGAGGTTGGTAGGCCGAGTTCTTCAGCAGCTAAACGACGAATGCCTTCACGGTTCATGGTGAGGTTGACTGCTTTTGCAGATGGAATCACCGTTGCAGTTTGGCTTTGTTCAATTTCAACCAAAACTTCTGTGGCAATGGCTTCAATTTCAGGAACAATTAAATTTGGTTTGATCTTTTCAATCAGTTGTTTTAATTCGGCTGGATCAGCCATATTCAGGGTATAGGCATAATGAGCCACTTGCATGGCAGGCGCATGATTATAACGATCTGCAGCATGAACTTCGACACCTAAGCGTTGTAAAGAAATCACAACTTCTTTACCTAGCTCCCCAGAACCTAACAGTAAAACCTTAAATGCAGAAGATTGAAGTGGAGTTCCTAGAGTGACGCTCATGTGAATAATCCTATCCTGAGTAGTTTGCGTTTAAGCATAGCAGAACTTTTTACTGAATTAAGCTTATCAGACACAAAAAACATGGTTTTTGTTAGACAGAAAGTAGCACTTGAAAGCTCATTTGCCTGCTTAGACATTGACTTGATAATTCAGTTGTAATTCATCTGCATGTTGACCACGGATACCCCAATTGCATTTCGGTGTTTCAAAAATTGTGATTTCAATATCTTGTGTTGAAATCCCACATTGTTGCTGAATATAAGTGAAAATACTTTGAATCAAACGTTTTTTTGCTTCATTGCTTCTGCCTTCAAACATCGAAATTTCGATAATTAGATAATGCTGGCTACGATCATTGGGATAGATAAAGTCTTCTTCCGTTAGCGCAATAAAACGCTGAAATTTCTTTTCGATAGGATAGTTCAAACTTTCAACTAGCGCTTGATGGATGGCATGAGAAAGTTGATTCCTAAACTGCTCGATGGTGGTTTGTAAGGCATAAATCTTGATTTGTGACATTGTGGATGTCTTCCTTCTTGAAGTTTTAGTTTCTTATAGATGGACAAGTCTGAGATTATGCTGAACAAAAGCATAAAATCAACTACTTAGAATAAAAGGTATTCTGCTGGGTAAATAAGTAACAAGCATTGAGAATTATTCCCAAATTGACTAGCATAATGTCCACATGTTTCATCGGCGATTTGCTATGTCTAATCTAAACCCTCGTGTAGCTGCAATCCTGTTATGCAGTGCTTTTTTATTGGCTGCTTGTGGAAATTCAGGCAATGAACCAAAAGAAAAGGTCGAAATCAAACCTGCGCCGAAACTCAATAATGATGCCACCACCTATGCCAAAGCGGCATGGAAGCTGATCAATGACATCGATCCGATTGTTTATCATAAACAAGTGACTGAGATTGAAGAAAAAGTCAGAAAACCATTGCGTCAGCTCAGTACCGATTGGCGTATCAATGTCAAAATGACTGATTCAGTGACGGAAGGGAAATATGCCTTGTGCCGTAAAGCCCTCACCAGTTTGGATACATGGGCACGTGATGTAAAGGATAATGCGAATGCATCGACTCAGAAACAGGCAGATTATGAACGTGATAAAGCGCAATGCAAGGATGCAATTGATAATCCTGCGTTAGGCAATACTTCACCTAAATAAGCGATGCAAATAAAAAAGCGAGATCAATGATCTCGCTTTTTTATGGTTAAAGTCATCAAACGGCTATGAGGTTTTTACCGTCTTTGCTGCTTCCTGTTTGGCTTTGCTTGCTGTGGTGCTGGCTACTTTTTTAGTATCTGTTGCGGCTTTCATTGTGTCGTGTTTCGCTGTATCTTTCATTTTCGCCATGTCATGTTTTGCAGTATCGGTTGTCTTGGTTGCTTCTTTCTTGGTTTTTACCACACTTGTTGCAACACATTTACCGCCTTTGTGATTTGGTCCTGTACCACCCTGAATTTGAGTTCCTTTCGGGCAGGCAAATGCGCTAGCACTGAGTACGGTAAATAGGCCTGCTGTTAGAATCGTTGCAATTTTTCTCATGATTGTCATCTGCATCGGTTAAGCGATAGTGCTTAGATTTAATGTAGGCCTGTTGAATACAGGAAAGCAGACTGATTTTGTGAAATATTTTAGGGCATACGTAGTATTTTATAGTGAGAGTTTGTCTTTTAATTTATGTTTAAGCTTAAAAGCATATTGCAAAAAATGCTGTGCTTATGCAGTTAAAATACAAGAATGATGGTCACTCTTTCAAATAGCCCACCGTTGCCAATTTTCTGAGTCGCTCTAAATCCAGCACTTCGATTTTTTTAAAGCCTAATTGAATGACGCCTTGTTTCTCAAACTGGTTGAGCTCTTGATTTACCGTCTGTCTAGATACCGTCAACATATTGGCCAATTGGTCTTGTGAAATTTGAATACTAAAATCCTGAATAAATGAACGATTGCCATAACCTTCTAAAATAAACAGTAAGCGTTGAGCCAGGCGCTGAGTAATGCTTTGGGTTTGAATCGCAATTTGCTCTAAAAACACATAGCGTAGTTTTTGACTGGTCAGCAGGGCAAAGTAGTACCAGTAATACGGATTTTGGAGCAAGAAATCATTAAGTGGTTGTGCGGGTATTTGCAGCACCACACTTTTCTTCAATGCAATCGCATCATGTGAGCGGGGTTGCTGGTCGATGAGGGAAATTTCACCAAACCACATGATTGGTTCCGCAATTGCAGCAATCGCTTCATTGCCATTGACATCGATATAACCCAAGCTAATTGAACCTTCAAGTACCCCATAAACCCCATCAAAACGATCTTGTGCACTAAAAACGGCTGCATTTTTTTCGACGATATGCTTCTTGCCATGTTCAATAATAAAATTCTGAAAAGGTTCTGCCAGATGACTAAACCATGAATTTTGCTGCAAATGTTGAATATAAATGCGGTCTAACACGGTCGTTCCTTGTTTAAAAATAAATCCATTTGTCAGCTATATGACAACTTCGCTGCAATATTTCTTATAGATTAACAGCATAAACGAATTATATGAGGAATGAGAAATGACAAATTTGGAACGTCTACTCAGCCAGTACGCAGCTTATCACTTAGATCGAAATAATGTGGTGACCCATTTTGTGGGAATTCCCTTAATTGTTTTTTCTATTCTATGTTTAACTGCACGTGCTGGCGTAGAAATTTCGGGCTTTTCAATCACTTTAGCCATGTTGCTCATCGTTCTAAGCAGTATTTACTATATTTCATTGGATAAGTTATTTGGTCTTTTGATGCTGATTTTATTTGTCTTGGTATATCCATTGGCTGTGAAAATTGCATCTTTAGCAACGTGGAGCTGGCTAGGTGCGAGTATCGGTATTTTTGTGGTGGGTTGGGTATTTCAATTCGTGGGTCATTATTTTGAAAAGAAAAAACCAGCCTTTGTTGATGATGTGATTGGTCTCGCCATTGGGCCATTATTTGTATTAGCAGAGTTTATCTTCTTACTTGGTTTCCGGAAGCCCTTACATCAGCGCATTTTAAAAGAGGCACAAATGAAACGTGCTGAAATGGATATGAAGCCACAGACTGTGTCTTAAGTCGTCAGTTTGATGTAAAAGCCGATATCGTGATGATTCGGCTTTTTTTATTATCAGCATTTCTAATATATAAAAATAAATCTGTATTTGATATGCTGAGCTGTGTTGATTCTGGAATAGAGCATCTTAAAAGCCAATGACAGCAATTTATGAATATTGGTCATTACCTTCCAAATTAAGCATTAAATGTCCCGCATGTCAGGCCAAGGCGAATTTTGAATTTGCACGATTGGCAAAGATACATCTGAAAAAAGGATGTTGGCTACTTTCAATCTCATCCCGATTTTGAATACGCACGTTTTCAGGACTATTGCGGTAGTTATTGGCATGCTGCATTTTATTATCCAAATCTTTCTAGCGGAATTGAGCAGATTCAAGACTTGCCAGAAGGCTATGATTCAAAGGCTTGGAATACACGCTACTCAATTCAAAGTCAGGGTGGGGTAATATGTGAATCTTGTAGTTATCGGCAGAAACATGAATTGAACTGGCCGAATGATGCCTATTATGTGGTGATGTATCGGCAACAGGCCTTATGGGCGTTTCACCGTGAAGCCGCAATTGAGCTCTATCATTATTTGAGTGAAGCTTTGCGTGACCATAAAAAATATCGTTATTCATTCTTTTTATTGCATATTCCGACAATCTTCAAGCAGAAAAAAGCACGGCAGCATGTGACTCAGCAATTGCAAAAATTATTGAATTAATGGGCTATTAAAATTTTAGTTATTATTGTGCAAATAAAAAAAACCGCCAATAAGGTCCTCATTGGCGGTTTGGAAATCAAAACACTGATTTATACATTAAAACGGAAGTGCAATACGTCGCCATCTTGAACAACATAGGTTTTACCTTCTAAACGCCATTTACCTGCTTCTTTGGCACCGCTTTCGCCGTTATATTGAATGAAGTCATCATATGCGACACATTCAGCACGGATAAAGCCTTTTTCGAAGTCAGTATGAATCACACCAGCCGCTTGTGGCGCAGTCGCACCGACTTTAACCGTCCACGCGCGAACTTCTTGTACGCCCGCAGTGAAGTAAGTCTGTAAGCCAAGTAAGCTATAACCTGCGCGAATCACGACATTTAAGCCTGGTTCTTCCATGCCCATCGCTTCCAAGAATTCAGCACGATCTTCATCTTCTAATAATGAAATTTCAGCTTCGATCTGGTTGCAAAGCGGTACAACGATTGCATTTTCTTCAGCCGCAAGTTTTTTTACTGCTTCAAGGTGCGGATTATTTTCAAAACCGTCTTCTGCCACGTTGGCAATGTACATGGTTGGTTTAAGCGTCATTAAACCGAAACCGCGAACAGCTTTACGTTCATCATCCGAAAGGTCAGCCGCACGTGCTGGTTTACCTTCATCAAGCAAAGGCTGGATTTTTTCTAATACAGCTTTAGTTGCAAGGGCTTCTTTATCACCACCTTTTGCTGCTTTAGTTAAACGTAATAAAGCTTTTGCAACGGTATCAAGGTCAGCAAGTGCAAGTTCAGTATTGATGGTTGCGATGTCATCTAATGGATCAATTTTACCATTTACGTGAATCACGTTTTCATCTTCAAAACAACGAACCACGTGTGCAATTGCATCTGTTTCACGGATATTGGCAAGGAATTGGTTACCCAAGCCTTCACCTTTTGATGCACCGGCAACCAAACCTGCGATATCAACAAATTCCATCGTGGTCGGGATAACACGTTGCGGTTTAACAATCGCTGTAAGTTTGTCTAGGCGTGGATCTGGAACAGGGACAATACCTGTATTCGGCTCAATGGTACAGAACGGAAAGTTTTCAGCTGCAATCGCTGCCTTTGTTAATGCATTGAACAATGTAGATTTACCTACGTTTGGCAGACCAACAATACCGCAATTAAAACCCATGAAACCACTCACAAATGTGTTATTTAAAAATTGCTGCTGATTTTACATGAAAGCCATGACAAAGTCAGGTCATGGCGAGTGTGGATTTTTATTTCGAGCTTAAACTTTGCGTTTATCGAGCTGTTTGGCAATATTATCGCCTGTGGTTTGTACCAACATGACCAAAACAATCAGGACTAAAATCACCGCCAGCATGATTTGCATATCAAAACGTTGATAGCCGTAACGATAGGCGATGTCACCCAAACCACCTGCGCCAATCGCACCTGCAATGGCAGAGGAACTGATCATGGTGACAATAGTCACGGTAAAACCTGCAACAATCCCCGGCAAAGCTTCAGGAAGCAATACATGCCAAAGAATTTGCTTGCGGTTACAACCCATTGCTTGGGCTGCTTCAATTAACCCTTGATCGACCTCACGTAGACTGACTTCGGCAATACGGGCAAAGAATGGAATAGCTGCAATGGTTAAGGGCACAATTGCAGCCAAGACCCCATAGCTAGTTCCGACAATCCAGCGGGTAAATGGAATCAAAGCCACCATTAAAATCAGAAAGGGTACAGAACGGGTAATATTAATCACCCAGCCCAATGACTGATTGATTTTCTTAGAAGGATAAATCCCAAAATCAGCAGTACTCACCAAAATTAAAGCAATTGGCAGACCAATCAAAAAGGCGAGAATCGCAGAAACACCGACCATGATTAAAGTATCGGTGGTTCCTGTCAGTAATAGATCAATGAGTTGATTGTACATAACCGATCACCTCAAGTTGTGTTATTGCAGGATGTTTTTCAAATTGTGAGTGGTTGAGATCAAAGTCGAGATTGCGAATCCCGATGATCAGTGAGCCGATGGTACGCTGCTGAATGCTATCTATCTGACTGTGATAGACCTGAACGGGGCTATTAAAACCATCCAATAGTTCATATAAATCAGGCACCGTTTTCGATTCACTGACATATTTCAGTTTTAAAATCTGATGCGTACTCTCAGGCAGAATAGTTGGGCTCAGTTCAAAAGGTAAATTTACCTGCTCAGAATTGAGTAATTCCTGCGTGATCTGCTGTTGTGGATTGGAAAATACTGACCAGACTTGCCCAGACTCGATAATCTCACCATGATCAATCACGATCACCTGATCACAAATCTCTTGAATGACTTGCATTTCATGGGTGATCAAGACAATGGTTAAACCTAGGTCTTGGTTGATCTGTTTTAATAAGGCCAAAATATTGGCCGTGCTTTCTGGGTCGAGAGCTGAGGTCGCCTCATCACAGAGCAGGATTTCAGGCTGAGAAACCAAGGCCCGAGCGATACCGACACGTTGTTTTTGTCCACCAGACAATTGAGCAGGGTAATCATTTCGCTTTGCTGCTAATCCAACTAGTGTTAGTACCTCACTGACCCGTTGCTCAATCTCAGCCTTGTCATAACCGGCAATACGTAGCGGTAGCGCCACATTTTCCCATACGGTTTTTGCTGACATTAGATTAAAATGCTGAAAAATCATGCCAATTTTCTGCCGAGTTTTGATCAACTCGGCGTGGCTGAGTTCAGCAATATTTTGTTGGTGAATCAAAATACTGCCTGTATCAATCGACTCTAAGCCATTTAAGGTACGCAGTAGGGAGGATTTACCTGCACCGCTTTTTCCGATAATCCCAACAATCTGTGCTTTGGGAATATCGATATTAATCTCTTTTAAGGCATGTAAGCGTTGGCCCTGTACATCATAAAACTTATTTAAACCGCGTATTTTCAGATGCGGGACTGAAAAATTGACCTGTGAACCAAAACTCACCATGATTGTTCTCCTTATTTCCAACCTGGGAACCAGAGTGTCGGGCCGAAATCGCTATCTAAGGCCGCTTTCACTTTTGGCGAGTTTTGATAAATCTCGACAAACTTCTGTAGTTTGTTGTCCTTGTCCTGATAGTCATCACGCACCACAAATAAAATCGCATAGCGCTTATTGGTATTGTCATCAAACAGTAAGGCACTTTCAGGATCAGCCGTTTTGGCCAAACGTAAGTAATGCGGATAGCCAAACGCCAGATCAACATCATCAATGGCACGCGCAGTTTGAGGACCTTCAACTTCGGTAAATTTCAAGTTCTTCGGATTTGCGGTAATGTCTTTCAATGCAGAAAGGTGATTATTGCTGTCTTTCAGTTCAATCAACTTGGCTTGTTGTAACAGTAATAGTGCACGTCCTTGATTGACAGGATCATTCGGAATCGCAACAGTTGCACCATTCGGCAGTTCATCAAAGCTTTTATATCTTTTTGAATACAGTCCAACATGCGACGCCGCACCCGCAGCAAATGACTTTAACTTAAAGCCGGTTTCTTTAATGGCATTATCCAAAAAGGGCTGATGCTGGAAAAAGTTGGCATCGATATCGCCATGACTTAAGGTGATATTCGGGGTATTCCAGTCGGAAAACTCGACCAGTTTGACATTCAAACCTTGCTGTTTGGCTTCATCCACTGCAACTTGCAGTGGATGGGCAAAAGAAGGACTAATCCCAATCACCAGTTCACTGCTATGGTGCTGTCTTTGTTTATTCCAAATCAATAAGGCAATAATTGCAACGACGACGACAAGGCCAATACCCAACCATTTTTTAGAGGCTGTTTGAGCCATATATTTCTCCAATTCTATTCTTAAATGTTTAAATGCTAAGCACTAATTTCTTCGATTGTTTTTAGGTCATGTGTGTTGTTATGCGTTCTACATCGAAACTGATCAGCAGGATGGCTTGCGGCCAAATGGTCCCCTTGGGCAAACAGTTTGTTACGTAGTGAACCTGTGGCATATTTAGTTTTATAACGTCCACGTTGCTGTAACTCAGGGATGACCAGTCGAATGAAGTCATGGTGTGATTCAGGTGCAACCGTACGCGTCAGGTTAAAACCATCAATACCAGTCTGATCAAGCAGATCAATCAGGTATTCTGCAACCTCCGCGCCACTGCCAACAATAAGCGGATAGCGTCCACCCAACACATGTTGGGCTTTTAGATCATTTTTGCTGATGCGCTGTTCTTTAAATTTCTCATTGACTGAGGCAATGCTGTTGCTCTTTTGATATGGAATCGCTTCATCATCTGCAAACCTGGCAAGATCAATTCCGACTGAACTGGCATAATGCGCTAAACCTGCTTCAGGACTGGCATATTGACGATATTCAGCCAGTTTTTGCTGGGCAAGTTCATGTGTTTCAGCCACAACCACGGTAATGCCGACAAAGATTTTAATCGCATTTTCATCACGACCCTGTTGCTGTGCTTGTAGTCGTATTTTATTGACCTGTTGACGAATCTTTTCTGGCTGATCACCACCAATAAAAATACATTCCGCATGACGCGTGGCAAACTGTAGTCCTTTCGGTGAAGCACCAGCTTGGAAGAGTGTTGGCGTACGTTGGACCGAAGGCGCAACCTGAAACACACCTTGGCTTTGGTAATATTGCCCTTGATGATGAATGGTGTGGACTTTATTGGGGTCAGTAAAAACGCGCTGCTGCTTATCTTTCTTTAAGGCATCATTTTCCCAGGAACCTTCCCAATATTTATAGCAAAGCTGTAAAAACTCCTCGGCCTGATCATAACGTGCATCATGATCTTTTAAGCCTTTTTGCCCGATCAAGCGTTCGGCACTGTCCAGATAGCCTGTGACAATATTCCAGCCCAAACGACCTTGAGTTAAATGATCAAGACTGGCGAATCGCCGTGCAAATTGATAGGGCTGTTCATAGCTGAGATTGACCGTGACGCCAAAACTCAAATTCTGCGTGACCAAAGCCATTGCCGAAATCAAGGTGGAAGGATCATGACTTGGTAACTGGATCGACTCTTTTAAAGTCAACTCGATGCCATTTTGATAGACATCATAGACACCTGTAATATCGGCTAGGAATAAACCATCAAACAAACCTTGTTCTAAGGTCTGTGCCAATTCAGTCCAATAGCTCAATTCATTAAAGCGATGTGATTGATCACGGGGATGTGTCCATAAACCATGATTGATATGACCGACACAGTTCATATCAAAGGCATTTAACAAGATTTTTTTAGCAGTCGTTTGACTCATTACAAAGTCCCCCGACGTGGAGGCAGAATGCCATTCAACACATAATTACCAATGAAGTAATATTTCCAACGTGCAGCATCATGCAAGGTGTGTACACGTGCATTACGCCAATGACGATCCAATCCATCAGCACGTTGACTACCACGACTACCAGCTAATTCAATCAGTTTTGATGATGCCTTTAATGCAGTTTCCGTACTATGCGCACGTATTTTTGCCACATCAATTGAGGCTTTGGCCAAGGTCTCCGCATTGAGATCCTGTTTGGCGATATCTACAGATCGAGCTGCTTGTTTTAGGAGTAATTCGCTGGCTTTAACATCGGTTGCCACACGACCCAGCTCAGATAGAGTTAAGGGATCTTGAGTAGCGGAATCAATATTGGCATCAATCCAAGGGCGGGCGACACGCACACGTTCTAGTGTTTCTTCAAAAGCTGCGCGGGCAATGCCGACTTCAATCGCTGCATGCATGATTTGAGCAAAGGGACCAACCAAAGACAGTTGCTTAAAAGCAGTATCAAAAGCAATCACATCCTCTTTGGCAACAAAGACCTGATTAAATTTGACTGTACCACTGCCTGTGGTACGTTGCCCAAAGCCAGACCAGTCATCAATCAGTTCTAATCCTTGGCTGTCTCGTTGTACAAAAGCCAAAAACTCATTGCCTGATTCATCAACTACTAAAGTAGGAATGCGATGAGCAAACAGGCTACCGGTGCAATAAAACTTTTCTCCTTGAATCAGATAACCGTTTTCGCTTGGAATTAAGGTGGTTTGCTTATGTGCAGAGGTACGTGTTTTAAATTCGGCCAGCGCATTACCAAAGCGTGCACCTTGCAATACTTCTTGATAAAGACGTTTCTTTTGCGCTTCCGTACCAGTATTGCGCAATACTTCCAGTGCATAAAAATGATTCTGTGGAATCTGGCCGATTGAACCATCCGCACCACTAAACAGCGCAATCACTTTAGCGACGGTTAGGCTGGAAACTTCTGCACCACCATACTGCTTAGGTACAGTAATCGCCCATAAACCTGACTGACTATAGGCTTCGATTTCGGTAAATGGCAAGTTCCGGTTGGCATCACGTTCAACCGCCGCTTGTTTAAATTGCTGACTGAGTTGTGTGGCAATTTCCAAGGCTTCAGCATCGTTTTGAATAATATGTGCTGCTTTAATATGGGTTTTAGCAAAACCTTGTAATTCTTGGTATGAGGTCATGATTTACTCCTTAAATCCAAGCATGGCGGGCAGGGTGTGTACCATTGAGGTAATAGTCGCCGATGGCATGGAATTTCCAACGCACAGGATCATGTAGGGTATGTACACGGGCATTGCGCCAGTGTTGATCAAGATTATGTTGGCTTAGGCTGGCACGGCTTCCACCAAGTTCGAGCAGTTTCTCGGAGATATGCAGGGCTGCATCATTGGCATAGATCTTTGCTTCTGCCACTAAAATAGAGGCGCGTGCGGCTTGCTCAGCAGAAACCTCAGCGATTTGATCAAGTTCATCTAGATATTCGGCAGCATCGTCCAGTAATAAAATGGCAGCATCGAGCAGGATATTCAGTTTGCCAACTTCTTGTAAGGTGTAATGTTCTTCACTGGCTTTTTCTACACCTGCATCAATAATGGGGCGTGCTTTACGAATGCTGGATAAGGTGTCATCAAAAGCTGCTTCGGCGATGCCAACATCAATGGCAACTTGTAGAAGCTGAGAATAAGCACCGCGAACATTTGGGGTGTCGGCAATAATGCGCTCATCAAAAAATAGGGCGGGATCAGCGATCACGTTGTGGAGTTTTACTGTTCCGCTGGCTGTGGTGCGTTGACCAAAGCCATTCCAGTCATTAATGACCTCAACGCCTGCGGCATGTCGATCAATGATTGCCAGTACGGTATGACCATCTGGATGTAAGGCACGAATTGCTAACCAATCTGCAAAACTGGTTCCAGTTGAGTAAAATTTTTCCCCATTTAAAAGGTATTGACCATTTTCCAACGTTAACGTGGTTTGAATGGCTTTGGTATCTTTAGAGTTTTTTTCAGGCCCACCATTGGCAATACGTTTACCTGCCAAAATTTCAGCGTAGATAAACTGCTTTTGTGCATCTGAACCGGTGATATTAATAAAATTTAATAACCCAAATTGGTTTTGTGGAATCTGTCCAACATTGGCATCGGCTTTACTTAAAATACGAAACACATGGGCTAAAGTTTTATTGGAAACAAAAGCACCACCATACTGGTGTGGTACACGGATTCCACCAAGGCCCTTTTGGCTAAACTGAATAATTTGTTCAGTGGGCAAAACTCGATTTTGATCACGATTATTTCGATCTTCTAATGCAAAGTCAGCAACTTGATAGGCAGCATTGATGGCCTGCTGATCATTTGAAATCAGTTGTGTTTGAACTTGGATCACTGATTGATTACTGGACATATACGCACCTCTAATAGCTAAGAGGTACTTTACAAAAATTTTACTTTTCCACTAAACCATCAGTTGTGGCTTGAATATCACAATAATTCTTAAGCATTTTTTATGAGAAAAATACCCAAAAAACAGATATAAAATATTAATTAAAAACAGTTGCTTACTGGTTTTGAAACTTTATCGATCAATGTGGAAAGGTGCTTTCTATGAAATAAAGGAATAATCTCACCAAGAATATTTATAAAGCAATTACGCTGAAATTAAAAAGATAGAGCAAAAAGGACATTGTATTGATTAACTTTTACTTCTAAAGTAGGGAAAACCTTATGTTTGATCGAGTAGAAAAATAAATTTGGAGAGTCTATGCGGGTTTTATACCAATTTCCTTTGTCTCACTATTGTGAAAAAGCTCGCTGGTTGTTAGATCATAAGGAATTGGACTATGTGGCACATAATTTGATTCCTGGTTTTCATCGTGCGTTTACTTATCTGAAATCTGGGCAATATTTATTGCCGATGTTGAAAGATGATAAACACTGGATTGCTGATTCAACGCAAATCGCTTTATATCTGGATAGTACCTATCCTGAGCATGCCTTGCTCAGAAGAGATGAACAGTTACGCGAGCAAGCTTTAGAAATCGACAAATTGACTGATGAGCTTGGTGTACATGTTCGTCGCTGGTCATTGGCACATGCGCTGTCAGTGGGTGATCATCCACTTGAAATCATGATGGGTGAGCAAGGCTATTTACGTCAGTTTGAGAAGATTTCTAAACCAATATTAAAAAGTCTGGTGTCAACCAACTATAAACTCAGTCCTGAAAAAGTAGCACAGTCCAAACTACGGATGACTGAGTTGATTACCGATCTGAATCAGCGTTTGATTGATAATCAAGGGCGTTATATGGTCGGTGATCGTCTAGGTTTAGCCGATATTTCAGTCTGTTCTATTCTTGCACCCTTGTTGGTGATCAAGGGGACTCCGTGGGAACTTGAGAACGATGATATTGAACAGTTTGATGGCGAACTGAAGCAATATTATGACTATTTATCAGATCTACCGATTGGACAGTATGTACAGCGTATTTATGCCACTGAGCGTAATGCACGTGTCGATTGGCGTGGTTTGTAACTCAGTTTTCGTGTAGAAAAGCCCTGATTGATCATAATCGGGGCTTTTTTATGGGAAAGAAAACAGAAAAAAGACCGATAAAGTAAAAAATTATCGGTGAATAAAATTAATTTTTAAAAGAAAATTCGTTTTAAGCAGAAAATATTAGAAATTATTGCCAAATTTACTTTAAAAAAACTGAAAAGAGGGAAATAATTATAAAAAGGCTTTGTTATCTTATGTTTCAGGGTGTGATGGGGATCGAAACGAGTTGTTCAACAATTGGGAGATCAGTTGAACAGTTGCTCAAAAGGTCTTGTTTCGGCTTTGGGACAGAGATAAACCAAAAGTTTATCGGAATCATGTTTGCATTATCCATGCAGCATCGTCAAAAGTTAAACGAATGTTTTCCCTTGACCCTTAAAATTACTGAGTGAGCAGTTCCGATAAAAACATAAATTCAGAGAGAGAACTGTAAAATGGAATTGGATCGTTTTGATAAACAAATTCTTGAAATTCTAACCGATGAAGATGTCAATCTGAATGAACTCTCAGAACGCATCAATCTTTCTGTAAGTTCAGTGCATCGTCGCATTAAAAATCTGATTGAATCCCAAGTGATGGGACAACTGAAACGAGAAATCAATTTTAATAAACTCGGTTTTAGCTTACATATTCTTTTACAGGTTTCGTTGAGCAAACACGACAGTGAAACCTTTGATAAATTCCTGCAAGAAATCGAAGATATTCCAGAAGTCACCAATGCCTTTCTTGTGACGGGGCAGAGTGCCGATTTTATTTTAGAATTGGTGGCACGTAATATGGATGACTATAGTGAAATTCTATTACGCCGTATTGGGAAAATTGACAGTGTCGTTGCACTACATTCCAGCTTCGTGATCAAAGAATACAATGTCTTTAACTGCTATAAGCTTTTAAATAAGTTATAAAAAATGCATCTAAAAAGATGCATTTTTTACTGATCTCAATGAATTAAGCATCAAGTTGCGTTAATACATCTTCAGAGAATTCAACGTTGGTATAAACGTTTTGAACATCATCAAGATCTTCAAGCATATCAATCATTTTCATGATTTGTTTGGCTTGATCAATATCATTGATTTCAGCTTTAGTCGATGGGCTCATGACAACTTCAGCATTGTCAGATTTTAAACCTGCTGCCGTAAGTGCATCTTGAACATCACCAAAGCTTTCTGGGCTGGTAATAACCAAGATACTATCTTCATCAATCTCGATATCGTCAGCACCGGCTTCTAAAGCAACTTCCATGACTTTGTCTTCTAATGAAACATCTTCAAAAGAAATTTCACCGCGCTTGGTGAACAGATAAGCCACTGAACCGTTGGTGCCTAAGTTACCATTAGTTTTAGAGAAACAATGACGAACATCTGGAACAGTACGGTTTAAATTATCGGTCATGGTCTCAACGATAACGGCAACACCACCAACACCGTAACCTTCATAGGTGACTTCTTTTAAATCATCATTATCTTCACCACCAGCACCACGTTGGATCGCACGGTTGATGGTGTCACGTGTCATATTCACAGACAGTGCTTTTTCAACTACAGCACGCAAACGAGGGTTACTCGCCGCATCTGGTCCGCCCAAACGTGCAGCGGTTACGATTTCACGGATGTATTTAGTAAAAACCTTACCGCGACTTGCATCTTGTTTAGCTTTACGATGCTTAATATTGGCCCATTTAGAATGACCCGCCATGGACGTAACTCCAAAAAATAAAACTTAAAAAAAGTGCAGGAATATTAGCATAGCGATGGTTTTGTTGAAAACTAGCATCGTTCATATTCAAACTTTAAAATCTTGATCAAGCATCAAAGATTGATCAAATAGAAGAGATCAATTAGCTAATTTTTACGTCGATGTCGTATTCCGCATAAAGTGCTTTGATCTTTTCTAGGTCTGATGGTAAATCGCTTGGATAAATTTTACCTAGAATGCCGCCTTGCTTAGTACGTGCATTGGCATACATTAAAATGATCGGCACATTGGCGGCTTTGGCGATATGCCAAAAACCAGTGCGAATAGGTTTACGTTCTTCACCATCCTTGGCACGTGTTGCTTCAGGCGCAATCACTAGGTTAAAGCTATCATTTTGATTAAACAGTTCAACCATTTGCGTCACGATATCTTTATTGGCTTTGCGATCAACGGGAATGCCACCTAAACGTTCTAAAATTGTTTTTAAGGGACCTTTAAATAGCTCTTTCTTGATTAAGGTATGAATTTTTAACTCTAAAATTTCAAATAATGCGAGGGAGAGAATGGTATCTAGGTTAGAGGTATGCTCGAAGCCGATAATGACTTGTTTATTTTCTAAAATGGCTGGATCAACGTTATATTCCCAACCTGTTGCTTTAAAAATAGATTTTCCTAAAAATTTTTTCATGTTTATCATCATAGGCTTTGAGTCGCAGCAGTGTAATACGACTTTTCAGGAAAATACATATCCGAAAACACCAGATAAAAGAAATTTAGATGGCTTATTAATGATCAAAATGGTGCATTAGGATCTTTACTCAAGCTGGGAAGATCAGATAGAATCAGCGCAGTTTATGATTTTTAACATTATTTTAGTAATTTGATAAAATCATCTGCTTGTAATTTAAGTTGAATTTAACTAATATCAAGCGGCGTTTTTCATATCAAGTATATGATTAGAGTTTAGGGCCTATAGCTCAGTTGGTTAGAGCAGCGGACTCATAATCCGTTGGTCCCGTGTTCAAGTCACGGTGGGCCCACCATATATCAAGCACTTACATGCATTAATTGTAAGTGCTTTTTTTATTGGCTAAATTTATATAACAATTATGTAGGCAATGAAGATGAGTAAATATCAGTGTAAAAATAGAAAATCTATTCAAATTATCTTGCTTAAGAATAAGTTGAATAAAATTTATAACGGCGCAGAATAAATTTAAGATACACCAAAATAAAAGAGCAAGACGATTTAAGTGATTTGATTATCTAAGTAGATTTTATAACCTATGTTAATCATGATCAAAAGGCAATAGGAAAATGGTTATCCACCTCTACGGAAGACATGTTGTGACATATTTAAATGAAAGAGTTAAACAAGAGAAAATGATGTTTATTTTATATGCTTTAAAATAGAGAGTTTGGTAATTGGTTGAAGAGTGTTTACTAGGGATATTGTAATTTTTTATATCCAAGAAACAATGTTGATTAAGGATAAAATGAAGTAAATACTAAAGTTAATGTATATTTTAAAGAATTTTTTATTTTAATAAAACCATATATATCAATAATTTGGTTTGATAGTGGTGGTTTTTAATCCAATTTCTTAAAGTAACTTAAAATTAGATAAATTATGCCCTATAGTGAGATATAGCATAGTGGGGAATTTTTCAATTTTGTCATACTTTCTTGTTTTTGCTATTCTATATTTTTTATTTTTATAGATTATTTAAGTGAAGAATGTCTTACTTTTCATCATGATGCTTGGTTTATTAGGATGTGAAAGTTTTGAAGATTATAAGAGTAAAGACTCTAATGTTATAACGGAATTTGATTCTTATATAATTGAGAATGATAATCAAAAAAATAAACGGGATTTGAATAAAAGTTCTACCTATATTCGCAAGTCTGAAATTAATCTAAATAAACAGAAAATGATTGAGACGTGCAAGAAACTCGTACTTTCTAATGTACCAAAGCAAAAAACGGTTAGTTTTAATGAGAATTTACGTGGTAATTACTATATAAATCAAAAAACTGGCGACGTATATCTTTACTTAGAATTCTGTGCCGAAAATGAGCAAGGGAATGCGCAAGAATTCAAAGGGAAGTGTGTGTTCTCAATAGATGGACAGACTCAAGTTAATATTTTTGAATAAGTCAAACCACTTGTAAATAAAACATTTTATTGAGGTTCCTGTTTCAGTACATCATTCATTTCATGTCGAATTGTACTAATCTTCTCATAAATTACTTTTCGTAATCTATTGATCGCGCCCAAGGGTCTATGCTCAGGAAGAGAATGCCAAGGTGTAAAAGAAAGATTCTCACAAAACTTATTTTGCTCAGGAGTATCAAAAATCTGTTTAGGAATATGGATCGTTGCAAGTTGAAAAAAAGGAGCCTCTGATTCTTTCCATTCTGTCATCGAGTCTTCTACAAGCATTTTATTCGTAGTTCTAGGTTGGATCAGAAACTCCATGCATGCATCACTTGTTTCTAAATTTTTTCGAAGAGTTTCTCTTAAAAAATCGTGGTTAGGTTTATTTGGTATTGTAATACTATTGGGATTACAAGGCCTTGCTGAATATTTAACCGCTTGACGGTCTGCGCCTAATCCTAATTGATAAGGAACCATGGACCAATATCTGACTTGTATTGGGTTAGAAATTTTTGAATTACTTGCTTTAACTGCATTTAATGTTCCTTGGAAGCCTAAAGTAAAAGGGATTTTTAATTTTTTGAGCATACTTTTGCTATTTACATCCTCTATGAATGATAAATAGCGTTGTGGTTCGTTCACAAAAAATACCGGATGGTTAATCATAATAAAATCTTGAGTCGTTGCTTGATTATCATTTTCCATGATCTTCTTTCCAGTAACGCCTAGAATTTTAATTGCCATGCCGCGAGCATCTTTTTTATTATCGGCTTGTGTAGCATCTCCTGAAGCATTAGAGAAACGAATCCATGCTGAATAGGATTGATCAGGAATAAAAACTCCCTTAGCTAGATTTGATGGTAATGATTTTGAGACGTGGAATTCTGCCCGAACACAGCCATGAGCTTTGGGATGCGCGTCTCTTAAGGCATGACCTGTTCTGTATTGTTGACGAATGCTTTGTCCAATCTGCTCTGCAATTTGCTCTGCGAGGATACTCTCGTTTGGTTGTAATTTTTCTCCTAATCCAGTATCAATGGTTGGATAAGGGATTGTATGTGTATAGGCTAAAGTTTTTGATTTTGAATGTTGATGAGTACATCCACTGGTACTGATCAGTATTGGAGTGATTGCAAACAATAGACTAAAACGTATCAATGGAATAAGACCTAACATTCATATGCTCCTTGGCATAAACCGCTGAGTAATCTAACTATAGTTGTTTTGAATGTATGTGACATGTATGCCTAATTGTTCTTCTTACTATCATTAATCACCTAACTACCTGAATTCATGAATAGCGTTTGATGAATTTACCAGAATGGACGATTTAACGATCTTTTTTCTTGCTACTACAAAACATAATGACAATTTCTTAGGTTCTCATACATTGAATGAATTAATTTAACACTCCGACCTATTGCATCAACAATTCATTTTGCAGAGTAGCGACTTGTCGGATCCTATATCAATGTTCCTGAGATTCGCATCCATTTGCCTTATTATTTTAAAGTTGTCTTTATTTTCATTGTTTAAGAAACTATAGGAAAAGACTCAGTTGGTCAATATGTGTTGGGGATAAATAAAATAATTTAACCATCTAGTTTTAATTAGTTGTTTTGAAGGTTTTTCTAATTGATAATCATTTGTGAAAAGAAAAAATAGTAATATTTTATCTACTAATTTTTAATTAAATCTAAATGGTTTTTGTTCTTTATTAAATAAATTTGATCATTAAATAGGTGTGAAGCCTATATAATAGTGTTAAATGATTCACACCTTAATAATAAATCTATTAACTAGTAGTAGTTTGCAATAATGACAGCATTCTTTTGATCTGGAAATTGCTCAAAGCTAATCTCAGTCATCATATTCTTTTGAGATGAAGGAGTTAAATCGCTCAATGAAATAGATTGAGTGTCAAGTTTTTGACGTAACATGTTCAATTGCTGGCATTCATCGGTCTGAAGCTGATGAGAACATGTATCTTCTACAATACTTCCATTCAATTGGATTGTGCTTGCAGCATAACTGACCGAAGCAAATGCCATTAATGATAGAAGTAGGGCAGATTTATAGATATTTTTATACATGATTATTGCCTTTTATAAATGTATTAAGTATTTATTAACATGAAATTTATTATTAAGGCAATGTTTAAATAATTTTTTAATTAAATATTTATTTAAAATGTGATCTATTTAAGGTTTTGTTTTTAAATTGATAATTAATATAATAAATCTATTTTGTTAATTATGTCACATATTTTAATTATAATGTGGATTTAAAACTGGAGTCGTATACTCGGTATTGGAGTCTTATAAAAATCTATTTTATCGTTCAAATATGGAACTGCTACTTGTATGCATGCGGATAAATTAAACGCTGATTTTTTGCACGATATAAAAAGCCTAATCGATGATTAGGCTTTTTTGACTCTAACTAGGCTAAATCACATTGCCGCAGATGTCTGTTGTGCCTTGAGGGTAGTTGTATTGCAGCGCATTACGGTCGGTGATCAGCTCAGATGAGAATTCTAGTCCTGCAAGTTTATCTGAGAAAGTACCATCTTTATCCGAACCAACCCAGCTACGAATATCAAAACCTATATTTTTCAATGGAGCAGGGAGAGTTCCTTGATACCCCTGATCAACACCATTGACAATAAAGCCAACCTGTTTGGTATTTTGGTTGATATAGATACCTACGCGATGATATTTACTTTGATAGTCGGTCATTTTATTGTAGTAATAAGCAACTGAAGTATATTCAGTTTCATCGCTATTTGGGTAACCAAGCATAAATAATACAGATGGTGGGTTTTCACCGAAATCAGGATCAGCGGTACCTGCCATGAAGCTATATCCTGACCTTACAACATATCCATTCTCTGTGATTCCATTAAAATTAATATCTGCGAGATAAGATGAACCTGGTTCCCCATAATAGCCACCGTTTAGTGGGGCGTCAGGAATATCGAGTTGCATTTCCAGTGCAAGAATCCCTGTTGTCGGTAAGCTAAAATCTCCTAAACCATCTTGCAAGTGTGGAAAGTATGGAGAATCTTTTGCTGAATAAAATCTTGTTTTACTAGTAGCTAAGTATTGTAAGTAATTAAAAGTACCGTATTCAGGATCGCTATTTGAAAAATAAGGAGGGGCAACAGTTAAGCTAAACTTTTGACTATTGATTGCTGGAAATATACCCATCAGATAATCTGAATTTTGATTGTTCCATAAAGCATCATAATCTTGTTGTGTTGCATCGAAGTTATACTGACAAGTTTGTGGTTGGCTAGAACTACGTAAACTAAAGCTTGTGGACGTTGTTGCTGTTTGTTGGGTAGTAGTAGTGTTTTGTGAACTATTCTGATTCTCACCACAGCCGAATAAGGCTAGGCTAAGTGCAAATATACTCAGTTTTTTCATTGATTATTCCTCTGGTGTGTTATTTACGGTTTTTATCAAAAAATAAGCGCGAGAAGTTTTGAAGTTATTAATTTTAAAAAATTAATAACTTAATTATATTTTTTAAGTTTTTTATAAAAAAAAGACCTCTCGTTTGGGAAGAGGTCTTATAAAAAGTTTAATCGTATTGAATAGTCACTGTTGCCATTGCGCGGACTTTACCCGCAGTGACATTGGTTGCGGTTTGATAATAGCGAGCAGTGAGTGGAACATTATATTGAACTGTTTGATTTGATTTCACAGTTCCTAGTTCTAACTTATTACCCAGACCAATCACTTGATTTTTATTTTGGTAATTCCATACAAGCTGTACACCAACACCATTTGCTTTAGTCGAATTGGGTTCAAGATTCTTTAAGACTTGAGTGTTATTACCTTCTTGTTGATAGTCAAAGGTTAGACTGATAAGGTTTTTTTCTTCATAGCCTGTTGGATTTTCACCACCATTACAAAGAATATTGAGTTCAAAAGATTGCTCGCCTTGAGTTGAACCAACACCTTTAAAGCCTGACTTCATTACTGTTGGAAGCTGTACAGCTTTATTAATATCACCTCTCCATTCACAAGATGAAGAAGCAATCGTAATCGCGTTACCATAAACGGTACTGGTTAAGAAGGGGCGATCGCTTCTGTTTCCAGCATAGTAGGTACTATAAACACCCGGAACTAATGTTCCTGAGCCTGTATTTTCTGCTGTTTTCACAATCTCAACAACAAAATAGCCTTCGGCAAGCTTAATGCTAGTACTTGGTACTGGTCGAGTGTAAGGGTAATATCCTGAAAAATTCGTTGCATTAAATGCTTCTCGGTAAAGACGAATTCCAATTCCAGGGATATTGGTTGAATAGATATTATCGCCAAGTGGACTAATTGCATAGTTTTGTAATAATCGTGCGACCATCATATCACTACGATTACAACTATAAGTTGTGTTGTTGTTGGGCCGAATCTCGAAAAGAGATTTAACCAAGACTTTACCAACAGGGTCACTTGGTCGAACAACGACACGTCCAACCTGCATAGAGACATCAATCGTGGTGAAGCCTGCGCTGGTTGAACAAGCTGCTTGAGCTGCTGTATTCACACCAAAGCCAGCAGCAATTAAAGCACTGCTCAAAAGTAATTTTTTCATTTGCATACGGCCTCAGTCATGATCATGCTTTGCTGATCGTTAGAAAGTTGTGCTGTAACATCATAACTGAAGTGGCACTGTTCATTGGCTTCTTCGCCCCATTTTACATACAAATCACCTTTTGGCTCTTGAGTACGTAAATACACCATACTGCCTTGAGCAACAATACCAACTGATTCATCTTTGGTATTAAAGACTTGTGCAGCAAATGGTAAGCTTCCACCTGCGGCTGTTTTGGTGTTGATGTAAATGGCATAGCCTTTCTTGGTTGAGAAATCAACTTTTGCAATTGCGCCAGCAAAAGGTGCAATACGTTGGCTGGTTTCTTCTAACTCAACATTAGTCGACATTTCTTGTGGATCAAGTGTGATGTCATTTAAACGGTATGGTGTTACATAAGGGATCACAGCATAACCAGATTTATTCACACTGAGTCCAACAGTATTGTTGACTTTGGCACCTGCTGCATCTGGTGCATAAACCAGTACCATGGTTTGACCTTGTTCTGGACCAAATAGGATGCCATCTGAATGAGCAACAACGCTACCGCTGACGCTAAGCATCGCTTGTTGATATGAGTCCGCGACACTATAAGAACCGCCCACTGTTGCAAAGTTGGTACGATAACGACTGTTGACGTTAAAGCTCGGGTTCTGTCTATCTTGATGAGATACTGATGCACCATAGTTGAAACGATCACCGACCATACCACTCATACCAACGGTGCGGCTGTTTTCAGAAGCAGTAGCATTGACGTTGACAGAATTCTTTCTAAAGTTAATTGGGAAAGAAAGTGTCATCAAATATTCTGTATCACGTGTTTGACTTCTTGAACCGTATTCAATCTCACGATTGGTCGCAGAAAGACCGTAGGTTAAGCCATGATAATTATTGCTATAGCCCACTTGGTATTGACGCGTGGTCTCGTTACGATTCCAATAATCATTCCAAGAACCCACCATGTAAATATTACCCCAACCCTCAGGTAAACCTTGGTTCAATGTGATCTGGAATTCACTACGTTGCTTACCGACAGCAAAGGTATTTACACCTTTATCTTCAAGATCACGGATGAGCAGGGCATCACGTAACTTATAATAGTTTTCAGTCGAATAACGATATGCTGCCAACGTTAAGTTGGTATTAGTCGGTGAAATAAGTTTGCTATAACTGAGACGGAAACTTTGTCCAGACTGTGAGCCTTGCTTGTCAAAGTCAGTATTTGATTGTGTAACGTCAAATGACACGGCACCAATCGGTGTTGCAACAGCAGCACCTAATAGTAAAGCACTATAGTCTTCAGCCAATTGAAAGCCAGTATAACCCGTCAAATAGTTGTTAATACCACGTTGATATTTCCCTTGCGTGACCCACGGCGTTAAATCGATATCACGGTCGCGGAATTCACCCGCAGTGACTGAGTAACGGCTTAACCCAGGACGCAGCATTTGTACTACCGAGGCATAAGGAACGGCAAGCTTCTGAATTTCACCATTCGATTCAATAATCGAAACTTCAAGCTCTCCACCAAACCCTGTAGGGTAGAGGTCATTAATTTCAAAGCTACCCGGTGCCACAGTGGTCTGGTAAATCAATTGACCTTGTTGACGAACTTCTACCTTCGCGTTGGTTTTTGCATTACCACGAATACGAGGCGCATAGCCGAGCATACTATTGGGTAGCATACGGTCATCGCTAGAAAAATCTAAACCACGGTAACCGAATGAGTCAAATAACTCACCATTGGTAAAGCTATCACCTAAGGTTAAAACGCCGCGATATTGAGGAAAAGCACGCTGTAAATAAGTGCTTGTTGATTCGTAGTTTGATTTCTTTTTATTGCTTGAATCTAATTCACTTTGAGCGCCATCTTGCCATTGCCATTGACCGTTATGACGAAGTTGCCAACCTGCAATGTTTGCCCCTGCTGTGATTGCCATAAAGGCATTGGTGGTTTCTTTATTTTCATTTAAACGGTTAAATGTTTTATAGGCACTACCGCTATAAGATAAGAATCCAGCATTAACACCGCGATCCCAGATACTTGGGTCAACATAGCCTTGTGCATTTTTTTGTAATGCAATTTGTGGAATCGAAATATCAACACGCAAACGTGAAGTATCGAAATCATAATAAGCGTTTTCGATCCACTCTTCGATTTTGTAACATGCATTTGGCGCATTTGACTCAGTGCGATTGACCAGAACTTCTTGTTTTACACCGTATTCAAGTAATGAGCTTGAGGTGAAGCAGGTAAAGGCATTTTTATTTTGTTCCGCCGAACGGAACATCATTCTTCTTTTGCCGAACCAGTTACCATTAATATAGACATCAACGTTATATTCACCCGGTAAAACAGGGTTCCCATATTTGAAACGAGAGATATCTACTTTTTGTGCATCACCGATTAAGAAAACAGAGTCAAATTCTGCTTCCATTGGTGGTGCTTGTTCTGCTGTCTGTTCTACTGCATAAACAGCCATAGGCATCGTTACTGTGATTACCCCAGAAGTAAGGTAATAACATATACGACGCTTCAAGAATTTAGCTGTTGCATTTTTCTTTGACATAATCCGTTCGCCTATTCAACGATAGGTACAAAATCATTTATTGATTGGGAATAAATTTGTTTGTTATTGAAGCTTGATTTGGTGTTCGATACGACCACCATAATCATTGATGCTTACATAGCTCAGCTTCTCTGTACTACCTGTTTTCAATTGGATTTTGTCCTCTGAAAAAGGTGATAGCATTAAACCCTTAGGTAATAGGTCAACTGGCTTTCCTGCATTTTGCTGGTACACCGCAGTCATAGTGACGTGAAACGGTGTTGGATTTTTTACAATCAATGTTTGTCCGCTTTTCGCCCATTGCAATTTTTCACCAGCGAGATTGGCATCAGTTTTAATGCTTGCTGGTCGATAGAAGAATTTAATGCGTGAACGGATTGCAAGCTGTAGAAAATTATCAGGAATAGCGTCTTTACTATTTGCTGTTGGTCTTGGTGGAATATCCAAAACGTTCAGCCAAAACACAGTTTCTTGTTTTTGATCTAACTGAGCTGCATTTGGTAATGCAGTAATACGAAGTGATTGACTCTTCGTTGGATCTACACGCGAAATCGGCGGGGTAATCATGAATGGAACTTTAGACTGGTCGGGTGTACTTTTCGCATCACCTTCATCAATCCATGCCTGAACCAGAGATGGTTTAGAACCATTGTTACTCACTTGCAAAGTTACTTCACGAGCATCAGACGGATAAATAACGCGAGTACCATGCAAGATAATCTCTGCATGTGTTTGACTTGCGATTAATGCCGATGACATCGTTAAACCAAGCAAAAAATTGTAACCGTTCAGTGCCATTTAAATTTACTCTATGATTGCGTGAAGTTTACAACTGCGAATTTCTAGAATTCTAGAAATTCGCATAGTTTATCAATAGATTATTGATAAATAATAGTGTACTGAACTGAAGTGTTTACTTCACCAGCAGTAGAAGCGCCAGTTGCATAGTATTCAGCATAGTAGTTAAGGTCAGCAGTACCGCCTTCTACAACGTCAACCCATTGAGAGTTCGCTTGAGCACCATTGCTACCAGCAGCAAGAACTGGGATTACTTGGTTGTTGTTACCTAATAATTGAACATCAACGTTTTTAGCACCACCAGCGTTTTGGTTAAGTAAACGACCAGTGTTGAAATCAACAGTAGCGCCTGGTTCGAAGTAAGTTGCAACTTTACCTTCTGAACAGTTACCTAAGTTGATTTGGAATGGAGTACGACCAGCTACATCACCTGCGTTAGCAAGAGTTTGTTTAGATACAGTTGGAAGCGTTACAGTAAAGTCTTTACCAGCTGGAGTCACGATGTCACAAGTTTTGTCTGTTACTAGACCATTAATTGTAATCGTTCCGTCAGCAGCTTGAGCGTTAGCAATACCTACAACTGAAAGAGCAGCGATCAAAGCAAGTTTTTTCATAATAATTTCTCGAACACATCGGCTAAAAGTTTGAATTAAAATTACTTCTCAGTTGGATTTTTGCGCTGAACAAGTAATGTGCGAAATATATATCACTAGGTATTGAAATTGCAAACTGTGTCACACTTTTGTTGTGATTTTTGATCTAAAAATCCGATCGTAAATAAGTTGTTGATATGAGGAGTTTTTATTTTTGATATAACTTATTTTACCAGTTGGTTTGTTTAATATTGCTTAAGACTGATTGTTTTTTCCTTTTATAAAAAACAAGTTTTTTGGGTGTTTTTTGATCATAATTCGTAAATTCTATATTTTTATGTGATTTACTTAACAAAATAGAAAAAATAATTTAGATGAATAATCAAGTTTTTAGAGTGATTATTAAGTGTCTTTACAAAAAGCTCAAAGTTCTTTTAAGAATCTTTTAAGGTTCAATCCTTAGTTTTTTAGTCATGATTAGATGAAAAAAACACCGTAAAGGAGCTTTCAATGAACATGCTTTATACCCACAAACCGAACTATTATTTCTTTGCACACAAGTTTGTTTTATTCCTAGAAAGTTATTTAAAAAGTCATCCTACGGAACAACAGACAAGCTTTAATTTGCAAACGATCTATGATTTATTCAGTCATGATCGCGCCTCAAGTACCACCAATCTAGAAGGTATTCTAAATATTGCAGATGAATATGTACTTGAAACGGATGAAGGGCAGCAGTCATTGATACAGTCTTATCACGTACATTTAGACAATCATGTATTGACCTTAGAGTTTAATCAAAAGGCTGTGGCAAGTTTAAAGGCGGGTCAGACTATTGTTAGTCCGCAAGCGGCTTAAACAAATATTTCTCGAGTTTATGCGCTTAGTAAGTAATGTCCTTTACTAAGTGTTTTTTTAACAAGCTGCGTTAATGTCATTGATCCGTTATGATAGACAGATCAGTTGAAGATATATAGCGCTATGGATAAGGACTTTAAGTCAGAAACCTATATAGTAGATGAGCATATTACTGACACAATTCTATGGTTGATGCAGCATCAAGATATTTTTGATTCATTTCATTTTGATGTGCATAGTCAAGAATTGTCAGTCACGCATGCAGCAGGTGTGGATATCATCCGTGTTGGCATGTTTTTAAATGCCAAATATGGCATTTTGGTGACATCAATTTAATCATATCTAAAAAAAGCCTTGTCAGATGACAAGGCTTTTTTATTTATGCACTCATGGCATCGACAGAGAGTTCTGCAACAGTCGGTTTCGGTTTTTCCGCAGTTAAACCTAATTTGGCAAATAAGACCTGATCCTTACCTTCACCCGCATTTGGGGTGGTAAGGAGTTTTTCACCAGAGAAGAGTGAGTTTGCACCCGCCATAAAGGCTAGCGCTTGGTCAGAATCGCTTAATGATTCACGACCCGCTGAAAGGCGAATATAACTGTGCGGCATAATGATACGTGCAACAGCAATGGTACGGATCCATTCAGTTACATCTAATTTTTCAACATTCGCCAGTGGTGTACCTTCAATTGGAACCAGCATGTTAATTGGCACAGATTCAGGATGTACTGGCATGGTTGCAAGTTCATGTAATAAACCGATACGGTCATTACGGCTTTCACCTAAGCCAACAATACCGCCACTACATACTTTCATACCGGCTTGGCGAACATGATCTAAAGTATCCAAGCGGTCGTCAAAAGTACGTGTGCTGATGATATGTGAATAATATTCACGAGAGGTGTCTAGGTTGTGATTGTAATAGTCTAAACCTGCATCTTTTAAGCGTTCCGCTTGAGATTGATTCAACATCCCTAAAGTCATACAGGTTTCTAGGCCCAATGCTTTCACTTCACGTACCATTTCTAGCACATAAGGCATATCACGCTCATGCGGGTTACGCCAAGCGGCACCCATACAGAAACGCGATGAGCCAGATTCTTTTGCTGCAAGTGCTTCACGAATAACTTTATCAACGGCAATGCGCTTTTCTGCTTCTAACTTAGAGTCATAACGAGCAGATTGCGAGCAATACTTACAATCTTCAGGACATTTACCTGTTTTGATTGAGAGTAGGGTGCTGACCTGAATCGTATTTGCTTGGAAATGCTGACGATGAACGCCTTGTGCTTGAAATACTAAGTCTAGAAAAGGTTGGTCATATAAAGCTTGGATTTCATCACGAGTCCAGTCATTACGTAAAGTCATTGTTATATCCATGATGATTGATTACAGACATTGAGATTCATCATACAGAAATCGTGCCAAAGCCAAAGGGCAAAAAACATCATTTTTCTATTCAGTGCACTTTTATTTGCTGCAATTGCTGTTGAATTGCCCAATCAATATGTACATTGACGATCTCATCGTGCAGCGTTTTTGCATCTTGCAATTGCGTTACGATCTCGGCTGAGTATGGAGCATTTCCTAGACCGATTGCAATATTACGCTTAAAGGATTGGTAGCCTGTACGGCGGATTGGGCTACCTTCTGTATTGGCTAAGAACGTTGCCTCATCCCATTGCCAAATCTCTAATAAGCTGATGTCATCTAAGTTATGTCTTGGATCAAAATCTGGAATAGACGCTTTTTTAGCAAAGCTATTCCAAGGGCAAATCAATTGGCAATCATCACAGCCAAAGATACGGTTGCCGATACCAGATCTTAATTCTTCAGGAATGATGCCTTTATATTCAATGGTTAAATAAGCAATACACTTTCTAGCATCCAGCATATAAGGTTCAACAATCGCCTGTGTTGGGCAAATGTCGATACAAGCGGTACATGAGCCACAATGTGCGCTGGCAGGTTGATCGAAGGGCAAGTCAAGTGACGTAAACAATTCACCCAACACAAAAAAAGAACCTGATTTTTTATGAATCAATAAGGTGTGCTTACCCGTCCATCCCATACCAGCACTTTCAGCCAAAGATTTTTCAAAAATAGGGGCTGAATCCGCAAAGGGACGTGACTCAAAATCGCCGACTTTTTCTTTAATACGAGTTGCTAGAGTCTTTAAACGTCCACGCATGACTTTATGGTAATCACGGCCACGTGCATAACGCGCAATAATGGCAGAATTGGGTTCAAATGGTACATAACGGGGCTTGGGTGATGCCACAAGATAGTTCATACGCACACAAATAATGCTTTTTGTACCAGGAACGAGCAAGGTCGGATCAGCACGCTTGTCTAAGTTTTCTTCTAGATAGTGCATATCTGCATGATAACCGCGTTCTAAATATTCTTTAAAACGTGGCATTTGATCTTGAGCATCTGGTTTGGCAATGACACAATCAGCAAAGCCCAAGTCTAATGCCTGTGCTTTGATCCAGTCTTTTAATGCTTGCGGGTCAAGCTGTTGTAACTTGATTTTATCAGGCGTTTTCTGAGACTGTGTTTGAGATGGTGTGCTTGAAGCCATAAAACGATAATAAGGAGAAAAACATGCAAGCTGTAGTTTACCATAGCCGAAGTATCCAAGCATGGGAGCAACGTTGGTTTGCTCAGCAAAACTCATCTTTAGGGCTTATGCAGCAAGCGGCTTGGACAATTACACAACAGTTAATTCAACAATTTCAGCAAAATAAAATTCAAAAGATCGCAGTTTGGTGCGGGCAAGGCAATAATGCTGGTGATGGCTATTATATTGCTGCGTTTCTTAAGCAATACGGATTTAGCATCACTGTGTTTGCAACAGAGCTTGGACAATCCGTGGATTTAAAACAAGCCGCAGATTATGCGCAGTCTCATCAAGTCGATAGTCAAAGTATTGATTATCTATTGTCAGAAAATGCTGTTCATCAAGAACTTCCCACTTTTGATTGTCATATTGATGCTTTATTTGGCATTGGCCTCAACCGAATGCTAGATCCAAAATGGCAAGAAATTATTCAGCTTTATAATTTGCAAACAGGTTTAAAAGTCTCAATCGATATCCCCAGTGGTTTACAGGCCAATACTGGACAAGCTTTGCCTTGCGCGGTACAAGCCGATCAAACTTTTACGATCTTGGGCTACAAAGCAGGTTTATTTACTGGTCAAGCTAAGCAATATGTAGGAAAACTATATTTAGTCAGTCTGATCCCAACTGATGCAGAATTAAAACCACTTGCCTATCTATCACCTGAAAAAATTGTCTTACCCAAGCGTCAAGCTTTTGGTCACAAGGGCAGTTATGGACATGTGCTTGTTGTGGGCGGCCATGCGGACATGGGCGGTGCAGTAATCATGGCGGCCGAAGCTGCGTTTCATGCAGGTGCAGGTAAAGTCAGTGTGGTCTGTCATGCTAAACATCATCAAGCCATTTTGGCACGCTCACCGAATATTATGGTGCGAGACATTAATGCCTTAGATCAGCCTGCCATTCAACAGTTATTAACCCAAGTGGATGCCGTCTGTTTGGGTATGGGCTTAGGACGAGATAAATGGGCAGAGCAGATATATTTGCAATGGTTTGATTTACTCAAGCAAAACTCACATTTAGAGGTTGTACTTGATGCTGATGGCTTGTGGTTTCTGGCCAAGTATCCACTACAATTAAATGATCATTTTTATGCAACGCCACATTCGGGTGAGGCCGCAACGCTGTTGGGATGTGCTGCTGCGGATATAGAACAAGACCGTATTGTTGCCATTCAACAGTTACAACACAAATTTGCAGGACAATGGGTGTTAAAAGGCGCGGGCAGTTTAATTTTAGAAGAACAATTATTTATTTGTACGCAGGGCAATGCGGGGATGGGCACAGGAGGTATGGGCGATGTGCTGGCAGGCATGATTGCCAGTTTAAAAGCCCAATTCCATCAACAGATTGCTTTGCATGAGATCGTCAGCCTGCATGCGCAGGCAGGTGATTTGTTGGCTGAGAAGGGGATGAGAGGATTACAAGCCCATGACATGGGAGGAATGATTTATCATGTGGTGAATCAATCAATCTAACGGCGTCTGGTACTCGAGCGGCTACGTCCACGCGCCATACCACCTAGAGCATTTAACACAGCCATCTTACTCATACTTCCAGAAGCATGGGCGTGACAAATTGCAGCAGCAAGTGCATCGGCAGCATCGGCCTGTGGCTTAATGGTCAAATTGAGTAGACGCATGACCATCATTTGTACTTGTTCTTTATCAGCAGCGCCGTAACCGACAACTGACTGCTTGATTTGACGTGCTGTGTATTCTGCAACCTGTAAATCCAGATTCACCAGTGCAGCAATTGCCGCACCACGGGCCTGACCAAGCTTTAAAGCAGAGTCGGGGTTTTGTGCCATGAAGACTTGTTCGACCGCTGCTTCTGTTGGGCCATGAAATTTAACGATACGTTCGACACCTGCAAAAATACGTTTTAAGCGTTCAGGCATGCCTTGGGTTTCAGTACGAATGGTTCCTGCATCAACAAACCGCAGCTTATTGCCATCTTTTTCGATAATTCCATAACCTGTTAAGCGTGAACCAGGGTCAATACCAATAATTAATGACATGAAGCACTATAAAAATAAAAGATTGCCAATATTGTTACATAATGGACTTTTTGCTGCATAGCTTTTTTGTAGTATTTTGAATTATAAGAAAATAGTTGTTTTATTGAACAATTCTGAAACTATTCAGAGCCAATAATTTTCAATTAAAAATAATAAAAACTTGGGGGAATGATATCGTTACCAAAATAAAAATTTATCTTCAGCCTGTTTAATCGCCGTTAGTAGCGTAGGAGTCATTGTTAAAAAATAGTGATAGTATTCGTTAAAATGTAAGTAATAGATTTTGAGTTTATACGGTTACTGACAGATTAGAAATGGAGATGAATAAAATGAATAAATCTAAAAAGCTTACTTTAATGGCTTTATTAATATTAACCGGATTGAATGTTCATGCAGATGAAATATTAACAGCTCAACAAGCAAAGAGTATTTTAACTGATGAGAACCAGATATTACCGGAGACTAAGCAACTATTCCTAAGCGGTGCATTTTCAAAAAAGAAGTTTATTTCAGATGCAGAGTCTTATACTGGTTATTATTTAGCGAATAAAAAGCTGAATTTTATGAATTTTGGTGTTCTTGCATACCAAGTTATACATTTTTCAGTTGATGTTGGTTGTTGTATTGGTTCTGAAAACGCACTTATTTTAGCGCCTAAATCCAATTCAAATTTGGCTGGTCTTCAGACGTTTGCAAAAGAGCATCAATGTGTAATTGACAGTAGTAGCGTGGTTTCAGATTTACCAGATCAAGTGTCAGTAAAATTAATATCAAAAGCTAAAACATCAAAATTACTTTCAATTTCTTGTAAAGTTGATCGGTAAATTAATGATTTTATAAGAACAATCTATCCTTGATCATCAAAGTGTGAATAATTGTATGAAATTAGCCCAAATTCTTCTAACGCTTTGGTTTCTTTCTTTGAACAGCCATACCTTTGCCCAACTGACAGATGTGGTTGTTCCACCCACTATGATTAAAACTGAAAAAGAAAATAACCAAGCCCGAAATATTTCACGGTTTAAGCTCAATGTTTATAACAAGGTGATGCAAGCTTGGGAACAACCCGCTGATAGCCATGGCCAAATTGCTACTGCACGAATCTGGTTGTACGATGAGGGGAATATTGAAAAATTAATTGTGGAAAGTGATCATTCGGAGATGATTAAAACTGCTGAAAAAGCAATTAAGGTTGTAGCTCCATTTACTCTTCCTGAAGATATTGATGATTTAAGTAAGCTTAAAATATTGAATATACGTTTTAAGTCATGGTAATTTTTTATCATCCAAAAAATGGGGGAATAGAAAATGCTAATTAAGGATAAAATAGCCTTGTTTTAATTGTTCACCTATTGGTGCTCTAGGATGCTTAAAAAAGTGTAAAAACTAGAAAATTGATTGTTAAATGTTCGTTGAATAGCTAAATTATGCAATTTACTTGCATAATTTAATTTAAGGGCGTATAAAGCATCTCATTGATCAGATGTGATGATCAAATGTTGATGCGGGATGGAGCAGTCTGGTAGCTCGTCGGGCTCATAACCCGAAGGTCGTTGGTTCAAATCCAGCTCCCGCTACCAATTTAAAAGTTAATTGAATATTAGCTCTGTGATTATTGAATTGTTGTCTTATGAAGAAATTAGACGGCAAAAGTTAGCTGAAATAACCCTAAAGAAAGCTAAAAATTATTAGATTCTAGAATTGTAGTTATCCTCTCTCAATTAATCTAGCGTTATAGTAAATCCAAATCGATCACTTGAGCTCAGGAATGAGTGATTTTGTGTTGAAAATTATTAATGAATGGCGTGTAGCCAAAGCCATAAATGGCAATGAGATTTGTGTGCGAATCATCCCTTTAAAGCGTCAGCAAAATACGTTGAATGGCTCTAAATGGGTGGAAGTAGGAAAGAAAGTACTGTTGGAATCAGGTCAAGAAATTGACTTTAATCTAGACGGGAAAAGTTTCTATACCGATGTTAATCAACTTTATCGATTGACATAAATGGTTCACATACTTGTAGTATCTATTTAATACAGATAGATTGTATTAAATCATAACGTAAAAGTTTTGATTTAATTCATAAATGAACAAAGTTTAAAAGGTTTAAAGGTATGTCTGATACAGTTACTGGTACTGTTAAGTGGTTCAACGAAACTAAAGGTTTTGGTTTTATTCAAGCTGACTCTGGCGAAGACGTTTTTGCTCATTTCAGCGAAATCCAAAGCAAGGGCTTCAAAGTATTGAATGAAGGCCAACGTGTTTCGTTTGTTCTTGGTCAAGGTAAAAAAGGACCACAAGCAACTCTAATTACTGTTATCTAATTACTTTAGACCAGTGAAAAAAAAGCTCACACTCTGTGGGCTTTTTTTGTGCCTGAAAAAACCTGAAATCGTTAGGGGATGATGGATATTTGCGAGCAAAGGGAAATGAAATAATATGTTAAAAATTTATATAAAAAGCAGAATTTTGAATGTTGAATAAAATAAAATATTATAACCATATGAATATTAAAGTAAAAAAATAGTACTATTCACTAATCTTGGCAAAATGATTTGCTGAAAAACATCATTTAAGCCAACTGGAAAAGATAGAGATTGCGTGAAAAATGTAAAGTCGTGTATAGTAAAACTGACTAGAAGAATAACACTGTTGATTCAGAAAATCTTTGATCTCGTAGTTTTAGACAAACCTTTCGTTTTATCAGATTTCCTTTCAAAGTTTATGATTCCAAGTTGCTTGCTGCTAAGCGCCCCAATTTTTTAAATATAGGTTTAAGTATATGTCTGATACAGTTACTGGTACTGTTAAGTGGTTTAACGAAACTAAAGGTTTTGGCTTTATTCATGCAGATTCTGGGCAAGATGTTTTTGCTCATTTCAGTGAAATTCAAAGCTCTGGCTTCAAAGTTCTAAAAGAAGGTCAACGTGTTTCATTTATTTTAGGTGAAGGCAAAAAAGGACCTCAAGCTACTCAAATTACTGTGATCCAATAATCTTAGATCAGTAAATAAAAAAAGCTCACGATTGATGGGCTTTTTTTATGGCTATCCTTTCTGCATGTTCTCCTTTTGTATAATTCGGTTTATTTTGAAATTTTCTGAATAAACTGCCATTTTTTGTCATAAATTCACCATCTGGTTGAAAAATTGCACTAGTCAGATATACGACTTTTTGCTAATTTATTCTTGTTAATTTATTAGGCAAATTAACAAGTGTAGTACATTTAATGAGCGTTAGAGTTATGGAAAACTTGGAGCCGTATGCTCAAGGGTTTGAGCAAGAAGTTCATGTACATTGTAAAAGATCTTTAGGTACGTTGTTGTTCAGCTTTGTGGTCTTGATTGCAACCAGCCTATAAGAGAGAAAAGCACCTTCGGGTGCTTTTTTAATGTTCATTTCTAAATTCTATTTAGAGTTTTAAGGGATTTGATCGTTGGCTGAGCTTATAAATCAATAAATAAAAATATTTAGAAAATAACCTATCAAAATTACTGAAAGATTCTGGTTTTATTACTCATTTTTTTTGCGATAAAATTTAGCAATTGATTAATAAGTAATTGTTTTAGGTGAATTTCAAATGTATAGCGGTATAAATAAGCCTGCGCATTTAGATGATGTTATTTTTAAAGAAAGTAAAGCATATAAAAATTCGAATGAGTGGAGCTGGGTAAATCCGAAACATGGTCAGTTTGATCATCCTGCAAACTATTATGAAAGTTCCTTAGCGGACTGGCATTGTTTTGATGCGCTTAATTCAGATCAAGTCTGTGATGTTGTGGTGATCGGTGGCGGATTGTTGGGTGCTTCAACAGCATTGCATTTGGCTGAACAAGGTGTAGATACCATTTTAGTTGAAAAGAACCGAATTGGTTCAGCCGCTTCGGGCCGAAATGGCGGGCAGCTCACGCCCGGCTTAGCCCGTTGGGAAGCTGAGGAGATGATTAAGCGGTTTAGCTATGAAGATGCTAAAAAACTTTGGCATTTTACCTCTACTGAGGCGATGTCTTTAATTGATCAAATTGCAGCAAAATATGCTGTCAACTTAGCACGTAAACGTGGACATATTACCGCTGCTGTACATGAAGGACATTTGATTGCTTTGACTCAAGGTGCAGATGCCAGAAAGTATTTGGGCGAAGATCATACACAGGTTGTTGGTGAATACGAGCTTAAGGCTTTAATCAAATCTGATCTGTATAAGGGTGGTTTGGTTGATGACTTGGGTGGTCATATTCATCCATTGGCATTGAACCGAGCCCTAGTACACGGCTTCTGTCAGAATGGTGGGCAGGTGTTTGAACAAACGGAAGTGTTGTCGATCACTGAGCAAGTCGATGGTGTTTATGTACAGGCCGCATCGGGTGTAATAAAAGCACGTAAAAGTGTGGTCATTGCGGTACATCATAATGCATTTAAACTGCTTCCAGAGAAGAAGCAAACAGCCATCCCATTTCATACCTACATTGCTGTTACTGCACCTTTACAACAGCCATTAATGGATTTGTTGCCGCAAGATCATCCTGTTTACGATACGCAATTACAGATTGATTACTATCGTGGAGTCTCCAAAAACCGTTTACTGTTTGGTGGGCAAGGAACAGGAACAAGTTGGTCTGCCGCTAAGATAAATCAGTACTTACTTGGGCGAATTCACAAAGTTTTCCCTCAACTGGAGAATGTTGAGATGGATTTCTGTTGGAGTGGGGTGAGTGACCTGACCATGAATGGCGCGACAGATAACCGTAAGTTTGGAAATAAGTATCCAATTTATGCAGTACATGGTTGGAGTGGGCATGGTGTGGCACAAACGGTACGAATTGGTAAAGCAATTGCAGATGATTTTTCTGGTGCAAATGCAGATTATGCAATGCTCACCCAAATTCAGCACAGCGATATTTTATTTGGTCGTTTATTGGCACCGTTAGCGATTCCAATGTCTAAAGGGTGGTATGGCGTTACTGGGATGCTGAATCCCGGAAAAATGGTATCGTTTTAATCTGCGTTCTTATTTGGAAAAAATGTTTCTTCAATGTGAGGCATTTTTTCTAGTCTCTAATGAAAAAAGTTGTATAAAGCATGGCCTGATCGAAAGCTACGACAACTGACTGATTAGGCTTTATTTTATTCTATATATGAGTAAATATAATATGTTAGGCTAAATAAAAAAGGATGACGTCCATGGATATTATACAGGTTAAAGATTTTTCAGCAGCGACGGGGTACACGCAGGCCATTATGGAAATGGATGAGTGGATCGATACTCGTCCTTATTTTTATCTCATCAAAGCGCACTATTTAGTCGATGAAGCGATTCGATTGGAGTTTATTATTATTCAGTAAATTTATTTCTGCTGATTTGAGCTGAAACAGATGAGATGTTTGGGCGTGTAATTGTATGCTGTGCAGTCATGCGAGCTATATTGTTTCAAATCATAGACATAATAATCTAAATTATTTTGTTATCTTTGCCTTTTCACTTTATCAGAATTCAAATTATGAAAAAGATCTTACTTTTAGGTGCAATTGTAGCCTCATTGGCAGCGTGTTCAGCAACACCAAATAAAGAGATGACGCCACCCAAAATTGGTATGGCAAACCCTGCAAGCAAATATTGTGTAGAGCAAGGTGGTCAGTTGGAAATTAAAAATGAAGCCAATGGTCAGGTTGGCTACTGTAAATTACCAAATGGTCAAGTGGTTGAAGAGTGGGAGTTGTTCCGCGCAAGTCAGCCAAAATGCCTAGCAGATGAAGCGACAAAATTAATCGGTCAGTCTGGATTAAGCGAAGAGCAAATTAAACAAAAAACCAAATCTGAGATTGTTCGCAGTGTTGGACCAAATCAGCCTGTCACGATGGACTATCGTGAAAATCGTATAACCGTTACGATTGATCCGCAGTCTAAGAAGATTACTCAAGCGACTTGTGGCTAATCATAAAAGGCTGTTTAAGCTCTCAATTAGATCAAATTTAATTGGGAGCTTTTTTATACAAGCTATCACATTAGACTTGATAAATTGAGAAATGTACCCATCAATTAGTTTATTGAGTTTATTTTATTTGTTGTGTCAGGATTGATTCTTCAAGATTGCACAAGGTTTTAATTTTCGAGATTTGACATGAATCTACTTCTTATCGTGGTATTTGGCACAATTGCTGAAGTTTTAGTCTGGATTGGCGTGGGTGACCTCGTTGGAAGTATGTGGTATGTCTTTTTCTGGTTCATTATCGCATTCTTCATTGGCTTGAATATGGTTCGTTCAAGTACATCGGGTATTATGCCTCAATTGCAGCAAATGCAGATGACAGGCCAATTAGGTGGTGATCCAGCGGTCACCAAGAAATTAGCACTGGCGATGTCTGGTTTTCTCTTGATGGTTCCTGGTTTAATTTCTGATGTATTGGCAGTATTGGTTTTAATTCCACCTGTTCAAACGGCGTTTCGTAATGCATTAATGAAAACCATGGCCAAGCGTCAGCAAGCTATGATGGATAAGATGATGGGTGGTATGGGCGGCGGTGCAACTGGTCAGAATCCATTTGCAGATCTAATGCGTCAGATGCAGGATATGCAGAATCAACAAGGTGGTGGTCAATATCGTGATTCAACCATTATTGATGGCGAAGCACGTGAAGTAAAACCTGACCAGAAGAAAATTGAATTTAAAGATGTGAATTGATTTTAATTTGCTTCAAAAAGCACACTTGATCAAGTGTGCTTTTTTTATGGCTGATCCTTTGGTTCTTGAGTATTCTGTGTAGGTTCGGACGTAGCAGCTAAGTTGGCTTCTTTGCTTTGCGGTTGGTAATGGCTTGGTTGCAGCGTCGTAATCTCATTTTCTGATTGTTTATATTTTCGACTGCGATTTGCCCGTTCGCGAAATCCACCTTTATTAATTAATTGTGTCATGATGTATTCCATAACGTGCAAAAGTTTATTTTATCAAATTACGTGAAAGATCAAAATAAAATTAAGCACTTAAAGATTTGCTTAAAATCAAATTTCTAATCAAATTGTCATAAAAAATTGTTAATTTGAATGAGTAGGTCAGAAAACGAGATTGAATTCTCGGTTTTTTTTTCATAGGATTAAAGTGCGACATATGAAATTGTTGTAAAAAGAAAATAAAAAATAAGTGGTAGGAGGAATTAATGATGTTATATCAATATCATTGTGCATGTTGTGACAAGGTTGTTGCATCAACTGATAAGGAGTGTCCACACTGTGGCTCTCATCATATCCGCAGTCCGTATGGTATGTGGATGTTCTGTGTGGCGGCCTGTCTGGCAGTTGTCGTGGTCATTAAGCTTGCACATTTATATACGCAACATCATCAAGAAGATCAGCCAGTTCAAAGCAATTCACTATTTGAAATGTTTAAGCAAGATAATACCAATTCGAATAAATGATGTTAGGGGTAATAAAAAAGCTCGCAAATGCGAGCTTTTTTATGAAAGAGTAGTGTGGATTACAATCCAGCAGCGTCTTTAAGGATTTCAACTTTATCTGTTTTTTCCCATGTAAATGCAGAGTCAGAACCTTCACGGCCAAAGTGACCATATGCTGCAGTTTGCTTATACATCGGTTGGATCAGATTCAACATACGTGTGATACCGTATGGACGTAAGTCAAAGTGTTCACGCACGAGTTGAATAATTAACTCGTCTGATACTTTACCAGTATTGAACGTATTAATAGAAATCGACGTTGGTTCTGCAACACCGATTGCATAACTTACTTGGATTTCGCATTTATCTGCTAAACCAGCAGCAACAATATTTTTTGCCACATAACGACCAGCATAAGCAGCAGAGCGGTCTACTTTCGATGGATCTTTACCAGAGAAAGCACCACCACCATGACGTGCCATACCGCCATAAGTATCTACAATAATTTTACGACCTGTTAAACCACAGTCACCTACAGGACCACCAATTACAAACATACCTGTTGGGTTGATATGGAACTTCGTGCCAGCATGGAACATTTCAGCAGGGATGATCGGTTTAACGATCTCTTCAATAATCGCTTCTTTAAGCTGAATTTGAGAGATTTCTGGATCGTGTTGAGTTGATAATACAACTGCATCTAAACGAACAGGTTTACCGTTTTCATAAGCAAATGTTACTTGGCTCTTCGCATCTGGGCGTAACCACGGTAATGTACCTGAACGGCGTAATTCTGCTTGACGCTCCATTAAGCGGTGCGCATAAGAGATTGGAGCAGGCATGAGTACATCTGTCTCACGGCTTGCATAACCAAACATAAGACCTTGGTCACCTGCACCTTGATCTTCTGGCTTTTGGCGGTCAACACCTTGTGCAATCTCAGGAGATTGTTTACCGATCATATTGATAACGGCACAAGTCGAACCATCAAAACCTAAATCAGAATGGTGGTAGCCGATTCCATTTACGGTTTGACGTACAATCGCTTCGAAGTCCACATTTGCTGTTGTTGTGATTTCACCAGCAAGAACAACCGCACCTGTTTTTACTAATGTTTCACAAGCGACACGCGCATACGGGTCTTCTTTTAGGATTGCATCTAAAATTGCATCGCTAATTTGGTCAGCCATTTTATCTGGATGACCTTCGCTTACAGATTCTGAAGTAAAAACAGCATACTCGCGCATGAACGTCCTATCATTGGTATTTTCAAAAAGACAGAGTATGTTACATCGACTTGGCGGATAGGACTAGCACAAGCTGACTAAAAAGCATGAATTTATTTCATTTTCATGATGTTTTTATTGATATGAGTATCAGCAAAAGTGATATTTGGTGATTTTGATATGAATAAATCTGTAATTTGATCGCTGAATTGTTTAGCTATCGTTTACATTCTGCTTATCACATGAACATTTACACATAGAATGACAGATGAATCAGCGAAAAATAAGAAATATCGTGTATTGCACTTTACCCACTGTCGTTTTTTTAAGACAATAGTCGCATCTTTTGAAAGATGGTTTCTCATCTTCTCTCATCTTATTTGATTTAATCGGATTCTGACTTATGACAACCCCTTTAAATGAACGTCGTATTGCAAACGCAATTCGTGTCTTGGCAATGGATGCTGTGCAACAAGCAAACTCAGGGCATCCAGGTGCACCAATGGGGATGGCAGATATCGCTGATGTTGTTTGGCGTGAATTTTTAAATCATAACCCGACGAACCCACAATGGGCGAACCGCGACCGTTTCGTATTGTCGAATGGCCATGGTTCAATGTTGCAATACGCATTATTGCATTTGACTGGTTATGATTTGTCTATTGAAGATTTAAAACAATTCCGTCAATTACACTCTAAAACTCCGGGCCACCCTGAATATGGTTATGCGCCTGGTATCGAAACCACAACAGGTCCATTGGGTCAGGGTATTGCCAATGCGGTTGGTTTCGCTTTAGCTGAAAAAACTTTAGCAGCTCAGTTCAACAAAGACGGTTTGAATGTTGTTGATCACTTCACTTACTGTTTCTTAGGTGATGGCTGCTTGATGGAAGGTATTTCTCACGAAGTATGTTCACTTGCAGGTACCTTGGGTCTTGGTAAACTTGTTGCATACTATGACGACAATGGTATTTCGATTGATGGTGAAGTTGAAGGTTGGTTCAGTGATGATACTGAACAACGTTTCAAAGCGTATGGTTGGCAAGTTCTTCGTGTAGACGGTCATGATGCTGATGCAATTCGTCAAGCAACTGTTGAAGCGAAAGCTGAAACCAATAAACCAACCATCATCATCTGTAAAACGATTATTGGTCTAGGTTCACCAAATAAACAAGGTAAAGAAGATTGTCACGGTGCACCATTGGGTAAAGACGAAATCGTTTTAACCCGTGAAGCATTAGGCTGGAAAGAAGATTCATTTGTTATTCCTGAAGATGTGTATGCAGCTTGGGATGCAAAAGCAAAAGGTCAAACCTCTGAAGCAGCTTGGAATGAATTGTTTGCTCAATACCAAACAAAATATCCAACTGAAGCGGCTGAATTATTACGTCGCATCAGTGGCGATTTACCTGCTGAATTTGCTGCACAGGCAGATGCATTTATTGCTGAGACCAATGCAAAAGCAGAAACCATTGCAACACGTAAAGCAAGCCAAAATACCTTACAAGCATTCGGTCCATTACTTCCTGAATTATTAGGTGGTTCTGCTGACTTGGCGGGTTCTAACTTAACACTTTGGAAAGGTTGCCAAGGCGTACAAGAAAACCCAGCGGGTAACTACGTGTATTACGGCGTTCGTGAATTCGGTATGACTGCAATTGCAAACGGTGTGGCTTTACACGGCGGTTTCGTTCCTTACGTTGCAACATTCTTGATGTTTATGGAATATGCACGTAATGCTGTACGTATGTCTGCATTGATGAAGCAACGTGTGATCCATGTTTATACGCATGACTCGATCGGTTTGGGTGAAGATGGTCCTACGCATCAACCAATCGAACAAATTGCATCATTACGTGGTACACCAAACTTAAATACTTGGCGTCCATGTGACACAGTTGAAGCTGCTGTTTCTTGGAAATCTGCACTTCAACGTAAAGATGGCCCGTCAGCGTTAATTTTCTCTCGTCAAAACTTGCCATTCCAAGCACGTAATGAAGCTCAAATTCAAAACGTTGCAAAAGGTGGTTATGTACTTGCTGAAGAAAAAGGCGAATTGAAGGCAATCATCATCGCAACAGGTTCAGAAGTTTCATTGGCAATGGAAGCATATGCACAGCTTGAAGGTGTGCGTGTAGTGTCTATGCCATGTGCTGAAGAGTTTATGAAGCAAGATGCTGCATATCGTGAAGCGGTGTTACCTGCGCATATCCGTGCACGTGTAGCGGTTGAAGCAGCTCATGTGGATTACTGGTGGAAGTTTGTTGGTTTAGATGGCAAAGTGATCGGTATGACCACTTACGGCGAATCTGCACCAGCAAAAGACTTGTTCCAATTCTTCGGTATCACCACTGAAGCGGTTGTTGCTGCAGTTAAAGAATTGACTGCTTAATCAAATTAAGTGGTATAAAAAAGCGCTCTGATTAGAGCGCTTTTTTTATGATGATTAAATGGAATATAAAAATGAGACGGTTTGCATTATCAAATAAAAAAGAACAGGGAATTCCACGTAAATTAAGAAATCTTAGGTGTTGGAGTGAAAGTTTTAAAGGGAACTTCCCTGATTTAGAGGGGTATGAAGAGCGGTATTATAAATGGAAGATACCTGTACCCATGAATATGGTTCAAGGAAAACATGCTCAACAAGACATAAAGGCACAGTGTGTTCAATATCTTATTAATGCTTGTCAGTATTTAATTGAGGCTAAGCCCGTAGGGACAAAATTTTGTAAAGTGGCATGTGTCATTGTGCAACCTGATATGTTTGCGAGTGAAGTTTGTTTATATTTAGATGAAGATTATTTTAATGCCCATACCTTATCGGGAGAATATTACGATCCTCAATATCTTTTAGTGGATGACATAAGTTTATCTCGGAGATGGGGGCTACAAATTCCTGAGCACATGTATGAACGGGGAATACATATTCATTATATTGACCCAAAAAATGAAACAGATAATTATATAGCCGATTACTGGTACTTCATTGAAAATTAAAGATAAAGGTGTTGTGATGAAAAAAGAGTTCGAACTTAATGCTTTTGATGAAATATTAGATAATATTAAATATTGGTATTTGGAAAATTTGAATAAAAAAGAAATGTTTTGGCAGTGTGCACAATATAATTTTTTATTTCGTGCATTGCCGGAAAGTTTCAAAAATAAAAATGGTGACCAAGCATTGGGTGGTGGTGAATATGCTTATCGCATACAGGTCTATTTTGAAGAGGCTATTCAAGCTCGAGTTAAATGTCATGACATGCCATGTCGGGTGAAATTAAAGGGCAAAATATTAGTATTTGATGTGCACTCATCAATGTTTGACGGTTTGGGTGAGAAAGAAACAGCTGGCTTTATAGATGGTTGTGACACTCCACCACCTGAATTTTGGATTCATTTCGATGGGGAAAACTTATATTCATTTATTCCAAATGAGCTCACAAATATTGTCGACCTTGCAATTGATATTTCGATGAGTGGCTCATTGGAATGGCATACGGATGTGGTTGAAATTTAGTCTAAGGACCACTTACCCGATATTTAATTCACTCTGAATCGAAATATTTGACGTTAATAATTTATGAATCGGGCAGCTTTCCGCGACTTTTAATAAACGCTTATGCTGATCCTCGGTAAATTCACCTTTTAAGATAATTTTACGTTCAATATTGTTGTGTCCTGATTCCGGTTCACCATTGGGATTTAAGGCTAAATCAACCTGAATATGATCAAGCTTAATCCCTTTGTGATTGGCGTACATTTCTAAAGTAATAGTAGTACAGGCACCTAAAGCCGAAAGTAAAAGCTGAACTGGGTTAGGTGCAGTATCTTGACCGCCTTTATCGGTAGGCTCATCTGCATACCATGTATGGCCAGCAGGATCTGTCAATGTAACGCGATAAGGTGTTGTTGTACTGAGTGCTTGTGCTGTATGTGTCATGTTTTACCTTGTTGTTTATCGTGAAGTATCTAAATCAAAATATACCCATTGATCATGTGAGCTTGCCGATCAATTGTCCAGTATCGAATGGTCTTATGATATTGATTTTTGATAAGTGCTGTAACGCTTTTATTGTTGCACTGGTGAAACATATCGTTTTATAAAGACTAGTGAATAAAAATACTTGATCTATACACTAATCACTATATCAAACAAGGATACGAAAAATGCAATTTAAAACATTAAGCCTCGGTTTAGCAGTCGCTTTAGCTAGTTCGGTAGCATTGGCTGCGCCAGTCGACTATAAAATTGACCCAACCCACACAGCAACCGTATTCAGCTGGAATCACTTTGGTTTCTCTACACCAAGTGCAAATTTCACTGATATTCAAGGGACAATTAAAGTTGATAATGCAAAACCTGCAAATTCATCTGTGGAAGTGACTATTCCTTTAAGCAGTGTAAATACCAATGTTGCTGCTTTGGACAAAGAATTCCAAGAAGAAGCTTGGTTTAATGCTGCAAAATATCCAAACATTACTTTTAAAAGTACCAAAGTAGAAACTAAAGACAAGAAGCACTTTAAAATTACAGGTGATTTAACGGTTAAAGGCGTGACTAAACCTGTGGTATTAGATGCTGTACTGAATAAACAAGGCGAGCATCCAATGGCGAAAGTACCTGCTATTGGTTTTAATGCAACAACCAGCTTTGATCGTTCAGCATTTGGTATCGGTAATTACGTACCCAACGTAGGGGATAAGATCACTGTCAATATTACAACTGAAGCAACTGCTGCGAAGTAATATCACATTGAATAAAAAGCCTAGATCAGCATCTAGGCTTTTTTATATGCGTTTGCTGCTATAAATAATTAAGATGCTAATATTAGTTTAAAATAAGAATACTAATAAGTAGATATTTGTCCATTAGCTATGTTTGATCTTTGATCGACGTTTGGATTGGTAAATATAGCGAATGGAATCGACGACTTCTCCGACAAAAATACATTCTTCATCTAAGGGAATGATGTTGGGTTTGAATTCTGGATTCAGTGCTTGTAGATAGCGTGAATTATCGGTTTCGATGACGAGGCGTTTAAATGTTGCATCTTCGTGCTTTCTCACCACAATCATGTCACCCGATTGCATATCACTATATTGCACGGTCGGGTCAACTAAAATGTAATCACCCTCATGAAAGACAGGATAATTACTCAGACCTTGCACTTTTAAATAAAAGCAGTCATCACAATCATCAGGTAGTGGCAACCACTCTTCAATCTGTGTGATATCCACAGATTCAACATTGGTAAACAGACCAGCCTGTACCCAAGACAATACAGGCGCCATATTGGCCTTTACCGGAGTGATGTTCAAAATATCATCATGACCAGATTCTTTTGGCGTGGCACTGCCAAGACCTGTTTGCAGCCAATAGGCATCTACACCCAAGAAATTAGCAATAGAGGGCAAATGAGAAGAGGAACTGACCAGTCCTGTCTCAAGCTGGCTGAGTGCGGATTGGGTAATGCCTACAGCAGCAACCACATCTTTTTGGGACTTCTTGGCTTTTTTTCTTGCTTCTTTGAGCCGATCTTTAAGCATTTTAATACACCTTAAATCAATAAATTAAGAATATTAGCTAGCTAATGTGAAGTCAAATTAGTATTCTTATTGAATTAATATTAGTTTACTAATATAATAGATCTATCGATTAGGTTAAATGCTAGAGGTGCGGTATGAACAAGTCAATCAACCCAAATATGCATATTAAGCAGAATTTAAATGCAGAAATTGAAGCATGGCTGGCTCAAGGTAATGCAATAACAATGATTCAAAATAACTATGAACAAAGATTGAAGGCAAGACCAAGCCATGTTGTAAAATTTATATCTCCAGAAAAAACACAAAAAGAATTAAAGCGACTTGAAAGAATTGCAAATCAGGCCACAGAAGATCAGATCCATATGTTGAGTGCTTGGTTGGATGAGCAAAAGGGGCGAGCTAAAGCTTTAGTGAATGTTCTAGGCTGTGCCCATAGTTATATTTCTCAAATTAAAAGTGCAACCAGGCCTTGTACTAAAACACGGTTTGAAGAAATTCATCAGGCAATGAAACTTGTGGAAGTCAGGGAAAAATATCACTAAACACATCAAACATGAGTTTGAAGCTGGTCAAAGCAAAGCTTGAGGTATGTAGATGACCTGCAATCTTGAACTCAAAAATAAGCGCTTGATCAATGCTGAGAAATAACACAAGGCTTGGTTTATTAAAATATATATTTTAGAAAATATGAACCAAGCCAAATATGAAATGACATCGGTTTAGGTGACGATATGAATATAAGTATTGCAAAGTTTGAAAAATTTGAATGGCTGACGCAGGGTTTAACATTACGCTCTCCAGGTTTAGAGCCATTTATTCGTGGGACAAGCGAACGTCCTTTAAATTACCAAGATCGTTTAGGTGCAATTGCATCAATGAATACACAATTGGCAAAGTCAGTGACAGCGCTGATTGTATTTGAGCATAAAAGCAAGAGTGACTATGACTATGTTCGCCAGCGTTTGGCTGAACTTTTTATCAAGCAAGCAGAGCGAGATAAAAAACGTGAGCCAGAACGTATTGCGATGTATCACTTGGCTTGGTTGATTTCGCGGATGGTATTAGATTTTGTGTTAGATCCTGAGCTAGAGGAAAACTATACAGCAAAAGGACGTCTTGCTTATGCCGGTATTAGTCGCCATCAGATGAATGTTGATAGTTATAGAAAGACATGGAAGGGTTATGAAAGCTTAATGATTCAGACAATTGAAACTGCCATCCATGAGGCTGAAACTACCATTGAACAATATCGAAAAAACACTTACAAAAATATGCGCGCATAGGGATTCCATTATTTCGGAAACTAGGCTATAGTTTTTATATACTGGTCGTATTACATTTGACTTCGACCAAAGTGAAAAGCTCGCATCTAGCGGGCTTTTTTATTGCCTAAAAAACTCGGTATCCGTCAGGAGCCGAGTTTTTTTATATCTGAAGATAAGCAATCGTCGATCTTAATTTTATAAATGGATGCTTTAAAAGCCGCTCAATAACGCGAGGTGATTAAAATGAATTGTGTCAATCATATGATGTTGGGTTCTTTTTCAATTAAACACTTAGACATTCTTTCTTATGCAGACATTGTACCTGCAGTCATGCGAACCACAGCTGACCTAGTAGGTATGACTTATATTCATGGAAATGATCAATTAGGTACTCTCAAAGCAGGAGTAGAAGTGGCTGAATCTTTGGCAATTTCTGCCTATTTCCAAGCACAAAAAGGTCGATTTTCATTTAACCATGCAAGTACCGATAACCAGTCAATTGTGATTTTGGGTGTGGACCAAGAACCTGAGAATATCGTGGCAGTAAACCAAATTGAACGTGGTTTTGTCATTTATAGCCACTATGACGCTGGTAAATTCGTGGTGGTATTGGGTGATTTTAATAGCTTAAATAATGTCACTTATATCAAACATGACCCGTCTGAAAACCCAATTGTGACCTTTGAAATTACCAGTTCTCAATCGATGAATGTCTATATTGATTATGAGTTTGCCGGGGCATGGCATTCAAGTAATGCATTGAAACTGCCAAAGTATTATCAAGTGGTTGCACAAGAAGGTTTAACTCAGCTGGATTTTGATTTGCGTGAAGCCTATGCCAGCTTGGATTTTAAAATGCCTCCTGAACTTGAAGATGGTATCTATTACCACTTAACCAGTCATGGTGAAATCTTGGGTTCAGAAGTTAAGGTCGGGGACTTTGTGCAGTTTCATGATCAGCAAAGTTGGATGATGCATTATCCACAATCCGTATAAATTCAATTTTTTACAGAACTAAGGGGGGATTATGGTGGAAAAATGAAAAACAAATCTACACAAGCGAGGTCTTAACTTTAAACAAGTTGAGGCCTTTTTTAATTATGGAGGACAAAATGACAGAGGTTGTTTCAGCGGGTGCAGGGATTGCAGCCGTGATTAAATCCTATGGAGTATTTTTTATTGTCGTCATGGCACTCACTTTCATGTTTTTGGCATGGATGGTGGTGATTATGACAAGGTTACCCAAGTCTCGACGTGAATGGGTGGTTTCACTTATTTCAACAGCAGTTGGCAGTATTGCAGGGGGTGCTTTTGTGATTCAGCATTTTGGCTTGCAAGAGTGGAGTCAAAACCCATATGGGGCATTTGCCTTAGGAGGTCTGTACTTTCTTTGTGGTTTGCCAGTATGGGCGATTATTCGTTGGACTTTTAATTATATTAATGCACGAGAAGATTCAACCATCTTGGATGTTGCAAAAGAGGTGAAAGACTTTAAAGACAAATTCTAAAGAAAAAACAATCCAATGCCGCCTTCGGGCGGTTTTTTATTATAAAGAGGAAAATGACATGACAATAACACAAGACGGTTTCGACATTTTACGTAAAAAATTTGGCAAGTTGAGTCAATCTCAAGTCGATGGCATCAACTTCCTCGTCTCGGTACTGGCTGAAGATAAGACGATTATACCCACTCAAGTTGCTTATATCTTGGCAACGGCTTGGCACGAAACGGCTAAGACCATGCAACCTGTGATTGAGTACGGCTCTGAAAAATATTTGAAATCTAAACAATATTATCCCTATATCGGCTATGGCTATGTGCAACTGACATGGCTGGCAAACTATAAGAAAATGGGCGACTACTTAAAAATTGATCTAGTGAAAAATCCAAAACTGGCCCTACAAGCGGATATTGCAGCCCGTGTCATGATTGTCGGTATGAAAAAAGGTATGTTCACAGGTAAAAAGCTGGCGGATTACATCAATGAGGATGGAAAAGATTATATCAATGCGCGACGAATTATTAATGGAACGGATAAAGCAGAGTTGATTGCAGGCTATGCAGAGATATTTGAGGCAGTCTTGCAAGCTTCAGAAGTCGCAATTTTGTCTTGTTGATAGAATAGAAGTCCATACCGATTTGTTACGGACTTCTATTTCAATATGATTTAGTTTGCGAGCTTATGCAATCGCATTAAATGCATCTGCATAGACCACGTCACCTGACGGGACATGTTCAGTAAATGGCAAAATTTGAAAATATTCTGCCGGCACACCTTGTAATACAAGTCTTGCATCTGCTTTAAAACCAAATTTACTGTAATAGGCTGGATCGCCAAGCAGCACACAGCCAACAGCATCTAAATCCTTGAGAGCTTCAAGGCCTGCATGCATCAGTTTTGCGCCAACGCCTTGGCCTTGATATTCAGGTAAAACTGAAATTGGCCCTAAGCCATACCAGTCTTTGGTTCCATCTGAGATTTTCACAGGGGAAAATGCAATATGTCCAATCAGTTTATGATTACTGATCGCAACCAAAGATAAACTCAATTGGCCTGAATGACGTAAAGCATTCACAATAAATTGTTCGGTATGACTCGAATGTTCAGCGTTTGCAAAAGCCGCTTGCGTTAAGTCAAAAATGGCTTGAATATCGGATAGTTTCTCATCTCGAATCTGTATATTCATATTTATTTTCTCTTGTGTTTCTTGATTCAGAATGTCTCGAATCTGTTTGAGTACAGGATAGATCTGAGTATATTTTTCGCCATAACTAAGATTAAATGCATAATCGAAATTAACAGGGTTAATACCTTGATTGTGTTGCAAAATGGTCTCTAACTTATCCAATGCTTTAACAAGTCTAGCTTCAGCTGTTTCTGCATCTTCATATTCTTGCCATAATGCTCGAATCAAATTTTTCGGGTGTTCATCAAGACATTCGGTCAATTGATCAAGATCCTGTTTTTCCTGCTGATTCTTTGCTGGAAATTGATCTTTCATGATGGCAGGAATATCACCATGAATGGCTTCACCCAAGTCATGAACCAGGCACATTTTTAGTGTTTTTGCGAGATCGATTTCCTCGAATTGATCTGCAAAGGTCATTGCCATTAAACATAAGCGCCAACTGTGTTCGGCGGTACTTTCTTGGCGACCATTGGAAGTATGTGAAAATCGCAGCACATTTTTTAGTTTTTCCGCCTCTCGTAAAAAAGCTAAGCGGTTTTGAATTACGTCTAGTTCCATTTTCTTTCTCAAAATAAACCGTATGTAATTTGGATAAACCCGATCTAAGATTAGATTGATAGACATCATTGAAGTACAACCAAGGATTTATCCAAATCTATGGTTGTGTGTTAACGGTTGTCTAACTGTGGGCGTACTGATCTAAGCCCATGTAAATTAATGTGATAGGGCTGTCCATTGATGGATTTAATCAGTTTTTTCTTTCTTAGCTTGTTAAAAACGGCAAGGTCGCAATCGGACAGCAAGAAACCTTCTCGGCTATAGCACTCTACAGCGATGATTTGACCTGAGTCATTACGAAGTTTTACGATTTTTCCGCCTTTTGCTAAGACGTGCAATGTCCGTTGTTCGGACTTAGATAAGTTCATGTTGTTATCCAGATAGAAATAATCAGAGGCAAAGTTAGGCTTAAAGCCCAAAAAATCGCGCAGATAACCAATTTCAATGTGCTACTGAAATTTAGTTACCAGATTACTGCTATCTCCAACATAGAACCCTCGATATGGATGAGATACGAAATGTATCAAAGAAAATATTAATGCAAGCTGAATGAAAAATCAATCAATTGCTAGAAAAACGTTTTAAGGATCATGCAATAGCTATTTTTTTGAATGCTTTTGTTTGAGTTGTAAGTAAGCAGGTACAGATTTTTTGGCTTGCCGACGCAACATCATTTTGATGTATAGCACGATGGCAAAGCAGGCAGTAGCTACAGTGAGCATCAGACCATTCATATAGCTCATGACCGAACTGACATAGCCAATGGTGGCAAGACGACGTTGCATACGTTCAACTTGAGTGCTGGATTCAACACCTGTAATCGCCCAAGTACATAAGTGTTCACAGTTATTAATAATCAGATGGTAGTGGTTTTCATGCATGCGTGAACGCATACGCCGTACCACGGTTTTGGCTTGGTAGCGTGGGGATTGATAATTCCTGATGTAAATTGGCTTATCACGTGCAAAACGCTGGATTGAAGTCATTTCAATCGGATGCTTTTTAAAAATATGGGCAAAACCAGAATAATGAATGACTCGTCCACGGCCTGCATAAATGCCGTGATGGCTATAGCCAAAGTGTTTTACGATCAGATGTGCGCCAATTGGGAAACGCGGATGTCTTTGCTGCATGTGGATACAAGGTTATTGTATTTACACCATTATTTTAGTGAAAAAATGTGAATCAATCGAGCCTATTTGTGCCACTAAGCCAATGATTATGTGTGGCGTTTGTATCTGTTATTCAGCGTTATTCGCTGCTATGACAAAATAGACCAAATTGATTTTAAATATTTACCATGATGAAAAATTGGCTACTGTTATCTTTTACATTTTTAGCGGTTTCGACTGGGCATGCGATGCAGCATCAATCCATTCAATTTAAGAATCAAAGCTATGATGTCATCAAAGTTGAACACCTGGATCAATTAGAATTATTTTTAAAAAGTCCTAAAAACGATCGCTACTACCAAAAGTTTGCAGTATTACAAAAAGAGTTACCTGCTTGTGCCCAACTCAATTTTGCCATGAATGCAGGTATGTATCATGCTGACTTCCAGCCTGTTGGTTTATATGTCGAACAGGGCAGAGTGTTTGGTGAGTTAAATCAAGCAAAAGGTTTTGGTAATTTCTTTATGCAGCCTAATGGTGTAGTTGCTTGGAATGATCATCATGCTGTGATTAAAACCACTGCTGATTATAAGCATGATCAATTTAAAGCAAAATTTGCGACGCAGTCAGGGCCAATGTTGGTCTATCAAGGGAAAATTAATAGCCAGTTTATTGCTGACTCAAATTCATTAAAAATTAGAAATGGGGTAGGTGTTAAAGGGAATCAGTTGTATTTTGTGATTTCACAGCAACGTGTCAGTTTTTATCAATTCGCCCAGTTTTTTAAACAGCAGTTGAAAATAGACAATGCATTGTATTTAGATGGCTCGATTTCCAGTGTGTATTCAGCACAAACCAAACGCCATGATCAGCGATTTAATTTAGGACCGATTGTGGCAGAAGTGAACCGAGAGAAGTGTAAATCTTGATTACACCCTAATCTCCTCGTTTTTAAGGAGATTAGGAGCTTATTTTTATTGAATTGGCGGTTTGATCATCGCAAGCAATTCTTTGCGACTATAACCACGAGAAATTAGTACTTTCTTGATGCCTTTAATCACATCTTCATCTGTTGCTTTAACTAAAGCATCCAACAGTTGTTCATTGGTTTTGCAAGAACAATCATTTTCAACGCAAGAAGTCTGGTTCTTGTGTTCGTTATATTGTTCATCTGCATTGAACAGTTTTTGCCAAAAACTCATAGAGCCTTCATATACAACCTAACATAGCTCGAAATATAGCCGCTTTAAAATAAAATACAAGTCAGCTTAAGTGATAAAAGCAGCAGTTGAACTTCAATTTTTTCGATGAGTCTTTTCAAGTCTAACGAAATTATGACATTTAGATGACTTGACCTTTGAAAAACATCACTTTTTTATAAATATACTTTGAGAAAAAATAAAGGGTTACTGGAACCCTTTAGATTATTTTGTTACGTTGAAATAATTTGTTTAAATCTTTTCAAGTAAAACGCCTGATTCCACATGATGGGTAAAAGGGAATTGATCGAACATGGCAAACTTCGCAATGCGATGGGTTTGGCTCAGTATTTTTAAATTGTCATGCAGGGTATCTGGGTTGCATGAGATATACAGAATACGTTCAAAACCTTGTAATAGTTTGAGTGTTTCATCATCGATGCCTGCACGCGGCGGATCAACAAAAACCGTGTCAAAATCGTAGCTTTGAATATCGATTTCAGCTTCTTGCAAACGTCTAAATTCACGTTCACCTTGATAAGCTTGAGTGAATTCTTCGGCAGATAAACGTGCCACCTGAATGTTCTCAATCTGGTTTTGCTCAATGTTCCATTGCGCTGCGTAGACTGAAGATTTAGCAAGTTCAGTTGCAAGTACACGATTGAACTTTAAAGACAGTGGCAGGGTAAAGTTGCCGTTACCACAATATAATTCTAAAAGGTCTTTTTGCGAAGTGGTCGCAGCATCACAAGCCCATTCCAACATATGTTGGCATACTTGTGCATTTGGCTGAGTAAAGCTGCTTTCAATTTGTTTATATTTAAAGGTACGACCGTGAACATTAAGTTGTTCAACCACGTAGTCATCACCAATAATGACTTTCTGGCCACGGCTACGACCCATGATTTTAATATTCAGTTTTTCAGCTAAGGCTTTAGCCGCTATTTCCCATTCAGTATCTAATTTACGATGATAAATCAGAGTGACCAGCATTTCTCCACTTAAAGTCGACAGAAAGTCTGCTTCAAAAACACGTTGCGAGAGAATCGGGACTGCTTTTAATTCATCTAATAAACGTGGCATCAAATCATTGATGCTTTGATCTGCAATTGGAAACGTATCTACGCGGATAACTTCTTTTTGTTTACCATCTTCAGCACGTTCAAACATGGCGTAGAACAGGTCATCTTCGGTATGCCAGATACGGAATTCTGCACGCATACGGAAATGTTGTTCAGGCGATTGAAACACTTCTAAAGCTGGTGGATTGAACGATGCAAACTGTGTGGTAATACGTTCAACTTTCTCTTGAAGTTGCTGTTGGTAAGATGCGGTCATAAAAAAGAAAACTACAGGTGAAATCTAAACGGGAATGGTATCAAAAAAGCACGCTAAGGTGCAGGAAATTATGATATTCACTTATTTATATGCTTAGCCTAGGGCGAGTACAGATTGGATAAAATCTGCTTTGATTTGCCGATATTGGTCTTGAGATAAGCCAACACATCTTTGTTTGAGCTGATTATATTGTTGGGTCAGGCTGGGTGAGTTTGTTAATAGATCCCGAAAGGTGATGAAATTGCAAAATTCTGAACCTGTCACCACGATTTGCAATGCCACATCATGTTGTTGTGATTGCAGCATACAAAGCTCATGAGTACGTAGTGTATCAAGTTTTTCTTTAAAATTAAGCTGTTGTGATTTTTCAATGCTATCTAAAAATTGATGGGCGGGTACTTCAATATAAATATCTAGGTCACCTTTTGAAATTGCATTGGGAATGGCGGATGAACCAATATGCTCAATAATGGCATAAGGAATAAGCTGCAGGATTTTATTTTTATAATCCTCAAAAAGCTGAGCGCAGTTGGGTTGATATTCAGGAGCTGAGAAAAAATGCATCTAAATGGTCTCATTTTTATAATAGGAATAAGGTGATCTAAAAATAATAAAAAACCCGAACCATGTAAACATGATTCGGGCTAGGAGATAGAAGACTGAAAATTAGTCTTCAGATAAAGTCATTAAACTCGCATTACCACCTGCTGCTGCAGTGTTTACGCTAATTGCTCGTTCAATGACTAGGCGTTCTAAAGGAATTTGTTCATTGGCTTGTAACTGGGTAATCCCGACAATCGCACCTGAACGATTCGCAACTTTAGTTTGCAAGTCTTGCAACTGTTCAACAGAACCATGATGAAGCACGGCATCAAACGCATCTTTTTCAACACTTGAAATCACAGTGATTGCATCTAAGACATCTTTTGGTAAAGACGCTTTGTGTTTTACTAAGAATGCATTGTCTTTCAACACAGCGGCAGTACTGCTGACGGAGAAAATCGCAAGTAATTGTTGAAGCTGGCTTGCTTCATCATTCGCAATCGAAAGCACACGATGACGAGGCAAGATAATGTATTGGTTGCTTTCACCAGTAGGGCCTTGCAACTCGTAGAACTTACCTACACCAAATGCTGGAATCGTTGGAATTGCTTGAGGCATGTTTTGGTTTGCCCAAGACAATAAGCTTTGATAAGCAACATTTGAAACTGCATCAAACTGAGAGATTTCAGCTTTCACCGCAAATGGGGTCGCCAATACTTTCTCTGAACAATGTTCCATCAAGCGGTACATATAAAGCGGACCACCCGCTTTAGGACCTGTACCAGATAAGCCTTCACCACCAAATGGTTGAACGCCTACAACTGCACCAACGATGTTGCGGTTGATATATAAGTTACCCACTTCAGCGCGCTGGATCACAGTATTGATGGTTTCATCGATACGTGTGTGTAGACCCATGGTTAAGCCATAGCCTTTGGCATTGATGCGGTCGATCAATTGCTCAAGCTCACCATACTTATAAGTGATGATGTGCAAGACTGGACCAAATACTTCGCGCTCTAGGTCGTCAAGGTTTGGCAATTCAATCGCTGTTGGCGGAACAAATGTACCTTGTGCAAGTGCTTGTTGGCCTACCGAATCGTTAAACATCAATTGATGAACAGGGTAGCCCTTAGATTTCATCTTTTGAATGTGCGTATCGATGGTTTGTTTTGCTTCAGTATCAATTACTGGGCCAATGTCAGTTTTTAAGATCGCAGGGTTGCCGACGATCAACTGTTGCATTGCACCTTTCAACATTTTGATGACTGTTGCAGCGCTGTCTTCTTGCACACATAAGATACGAAGTGCAGAACAACGTTGACCCGCACTGTCAAATGCAGAACTAACAACATCGAGAACCACTTGTTCAGTCAGTGCAGATGAATCAACGATCATCGCATTTTGACCACCTGTTTCCGCGATTAACGGAATTGGTTGACCGTTTGGAGACAAGCGTTTTGCAACAGTCTTTTGCAAGATTTTTGCAACTTCAGTCGAACCTGTGAACATGATGCCTTGAACGCGATCATCTTGGCTTAATTGTGCACCGACTGTTTCACCGCGACCTGGAAGAAGTTGAACAACGCCGTGTGGCACGCCAGCTTCCCAAAGCATTTGAACTGCTTGAGCTGCAATTAACGGTGTTTGTTCAGCAGGTTTGGCAATAACACAGTTACCACTGACCAATGCAGCTGCAATCTGACCCGAGAAAATCGCAAGAGGGAAGTTCCATGGGCTGATACACAATACGGTACCTAATGGCTTCACCTGTGCATTTGCAGGCAGGTTTTCAATTTGAGTTGCGTAGTAACGTAGGAAATCGACGGCTTCACGAACTTCTGCAATCGCATTGGCATAGGTTTTACCACTTTCGCGGCAAAGTAAAACCATCAACTCTTGAATACGGGCTTCCATCAAGTCAGCAGCACGTTTTAAGCAAGCAGCACGCTCAACTTTATCAGTGGCTGCCCAGCTTTGTTCCGCTTGCACCGCAGCTTCTAAGGCCGGTTGTACATCAGCGCTGGTTGCTTCATTGACATAACCGACAATTTCACTGTTTTGTGCAGGGTTTGTAATTGCAAGCGCATTACTTTCATCATGGACTGCTGATTCAAAACCAAGTAACGGGGCACTTTTCCAAATCTGGCTACGTAATTTCTGTGCCGTCGCATCCAAGTCCGCTAATGGTTGATCATTATTGAGATCAAAGCCATTTGAGTTTGGACGTAAAGGATAAAGATCATGCGGAAGCGGAATTGCAGGATGTTTTAAGCCAAGCTGACCTTCGTCTTTTGCAGAAGTTTGAATGTCTTTGATTGGAGATTGAATCAGGTCTTCAACTTTTAAAGTCTTGTCAGCAATACGGTTTACGAATGAGGTATTTGCACCATTTTCAAGTAAACGACGGACTAAATAAGCCAATAAAGTTTCATGGTTACCGACTGGCGCATAGACACGACATGGTACGCCTAATTTACCATCTTCTTTAGATCCAACCACTTGTTCGTACAATGGCTCACCCATACCGTGTAAGCATTGGAACTCGTATTGACCTGGGTAGTATTTGCTTGGATCAGCCAAGTTGTAAATCGTTGCGAGTGATTGTGCATTGTGTGTCGCAAATTGCGGATACACTTGATCGGGTGCAGCAAGAAGTTTCTTCGCACAAGCGATATATGACAAATCCGTGTGAACTTTACGGGTAAACACAGGATAATCAGTCATACCATCAATTTGCGCTTTCTTGATTTCGCTGTCCCAATACGCACCTTTCACTAAACGGATCATCAGACGTTTGTTACTGCGTTTTGCAAGGTCAACGATATAATCGACGACGTAGAAACAACGCTTTTGATAAGCCTGAATTACAAAACCAATGCCTTTCCAGTTGGCAAGTTTTGGTTCGAAACATAAGCGTTCAAGTAATTCGAGTGAAATTTCTAAACGTTCAGACTCTTCAGCATCGATGTTTAAGCCGATGTCGTATTGTTTTGCCAAGCACGCAAGTTCAAAAACTTTGCTATAAAGTTCGTGATGAACACGGTCAATTTGCGCACGTTGATAACGTGGGTGTAAAGCAGATAGCTTGATTGAAATACCAGGACCATCGTAAACACCACGACCATTTGATGCTTTACCAATGGCATGAATGGCTTGTGTGTAGTCGTTGTAATAGCGCTCAGCATCATGTTCAGTTAGTGCAGCTTCACCCAACATGTCGTATGAGTAGCGGAAACCTTTGTGTTCAAATGGTTTTGCATGTTCAAGCGCTTCTTCGATGGTTTCACCCGTAACGAACTGCTCACCCATCATACGCATGGCAACGTCAACTGCTTTACGGATGATGCCACGACCACTACGTGCTAAAAGACCAGTCAAAACACTTGATAAGCTGGTTTGCTTTGGTGTTTCCATTAACTTGCCAGTTAACATCAAGCCCCATGCCGCAGCGTTTACGAACATGAGGTTGCTTTGACCAACGTGTTCTTTCCAGTTACCTTGGTTGATTTTGTCGCGGATCAATAAATCACGTGTCGCTGTATCTGGAATACGAAGCAAAGCTTCTGCCAAACACATCAATGCCACACCTTCTTGTGAAGAAAGTGAGAATTCTTGGAGTAAACCTTGAACAATACCTGCTTTACCAGCCGAGCTTTTACGTTCACGTAAATTATGCGCTAGGCTAAATGCAAGTTCATAAATTTTTTGATCAAGTTCTGGGGAAATGTTGGCTGCTTCAGCAAGTACAGCCACTGCTTCAGGCTCTGCACGTCGCCAAGCCGTATTAATGCGTTGCTCAAACTCACTTTTTTCTTTAAATTCGGTAATATAACCGTCGATGTGAGCTGTTTCCATTTGTGCGGGAGTATCCAATGTATTCATACTAAATTCCAATAACAATCTCTAGAACATATTGAGTAGAGAGGTTTAGATAATTTATGATTACAGAATAAATCCCGAGTAACTCACTATAATTTACCCATTTTTTAGAGGAAAATTCAGTTGAATGGCCCTATTTATACATTAGATCGAACCGATCTAAAAATTCTGGATATTCTTCAAGCAGATGGGAGAATTTCTAATAGTAAATTGGCAGAACTCGTGAACCTATCGCCGACTGCAGTGATGGCACGTGTACAGAAGTTGACCAAGGATGAATTTATCTTAGGATATGAGGCCAAACTTAATCCCAACAAGCTTAATGCGAACTTTTTAGTATTTGTGGAAGTGTTGTTAGATAAGACTACTCCACATGTACTGGACGATTTTATTGATGCAGTGACTCAATATCCTGAGATCGTGGAATGCCATATGGTCAGTGGAGGCTTTGATTTCTTGATTAAGTTACGGAGTGCGGGGATGGAGGAGTTTCGCCGTATTGCGGGGCAGATTTTATGGCAGCTCCCTGGTGTGAAGGAAACACGCAGCTACCCAGTCATGCAGGTGGTGAAAGACAGCTCTAAAATAAAAATTAAATCAAAAACAAAATTTTAAACAAAAGAAAAGGGGCTCGAAAGCCCCTTAAATTTTATCAGAATTATTTCATTTCACGTGCATAGATTTCATCAGCTTGTTCGAAGCGACTGGTTACCGCTGCATTTGGTGCTTTACCAAGTAAGCTCACCACCACGATACTGATCAAGGCAAAAACGAAGCCTGGAATAATTTCATAGATACCCGTGTAACCGAAGAAGTTTTTCCATAGGATGACCGTCAAAGCACCCACAATCATACCCACCAATGCACCGTTTAACGTCATACGTTTCCAGAATAATGAAAGAATAATTAATGGACCAAACGCTGCGCCAAAACCAGCCCAAGCATAGGCAACTAAGCCAAGAACCTTGCTTTCTGGGTTTTGTGCAAGAACGAGGGCAAGCATTGCAACTGCAATTACCATTGCACGGCCAATCCAAACCAACTCTTTTTGAGATGCATTCTTGCGGATAAAGCCTTTGTACAAATCTTCTGTCAAAGCACTAGAGCAAACCAATAGCTGGCAACTCAATGTACTCATGATTGCAGATAGAATTGCAGCGAGGATCACACCTACAACCCAAGGGTTGAACAGAATTTTGGTGAGTTCCATGAAGACAGTTTCAGGGTTAGCCGTTACTGCAGCTGCGAACTCAGGATGCATTTGGAAATAAGCAATACCGATAAAACCTGAACCAACTGCGCCAGCAAGACATAAAATCATCCATGTCATACCGATACGGCGAGCTGCTGGGATTGATTTTACTGAGTCAGCTGCCATGAAGCGGACAAGGATATGCGGTTGACCAAAATAGCCTAAACCCCAAGCTGCTGCTGAAAGAATCGCAACAACACTTAAGTTTGTCGCAAAATCAAATGCATGTGGACGTACACTTTCAACAACCGCAGTAAACTCTTCCACACCAATGCCTAAAGACATGTAGGTCACGATTGGAAGCAGCAATAATGCAAAAATCATCAAGCCCGCTTGGAAAGTATCGGTCCAGCTAATTGCAAGGAAACCACCGATGCACACATATCCAATGGTTGCAAAAGCACCTAACCATAAGGCTGTGCTATATGGTAATTGGAACAGTGTTTCGAATAATCGTGCACCAGCGACCATGCCAGAAGCACAATAAATCGCAAAGAAAACAAGAATAATCAATGCAGATGTGACGCGTAGGATTTTCTTCTGGTCATCAAAACGACCGGTAAAGTAATCCGGTAAGGTGAGGGCATTGTTTTGTACTTCAGTGTGTACACGTAAACGGCCTGCAACCAAATACCAGTTTAACCAAGCACCGATAATCAAACCGATGGCAATCCACGATTCAGATAAGCCAGTTAAGTAAATTGCGCCAGGTAAACCCATGAGTAACCAACCACTCATGTCTGATGCACCCGCAGATAATGCGGTCACAAAACTGCCTAGACTTCGGCCTCCAAGAATATAATCGTCAAGGTTTTTGGTAGAAAAATAGGCGTATAAACCGATGCCAAGCATGGCCAGGATATAGACCACGAATACAACAACTGTGGGGTTAGAAAAATTCATAATGGATGCCTGTCCTTACATATCCATAATTTGCAATCACATCTGAATAGCTGAAAAAATGATTTGCTATTCTTGGGATTGATAAGGTCACAGATTCAAGCACAAATGATTTTTAAAATACTGTTATGTTTATGTATTTTGTTTGTATATTTTATGTAATTTAAAATAAGTCTATGAATCTTAATTTTTTAATTCAAAAAATAGAACTTTTTTTCAGCAAAATAGGAGAAGTTAGTGTTTAAAAAAAACTCAAAATGTATTCAAAAGTTACAATTCATAAAATGTACAGTTGTAGATTAAATTAAATCAGTTAAAAACTAGGCATTTTTTTGACACATGAAGTTACAAAAGCAACAATCCAGAGAACTTCCATAATAAAAAAATATAATGTTAAGCGCTTTTGCTAATGAAAAATCAGTTGCAATCTTCCATAGTAATTCATTGCACCATTAGGGTGCATTGTCTGAGAGAAATGGAAAGTGGAAACGGTTCAAACGGCAACGATAAGAATAGAGCATGATTTGCTCGGTGCAAAAGAAGTCCTAGCTGATTGTTATTATGGAATTCATACTTTACGCGCCATTGAAAATTTTAAGATTTCTTCGCAAAAAGTTGGACAAAATGGCTACTTTATTCGTGCTTTGGCACAGGTAAAGAAAGCTTCTGCGCAAGCGAATTTAAGCTTTGGCAAACTTACTGAAACTCAAAGTTTAGCCATTCAGCATGCCTGTGATGCTTTAATCACTGACACAGAAAAATGGCAAGATTCCTTCCCAATTGATATTTATCAAGGTGGGGCGGGTACTTCAATTAATATGAATACTAATGAAGTGATTGCCAATATTGCACTGGAGTCATTGGGGTATCAAAAAGGAAAATATGAGGTGATCCATCCTAATGATCATGTCAATAAGTCCCAATCGACCAATGACGTATACCCAACAGCACTTCGTCTATCAACCTACTGTTCTTTGGATGCTTTGTTCACGCAAATGGACAAGCTAATTACGTCATTTGAAAATAAAGCAATTGAATTCCGCTATGTATTAAAGATGGGTCGAACTCAATTACAGGATGCGGTGCCAATGACATTGGGGCAAGAGTTCCGTGCCTTTGCAACTTTATTAAAAGAAGATGTACGTTTAATCAAACGGACTCGTGAATTATTGCTTGAAGTGAATTTGGGCGCGACCGCAATTGGCACTGGGGTAAATACACCAAAAGGTTATGCCATCAAAGCCGTTTCCTGTTTAAAAGAGATTACAGGCTTGAATCTGGTGGGTGCGGAAGATTATGTTGAAGCAACCAGTGACTGTGGTGTATTCATCATTTTATCGAGTGCCTTAAAGCGTCTTGCATGTAAACTCTCCAAAATTAGCAATGACTTACGGTTGCTGAGTTCAGGTCCACGTACAGGATTAGGTGAAATTCAATTGCCCGAGTTGCAGGCTGGTTCTTCGATCATGCCTGCGAAGGTGAATCCTGTGATTCCTGAAGTGGTGAATCAGATTGCATTTAAAGTGATCGGTAACGATTTAACTATTACTTTTGCGGCAGAAGCGGGGCAATTACAACTTAATGTGATGGAACCTGTCATTGCAATTTCATTGAATGAATCAATTGAATTGCTTACACATGCAATTCAAAGCCTAGATGAAAAATGTGTACGTGGCATCAAAGCAAATGAACAAGCTTGCCATGATGCAGTGATGCGTAGTGTCGGGATTATTACGCTGCTTGATCCATTATTGGGCCATGCATTGTGCGATGAAATCGGTAAACAATGTATTGCTGAACATAAAACCATTCAAGAGGTGGTTTTAGAGCGTGGTCTACTGACTCAAGCGCAACTGGATGAAATTTTCTCTTTTGAAAACTTGGTTTCAGAGGTAGATGGTATTCAAGTGGATTATGTCGCTTAAATCCTGAAAATTAAGCTGTGATTAAAGCCCAGTTCAAATTGAATTGGGCTTTTTTTGATTGCACTGAGAAATAATGGATTGGTGCAATAATTTGATCGGGTCATCATAAGCTTTTATTCCTGTGATCAAGTCAACTCACATATTACAGATCATTACAGAGTAGGTGCTTGTCTTGTCTAAGCGGCTCACCTATGGTCTAAGAGGTGTCTTTAGAACACCAATGCTTAACAACAATAAATAAGTTAAATGACAAGGGTAGAATAATGATGATGCATCGCTTTATTAGACGCAGTTTAATCTCGATGGGAATATTGGTATTGCCTATTGTACCTTCATTGGTTTTTGCACATGGCTATGTACTTAAACCAGAATCTCGAGCTTATGCCTGTAAGTTAAATAAGAATACTCAATGTGGCAGCATTGTGTGGGAGCCGCAAAGTTTAGAAGCTCCGAAAGGTTTTCCGCAGTCTGGACCGCCTGATGGTCAAATCGCCAATGCAAATTTGAGTCAATTTTCAGAACTGAATGCACAATCACCGACACGATGGGTTAAAACAAACTTGCCTACGGGGGCAAATGATTTTACTTGGCAGTTTACGGCACAACATGTAACTCAAGGCTGGCGTTATTTCATCACTAAACAAGGGTGGAATCCTTCAGCTCCCTTGGCACGTGGTTCTTTTGATCTTAATCCCTTTTGTACGGTGGATGGTAAATATCAGAAACCTACTAGTGTGGAAACACATCGCTGTTATGTGCCTGCTGACCGAAGTGGCTATCATGTCATTCTAGCGGTCTGGGATATCGGTGATACCAGTAATGCTTTTTATAATGTTATTGATGTAAATGTTGGTTCAGGTAGTCCAACAACACCCGTCGATCCGCAACCGCCAAAACCAGTTCAAAGCTGGAATGATATTGGTGATATTAATCCGCTTGATGACCTATTGGTAAATGATCGTGTATCCACACGAGTCTTTGATACCAATGGTGAAAATCCAAATCTAAAAACAGAATTACGGATTACCAGTACTGCCAATGGTAGTCGAAATGTTTGGCCTCGCTTATTAGCTGAGGCGATTAATCGAGAACACAGCGCTTTACGCGCAGGCATCAAAAATACCAATGCTGATATTGTGCCTGTAAATGGGAAAAATGATGTATATAGTAGTTTAAATAGTGGTATTCAACGTGTTGAAATCAAAATTGAGCGTGCCCCGATCAATGGTGGTGGTTCTTATGATTTTGTTTATCCGAAGAGTATTGCTACATATAAAGCAGGCACCAAAGTATTGGGCAGTGATGGACGTATATATCAGTGCAAGCCTTTTCCTTATAGTGGTTGGTGTACCATTCAAGCACATCAATACGTACCTGGCACAGGCTCGAACTGGCAGGATGCTTGGCTTTTAGTGAAATAATCAATGTTCTAATAAATAAAAAACCGAGTTAATATATAACTCGGTTTTCTAAATATCTCAATCCAAAGCGATTGGTCAGATTTATAAACCTGATTCATACTCGCTATTAGAAAGCAGTTTTTCAACATCAGCGATATTGTCAGGCTTAATTTTGTAAATCCAACCTTTGCCATAAGGCTCATCATTAACAAAATCAGGATCATCTTCAAGGTCAGTATTCACTTCAACCACGGTTCCAGAAACAGGCGCGTGAATATCAGAGGCTGTTTTCACAGATTCAACAATACCTGCTTGTTCGGTTGCGGTGACATGGCTACCCACTTCTGGGGTTTCCACATAGACTAAATCACCCAACTCATCTTGTGCATGGTCAGTAATCCCTGTAACAACGAGGTCGCCCTCAATTCTTACCCACTCATGCGTACGTGCATATTTCAATTCTGCTGGATGATTCATGACAACTCCTTAACAATCTGTCGTATCATTTTTATTTGGTTTATACATGCTTTTCAATAAAAACAAAAGCTTTCGTGAACTTATAAATAAGGGTCTTTACGCCAGTTACTTGGGCTACGACCACTCCAACGCTTAAAGGCACGGCTGAAATTCGCGACATCAGAATAACCGAGTTCATCTGCAATTTGCTCCAAACTATAATCGGTTCGAGAAAGTAAAGAGGTTGCATGACGATAACGAACTTCATCCACAAGGGTAGAGAAGGATGTACCTTCCGCAGCCAATTGGCGTTTCAAGGTGCGATCTGACATGTGTAAGCGTTCAGCCACACTTTCAATACTCAGATAGTGCTGTTCTGAATTGGTCAAAATATCACGAACCCGCATGGCTAAACGACGACGTTCGCCTAGCGCAGAGAGTTCAGTTTCACATTGGTTAATAGCAATTTGACTGGCAATTGGATCGGCATTGACCATTTTTAAGCCGAGATATTTTTTATCGAAGCTGGAAATCAGATGAGGCTGATTGAAGCGTACTGTACTGGTTAATTTATCTTTATATTTTTCAAAACCAGCTGGTTCAGCAAAGTCCAGATCGACTTCACCCCTTAAATCTTCAATGCCTGTGAGGGCTTTGGCCATGGTCATAATACCAATGGTCAGACCCAGAATAATTTCAGTGCGCAACGGCTCAACTTCAATATCACATTGTAGTTGCAGCGTAGCCTTTGGTCCAAAGGTAGAAAAATAAAGCTGTAAAAAGGGAAGACGTAACTGAATAAACCGGCTTGCCAGTGCAATGGCATCAGTAATGTCATGCGCTGTCATAATGGCATAGCCAATAAAACCATGAATGGAAATACGCATTTGCGTGCCCAAGTGAAAGCCCAATGTACTTTCACCCGTAAGGCGTAAAGAATGCTTGACCAATTCATTCGCAATCGGTGTCGGAATTCGATAATTTGGATCAGCCAGTTGCTCACTAGTTAAATGAAACGGTGCAAACAATGTTTCATCGCTATATCCCCAGCGAGAAACCACGTCTAGGAGCAATAAGCCATAGACGCCTGGTATTCCTTGATCTTGACGAGTTGAGGTTGTTTTCATGTGCTTTCCGTGGCGCTCATCAATTTTGCCAATATCTTTTAAACATTTAAGTCTTAAACATCTTTACATGAAATAAAATAATCAATCATAAAAATTGTTGGACAAAAGAGTCATTGAATGTTCAAGAATCAAGTTGGTTTTCTAAACACCATAATTTTGGTTGTCGATATTAATAGCACATCCCCATGTTGGTTCAAAGCTTGTGTTACGTAGCTGACGATACCACGATCATTTTTTGTTTTAGATGGCACAATTGCGGTAATTTCAATCTCGACATGAATTTTATCGCCAACACGGGTTGGACGAGGCCAGCGCAAGCTTGATTCGGTACCTAACAACCCACCAGCAACTGGAAAACACTCTGTCCATAAGCGCATGGTCACAGCGGAGGTATGCCAGCCACTTGCAGCTAAACCTTGAAAGATAGGGTGCTCCGCAGCAGCAACCTCATCGAGATGAAAGGGCTGAGGATCGTATTGCCCAGCAAATTGCTTTACTTCTTCAAGGGTCATTTCATATTCACGGCTTGTGAAATGGTCGCCAATATTTAAATCTTCTAAATACAACATTATTCTGTGTCCTGAGTCACTCGCTGTTCAACTAAAAAGCCACCCGTTTGGCGTTTCCATAATTGTGCATACAAGCCATCGTTCGCAATCAGTTCTTCATGTGTGCCTTGCTCAGCAATTCGGCCTTGATCAAGTACAATGAGGCGATCCATTTGAGCAATGGTAGACAAACGGTGGGCAATTGCAATCACGGTTTTGCCGACCATAAGGTCATTTAAACTGCTTTGAATCGCAGCTTCTACTTCAGAATCCAGTGCACTGGTTGCCTCATCGAGGATGAGAATAGGCGCGTCTTTGAGGAAAACACGTGAAATAGCAATCCGCTGGCGTTGTCCACCAGAGAGTTTGACACCACGCTCACCCACATAAGCATCAAATCCAACCCGACCTTTTTGATCTGTCAGTTGTGGAATGAATTCTTCTGCTCTTGCTTTTTTCACGGCCAGTTGGACTTCAGCTTCAGTCGCATTTGGACGACCATATTTAATATTTTCAGCCACGGTACGGTGAAGCAAGGAGGTATCTTGCGTGACTAATGCAATATTGGCGCGCAGGCTATCTTGAGTAACATCATGAATATTTTGACCATCAATCAGAATACGACCTTGGTTGATATCGTAAAAATGAAGTAGTAATTGGATCAATGTCGATTTACCAGCGCCAGAACGCCCAACAACGCCAATTTTTTCACCAGGTTTGATGGTCAAATTAAAATGCTCAATCACATTTTTTTGGTTATAGGCAAAGCTCACATCCTCAAATCGAATTTCACCATGCTCAACTTTTAGTTCTGTCGCACCTTTCTTGTCTTGAATTTGGATCTGTTTCCCTAAAGTTGACATGCCATCCTGAATGGTACCGACATTCTCAAATAGCATAGTGACATGCCACATTAAAAACTCAGCCATACTGTCTAGCTTCAGTACCATCGCCGTGGTGGCGGCAATGACACCAATAGCAGCTTGTCCTTGCGTCCATAACCAAACTGAAGTACCAATGACACCAATGTATAGAAATGCACTGAGTAAACGAATGCTAATTTCGTATTTAACCCCTAAACGCATTTGCTTATAAACCGTAACCATAAACTCTTGCATGGATTCTTTTGCATACTGGCTTTCACGGCCTGCATGAGCAAAAAGCTTTACAGTTTGGATATTGGTATAAGCATCTGTTATTCGACCTGTCATAACTGCACGTGAATCGGCTTGTTTTTTTGAGATTTTTCCTAAACGGGGAATAAAATAACTGGCAATGACAATGAAAAAAACCAGCCACAACATTAAAGGAATAATCAGTACAGGAGAAATGGAGCCTAATACCACACTAATCGTAATGAAGTAGATCAGTACATATACCAGCATATCGCCCAAAATCATCCAGAATTCGCGTACTGCCAGAGCCGTTTGCATGACTTTGGCAGAAAGGCGCCCTGCGAAATCAGTATGGAAGAAGTCTAAGCTCTGTTGGAGCAGCAAGTTGTGAAAGCGCCAACGCATGCGCATCGGGAAATTACTAAACAAAACCTGATGTTTAACCACAGATTGCAGGCTAACAAAGAAAATATTGGCAAAAAGAATACTGATGAGGATGGTTAAATTTTGCTGGTTATTTTCTAGGAATGTGCTGGGTTGGCTCTGCGTCAACCAATCGACCAATTTTCCAATATAGGAGAAAAATAATGCTTCAAAACTTGCTGCCGCTGCAGTACAAGCAATTAAGATAAAAAGATAAGGGCGAATCCCTTTGGTCGCTTGCCAAACGAAAGCAAAAAAAGTCGTTGGTAATGGTTTGTTTAAGTCTTTCGTTGGATAAGGATCAACTAATTTTTCAAACCATTGCAGCATGCCGCTTTTCCTCTAGTTATACAGTACGATTCAGCTCACTTATGTAGAATAACAGAAAAGCGACTTAGAGTCGGCAAAAGAAAATAAATGATGAACAGCAAACAAAGGCGGAATCATCGTTGCTTTTTAGGTTCAGGTAAGTTAATGGATAGAAACGATGAATATTTTTTATGCCATAAACAAAATCATTTTCAGAATTCACAAAGTTTTATGTTAATCATATGATGTTTGTTAGTAAGACAAATCATTCGTTATTGTAGAGGTAGAAAAGAATGAATAATATGAATAACCCAGTAGATGACCTAGAGCAATTAGAAAATGAACAGCAACAACAGAATTCGACGACACATTCTGTAGATATTAATCCAGTCGATTTAGTTGAAATTGTTGTTGAGATTGGAAAAGGTGCATTAGATGTAGCCTCATCAATTATAGAGAATATAGATGTCGATATTTGATTAGAAAGTTTGTCTTATAATTAAATGTAGTTATTTAAAATTAGTGATTGCTAAATAAGATTTTTATTTAGTTGTCCTTCATACTTTATTTTGTATTTTTAAACGTATTGGTGTTTGATTTCAAGGCGGTTTTTTGTTCGATATGATGTTATAATAAGTGAAAATTAATATATATAGAAACGGTGATGAAAATAATATCTATAGTTATGCTTATGTTTTTATTTGGTATATGTCGCACAGCAGATGCTAAAAACTTTAAAGATGATTACGTTAATTTATCTGATGTTTATTTCAAATCTATAGATGACCAAATTCAGTTTGAATATGGTTTGCGAGGCAAGGAGAAATCCGACATTGAGCAGCTAAAAGCAAAACAAAAAGAATGTTTAGTTGAAAAAAGTAAAGTGAATCTACATAAGTTGATTATTGAACGTTATTCAGATTATCAGCACTATATGCAAGGGGCTACTGAAACTATTATGGAAAAAAATGAGTTTGCGTTTACTCAAAATGAAGCGCAAAAAAATTATTTAGCATTGAAAAATGAGTTAAAAAAAACCCCATATCCTTGTTGAATAATGAGGTTTTTACTTACTGAAAATTAGCTTAATGCGGTTTTATTTACATTTTGCGTCATCTGCTCAAAATACTGTACTGCGGGTGAACGAGCCATATACGCCAATGCTTGCTCAGTATCACCTTCGTGGATTGGATTAAATTTTGGCGAGATCCAACGTAAAGTTGCTTTCCATAAGTACTTAATGGTTGGCAGGTTATCCGTTTGTGTCGCCGTTTTTTCGAACTCACGAATAAAGCTAAAGAATCCGCGGCGCATCAATTTTTGAATATCGTGATGTTCTAAATCTTGCTGCCCGAGGCTACGTGCAAAATCTGCAAGGAAGTAAATAAATAATGGGAATACACCCATCATAATCACTTGTCGAGAGACATAAAAACCGAATTTGTTGGTGAGCAGATGTTCAAAAAGGTCATAGGCTACACAACGATGCTCAACTTCTTCAGCAAGGTGCCAACGAAACAAATCGGTCATGGCTGGATCTGCTGTATCCCAAGACTTACTGTCCAGTGTCCATTGTCCAATTGTTCCGGTAAAGTGCTCGATTGCAGCAATAACCCCAACGCGGAACAATAACCAGTATTCCTCTAATTTCTCACCTTTAAGGAATGGCATCCCTAAAGGTTTTTCACCTAGAAGAATATTGAAAATAAAGTGAGCACGATTTAACGGATTTTGAATGTCATAGCCATTTTCTCTCAAGAAATCTTGGGCTTTTTCATGGGCGCGTGCATGAGCTGCTTCCTGACGGACAAAACCAATCACTTCTTGTTTGAGTGTTTCATCGGTGACATAGGGGATTGCTTTATTAAACACGCGGCAGAACCAAAATTCACCCGCAGGCAAAAGCATGTTAATCCCATTGGCAATGTGCGAACACAGGGGATCATCTGGCATCCAACAAACGGAAGATTCAGAAAAATCGAAATACACTTTTCTTGCTTTAAGTTGATGATTTTCTGTGATCATACATGTCACCCGAACTAAAAATACAAATCAAATTGAATCGGTAATTTTTAGCATTGAGTAAAAATGTGTACCATGTGCTTATAGGACAAAAACAGCTGTTCTACAGATTCTAAAGATAAAATAACAAAAACTTCTTGCTTTGCAGCTTGAAATCTCGCGCATAAAAAAGCCATATCGTTTGAAGATATGGCTTGATTCAATCAAATGAAGCAGTCGTTTTTACAGCATCAGTATTAACCAAAGATTTGTAAGATACTTTGAATAACAACAACGTTCACAAGGTCAATAAAGAATGCACCGACAAGGGGAACGATCAAAAAGGCTTTGTGTGATAGGCCATACATATTGGTAATTGCTTGCATATTTGCAATCGCATTAGGTGTTGCCCCCATACCAAAACCACAAAGACCTGAAGCCAGCACTGCGGAATCATAGTTTTTGCCCATAACGCGGAAGGAAACATAAACTGCAAATACCCACATCGCAATTGACTGAGCAATCAACAAAATAATCATTGGAATTGCAAGATCGGCCAGTTGCCAAAGTTTTAATGAAACCAATGCCATTGCTAAGAACAACGCTAGCGCCGTATTCCCAAACACGTCTATCGAGCGATCAAAGATTTCTTGTTTGAGGCCAGTTTCTAAGATATTACGTAGAAGAATACCGCCACCCAATGCCCATACAAATGTGGGTAATTCAATTGCGGTGCCGATCGTTAGGTTTTTCATGGTTTCAGCAAAAGCCAAAGCAAAGGCAAACATACCTAAAGTGACAATGGCATTATCCGCTGTGATCAAGCGAACTTTTTGTGGTGCTTCAAAGGTGTACTCACTATCCGTAAGCGGCGCCTCTTTATTTTCTTCACGAACTTCCGCTTTTAATGGCGATGCTAGGTTGTGTTTACGAATGAGGTAACGAGCTAATGGTCCTCCCATTAAACCACCGACTACCATACCGAAAGTCGCACTTGCAATGCCCATTGGCAACGCACCTTCAACGGCGTATTTGGTCTCAAAAATTGGTCCCCATGCCCCAGCAGTACCTAAACCACCAACCAAAGCAATTGAACCTGCAACAACTCCCATTAATGGATCAAGACCGACAGCAGAAGCAATGGCCATGCCGACGCCATTTTGAATGATGACAAAGAAGGAAATCGCAATTAAGAAGATAATTAAAGGCTTGCCACCTTCCTTAAGTTTGGCAAAATTAGCACTTAATCCAATCGATGCAAAAAACATAAGCATGAATGTATCTTGCATTGGCTTATTGACTGAAATGGTATAACCCGCAAATTGATGAATCAAATAAAAAATAATTGCACCGACCAAACCACCAGCAACAGGCTCTGGGATATTGTATTTGGTTAAAAAGGGGATGTGCTTATTTAAAATGCGTCCTACATAGAGGACCAACACCGCTAGCATGAGCGTATATGTTGGATTAAGTATGAAATCCATAGATATCCTTAAAATATGAACCGTCGAGAGGGCAAAAGGCGCTCTGAGATAGCTAGATTAAATGAAAAAAATCGGCTTTAAAATATGTGATGTGGTTAACAATTATGCATTTCTATGCCTAAACTGTAGGTGCAAAGTATTTGAGTAAACAAACAGTAAAATTCCAGTAAATTTAAGCATTTAATTTAATGGTTGTTTATTTCATATCGTATTTGCTTCTATCAGCTACTTAGAATAGCTTGATAGATTTTTCGTTTTTAAGAGTGAATTGTTTAAGTGAGTGGTTTTTGTACTTTGATAGGGAGGGTGTTGATAATATGCAAGTGAATATAAGTTCTGAGGGGTAAAAAATGGCCGTTTTATGGCGATTTAAGAATGGCGTTGTAATACCTTTTAGTGAATAAAAAACATATTATTTTGTCATTGCTTATTGATTTAATTGTTGGTTCCTTGGTCGGTTCTTTGGGCTATTCAAAAACTACACACGTTATGATGCCATAACGACTGTACGTGTCATGATGAATCAAGTGATTGAAAATGAATTGCTAGACCCAGAGCAAGTGAAACAATTGAGTGTGCGGGCAGGTCAAAGCTCGAAAAAAGATTATCAATCAGTTGCTTCTAAATTTAACTTCTCAGAAAAACAACGCTCAAATGCTTCAGAAGGTTCAAATTGCAGCCAGTTCATTGTCGGGATTAATGAAGCAAAATAATTGATATTAAAAAAGCCCACTTTGTTTGACTTTTTTGATGTAAGACGTATATCTGCGTTTTATAGTGAGATAGAAAAAGAAAATACTGTCATAGATAAAGTAAGCGTATACTGTATAGAAGTACTAGAATCATAAGGAGTCGCAAAATGCTTGTTAAATTTGCAATACGCTTCATGGGTGTTTTATTTGCGGTATTGGCTTTGGCTGCTATCGTTATACATTTCTTTTTTTCTAGTCAGTTGACAACTGATCTATGGATTATTGTAGTTCCGATTATCCTTGGTGTTCCAATGCTTACTTCGGTAATTGTTGCACGTGATGAAGAGTTAAACGTTCACTAAAAATTACAGTTTAATTGAATAATAGCTCGTCAAAAGATGGGCTTTTTGCATTTATGTGCTATAAAAATATTTCCCATGATTCTGGAGATTGAAGTGGTTATTTCTCAGATAAGACAAAATTTAGACCGAGAATATGAGTTGTTCAAACACTCCCAAAGTTATCAAACTTATAAAAACAGTGAGATACAAATAAAAGCACAGTTTGTATCACATGCGTTAAAGGCAATAAAATATCCACATACCCATTTCATCCCTTTAGGAGGCGGTATTTATAAAGTGCTTAATTTTGATCATTTTGAGTTAGAACTTAATTTATTCAGTACCCCTTCATTTCGTAATAGAAATGCTTTTACTGAATGGATGTCTAAAAGTTTGTTTTCATAATAAAAATATCGATAACCTATATGCTTAGAAGCAGCTTAAGACTTGGTTGAATTATGAATGAAAGCAAGGCTGTTGAAGGGTAAAACGCTCATTTCGTCATTGATTTTGAGCGTTTATTTTAGTTTACAGAAGAATATTGAAGCTTGTTGCTCAAGTGTTATGCTATTTTTTTCATATGTTCTAAGCAATCAATTGCTGTTTTGCTTGTTACACTGAGTTCTTTAGCTAAAGTATGAGCTTGGTCCCAACTGAATATTTCAAGTTTTACCAATAATAACAACGTCATTTCAATATGATTTTTACTCTTAATAATTTCTTCCAAATTATTAAGATCAATCAACATATCAATTTCGGTCTTGATATGGTCAATTGCGGCATCTTTCTGCTGTTTTTGATACATTTTTTTTCTCCTATAAAAGGTATCTCAATGATTAATAGAATACTGAAATAGCTTAAATATTTATTAAATCAAAATTAATTGAATATTAAATAGAACGCTATGTGTATTCATTAATGTATTTTTCACTATTTTCTGCGAATCACTTTCTGTTTATCAGTTTGTGCCGAGAATAATTTTAAAAATTCAGATCTGAAATTTTTAATTACTCTTTTACTCACTTTTAGATTTCCATTTCATTAATAAATGAAAAATACTCTAATTTTATAGTGCAAATAATAAGCTTTAGTCAACCAACTGTTACACTTTGATGAGACTTTTTTGTATATTTGATGACATGCTTTTAGATGGCTTCTTTTTTGTCTTTATTTATTTTTTTTATTTAAATATATCAATGGTTAAAATTTAATTTATTCTTTACTTTAATCTTCTCAAAATTGGTTTTTTTGATTCAAAAGTGACAAATGTGACATTTTTTGCAGCAGTAAAATATGGGAGGTGTCAAAAGTGATCATAATGGAAGAAGATTTGTCATTTTTTACCTATATAAGCTACGTATAAAAATACATGTTTATTTAATTCTTTCATTAGAATGACTGCCTAATCAATATATATACATTCAAAATTAGGTGCTGTAGGGTTTGAGGTTTGAAAAAATTAGGGTAATCATTGATTTATGATTAAGCTTTTACTAAGATTAGGATATAAAGAAAGCACTTTTTAATTAGTTATCAGTTAATATAAGCTTATACTAGGTCTTAAAAATAGATTAACCAAATATCGGATTTTATGTATTGTTTCAGACATTTAGGTGGAGATAAATTACTATCTAAACTCTTAAAACTAAATAAAAATAGGTATTTGAATGAAAACAATATTGCTTGGGGCAATAGGAGTCGCTACATGTTTCACGACAATACATGCATGGGCAGATACACCACTACAACTGAATTATGGGGCACCTCAAGCTCTAGGTGAACCGACGTCAGTACAGCAGACTGAGCAGCACTATCGCAGCGAAAGCAGGAGCGGTATTCAAACTTCTATATTCGCTGAATACTATGGTTCAAGGTTAAAGTCTGATGAAGTTGATGGACATGAAAACCTTAACGGTTTGGGTACAGGAGTCACCTTTACGGCTTTAGATACACTTAGTTCAACATTTGGCCTGAATTATCAAAAAAATGCGGATTGGAAAAGTACTGAGATTAATGTGAAAGGAGGCTACACCTTTTACGGTCATAACAATAGCTATGCTAATGCGAGTATTGGTGTGGGATATGCGTGGCTGAAAGCTGATGACTATGATGTCAAATTACGTTATGTCACATTACCGATAGAGTTTGAATTAGGACACTATATTCAATCTAATCTCGCAATTTATGCTGGACTAGGCTACAAATGGCTTTATATTGAAAATTACAAAGATGTTTGTACCAGTTATTTCTGTGATAGCACAGTGGCTGATGTACTAGATATGGATGGAATGACCTATAAAGTGGGGATGCGCTATCTGTTCTGATGAAGATATGAATGCTTGACTCCTGAGGCTTATCTATGGATAGGCCATTTTGTTGATTGAAAATATGCATTTACATAAAGTAGATATAACTGATGGTGTTTTGATCAGCACTTACGCTTGCAAACAGTTAAAAAATGGTGATCAATTAAGATAAAAGCTCAATGATTAATTAGAGCATTTTCAAATGATAAATACTTTTGAATATAAACAAAAAAATTTAAAAACATCTCCTGCAGTAAGCATCCAAACATCATTGATTAATCGTTTTAGTCCAAAATACTGGCGTATTGACGGTCCACAAACCATGTCTTTTGCGATTAGCAATTATGCCAATGGTTTTGAAGCATCATTTCGCTCACGTACCACAACTGATCTTGCGGGGATTATTTGGGATTCATATGATGCGAAAGACCATAAATTTTTGGCCTATGAAACCAAATATGATTACAGCGGTGTGATTTGGGATTTTGATATTGAACTGTCTCCATCCATGCCGATGTTGAATAATCCCACCTTAACACCCACCTTGACCGTTCAATATCAGTCCAATGGTGTCGACCAAGTGGCCTATATTGTTCTGTTCAATTATGCCAATCAACCCGCTTCACGCTCGGCACATATTCATATTAATTGGAATACGGTTAAAGCTGGTTTTGCTGCAACAGATGCCTTTCCTATCACCAATATTCAGCGAATTTCATTTTCAGGATTTACTACCAGTTACAATGGGCATTCTACTCAGCCCTTAGTTCAAGCCGAAGATGGCTATATTCGTGTTACCAACTCGGTGACCACAGGACCAAATGCCAAACTTAAGCTAAAAAAAGTGTCTGTTCCTCAACATAATTATGGCCTATGTACCAGTTATGATGACCATTATGACCTCAATCCACAGCGCTTGGTCGATAATTTGCAGGCTTTGGGCTATCAAGGTTTGATTAATCATTATTGTGGTATGTCTAAGTATCCTGAAATGTCTTGGGACAGTAGTATTAATAAATGGCAAATTCCAGATACGTTGGTGACCAATCAATCTGTTGTAAATCCATGTACACGTAAATGGCATGAGCGTTTTGCTCAAGCCTTGCAAAATGCTGGGATGCAGCCTGTATTTGGTGTCAGTTTTGAAATGTACTCATTGGGCGCAAATGAATTCTGGGCACAGCGGGATTGGAATAGTAATTTAGGCCGCACGGGGTATGAACCGCCAAGTTATTTCTTTAGCCCTTGTGATCAAAATGCACTTGCTTATCTACATAAAGCGTTTATTGAGTTTGCTGATACGATGGCTGTAGGTGGCTGTGCTGTAAATATGCAAATTGGTGAACCTTGGTGGTGGTATAACCAGGGTACGGATTTACCATGTGTCTATGATTATCCAACTAAGCTGGCATTTAATGCAGATACTGGATTGTATGCACCAGACTTGGGAACGATCTATGATGCAGTAAATAAAACTGGCACGCCGTATGATGAATTTAAAGCTTGGTTAAAAAACAAATTAGGGCAAACCTGCCAAGACATTCGAACCGTGATTAAAGCCAAATACCCAAATGCTAAAGTTTGTCCGTTGATTTTTTTTCCAACCATTCGAACACCGATTGAAACATTGGCAACCGATATTAACTTTCCAAGTGAGCATTATGCTTACCCCAATTTTGATTATTTGATGACAGAGGCCTATGACTGGATATTAGAGGCACGATTAGGTTTGGCACACCAAGCTGTTGCGGAAATTCCAAGCCAGGATCTGAACTATCCAGCGGATAAAGTTGCTTATTTAGCTGGATTTGTTCCTGATTCTTCGATTGCTCATCTTTATGGCTTTGATAAGAACAAGCCATATCGAACTCCAATTTGGCAACGTGTGTTTGGAGATATGCAGAATAATAATCCTTTGGGACTGATGAAGCAGTTGATCTGGGCTTATCCGCAAATCATGCAAGATTCTGTAACGATTGATATTGCTCAAGCACCGAATGGTTTCTTTATCGAAAATACACTCTATACCCCTGTGAGTGATGATACGCCGTATCCACCTGAGATCTATTTGTAATAATGAATGCTTAATTGGAAGGGCTTTGTGATTCAAAGCCTTTCTTTTTAGTCTTTCAGGTCAAACAAGGATGAACCATGCTTAACAGATCGATTCAAATGCGCAAGTAATTAAATAGCGTTAACTTGCTTTGCAGTTCGTAAAGAAACACAAAAAATTGAAAAGGAAATCTTCATTTATTAAAGTGAAAAGTAAGCTACACTTTAGCTTAGTTACTTCTTAGAATTTAAATGACTTATATGAAAACCAGAATTCTATATCTCAGTTTAATCTCCATCTTATTTGTAGGTTGTAATAAGCAACCAGAAGTGAAAAGTGAACAAGCTCAAGAAAGCTTTGAAGTTGTAGATAATAAGATTTCCGAATATATGGATATTTTGGATAATCCAGATACCCCAAAAGACGAGCAAACACGTGTTCTTTGTAAGGATTATCCAAAATTATATGAATCGAAATATATTCCTGCATTATTAAAATTAGCACCCAAAGACTATACACAGCAGAAGTTGATGGCTGATCTAAAAGTCTCGACTGATTACTATGCTGAAAAGTTGGATATCACCTGTAAATAAGTATCTCTAGAGAGGAGATTTCCTCTCTTTTATTGTTTTAAATAAGAATTAATATCACTTCTTGTTGGATAGCTGTTCTAAGATTCGCAGCTTATAAATTTATCGCTTAACAATAAAAGCATGAAGAAATTTTTTTTGATGGCATCACTTTTGATATCTTGCAGGTCTATTTTCGCTATTGAATCTGATTTTCAACAATCGATTTATTTAGAGGCAGAAAATACTCGTTATAGTCCGAATCAGAATACTTTTTCGGCTGCTAATATTCAAATTAGTCAAGGCACGATTGACATTCAAGCTGCAAAAGCGGTGAGTACATTGAGAAACGGTCAACCTCATCAAATTACGCTTACGGGAAGCCCCGTCAAGTTTCAACAGAAAGTGAGTGAAGCAAAACAGATGGTTCCAGTATTTCAGCCGAAACACTCAGATATAATTTAACAGTTGGTGATATAGAGGCTCAAGGTGTACCAAACAAGCGTGTCCAAATGATTATCCCGCCACAGAAGAATGCACAGATGAAGCCGCTCATCAGGAGTCAGTAGGCGAGTCTAAGAGCTTCTATTGGCTTATTTACAGCATGAAATCGTTATTCTTGTATTTACGCGCCAAAATCTGTCGTTTAGTTGAGTTTATGGGCTTGAAAAACTGGAAATAGAACATATTATAATTTTTTTCTTATTCTGATATCACAGGCGGAATACGGTGAACGAAGAAGTTTTGTTACCTGCATCACGAGCGACTGCAATTTCTAATGCAAATGTTAAAAAGTTAACAGTAGATAAAATTCTCTCAAAAATTTCCAGTACGATTAAATTAAGAGCCAGTGATGGCGATCGAGACGCTTTACAACAATTTTCAAAACATGAAGTCAGTAGCGAAGACGCAGATATTGTTGTGACTGAATTAAAGGAAGCTGGTTACAGAGTTTTCTTAAATCCTAATTTTACCAATACCAATATTCAGTTTCAGCTAGAGTGGGACTGAGATTTTAAAGATCATAAAAAAGCTCCAAATTTGTTTGGGGCTTTTTTTATATGGTAACCAAACTGTTTGTTACTGCATTGAATCAAGCTTAAAGCTTTTTATAGGTACATTTTCAGCAGATAAATCAGAATCCTTTCCTTAAATGTTTAATAAAAATGCCTATAATGTAAAAAAGCATGATAGAGCACAAATGAGTTTAAGAGGATGGCTACTGATTCTGTCGGGACTAACATTGGCCTTAGTTGCTTATTTATATTGGAACTATACGCAAACTGGTGGTTATAACAAAAATAGTGATGGTTATTATGGCTATTCCTTCCCAATGGATAATGGTTTAAAAAACGCGGCTGATTGTGAATTGGCAAATACAGAGAATCCAGATGAGTCACCTGTATCACAGGAGTGGATGGAAGGGTGCAGGAAGTACTTTGAGATCAATCAATAAAAAAGCACCTGACGGTGCTTTTTTATTGAGCTAGATTAGGCTTTATCGGTTTGTTCAGTAGAAAGTACCTGAAAATCGTGACCAGATGGTGCTTGATAAATTCTCAAGCCAAATTCAGGAATAATGGCAATCAAGTGATCAAATATATCAGATTGAATTGCTTCATACGAAGCCCATGCAATGGTATTGGTAAACGCATAGATTTCTAATGGTAAGCCTTCACTGGTTGGTTGCATTTGACGCACTAAAATCGTTTGATTTTGGGCAATACCTTGATGTTGGCGCAAGTAGAACTCTACATACGCTCGGAACGTCCCAAGATTGGTTAAACGACGTTGGTTATATTTAGATTGGTTGCTGAGGTGATTATTAAACTCTTCAATCTCCGATTTTTTAGCATCCAGATATTGATCTAATAGCAAGAAGTCTTTCAGTTTTTGCTGCTCTTGGTCACTCATGAAGTGAACACTGCTTTGATCTAAGAATAGTGAACGCTTAATACGACGGCAGCCTGACTCACTCATCCCACGCCAGTTTCTAAAGGTATCCGTCACCAGTTTGTTGGTTGGAATGGTGGTGAAGGTCTTATCAAAGTTCTGTACGGTCACGGTATGTAATGACATATCAATGACATCGCCGTCAGCATTCAATGATGGCATTTCGATCCAGTCACCGATGCGAACCATATCATAAGAGGCGATCTGTACACTGGCCACCAATGAAAGAATGGTATTTTGAAACACCAACATCAATACCGCAGCCATTGCCCCGAAGCCTGCAAGTAGGGTGAACACATCTTTTTTTAAGAAGGTCCCTAAAATCATCAAGCCGCAAACCACAAACAAAATAAGCTTAACCAGCTGTAAATATCCTTTGATCGGCTTATTTCTTGATTTAGGGTTACGTTGATAGATTAAGTTAAAGATATTTAGTGCTTCACTGACGGTGAGTGCTAGTGTCAGAAAGATGAAAGCCTGCGCACCCATTTGCACAAAGCTAATGAATTTTTCTGGTAGATGCGGAATTGTGGTAATGCCATTCATGATGACAATTGCAGGCACGATATTGGCAAATCGTTGAGTTACACTATGTTGTGCAAAAATCGATTGATTTGGAGATTTAAATTTTGTAATTAAATGGCGAATACCACGGACGATAATTCTTTTCGCAATAAAGTTTGCGAGTGCAGCAAACAAAATCAAAATTATTAATGCAATCGCTGTTTCTAGCCATGGGTAATGGCTTAACTCACTACGCAAATACTTTAAATAATCCAAACCCAAAACACCTTATAAATTCTTTGAACAGGAATTGTAAGGTGTAATGGTGCTTTATCTTAACTTGATCACAGTTTATATACGATTTGTAAAGGCGTTTTTACATAACTGTTGGGTGACTTACCACATCAGATCATCAGGAATCACATATGCTGCATATGGATCTTCCTCATCGGTAGTTTGATCATTTTTCTCAGTATTGTTATTTACCAAGATAAAACCTTGCATTTTTTGATCAATTTTTTCTGCTAAAGCTTTAGGTAAGTAAGCATAGCTGTCTTGATCTTTGGCAATGACAAGTGAACCTGAAACCAGAGCATTATAAATTTGTTGTGAAAGATAGACTTTCTTGATCTTAGCTTCATCAATAAATTGATAGCTTACATCACCTTCAGTTTGTTTAATTTTATGATGTTTGATCATTTGGATGATCGAGGCTTTTAATGCTTTTTCTTCCAATATGGCTTGCTTTTCCTGATTCAAGGCTTGGTCTTTGGCTAATTTTTCTTGTTTGGCGCGGTCGATTTCAGCTTTTAAAGCAGCATCATCATTTTGTCCAGTACGTTGCCCATGTTGAGCTTGTTTGGTTAATTTTTTAGCTTTCTTATTATCAACTAAACCCGCTTTTAACAATTGAGCTTGCAATGCATTTTTAACCATAATTCAATCCAAATTTGAGTTTGATGAAGAACGAAAATAGAAAATCCAGTAGGCCAGACTCATGATTAAACTTAACGCTGCTGGAATAAGAAAGGTTTGTAAATTTAAATAAGGATAAAGCAGACTTGCAATCAGTCCACCACATAAAAAACCCATAAAGATGAGGAGGTGCAGAAAAATACGACGTTTTTCTACGTTTAAACCACGTGCTTTATAACCTAACGCTAAGCCAATATCGGTCAGGACGCCTGATAAGTGTGTGGTACGGATAATTGCACCTTTATAGTGGCTCACCATCGCATTCTGTACCCCCATGGCAACACAGGCCCATAAGAGGCCATAACGTGGGAAATAGGGGAGTAAGAGCCAAGTGAGAAGCAGAAAGATCGCAACTAAACTAAGCGGTAGGCCATAACGTCGACCAAATGCCACACGACCATTGCCAAGGATTAAACCACTATAAAAAGAGCCAATCACAAAACAAAGGACAACCAGACTAAGGTAAATGAAATGTTCAGGCTGCCAGTCAAGCAAACTCATTGCTAACATACTGACATTACCTGTCATGTGTGACACGGACTGATGCAGGACGGTAAATAAGCCCAAAACGTTTACCATCCCTGCATTCAGTGCGAGGAAGAAAGCACCGAGTTGAATCCAGTTAGGTAAACGTTGAAGTGGCATAGCAACCTATGATCTTGGATGGTCTTTAAAATCAACAGCAGCAGTAAACAGGACATCAGTTGAAGAGTTTAAAGCAGTTTCTGTTGAATCTTGCAATACACTGATAATCATACCAATCGCAACAATTTGCATTGCAATTTCAGATGATATACCAAACAAACTACAAGCAACAGGGATTAACAATAAAGATCCACCTGCAACACCAGATGCGCCACAAGCAGAAACTGTTGCAACCACAGATAAAATAATCATGGTGCTTAAATCAACAGGAATACCAAGTGTATGTACAGCAGCGAGTGTTAGTACCGTAATTGTGACTGCTGCACCTGCCATGTTGATGGTTGCACCCAATGGAATCGAAACACTAGCGGTTGCTTCATTGACACCTAAACGCTGAGCCAAATCTAGGTTTACTGGAATATTGGCAGCGGAACTACGGGTAAAGAAGGCGGTGATGCCACTTTCTTTTAAGCAGGTAAATACTAATGGGTATGGGTTTGCCTTCATGGTTATCGCAACCAAAATTGGATTAATCACAAGTGCGACAAACAGCATTGTGCCGATTAATACAGCTAATAGATGGGCATAACTGGTTAGTGTTGCTAGACCTTCGCTTGCAAATGTCACGGCAACTAAACCAAAAATTCCCACAGGTGCAAAACCAATCACAGTATGAATAATTTTATTGACTGCACCAGCTACATCTGTCAAAACCTGTTTAGTTGTGTCTGAGCTATGACGTAAAGCTAGACCTAAACCAATTGCCCAAGCCAAGATACCAATAAAGTTGGCTTCACCGATCGCTTGTATCGGGTTTGCAATAAAACTTAAAAGTAAGTTCTTTAAAATCTCTGCAAGGCTACCTGGTGCTTGCAAGCCACTTTCTGCCGGTAAATGCAAAAATAATTGGCTTGGGAATAATACGCTGGCTGTTACTGCACTGAATGCTGCAAGTAGCATTCCAACAACATATAAAACCAGTACAGGTTTGATATTTGAGTTTTGACCAATCTGGAAATTTGCAATTGAGGATAAAACCAAAACAAAAACTAAAATCGGTGCAACAGACTTTAATGCTTTAATGAATAATTCACCCAATAAACTTAAGTAGGGTGTAAAGTTGGGAAAGAGCAAAGCGACGCCAATCCCTAAAAAAATAGCGATAATAATTTTGCTAACTAAGCTCAAGCGAGACAGTACATTAAACATATAAAGGCCTTATAAACCTATGCACGGTTTAAGGTTAAACAAGCGCGGTATTCTATACCTAAGAACCGTGAATAATAAAATTTTTTTTGCAATTCAATTACTTTAAAAATCCCGAAAAAATTAACACAATGTTTTTTAAAAAAAATTATGAAAACATGACACATCCTTTTGTATAAAAAAAATCCAATAAAATTTGCTCATTCTACAAGCATTTCAGGTGAAAGTGTTTGTATTGCTTGATAATGTGATAAAAATATTTGGCCTGTAAGATCATTTTTAAGCTGGGATTTAGACAGTCGATCCATCACAGGACTCTTCACTTCGGATAGATGTAATTGAATATTTAACTGAGCCAATTCCCGATTTAGGTCTTCTAACATTTCCAATGCGCTGAGATCAATATTGCTAATGCTTGAGCAGTTGATCACCACATGTTGCAATAATGAGTTTTGGCTGACTTCTGTAATCACATGACCTTTTAGAACATGTGCATTTAAAAAGCTTAGATTTTCGTCAACACGGAAAGAAACAACAGCAGGTGTTGTAATGACACTGTAATTTGATATGTTTCTAAAGTGTTGAGTCCCTTCAATTAATCCAATGACAGCAATATGCGGTCGGCTAATTCTCCACAGGAGTAAAATAAAGGTGAGTGCGATACCAATGATCAATCCTGTTGAGATATCCAAGCAGGTCACACCAAAGAAAGTGACCCACATGGCGAGGCCATCAGCTTTTGAATATTTCCATGTTTCAATAAATGGGGCGAGCGTAACCAGTTTCCAGATAGAAACGAAAATTGTTGCTGCTAATACAGCGAGAGGCAGGTTTTGAAAGAAACTGGTAAAGTAGAGGCTAACCGCTATCATCAGTAATGATGAAATCACACCAGACATCGGGGTTTTTGCCCCTGCATCTGCATTTACTATAGTGCGAGATAAACTCCCGGATACTGCAAAACCAGAATTAATACCCGCAGCAATATTCGCAAAACCTAGGGCGATGAGTTCTTGATTACTGTCTAAGTCATCGCGCTTTTGTAATGCTGTGGCTTGTGCAATCGCCAGTGATTCGACAAAGCTAATCATTGTGATCATAAATGCGCTTGGCAGTAATTGTAGGATTAATTCAGTGTCCCAAGTCGGGAAATGGAAGTTAGGTAAACCTGTTGGAATGACGCCAACGGTTTTAATTGCCTGATCATCATTTCCTAGTAAGGTAATGATTGCGATAGAAACCAAGACCATGAGTAAGGGCAATGTTTTATTGAGAAAATCTGATCGAATCAATTTGGGGAGAATAAATAATACTAAAACGGAAGCCAGTCCAAAGCTGACGCTTAGGAAGGTTATTTGATTTAAGTTTTCAGATAAGCTGATTAAGAATTTAGGAATGTTGCCAGCTTCTAATGGGATGTTAAGCAAAAACTTAAATTGACCCAGTGCGATCAGCAATGCGGATGCAATAATAAAACTTTGAATAACAGGATGGCTAATCAGTTGAATGAGGAAACCAAAACGTAAGACTCCTAAAACAAGTGAAATGATTCCGACTAATAATGCCAGTAAATAAGCGGCCTCAATATAGGCAGTTGATCCAACTGCAAATAAGGGATCCAATGCTGAAAATACCATCATCGAAATAATGGCAACTGGGCCAATGGAAAGCGTTGTACTACTTCCTGTAAAGGCATACACAATCATGGGCAATATACTGGCGTATATTCCCATAATCGGTGGGAGTCCTGCCAGCATTGCATAAGCCATACCTTGTGGTACTAGCATCGCTAAAACAATACAGGCTGCTATAAGATCTGACTTTAAACTGGGTAGTTGATACTGACTCAACCATTTTCGCGCAGGAAATAGTTTAGATAGCTCTAGCTTTAACAATTTCATGCGCAATAGCCTAAATCATAAATTTATATATATTATGCAGAAAAAATGCTAAAGAGGGTATGCTTAGATTTTGTTTGAAAATTATGCGTGGGGGCAGTAATGCTCATACAAGGTATTCAAAACGACTTGTAGCTTTGGATCTAAAATCGAATAAAAAATTTGTTTGCCATCACGACGGGTAGAAACAACATTACTTTTTCTCAACATCATTAGTTGCTGGGAAAGCGTTGGTTGGAAGATTTGGGTTAATTCTTCAATTTGTGAAACATTAAGTTCTTGTTTAGCCAAATGACACAAAATAATTAACCGATCAGTATTCGCCAGAGATTTTAGAACGGTAACAATCGTACCAGCAGACTCTCTCATTGCTTCGATCTCGAAATCCTTTTGCATGCATATACTCTCTATGTTACAGCCGTGGCTAGTATAAAGTCACATAACGGAAAAATTGTAGTAAAACTGAATAATTGCAATGGTTTTTAATGAAAATGTATATCAGAAAAAGTGATAAATAGGTGTGTTACTGTTGAATAATCGGTGATTGAGGTGAAATATGTGATTTAATTCACATTATTATGCTTTCAATAGTTTTTTATCCAGTCTGAGGTAATTCAAGTCGCACATTGGCTAAATCATTTGTTAAAAATATTAAACAATAAAATTAAGTGATTAATATAATTAATAAATATAAAAAAGTTTAAAAAAAGATTGTGCTTTACAAAAAACTATATATAATGAGAAACAAGACAGAACGATCTGTCTGCATAAAAAGGACCGGAAGTGCGAAAGTACAACCGCCAGAGGGTAATAATATTTATTATTCTTTTTACACTCAGACGCAAGCGTGAGCCACAATAATAACTATAAATCACGCTTTATTTTTTTAACTAGATTTTTTTATTTCCAAGTTTTAACTAAATTATCCCTTTATAGGTAAAGGGATAATTGGTATTTATGCTAATTCTCTTTCGAAACTAATTAAGTGCTCTACGCGTTTCCAGTATTCATCCATTTCAACTGAGTGTTTATTGACATGTGCTTGAATTGTCATACCATCTAAAATGCTGACAATCAGTGTTGCTAGATGAGTTGGATTGCGAATATCGAGGTTTTTAAGTAAATTCTCGATTAAAGCAGTTAACCAAATTTTATATTGGGTCGCCGGTTGCAAAGTAGAAGGGTAGATTTTGATCACCTCTTCCAATGCTTTTTGAAACATACAACCATTAAAATCTTCGCTACTAAACCACGCAGCATACCATCCAAAAATTGCTTTAAGTTGGGCAAGATGATCTTCTGGATCACATTCTGCCAAAGTTGCATTTAAAGAAGTTTGCAGATTAATGTTGCGTTGCACTAAGCATTCTTCAATTAACTTCTCCTTAGAGGGGAAATATTTGTAGAAAGTCATTTTTGCAACGCCAGATTCACTAATGATTCGATCTACACCGATCGAGTTATAGCTATGCGAATTAAAAAGTCTTAATGCAGTGGTAATAATATCTTCTTTTTTTGACATACAACGCCTCGAGTTCGCCCATCGCCAAGAGCATCATGTTGCATTTCATCATGCAATTTTGGCAGGGATTTTACATGGTATTTTGAAAATATCATAGGGAAAAATAACATTATTTATTTAAATGATTCTTTGGTCCTCATTTTCAAGTGTTAGAGTTGAAAATAATATTGTATATCTATAGAAAATAACTATTAATGGAATCTTAAAATACGATAAAAGAGTAGAATAATTTAAGTTTATTTGATTGATGATTATTCATCTAATTGTTTATCAAAGGATAAATGTGGGGAGCTGGTTTTTGATTTAATAAAGATGTCTATATCGAGACCAATTCTTGTTTGTGGCTTTGCGTATATTTAAATCGCCATTCTTTTGAATATTTAAGTGATATTCTTTTTTTAATATATTCGCAATACAAAAAAGTCAGTTAATTATAGTTAAAATAAATAACTGACTTTCATCGTATAATTTTCTATTTTAAGATTTACTTTGTTGCGATGGCAGGGTTGCAATCAGCTTGATAAAGTTATGATACAGCATTGATTGCTGGCTTGGTGTGTAGACTGAACGTTTGATATTGCCTTTGTCTGTTTCGATCGAAAGCTCAACATTTTGGGCTTTTTTCAGTTCGTAGAGGAAAGTACTTGGAATAATAAAGCTATTGGATGAGCGTCTAGGAATCAGTCGATTGATGTTTTTTTGCTGTGTTGGGCCAACGGGTTTATAAGCAAAAGCTTTATCATCGATTAAGAAGGTAATACCTTTAATGTCATAATAATCATAACTACTGTTGAGCACGGTTTCGATTCTTAACTGCTCTTTATGTTGTTTATCCCATTCAACAAAAACATTAGGGCAAAGTTCGTTTGCTTTACAGTTTAAAGAGCCTGCAGTTGCTAAATTTCCAGTTGAGTTTGTGGAGGTGTCGGGCATGGTTGAGCAACCGCTCAGCACAATACAAAGGCTCAGTAAACTTAACGTTTTTTTCATCTTTTCAACTCTCTAGGATTACTCAATATTTTCAGTGTTAATGATGTAGTTGTGGACCAAGAAATTCAAATGGTTTTGATACTTTAAATTGATTGGTTGCATCACCAGCAAAAGTATTCTGTTGATCTTTGCCAAGATCAAGTTTACGCGTTAAACCATCTTTAAAGTTAATTTTCTTTAAATCGACCCAGAATACATTTGGAGAGACTGCAGATTCAAAGAAATAAAGTTGCTGTTTATGGTCTGCAACGGTTCTCCAGCGTGTAGATGAAATATTCGGTTCTTCCGCTGTATTGAGACCATAAGGAACGGATGCATTGCGAATCACACTAAAAACAGAAGCCAAAGCATCTTTAGGGTTGTCATTTTTTGGAATCGCATTGATATAAAAAGAGGCACGGGCAAATCGGTCAGCAGCACGATTGGTTCCTGGTAACATGACTGTACCGCCAATTTGTTGCCAGTAAGTGTTGAGTGCCAGTTGTTGATCAAATATTGGCGAGTTGGTCATAACTTGATATTTTTTATTGTGGTGAATAACTTGCTTGCCCCCAATATATTCGATAATGGCACTATCACCAGTTTTGTCTGAAATAGATAAATGTAAAGTCGTAAGGCGTTGTTCTCCTGGCACGCTGTCAGTAATCAGATCAAAAGGTTCTTTCTCTAAAGCTTTGACGGCTTCAGCAACGGTTGCATAATTGTCGAGTACATATTGCGCCCAAGCAGAAATACTAAGCTGTGGTTTTTTAGATTGCTTGGTGTCTGGATATTGCGATTCTACTAGCCATAATACATTGGCAACCAATCCAGCTTCATTCATGCCGTCAGTCGTTGAAATATCATAACCTGTTGCAATTACACTGCCATATTTGGCTTTCCATTTTAAAGATTTTGGCCCTGCATTGCTGTCCCGAAGTACGCCACTCGGTAAAATCCACAGGTTAGTGCCCACATCAACTTTCCAATCCATTGATCGGGCGGTGATGATGTGATCATTATTGCCTAAATAGACTGCGCGAGTGCAGGCATGGCTGGTTTGTAGAATGAAAGAGGAGGCGAGAAAGGAAAAACATAATATTTTTTTAAACACAAGTCGTACTCCTTGCTGTTGTATCAAAGTGATTTCTATAAAATATTTTTATAATGACTTGGTTTTAGTCTATTAAAAAAAAATTATTATTCAAGCATTATAATGTAATCATTAAAAAAAGTAGGGTTTTATTTTTGATCAAAATTTTGAGGTAATAAATGTGAACAGAGACTAAAATTAATCTCTATCCACATAAAAAAGAATGTTTTAGTTTTCGTTTGGTGGTAATAACATCACAATGGCTGTGTTGAGTAGCACAGTGATATCTTCTAGAAGCTCAACTTCACTAAACCGTTCATCTAGCAATAGGCTTTCGCCATCTGCGATTTGTTTGAGATAAGGAATGAATGTTTCTGAAACACAGACTGTATCTCCATTCGCCCAAAACTCTAAAGACTCACCTTGTTTTCTGTAAAGCAAGCGCGAGGCTGGTTCTAGAATAATCTGATAATCCGTACCAATAATTTCTGCAACATCATTGGCATCAACCTCTTCAGGTTCTGGAATGTTGTTTGGATAGCTTGCTTCGCTCATATAGGCCATGATCGCTGCATCAAATTCAGGTGCCTGAGTAAGATAGTCAAGTAATTGAGTTTTTAGATATGAAAACTCAGTACTGTTAATTTCCCCTAGATGCGCTGTTTGCTGGCGCGCAATATCGATCAATGGATTCTTGAGTAAAGTATTTTCTGCAAATTTATCACTGACTTGATCAATCATTTCTGAGAGATTTGGCATACGAAAGCCAAAAGAGTAGGTTAAGCAATCATCTTCAGCAACGCCATAATGTGCAAGGCCAGGTGGTACATAGAGCAAATCACCAGGTGCAAGAACTTCATCAAAATGAATGTCTAAATCTGCTAAAAGTTTCAGCGGTTGATCTGGCAAAAACTCAGTTGATTCATCGCACATTTGACCTAATTGCCAACGGCGATGACCATGACCCTGTACCAAGAACACATCATAAAAATCAAAGTGCTTACCAACAGAGCCACCTTTAGGTGCGTAAGACACCATGATGTCGTCACGGCGCCATTGCGGAATAAATGGAAATTTCTTCCAAAGTTCTGAAATATCAAATGAATAATGATCAACTGCTTGAACCAAAAGTGTCCAAAGATTTGGCAGTTTTTGGAAATCCCCTTTGGTTAAAGGTGATGATTTTACATGCCACTCATTTGGATTTTTATTCTTTTGGCGGATTAAGCGAGCAGTGACATCTTCTTCCAATGCCAGTTCTTGGACATCTGCGGGTTCTAATAAGCCGATAATTTCAGGCATCGCATTACGGACCAACAACGGCTTTTTCTGCCAATATTCATTAAGAAATTGTTCTGCGCTAATGCCGCCGAGTACCGTTAAAGATTGAGACATGGGAAATAAAACCAACAACATATAAATTAGTGCGTATTCTCCCTTGAGTTGAATATTGGTGCAAGTCTTGTCTGAATGTGATGAAAAGCTTGGAAATAGTCATCAAAAGTGCAGCAATGTATTTAATCTTGATCAATTAGAAGCGGATTCATTCACAGACTTTCAAAAAAACAGTATGCTTAAGATGCAAAAAGGAGCATTCATGTATCAAGTACTGGCAAGAAAATACCGTCCACGTAATTTCAATGAGTTAGTGGGGCAAAACCATGTTTCTCGTGCTTTAACCAGCGCATTAGAACGTGGGCGTTTGCACCATGCCTACTTGTTTACAGGAACGCGTGGTGTTGGTAAAACCACGATTGCCCGTATTTTAGCCAAATGCTTAAACTGCGAGACAGGCGTGACTTCAACGCCGTGTGAAGTCTGTGCAACCTGTAAGGCCGTAAATGAAGGTCGTTTTATTGATTTAATTGAAATCGATGCGGCATCACGGACCAAGGTTGAGGATACTCGTGAGTTACTCGACAATGTGCCTTATGCGCCAACGCAGGGTCGCTTCAAAGTTTATCTGATCGATGAAGTGCATATGCTTTCAACGCACTCATTCAATGCCTTGCTCAAGACACTGGAAGAACCACCTGAGCATGTGAAGTTCCTCTTTGCAACGACAGATCCACAAAAACTGCCGATTACCGTCATCTCACGCTGTTTACAATTTACCTTGCGTCCTTTGGCCGTTGATGAAATTACGGAACATTTGACAGCAATCTTAAATAAAGAGCATATCGAAGCCGATCAAGATGCGATTTGGCAAATTGCAGAATCTGCACAAGGTTCATTGCGTGATGCCTTGTCTTTAACAGATCAGGCAATCGCCTATGGTCAAGGTGCAGTCCATCATCAAGATGTTAAAGATATGCTCGGTTTGATTGACCGAACCATTATTTATGATTTGATCTTGGCAATTCATCAAAATCAGCAAGCACGGGTAAGCCAGTTACTTTTACAATTTAGACAGCAAGCTTTAGACGTGTCTTTGGTTTTGGATCAATTGGTTTCTACCTTGCATGAATTGGCATTGTTGCAATACTTACCAGATCTTGCACTGAAATATAGTGAAGAGATTAACCAGAAGATATTACAACTGTCGAAACTCATTTCTGCCCAAGATTTGCAGTTGTATTATCAAATTGCCTGTAAAGGTCGAGCTGAGTTGCAACTTGCGGTGACACAAGAGCAAGGCTTTGAAATGACAGTGTTGCGTTTACTGGCATTTAGACCGTTAACTTTGAATGAAGTCACGGTAACGGCCATGCCAGTTACGCAAATTACAGCACCTGAATTGCATCAGCCAGTACAGGATTTAAGTACAGAAAATCAGTTTGCAGTTCAGCAAGAAGCGGTTAGTGTTGAACCTGAACCTGAACCTGAACCTGAACCTGAACCTGAACCTGAACCTGAACCTGAACCTGAACCTGAACCTGAACC
>NZ_KB849179.1:542688-584476 GCF_000367945.1 Acinetobacter proteolyticus
GAACCTGAACCTGAACCTGAACCTGAACCTGAACCTGAACCTGAACCTGAACCTGAACCTGAACCTGAACCTGAACCTGAACCTGAACCTGAACCGCGCAATCAAGATCCTCATGTCATGGTGTTTGATGCCGAGGACGGCCAGTTAATTGGATTGGATGTATCAGTGCAACAACATACGATTCAGTCGAATATTGTTGAGGCGGATGAGGTGCTGGTTTTTCCTGTTGAGCAAAATCCTCAAGTACAGCTGGAGCAACCCAAAGTTGAGCAAGTACTTGATCTCGTATCAGAGTCAGTAGCTGAAGCCGTTGTTTTGGAGCCGAGTGTTGTTGCAGACAAGCCCGTTGCACCTGTAATACAGCAGCAAAATCATGAACAAACGGATCTGATGCCTCAAGATATTTTAAAACTGCGTGAGCAGGTTTTAGAAGGCGAGTGGAATTTAGAGAAGTGGGAATATTGGTTTAGAACCAGCCAGCTTTCTCCGGCTGTTCAAGAGTTAGCCCAACATGGTGTGATGCAAGGACAGATTAACGGTACATCTGTTTTTCAGATTCCTCAAGAATATGAAGGCATGTTATCGCAATTGCAGCATGGTTTGGAGGAGGCATTAAAAGCACAATGGCCAAAAACGCTGTTCAGCGTGCAATATGGTGCTGTTGACTCCAATACGCCTTTAATGATGCAGAATGAGCGTAAAGAGCGAGCATTTAACCGTGCGGTTGAGTTATTACACCAAGAGCCGACAATTAAGAGTTTGGTCGATACTTTTGATGCCGAATTAGTCAATATTAAGCTCAATCCTTAGCCAAAATAGACAGAAGAGTATTTATTTTTTACATTGTAATGATTTAGATAAGCTAAAAGTGTAATCTATGCTTAAAATTTAAATCATAACGAAATAAGGGTAAAAAATAATGCGTCGTTTACCAGTTTATTTATTACTTGATACTTCAGGCTCTATGCATGGTGAACCCATAGAAGCTGTAAAAAATGGGGTGCAAATTTTACTTTCAACTTTGCGTCAAGATCCATATGCGTTGGAAACGGCCTATTTATCTTTAATTAGTTTTGATAGCCAAGCCAAACAGTTAGTCCCTTTAACTGAATTGGCTGTTTTCCAAGCGCCTGATTTGCAGGTCACAGGAACCACAGCCTTGGGCGATGCTTTAGCGCTGTTAGCCGATAAAATTGAACATGAAGTGGCAAAAACCACTGCAGAGGTCAAAGGTGACTGGAAACCTTTAATTTTCATTATGACTGATGGTGTGCCAACAGATGATTGGCGTAAAGGGTTGCAACGTTTACAACAAGTCAAAACAGGGGTAATCGTGGCCTGCGCAGCGGGACATGGCGCCGATACTTCAATTTTAAAACAAATCACAGAAGTTGTTGTTGAATTGGCAACGGCAGATTCAAATACGATTAAAGCATTCTTTAAATGGGTTTCTGCCAGTATTTCAACAGGCAGTCAGAAAGTGGATGCAGGACAAAAAGAAGTTACCGGTTTGGGCGATTTGCCACCACCACCACCTGAAGTCAACATCGTACTATAAAAGTAAAACAAAGTTTAAATAAGAGGGTAAAACCATGGCTGTGAGTTTAAATAAAGGTCAAGGAATTAGTTTAAGTAAAACTGAAAATAATTTGTCTCAAGTAACGATTGGTTTAGGTTGGGATATTCAGGAACAGAAAAAAGGTTTTCTTGGTGGATTATTTGGGGGCAATAGCGCTGAATATGATTTGGATGTGATTGCCTTCCTTGTGGGGAGCAATGGCAAGGTCAATAATCTGGGACGAGATGCTCAGGGAAATGTCACCTTAGAAAATAGTGATGTTATCTTTTTTAATAATCAAAGGCATTCTTCTGGACATATCTGGTTAACCGGTGATAACCGTACAGGTGCGGGTGATGGCGATGATGAACAAATTATCGTGAAGCTCAATGACCTGAATCAACAATACCAAAAAGTGGTTTTTGTGGTGCAAATTTATAAAGCCGCAGAAAATAACCAACATTTTGGGCAAGTTAAAAATGCATTTATCCGTGCTGTTGATACCACAGGCAAGGAAATGGTCCGTTTCGATTTGTCGGGCACGGGGCAATATGATCAACAGCGTTCATTACTGTTTGCTGAACTTGTCCGTGAATCAGCTGGATGGAAATTTAATGCAGTCGGACAGGCATCCCAATCTGATTCATTTGTGGAATGGTTAAAACAATACGCTTAAAAATTTGATTTTCGGCTAAAGAAAGGTTTAGAACAACATGCGCCGTTTACCCGTTTATATTTTATTAGATACTTCAGGATCGATGCGAGGTGAGCCAATTCATTCGGTGAACGTCGGCTTGCAGTCCATGTTGAGTGCATTGCGCCAAGACCCTTATGCATTAGAGAGTGTGCATTTAAGTATTATTACCTTTGATTTGGAGGCTAAGGTTTATTTACCTTTAACGCCCTTGGATCAAGTACAGCTTGCCGATATCGATGTGCCGAGTGCAGGCGCAACTTTTATGGGCGCTGCACTTGAGTTGTTGGCTGAGCAAGTTACTCAGCAATTACAGAAAAGTACCGATGAGGTCAAAGGGGATTGGCGTCCACTATTGTTTGTGATGACTGACGGTTCACCGTCTGATGTCTATGCTTACCAACAAGCGATTCCTGTCATACAACAGTTAAATTTTGCCAGTATTGTTGCCTGTGCTGCTGGGCCAAAAGCCAAACAGGATCATCTCCTACAACTGACCGATAAAGTCGTGGTATTGGATACCATGGATGCGGCCTCTTTTGCAGGATTCTTTAAGTGGGTATCTGCCAGTGTCGTGGTGGGAAGCAGTAGTGCAGGGATTTCAGGCTCTGTTTCATTGCCACCACCGCCGCCGGAAGTGCAGTTGGTGTTGTAAATAAAATAAAGAATACATTAAGGATAATCAGAAGATGCGCCGTTTACCTGTTTTTTTCGTATTGGATTGTTCTGAGTCGATGGCGGGGCAAAATATTCAACAGATGCAACAAGGCATCCAGTTGATTATGCAACAATTACGTCAAGATCCATATGCCTTGGAAACCGTCTATGTTTCTGTTATTGCCTTTGCAGGGATTGTTCGAACCTTAGTTCCGTTAGTTGAAGTGTTTGCTTATTATCCCGCGAAATTACCTTTGGGTGGCGGAACACATTTAGGTAAAGCCTTAGAACATTTGATGAATGAATTTGATCGTCATTTGATTAAAACAACGGAACAAACCAAAGGGGATTGGAAGCCAATCGTCTATTTGTTTACAGATGGTCGTCCGACTGATGAATGTAAAGATGCGATTTACCGTTGGCAAAAGAAATATGCACGACGCTGTACGCTGATTGCCTTAGGAATGGGTAAAAACGTTGATTATGCAACGCTCAAGCAATTAACTGAGCACTGTATTGCTTTTGATGAGTTGAATGAACAAGACTTTAAAAAGTTTTTCCAATGGATTAGTGCTTCTGTGGTTGCACAAAGTAAAAGTATTGGGGATGGGCAGCAGCAAGATCATTTACCGCCAATTGATGAGCGTTATATGCGTTTGGTCAAGGATTTGCCAGCCAAGAAAACCTTGGTGGATGAAAACTGTGTCACTTTTGTGGGACGCTGTGGCAAGCTGAATCGACCTTATTTAATGAAATTTGAACGTGAAATTCAGTATCAAGCGCCTCAAGATTTAAATATCAACCTGAATTTATATCATTTTCAATTGACCGAATGCTGCAAAATTGATGAGGATTATTTTACCTGGTCTGACCAAACCCAACATCAGCAGCAGGTCAATACCACGCTATTACAGGGTACTCCAGAATGTCCGCATTGTTTGGCTGAAACGGCTTTTGCCATGTGTGGTTGTGGCCAATTGATGTGTTATGACGGTTTTAGCGAGGACGTGACTTGCCCATGGTGTCGTCGCCAAGTCAGTTTCGGTTATGGTGGAATGGACGGCTTCGATGTGCAACGAGGGCGTGGTTAAAAATTGGATCTAGGAAAAGCCATGTCGCAAACATTAACTCCTGACGTTCAGACTGCCTTTTTGAATACATTGGAGCAGTTATTACAAGATCAAACTCAACAGAACCCTCTGTTACTGGATGGCGATTCTGTTGATCAATTACTGAAAAGTAAAAAAATTTATAATGCCTACTATGATTTGGCTGAACAGATTTATGAGCTAATGGGTTTTCAATTAGAACAGTCAGCAGCGTTTCAGTATTCTTTATTACAGCGCATCCTTGAGCAGGGGCGCTTGCCGATTTACATCTCTAATGTTGAAAATATCAATAGTGCTGAATCAAGCCAACCGCTATTCGATCATACCCAAATGATGCAGAATCCAAACACTGAGAATGATGCATTGGAGTCAATTGACCAGCTTGATTTTCTAGACGAGCTTTACTTGTCTCCTCCAGTTGATGCAGAAAATGAGCCTTGTTTTATAAATGATTGCTTTGTCGCTACACCACTTACGACAACGTCATTGTTACTTAGTTCAACTGCAAATATCGACTCAAATAATACCGACCACAAGCAGAACAATGCCTCAGGGAAACCAAATCATGAGGTGAAAATGGTGAAAAAAATGCCTCATTTTCAGATACCCAATGCACGTGTTGGGCAAGACTATCAAGCGCGTATTCAAATGCAATATCCGGTCAAAGAAGACGTGCTGATTTGTTCTGAATCAATCAAGATTCCAGAAGCCTTAGGCATCGTATTTGATGATCAAGCCCAACAATTACAGGGTATTCCGTTGCAAGCAGGTGAGTTTAAACTGGCCTTTCAGTATAAAAACAACGAAGCCGTACAAGCATGGTCTTCGGGTGAGGTGACCTTTATTATTACTGCTGACCCGCGTAGTTTATGGCAGGTCAATGAGCCTGATAGCAATGAACCTTATCAAAAAGCACATAGTGACCACCAATTGATTCAGACTGAGCATTTTAACCTTGCAGCCTGTAGTCAGCGCGGACGTTCACATGAACACGCAGGTACTTTCCGTGATGATGATTTTCTGATTGCACGTGTTGCAGAGACTGATTGGTCAGTGTTGATTGTTGCAGACGGTGCTGGTAGTGCTAGTTATTCTCGGCAAGGTTCTTTACTTGCGGTGCAAAGTGCAGCAAAAACGCTGATGGATTACCTCGAACAGCATCATCCGCATCTGGATCTCTTATTGCAGCAATGGCAAGTTGGCAGTGACGACGAAATGACCAAGTCTGTTGCTCAGCAGATTTATAAAGATTTTCACGATACTTTCTATAAGACAGCCCAAGTGGCGATTGAGACCATTGAGCAGGAAGCTGAGTTAAAGCAGGTTGCAGCCAAGGCTTATGCCACGACTTTATTGGTGGCTGTGGTTAAACAATGCGAGCAAAAAACCTTTATTAGCACCTTCTGGATGGGTGATGGTGCCATTGCTGTATATGCCAAAGATAAAGTGCGTTTAATGGGTAAACCTGATGGTGGAGAGTTTGCTGGACAAACCCGTTTCTTAGATCGCAGTTTTGCACAGCAGTTTGCTAGTCGTGTCAATATTGGCTATTACGATGATTGTGAAGCTGTGATTTTAATGACAGATGGTATTTCCGATCCACGCTTTGAAACGGATGCTGGACTCGCGAACCACGAAAAATGGCAGGCGTTATGGCAAGAAATTGAACCACAGTTACAGCAGCCACATCCAGATCAGGCTTTATTAGAGTGGTCAAAGTTCTTTAGTGCTGGACATCACGATGATCGTACTTTGGCGATTTTATGGAATAAGCCTGTGAGTGTGGATGTGGAGGGTGTTGTCCATGACTAAGATTATCCAATGTCAAACTTTAGATGGTCGGCCAGTCGCATTCGTTGATGAAGTCATTGGCTCAGGAGCAATGAAAGATGTCTATTTTTCGCCTGATAAATCTTATGTGGTGTGTTTTTTTAGCAAAGAAAAAAACCATTTTTATCAGTCACATGCTGAGCTGGAAAGACAGAAGGACCGCTTAAAGGAAATTGTTGGCAATAAATGGCAAGGTATTTTCAACAGTGCAGGTGGGGATTATTGGAAAAATGTCTTTTGTTGGCCCGATGGTTTGATTGAATATAATGGTTTATTGGGGATTACAGCCCCGACGTACCAAAAACAGTTTTTCTTTGAGCATGGTTCTAAAAATAATGATTTTTTAGGCATTAAAGGTAAGGAAAAAGAAGGGAAATGGTTTGCCAGTGCCAATAACCAAAATCGGTTTTTAGATGAAAAAGAAAAAGGCAATTGGTCGAATTATCTAAGAATTTGTATTTTGATTGCCCGTGCTGTGCGTCGTATGCATGCAGCAGGTTTGGCGCATTCAGATTTATCCTATAAGAATATTTTGATTGATCCTGTAACTGGGCGTGCCTGTGTAATTGATGTTGATGGTTTGGTCGTGCCAGGCAAATACCCACCCGATGTGGTGGGGACACCTGATTTCATTGCGCCTGAAGTGGTGAAAACCAATCACTTTAAAAAGGATGATCCGCAGCGAAGTCTCCCGAATATCATGACTGATCGCCATGCCTTGGCGGTATTGATTTATATGTATTTGCTGTATCGACATCCATTGCGTGGTGGCAAGGTCCATGATGTGAATGATCCGCAGCGCGATGAAAATCTGGCAATGGGTGAAAATGCTTTATTTATTGAGCATCCAACAGACCCAAGCAATCGTGTAAAAGTCAGTCAGGTACGTCCAAGTGCTTTACCGTGGGCCGATCCAGAAAAAATTCCATTCACCGTGACAGGTCCTTATTTAAAAGAACTGTTTTTACAAAGCTTTGTGACGGGTTTGCACCAGCCACAACAACGACCATCTGCCAATGATTGGGAAACCGCTTTGGTTAAAACGGTGGATTTGATTCAGCCATGCTTAAATAGTGATTGCGGTCAAAAATGGTATGTATTCGATAATACAACAAAACCAGTATGTCCATTTTGTGGCACAGCCTTTAAAGGCAAGCTACCTGTACTGAACCTCTATTCGGCACGTCGAGAAGGCAGCTTTAGACCCGATAATCACCGTTTAATGGTCTGGACAGGGCAGTCACTTTACCCGTGGCATGCCAATAATTTGATTGCACCGAATGAGCGTCTAACAGCAGAGCAAACCAAACGTGTCGGCTATTTTGTTTTTCACCAAAATCAGTGGTGGCTGGTCAATGAAAATCTGCCTGACCTCATGGATGTGGCAACCAAAACAACGATTCCAATTGGCGAAAAAGTTGAATTGCTAGATGGAAAACAAATTTTACTTTCACGTCAGGATGGCGGTCGCTTAGTGGTGGTGCAAATGGTGGAATGTGTATGACACAAATAGTGAATGATCTTACTCAGATAGGTATTGCAGACAACTCGATCGGGATTTGGTTTACCCAAGCGCATTCTTGTCAACGTGATTTAATTTTGGCCGCAAAAACTGCGCCATTTGATACCCGAATGCATGTGGTGGCATCACATGCCGACGATCGTCCTGAAATTACGTCTGTTGCCGATATTGCTTTACAAGAACCACCTTTGTCAGAGCGAGTCGAGTGGGTTTTACAGCAAGCACAACGCTTAAACGTCAAATTGATCATTGCTGGGCATCATGCTGCAATGTATCTGGCTCAAAAACATCGCTTCGAGCAATTGGGTATTCGACTGATGGCGGGCTGTGATACGGTTGAGCAGATCGAGCAACTGAATGACAAATCCCTGTTCACTCAAATCTGTGTGACTCATGATTTGGCGGTTGCACCGGCAACCATTGTTGAAAATGCCGAGCAATTAGAGGATGCATATCATGACTGGCTGCAAAAAGGCGATGTGTGCGTCAAGCCTGCCAAAGGGGTGTTTGCTTCAGGGTTTTGGCATTTAGATCCTAATGCGGATGCTTTTGATGTGTTTGCCAATAGCATGAGATTCAAGGCGCATCCTGGAAGTTTTATTGAGAGTTATCGCCAGTTAGAACACCCCCCTGTGTATTTGGTCATGCCATTTCTTGCTGGGCTAGAGTGCTCAGTGGATATGTTGTGCGTACATGGTCAGGTACATGGTGCGATTGCGCGTTATAAACAAAATAATGGTTGCCAGAGTTTGACATTCGAAGATCCTGCGATTGAGTTGGCCAATCAGGTGGCTGCATTATTTGGTTGTGATGGGCTAGTGAATATGCAGGCTCGATATAATGATCAACAGCATTTATATATCTTGGAGGTGAACTCTCGACCATCGGGTGGTATTGCACATACCTTTATGAGCGGTGTGAATTTGGTCCATTTGGCGATTGCTCAAGTACTACAGCTCAATTATCAACCTGAAAAGATGGAAAGTTCGGTCACTGTACGCAGCATAAGTCAGAGTATTTGTGTAATATAAAGACCATTATGTATATTATTTTAACTTAGATTTAAGAATTATATGATTGAGATTGAATTACAACGTGGCAAATTGGATTTACAGCCCGATGAAAATAGCCATTGGAAATGGCAGGATTTACTCGGTTTTGCTGAACGAATAAATCCGAAGAGAGCTTTTTTATTTGTCTCAAAAGTCTTGGGGAGACATATTCCAGTCAGTCCTCAGGTGATGCGCCATGCGTTTACTGATTTAGCCCAACTGATTCCGAGTGATTTGCCAGAGCCAATCTTGGTGATTGGGATGGCAGAAACTGCGGTGGGACTTGGTGCAGGCGTACATCAAGTCCTGCAAGAACGCTATCCAGATGCGCTGTATGTCACGACGACTCGTCATCCTGTTGAAGGCGCACCGTTATTGGCTCGCTTTTTAGAAGAACATAGCCATGCACAAGATCAATTGCTGTATGGATCTCCGGATGCTGATATCCAAAAGAAAATTTTAGCCAGCAAAAGTATCGTATTGGTTGATGATGAAGCTTCTACAGGGAAAACTTTTATCAATTTAGTATCTGCACTACAGGCGGCTGGTTTTGATCAAATTTCCCATATTGTGACGGCCACTTTGGCGGATTGGTCATCAGGTATTCATATTGCTGGATTAGATTGTCAGTCCGTGGCATTGATGACAGGTAAATGGCAGTGGCAGGATGCCGAAAATCCGCCACAGATCAACATGCCTAAAGTCGATACCGTGGCATTTGGTGAGTACGCGACCTTGTCTGAACCGACTTGGGGACGCTTACCGATTCAGGATACTTCAGCCTATATTCGTTTGCAGGTCGAACCTCAGCAACGGATTTTAGTGTTGGGAAGTGGTGAATATGTCTGGTCTTCATTCTTATTGGCTGAGGATTTGCAGCGACAGGGTGCAGAGGTAAAATTTAGTGCGATTACCCGCTCACCAATCGCAGTAGGCCATGCAATTCAATCTGCATTGGCTTTTTCAGATAACTATGGTTTGGGCATTCAGAACTTTGTCTACAATATTAATCCATTAGAGTATGACCGAATCCTCATTACAGTGGAAACCTGTGCTGAGTCAGTCGCCAATAGTTTATTAGATGCGATTCCAAATGCTGAAGTCATCAGTGCAGTAGAATTTCCACATCAAACTTTTAATCTGTGTAGTGCTAATGACTAATTTCTTATTTGATGCGCAAAATATTGCAACGCCGCTCATGTTGGTTGATCTGGATGATACTTTATTCCAGACCCATCGCCGTATTGTTCCCCAAGCTGACTTTAAAATGGTCACCACAGACAAACAGGGACAAGCATTAGCGTATATGAACCCGATTCAGCAGCACTTTGTGCAGTGGTTGTTGCATAGTACACATTTGATTCCCGTCACAGCACGAAGTGCAGAGGCATTGTCTCGGGTCCATTTACCTTTTCAGTATGGGGCAGTTTGTTCTCATGGCGGCACGGTACTGAATGCAGATTTCAGTGTAAATCTGGATTGGCATGCGCAGATGCAAGATGCATTGGCTCCTTATCAAGCGCGGCAACAGGCTTTGATTGAGGTGGTACAGCAGCAGGCGACCCATTTTGGTTCTATCCGTACTTGGGTGGTCGAAGAGCAAGGTTTGGGCTTATACGTGGTTGCCAAGCAAAATACCGAAAATGATAATCCCTATGCACCGAATTTTTTACCAGAACTATTAAATAGCTTAAGCCCAGCAGTTTTGGATGGGTTCTATTTCCATTTAAATGGCAATAACTTGGCTTTGATTCCAGAACCTGTGAGTAAAGCCAATGCAGCCCGTTTTTTATTGCAACAGTTTGCGTCTCAACAACGTCCGATTCTCGGTTTTGGCGATAGTTTGTCCGATGTAGAGTTTTTAAATCTCTGTCATTGGTGGGGCATGCCGAACCACAGTCAATTGAATCGTTGGGTAAAACATAATTTGACGCAGCAATATAAACAAGAAGGATATTATGGCGATTATCAATAAAGATAAAGCAAGTGAATTAATTTTAAAACAAGGGTTTAGTGGTAGTTACCAATCGGAACAAGTGACTTTTTTACTTAAACGGACGCATATTGAACCAACCGATACCATCGAAAAAGAACGCCTGATTCAATCGGGCGAAAAGCATTATTCGCAAATGATCAGTTTGGAGAGTGCACCGACCGAACGCCATTTACAGCTGTTTGAACAGGCCATGCAGCAAGGGCAACAGCGTTTGGCCCAAGAAGTTCAGCAGTTGGCACAAAGCTTGGTTGCACAATTTAAGGAGCCAATTGTATTGGTGAGCTTTGTACGTGCGGGCGTACCCTTAGGTGTACTGCTTTATCATGCGATACAGGATTTAGGCTGTGACTGTGTACATTATGGCATCAGTATTATTCGAGACCGTGGCATCGATTTTGCTGCCTTGGAAACCATTATTGCTAAACATGGACACGAATCGATTGTATTTGTGGATGGTTGGACGGGGAAAGGCGCGATTCGCCAAGAATTACAACGTAGTTTAGGCGATGATGCTCGTTTTGCAGGGCGACCTTTACCGTTGGTAGTCTTGTCGGATATTGCAGGGTGCGCATGGTTGGCGGCCAGTGGTGATGATTGGCTGATTCCATCTGGTATTTTGGGTTCGACTATTTCGGGTCTTATTTCCCGCAGTATTTGTGAAGGTGAAACCTTGAGTGCCGAGGAAATCAATGCCGAGAATATCGATCAATGGCATCGCTGTATCGAATATAGCCATTTAAAAGAATTTGATATTTCGCAGCAGTTTATTCAGCGCATCAACCAGATTCGCACCCAGCTTAATCCACAACCCAATGCAGTCTGGGCGGAAACTCAACAACAGGCACAACAAGATCAAAGCCAGCAGGTGGTACAGAAACTGGCTCAAGAATACGACATTCAAAATATTAATCGGATAAAACCGAGTATTGCTGAAGCAACCCGAGCGATTTTAAGACGAGTACCTGATCTGGTCTTGCTTCGCGATGCTGATGATGCCGATACCCGTTTATTACGTTATTTAACGCAAGTCACAGAGACACCTGTACAAGTAGTCGGTGATCAAATTGCGCCGTATAGAGCGATTACATTGATTCAAAAATTGGGGAAAGGATAATTTTATGTTATCTGCATTATCTTTAGGGGCAACATTATATATGCCTGCCACGCGCCCAGATTTATGGGCTGTGGTGAAGGGTGAAAAATATCCAGAGTTACGCTCTTTGGTGATCTGTCTGGAAGATGCCATCACTGAACAAGAAATTGAGTTTGCCAAACAAAATCTCAAACTATTGTTACAGCAAATTCAGCAGCAACAACGCCTTGAACAGCATCCTAAAGTGTTTATTCGCCCTCGTCATATTGCAATGGCCGCTGAGTTAGCAGAATGGCAAGAAATCACCGCTTTGGATGGCATGGTGTTGCCGAAATTTGGTTTAGCCAGTATTGAGCAATGGCTTAGGGTTCTTCCACCAGAACTTCACTATATGCCTACGCTTGAAACAGCCGACAGTTTTGATATGGGGCAAATGAAAGAGCTGAGACAAGCCTTGCCAGAATTTCATAAAGTATTGGTGCTTCGGGTCGGAGGCAATGACTTACTCAATTGTTTGGCTTTGCGCCGCCCAAGTGATATGACCTTATACCAAACACCAATCGGCACACTCATTGCAAATCTAGCAGGTCAGTTTTTACCTTATGGTTTTGCGCTGAGTGCACCTGTCTGTGAGCATTTTAGTCAGGTGAAATTGTTGCAGGATGAGTTATATCTGGATTTACAGCATGGCTTATCGGGTAAAACAGTAATTCATCCTGCACAGATCTCGATTGTGCATCAGGCTTATCAGGTCAATGAAATCGAGTTAAAACAAGCGCAGGGTATTTTACAGGATGGCAGTAAGGCTGTATTTGCCTGTCATGGCAGTATGCTTGAACCCGCAACTCATCGTCGTTGGGCGGAACGGATTTTAGAACGGGCAAAAGTGTTTGGGCTAAAAGTATAAAATCAAAAAATTATAGGAATAATCGATGCAACAACTTATTACAGGAGCCAATTTGGCATTGAGCCAGTCACAGTGCCAAGTGAAAATTAAAACTACATTAGCGGCGCATATCGGTTTAGATGTCACCGCTTATGTCTTGAATGCGCAGGCGAAGGTTCGTGGTGATGCGGATATGATCTTTTATGGGCAAAAGCAGACACCGAACCGTAGTGTGGAATTAGTCGAGGCGACAACAAAAGCACCGTATATCGCGCAATTTAATCTGAATACTCAATTGTTCGATGCGGATATCAGCAAGCTTGCGATGTGTGCAACGATTGATGGGCAAGGTACAATCAATGCGATTCAAGATATTCAGATTGAATTATGGGAAAACGGACAGCTCACGGCAACAGCAACGGTAAAAAGTGCTGAAAAGACTGAAAAAGCTCTGATTTTGGCCGAAGTTTATCGTCATAAAGACCAGTGGAAATTCCGCTTCGTCAATCAGGGTTTTAATGGTGGTTTACAACCGTTAGCCGAACATTTTGGGGTAGAAATTAGTGAGCAAGCGACAACGCCTGAGCCTGCGCCTCAACCTATACCTGCGCCAGCACCACAACCTAAAATTAATTTAAGCAAAATTACCTTAGATAAACGTAATAACCAGATTAATTTACAGAAACAGGCTCACGGTTTTGGTGAGATTAAAATTAATCTGAATTGGAATCAACGGACTCAACAAGCTCAGACGGGTGGTTTCTTTAAAAAGTTACTCAACCAAAATCAAGGTATTGATCTGGATTTGGGGTGCCTATTCGAGATGCAAGATGGTAGCAAATCGGTGATTCAGGCTTTAGGTGATCGATTTGGTGATTTTAACAATTTTCCCTTTATCCAGCTTTCTGCGGATGACCGAACTGGTGCATTAACAGAGGGTGAGTGGCTTAGGATTAATGGACAGCACTGGTCGCAGATTCGCCGTGTGGTGTTGTTTGCCTTTATTTATGAAGGTGTCCCGAACTGGGCTGAAACAGATGCTGTGGTTACGATTTATGTTCCAGATCAACCACCGATTGAAATCCGTTTAACTGAAGGGCAACCTTTGGGGATGTGTGGAATTGTAGAGTTAGTGAATCAAGGCGGCAGTATCCAAGTACAACGTCATGTGCGTTATGTACCTGGACATCGGGAGTTGGACCAAGCCTTTGGTTTTGGTCTGCGCTGGGTTGCAGGCAGTAAATAAAGTTGATATTTAATCATGTATTAGATAACAACAATTTCGATATCTATGTGGACATTATTGAGACCATTGAATTTTAAGTGTTCAAACGAGGAGAAAAAACAAAATGGCAATTAGTTTAAATAAAGGTGGAAATTTATCCCTAAGTAAAACAGATCCAAATTTAGTTCGCATTTTAATTGGATTGGGCTGGGATGAGCGTGCGACTGATGGCGCAGCATTTGACTTGGATGCGAGTGCATTCTTATTAACCGCGACGGGTAAAGTACGTGGCGATCACGACTTTATTTTCTACAACCAACTCAGATCTCAAGATGGTTCAGTAGAACACACGGGTGACAACCGTTCAGGTCAAGGTGATGGCGATGATGAAACCTTATTGGTCGATCTGTCAAAAGTCTCGCCTGAAATTGAAAAAATTGCGATTACCGTGACCATTCATGATGCACAAGCACGTGGCCAGAATTTTGGTCAGATTGCCAATGCTTTTATTCGTGTCGTGAATCAAGACACTAATGTCGAAGTGGTTCGTTTTGATTTGGCAGAAGATTATTCAACTGAAACTGCCATGGTGTTTGGCGAAGTTTATCGCCACAATGGCGAATGGAAATTTAAAGCCGTTGGTCAAGGTTATTCTGGCGGGCTTGCTGCGATGTGCCAACAATATGGTATTCAGGTCGGCTAAGCTTCTCATTTCAACACATAAATGATGAATAGCTAAAAGCTGTTTAGAAAAGGAAAAAAATGAAACATTTTCGTTTCTCAATTATTTTTACCGTAATCTGTCTAGGGTTATCAGCATGGTGGGGCTTTACGCATGGCCCAAATGCTGGTTTCTCGATGATGCTTAAAGTTTTATTGATTACGACTGTACTGGCGGTCATGGAAGTATCTCTGTCTTTTGATAATGCTGTTGTCAATGCATCAGTACTCAGAAACTGGGATGAGTTCTGGAAAAAACTATTCCTTACCGTCGGGATTTTAGTTGCTGTATTTGGTATGCGTTTAATCTTCCCGTTGTTAATTGTTGGTGTAACCGCTGACATGGGAATGATTGAAGTTGCGAAACTGGCACTGAATGACCCAAAAACTTATTCAGAAAAGTTACTTGCACACCATGCTGAAATTGCAGCCTTTGGTGGGATGTTCCTGCTGTTGGTGTTCTTAAACTTCTTGTTTGATGATGGTAAAGATACGCACTGGTTCCATTGGTTGGAAACCCATTTATCGAATCTAGCCAATATTCCTGCGATGTCAGTATTCGTATCCCTGATTGCTTTATTGACCATGGCTGCTTTTGTGCCTGAGCAACAAAAACTGATCGTGATTGTCGCAGGGATCTGGGGCATCGTGGTTTATATCGGTGTACAGGTACTGGGTCATTTGCTTGAAGGCAGCAGCGAAGATGATGATGCCGATGAAAAACCAGTTACAGGTACTTCAAGTAATATCGTCAAAGCAGGTATTGGTGGTTTCCTTTACCTCGAAGTATTAGATGCTTCGTTTAGTTTCGATGGTGTGATTGGTGCATTTGCGATCACAAGTGATGTGGTTGTGATTATGCTCGGTCTGGCCATTGGTGCAATGTTTGTCCGTTCTATGACGATTTATTTAGTTGAGAAAGGCACACTAGAAGCATTTATCTATCTCGAGCATGGCGCACATTATGCGATTGGTGCTTTAGCTGCAATTATGCTTTATACAGGAACAGGTGGTCATGTGCCTGAAGTTGTAACGGGCTTGATTGGTATTGCATTCATCATTTGGGCTGTATTATCTTCGATTGCTTACAGTAAACAACAAACACAAGCTTGATAAAAATGCATGGATACATCATTTATATGATGTCCATGATCCAAATGAAATAAACAATGAGTTGATATTTAATAAGGAGAAACTCGAATGGCAATTAGTTTAACCAAAGGCGGCAACGTTAGCTTAACCAAAGAAGCGCCTGGCATTACAAAAACAACTGTTGGTTTAGGTTGGAATCCACGCGTGACTGATGGTGCTGCATTTGACCTTGATGCGATTGCATTTTTAGTCAATGAAGGTGGTAAGGTTCGTGCTGACAATGACTTTATTTTCTTTAATAACTTAAAGTCATCTGATGGTTCTGTAGTTCACAATGGCGATAACCGTACAGGTGAAGGCGATGGTGATGACGAAACCTTAAGTATCGATTTAAGCAAAGTTCCTGCTGACGTTGCAAAAGTAATCTTTGCGGTTACGATTTATGATGGTCAAACCCGTAACCAAAACTTTGGTCAAGTTGCGAATGCCTATATTCGTGTAATTAACGATGCGGGTGGTACTGAAATTGCACGTTATGACTTGTCTGAAGACAGCAGCACTGAAACTGCAATGATCTTTGGTGAACTTTATAAACACGGTAGCGAGTGGAAATTCCGCGCAATCGGTCAAGGTTTTGCTGGTGGCTTAGGGCCATTAGCGGCTTCTTATGGTGTTTCTGTTTAAGATGCCTGTGGAAGATAGTGTTTAGGCACTATCTTCTTTTTCGATATTTATAAATGATAAAAATAGGTTATTCCTTAATATGTTGAATTTAGTTCGCGGACAAAAAATAAAATTAACTGATGTTTTACAGGGGCAATCCTCTTTTTATATCCAGATTCAATACCAAGCAGCTTTTGATTTAGATATCGCAAGTTTTGGACTTGATCCGCAATATCGTTTAAGTGATGAGCGATATATGACTTTTTACAATCAGCCTGAAACGCCATGCCAAGCTGTTCGTTTGATTGAAAACCAGAATAAATGCAGTCGTTTTTTAGTTGATTCTGCAAAACTACCAGCAAGTATTCAACATCTGGTTTTGACCGCTGCAATTGATGGTCAGAATGTCATGTCACAATTACAGCAAGCCACGATTCAAATTCTTAATGTACAGTTACAGCCGATTGCTGAACTGAAGTTAGATGGCAGCATCTTCGATCAAGAACGTGCCACCATGCTGATCGAGATTTATCGAAAAGACAGTATTTGGCGTTTAGCAGCCATTGGACAAGGCTTTAATGCAGGTCTCGCTGCTTTAATTCAACATTTTGGTGGAGAAGTCGCAGAAGAGCCGACACTACAACAAACGACACCTACAGCACCACAATCGAATATCGATTTAAAGAAAAAATTATCTTTGCAAAAGGCCGAAAAAACGGGCAATGCATCCATTATCGATCTGACCAAAAAATCACTGGTCCAACTGGAAAAGAAAAACTTGCTGGGCGTGACCGCTCGCGTAGCCTTGGTCTTGGATGCTTCAGGATCAATGGATGGGCAATATCGTCGCGGTGATGTACAAAAGGTGGTGAATCGCCTAATGCCACTGGCCATTCATTTTGATGATGATGGCAGTTTTGAGTGTTGGGCTTTTGCTGCTAAAACCACACAACTGGATGATGTTACCCTCAACAATGTCAATGATTTCATTAATACCACCCAGCGTGGCTGGAAGAATTGGCAAGTGGGGGCGCGTTATAATGAGGAAATTCCAGCAATTGAAGCTGTGATTAACTATTTCCAAAAATTCAAAGATCAAATCCCGACTTATGTTTTATTTATTTCGGATGGTGGCGTGGGCAGCCGTCGACAAATGCAGAAAATATTATCCCAAGCGGCCAAACTGCCTATTTTCTGGCAATTTGTCGGGATTGGCGGGCGAGATTATGGCGCACTAGAAAAGCTGGATGAAATGTCAGGTCGAATTGTCGATAACTGTAATTTCTTTAGTTTGGACCGCATTGATAGTGTTTCAGATGAACGCCTATATGAATTGTTATTACAAGAATTCCCTGATTGGTTAAACGCTGCGAAGCAACATAAGATTGTTAGAAATTAAAAGGAATAAATAATGGCACAGTTTAGCTTAGTTGGTTCACCAGAACCGTTCCTGCATGTATCCATGCGTCGTGGCGACAAAATCTATTGCGAAAGTAACGCTATGGTGATGATGGAAGCACCTTTGGAGTTAAAAGGGCGTTTGCAAGGTGGTTTAATGCAATCCCTATTACGCCGTTTCGCCAATGATGAATCGCTGTTTCAGCAGCATATCGAAGCGGTACGCGGTGATGGAGATTGTCTGTTATCTGCCGCATTGGATGGTGATATGCAGATTCTGGATGTCGGTACGACGCAGTACTTGCTCAGTGACGGAGCTTTCGTGGCAGCGCATGACTCAGTTGAAGTCAAAGCGCGTTTAAACAGTAGCCTTGGCGGTGCATTTTTTGGTAATACCGGCGGTTTTCTAGTGATGGAAACCAGCGGGCAAGGCCAAGTGGTGGTCTCTGGGTGTGGTACCTTGTTTGAGCTTGAGGTTGAACCAAACAAAGAAGTCATTATTGATAATGGACATGTGGTCTGTTGGGATTCACGTCTAAATTATAATTTATCCGTTTCTACTTCACAGAGTAGTGGTTTTCTTGGCAATTTAGTTAATAGTGTGACCAGTGGCGAAGGGATGGTATTGCGTTTTTCCGGTCAAGGCAAGGTGGTGATTTGTTCTCGAAACCGCAACAATTTCCTGCAGTGGTTAACCTCGAAGTTAAACTTAAATCGTAATCAATCAAATTAAAACAATCATTTTTATCGTTCTATCCAGAGGAGTAAAAGTACATGGGAATTAATTTAGAAAAAGGCCAAAAAATCAGCTTGCAAAAAGCAGATGGCAGCAGCTTACAACAAATCTTTTTAGGTGTGGGCTGGGACGTTGCGAAAAGCAAAGGCTTTTTCGGCTTTGGTGGTGGCGGTGGGAATATTGACCTTGATGCTTCTGTCATTTTATTTGATGAAAACAAACAAGTATTGGACGTCGTTTACTTTGGTCAATTGCAAAGTAAGGATGGCAGTATCCACCATTCGGGCGATAACTTAACCGGAGAGGGCGATGGCGATGATGAAGTCATTCGTGTTAATTTGAACCAGATTCCGGCACAAGTAAAATCGTTGGTATTTACGGTGAGCAGTTTCCGTGGACAGACCTTTGAGAAAGTTGAAAATGCATTCTGCCGTTTGGTGGATCAATCCAGCAATCAGGAAATTGCAAGCTATAAGCTGTCTTCACAAGGCGCACATACTGGTTTGATTATTGCAAAAATTTATCGCCACAATGATGCATGGAAAATGCACGCGATTGGTGAAAATGTGCATGGTCGTACCTTCCAAGATATCGTACCTTATGCTTTACCACATATCTAATGATTTAGGTTGATCATGGGCTGCCACAACATCGTTCAAGACAATGTTGTGGCATGTTTATTTCTGCGATCTGAAATTATAATAAATAGTGATTTAGAACATCCCGCATTGCTTCTGGAATGTTGGTGCTTTTTCGATTCTCTCGGTCTACAAACACATGAATAAAATGACCTTGTGCTGCGGCTTGCTGCTGACCTTGTTTAAAAATCGCCAGTTCATATCTAAGAGATGAATTTCCTATTTTGCCAATCGCCACACCCACTTCAATGATTTCTGGAAATGATAGTTCCTGTTGGAAGCTACAAGCTGAATCAACCACTAGACCAATAATGTCACTGTGATGAATATCGAAACCTGTTTTCTGAATCAGTAATGAATTGGCTGCAGTATCAAAATAGCTATAATAAGTCACGTTATTAACGTGGCCGTAAATATCATTATCGGCCCAACGGGTTTGGATTGGAAAAAAGAACTTAAATTGTTCGCGTTGTTTTAAAGTTGGTTTGCTCATGCATAAATCGCCTGATAGATCTGTAGTGCGTCTTGCTCGGTCATTTCTCTTGGATTGTTCTGTAAAAGTCGAGTTTGCAGCATGGCATCTTTGGCGAGTTGCGGTAATTTCGCTTCAGCAATATCGAGTTCTTTTAACCTCAAGGTTAAGCCACTTTGGTCCAGATGATTCTGCATATGGTCAATAAACAGGTCACAGAGGCCATCGGTACAGCCCGTACTTCGAGGGTCGAGTAATTGCATCAATTCTGCATAGTGCTGTTTGGCTTTGGGTGCATTAAATTTTAAAACTTCAACCAGTACCAACGCATTGGTATGTCCATGCGAAAGATGAAAATGTCCACCTAATGGATAAGCAAGCGCATGCACTGCGCCAACGGGTGCATTGGCAAAGGCTTGGCCAGCTAACATAGAGCCCACTAACATGTTTTGGCGTGCTTCTAAATCAGCCCCATTTTTCAAGACTTTAGCTAAATTATGATTGAGTAATTTCAATGCATTTTTAGCCAGCATATCGGCATAAAAATTCTTTTTAATATTTGAGGTATAAGCTTCTATAGCATGCACCATGGCATCGATGCCTGTCGCCGCGGTAATATGAGCAGGTAAACCTTGAGTGAAAGTCGCATCTAAAATCGCAACATCGGCATATAAAAAGGGGGAGACTACTCCCATTTTGGTGGTTGCACCTGTAGTCACAATCGAAATAGGAGTGACTTCTGAACCTGTCCCTGCTGTGGTTGGGATGAGAATGAGGGGTAAACGAGGGGCTTTGGCTTGGTTAACACCATAGATTTCACTGAGATTCTGTTGCTGTTTAGGATGTGCCAGCAAGGCAATGATTTTAGCCACATCCATGGAGCTACCACCACCAAAGCCGATAATCACATCAATCTGTTCTTGTTTTGCAAAATCAACAGCTTCCAATACAATATGCTCAGGCGGATCAGCTTGGATATCGGAATAAATAATGTATTCAAGGCCAATCTGAGTCAGAATCTCTAAAATGGGCTGATGCAATTGATGCTGTATCATGCCAGCATCGGTCACGATCAATGCCTTGTGATAATTTTGTTGCGTTAAAACATTTTTAAGTTCTTGTATCGAACCTAGCCCCGCGATGATGTTGGGAACAGTTTGAAATTGAAACGGGTTCATACATACATCCTTATTTTTTCATAATAAATACAACATTTTTATATTAAGTGACTATAGGTTTCACTGTCTAAATAAATTAACATAAGACGCTCTTAAAAAGTGTAACTTTGAGGTGATTATGCCGTCCCAAACGCCGTATAAGGTGTTATGTGTCTGTTTAGGAAATATTTGTCGTTCCCCAACCGCTGAGGCCATTCTCAGACACTATTGTGATGCGCATGGCTTAAATGTGACAGTCGACTCCGCAGGAACCAGTAATTATCATCCGAATAAAGCACCAGATGCACGTAGTCAAAAACATGCAGTAAAACGTGGTTATGACTTATCTAATTTGCGTGCTAGACAGATTGTTTTACAAGACTTTGTCGAGTTCGATTTGATCTTGGCAATGGACCATGACAATTTTGATGATATTCAAGCGTTGATGTTTCAAGCTGTTCAACAATTTGGTGGTGATCAGATTCGTGCCAAATTGGCGCTGATGAGTGAACATGATCCGGATTTTGGACAACAAGCCGTACCAGATCCTTATTATGGTGGTGCAGATGGGTTTGATCGCGTACTGGATCAATGTGAATCCAGCAGTCAGGCATGGGTCGAAATTTTTAAAAAGCAAATAAAAGCAGGGTAATAGGATTTAATTTAATATGCAGGTACAAGCACAGGTTCAGCTTAAAAGCTTAAATACATTAAATTTGAATGCCATTGCTTCATATTATGTTCAAATCAATCACCCAAATGAGGTTGTTGAGGCCTTGGCATTTGCTGAACAGCAGCATTTAAATGTCTTAGTGCTTTCGGGTGGCAGTAATGTACTGTTGCCTCAGCACATTCAAGCTTTGGTTTTGCATTTGAATATCCAAGGGATTGATCTTCTCACTGAAGATGAAACTAAGGTTCGGGTTAAAGTAGGCGCTGGCCAAGTCTGGCATGACTTTGTGTTGTATAGCACGCAACAACAATGGTTTGGGTTGCAAAATCTTGCCTTAATTCCAGGATTGGTGGGCGCGTCACCTGTTCAGAATATCGGTGCATATGGTGTTGAGGCAGGTGAGTTTATCGAATCTGTGCAAGTTTATGATCGTGAATTAAAACATTTTACTTCGATTGCTGCGGAAGATTGTCATTTTGCTTATCGACATAGTATTTTCAAAGATCATCCGAATCGTTACATCATTGTCAGTGTGACGTTTAAGCTGTTGAAAACAGCTGAGCTGAAATTGAATTATGGTGATCTCAAGCAAGCTGTCGGTGATGAACTCACTGCTGAGAATTTACAAAATCAGGTGATTCATATTCGACAAAGTAAGCTACCGAATCCTAAAGAATTTCCGAATGTCGGCAGTTTCTTTAAGAATCCAATTTTGTCACAAGCTGAATTTGACAAAATTACTCAACAATTTCCAAACATACCGCATTATCCGCAAGCAAATAGCAATGTTAAAGTGGCAGCTGGTTGGCTAATTGACCAAGCAGGTTGGAAAGGTAAGCAACTCGGCTCTGTCGGGATGTTTCATAAACAGGCATTGGTGTTGGTGAATTATGCTGAGGCTACGCTAGCGGATGTACAAAACACCTATCAAACAGTACAAAGTGATGTAAAACAAAAGTTTAGTATTCAGTTAGAACCTGAACCTGTGTTATATAGTGAACAAGGGTTGATTCAAGCTCATCTTGGATGAAGAAATCTATGGCGAAAGTGCATTGGATGGTCAGTTTAGTACGGGTAATTACCATATTATTTGTGCTATTGGGCTGCTTTGTGCTTTTTTTATATTCGCCTTTTTATTCGCAACTGGTAGTGAAAGGTCTGAACCGTTTTGTTCCTGTTGATGTTAATCAGGTTGCGGCGCAAAGTCAGCGCCCTGCAGCGTTGAGTGAGCACGAAACTTTAGAACCAGGTTCTAATCTATGGATTGCTCGACAGGCTTATTTGAAACTCATGGAGAGAACCTTTCAATCGGAACAATCAGAAGATTTAAGGTTAATTCAAGCACGCTATAAGTTGCTGCAAGAGTTGATTGCTGAAGAGCAGGAAAAAGAAAGCCAAGATGAGAAAAAGAAACCTAGTATTCCATTGATGAGTGAACAACAACCTGAGCAGGATCAAGAAAGTTCAGCTGTTGTGATGAATACACCATTGGATTTTTTACAGTGGAATACACCTGATAATCAAGCATTGATGGGTAAATATATTGCTTTTTTAGAAACCTATCCTATTGCATTACCTGTGAATGAAGTGGATAAAGATCAGACCAATAAAGACCTGATCGAATTGAAAAATAATAAAGAGAACATGGTTGAGCCGCAAAATACTTCACAGCCGAATGCAATTGTCGTTCTCGGTGGCGGACTGACGCTTGGGGCCAATGGTAAAGATATTGTGGTGAATAATTATACACGCTTACGCTTGGAAAAAACTTTACAAGTGGAGAAGAAATATGCTTTACCAATCGTACTGAGTGGTGTTGAAGCACCTTATATGCAGGCATGGTTAAAAGAGCGCGGTGTGGATGCTAAATTGTTAGAAAACCGCAGTATGAATACCTGCGAAAACTCTCGATTCAGTTCTTTATTACTACAAAAGAAAGGCGGTGCGCCGACCGTCATTTTGATTACTGATGAATACCACATGCCAAGAACACGACGTTTATTTGCTTTGAATGGAATTGAGACAGTGCCTGTCATGGCGCCAATGCCAACGACGTTAACACAATGGCGTCCAAGTGAACAAAACTATGATCATAGCCGCCGTGCCAACTATGAAATGCTGGCTACGATTCGTGATATGTTATTTGGTTCAAGTGATTGTCGAGAGATACCCTAATGTCCGATATTCCATTTCTAAATCCGACAATTTTAAAACAACTAGATTTACCTGTCCCAAATCGAGAGACCACACCTCAGGTGCTAGAGCCTTTGGATTTATCTCGTGTCACAGAGATCTCAAAACCATTGCAGGCGTATCGTAAGCTATACGGTTTACATTTATTGGATTGTGAGCATTGGCAGGGGTATGTAGAAATGCCATTGTTTCGCTTACATGTCCAAGTATTTCAGCCGAAACAACAAAAAATCCAAGGTACTGTGTGTTTGTTACATGGCTATTTGGAACATAGTGGCATTTACCAGCCGATTATTAAAGAGATTTTAGATCAAGGCTTTAGCATTGTCACTTACGATCTGCCTGGACACGGTTTAAGCAATGGCTCACCAGCCAGTATTCAGAATTTTGATCACTACCAGCAAGTTTTGCACGCAGTTTATGATGCAGTTCGAGGTGCGAAACAATTACCGAAACCGTGGTTAGGGATTGGACAGAGTACGGGTGGTGCAATTTGGATGCATCATTTACTTGAATATGCCGAACGTAGAGAAGATCCTATTGTTGACCGAGTATTGCTGTTGTCGCCATTAATCAGACCTGCAAAAACCGCTTGGTGGCATAATTCAGTTGGTCTGGGCATTATTCGTCGGATTAAAAGCCAAGTACCTCGACATTTCCGCCGTAATAACCATAACCCTGAATTTCTACGCTTTGTTCGTTTAAAAGATCCTTTGCAACCTCGTATGATGGGCATGGACTGGATTTTGGCCATGTCCAAATGGATGCTGGAAATGGAACAACGACCAGCTTGTCGTATTCCTGTATGGCTTGCACAAGGCGCTTTAGATCAAACCGTAGATTGGCGTTATAACATTGAATATATTCGCCGTAAGTTTAGGTTGCAGACTTTATTGATGCTGGAAGAAGGCTCACACCAATTAATTAATGAACGTGCCGATATTCGTGCTGCACTGACGGGTTTAATTCCTGCTTTCTTACATGCGAAACCAAATCACCACTATTACTAGTGGTGATTTTTATTGGCTTAAACGTTTATATTAAAACTGATTGGCATCCGCCATTTTCCACATACGATAGTAGAAATTCTCATCATCGTTTAAATCGCTGTGCAGCAATTCATTTTCTTTTAAGAAGAAATGGATCTGTGCATAATTTTTGATTTCACGGTCATTCATACGCTGCGCCAAATGATGCGCTTTAATGTCGGATGGATGATGTAAACCTGCAGCTGCAATCATTTCAGATAAGGCATGGAGCGTGTTTTTATGGAAGTTAAACACACGTTCAGCCTTACTTGGCACATCAATCGCTTTTTGGCGATCTTTATCCTGCGTCGCAACACCAACAGGGCATTGGTTGGTATGACAGCTTTGGGCTTGGATACAACCTACTGCAAACATAAAGCCACGTGCGGAATTGACCCAATCCGCACCTAAGGCAAAGGTGCTGGCAATATCAAAGGCGCTGATCATTTTACCGCTGGCACCAATTTTAACTTGACTGCGAAGACCTGCACCCACCAGTGTATTGTGTACAAAGCGTAAACCTTCTCTGAGTGGCGTACCAATATAGTCACTAAACTCGATTGGCGCTGCACCAGTTCCGCCTTCGGAACCATCAACCACCACAAAGTCAGGCACAATTTTGGTTTCGAGCATGGCTTTGACAATGCTCATAAATTGCCATGGTTGGCCAATACATAGTTTAAAGCCAACAGGTTTACCGCCTGAAAGCTCTCTGAGTTTTTGGATGAAATGCATCATTTCAATTGGGGTGTTAAAACTTGGGTGCTTAGAAGGGGAAACACAGTCATGGTCTCTGGAAATACCACGAATACGAGCAATTTCTTCAGTGATTTTATGCTTGGGTAAAATACCGCCGTGACCTGGTTTCGCGCCTTGGGAAAGCTTGACCTCAATCATTTTAATATTCGGATTTTTGGCTTGCTGTGCAAACTTGTCTGGATCAAATAAGCCTTCAGCGGTACGGCAACCAAAATAGCCACTGGCAATTTGCCAGACAATATCGCCACCATGCTCTAAATGGTAGGGACTTAGACTACCTTCACCTGTATCGTGGTAGAAGTTGCCTAAATGTGCACCCTTGTTCAATGCACGGATTGCGTTGGCACTCAGGCTACCAAAACTCATGGCAGAGATATTCATGATCGATGCACTATAGGGCTGGCTACATTGCGCATTACCAATTAGGACGCGGAAAGATTCTGGGTTCGCAGGTGGGCAAGGCGCAATTGAATGCACAATAAAGCGATAGTTTGGATCATAGACATCAATGATTGAACCAAAGGGCTTATCTGCATTTTCATTTTTTGCACGTTGATAAACAAGGCTACGCTGCATACGTGAAAAAGGCAGGGCATCTTGATCTGATTCTATGAAATATTGACGAATTTCAGGGCGAACATCTTCAAACAGAAAACGAAAATGTCCCAAAATTGGATAGTTTCTTAAAATGGCATGTTTCTTTTGCAGTAAATCGCGTAAACCAACAACGCTGAGTAATCCAGTGACTAACCAAAGACCGTTTAAAAGCGTATCGGATATAAAATAATAAATGGTATGTGGGGTATAGGTAAATTTAAACCAAGTAATGGTTAAAGCAGTAAAAATACAAAGAAACCAAACAGAATGTCTTGAAAAGAAAGTGTTAAGTAATTTATGTCTTATAGCTTGCGCTGGACTAGCCATCGGCAGGAGATTCCCATAATGAAGCAACTGACAAACGATGCCAAGAAGCTCACACAAGCTCAAGTAATGAATTGTTAGATATGAGAATTATTCTCTTATAAGCCAGCTTATTTGATTCTTTATTGGAAAGTAACTTTCCTGTTTATAGCGGAAGAATGACTTGAATCCATGTTCCTAACACGATTACTATCTTGAATATTGGTAACTTTCATAAATATAGATGTACTGTATTCGAAAAGAAATTGGCTACATGCAGGTTTTAGGACTTAAAAATGAATAAAAAAGGTTCATCCATTACTCGAGTTTTAGACATTATTGAGGCAATTTCAACTGCAAAACATCCACCATCACCTTTAGACCTTTCAGTAGAGTTGGATATCCCAAAGCCAAGTATCCATCGTTTATTGCAAACTTTAGAACAAGAAAAGTTTGTGAAGACGGATATGTATGGTGGTTATATTTTAGGTGATCGCACCTATAAGTTGCTGATGAATGCTTGGGAGCAGGAACCTCGAAAGATGGAACGCTTGGCAATCCTGCAAAAATTATCTGATCAGATTAATGAAACCTGTGGTATTGCGATACTCAGTGATAATCAAATGCTCTACACCGACAGGGTTCAGGCGAATTGGCCGCTACAGGTGTATTTACCAGTGGGTGCGACTGTGCCTTTGTGGTGTACTTCGAGTGGAAAACTGTTTTTAAGTTTTCAGCCTGTGCATCGCAGGAAAAATATATTAGAACATCTCCCGATTGTACAACTCACCAAAAATACCATTACCGATCCAGGTTTACTTGAGGAAAATCTGGAGCAAATTTTTTTGAATCAACTTGGAACTGATAATGAAGAGTTTATTTCGGGAATGGTGGCTTGTTCAGTCCCGATTCATAGAGCAGGTACCATTGTAGCCTGTCTTTATGTACATGCACCCACAATAAGAAAGTCTCTTGAAGATCTCGTGTCATATGAGCCTTTGTTACGTCAGGCGGCAAATGATTTAAATAAATTGATTGATGTGTAAAAAGAGTGAGCAGAATGCTCACTCTTTTTAGTGGGTAACTAAATCAGTTGAGTGTGGGCATTGAAAATTGCGCGCCTTCACGGACATTGGTACTTGGCCAGCGTTGAGTAATGGTTTTACGACGGGTATAGAAACGAGCACCATCTGGCCCGTAGGCATGTAAATCACCAAACAGTGAACGCTTCCAACCACCGAAACTATGATACGCCACAGGGACTGGAAGTGGGATATTGATGCCGACCATTCCCACTTTAATGTTATCGCTAAAATAGCGTGCGGCTTCACCATCACGGGTATAAATACAGGTGCCGTTTCCATATTCATGACTGTCGATCAGATCCATGGCTTCTTGCATGGTTTTTACACGAATGACTTGCAGTACGGGACCAAAGATTTCTTCTTTATAGCTGGTCATATTCGGTGTTACTTGATCAATCAGCGTCGCACCAACATAAAAACCATTTTCATAGCCTTCAGGCGCCGCATTTCGACCATCGACAATCACGCTGGCACCTTGTTGTTCTGCACTATCAATATAGTGAATCACTTTCGCTTTATGTTGCGCCGTAATCACTGGACCAAAATCATTGTCTTTATTGGAGTATGGGCCATATTTGAGCAAATCGATTTCTTTGGATAATTTTGCAATCATTTGATCTGCAATGTCATCACCCACAGCGACTGCGACAGAAAGGGCCATGCAGCGTTCGCCCGATGAACCAAATGCTGCACCTAATAAAGAGCTGACCACATTATTTAAATCCGCATCGGGCATGACAATGGCATGGTTTTTTGCGCCTCCTAGTGCCTGACAGCGTTTACCTGCCGCAGTCGCAGTTTGATAGATATATTCTGCAATGGGTGTGGAACCGACAAAACTAACTGCTTGCACACGAGGGTCATGTAGTAGGGTATCGACTGCTTCTTTATCTCCATTCACTACATTCAATACACCATCAGGCAGTCCTGCTTCTTTGAGCAGTTGAGCGATAAATAAAGTGGAGGATGGATCACGCTCGGAAGGTTTAAGCACGAATGTATTTCCACACACAATGGCCATTGGGAACATCCAAAGCGGGACCATAACTGGAAAGTTAAACGGAGTAATTCCTGCAACAACCCCTAAAGGTTGAAACTCACTCCATGAGTCGATTGCAGGTCCAACATTCTTACTAAATTCACCTTTTAAAAATTCGGGGGCACTACAGGCATACTCAACATTCTCAATGCCACGTTGTAATTCTCCTGCGGCATCATGTCCAATTTTGCCATGCTCTTCACCAATCAGCTGGCAGATTTTTTCCGCATTGTTTTCCAGCAATTCCTTAAATTTAAACATGACGCGAGCCCGTTTGATGACTGGAGTATTACGCCATTCTGGGAAAGCTGCTTCTGCCGCTGCAATCGCTTCCTCCACGGTTGCTTTACTGGCAAGTGCGACTTCTTTTGTTTGTATGCCTAATGACGGGTTATAGACGGCTTGCGTACGTGTATGTGCTGTATTGATTGCACCCTGAATAAAATGTCCAATGAGTTCCATGTGAATTTATCCTCTGTTATAAAAAATGAAAGATTTTTATGCTGACCAAAGTTGTTGATACAAGCTGACCATTTGCTCAAGCGTCGGCACGATAGGGTTATTGGATGGTGAGCCCGAGGCCAGTGCTTGCTCAGCCATGGTCTGAACGACCTCATCAAAATATGGTTTATCGACCCCGAACTCAGCCAATGTGGGGACTTTCAAATCTTGATTAATCGCGATTAAGGTTTTTATGAGCTTTTGATTGGCGACCTCAATCGCATCATCTGCATGTGCACAACCGATTGCCTTGGCACAGTCGGCATAGCGTTCTGGAGCTGCCTGAATAGAAAACTCTGTAATGAGGGGAAGTAACATTGCATTAGATAAGCCATGCGGAACATGAAAGAAAGCACCAATGGGTCGGCTCATACCATGTACCAATGCAACTGAGGCGTTTGAAAAAGCGATACCTGCCAAAGTTGAACCGAGCATCATTTTTTCACGTGCTCGCTCATTGTTGGGCTGGTGATAAACGATCTGTAAATTTGGGCCAATCAGTTTCATCGCTGCAAGCGCTTGCGCATCACTATATGGACTGGCTTTCTTACTGACATACGCTTCAATGGCATGGGTAAGCGCATCAATACCTGTATCTGCAGTGGTCCGTGGCGGCAGCGAAATGGTAAGTTCGTAGTCGATAATTGCCGCGATTGGCAGAAAACCAAGCCCAGCACACAGCATTTTCTCACTGGTTTTGTCATTGGTAATAATGGTAAAACGCGTGCATTCGGAGCCTGTTCCTGCGGTGGTTGGAATGGCAATGATGGGCAGACCTAGCTCATTGACTTGTCTAGGGAATTTATAATCAGAGATGTCACCGCCGTGTTTGCTCAAGATACTGATCGCTTTGGCGCTATCGATTGGGCTGCCACCACCAATCGCAATAATCGCATCATACTGCTGCGCCTGAATATATTTCACACCTGCTTCTATGGAGCTAGAGGTCGGCTCTGGAATGGTTCCATCAAAATAGTCACTGTCTATATGTGCTGCTTTTAACAGGTCTTGAATTTGCTTGATATAGCCAAGTGAAACCATCATTTTATCGGTAATAATGAGTGGCTTGCTTGTGCCTAAGCTTTCTAGAATCATTGGAAGCTTAGCTCTCGCATTTTTTCCAATTTCCATAATCCTTGGAAGGTGTGTTGAAAATGACATTTTTAATTCTCCGTATTAACGTCAAAATTGATTGTTTTTAAAATGAACCGAATATTGTTCCCAGTGTGATCACACCACTCAGCGCGATCAGTGGAATGATGACGGCGACAATGAACATGTCGTAATAAGATTGTTTATGGGTTAAACCACACAAGGTAATAATGGTAATCACAGCACCATTGTGGGGAAGTGAATCCAGTGCACCGGAAGCCATGGAGGCAACTCGATGCATCAGTTCCAATGAAATGCCATGTTGGAAGGCCAAATTCTTATAGGTTTCTCCCATGGTATTCAGTGCAATACTTAAACCACCTGAAGCAGAACCCGTGATACCTGCTAATACATTGATCACGATTGCTTCTGAAATAAGTGGGTTGTTGGGTGCAATGCTGACAAGAAAGTCTCGTAAGATAATAAAGCCCGCCAAAGACGCAATCACTGAACCATAGCCGACTTCTGAGGCGGTATTAAAAATAGGTAGAAAGGATGAGGAAACACCTTGTTGAATTGAGTTTTTGATATCAACAATAGACTTCCAGTTGAGAACAATGATGCTTAAACAAGCCAGAACCAAGGCGCATATAATTGCCCATAATCCAATCACTGAATTAAGTGAGGTATTCCCAAATTGATCCGTTGCTAAATAGGCGGTATCCAGTGAAGGTAAGATCAGTTTAGTGAGGACTAAGTTGCTCACAATCACGATGAAAATTGGAATAAACGCGACCATAAGACTTGGCTTGGCACTCGTTGGATTTTGCTCAAGATGACTTTCGAGATGGTTGCCATATCCTTCGAGACTTAAATCCGCTTTTTTAACTTGCCGATTGAGCCACCACATGCCTGTGATCAAAATAAAGATGGATGCTAAAACGCCTAAACCAGGTGCAGCATAGAGATCAGTATCAAAAAAAGGCATTGGGATTGCATTCTGAATTGCGGGTGTGCCTGGTAATGCGGTCATGGTAAAGGTGAGTGCACCTAGCATAATCGCTGCGGGGATCAGGCGTTTAGGAATGCCAAGTTCTTTAAATAATGCCGAAGCAATCGGAAAAACTGCAAAACCGACAACAAAAAGTGAAACACCTCCATAGGTTAAAATTGCACAAGACAGCACGATCGAAAGCATCGCTCTATGATGACCAAGCTTTTCAACAAAGAAATTGGCAATGGTTTGTGCAGAGCCAGAATCTTCCATTAATTTTCCAAATACTGCACCTAGTAAAAATAGAGGGAAGTATTTGATGATATAACCGCCTAAACCTGTCATAAACACTTGGGAATAAAACCCAAGTAGTTGGTCGCTGAGACCGCTCCATGCGACAGCAAATAATGCCAGTAAGGGCGCAAGTACGATTACGCTAAATCCTTTATATGCTAAATACATCAACAATATTAAGGACAAGACTATTCCAATTAGTCCTACCATTTTATACACCTGTTTTTGTAGTTTTGTATAATGATACGAAACGTATCATTATTAATGTATATAATTTAATCGAGTTGAAGTCAAGTATCGAAAGGAGAGCGAACTTGAAAGATGGCTCATGCTGTTTTGTATTTGAAATTTTGATGCTATTGGGGAGGTCTTGGGTTCTAGAAGTAAAAATTATTTTTGAATAAAGGAGTGTAAATCTTTAATGAAAAGATAATTTTTGAATGAGTCTCAATATCTAATCAAGCTAGCATTTCAGCAAAACGGAGTAAAACTTTCTAACAAGTACTTATTGTTAAATTGATCACTCAAATGATAAAAAAAGAGATAAAAATCATTTTTTTATTTACAGTGCTTAACCAATTGGTAATAATCCAATTAAAATTTTTTACTATTTGTTTAATGTGAATCTAAAAAAATGAAAAAAAACCAAATATTCATTATGTTAAGTTTACTTGGAACATCAATTTATGCTGCTGAACCACCAACGAGTGCAGCCATACAGCCCGATGCTACGCAGCGCCAGCAACAACGCGATGACGCTTTACAGAAACAAATACAGCCTGAACCATCCGTTCAAACTGGTTTGGAAAAGCAATTACAACACAAACCACAACTTCAGTTTTTGAAGTCGCACAGTGAAGAAGTTTGTTTTGAAATCAAAAAATTTGTAATGATCGGCGAAGATGCTCGTCAGTTTACTTTTGCCATGCGCCCAGTGACACAGGGCCAATATAATTTGATTGGACGCTGTATCGGGGTACAGGGGCTCAATCAGGCCCTCGATCTGATCCAGAACGATTTGATCAGCCACGGTTATGTCACGACACGAATGTTGTTGCCCCAACAGAATATTGCTTCAGGTACGATCCAGCTTAAAGTGGTTGCAGGTAAGGTCGATCAAATTCAATTTGTTGAAGGCACTTCAAAACGTGCACATAAATTTAATGCATTACCGATTAAATCGGGCGGTATTCTGAATGTCCGTGATATTGAACAAGGTCTGGAAAATTTTAAACGAGTGCCAACCGTTGAAGCTGATTTTAAAATTAAGCCTTCAGAGCAGCGTACTGAACCTGGTTATAGTGATTTAGAACTCGCTTGGCAACAATCCAAACCCTATCGTTTGCATTTGGGTATTGATGATGCAGGATCGGACTCAACGGGTAAATATCAAGGCACGGCAACCTTGTCCTTAGATAATCTATTGACTGCAAATGACCTGTTTTATGGCAGTTATAATCACGACTTAGGTGGTGGTGACTCTGGTAAACGAGGTACAGATGGCTTCTACCTCAGTTATAGCATTCCCTATCAATACTGGTTATTGAATACCAGTTATAGCCAATCCAATTATAACCAGACGGTTGCTGGTGCGAACCAAAGTTATAACTATAGCGGTAAAAGTAAGTTAATTGGCGCTGATCTATCCCGTGTGTTGTACCGAGATGCCAAACGGAAGACTTCTGCGAGTGTTGGTGGTTGGTATCGTGAGTCGCAGAACTTTATCAATGATGTTGAAGTGGAAGTGCAGCGTCGAAAAACCGCAGGCTGGAAAGCCAGCTTAGATCATAGTGAATATTTAGCCAATGCCACGCTGACAGGTAATGTCACTTATAAACGAGGTACGGGTGCATTTAGTGCGATGCGTGCACCAGAAGAACAATTTAACGAAGCATATACCCGTGTCGGTATTTTACAGGCCAATGCCAGTTTGCAAGTGCCATTTCAAGTCGGCCAGCAGAACTTACAATATTTGGCTGAGTGGCGCATGCAACACAGCAGCAAAGCACTGACACCGCAAGACCGCTTCTCGATTGGTAACCGTTACACAGTACGTGGTTTTGATGGTGAACAAACCCTGATGGCTGATAATGGCTTTTTGGTTCGCAATGAACTGAGCGGCTCAATTGCGAAACTTCCAATGCAGTGGTACAGCGGCATTGATTATGGTGAAGTGAGTGGAACCACTGCGTATCAACCCAACCCATTGGTTGGCACTAGTTTGTTAGGTGTAGTTGTGGGCTTGCGTGGACAGGTGTTTAAGTCAGTCAGCTACGACGCTTTTGTCGGTGCGCCGTTGAAAAAACCAGAATATTTTAAAACCGATGATTTTACGACAGGTTTCAGTGTGAACTGGATGTACTAGTCCACACTTTTGGTTGTTTTTTGAATTAATTAAATAAATAAAGATTGGGTATTTAGGTATGAATAAGAATCGATATCGCGTTATTTTTAGCCAAGCACGTGGTCTATTTATTGCGGTTGCAGAAATTGTAAAAAGCAGAACTAAAACAGCAGGTCAAAGTGGTGCTGTCGCACCCGATGCGCCTGCGACACCATCAGTCCATTCTTATAAAAAACTGAATCCTCTGAATTTTGCCGTAATCAGTATGCTGGGCGCAGTGGTCTATATCATGCCATTAAGCAGTATTGCCAATACCCAAATTATTGCAGACCGTTCAGCACCAAATAATCAACAACCACAAATTCTCAATTCTGCTAATGGTACGGTACAGGTCAATATTCAGACCCCAAGTGCTGGTGGCGTATCGCGTAATACCTACACGCAATTTGATGTGGGGCAGGAAGGTGCAATCCTGAATAATGCACGTAATAACACGCTAACTCAGATTGGCGGTTGGGTGCAAGGTAACGCCAATCTTGCCAGAGGTGAAGCTAAAGTTATTCTCAATGAGGTCAACAGTAGTAACCCAAGCCAGCTTAGGGGCTACCTTGAGGTTGCAGGCAAGTCGGCACAGGTGGTGATTGCCAATCCGTCAGGTTTGGTCTGTGATGGCTGCGGCGTGATCAATGCTGATCGCTTTAGTTTGACGACGGGTCAAGCCGTAATGAATCAAGGCTATCTTGAGTCATTTCGGGTGCGTGAAGGACAAGTCACTATTGAGGGCAGAGGTCTCAATGGAAGTTTGACCCCATTTACCGATGTCTATGCGCAGGCATTGAAAGTGAATGCCGGATTATATGCCAAAGAACTCAATGTCGTGTTAGGCCAAAATGATATTCAAGTCAAAGACCAAAACACACCACAATATACGCCAAACCCAATTGCGAATGGTTCAGCAAGTAATTCGTCAGGCTTTGCATTGGATGTCGGAAAATTGGGCGGCATGTATGCAGGCAAGATTTTCTTGGTGGGGACTGAGCGTGGTCTGGGAGTACGCAATGCAGGTTCGATCAGCAGTACCGAATCGACACTAAAGCTCAATGCCAACGGGGATCTGATTAATCAAGGTAATCTTGTTGCGGCCAAAGATCAGATTGAACTTAAGGCACAGAATATTGAAAATACAGGCAATATCAGTAGTACTCAAAATCAGATTCAGTTACAGGCCACGGACATTAAAAATGCGGGTCTGATTGCTAGTCAGGATGAAATCAAGCTCGATGCCCAAGGCAATATCAATAACAACCAAGGTGTGATCAATGCTGGACGATTGGAGTTAAGGGCCAAAAACTTAAGTAATGAAAAGGGCCAAATTGAACAAGTCGGCGGATCAAAACTCAACATCACGGCCAAGACGCTGGACAACCAGCAAGGACATATCGGTCGTGCGCTACAAGACAGTTCAAATGGCAATAATGGTTCAGAAAACGGCAATACAGCTCCACCAACTGTTAAAAATCCGGGACAGAACAGTAGCGCGCAGGATGCCAGTACAGTTGAAGTCATTCAACCTAAAGACATCGTTCCAAAGACATTCGCTGATGGCGTTATTCTGGTCGAAAATCAACTGAATAACCAAAGCGGTAAAATCAGCAACAATAATGACACGGCTTTGAAGGTTACGGACAAGATCAATAATACTGGCGGTGAGTTACAACTGCCTGAGTTGAAATTTACGGGGCAGGTATTTGAGAACCAAGGGGGTAAGCTCTCTGCCAACCAGATTGATATTCAAGCCAGCAATGTCAATAATCAGAAAGGCCAGTTAAATGCAGTTCAAGCACTAGAGATTCGTTCACAACAGTTAAATAACCAAGCGGGCAGTATTCAAAGTGAACAGGCACTGAAGATTGATAGCAAGACGATCAATAACCAAGAGGGTAAATTACTGGCAGTGAACAATGTCGAGCTGCAATCGGAGCAACTGAATAACCAGAAAGGTGTAATTGCCTCGACCAAGCACGATGTTGCGATCAAAGCGGATCAACTTGATAACAGCGCAGGTCAAATTTTAGGGCAACAGTTAACTATTGAATCTCAACAGATCAATAATCAAAGCGGCACGCTTCAAAGTCAAAAAGATTTAAACCTCAACACCTCACAGATTGACAACGGCAGTCGTAAGGATACGGCAGGCAATATCATTGCCGCCAAAAACCTGAAGATTCAAAGCCAGCAATTGCAAAATACAGGACAAATCTATGCGGGTGACTCGGCGAAACTGAAGGTCAGCCAATTACAACAACATGGCCAGCTTGCGGCACAGAATCAAGTTAAAGTTCAAGCCGAGCAGATCCAGAGCAATGCAGACAGTGTTTGGGCAGCAGGCTTAAGCCCAGATGGCAAGCTGAATAATGATGCTGCAACACTGGAGATTAGCGCGGAGCAGGCGCAGATTGCAGGCAAGCTTTTGGCGGGTACCCAAGTGAGTCTCAATGCGAGTCGCCGTGCCGACCTGAATGGCAGTGAAGTTCAAGCCAAGAATATCAAGGTTGAGACAAGCGAATTAACCACCCGTCAGGCGAAGTTACTTGCAGAACAGCAACTCAGCTTAAAGGCAACCAACAGTACTGACAATCAGGAAGGTCAATACAGTGCGGCCGATATTCAGCTCAACACCTCAAAACTCAATAACAATAAAGGCCTGATTCAGCATACGGGCAAGAACGATTTGGTACTGGATATTGCTGAAAGGATTGATAACGATGCTGGACAAATCATCAGCAATGCAGCAAACACGACAATTAAAACCCAAAATCTGAGTTCGGTTGCAGGTGCGATCCTGCATGCAGGAGATCAGCAACTCAAGATCACGGCACAAGACCTGCACGCGCAGGATGGCAAGATCCAAAGCAATGGCAATATGCAACTTGAATTAGGTTCGGCCAATCTTGATCGTGCAACTACCTCTGCCAAAAATATTGAATTGCGTGCCGACAGTTTGAGCCATCAAAAAGGGCAAATGCTACAAAGCGCCGAAGATGGCCGTTTACAGCTCACGGTGAACAAAGAGCTCAATAACCGTGAAGGCGAGATCAGTGCGGCTGGTAACAGCAGCATCAAGGCAGACAGCTTGAATAATCAGTCTGGTAAAGTGCTAAGTAACGGGTCAGTAGCTTTGAGTGTGACCGATCTCAATAATGAACAAGGCACACTGTATAGCAAAGATCAGTTGGGCTTAAATGCTACGGGACAAGTCAATAACCAATCGGGTCTAATCATTGCCAAGCAAGCCGAAATCAAGGCGCAAACACTGGACAACAGCTCGGGGCGGATTCGTGCAGAACAAGGCGCATTAAATTTAACGGTTCAGCAACAGCTACAAAACCAAGCTGGCGAGATTTACGCGGCGGATACGATCGATCTCAAAGCGCAACAGCTCGGCAATCAAACAGGTCTGATTCAGAGTAAAAACAAGATTAACCTGACGGCAGGCCGTGTAGATAACCAGTTTGGCACGATCTATGCCGCAACTGACATGACGGTACAGACACAGGCGGAACTGAATAATCAGCAAGGGATTCTGGCGGCAAAAAATCAGCTGGATATTCGTAGCGGTGCACTGAATAACCAGTCTGGCATTATCCGTGCCGAACAAGGCGATACTCAGCTTCAAGCACAAGGGCAAGTACAGAATAACAGTGGTGAAATCTCAGCGGCGAAAACGCTAAATGTGGTGGCGCAAGGCTTGGATAACCAAGCTGGGCAAATGCTGGCACAAGAACAATTGCGTGTCGATACCCAACAACAAAATTTAGAAAATGCCAGCGGACGTATTCTGTCGAAACACGTGGATTTGCAAACTGGAGCAGTGAATAACAAGGCGGGTTTGATTCAGGCGGAAAGCACCCTGCAAATTGATACGCAAAATCATGATTTGATCAATCAGGATTCAGGCGACAAAGGGGGAATTCTCAGTCAGGGCACATTACAGCTCAACAATATTCAGCAGTTACAGAACCAAAGTGGTTTAATTGCGTCTGCGGGCAAGACCACGATACAGGCGCAACAGCTCGAAAATCAGTCTGGGCAAGTGAGCAGTCAGACTGATCTGCTGATTGAACAGAAAAATCCGGCTGGGGTGTTGAACAACCAAGGTCAGATACAAGCACTGAAAAATGTGCAAATCAAGGTGGATCAGGTCAATAACAGTGGCAGTGCAAGCCATATTGTGGCGGGTGATCAGCTAGCAATACAGGCACAACGTATTGATAACCGCGATAACAATGTCAAAGATGTGATTGGTGGTCTGGATGCGAAAAATATTCAGTTAAATGCCCAAGAACTGAATAACCAAGCAGGTGCCATCCGTGCCAGTGAGCAGGCAAATTTAAGCATTCAAAGCCAGTTAAATAACCAGCAAGGCAGTATTTCCAGTCTTGGTCAACTCAATATCGATCAAGCCGAACAAAGCCTGAATGTTGATAATACTGTGGGTGAGTTATTGGCGCAGCAACAACTCAACATTCAGGCCAATGAACTGATTAACCAAGGTAAAATCATCAGTCTGGGTGATGCCGAGATCAGCTTGAAGCAAAATTACACCCAGCATAAAGACAGTGAGCTGAAAGCCAATGGCACTTTGAAACTCAGTAGCGAAAAAGACATTATTAACCAATCTGAAATCAGTGCAGGCAAGCAACTACATCTGAATGCACAGAATATCCTGAATCAAAAAGACGCAAGCATCAACAGCGCCGAACTGCATCTTATCGCGCAGAATAAAGTCCATAACCAAGGATTGATCAATGCTGGACTGACGCATATTCAGGCACAGCAGCTTCATAATGATGGGGCACGGATTTATGGTGACCATGTTGCGATACAGGCACAAACACTCGATAACAAAAGCAACCTTGACGGTGTAGGCGCCGTGATTGCTTCACGTGGTGATATGCACCTCGGGATCGGCACACTGAATAATCAGGCTGGCGGTGCGGTCAATGCTGTTTCCAAAGACAATGCTTGGATTCTGAGTATGGGACAGCTCAAAATAGGCGGCTCACTGGATGACAATTATCAGGCACAGGGCAAAGCCGACCTGATCAATAACCGTAGTGCAACCATCGAATCTCAAGGGGATATGCAGCTTGATGCCAAACGCATAGAGAACATCAATGAAAACTTTGAAGTTAAGGATGCTGCGATTTTAGAGTCATCGGTCAAGGTTCATGGTTATGAGGATAACCGCCAGCCGGGGATTGATGTTTCAGAGGATATTGTTGAATTCCAGAAACAAGGTAACTTTTTGTGGATGTTACTCAAAGATGGCCGTCGCTTAAGAACCTATAACATCTTTGAATACGATAAAGAAACCTATGTGCCAGAAGTGATCAGCAGCACCCCAGGGCAGATTATCAGTGGCGGCAATATGTTGATCAATGCGGAGCATGTGCTGAATGATCAGAGTCAGATTTTGGCGGCCAAAACCTTAACGGTTCAAGGCACAAGTATTGAGAATAAAGCATACACGGCCAATAAAACCACGAAGTTTAAGAATCCAATAAGATGGTTCTATGATTCGGGCAGAAAGACCCAAATCGGATTTAATCCTGCCGATGAAACAGAACCTTTTGTACTGAGTGGTCTCTATGGTGGGGATCAGGTCATTGGTACACCGACCCACCAAATCAAAGCAGTAGAGCCAACACAAGCTGAGACAGATATTCAGGCTTCGCAGCAAGCTGGGAAAGTTGAACTGCAACAGCAGCAAACTGAACAAAAGCAGATTGATGCTAAATCTGGCCAGCCTGTCAATCAGGACAACCAGAACGGTTCGAACAATGTTGATGCTGCCAAACAACAGGATGCATCGCAACAGACCCTAGGGCAGACCGAGACTTCAACAGGCTATGAAGTCCGTACGGTTCAGCAGAAAAGCATTCGCTTGCCGAGTAATGCATTATTTATCCAAACCAAAGACAGTCAGGCAGGCTTTTTGGTAGAAACTGACCCAGCCTTTAGCAATTACAAAAAATGGCTGTCATCAGACCATATGTTGAATGCACTCGGCCTTGACCCTGCGAAACAACAAAAACGTCTGGGCGATGGTTATTATGAGCAGCGTCTGGTACAAGATCAGATTGCGCAATTGACGGGTCGCCGTTTCTTGTCAGGCTATGGCAATGATGAAGAGCAATACAAAGCCTTGATGAACAATGGACTGACTTTTGCCAAGCAGTTTAATCTCACACCGGGTATTGCCCTGACCTCAGCCCAGATCGCGCAGTTGACCAGTGATATTGTCTGGCTGGAAGAGAAAACCATTCATTTGCCAGATGGCAGTACGACTAAAGCGTTGGTTCCGCAGGTCTATGTCAAATCTCAGGTGGGTGATTTAAAAGGTGACGGGACTTTAATTGCCGCAGACCAAGTGCAGTTGGATATGCAAGGTGACGTGCTGAACAGTGCCACCATTGCAGGCCGTGAAGCCTTAAAGATCAATGCCAATAGCATCAATCAACTGAACGGTCGTTTAGAGGCGAACCGTATTGGGATCAGTACCAAAAAAGATCTGAACAATATCGGCAGCCAGATTGTTGCCAAAGATGCGCTTAGCATGGAGATTGGTGGCAACTTTAATCATAGCAGCACCCTGAGCAGTAACAGCAATAAATCAGGTCAAAATGAGTTTGGCTTTACCAAGATTGATCGTAAAGCGGGTATTTATGTTGGCAATGGTCAGAATAGCGATGCGTTGAAAAATACACTAAATATCCGTGTGGGTGGAAATACCAGCCTAAAAGCTGCTGATATCATTAATAGTAATGGTTCAAGTGTGATCCAAACACAGGGAGATGTCTCACTGAACACGTTGCAAACTGAACGTGTTACCAATAGCTATACCAATAAAAAGAATTTTGATTTTGGTACGCAAAAGCAGGATGTGGGTAATCAGATTCAATCGAAAGGTGATTTGACGCTAACTGGCAAAAATATTGATATTACAGGTTCGCAGCTCAGTAGTGAGCAAGGCAAGACTTTAGTTAGTGCCAGCGAAGATTTAACCATCAAAGAGGGTCGTAAGAGCAGCAGTTATGAGCATGCTGATGAAACCAAAAAGAAAGGTTTCTTAAAGAAAAAGACCACACAAAATTATATTAAAGATGTTGCAAATGAAGCTGTTGCAAGTACGGTAGATGGAAAGCAAGTCATTCTTGATGCCAAGAATATCAAGATTCAAGGCAGTGAGGTGGTATCGGATGAGTTGACTCAAATTCAAGCCAAAGAAAATATTGAAATCAAGGGTGCAGACAGTAACTATCTGAATATTCACAACACCCAAACCAAGAAATCGGGTTTGATTTCTGGTGGTGGTTTTGGTATCAGTATTGGTTCTAAAAAAGAGAAAACTGAACAGGAACAAACCCAGCATACCAATAGTGGCTCAATGGTTGGCAGCCTTAACGGTAATACCAATATTGTGGCCGGTAAAAATTATCAGCAAACAGGTAGTACGGTTTCTTCTCAACAGGGTGATGTCAATATCTTGGCGCAGCAAGTCACGATTGAAGCGGCTAAAGAGCAAAGTACCAGTCAGTATAAACATGAGATGGAACAAAAGGGTTTAACCCTTGCTGTGAATGTACCAGTTGTCTCAGCTGTTCAAACAGCATTGGAGAGTAGTAAACAGGTTGGCCAAAGTAAAAATGATCGCGTCAATGCGATGGCCGCAGCCAATGCTGGATTTGATGCTTATAAAGCGGGTCAAACACTAGCACAACTCAAAGATGCTGCGACAAGTGCAGCCAATCTGGCACAATCAGCCAATGTGAGTGTAAGTATCACTTACGGCGAGCAAAAGAATACTGAGTTTAATCGTTCAGAAAGCAACACTGCGAATCAGAGTACGGTTTCTGCAGGTGGCAAGACCAATATTGTAGCCACTGGTGCAGGTAAAGACTCCAATATCAATATTATTGGCTCTGATGTGATGGGCTTGAAAGGCACACATTTGGCGGCTGATCAGAATGTAAATATCAAAGCGGCTGAACAAAATAGCAAGGAAGAATCTGGCAACAAGAGCGCAGGCTGGAACGCGGGTGTGGCTGTAAGTTATGGCTCGAATGGTTTGGCACTTGGTGTAACTGCGGGTGGAAATTTAGGTAAGGGAAATGGTAATGGGACTGAAACCAGTTATGTTAATAGTCATGTTGGTTCCAAAGACAGCCTAACCAGTATCAGCAGTGGTAATGCGACGAATATTATCGGTGGTCAAGTTCAAGGTAAGGCGGTACAAGTCGATGCCAAAGCGCTGAATATCGAGAGTTTGCAAGACAAGGCAAGCTATAAGAGCAAACAGCAGAATGTAGAAGGTCAGGTTACGAT
>NZ_KB849179.1:585031-585670 GCF_000367945.1 Acinetobacter proteolyticus
ACTCAGCTTGCCGAGACGCAGAATAAAAACAGTCTCAGCACGGTAACCTTGACGCATTCTGAGCTGCGTAATGTCAGTGAGTATGATGCCAAAGGTATTTCGGTGGGTGCTGGCTTTAATGCTGGGAAAAATGATGCTCAGGGACAAAAGCAACAGGATACGGTACTGTCGAAGCCGAATAAGATTGACGGGCATGCTTCAAGCCAAGTGGGTGTAAGCAAATCGATAGGGTTTGGTCTGGACAGTGATAAAGACAGTAGTGTGACCAAGAGTGGAGTGAATACGAAAAATATCACTATCACCAATGAAACAGGTCAGCAACAACTGACAGGAAAAACTGCGGAGCAGATTAAATCTGAAATTTTGACTGATGTTACGACCGATACAGCGCGTGAGAACAGTGGTGCGCTGAACAATGTGTTTGATAAGGACAAGGTTCAGAAAGAAATCAATCTACAGATGGACGTGACCAAGAAGTTTGATGCCAATCGCCAAGAAGCTAAAGCTGAAATCAATAAGCAGATTGATGAGTTAAAAGCCGCAGGGAAAGATGCCAGCCAGTGGCAAAAAGCGGGTGTGTTATTAGATATGGTGTCGGCAGGCTTGTCCGCACATACTGCGAGTGGTGCAGGTATTGCA
>NZ_KB849179.1:589695-593634 GCF_000367945.1 Acinetobacter proteolyticus
GTGTGTTAAGTGTAAATATTTTGTTTATGTAACTAATCATTTTAACAGTCATTGAGTATTTTTAGAATTTTAACGAAAGTAGTTATAAAATGTTAATTCTAGCCGTATTTCAAATGCGGCTTTTTTTATGTATAGATTTTGCCTCTGGTCTGGAAAAATAGAGTAAAAATTTTTAGGAAAGATGCCAGCCAGTGGCAAAAAGCGGGTGTGTTATTAGATATGGTGTCGGCAGGCTTGTCCGCACATACTGCGAGTGGTGCAGGTATTGCAGCCTCGACATTGAGTCCAGCTGCAAGCTATGAAATTGGTCAATACTTTAAGGGCAAAGATGCTGAAGGTAGTGCAGCGCATATCTTGGCACATACGATTTTAGGTGCAGCAGTTGCCGCAACAGGTGGTAATAATGCCTTGAGTGCGGGTATTGCAGCAGGTGGTGCTGAGGCCGCAGCGCCGTTACTTGCTGAGTATTTGTATGGTAAGAAAGCTAAAGATCTAACCGCAAGTGAGAAATCTACAATTAGCTCAATTGTCGGTTTAGCAGGTAGTGCTGTTGGTGCAACCACAGGTGATGTATCAAGTACGGTTCAAGGTGGACAATCTGCACAGAATGCGGTGGAGAATAATTATTTAACTGTAAAACAAATTGATGAATTTAATAGGGAAATGAAAGACTGTAAGAAAAATAACAATTGTAGTCAAACTATAGAAAAGTATAAAAATTTATCAATAACGCAAGATGAAACATTATCAGCAATTTGTTCAATAGATGCTGTCTTATGCAAAGAAAAATATGGTTTTATTATTAATGCGCGTGAAGATATTAAAAAGCAACTTGATCGGTCAAAAGATATTCCTGGACTTTATCAACAAGGATTACTATCTCAGCAGATTCAAGCCGAAGGAATTGTTTTTAATCAAGAGATTGCACGACAATTAAAGGTTAAATTTAATATCACAGATGAGCAAGCCCAGCTTTTAGCAATGGCCGCATCTGGTGTTGCTGGTAGTAAAAAAATAGTAAAGGGTAATAATAAGCCAAATAATATGCTCCCCGTAGCGGATGCTATTGTTGCAAATAACAATTTGACTTATAAATCAAACTCAAAACATACTTTGGGTGGGGTTGGTAATCGCCCTAATGCAGGTATTGAACCTAAAAATTCCTTAGAACTATTTGAGAAATCTATTCCAATAGGAGGAAATTCAAACAAGCGGTTTACTCTAGACTCAAATGGAAATGTACACCAATTTACATATGAAGGAACTGGATCTAATACTTACCACTGGGCTGGAAGTACGGGTGATAGTCGTAATCCATTAATTTTGGATAATAAAACTAAAGCAATTTTGCGTAAAAATGGTTGGTCTACTAAGGTGTTAAAATGATATTAAAACATAGTGATGATTTTTTTATACAGTGGGATGTAGTTTTTTCCCAGGAAGATAATTTAAATCTAGGAGTATTTAATTTTTGGATTAATGATCTATGTTATCCAGCAAAAGGAATTAATATTACATTAAGTTCTGTTTTTAATGCTTTAATTAGTAATGTTGTGGAAATTAACGCATTGAAAAATGATTTAGGAAATGTCGCAATAGAAGAAATAGATTTTACTGCATTTGAAAGTGAAAATTTAGTGTGGTTAGATACTGGCGAGTTATTTCAATTTGGTTTTGGCCTAGTATTAGGTTTTGATGGGGATTTTGAAAGATTGTTTTACACTGTTGATTATGAAAAAACATATTCGGAAGTGATTTTACGTAAAGGGGTCTTAATTGAAACATTAAAATCTTTAATACCATATGTTAATAAAATGGAGTAATTGTAGGGATACCAACTAAACCATGATAACTCAAGCATATGAAAAAATTAAACAGCTTAATTTTGATAAGTTTGGAACTATCTATATTGGATATATAGGAGTTCCAGAATATGGTTGTTTAAGTAATGAGATGGTAAGTAGTTTTCTAGAAGATTACTTTCTAAAGACAGAGGTTATTGCCAACGAATTATCTGATGTCTTAAATGAATTGTTAGTTATAGATAAAGATACTTCAAGAGATGATATTTTAAATCTGTTGAGAAAAGTAGTAAATACTTTAAATATTGATATTCCAAAATCGTCTCATAAGTGGTCATTAGTTTGTTTGGACTTGAAGCTTAACGGGCTGAGCTTAGACCCAGTGTATGGCTTATTAGAGTTATCAAATTTTTGGATTGATTGGGGACAGCCAAAGAATTCACCACATATGATTCAAGGTGTAAATAACAATGTAGATGCTTCTGATTATTATACAGAAGAAAATTATAAAAAAATGATTGATATTAATTATGATTGGTTGAAGCTGGAGTTAAGTAAAAAGGGAGCGAGTTAAGTGTAACTATAGAACAGTGGTGCGCTGAACAATGTGTTTGATAAGGACAAGGTTCAGAAAGAAATTAATCTACAGATGGATGTGACCAAAAAGTTTGATGCCAATCGTCAAGAAGCTGGAATTACAGTTGGTAATATTGTACAAGCACTTGAAGCTACAGGGCAGGCAATAGATGGGGCGAAACAGGCACATGCCATAGCAAATAAAATTGAGCAAGAAAATCAAAAACTCAGTCCAGAAGATCAACTACTATTTGGAAACTTGATTATAGAGCTTTCACAAAGCCAAAAAGTTGAGGCAACGGATAGCTATTATCCTCTTATTGTCGGGGCTGGAGAGGTGCTTGCAATGGCAGCAGGCGCATGTGCAAAAAGTCCAGCTTGTGTAAGTGCGACAGTTAATGCATTAGGAGCAGTAGGAGTTGCAATCTTAAGTGAGCAATCTGAGGATAAAGACAAAAAGTCTACACCAAAGCCATTACCATCAACTTCTGGTAATTCCGCAACAGGTATGCCACCTGAACCTGATGATGGGCAAGATGAGTCTTTAGATAATATCAGAGCACCAAATAGTAGGCATAATGCTTCATCTGTTACACAAAGATCTCAAACGAAAGAAAATAATACTGTAGTAACTCGGTCAGTAAATATGGATAAAGATACTCAACTGATTAAAAGTGGGAGTGCAAGAAATATTGGTAGAGACTCTAATTCAGGTGATCTTCTACATAAACTTCCGAACGGAAGGGTTTATGCCGAAAAAAGTAACGGCCAATTGTATCCTCATTCTGGACCAGGTGTTCATGCGCTGGATAGAGGGGCTTATAATGCATTAGGTGTTTATAATAAATTTGGTAGAACTGATACAGCTGAAACTATTTTAAAGAGTATGAAGATTACACCACAGGCAAGAAGTGCTGCACTTAAAGTTTTAAAGGAAAATTCAAAATGAGTGTTTTTTTCGAAAGAAAATTGGATACAACCTTAATTGAAAATTTTATCCATGAAGTTTTTAATATAAAAAATTCTGAAATAAAAGTATTTGAACAGGATGATTTTTTCAATGGGGAGTATTTGAATGTTGATGAAAAAATTAAATGTTTATGTACATATAGATATCTAAATGGAGATGCTAAAACCATTGTTGATCTTTATAGAATTGAAGATCAAAGCCCAAAAACGATGGTGGAGAGATTAAAGAAATTATTTGGTGAAAATAAGTGGGATGGAGGTGTTTATATAGAAAATATCGATGGAGATTATTTGTTTTTTAATAATTCATTTGCAATACCTGTTCTTATTGATGATGATAATCTTGAAGATAATGAGGTTTTTTTTACAAAAAAATATTAATTATTATTAAGATAAGTCCTGATACAGAGAAATCAACATGATTTCTTTGAATCGACATAAAAGTAAAAGTTGGTTTTATTTTAAACACACTAAATTTTATTTTTAGTGTGCAGTAAGTACAAGTCGATGCCAAAGCGCTGAATATCGAGAGTTTGCAAGACAAGGCAAGCTATAAGAGCAAACAGCAGAATGTAGAAGGTCAGGTTACGAT
>NZ_KB849179.1:601184-602859 GCF_000367945.1 Acinetobacter proteolyticus
AAATCTACAATTAGCTCAATTGTCGGTTTAGCAGGTAGTGCTGTTGGTGCAACCACAGGTGATGTATCAAGTACGGTTCAAGGTGGACAATCTGCTCAGAATGCGGTGGAGAATAATAAAACCTCATATACGCAGGATGTGAAACATGCAGTACTTTGTTGGAGCGCAAAATGTCAGCAAGACTATAAAGACATGGATGCAAGACAAGAGGCTGCGTATAGGAAAGGTCAAGATCAAGCGCTCTCGAAGTTTGTAGAAGACATTAAGAACCTCCCAAATGTACCAAAAGAGCTTTATGATGCTTTAAAAAATGATCCGCAAGGCACAGCAAAAGCAATATTACTTGGTTTAAAAGAAATACCAGGAAATATTTGGGATACTAGTGTGACGATTACTAAGGGTAATATCGCAGGGAATAGCCCAGCTGATTTTGAGAAACTAGGTAAGGCTGAAACTTCAGCTGTTTTGAATACCTTATCTAGTTTATTGAGTGGTGGTGCAGTTGCGGTAGCGAAAAAAGGTGGGAAAATTGTATTAGGACTAAAAGCAGATTTTGATCCGAATCTGAATGTTCAAGTGAATGGCGTATCTGGTGGGAAATCTAAAACAAATTCTATTGATGAGGAAAAGAAAGCCTTAGATAAAATTAAAAATAATCCTAAGGGGGAAAATTTATCTAGTAAACCAAATGATACGGTTATTAATCAGCAAGCTAGCAAACGAGTAAATCAAGTAACAGCCCCGATTGATTTCGATGGACATATTTTAAGTGCAGAGGTCAAACCAAATGGCAGTGTTGTTGGCGGGCATTCTACAGCAACTGGAAATGTTAAAGTTCTGCAAGTTATAGGGAAGCCAGATAAAAATGGAGTTTACCAAGCTAGAGTTGCAGTATCCGATAAGTCTGGACAATATGTGAATAAGACCAATAATGGAGGTGTTTCAACTATGTTCCCAGATAGTTGGTCTGCTGATAGGCTTAAGGTTGAGGTAGATGCTGCCTATAAGAATCGTCAGCCTGTTCCTAACAAACCTAATATGTGGCAAGGAAAAACACCAAGTGGGGTTGAAGTTACTGGTTATTTACAACCTAAAACTACTGTTTATCCAAAACCACCGATGCAATAGAAGATTGGAGCTATATATGAAGATAAAATTTTATTGGTATTTTGATGATGTGGAACAACATAAATTAATGCCTGCAGTTGAAATTAAATGTGTAGATGAAAAGACAATTAATTGTTTGCATGGTGTATTAACTGATGATGCAGGAATAAATTCAATCACTTGGCTAGAAAAAGGGGTTGAAATATTTAAGGAAGTTGAAAATAGCCGTAACTCCACAATATGGGATCGTGATGCTTGGGGGAGTGAATATACTGATGGTAGAGTTAAGCTATATTCACTCTATGATGATGAATACTATATTTATTTATCTTTAGATAGTTTTAGGGATATTTTAAATGCATGGGTGGATTTTAATAGAGCACCTCCGGATTTAGAAAGTTATATTTATTTGGAAATATAATTTTTAATAAAACTTGAGTGGGTAATTAAGAGCCGCTAAAATTACAGGGGTGCCAACTAAACCATGATAACTCAAGCATATGAAAAACTTAAACAGCTTAATTTTGATAATTTTGGAACTATCTATATTGGATATATAGGAGTTCCA
>NZ_KB849179.1:608604-664435 GCF_000367945.1 Acinetobacter proteolyticus
TTGACGCATTCTGAGCTGCGTAATGTCAGTGAGTATGATGCCAAAGGCATTTCAATTGGTGCTGGTTTTAATGCTGGGAAAAATGATGCTCAGGGACAAAAGCAACCGGATACGGTACTGTCGAAGCCGAATAAGATTGATGGGCATGCTTCCAGCCAAGTGGGTGTAAGCAAGTCGATAGGGTTTGGTCTGGACAGTGATAAAGACAGTAGTGTGACCAAGAGTGGAGTGAATACGAAAAATATCACATCACCAATGAAGCAGGTCAGCAACAACTGACAGGAAAAACTGCGGAGCAGCTTAAATCTGAAATTTTAACTGATGTTACGACGGATACAGCGCGTGAAAACAGTGGTGCGCTGAACAATGTGTTTGATAAGGACAAGGTTCAGAAAGAAATTAATCTACAGATGGATGTGACCAAGAAGTTTGATGCCAATCGCCAAGAAGCCAAGGCTGAAATCAATAAGCAGATTGATGAGTTAAAAGCAGCAGGGAAAGATGCCAGCCAGTGGCAAAAAGCGGGTGTGTTATTAGACATGGTGTCGGCAGGTTTGTCTGCACCAACAGCAAGTGGTGCTGGAATTGCAGTATCAACGCTCAGTCCAAAAATCAGTTATGAGATTGGTCAGTACTTTAAAGGTAAAGATGCCGAAGGTAGCGCAGCGCATATCTTGGCCCATACGATTTTAGGTGCAGCGGTTGCCGCGACAGGTAGTAATAATGCCTTGAGTGCGGGTATTGCAGCAGGTGGTGCTGAGGCGGCGGCGCCGTTACTTGCTGAGTATTTGTATGGTAAGAAAGCTAAAGATTTGACGTCAAGCCAGAAAAATTACTCTAGCTCAAGCTGATAGTCATCTTTGGTGACTTTGATTTTAATCTTTTTATACTTTCTTTTATTCGGGTTTAAAGCGGAGTCAGTGACTTCGGTGGCAAAACTCGAATTTCCCATCAAGTCATAATAGGCTTTATAACCAATCAAAATTTTTTGCGGTCTACCACTATGCTCATGACTATAGCTTTCAATGAGTTGAGTTAACTGTTCTAAAATCGAAGTTTGCGTCATGTCTATCTCATTCGCCTGCGTAGCTCATAGGCTTAAGCTAATCGAACTTTGTTAAGGAAATAAGACAGGCAGTCTACTCACAATACATTTATTCCTATCAGCTTGAGACCATAGTCTGATTTAGAGATATCGCCAATTATTCTTTAATAGCGACCTTTAATTGGCAGAGCCAAATAGTAATAAAATTACATATAACATAATTGAATTATGTATTGCATAAATTTGGACTTTCTTGTAGCATGAATTTATAGCTGAGAGCCAAGATCAAGAATCATGATTTCTTCATTTGGCTGACTTATGGACGGAAAGGGCTTTAACACGGATGCTTTTACATACTTATAAAAACACCTGTCGCCTTTTCTGATAACGCATGTATAGGTTGATGCTTTTAGATAGCGATTAAGCAATTGAAGAATAAGACCTATACAGAGCATTAAACGGATGAATTTATCTAAATAAGGGAAACTAGATGGACATTTTAGATAACCCATTAGAACTATGTGGTTTTGCTTTTATTGAATTTGTTTCGACGGAAAACGGATTAGATCAGATCTTTGAGACCATCGGTTTTTCTAAAGTCGCAAAGCATAAGTCTAAAAAAGTTTATTTATGGCGTCAGGGTAATATCAACATTATCTTGAACTACCAGCCTGAATCTTATGCTTCATTCTTCTTTAAAGAACATGGTCCTTCAGCCTGTGCAATGGGTTTCAGAACTCGTGATGCAGCCAAAGCATTTAGCAAAGCCGTGGAGCTTGGTGCAGAGCCAATCTATTCACAAGCTGGGCCAATGGAACTCAATATCCCTGCGATTAAAGGAATTGGTGGCATGCCAATTTTCCTTGTGGATCGTGATATCTATGAAAATGACTTTGTTTTCTTTGATGATGCGGACAGAAATCCCAAAGGTGCAGGCCTGAACGAAATCGACCATTTAACCCATAACGTCTATAAAGGACGTATGGAGTATTGGGCCAACTTCTACGAAAAAATCTTTAACTTCCAAGAAATCCGCTACTTTGACATCAAAGGCGAATATACAGGTTTAACCTCTAAAGCCTTGACTGCACCAGATGGGATGATTCGTATTCCATTGAATGAAGATTCAGACAAGGGTAACGGTCAAATTGCAGAGTTCTTGGCAGATTTCAATGGTGAAGGCATTCAGCATATCGCGTTTATTACCGATGACTTGATTTCTACATGGGACAAGTTAAAGGGGATCGGCATGCAGTTTATGACCGCACCACCTGAAACCTACTATGAAATGTTGAAAGAGCGTTTACCTAATCATGGTGAGCCAACGGAAGAACTGCAAAAACGCGGTATCTTGTTAGATGGCAATACCAAAGATGGTCAGAAAAAACTGTTGTTGCAGATTTTCTCGCAGAACATGCTTGGACCTGTGTTCTTTGAATTTATCCAACGTAAAGATGATGATGGTTTTGGTGAAGGCAACTTCAAGGCATTGTTTGAATCCATCGAACGTGACCAGATCCGCCGTGGTGTACTAGAAGCAAAATAATTCAGCTCAACGCTTGAAACAAAAAAGCCAAGAAGTTTGCTTCTTGGCTTTTTTATATGGATGAATTATTAACGGGTTTGAATATATTGATTGATTGCTGCAACTTCACGTTTAAACAGTTCTAAGTTCTCGCTGCCCTCATGAACTGAGAAAAACATTTCACTGTCCAACGCGACAATACAAAACTCCATTGAATGATGCGCATTAAAGATCGGTAGACCCACTGCATTAATCCCGACCAAAAGATCACCTTGAGCAATCGACATACCATGTTGCAGAACATTTTCTTTTAATACTAAGAACTCATCCCAATCGGTCGGTTTAATCGGGTAATGGTTATGAGCCGCTTTTTCCCATTCCGCTTGCATGAGTGGCTTAATCACGGCTTCAGGCATATAAGAGGCAAACACACGACCCGCTGCGGAATTGACCAATGGCATGATTGAACCAACCTTGGTCACAATCGAAATCGGGTGATTGGATTCAATTGATTGAACCACTAAAGGTCCTTTAGGTGACCATTTACTGATTTGAATACCACAGCCAATCTTGTTTTGTAATTCATAAATCAGGTGCTGAACCAGCTGTAATACATCGGTATGCTGGATACAGTTCAAGCCTAAACGCCATGCTTGATCACCTAAGGCATACTGACCATCGGTAAGCTGCTTGGCGTAATTCATGCGAATCAGACTGACCAGATAACGGTGTACCTTGGCAGGGTGCATATCCAGTTTGCTGGATAGATCTTTTAATATAATGGGCTTGTTATGTTCTAAAAGGGCATTCAGTACAGCTAAGCCGACCTCAAGTGATTGAACCCCACCAGATAACTTTTCTTCAATCATTCAATAACCCTTAAGCTGCGTGCTTTCACGCCGTGTTTGTTGCTGTCAATCATGGACAATTTACATCCAGCACATAATGCCTGAGCAGTTGGCAAAATAGAAATCATCTTTTTAAATGAATCAAATCGGTGAATTGCATAAGCATACAATTGTTTTTAGAGAGATTGCACGCTATTTTGCTGAGCCTACTATGCCTTAAAAACATACAAAATGCTTTAAATTTAGACCATAAAAAAAGGCATTAGCATTTTACAACGCTAATGCCAATTTCATGGAACTGGATTTATGCACCAAGTTCATCTTCGTGTAAGAAATGAGTATGATGCGGTGCACGTTTGGTGCGACTCCACTCATCCAGCATTTCTAATTTCATTTCTTCGGTAATTCGTGCAATCTTGGCATCGGCATGGACATCATTATAGGTCAGTTCCAGACGATGACCATTTGGATCGAAGAAGTAAATCGAATGGAAGATACCATGGTTGGTCACACCTAATACCTTCACGTCATTGGCTTCAAGATGTGCTTTTGCTGCCATCAGCGCATCTAAATCTTCTACTTCAAAGGCAATATGTTGTACCCATTGTGGTGTGTTTTCATCACGGCCCATATCTGGTTGCGTCGGCAGTTCAAAAAATGCCAATACATTGCCTTGGCCCGCATCTAAAAACAAATGCATGTACGGATCAAAGGCTTTGGTGGATGGCACATGGTCTTCTGCAAAGGCTAGAATGAAATCCATATGCAGCATTTTTTTGTACCATTCGACGGTTTCTTTCGCATCTTTACAGCGATAAGCTACATGGTGAATTTTTTTAATTGCAAAGCTCATGATAAAACTCCTTTTATCTCTATTCCCAATCTGGTTGTTGTTCTGGGGTCGCATTTAAGAATGCGGGAAGGGTTAAGCAATGTTGGTAGATCGACTCAATCTTGGGAAAAGCACTTAAATCAATTTTAAAGCGCTTGGCGTTGTAGACTTGAGGAATCAAACAGCAGTCGGCAAAAGTTGGCTGTGAGCCAAAACAGAACTGCCCATTGGAATGCTGTAATTGCATTTCTAAGCTGTGAAAGCCTTCTAAAATCCAATGTCGGTACCACAACGTTTTTTGTTCGTTGCTGATCGCAAGATCGTTTTGCAGGTACTTCAACACTCTCAGGTTATTGATTGGATGAATGTCACAGGCAATGCTTTGTGCGAAGGCACGGACTTTGGCACGTTCAACCAGATCTTTGGGTAATAGCGCTTTGGCTGGATAACGTTCTTCCAGATATTCCAAAATACTAAGCGACTGAGTAAAGGTCTGATCTTGGTCAAGCAACGTTGGCACCAACTGACTCGGATTGAGGGCACGATAACTTGCTAGTTGCTGCTCATTTTTAACGAGATGCACTGCTTCAGTTTCATAGGGCAATGCTTTCAGGTTAAGTGCAATACGTACCCGATAAGCCGCGGAGCTACGAAAGTAACTATACAGTTTCATAGCGTTCGTCCTTTTGTTCATTAAAACGAAAGTGACGTGCTGGTAAAATGGTATTGGCAACTTCACCAAAGCCCACGCGAATTCCATCTTTTTCACAGTAGCCTTTCATCACGACACGGTCACCATCTTCCAAGAAGCCACGCTTTTCGCCGTTGGAAAGGTTGAGCGGTTTGGTGGTATTCCAAGTCAGTTCCAGTAAGCTGCCATAAGAATCTTCAGTTGGGCCTGAAATTGTGCCTGAACCCATTAAATCGCCGACTTGTACATTACAGCCTGCAATGGTGTGGTGAGTCAGTTGCTGTGACATTGACCAATACATATATTTAAAGTTGGTTTGGCAAATCACATCGGCTTGTTCTGATTGAGGTGTTTGCACTTCAACACTAAGGTGAATGTCATAGCTGTTTGCAGTGTTTTCTTGTAGATAGCCCAATGGTTTTGGCTGTTGCTCTGGACCTTTGACTTTAAATGGCTCAAGCGCTTCCATGGTCACCACCCACGGTGAAATGGCACTGGCAAAAGTTTTGGCATTGAAAGGGCCTAAAGGGACATATTCCCATTGTTGGATATCACGTGCTGACCAATCATTCAGCAACACCATGCCAAAGATATGTTCCCATGCATTTTCAATGGCAATCGGCTCACCCAATTCAGTTGCTTTACCCACGACAAAAGCGGTTTCTAATTCAAAGTCGAGTTTACGGGTTGCCGAGAATACAGGGCGTTCTTCATTAGGTAATTTGATTTGGCCTGAAGGGCGCACAATGTCTTTACCGCTGACAATCACAGAACTGGCACGACCGTTATAGCCGACAGGCAATTCGCTCCAGTTCGGCAATAGCGCATTTTTAGGGTCTCTAAACATGGTACCAACATTGGTGGCATGTTCTTTCGATGAATAGAAGTCGGTATAGCCAGGAACATGAATCGGTAAATGTAAGACCACATCTTCTTGTTTAAACAACACTTGCTGACGTAAATCGGCATCATCACGTAAGGTCGGATTTTCCGCAGACAATAAGCTTTGCACAGTGCTGCGAACCGTATGCCAATTCTGTTTGCCTGTTTCGATGAATTTATTCAGTGTCGGCTGATTAAAGCAGTTTGCTGTTGTGAGCTGTAATAAGCCTTTTTGCTCTAATGCCGCGAGGTCAAGCACCCATTCACCAATTGCAACGCCAACGCGTTTGTCAGCTTGTGCGGTCTCGCTAAAAATACCGTATGGCAAATTATGTATTGTGAAATCTGATTGGGCATCAATCTCAAGAAAAGAAGTTAAATGATGTGCCATGATTCGCTTTCCTTGTCTTTAATTCTGTTGGTCTAATCTGGTTTTTTAGGGAGTGTTTTGATTAAGTGGTTGAAAGATAGATTGATATTTAAGTATTTATCTACCAATTCTAGTTTACTTAGAGCAAAAATCCCTGCGTCTTCATTTCTATCATACTGAAAATAATTAATTACGCAATACATAATTTAATTACATTATTCATAATATTTGTTATTTATTGAATTTTCTGTTTATATGCGCGGTTATTCGAAAAATGAATTAATTATTTTTCGGATTAGATATAGGCATTTGTGATTAACTTATGATATACGTAATTTTAGACAGAAAAATTACGCGACACGGATGAGAATAATCATATGTCAAAACAGGAGCAAGGAAACCTGAACCCAGGTTTAAGCAATCGGCATATCCAGCTTATTGCGCTAGGTGGTGCGATTGGCACAGGTTTGTTTCTAGGTATCTCACAATCGATTAAGCTGGCTGGCCCATCGGTCATTCTGGGTTATGCGATTGCAGGGCTTATTGCATTTTTAATGATGCGACAGCTAGGTGAAATGGTGGTACAAGAGCCAGTCAGTGGTTCATTCAGCCATTTTGCGTACAAATACTGGGGTTCTTTCGCAGGCTTTATGTCTGGCTGGAACTACTGGGTACTCAATGTGCTGGTCTGTATGGCAGAGTTGAGTGCGATTGGCTTATATATTCAATATTGGTGGCCTGAAATCCCGACATGGGTTTCGGCATTGGCCTTTTTTATCTTAATTAACGGTATCAACCTTTTGCATGTCAAATTTTTTGGTGAAATGGAGTTTTGGTTCTCCATCATCAAAATTTTAGCAATCTTGGCCATGATTGGTTTTGGTTCGTATTTACTTGCAACAGGAACAGCAGGGCCACAAGCGGGTATCAGTAATCTTTGGGCATTGGGTGGATTCTTTCCATTTGGTGTAGAAGGTTTGGTCATGGCAATGGCTGTGATCATCTTTGCTTTTGGTGGCATTGAGTTATTTGGTATTACTGCGGCAGAAGCACGTGATCCTGATAAAACCTTGCCGAAAGCAGTGAATCAAATTATCTACCGTATTTTGATTTTCTATATTGCAACACTTTTCATTTTATTCGCGCTGTTCCCTTGGAATCAAATGGCACAAGGTGGTAGTCCATTCGTAATGGTCTTTGCATCATTAGATAGCCAAGGCGTTGCAACCATGTTGAACTTTGTGATCTTGACTGCGGCTGTATCTGTTTATAACGGAACCAGCTATTGCAGTAGCCGTATGTTATTGGGCTTGGCCCAACAAGGTAATGCACCTAAGTTTCTTCAGAAAATCAACAAACGTGGTATTCCAACCAATGCTGTTTATGTATCTGCATTCGTCACGGTACTGTGTGTATTGTTGAACTATGCATTTCCTGAAAAGGCATTTGGTTTGTTGATGATGCTGGTGGTTGCTGCGATTGTGATTAACTGGGTGGTGATTTCATGGACGCATTTAAAGTTCCGTAAAGCCATGCAAGCACAGGGTGTCACTACCAAGTTTCCAAGTATTGCTTATCCATTCAGTAATTATCTTTGCATGATCTTTATGTTGGGTATTCTCGTGGTGATGTCATTGACTGCGGATATGCGTATCGCCGTCATGATGATTCCTGCATGGATTCTGTGTTTGATGCTAGCGTATTATGTAAAGCAACGTAAGTTGAGAAATGCTCAGCCGAGTGTGGCGTTGAATACGGATGCGTAAGTTGTAAATTGATCGTTAAAAAGGGCTGAATTTTCAGCCCTTTTTGTTTTTATGTTGGGAAAATTATATTGAATGAGAAATTATATTGAGGTGTTCTCTTCAGTTGGTATTATTACTGCCATCGTAAGTCGCCATAATTAAGATCTCAAATAACTTAGTTCAGATAAAAAGTATTGCAAAGGTATTATATGATGATTCAGACTTTAAATTTAGCACCCATAGTTGGTGTTGGTGTGATGATATTAGATGATGCAGATCAAGTCTTATTAGGCCTGCGCATTAAAGTTGGTGAAGAACCTTCTTGGTGTTTTCCAGGTGGAAAAATTGAAGCTGGTGAAAGGTATGAACAATCAGCGCTAAGAGAAGTATTTGAAGAAACAGGCTTAAAGTTAGAAGAACAGAATATTAAACCATTTACGCTACTTATTGATCAGTCTTCGCGCGTTGTAAATACTACGGTGGGGCTGTCGTGTCAGTTACACAATAATAAGATGAAAGCACAAATTGTGGTCACCGAACCCGATGTTTTTGATAAATGGGCTTGGTTTAGCTTATCAGACTTACCCTCTAATTTATTTCCTGCATCGGAAGCAATGTTAAATGTTTGGAAAGAAGAAAAGCTACATGAGTCATGGGTTTCTTATCCGATAATGGCTTGATCACTGTAAACCATGATTTACTCTGGTGAATATGTGATTTAAAAGGTTTTTTAATTTAAACCTTGGAGCTAGGGCCATCGCAAAAAGCGGTTTTATGAGACGCGAAAATAAATAGTGATGATTGGATTTTATTCATATAGAAATGAACTTAGATTCTATATTCGGATTTATATTCATCAAATGAATTATTCGAGGTGGTTTAGAGGTATGATGTTTTGATACAAGCTAGTATGAATGATGAAAGCGTGTATATTTGGATGCGAGTTAAAGCTTCAAATAGAAAGATATAAGCCATTATTTCAGGCTTACCCAACGAATAAAATGAATCAATGCCATCACTGACCATCAATACCAGACTCGCAGGCTTCTACTTTTTCTACTATGCCATAGTCGGAACATTTATGCCGTATTGGAACCTGTATCTACAAGATCAGGGTTTCAATTATCAAGAGATCGGTATTCTTTCTTCAATTGCGATTATTACCCGTTTTTTTGCACCATTAATTTGGGGCTGGATTGCTGATAAATCAGGAAAGCGAATGCTTTTGGTGCGTATTGCGACATGGATGGAAGCCTGTATCTGGTTTGCTATCTTCGTAATCCCGAATAGTTTCCAATCAGTGGCTTTACTGATGTTGATTTTCAGTTTCTTCCAAAATGCCATCTTGGCGCAGTTTGAAGGAGTGACTTTATTCTGGTTAGGCGAAAAACGTGCGGAACTCTATGGCAAAGTACGTAAATGGGGATCTGTTGGTTTTATTGTGGGTGTATTTGTCATAGGGGCTTTGCTGGAAGTCATTCCGATTTCAATGTTGCCAATCTTACTTCTCTCTGTTTCATTTCTGGCTTTTCTCTGGTCATTTAGTATCAAAGAACCTGAGCATGCACCGAGCTCTCAGAAAACGCTTGAACCGCTACTACCGATTTTAAAACGGCCCATCGTCGCGGTATTTTTTAGTATCGAATTTATTTTGCTGTTTTCATTGGCGCCATTTTATAGCTTTTATAGTAACTATTTAAAAGAAATTGGCTTTAGCACCACACAAATCGGCAGTTTATGGGCGATGGGGGTGATTGCTGAAATCGTCATGTTTGCTGTGGCACAAAAGCTGTTCTTTACCCGCTTTTCTTGGCGAACATTGGTGGTGATTTGCCTTGTTTTAACCAGTTTACGTTGGTTCTTGGTTGGCATCTTGGGAAGCAACTATATTGGGCAGCTGTTAGCGCAATGTTTACATGCCTTTAGTTTTGGTCTATTCCATCTGATTGCCATGAAAGTGATTTTCCAGAACTTTACACCAGAGCAACAAGGCCGAGGACAGGCGTTGTATAGCACCATGTGGGGCTTAGGGGTGGCATCTGGAAGTTTATTGGCAGGGCATTACTGGCAAATATTTTCAGGTGCGACCATTTTCTACTGTGCCAGTGTGGTGGTTTTGTTTGGTTTATTGCTGGTGCTATGGCTGCCAAATCAAGTGGAAACAGCAGCCAAAACTTAGACTAGATTTGGATATTCTTATATTGTGGCAGCCACGGTTGTGCTTGTTCTAATTGAGCAGCAAGTTGCAACAAGCGGTCTTCACGTCCAAAAGGTGCAATAAACTGGCTACCCAGTGGCATACCGTGTTTATTCCAGAACAAAGGGACTGACATGGCAGGTAGGCCTGTTACATTGGCGAGCTGGGTAAAAGGTACCCAACTTAAATTGTCCTGCACCATTTTCTCAACCAGTTTGCCTTGAGCCAGATAATGTGCTTTACCCATTTTTAACAAGCCTTTTAAAATAGGTTTCTGCCAAGTTGGGGTGGCAACTTCACCATTTTTTGGGGCGACTGAAGCGGTGGTTGGGGTGAGGTAGAAGTCATATTTTTCAAAGAAAATATTCATCTGGGTGCTGTATAGTCCCCAATTATTGAGGGTATGAATATATTCTGTCGCTGTGGTCTTTGCTCCAAAAGCGGCCAAAGCAATCGAGTCTAGTTCAAAATCGCGATCGGTAGCACCTGCCATTTGCTTGATTTGCGCTTGCATATAAGAGAACTGGCAGAACCATGTGGTAACGAAATCTTTTGCTAGTTCCAAACCGTCAATTTGTGGGCGATCTTCAACCACAATATGACCCAATGACTCTAATAGCTTCGCAGTTTGTTGCACGGCTTGGATTGCGTCTTTAGAAAGCTTGGTGCCAATTGGTGATTGGGTACTGAACGCAATGCGGAGCTTCTTTGGTGCTTGCTGAATTACATCTAAATATTTTTGTTCAGGGGCTTCAATTCGAAATAATGAGGTTTGTTCTGGACCTTGTACTGCATCCAGCATGGCTGCACTATCTCGCACGGTTTTGCTGAGTATATGTTGCATAGCCGCGCCATGCATGGCTTCACTAAATTTTGGTCCCCAAGGCGTACGTCCACGACTGGGTTTGAGTCCAAATAAACCACAATATGAAGCAGGGATACGAATTGATCCACCGCCATCACCCGCACCCGCAATAGGGACTAAGCCGCCTGCAACAGCCGAAGCAGAACCGCCTGAAGATCCACCGCTGTTATGTTTTAAATTCCAAGGATTATGGCATGCTCCCCAAGCATCAGGCTCAGTAATCCCTTTAATACCAAATTCAGGCGTGTTGGTTCGTCCAAAAGTGACAATACCAGTTTGTTCCCAGCGATTGACAATTTCTGCATTAAAGTCTGGCGTGTAACTGATTTTTTTTAATGCTTGACTGCCATAAGAGGTGGGCACACCTTGGTATTCTTGGAATAGGTCTTTGACGAGAAAAGGTACGCCTGCAAATGCACCAGTAAGGTTTTGTTGCGCACGTTGTTTGGCTTGTTCGTACATTGGGATAATGATGGCATTCAGTTTCGGATTGACTTGATTGCTTCTTTGCAATGCAATTTCAAGCAGCTCTGACGGGTGAACTTCTTTGTTTTTGACCAGTTGAGCTAGTCCGAGACCGTCGTATTGTACGTATTCAGAAAATTTCATGGCTTTTATCCCTAAAGCTAAATCTTTATAAAGTAAATAATTAAGCACAAATTGGAAAATAGCATACCTAAAAAAAGCCAAAACATGCAATTCAATGATATGGTAAAAATATTGTGTTTATATGGTTATGAATGCATGTTTTTATCAAAAAATATGCTAATTTAAGCCTATGCACCGTTAAGATGACGACTTAATTAAATCTATGAAAAATATTTATATTATTGGATTATTATGGGCTTGCTCAACATGGACTATGGCAGAGACGGTCGTAAATGACAAAGCAACAGTAACCCCACAGCAGATCACGAAAGCAAACGCAATTCGTGTTACTACTCGTCCAGAAATCATGGGCTTGTGGGGAATGGAAATTCCGAACAATAAAAAATGTGTCGAGTACTATAATTTCCGTGGTACCAGTGATGTCGTGGTTAAAAGCGGTCAAGAATGGTCTTATGGCTTATATGATTATCAACCTTCAGAAGATCATAAAGAGCGTTTACCTGCACTGATTTTACAAATCAAATATGACAATAATGAAATGGACTGTTCAGGTCAAAAGCAAGATCAAACAGGTGAGGTTTCTCAATATTTCGTGAAGTGGGCCAATGATTCGACCATTGATTTTTGTGCCAGTGAAAAAGGTGATAAATGCTTTGCCACGCTACGCCGTGTTTTACCCTAAATCGATTGAGTTATAAAAAAAGCCTCTTATTGAAGAGGCTTTTTTATTTAGGCTTTTTCAGCTTGTTGTTCTAGCTGCTTTAGCAAATGTTTTTCAAGATAATGAATATCCATTGCCTGTTCACAGAAGTTTTTATCTTTCAAGATCAGATCTTTATGCAATGGAATATTGGTCTTGATACCAGTTAGAATCATTTCATCTAAAGCTTGGCGCATGCGAGCCAAAGAGGTTTCACGATCTTTACCATGGGCAATTAATTTTGCAATCATTGAATCATAGTAAGGTGGAATGCTATAGCCTTGATAAATGTGCGAGTCCAAACGGATTCCCGCGCCACCTGGTGCATAGAAATTTTCAATTTTCCCAGGAGATGGCAAGAAGGTAGTTGGATCTTCAGCATTGATACGGCATTCAATCGCATGACCTTTTACTTCGATTTGGTCTTGTTCAAGCTCTAAGCCTAAACCGGCCGCAATACGAAGTTGCTGCTCAATAATATCTACACCAGTCACCATTTCAGTGACAGGGTGTTCTACTTGAACACGGGTATTCATCTCGATAAAGAAGAATTCACCATCTTCAAATAAAAACTCGAATGTTCCCGCACCACGATACTGCATTAACTTACAGGCATTCACACACGCTTCTAAAATATCAGCACGTGCTTGTTCTGGTAAGTTTGGAGCAGGTGCTTCTTCCAACACTTTTTGGTGGCGACGTTGTAAAGAACAGTCGCGATCATAGAGGTGAATCGCATGGCCATTACCATCCCCGAGAACCTGTACTTCGACATGGCGTGGTTTCTGTAAGAAACGTTCCATATACACTGTATCATCACCAAACCACATTTCCGCATCACGTTGTGCCGCTTGAACAGATTCAAGCAGGGTATCGACACGCTCTACGATACGCATACCACGACCACCACCACCAGAAGCCGCTTTGACGATCAATGGGAAGCCGATTTCTTTGGCTTCAGCAAGCGCATTGTGAATGGTTACCGCATGGTCACAACCTGGTACGGTTGGTACGCCTGACTTTTTCATCGCGATAATCGCAGAAACTTTATTCCCCATCAGGCGAATATGTTCAGGACGTGGCCCAATGAAGATAAAGCCTGAGCTTTCTACAATTTCAGCGAATTCAGCATTTTCAGATAAAAAGCCATAACCTGGATGAATGGCATCCGCACCTGTAATTTCCGCAGCAGTAATAATTGCAGGAATATTTAAATAGCTTTCACTACTTGCACCCGGTCCGATACATACTGCTTCATCAACGAAGCGTAAGTGCATTAAATCTTTATCGGCATCTGAATAGATACCTACTGTTTTAATGCCAAGAGTTTTACAAGCCCGAGTAATTCGTAAAGCGATTTCACCACGGTTTGCAATTAATACTTTTTGCAACATAGGAATCCCCAGACTAATTATGCACGGTAGCGGAAAAGTGGTTGACCGAATTGGATCACTTCACCATTTTTCACTAAAATTTCTTCAATGACACCGCTCTTAGTCGCTTCAATCGGGTTCATGATTTTCATCGCTTCAATGATCCCCAATGTTTCACCCGCAGAAACTGTTTGACCTACATTTACAAATGGCGCTTCGCCTGGACTCGGTGCTGCATAGAACACACCAACCATTGGAGAAGTTTCAACAGCACCACGAGGGGTTTTTACTGCTGGCGCTGGAGCAGAAGCTGTTGGCGCTGCTGCAACTGGCGCTGCTGCATAAACAGGGGTAGGACGAGTTAATGAGATGGATTGGTCACCTTCCTTAACTTCAATCGCTTGTAAGTCAGATTCAATCATCAAATCGATGAGTTTCTTGATTTTACGGATATCCATGAGTGAGCATTCCTAATGTGTTTAAAATTAGTTAGAAGATTGAATTTTTTCGATAGCGTAATCGAGAGCAAAGGAATAACCCTTTGCACCTAAGCCACAAATTACGCCAATGGCTTTATCTGATAAATATGAGTGATGACGGAATGATTCACGGGCGTGAACATTTGACAAATGAACCTCAATAAATGGGATGGCAACACCAAGTAGGGCGTCACGTAAAGCAACTGATGTGTGGGTCAAGGCAGCAGGATTGATGATGATAAATTTCACACCTTCGGTTTGTGCTTGATGAATGCGATCGACAATCGCACCTTCCCAGTTACTTTGAAAAGAATCTAGAGTAAGTGATGCATGTTGAGCTTGAGCAGTGAGTTGCTGGTTAATATCATCTAAAGTGAGATAACCATAAACCTCTGGTTCGCGCTTTCCTAGCAAGTTCAAATTCGGTCCGTGAATCACCAAAATGGTTGAGCTCATTCAGCCTGCTCCAATTCTAAATCTGCAAAAGTTTTTTGCAAGATGTCTGCAAAGTTTGCTTATTATGGCACAAAATTCTGCAATTTTTTTATAATTTGTTTTAATCGATGAAGAAATTTGCATACCAAGCATGGTGCATATAATGAAAACTTTGCAAGGAATTGGCAATGTTAAAATATGACAAAATTTAGCGTAATTTAATTTTTAAACATTTTAAACTGAATTGCCCCATTTCGTTCATGGCAATTGTGTAACTCAGCAGTCAAATGATTTAAATTTATATCTAACGATCTAATTTAAATACCAGCAAAAAGACATTTTGATATACAATTAAATGAGAAAGGAGTGCGTGATTTTTTGATTTTAACATATTGTTTTTAAATATTTTAATTCTTTTTTATGCAGATATTTCATACAAAGTTGAAAAAAACTGCAGATCCACTTTTAGATACTATTTACTACGCACAAAGCAAGAGAAGTACAGCACTGAATCCTATTGACTCCAATGATTATGAATTGAACATTTATATCGCTTATCCAGTTGGCAGAAATGATAAAATTTCACTTTGGAGATGGCAGTTAATGACATAAAAATGTCCGAAAAAGATATCCATGCTTTGAATAAGATAACATTACTTAAGAGCTTGCTTTTGATTGGGGCAATCTCTTATGGGTCTTTCAAAGCTGTCTTGGTACATCAAGACAGCTTTTTTTATTTTTGTTTCTATGACTGGGTCGAAGCTGCTTGATAGGTCTGAGTGAGTAAACAGCGTTGTGCCTGATCCGAATAAGACGTTTTATCTAATGCGAAACTATTCCATTTATGCATTTGCTGAAATAGCCATTCAAAATCTTTTACTTTCGGTTCAGCACTGTCTTGCACAAAATTCCGAATGATATTTTGGATGGTAAAATATTTTTCGACATGTATTTCTGCTGAGCAATGGAATTGGATTACATCAAATTCAATCATAAGTTGCCATACAGGGGTGAAATCATCTAGTTGCCGCAACTCTTGCTGCGCTTTCATGATTGCACTGGTTAAGGCAATCAAAGAGTGCGGATGTTGTTGCGCCCATTCCTGCGTAACAGCTAAGACTTTGTCTGCAACATTGGGAATAATCTGTTGGCTCGAACAGACGATGTGGCTTAAGCCCTGTAACTCGGCTTGAGTATTCCAAGGTTCTCCGACACAAAACCCATCTATTAAATGGTTACTGATCGCCTCGACCATATAAGGAGGTGGCAGGGTTTTCATTTGAATGGATTGCGCCAGTTTAGGATCAGCCAAGGCCAACCATTCTCTGAGACAATAGTGATGAATCGAGTGTTGGAATACATGTGCCAAAGAGACGTTTTGATCTTGGCGGATATAATCCGTCAGTTTCTGTGCGGAGCTCTCTGCGTTGTCTTGTTTCTGAATATTTAGCGCATAACAGAGCTTTTGGCTTAAGCTGATAAAGGCTCGATTTTCACTCAATACGATAGGGGTTTGCAGGGGAATCCCAATTTGATCGGTTCCGACTGCTGCTGCTGGCAGCATGGCAGACAGGCAATGAGCGGCATCGAGTAAGCCAAAAGCTAAACGATCACGTAAGCTGGCCCAAGATGCTTCCTTGACTAAATTGACATTTAAACCAACTTCTTCAAAAAAACCACGCTGTTTGGCCCAGAGTAATGCGACACAATCAAGTAAGGGAATATAGCCCAGTTGTAATTCGGTTTTTTCTACTTTTGCTAATTCGACTAAATGGCTCATCTATTCATCCTTTAGTTGATTATTTAAAAGTTGTTGGGCATCCAGTAAACGCCGTGCCATTTCTCCAATGGTCATGCGGTGGCTCATGGCATTTTTTCTAAGTAATTGAAATGCAGTATCCTCACTTAAGCCATGCAGTTGCATTAGCAATACTTTGGCTTTTTCGACATCCTTACGGTCTGCCAACTTGGTTTTAGCATCTTTGAGGTCACATTCCAGCTTTTTATGCTTTTTATATTGCTCAATTGAAATGTCTAAAATGGTGTGTAAGCGACTCGGATCAATACCATCGACGATATAGGCAGTAATCCCGGCATCAATGGCTTGTTTGATGGTGTCTTTATCGGTGTTCTTGGTAAACAAGACCGTAGGTAGATCAAAGTTGCTAACACAACTTTCAATCACATCGCGATGTGGATGATCCATATCAAGCAGAATCACATCGGCTTGAAGATGTTCGAGTTTAAAAATATTGAGATGATCCAGAGTAAAACAAGCGACTACATCAAAGTCATGTTCAATCAAACAGGTTTTTATGTATTCAGCCCGAGCCTGGTCGTCATCAATAAGTGCGATCTTGAGTTTCGGCATAATATTTAGGTCAAACGGTGGGGTTGTGCACAGGTATAAAGTGCTGTGCGTATTGTTTTTGAAGCAAAATTAGTGCCAGTAAAAGTATTTTGATTTCTTATTCGGTGCAATCGCTCCATGGGGCGTATTGTTTATGCGCTTTATTGTACCGTTATGAGGGAAGAGAAGAAATGGAGAAAATGGGTTTCTGTATCTGAGAAGAAAACATGCACTCTTTAAGTGCGTAAAAAGAGTTGTTTTGAAGCAGTGCGGATTGTGCTTTAAAACAGGTCATTGCACAGAATGCATCATATAGACCCAAATTGATTATATTTTTTTATAAATTTAAAATATATAAAATCTATATAAAACAATAGTTAATTCTGTATTTTTGGGGAGGGCTCTCATACTTGGCACAGCATTTGCTGTCTATTCCTTGAGTCAAAGATGACTTGCAAAATTGTAAGACGGCCAACGATGTCCGATCTGATCGGTTTGTTGATACAGCGTGATGTGTCAACAACACAAGATACGTTCAGTATGGGAGATGGCAATGTCTTTAGATTTATCGGCGAAAAAAGCCACATCAATTAAGTTATTCAACTTTTCCGCACCAGCGATGCGGGCATTCCACATGAGTTGGCTTGCTTTCTTCGTTTGTTTCTTTGCTTGGTTTGCTTGTGCACCGTTAATGCCAGTGATTGCAGGCGAGTTCCATCTCACCAAAGATCAGATCGCCAATATTAATATTGCTGCTGTTGCAATCACGATTGTGGTTCGATTAATCGTTGGTCCTCTGTGTGATAAGTATGGCCCACGTAAAACTTATACTGCATTGTTACTGCTGGGCAGCATTCCTGTATTTGGTGTCGCTGCAGCAAATAGTTATGAATCCTTTCTATTTTTCCGCTTATTGATTGGTGCAATTGGCGCCAGCTTTGTGATCACTCAATACCATACCAGCATTATGTTTGCGCCCAATGTTGTGGGCACAGCAAATGCAGCTTCAGCGGGTTGGGGTAATGCAGGTGGCGGTGCGACACAAGCTTTGATGCCTTTACTGTTGTCTGCCTTAGTGATGTTCGGTGTAGAACAAGCCATGGGGTGGAGAATTGCATTGCTTGTACCGGGTGTGATGATGCTGATCGTGGGTGTGCTTTATTGGAAGCTGACCCAAGACTGCCCACAAGGTGATTTTAAAGAACTGCGCGCGCAAGGTGTTGTAGTTGGAAGCGATAAAAAAGGTGGCTTGGCCATCCTAATGCACGCAGCGCGTAACTATAGGGTCTGGATTCTATTCTGCTCTTATGCGGCATGTTTCGGCATTGAAATCTTCATGCACAACATCATTGCGATGTATTACGTCGAGCACTTCAACTTTGGCTTAAAAGAAGCTGGACTGGCAGCAGGGGTTTTTGGTTTGTTGGCACTATTTGCCCGTGCACTTGGCGGTATTGTTTCAGACAAAGTGGCGCTGAAGAAAGGTCTAGATGGCCGCACCAAAATCTTGTTTCTGTTGATCTTGGGTGAAGGTCTATTCCTGATGCTATTCGCGCATATGAACAGCGCGGTACTCGCAATTCTTAGTATGACCATCTTCGCACTGTTTACCCATATGGCATGTGGTGCGACTTATGCCTTGGTTCCATTTATTGATCGTGAAGCACTCGGTGGTGTGGCTGGCATTATTGGTGCAGGCGGCAATGTCGGTGCGGTGGCAGCAGGATTCTTGCTAAAAGGAATGGTCGATTTTCAAACTTGTTTAATGGTTTTAGGTGGCTTGGTGGTGATTGCTGCAAGCTCGGTGATGCTGATCCGATTCTCGGTCGAGCATAAACAAAAAGAACAACAGCTGTTTGAACAAGCCATGTTGGAACGTCGTTCAGAACAAAGCAGCGCAGCTTAATCAAAGATTCGATTTGAGGAGAAACACAATGAAATTAGTGATGATTGGTCACGGTATGGTGGGGCATAAATTCATCGAAGCCATCTTAGAGAAAGCGGATGATGAATTAGAAATTACCATTCTTGCTGAAGAGCCACGTATTGCCTATGACCGTGTCCATTTGACTGAATACTTCTCTGGCAAAACAGCCAAAGACTTATCACTGGCTCGTTTTGATTTTGCGGACGCGCACGGTATTGATTTAAGACTGAATACCAAAGCGGTAGACATTAATGCAGCTGAGCAAACGGTGACCACCAACTTTGGCGATGTGATTCATTATGACAAATTGGTCTTAGCAACAGGTTCTTATGCCTTTGTTCCACCGATTTCAGGCAATGATCGTGAAAACTGTTTTGTCTATCGTACCATTGAAGATTTAGATGCTATTCGTGCTGCAAGCTTAAATGCCAAAACTGGCGTGGTGATTGGTGGTGGCTTATTAGGTCTGGAAGCAGCCAAAGCATTGCGTGATTTAAATCTGGAAACGCATGTGGTGGAGTTTGCTCCGCGTTTGATGGCGGTACAAATTGATGATCTCGGTGGCAAGGTATTGCGCCGTAAAATTGAAAATCTTGGGGTGAAAGTCCATACCCAAAAAGCCACGCAATGTATTGAAGCGGGTGATAGCACGACGCACATCATGAAGTTTGCAGATGGCAGCGAGCTGGAAACAGACATCATTTTATTCTCAGCAGGGATTCGCCCACGTGATGAATTAGCGCGGGTGAGTGGTTTAGCGTTGGGTGAGCGTGGTGGGATTAAAATCAATGATTACTGCCAAACCTCAGATCAACATATCTATGCGATTGGTGAATGTGCGCTGTGGGATAACAAAATCTATGGTCTGGTTGCACCCGGTTATGACATGGCACGCATTGCCGCAAAACATATCCTAGCCGAAGAAACCCATTGTTTTGCTGGTGCCGATATGAGCACCAAGTTGAAATTGATGGGGGTGGATGTTGCCTCTGTCGGTGATGCGCATGCTATGACACCAAACTCACTTAGCTATTTCTATGCCGATGAAGATAGCTTAGTTTATAAAAAGATCGTGGTCGATGCAGATAAAACCAAGTTGCTTGGTGCGGTCTTGGTCGGTGATGCCAAAGAATATAATGACCTGCTACAAATGATGCTGAATGGGCTGGCGCTACCAGAAACGCCTGAAAGCTTGATCATGCCAGGATTTGCCGATTCAGGTGCGAAAGCAGGCGGCAGCGGCGTAGATTTATTGCCAGATAGCGCCACCATTTGTTCGTGTAATAACGTGTCTAAAGCGGATATTTGCCAAGCGATTTGTGACGGTTCAACCTCACTTGGTGCTTTGAAGAAATGTACCAAAGCAGCGACAGCCTGTGGTGGTTGTGCACCTTTAGTCACACAAGTGTTGAAGTCTGAGCTACAACGCCAAGGCGTAACAGTGAACAACCACGTCTGTGAACACTTTCCATACTCACGCCAAGAAATTTATCACTTGGTTCGTGTCAATGAAATCAAGACCTTCGATGATTTGATTCACCAACACGGTCATGGACTAGGTTGTGATATTTGTAAGCCAATGGCGGCCAATATTTTGGCATCGTGCTGGAATGATTTCGTACTTGAACCAAGCCATGCGGGCCTACAAGACAGTAACGATTATTATCTTGGTAACATCCAAAAAGATGGTTCTTACTCGGTTGTTCCGCGTATGGCAGGTGGTGAAGTCACACCAGATGGCTTAATTGCTGTCGGTCAAATTGCCAAAAAATATAACCTGTATACCAAAATTACCGGTGGACAACGTGTCGACTTATTTGGTGCGCAAATTCATCAACTGCCGTTTATCTGGGAGGAACTCAACGCAGCAGGTTTTGAATCTGGTCATGCTTACGGTAAATCCTTACGTACCGTGAAATCATGCGTGGGTAGCACATGGTGCCGTTATGGGGTGGATGATTCTGTGGGCTTAGCGATTGAACTTGAGAATCGCTATAAAGGCTTACGTTCACCGCATAAATTGAAAATGGCGGTGTCGGGCTGTACCCGTGAATGTGCCGAAGCCCAAGGTAAAGATGTTGGGGTGATTGCAACCGAGAAAGGCTGGAATCTGTATGTCTGTGGAAATGGTGGTATGAAACCACGCCATGCCGAGCTATTAGCATCAGATCTTGATACCGAAACCTTGATTCGTTATATCGACCGTTTCTTTATGTTCTATATCCAAACCGCAGATCGTTTACAACGTACCAGCGTATGGCGTGACAATATGGAAGGCGGTTTGGATTATCTCAAATCAGTGATTGTCGATGATTCCTTAGGATTGGCTGAAGAGCTTGAAAGCCGTATGAGCCATGTGATTGGCACTTATCAAGATGAATGGCGTACTGCGGTTGAAGACCCTGAGATTCGTAAACGTTTCCAAACTTATATCAATGCTAGTGCAGAACAGCAAGCTGACCCACATATTCAATTTACCCAAGTACGTGATCAGATTCGCCCTTTGAATGACGCTGAACGTTCAGTCGATCGTATCTCAATGGTTGAAGCATAAGGAGAACTCAAATGACCAGTTTAAAGAACATCGATATGCTGCCAGAAAATCAATGGGTCGAGGTGTGTGCGTTGGAAGATATTACACCGAATACGGGTGTGGGGGCACTAATTGAAGGTCAATCGGTTGCACTGTTCCGTGTCGGGCATGAAAAGCGAATTTATGCGCTCAGCAATAAAGATCCCTTCAGCCAAGCCAATGTGATGTGTCGCGGCATCATTGGTGATTTACAAGGTGAGCGTGTGATTGCATCGCCGATTTATAAACAACATTTCAGCTTAGCGACGGGCCGTTGTTTGGAAGATAAAGATCAAAAGCTGTTGGTTTTCCCAACCAAAATTGAAAATGGTCGTGTTTGGGTCGGGTCTGTTCCGCAAAAGACTTATATTACCAACAATGGTGCCGCTCAAGAAAAGCTGAAACTGGTGCTGATTGGCAATGGTCTAGCGGGGATGCGTTGCCTAGAAGACTTATTGGATATGGCACCAGATCGTTATGATGTCACCGTGATCGGTGAGGAGCCTTGGGGCAATTACAACCGGATTATGCTATCGCCAGTGCTTTCAGGTGAAAAAACCATTGATGACATCATGTTGCATCCACATGCGTGGTACAGCGACAAAGGGATTCAATTTATTGCCGATGACCCTGCAATTAAGATTGATCGTACCCGTAAAGTGGTACATACCGAGAAAGGTGAAAGCGTTGATTATGATCGTTTGATCATTGCCACAGGTTCATCACCGTTTATTCCACCTGTACAAGGCGTGGATTTAAAAGGCGTAATTAGCTTCCGTGATATTTATGATGTCAACACCATGATTAAATATTGCGAAACCAAAAAGAATGCGGTGGTGATTGGTGGTGGTTTGCTGGGTCTGGAAGCAGCGTATGGACTGAAACAACGTGGCATGAATGTCACGGTTCTGCACCTGATGGATCGAATTATGGAACGTCAGTTGGATGGACGTGCCAGTCGCATGTTGCACCATAGTATTGAGCAAAAGGGCATCAATATCATTACCGAGGCGAATACTGAAGCGTTGATTGGTGAAGAGGGTCATGTCAGTCAAGTCCGACTTAAAGATGGAACTGTGTTAGATGCTGATTTAGTGATTTTTGCGGTCGGGATTCGTCCGAATATTACCTTGGCCCAAAGTGCTGGGCTGCGTTGTAACCGTGGCATCTTGGTGAATGACACCATGCAAACTTTTGATCCAAGTATTTACGCGGTAGGTGAATGCATCGAACATCGTAATCAAACCTTTGGTCTAGTTGAGCCGTTATGGGGGCAAGCCTTTATCTGTGCAACGCATTTGGCTGAACATGGCAGCTTAACTTTTAAATCGCCGACCGTACCAACGCAGTTAAAAGTCAGTGGGGTTGATGTATTCTCGGCTGGAAACTTTGAACCAAAAGAAGATTATGAAGACATCATCCTCAATGATGATAAGCGTCAAATTTATAAACGCATCATTATCCAAAAGGACAAAGTGATTGGTGCGGTTCTATTTGGTGATACGGAAGATGGGATGTGGTATGCCGAGTTGATTGCAGATCAAACGCCTGTTTCTACTTTTAGAAATAAGCTGTTATTTGGTAAGGATTTTGCAATGAAAAAGGCAGGGTGAAAGCTGACCCCATTCGAGAAGAATAGGTTAAGGATGAATGGCATTGCCGCATATGTAATGTATGAGCAGATAATTGTTGTAAAGGCATTGCCTTACTTTTCAAGGATGAAAAGTAACAAAAATCCTTTGTTAAGCTGACGGTACATCCATGCTACCGCAGCTCAACAAGGCGGCATCCATGCCGCCTGTCACGATAGTGTGTGATGAGAAAAATCTAGTTTTAGAAGGTTTGTCCATAAGCTGAAACTGGAGAAGAACTCAGAATGATTTTTTAGTTGAGTGTAAAGTTCAGCGGATTAACTAGGTAAAAGGGGCAGTCATGAACAGTATTCAAAATTTAGAACACAGTCGCTCCGATCAAACAGAAACAATCATTACAAAAACAACATGTCCCTATTGTGGCGTGGGGTGTGGCGTGGATGTCAGTGTCCAACCTAAATCGCATGGCACGACGGTACAAGTTGCGGGTGATCTGGATCATCCTTCAAACTTTGGACGACTCTGCATTAAAGGCAGTAATTTAGCCGATACCTTAGGCATGGAAACTCGTGTCTTACATCCCATGTTTGGCCGTAAAAACCATCGTCAAGTCACGACATGGGATCAGGCAATTGAGAAAATTGCAGAGCAGTTCCAAGCGTGTATTGATCAATATGGAGCAGACAGCGTTGCATTTTATGTCTCAGGGCAGTTGCTGACTGAAGACTATTATGTGGTGAATAAGTTTGTGAAAGGCTATTTGGGCACTGCCAATATTGATACCAATTCACGTCTATGTATGTCGTCTGCGGTTGCAGCGCACAAACGTGCCTTCGGTGAGGATATCGTGCCTGCCAGCTATGAAGACTTTGAACATACGGATATGGTGGTTCTGGTTGGTTCCAATACGGCGTGGTGTCATCCCGTACTATATCAACGCATCATGCAGGCGAAGAGCAAGAATCCAGATTTATTTGTGGTGGTGATCGATCCTCGTTTTACCAGTACCTGCGAGCAAGCAGATTTACACTTGCCAATTTTACCGGGTCAGGATGTGGCGTTATTTAATGGTCTGTTTCAGCATCTTTACCATCATGATTACATCGACCATCATTTTGTAGAGACTTATACCGAAGGTTTAGCGGCACTGTTAGCGGCGAGTGAAAGTGAGCAAGATTTTAATGCTTTAGTCAAACGAACTGGAATATCCGCAGAAAAATTACAGCTGTTTTTTGATAAGTTTGCTCAAACAGAAAAAGTCATCTCCTTGTTTTCGATGGGCGTCAATCAATCATCTCAAGGAGTCAATAAAGCCAATAGCATTATCAACTGTCATTTACTGACGGGAAAAATTGGCAAATTAGGTGCAGCTCCATTTTCAATGACCGGTCAACCCAATGCCATGGGCGGTCGAGAGGTTGGCGGACTGGCCAATATGTTGGCAGCACATCTAGATCTGGATAATCCTTCTCATCAAAATTTAGTCCAAAGCTTTTGGAACAGTCCTGTGATTGCCAAGCAAGCCGGCTTAAAAGCCGTTGATTTATTCCAAACGGTAGAAAGTGGCAAAATTAAAGCCATCTGGATTATGGCAACCAATCCTGTGGTGAGCTTACCCGATGCAGATCAAGTCAAACGCGCCTTGGAAAAATGTGAATTTGTCGTAGTCTCCGATATTTGTGCAGATACCGATACCACAGCCTATGCCGATGTCTTGTTACCTGCATTAGGTTGGGGAGAAAAAGATGGTACGGTCACCAATTCTGAACGCCGTATCTCAAGGCAACGTGCCTTTTTAAATCCGCCAAAACAAGCCAAAGCGGATTGGTGGGCGGTGGCAGAAGTTGCAAAAAAACTTGGTTTTTCAGGTTTTGAGTTTAGTAATGCCTGTGACATTTTTAATGAACACGCGGCTTTATCGGCCTATCAAAATGCCAGTGTTGATCAACGCGACCAAGTTGAAAACTTCCGCTATTTCAATTTAAAAGGTTTAATGAATTTAAGTCTGGATGAATATAACCATTTACGCCCAATCCAATGGCCTGTGTGGGAGAAAGGGCAAAGCATTGCTGTTGAACAGTTATTTGATCGAGGCAGTTTTAGTCATAACAACAAAAAAGCCAAGCTGATTCCTACCGTTGCCATTGATCCAGTGCATGCCATCTCCGAAGATTATCCATTGGTACTGAATACAGGACGTATCCGTGACCAATGGCATAGCATGACCCGTACGGGTTTATCGGCAAACCTCACCACGCATCGCGCTGAACCATTTTGTGAGATTCATCCGAATGATGCATTAAAATTTGGTATCCGTGATAAAGCTTTGGTTGAGGTTCGCTCGGAATGGGGCCGTTGTGTGTTGCGGGTGACTTTGGCACAAGGTGTGCGCCGTGGCCAAATCTTTGCCCCAATTCACTGGACTGAGCAGGTGGCTTCTGATGCAAGGATTGGTAAAGTGGTCAATCCTGTGGTGGATACGATTTCAGGAGAGCCGGAGTTTAAACATACCCCTGTAGCCATTCAGCCATTCCATACCACATGGCAAGGGGTACTCTATGTCCGTGAAGGCTTTGAACATCAGATTAAAGCATCTTTACAACGTTGTGCATGGTGGACCAAAATCAAAACTGCAAAAGCCATCCGTTATGAAATTGCTGATCGTCACAGTATTGATGAGACCCAAAAGAATCTGAAAAGCTTCCTGCCTTTTGTCGATGAAACCTATGAATGGTTAAGCCTTGAAGATATTTCATCGCAACTCAGTCATAGTGTGATTTTAAAAGACGGTATCCTGATTGCCAGTTTATATATTGCACCGGCTGAGTTATTGCCAAATCGGGATTGGGTGGCGAGTCTATTTAAACGTGAACGTTTAAGTGCTTTGCATCGTAAAGCTCTGTTGGCGGGTATGCCGATGTCCGCTGCAAATAATGATGGACCACTGGTTTGTAGTTGCTTTAAAGTGGGTAAAAATAAGATTATCGAAGCCATTAAAACGCAAAAGATCACGCATGAAAAACAAGTCACGGCCTGTTTAAAAGCGGGTGGCAATTGTGGTTCTTGTTTACCTGAGATTCGCGGCTTGATTAAAACCTGTCAATTGGAGGCAGAAGCATGAATACAGAATATCCCGCTACAGATCTGGTGATCTTGGCGGGAGGGCAAGCCCGCCGTATGAATGGCATGAATAAGCTGCTGCAACAGTTTGATGATCAGATTCAACTGTTAAAAATCTGTGAATATTTTAAGACTCAGGTTCAACACATTTGGGTGAATAGCCACCGTGATAACTCGATATATAAACAGATTGAACCTGATATTCAGTGTTATGCAGATGACCAAAATGGTTTTCTCGGACCCTTGATGGGGATGAAAAGTGCATGGTCACATTTGCAAGCCGACTATGCTTTATTCATTCCCTGTGATGTGACTTATATTCCCAATCAGGTTGTGCTCAAACTGCATCGTGCTTTGCAAAAGCAGCCGCAGGCACAAGTGGCTTATGTCAATATCAATGGAGATGCTTTATATCCATTTTGTTTACTTAAGCGAGAAAGTATATCGGTGTTGGGACAAGCGATTGCTGAGGATCGTTTAAGCTTACGTGAATGTTTTAAGCAACTAAATGCCCAAGTGGTACATTTTCAAAAGCAAAGCCTGTTCTGTCATAGTATTAACTCCTTGGATGAATTGCAGCAATACAAACAAATGAAAGCCTTTAAGCAGATGTTTTCAGACTAATCTTTGCTTAATTTACCCCATTCAATTAGATTGCTTTTAGACTGATCGCTGTGGCAATGAATAAAGCAGAACATGCAGCCAGCAATGAACTGTTGAATGTGTGATGAATAGAAAATAAAGCATTTGATAGCATTGGGCCAATGATCTGACCTAAGCCATAAACAACAGTCATCAAGGCAATTAAATTATTTTGTGCTTGGCGAGCGATACGCTGTGCCACCGGCATGACAATGGTCACCGTTCCCATAAAGGTTGCACCGACCAAGAATGCACTAAGTAAATAACCTAAAGTCGTTGGTAGAAGGACGGGCAATACAACACCGAAAGCCTGTAATCCTAAATTAGAAGATAAAGCGACTTGTGTACCAAAGCTGCTATGGATGCGATGCCAGAAAAAACAGGAAGGAATCGCACCTAAACCAAAGATTGCCCAGATCTGTGCAGCATCAAGATTCGGCAGGGCATTTCTGACCAATAAGGGTAAATAGGTTGCGGTAATGATATAGCCAAAACCTGCCAAGGCATAAATCACAATCAGAGCGTAGGCATGGGGTACTTTGCGATTTGTACTTGATATCTCATGAGTTGCAACAGTATTCGGTTGAGCCCGTGATAAACCAAACATCGCGATACAGCCAAGGATCAGACTGGATATGCCGAGCAATAACCACAGTAGTTTGCTGTGCCAACTGAGATGTGTGACGAAAACCAAAAGCTCGGCAGAAAGGGCAATCCCGAGACCAACCCCTGCATATAAAATAGGGGCTTGATGTGTTTGTTTCTGCTGTTCGAGTAGCCATAATGAGACGGACACCATCGCGAGAGCACTAAAAATGCCAGCCAAACCGCGAATCAAGATAATCAGGCTAATTGTGTTAATACAGCTCAACAGAATCAGACAAAATACGGTACCCATTGTGGCAACAATACTACCGAGATAACTCTGCTGGGGTTTCATCTTGATCGCAAATAAAGCACCCAACAGATAGCCCGCATAGTTCGCAGAAGCAGCCAAACTGGCATGCTGTAGATTGATGATGCCTTCATCAATCATATGCGGGTAGACCGCGGTAAACGCAAAGCGCCCGAAACCCATGCCAATTGCCATAATCAGCGCTGCACTGATTGCTGTTTGTAGGGCACTGTTTCTGTTTTTTGCTAGCTCAGTCATGACCTGTTTACTCCTACAATTAGTCGCTATGACTGATGTGCTCTAGAGCTTGTGCTTTGCCAAGAAATTTATAGTCAAGTAAATAAAGTCCATAGCTGAAAAAACTCAAAATACAAATTAAAAATAACAGCTTAGTTGCAGACATGGTTTGAATCACCTTTAGGTCTTGAGAAGCGAATAAGCATTTAAACAGGCAGCATTAATCATGTAAAATGATTTGAATTGATACCAACTATCTCTAATAGTGATGGCGATGCAGATTAAATCTTTAGAAATTTTTATGATGGTGGTGAAGTTAGGCAGTTTTTCCGAGGCGGCAAAAATGCTCTATACCGTACAATCCAATGTCACCAGTCATATCAAAAAACTGGAAACAGAATTGAATGCCGAATTGCTACATCGGCAGAATCCAATTCAACCGACCAGAGCTGGAGTACAACTGTATGGTTATGCTGAAAAAATGCTGCATCTACAAAAAGAGCTGTTAGACACGTTTTCCCATAATCAGCTGATAGCCAGTTTTCCTTTAGCGATTGGGAGTATGGAAACCACGGCTGCGGTTCGACTGCCAGCGTTGATCCGCGATTTACAACAGCACAGCCCAGATTTTCCTTTTACATTATCGACCGCACCCACACGAGATTTGATTGATTTGGTCCATGCATCCAAGCTGGATTGTGCATTTGTAGCACATCATGCACCGATTGATGGGATGTTTAATTTACATGTCTGGACTGAGCAATTGGTGCTTATTTCTTCAAAGCATGTACCTGAACGACTTACAAATGACGATCTGATTCAAAAGAAATTTATTGCCTTTAAACAAGGTTGTAGTTACCGCAAAGCGATTGATCAGTTCTTATCTGCACATCATTTACCCGCAGCCAATGTAATTGAAATGGGCAGCCTAGATGGCATTATCAGCTGTGTCAGTCTAGATGTTGGCCTTGCAATTTTACCGATCAGCTATGTACAGCAATCTCATTTTGCCCAAAGTGTGAAGATTCATCCCATTGACTCAGCTACAGCCCAGATCAATACCTACCTGATTGCACATCGTGATATGAGTACATGGGCAACCAATATGCATCATTTTATTGCGCATGTGAAAGGCATGAATCAGCAGCTTGAGGAAGAATCCAGCAGCTTTATGTAATCCTATAAAACAATCATGTCGATTGTGTATTTGTCGCCAAAGGTGATGCGCGTGTCGTGTTAAGTAAAGTCGACGTTCTCCTGAGTATTGTATTTTTTAGTCATATTGCTTCGGCACTGAATAAAAATACAAGATGGATAGGAAAATGACGTTGAATAAAGCGATACGGTTCTACGAAACAGGGACACCAGAGGTGATGCGCTATGAGGACATCGAAGTCGGTGCACCTGCGGTTGGTCAAGTACGTCTACGCCACGTAGCGGTGGGCCTTAATTATGCTGATACCTATTTCCGCGATGGGACTTATCCGATTCCCTTACCAAATGGTATGGGTGTTGAAGCCTCTGGCATTATCGAAGCGGTCGGTGATGGCGTAACCGATTTTGTAGTGGGTGATCGCGTCACCTATACCGGATTTTTGAATACGCTTGGCGCTTATAGCACCGAACGCCTTATTGCCGCAGATGCATTAATCAAACTCCCTGACGATATTTCCTGTGAAACTGCGGCTGCAATGACCATGCGTGGTTTAACGGCAGCGTATCTGATGCGTCGTATCTATGACTTTAAAGCTGGTGATTGCATTTTATTACATGCAGCCGCAGGTGGTGTGGGGCTAATCGTTTCGCAGTGGGCTAAACTGTTAGGCTTAACCGTGATAGGAACTACCTCTACGGCTGAAAAAGCAGCCGTGGCACGTGCCTATGGCTGTGATCATGTGATTAATTATAGCCATGAAAATGTAGCGGAACGGGTACGTGAATTGACCGATGGCATCGGGGTCAATGTGGTTTTTGATAGTGTGGGTAAAAATACCTTTATGGCCTCATTAGACTCGCTCAAACGCCGAGGCTTATTGGTTTGCGTGGGTACGGCATCAGGGCCAATTCCTGACTTTAATCCTGTGTTACTGGCAATGAAAGGTTCATTGTTTATCACCCGTCCTGCTTTGGCCGATTATATCGCCGATCCAGAAGAAAAAAGAGCCTTGGCCAAGGAGCTGTTTGATCATGTCAGCAGTGGGCGTATCAAAATCGAGATCAACCATCGTTATGCACTTGAAGATGCCGTACAAGCCCATCGTGATCTGGAAGCACGCAAAACCATAGGCTCATCCATTTTTGTAATTTGAAGGGATTTCTGATGCAAATTGAACAGTTAACTTGCAATATCGGCGCAGAACTACGTGGTGTCCACTTAGCCGATGCGATTCATGATGATGGATTATTTGCTGAAATTCGGGCGCAATTGCTGAAACATCGCGTGGTGTTCTTGCGTAATCAGCAGATGACACGGGCTGAGCATGTGGCTTTTGCCGAACGCTTTGGGCCGTTGGAGGATCACCCTGCGGTGGGTAGTCACCCTGATCACCCAGGTTTGGTGCAAATTTATAAACATCCTGACAGTCCGATTGACCGGTATGAGAATGCGTGGCATAGCGATGCCAGCTGGCGCAAAATTCCACCGATGGGCTGTGTATTGCGGTGTGTGGAATGCCCACCCGTTGGCGGCGATACCATGTGGACCAATATGGTCATGGCCTACGAAAATCTGCATGACGATATCAAGGAAAAAATCGCACCTTTACGTGCCTATCACAGTATCGAAGCCAGTTTTGGGGCTGCCATGCCCATCGAAAAACGTCTGGCATTGAAGGCACAGTTTCCCGACGCCGAGCATCCTGTGGTACGAACACATCCAGAGACAGGCGAGCAGATTCTCTACGTCAATGCATTCACCACCCATTTTAGTAACTACCACACTAAAGATCGCGTGCGTTTTGGGCAGGATGCCAATCCGGGTGCTGGAGATTTACTGCGTTACTTAATTACCCAAGCAGCAATTCCTGAATATCAGGTGCGCTGGAGTTGGGAGCCGAATAGCATCGCCATTTGGGATAATCGTAGTACCCAACATTATGCCGTGATGGATTACCCGCCGTGCCATCGCAAAATGGAACGGGCAGGTATCGTCGGTGATGCGACCTATTAAATTTCAGATCCAAACTTTTTAACTTAATAGCGTTTTATAAAATACAAACAGGAGATGCACATGCAATTCTTTGATGATTCTTTGCACCCAGAAAATATGGAAAAAGTGGTCATTACCGTTGCACCCTATGGCCCAGAGTGGATGCCAGAAGACTTTCCAGAAGATATTCCAGTGACCATGGATGAGCAGATTCAGAAAGCGGTGGAATGCTATGAGGCTGGTGCAACAGTGCTGCATTTGCATGTACGTGAACTGGATGGTAAAGGTTCTAAACGCTTGTCCAAGTTTAATGAACTGATTGCCGGGGTGCGTGAAGCCGTACCCGAGATGATTATTCAGGTCGGTGGATCGATCTCCTTTGCACCTGAAAGCGAAGGTGAAGCGGCTTTGTGGCTCAGTGATGATACCCGTCATATGCTGGCTGAATTAACACCAAAACCAGATCAGGTCACGGTCGCAATTAACACCACCCAAATGAACATCATGGAGTTGCTCTATCCAGAATATCTGGAAGGCACATCTTTGGCACATCCTGCAATTCAGGAAGCTTATGCTGAAATGACTGTGCCAGCTGGACCAGCATGGGTGGCAGAGCATTTAAAACGCCTTTGCCAAAATAATATTCAACCACATTTTCAACTGACAGGAATGCATGGCCTAGAGACCCTAGAACGGATGGTACGTAAAGGCTTATACATGGGACCATTGAATTTAACTTGGATTGGCATTGGTGGCGGATTCGATGGACCAAATCCATTTAACTTCTTTAATTTTATTCACCGTGTACCAGATGGCTGCACACTGACTTCGGAATCATTGCTTAAAAATGTATTGCCATTCAATACCATGTCGATGGCGATGGGTTTTCATGCACGGGTTGGTAATGAAGATACCATTATCGATCATCGTGGTCAGCGTTTCTCATCTGTACAGCAAATTCAGCAAACTGTACGTATTGCACATGAATTAGGCCGTGAAGTGGCAACAGGCCCTGAGGCACGAGAAATCTACCGGATTGGAGTGCAATATCAAAGTATTGAAGAAACTTTGCAGGCCAATGGCATGTCGCCAAACCGTCAACCAAAACAGAAAGGTGTGCCTCAGCGCCATTAAGCCAGAGCAGCAATGGATTGAACGTCACAATAAAATGCAGTACTCAGCAAGCGTATTCAAATAGCAAGCCACGTACTGCAATTAAAAATAGCAATGATAACAAGACAACAAGGAGGTCCCTATGGGTGCTCATCCATATACCGTGCATACGGATCATGTTGATACCTCAATGAAGGTCCCGCGCCGTTATGCGTGGCTGGTATTTGCGCTGACATTTGGCTTGTTGATTTCAGACTATATGTCTCGGCAAGTACTGAATGCCGTATTTCCATTGATTAAAACTGAATGGGCCTTGACCGATAGCCAACTTGGCTTATTAAGCGGCATTGTGGCCCTGATGGTGGGTATTTTAACCTTGCCCTTATCCTTACTGGCGGACCGTTTTGGACGTGTGAAAAGCTTGGTCATTATGGCAGTGCTATGGAGTTTGGCGACTTTGGGTTGTGCTGTTGCTGAAAACTATCAGCAAATGTTTGTGGCCCGTTTTATGGTCGGTGTGGGTGAGGCTGCTTATGGTAGTGTTGGCATTGCAGTGGTGGTGGCGATTTTTCCACGCGAAATGCGAGCCACGCTAGCCAGTGCTTTTATGGCAGGTGGCGTATTCGGCTCATTTCTCGGCATGGCACTGGGCGGTGTGATGGCTGAGCATTTTGGCTGGCGCTGGGCATTTGGTGGCATGGCGTTGTTTGGTTTGATCTTGGCCTTGCTTTATCCCATGGTGGTTAAAGAAAAAAGAGTCAATCAAAGCAGAAAAACATCCCACAACACTCAGAAACAGCAACAGAGCAAACAATGTTTAAGCACGATTTATTCAAGTCGATCAGTGCTCGCAACTTATATCGGTAGTGGCTTTCAACTGTTTGTTGGCGGAACTGTCATTGTCTGGATGCCGAGTTATTTAAATCGTTATTACGGCATGAATACCGATTCCGCAGGTGTATTGGCCGCCGTGATTGTACTGTGTAGTGCGGTCGGGAGCATTCTATGCGGCATGCTCAGTGATCGCTTTGGTCAAAACAACCCAGACCGTAAGGTGAGTTTAGCGATTGGCTACTGTCTCGGGAGTTGTTTACTTCTTTCGATTGCGTTTGCAATGCCTGCGGGAAAATCTCAATTGTTGCTGATATGCATGGGCATGTTTATTGCGTTGGGAACCAATGGCCCATCCAGTGCGATGGTGGCCAATCTGACGCATAACAGCGTACACAGCACAGCTTTCGCGACCTTAACCTTAGCCAATAATTTGTTGGGATTGGCACTCGGTCCTCTAGTTATAGGCAAGCTCTCCGATGTGGTTGGTTTAGATCATGCCTTTCAATGGATGCCTTTGGTCAGCATGGTCGCGGCAGCCGTGTTTCTCTATGCCAAAAATTACTACCACCAAGATATTGCACGATTAACTGAGCAAGCAGTTTTACCCAATCTAGACAGTACTCGTTCATGTGGTGCGGAAGAAAAATGATGATGCGTGAATTAAATATCGATGTCTTTTTTGATTTTATTTGTCCGTGGTGCTTGATCGGCAAACGTCAGTTACAGGCTGCAATTGCGCAATTACAGCAAAGTGATCCTGAGGTTGAAGTCATTGTACATTGGCATGGTATGCAGTTACTTCCTGAGATTCCGATAGCTGGTGTCGATTTCAAACAGTTCTATCAAAATCGATTGGGCAGTTTAGACGCTGTAAAACAACGGCAAACCCAAGTGCGTCAGGCAGCCAAGACAGTTAGTGTCGAGCTGCATTTTGAAAAAATCAAATGGATGCCAAACACCGCCCAAGCCCATCATATGTTTCAAAGCGTTGTTCAGCTGGGAACAGCACAGCAAGCCGAGCATTTACTGGAACAACTTTTTGCTGCCTATTTCGAGGCAGGTGAAAACCTTGGGGATAGCACTGTGCTGAAAAGGATTCTCAAGCAATCTGGATATTCGGTAAATGAACAAGGTCGTGGATGGACGGAGTGCAATCCAGCGATTCAATCCACCTATACAGGGGCAAACGGCGTACCTTATTTTATTTTTGATGGTTATCTGACTCTGGCAGGTGCACATTCGGTCGATGTGCTTTATCAAGCCATGTTAGAGGCCTTGGTGGTACAGGGATAAATACAATGACTGTTCGTTTTCAGGTTCCACAAGAAAAAATCCCAGCATTAGGTGCAAGAGCCTTTCTGCAAATTGAGGGAAAGAATATTGCACTGTTTCATATCGGCACACGGTTTTATGCGATTGAGGATCGCTGTCCGCATCAAGGTGCTTCTTTATTTTCTGGCAAATTAGAAGGACAAGCGATTCGTTGTTGTGCCCATGGTTTGATTTTCGATCTGGCGACAGGATATATGTTGAATTCGAAGCATTTAAAAGTGGCGGCATATCCAGTTGAATTCGATGCAGAACAGCTATTTATCCTGATCGGTTCAGGAGAAAACAATGACTAAATTCATGGATTTTCGTCTGCGCACCCGTGAGTTGATGCCAGGCTTCATTGTCAGTAGCGTTGTCGCAGCAGCAGCCTGTTTTTTATCAGAGCATTATGGTGCACCCGTGATGTTATTTGCTTTGCTGTTGGGAATGGGTTTGAACTTTCTTTCTAGTGAAAGTCAATGTAAAGCAGGCATCGAATTTACGGCACGAACAGTGTTACGCATCGGGATTGCCTTGTTGGGGATGCGGATTACACTAGGACAAATCACGGCTTTGGGTTGGCAACCGATTGTACTGGTGATCACATTGGTGATCGTGACGATTTCGGTTTCCGTGATAACGGCCAAAATTCTGGGTTTCAAAAAACTTTTCGGAATGCTGACAGGCGGTGCAACCGCAATCTGTGGTGCATCAGCAGCCTTGGCTTTGTCCGCTGCATTTCCGCAACATCCCCAAAAAGAGAAAGCCACGCTATTCACCGTGATTGGGGTTTCTGCACTGTCGACACTGGCTATGATTATCTATCCGATGATTGCACGATGGTTAGAACTATCGCCACAGCAGGCAGGTGTGTTTTTAGGGGCAACCATCCATGACGTCGCACAAGTGGTTGGCGCGGGTTATAGCATGTCGCCAGAAACAGGCGATACTGCTACCGTAGTTAAATTGATGCGGGTTGCCATGTTATTGCCTGTCATTATTTGCGCGGCAATGATCACACGTATGCAAGGCGGAGACGCTACAGGCAAACATCCACCTTTATTGCCTTGGTTTGCAGTTGGTTTTTTAATTCTTGCCTGTATCAACAGCACCGGTTGGGTTCCAAGTATGCTGCAGCAAGGGGTGAATGAATTATCGAAATGGTGTTTGGTGATTGCAATTAGTGCTTTAGGCATGAAAACACAATTGAAGGAACTGGCTTCTGTTGGAATCAAGCCAATTTTGCTGATGCTGGGTGAAACCATTTTCCTGGTCGTGCTGGTTTTACTGTTGATGCATTGGATGTTCTAGAGACTACTATCTCAGCAACATACGACTTTTGAGATCAAAGATGATTAAACCAGCTTCGATCTCAAAGTCTTATGATTAAGACTTCATAACCGTCTTATTGTTATTACGCCAAGTTGTGGGTGACATACCAAATTCACTGCTAAACCAGCGGGTAAATGAACTTGGCATCGAATAGCCTAAAATATCCGAAACTTGCCCAAGCGAATAATTCAGGTTTTTGAGATAGCGGAAAACCAGATTGCGACGCACATCATTGATCAGCACACTGAAGTTGGTATGTGCTGCTTCCAGACGGCGCTGCAAGGTACGGACATTGACGCCATGGGTATGAGCGACTTGATCAATGGTGGCACGTCCCATAGGCAGAAGCAGATGTATACTTTTACGAATATCAAAAATAATCGAAGATTCACTTTCCCGGTGCAATAAATCCGTTTCAAGAAAACGTTTGGCGTGTGCCAGCATCGTGGTATTGGCATGAGGGTTGGTTTTGTCCAGTTCCGTTGCATTGCAAACAATACCGTTAAATTCGCTACCGAACTCAAGCGAGCAACCAAACATCCGTTGGTGCATGGCTGTATCATGCGGAGCATCATGGGTAAAATGAATGCTCAACGGCTGCCATTTTTGCAAAAAAGCAGCACAGAAACGATGGGTAATGCCTAAAGCAAGCTCGATGGCTTGGCGGCTGTATTCTGTTGCTGCAGTAATTACCTCGACTCGAATAATGACGGTATGACCGACTTCTTCAATATACATTTCCAGTGCATTATTGATCAGGTTTCGATACTGAACAATGGTATATAGCCCATCACGCAAGGTATGTTGATAACTCAATAATAAACTTAGCTCACCAAAATCTGCGAGTTGGCGTTGTTCTGCCATATGCAAACCGAAGTATTCACAACCACTCAATTGGGCTGATTGTTCCAGCAACGTCACCGCTTTGTCTACGGGAATACGCTGCGTACTGTCTTGAAGTTGCGCAGGGTAAATGCCTGCATCGGACAACAGTTGGTATGGATTCAGGTCTAATTGCTGACTGACAGCTAAATAATTTTTAAGCACAGCAGTGTGGGCAAGTGGCACCATGCTGATCTCCCGATTTTTAAAATAACCTTCCTAGTTATGCTGTATTTATAACTAAAATACGGTGTTTGGAAAAGTACTAAGACTTACATAAATTCATGTTGGCATGATGATTATTGTTTTTGAAGCGACTTTTTCTGCAAAGTATATTGATATATATGAGATCGTTTGAAGCGTGCTGTCATCAAATGAAAAGTGGCTGTCGTGCCATGTATATCCGTCGTTCTATTGACCCTCTATGTTGAATATGACGTGCTGCGTCCCCGTTATTTTTATCAAAACAAGGGTTGATTGGTGTAAAGATGGAAAAAATACAAACAAAGGCAACGGTTTTAATTATCCCTGGTTTACGTGACCATGTGGCTTCGCATTGGCAAACCATTTTAGAAACACGCTTAGCCAAGGTCCGTTCAGTGCCACCTTTGCAAGAAGATAAGCTCAACTGTGCAAAACGTGTTGCTGCGATACAGGCTGAACTGGAAAAAATACAAGGTCCAGTGATTCTGGTGGCGCATAGCGCAGGGGTACTGATGGCGATACATTGGGCCGCGCGATATCAACATCCTATTCAAGGGGCATTGCTGGTGACACCACCAGACTTGAATGACGTTTGGCCAGAACATTATCCTTCGCCCAAAATGCTCAGACAAGCAGGATGGTCGCCATTGCCTAATCAAGTGCTGCCATTTCCAAGTATTGTGGCGGCTAGTGTTAATGATCCACTAGCGCATTTTAATGCCGTGGCGGCAATGGCGAAAACATGGGGCAGTACAGTCATTAATCTAGGCGCTGTCGGACATCTTAATCCTGTATCTGGGTTTGGTCCTTGGCCTCAGGCAGAACAGTTGATTCAGCAATTGGATGGGCAGGCTGATCAACCAAGCCTGATTGCATAATTAATCTTGCTACAAACCAACCTAAAACATTGTCTTATGCCGAGCCATGTTTGGCTAGATTTCTTTGATTTCGCATTTAAGTAAAGCATGCCTTGAAGCATAAAGACCCATCGAAAGGCAGGGTTTGAGCCCAGTTGCTTAAAACAAAAATAGAACGACCTGAAAATGATTGCATTTTGCTGAATGGGTCAGGTGTTAATTATTCATACATCATATCGATATGGAGATGGTATGGTTTGTCATGTTAAACATTCAAGTGAACAAATAACTGCTCGTGTCCTCGCTCAAACAACAGTGCTGTTGGGACTGCTGTGTTCACTTTCAGATGCTTCAGCATCCCCTTATAAAATCAATGAAGACTGGAGTTTAGAGAGCAATACCACGATTGCGCTGGGTGCGAGTTGGAGTACCCAAGCGCCATCAGCCTCATTGTTATATAAACCCGATGCCAATCATATGGGTAAAAATGGCTTGAGTGTAGATATTAACGGTGATGATGGTCGGGCCAACTTCGATCGTGGTGATGCCATTTCACAAATCGTTAAAGGTTTAACCGAATTTCGTTTAAACGGAGCACAGCAAGGTGCGGTGTTGAGCGCCAAGTATTGGTATGACCATTCCTATGAAACAGGGCAAGGTGATTTAAAGCCTTTCGATGATTCTGAATGGCCAAACTTGGTGAAGTTTAAAGGAATTGAGTTATGGGATGCCTATCTTTGGAAAAATATCGAATTTGATTCCAAGCAGTCTCTCAACCTGAAACTGGGTAAACATCGCTTGAATTGGGGGAAATCCCAATTTTTTCAAAATGGCTTGAACTCGGTCAGCGCCTTTGATTTTGCTGCCATCAATCGACCTGCCAGTGAAGCCAAAGAACGGATAATTCCAGTTGAGATGTTGTCTTTTGAAGCCGCGATTCAACCTGACTTAAAACTAGAAGGATTCTATCAATTCAAATTTAGGCCTTCTGTGGTGGATGGTTGCGGGACGTTTTTTGCGATTTCGGATTTTGTTCCGGAAAATTGTGGCCCGATTATGCTAACCGTGACACCGGGGGATAAATTAACGGAAACTGCCGCTAAGGCGCAAACTTATATCCCTCGTTCAGCCAGTCATTATGCAAAAGACAGTGGGCAATATGGTGTTGCACTGAAACGGAAATTATCGAGCCTGAATCAAGCTGAATTGGGTGTTTATTTCGCCAACTATCATAATCGAAATGCAAACTTTGATGGTATCGCCGTGACTGCTGCTGGCGTTGAAAACTTTAAAACGGCACGTTTTTTTTCTATTTATCCTGAAAATATCAAGATCTATGGTCTAAGCCTGAGTGGAAAGGTCGGTACAACCCAGCTATTCAGTGAGTTGAGCTATAAACCCAATCAACCCTTACAGCTGAACGGAACAGATATTGTCTATGCTCAGGTGCTCTCAAAAGAAACGCCACTTAAACCTGTAGGTGTTGCTGCTGAGTTTGGCGAGTATCTGCAAGGATATGTCCGTCTGCCAGTCACACAATTCTCCATTGGCGCCACTAATAGCATTGCAGGCATTTTAAAAGCAGATGGTTTGTCTTGGGGTGCAGAATTCGCTGTGAATCATATCGCTAATATTGGCAATCATCGCTTTGGTCGAGTTGGGGTTTTTGGTCGCAGTGAATTATCAACAGGCGCTTATGATTCAGAAACAGGTGACTTTAAGTGTACGCCCTATGGCACAGCAAACCTTCCGAATGATGCTGTTGATCGTTTGAATGAACGTTATTGCAATAAAGACGGTTTTTTTAGTGAATGGTCCTATGGTTACCGCCTACGCGCGGCATTAAGTTATAAAGACCTTTTACCTGCAACGGTGATTACACCTAGTTTAACTTTCCGCCATGATATATCTGGATATAGCCAAAATTTTCAGCAAGGGCAAATGAGTCTGGCAGCAGCAGTATCGGCAAATTTTCGACAAAAATATTCAGCAGAAGTGATCTATCAAAATTTTTTTGGTTCAAATGAGTTTAGTACCATTGATGATAGAGACTTTATATCGCTTACCTTTAAATATAGTTTTTAACTCATTCAACATAAATAAGGTCAGTAATAAGCAATCAAACAGCATGGCTTTTGTCACGCTGTTTGAATGTTTAAATAAAGGGCTTTAAGCTTTTGCCAGATAATTTTGCATTTCTTCTGCAGGAACCATTCCACCACCCGTTCCCCATACAATATGATTGGCGTGCTGTAACTGCTGCTCAGTAAATTGGTGCAAATCGATATAAGCTTGATGGTTGCTGATTAAAATTGGCCCTAACATACCTGCGAGTGCAGATGGTTCAAGTTTAAGGTTTTCAGACTGGTTGAGCATTCCGAGCAAGCGATACATGGTTTGATCGTCCAGTGTATAAAAACCGTCTAATAATCGATGCATGGCACGACCAACAAAGCCCGAAGCACGTCCTACAGCGAGGCCATCTGCCGCCGTAATATTATCAATACCAATATCCTGAACCGAAATTTCATCATGTAAACCAGTGGCTACACCGAGTAACATACAGGGAGAATGAGTAGGTTCGGCAAAGATACAATGGACATGATCGCCAAAGGCCATTTTTAGACCAAATGCAACGCCACCAGGCCCGCCACCGACACCACAAGGTAAATAAACAAATAAAGGATGTGCTTGATCCACAACAATACGCTGTTGATCCAACTGTTTCTTTAAACGTTCACCGGCAACGGCATAGCCTAAGAATAATGTTTTGGAATTTTCATCATCAATAAAGAAGCAATTCGGATTTTTCAACGCCGCTTTTCGACCTTCTTGTACCGCAATGCCGTAGTCTTGCTCATATTCAATGACCGTCACACCATGAGCGCGTAATTTATCTTTTTTCCATTGCCGTGCATCTGCTGACATATGCACGGTCACATCAAAGCCCAGCTTTGCACTCATGATGCCAATAGAGAGGCCAAGATTACCCGTTGAACCTACCGCGATGCTGTATTGACTAAAAAAGGCTCTAAATTCTGGGCTATTCAGTTTGGCATAATCATCGTCAAGAGTGAGTAAATTGGCTTGTAACGCAAGCTGCTCGGCTCGATAAAGTACTTCATAGATACCACCACGTGCTTTAATCGATCCAGAAATAGGGAGATGACTGTCTTTTTTAAGCCATAACTTTCCAGCAATTTTTTGATTATAGTGTCTTTCAAGCGACTGCTGCATATTTGAAATAATGCTTAGCTCAGATTCGATAATGCCATGAGTTGCAGCTGTTTCTGGAAAAACAGCCATCAGATAGGGCGCAAAGCGCTGCAAACGATCTCGTGCATCATCAATATCATGTTGAGTTAGGCCCACATAGGGCAAGCCCTGATCTAGGGTCGTAAAATCAAGATTAAACCAAATGCTCTCTTTAAGTTCGATCAAGTCTTTAACAATTGGATAATGTAAAACAAGGTCTTGAATTTGATTCGAATTCATTTGATTTCTCATAAAATTTAAAATACAACGACTAAGCAGAATAGACAGCTTGGCGTAATTTAGGCTTTGAATGGATCTTTCACTTCTTTTAGCCGTGTAAAACTTTTATCACTTGTTGATAGATTGATTCAAGATAATTATTTAATGGCACGAGCGTCTGACCAGACTTACTACGAACATATTTAAAATAAGGAATTAGAGGATATTCTCCACTTTCGCATACAATCACTTTAGGAAACCACTCCTTGTGAAATTGATCCGCGGTGATATCGAGAATGATCCCATTCACGATTAAATAGCAGTGAGCAATTTCTGGCGTTCGTGCAGAAATTTGCACTTTACCGACACGATAATCAGATTTGATGTAGTGAACATTGAGCAAATAGTATTGCAATAGATCACAAGCATCGGCTCCACATTCTTTTGGAAATTTACTAAATGTCCCCGTAATAAAACCTTGCGTGACATGATCTAAAGCTTCACGAAAAGCTTGTGCAATATGAGTAAGTGTTTGAACATCATTTTCATAAGCCATGTGGTCTAATTCTTAAAGTAATAAGTGTTCTTTTAGTAAAGCCTATTAAATGTAAGATTTAACTAAATTTATTGGTTGAATTGTTAAGACTATTACCTGTTGTAATACCAACACTAATGCTTTCATCAAATTAATGATGGACCATACAAGAGATTATTTCGAAATGTTAAAAAGTTGCATAATGCTTAAACTATTTACAAGTTTGAAGTGATTTATTACAAACAAGAATACTTTTCATTTCATAATAAAATTAAGTACCTAACTTTAAGGGGGACATGACCATGCCTCAATACCTTAAAATTGCTGAAAATATTTATAGAAAATTTCAGAAAAATGATCAGTTTATGATTGATAAACAAGACTGTCTCAATCTTGTTATCAAGCAAATACGAAAAGAGTTGATTGATACAGATCTTAAGCTGATTTACAACTACATAGAATTTGTTGAAGGTTTTAAAGAACCCGCGAAAGATGGCCGCATTAGTTTGGATATTAGTCTTATTCCTAGCTATAAGCATAAGGATGAATTTGTATTATGGCTTGCTGGTTTTATTGAAAAAATTACAGAAGGTGGGGTGAAACGTTTGCCACCGCTACATAAAGATATTCCTCCTGAATTCACTTTCCAAAGTGATCCCAATATCATTCTCGATATTCGAAATGAACACAGTGGAGAAAGAATCGTTTCATACTTTAGAAGTGATGATTTCGCTGAAGAAGTGAAAGGTATTTGAAACCTAAATAAATTTGAAAATTTATATCGTGAACTGTTTAAATCAATAGAAAAATTTCTTTCAAATATAGGTGTTAGTGATGCCAACAAATGAAAAAACATGGACGATATTTGAGGCTTTGCGTGAAAGCCATGAAAAACAAAGAACATTCTCTGAAAAATTGATTAAAACATCAGGTGATAGTCAAGAAAGACGAGAGCTTTTTGAGTTGCTAAAAAATGAATTATTTGCTCATGCGGTGGCTGAAGACCGATTTTTATATATTCCGTTGATGATGACAGACGCTGGCTTAAATATCACGCGTCATGCTTTATCAGAGCATCATGAAATGGATGAGTTGTTAGAACAGCTCACCCAGACTGAATTTAGTAATTCTGGATGGTTAGCAATTGCAAAAAAACTGTCACATGTCGTTCATCATCACTTAGAAGAAGAAGAGCATCGTTTTTTTCAACAAGCAGGAAAAATTTTGCCAGAGAAACAGAAAAAAGAGTTGGCGCAAAAATATCATGCAGAATATATAAAATATTTAAATAAAGACACAGACAGTTTAGTTTAAATGTTCAGATTTAATTAAATGCTCTAACCCTCGATAGGAGGGTTTTTTTATACCTATAATTAAATTTTTATTTCAAGATATTTCTATATTTACTAGAAGTTATACATATTAACTTAAAAAAAATTCTTATCACTGATTTTAACAAACAACTCAATTATGGTGAAAATACAAACAATTCATTTATTCAAATTCCAGTTGAGAATTATGTTTTCAGTGAATTATTTTTTACAGGAGAATAAACATGATAAACCAAGATGATTATGACCGTGAACGTATTAAAAATGCACCAGATCAAGTAAAGAAAGACTTAAATGCTGACCCAATTACAGGGGAGCCTGGTTCCCATCCAGTGGGCACAGGAATCGGTGCTGTAGGTGGCGCCGCGACTGGAGCTGCTGTTGGTAGTGCTGGTGGTCCAGTGGGGGCTTTAGTCGGTGGTGCCGTAGGCGCCGTTGTAGGCGGATTAGCAGGAAGTGCAGTAGGTGAAGCAATTGATCCTACTGTCGAAGATGCGTACTGGCGAGAAAACTATTTAAATCAATCTTATTATAATGAGGCAAGTACAAAATATCCGAATCTGGATTATGATCGGGATTATCGTGATGCTTATCGAGTGGGCTATGAAAAACGCTATGGCTATGATCCAGATGTGGCATTCGAAGACGTTGAACCTGAGTTGAGAAGCAATTGGGAACAGGCAAAAGCGGAATCACGCTTATCTTGGGATGAAGCAAGACATGCATCTCGCGATGCATGGAATCGAAATCGGCAGCAGCTGAAATAACCTAAAATTTAGATAAAATATCATTAAGCCCTATTCCTACTAGAATAGGGTTTTTTATGCGAACTAAGAAATGAAGGTGGATAAAATAAAAGAAAACCGCCCATACAGGCGGTTGCTGAATCAATCAGCGAACAATAGAAGTGTGAACGGTCAAGAGCCCACTTCTATTTTGTGAATTAGGGATTCTTATTTAAAACTTCAATAAACTCATCCGATTTGAAATATGAGTTAATCAACTCACCACTTTCTGAATACTGAGGTTGAAAGGGTTGAATTTTTTTCTTTTCTTTAGGCAATGTATATTTGAATTCAGGGGGAATATCTTTGCGAATTGGGGGGAGTTTTCGTTTACCATCAGTGGTTATTTTTTGGATAAAACTCGCTAACCATAAGATAAACTCACCTTCATGTTTTATAATCGGGATCAAGCTTATATCCAAATGATTTTTACACTCAGAGTTTACATTATTTAAGCATTCCTCAAAATCAATGAAATTATAAAGGAGTTTAAGTTTGGAGTTCTTTATTTCCTGACGTATTTCAACTATTAAGGTGTTGAGGTTTTCAAGGTTATCAGTACTAAACTCCTTATTTTTCTTTAATTTTTTATAAATTTTTTCTGCTATTTGTACGTAAAGTGACATGCTTCGCTCTCCCTAAGCCCTTTATATTTAGGAATTATGAAGGGTTTTACGTTTCTTATTGTGTCTGTTATATCACTTATTGTGAGAAGTTAGTGGTTTTTGAAATTAAGGATTAAATGATAGAACAAGGAAGTGATTTTAAAGAACTGAATATTATAATTATTTTAATGAAAATTATTCAAATATAAGTGGGTTTAATATCTGACCTTAAACGTACTCGTATACAATGACTGCACTTGCTATATTTTTAGATCTTTCTTTGAAAAAATCATGGCTTAGCGCCTTAATGTTGACTTTGTGATTATTGCTGATAAGTTCTGCTCGAAGCCAATCATTTATTTTCTGTTCTAAGTCTTGAATGGATTCGGTTTCAAAGGTTTTTACTTTAGCCATTAATCTTCCTCTCTAAATTTAAATGATATTTTATGTTGCTATGTTTTTTGATTAATCTATTTTTATATAATAAATAGAATTTATTCAATTTTAACTTGTTTCTAAATGTTTTGAAAAGCTTGGCTGTAAAGTTATAATTTCTTTTTTTTTAGAAGGTTATGATGTTTTATAAATTTATAAAATAATGAACGGGGTTACATAATTTTTCGTTTTTTATGAAAGTTAAAATAAATAACAGAGAAAGTTACATCAAAAATTGTCAATATAAAGTTTTTGAAATATACCAAGAGGTGCCACATGTTAAAAACGATCATTACTTTGGGAACAGGTGTTGCTTTAGGCTGCTATTGTAAGTCTCATAAAGATAAAACTAAATTATCAGATGAGAAAAAAGAGGACGATATCAATCTTGATGGTGAAGTCAAGGGGAAAAAAGTTCTCAGTAAGTTTCTAAAATAAGTATAAAAAGAAGCTTGTCGTCAAGCTTCTTTTTATTTTAATTAAAACTATTATCTGAATAAAGCGATTAGTATTGAAGTATATAGCGCGGATGCATGAATAAATAATATTGTTAATGTACGACGACAAGATGAGAGGTAATCATGATGAAAAATCTATTGGTGAAAAGTCTAGCATTGAGTTTTGTTTTCACACTTGTAGCATGTGAAAAGAACAAAACGACAGATAATTCAGCCCTTCGGCAGGAAACAACCACACCTCATTCAATGGAAACAGAACCAGCAACGAATAGCAATCAGTTGCATGATGATATGCAGCATGATGCCTCTGTGCCTGTAACAAATGAAGATGGTACATCTGAAGCACATACTGGTAGCGCCACCACGCAGCAGACACCTTAGCTGTAAATACTAAATATAATACACCTATAAGAAAAGGCTGAAGTTTGAGCAATAACTTCAGCCTTTTTAGAAGGAGATATAAGGCTAGATTTTGATTTTTATGTGATGCTATCTACGTTATTTTTTATTAATGATGTTTTTGGCACTTATTGTGTAATTCTTATGTATACAATTTTTTATTTTAGTAGCATAAGTCTAAACAATATTAACAATTGATTACTTTAAATAGAGCAGAATCGCATAATAGAAAAATTAAAGGAATAATCTCATGCCTCAATATTTAAAATTAGCTGAAAAAATATATGTAAATGTTAAAGAGTCAAAGGGGTTTATAGATGAGCCTTTGGAAGATTTAAATAATTTGATGTGTGAGCTTAGAAGTGAAATTAAAAATACAGATTTTAAGATGCGTTATAACTATATAAATTTCGAAGATTTGTTGATGAATTCTAAAGATTTACCTTTTATTTTAGACATAAGTATTTTACCTAAAAGTAAAAATAAAACTGAATATATTTTATGGCTTGCTAGTTTTATAGAGAAAGTTACAATATCTTCTCATAAAAAATCTATCACTATGAAAAGTAAAGTCGTAATGCCGAGTTACTATTATGATGAAGTGGGAAATATAGTAAATAGTTCTAATAATAATGGGGATGACATTGTTTCGTATTTCAAACACAAAGAGTCAATATAAAGCTAACCAATTTAACAAAAATTCTGCGAATTTTTCTCTAAAGGAGTTTCTGAGATGGCAAAGCATTATATGTTAAAGGAGGTCAATGCAAGTAGCGAAAGGGGAGATCAAATTATCGTTGAGCAAATTTATGAGAAGGGATTGGCACCTGAGTCCGATAACAATAAGGTGTCTTTATGGTCACCAATATTTAAAGTTGTGATTAGAGATATGGTCATTCAACTGAATGACGATTTGACATTTACACATCCACGGAGTGGCAAGGTTTTTAGAATCCATGATTTTTAAGCTTGGAATGTAAATTTCTTTTAAATGAGCTCAATTGATATGAGGTGTTTGTAAGGATTTGGTCCAATCTTTACCTTTGCAGCGAACACATTCATGGTCTAGGTTTAATAAACGTTGCGTCATTCCACAATACATACAAGAATAAAAAAGTTCAGTATCCAGGTAATCAGTCTTTTTATAATCATGTGGAAATAACGGGAGTCCCCATTTTGTTTCATCTTTTGTAAAAAATAACAGGCTTAAACAACCATCTGTTTCCAGTAAAGCAACTTTGACTTGACCTAAGTGTTCTACGCTTTGCTGACGCATTTCAGCAAAAAATTCATCATGTGAATATTTCTCTTTCTGCATATCTTGAATCACCATTAAGCCATTTTCCACAATACATAAAGGTTTTCCTTCTAAAAGTATTTCAAACTTTTTACTTTTCATCATGGCCCAAGTGATCAGACGATATAAGACAATAATGGTACACATCACCACAAACGCTTGAGCGATGGGGGCTTCATCTATAAACATCGGATCTCCTGCTGCGCTCCCTAGACTTAGAATGATAGCCACTTCAAAGATAGACAATTGTCGAATACCACGTTTACCTGAGAGCTTTAAGAAAATCAGAATCAGAAAAAACATGACAAAACACCGAACAATGATCTCTAGTACAAGATCCCAGCTGGTGTCATAAATAAAAATGTCGATGATATTCATGAAATTTTCTCTTTTTATAATGAATAATTAAATTCTGAAAACAAAAAATGAGCTTATGTTTTAAATAAGCTCATTATTTTTATCGAGTGATCAATACTATATTCGATCCCAAGCATCTTTGATGGCTTGCTTGGCATGTTCCCATTTTAATCTGGATTCAGCTTTTAACTCTTCCCAAGATTCTTTGAGACTACCTTCAACATCTTCAAATTGCGTACTACGATCATGCTCAGAACGTGCACGGCTACCTAATTCATAGGCTTTTGAAAAATCTCGATCATAATCTAAGTCGGGTGTGTCGAGTTGAGCTTCTTGATAATAAGGACGAGTCAAATAACTAGAACGCCAATGATCATTTGGATCGATATTGACACGCGAACCTTGATTCTGTTGATTAGATAAATTTTGATTTGTCATGAAAATTCTCCAGCAAACTTTTCAGCTTAAATAAAATTTAGGAGAATATTTATTTTATTCTCCTAAATTGCTATAGATCGGAAACAATCAAGAATTACTTCTGTTGATTATTTTGGTTTGATCCTTGACGGTTAGAATCTTTTTGATGAGATCCTTGTTGTTGACGATTGTCATTTTGCTGTTGTTGCTGCTGTTGACGATTGTCATTGTTTTGATTTTTCTGTTGTTGCTGTGGATTATTACGCTCTTCATTGCGTTGATTATTTGTATTACTCATGATCGTACACCTCATTTGGTTTTAGATATTATCTGAGCAAATCAGATGATTTAATTAAAACATAAAAATTTATTTAAAATAGTGAGAGGCTGTTTCACTATATTTAAATGTAATATTCTAAGGTTAAGTATTTGTAGGTTTTCTAAGGGGTTATCCTATTTGTTGGGAGTTGAATTAAAACAGTATTAATATAACCTTATATTTTGTTTACATAAAAAAACAGAAGAGCACGTGAAAATTATCTTTCCTTATTTTTTAATAATTATAATGAGATTCTTGCAGATATCGTTGAGCAGTCTTTTTAGTTTTAATTCAGGCTTTCCATGATAAATGGACTTGAAGTGATGAATCTTATCTTTAAAATATATACAGTAAAAAAAAGTACCTACTGGTTTTTCTTTGGTTTCTGACCCGCCTTTCTTGAGCAATCCTGTGCAAGATATACAAATATCTGATTTAAATATTTTCTTTCCATTTTTGATTAACTCTTCAGTGACTTGTAATGATTCTGCAGTGTATTCTTCTATCAGTTTTGGAGAAATTTTTAATATTTTCTCTTTAACTTTTAAGTCATAACAAACCAAACCACCAATTAAGATATCTCCAGAAAAAGGACTCAAAGAGAAATGATAGGATAAGTAACCCGCTGATGCACTTTCGATAAAAAATATAGTTAACTTTTCTTGAGCTAAAAGCTGACAGGATTTATTCAACATAGTGGCCTCATATCAATGATATTTTCTTAAATTATTGCCTTTTTTTTAACTTATTTTATAAATAAATAATTCAAAATATTAAAATGTAAATAGAAATAAATTATAGTCTATTGATATGGAATGATTTTTAATATTTTTTGTTGCAATGTTAACTAGATTTAACAAAATGTAAATGGGAATAAAGGATGAGCAAAGTAAGGTGATTTTATATTTTCAATTCGGAGAATGGAAATGTCTGTTGTCGTAAAAAAACGATTAATTGATTTATTGCAGGATGATCATAAAAATTATTACGAGTTAGTTTCTTTCTTCCTTGATGGAGATATTTCTAACTTTGAAAAAGAAAAGAAGTCAGTTCATTTATTAAGACATGAATTAGATACGGTTAACTTAAATAAAATATCTGTACCTGAAAATATAGAGGAAATAAAAGAATGGTACCAAAGTGAAAATCGTAAAGCATGTCAACTTTATCAGACATATTTAACTCAACGTAAGTCTGGATGTGAGCGGACATACTTTAAGAACATAGGTCAGGCCTTTGAATTCTTGGTGAAAGTGGCGCCTACAAAAAAAGTAGATGGTTCTTGGCTTTATAGTATTGTGAATTATTGGAATGATCCTATTTTTCATGATCTTATTTTGATTTATTTGGAAGAGTTGGGGTTAGGACAAGCAAAATCTAATCATGTGTGTATGTATGATGATTTGCTCCGTTGCCTAGGATTGGATGATTTTGAATTTCTTTTAGAGGATGAATATTATCATCATGCCGCTGTTCAACTTGCTCTAGGTTATGCACCCCCTGAATTTATTCCAGAAATTATTGGTTATAATTTAGGCTACGAACAACTTCCGTTACATCTTTTAATTACCAACTATGAGCTTAAAGAATTAGGGATTGATGCAAAATATTTCAATTTACACATTACCATTGATAATCTTGCCAATGGTCATGCGCACAAATCTTTAAAAGTGCTCGAAAATGTTTATAAAAAATATAAAGATAAAAAATTGTTTATGCAAAAGGTTAAACAAGGCTATGCCTTAAATCAGCATGGCATATCATCTACACAGATCATAAAAAGTTTAGATCTAGAAAAATTTGTTCATAAAATCTTAAAGCGCAAGGCAATGATCGGCCAATTAGTGCACAACGAAAAGCAATTGATTGGCTGTAAATCAATCAATCAATGGTTAGCAAATCCGCATGAAATTGGCAGTTTTATTCAGCAATTGGTCGAGAAAAAATGGATTAGGTTCAATCTTGATCCTGAACAAAGTATGTTTTGGAGGATGATCGGGCATGAAGATGGAAAAATGTATGGTGTATTCACCCCAGCAGAAAGACAGATTATCTATGATTGGATTGCTGGAGAACAATACGCAACCCATTTCTTACCCTACCATCAGGGTTTGAATACTGAGCAACCTTTGCATGACTTTCTGTTTAGCTATATTTCTGATGGTGAATTGGAGAGCTTACAAAAACGAGTCAGTCAAACTGATAATTTTGCATTGAAGCTTTGTAAATTAACACCTTTTTTAGCGCCCGAATCTCACCATAAAAGCATAGGTCTGTGGAGTACCCAGAAATATGTTGAATTATTATTCCCATATTTATCGGTTTCTGCCCGTTAATTAGAGGAATTTTACGATTTATCCACTCATTTTAGCCAACAATAAATAGGGTAGCCCAATGAATGACAATATTACAGATAGCAAAATAAAAAGTGCTTTAGCTGGAAATACACCAGACAAAAGTAATGAGACGGAAAAAACTAAACAGCTTGATCTTGTCAGAAATGATGCGACCAACGAAGCGTTAACCACCAATCAAGGCGTTAAAATTTCTGATAATCAGAACAGTTTAAGGGCTGGTGTTCGTGGATCAACCTTGATTGAAGATTTTATTTTACGTGAAAAGATCACGCATTTTGACCATGAGCGTATCCCTGAACGCATCGTACATGCACGTGGTGTAGGTGCCCATGGTTATTTTCAAGCTTATGAAGGTAATGAGCGTTTTACCAAAGCAGGCTTTTTGACTGACCCAAATATTCAAACACCGATATTCGTTCGTTTCTCTACCGTGCAAGGCCCGCGCGGCTCGGCGGATACAGTAAGGGATATTCGTGGATTTGCGATAAAATTTTATACCCAAGAGGGGAATTTTGATTTAGTCGGAAATAATGTACCTGTATTTTTTGTACAGGATGGAATCAAATTTCCTGATTTTGTACATGCAGTTAAACCAGAACCTCATACCGAAATGCCTACAGGGGGGTCTGCACATGACACGTTTTGGGATTTTGTCTCATTGGTGCCTGAGTCAGCACATACAGTGATGTGGGCAATGTCAGACCGTGCCATTCCTCGTAATTTGCGTTCGATACAAGGATTTGGTGTTCATACTTTCCGTTTTATAGATGAACATGAGAAAGCATGCTTTATTAAATTTCATTGGACACCTAAACAAGGACTCAGCGCTTTGGTATGGGATGAAGCTCAGAAATTAGCAGGTAAAGATCCAGATTTTCATCGTAGGGATTTATATGAAGCCATTGAACAGGGGCTTTATCCAGAATGGGAGCTAGGCGTTCAGATTGTCGCAGAAGAAGATGAAATGAGCTTTGATTTTGATTTGCTTGACCCCACTAAAATTATTCCTGAAGAATTAGTGCCGATAACCCCAATTGGCAAATTCATACTGAATCGTAATGTTGATAATTTTTTTGCAGAAACCGAGCAAATTGCATTTTGTCCAGGACATATCGTACCAGGGATTGATTTTAGCAATGACCCATTATTGCAGGCCCGATTATTCTCATATACAGATACACAATTAAGCCGTTTAGGTGGACCCAATTTTCATCAGATTCCGATTAATAGACCTGTCTGTCCATTTCACAACCACCAACGTGATGCAATGCATCAGCACGAGATTCATAAAGGTCAAGCCTCGTATCAACCAAACTCAATTGATAATAACTGGCCGATTGAAGTCCCTTCAGCAGCACAAAATGGTGGCTTTGAAAGCTACCAAGAAAGAATTGATGGGCACAAAATCCGTCAGCGCAGCGAGTCATTTTCAGACCATTTCTCTCAAGCCCGCTTGTATTATCAAAGTCTTGCACCTCATGAACAGAAGCATGTGGTGGATGCCTATACCTTTGAATTAAGTAAAGTACAGAGAGCACATATTCGGGCACGAGAGGTTCAAGAGATTTTGGCCAATATTGATCTTGATCTGGCGCAGCAAGTCGGACAAAATTTGGGAATAGACGTTGTACCGCCTCAAGAAAATTATAAACAGGCCAGTATTGAAAAATCTGAACGCCTATCTATGCAGGCTTTTATTCCAGATGATATTCAAGGACGTAAAGTTGCAGTACTGATTCACGATCAGGTGAATGCCGAAACGTTAAGAGTCATTATTAACTGGTCATTGCAAGAAAATGTAATTGCGCATTTGCTGACACCAATGCTTGCTCCCGTAAAAGGCTCAAGAGGTGAAGTAATCACCTCTGATGGTATGCAAAAGGCTGAACCGTCTATTATTTATGATGCTGTTATCATTGCGGATGGCGATAATTTGGATACAGTTTTGGCTGATGGTGTCACCAAACATTATTTATTTGAAGCATATAAGCATCTTAAACCGGTTGTCTTTTTAGGAAACAAAGTCGATTTATTCGATCAGTTATCGTTAACTCCTGATGAGGGAACATTGTTGCAAGAAGATTTTCGCAATGTCGCTGAGAAGTTAAAGCAGTTGTTGCGCCATCACCGCATTTGGTCTAGAGAAGCGCTGATGAATGCTATACCAGCATAAAACTTAAAAAGCTCCTTGATGGAGCTTTTTTATTTGCTAGCTTAAACGTAACTATTTTATTGCTGAAATTGTAATGAGTACAACGGCAATTCTTTCAATGTGTTGATAAACACATTGATCGAGTTCTTCACCAAAAACATCGGGATCAATTTCTTCATAACTATAGTTGAAATGAGGATAGTGTTGTATCCAGTTTTCTAATGCTTCTAAAAACTTATTACCTTGGTGGCTTATGGCAATGCCTGTATATAAAAATAATTTACCTTGAGGTGTTAGCCTTTTGATGCCTTCCTGTAGAATTTTAAAAGATAAATCTGTCCCATCTAGGCAATTACCTCCATGTCGGTATTGCCGTTCATGACTGTCTATTAGATAAGGCGGGTTCGCAAAAATAAGATCAAAATCGCCCTGTAGATTGGAAAATAAATTGCTATGGATTGGAAAAATATGCTTTAAGCCAATGAACTTTTTATTCACTTGGCTATAAAATAAAGCCTTAGGATTAATGTCGGCAGTAAAAATTTCATTAAGTTCGGGAAATGTTTTGGCTATTACAATCGCAACGGCTGAGGTACCACAACAGAGCTCGAGCGTGCGTCCAAAAGGCTGGCATTGATTAAGTAAATACTGTTTAAGATGATAGTAAAAACGATAGGTGTCTGGACCAAAGAAAACAGCATCCTGTTCAAGTGTTGGAAAGGCAGAATGAATAAAGAGTTCATCTTCTAATGCTGCTACTCGAATATTACTCAGCCATTGATCACCTACGTGTCGAATCAACAGGGCTTTTTTTAAAGTGTTGAAAAGTTGTGGGTCAAGGTCTTCGGGATGAAAGGGAAGATTCCATCCAAAAATATCTTTGAGACTTCTAGGCTCAGACGATAAGTTTATTTTACGCATGAAAATACGCTGATGAGTTTGTGGCGTAATGACAGTAAAGTGATAATGCTGTTCTTTTAAAAAGTGTAATAAAGAAAGTAGAGATTTTTGCTGTATAAGTTCACTATTTAAAAGCTGATTCATTTTGATCTCATCCTGTTATAAAAAAACCTCCTATGGGAGGTTTTTTTACTTATCTTATCCATTGACGATTTCGCCACCATTAACATGGATGACTTGCCCTGTCATATAACTGGCATCATCAGAAGCTAAAAATAAATAGGCAGGCGCGACTTCACTGGGTTGGCCCATGCGCCCCATAGGTGTGTCTTTACCAAATTTTGCAACTGTTTCTGCATCGAAACTACTAGGAATTAAGGGTGTCCAGATTGGGCCAGGTGCTACTCCATTGACCCTAATTCCTTTCTTCTGCTTCATTAAGTTATTGGATAGGCTGCGGATAAATGTTGTGATTGCCCCTTTGGTACTGGCGTAATCAATTAACTCATCATGGCCATGATAACTTGTAATACTTGTAGTATTAATAATACTATCTCCCTCTTTTAAATGGGGAAGTACCGCTTTAGTTAAATGAAACATAGAAAAAATATTGGTTTTAAATGTTTTTTCTAATTGTTCAGTACTAATATTCACCAAATCTTTTTGTTGAAATTGTACGCCAGCATTATTAATCAAGATATTGATTTTACTAAAAGCTTTAAGTGTTTGTTCCACACATTTTTCCGAGACTTTGGGTTCAGTAATATCTTCTTGTAAAAGAAGACAATGTTGACCTTCTTGCTCCACAAGTTGTTTAGTTATTTCTGCATCTTCTTTTTCTTCAAGATAAATAATTGCAATATCCGCACCTTCACGTGCAAATAAAACGGCAATAGAACGACCTATTCCACTATCCCCACCGCTAATCAGAGCAACTTTACCTTTCAGTTTATTGCTACCTTGATGCGTGCTTTTAATTATCTCTGGTTCGGGATGCATGACATTCTGTTCGCCAGGCTGATGCTGCTGATGTTGAGCTGGGACAGAGGTAGGATAATGATTAGATTCGTTATTCATTTTTAAGAGTCCTATACATTTAAACAATAACTTCAATCATCTTTTAAAAGCATGTTAATTTTAGTAAGGACTATGTTTTGATTAGTTGTGTTTGTACATTTTCAGTTGAAGGACGTAAAAAAATATAAATTTTTCTCTTTTCAAGCTTGCAATTACTCTATGGATAAAATCTTAATATGATTACTGGCAGTCATATGCTCGAGCAGTGTTTTTTCTTCAGTATCTTGACTCCAATTTTCAATTGGAGTTGATCTTTCCAAATTCAGTATCGCTCTAATCATTGTTTCAATCTTTTTTAATTGCTGAGTTGTAGGTGTAACAGTTTTAATATCCTTATTCTTTAAATTTCTCTTTTTAATATTTGATACTTCTATTTTTTTAAAATTGTTGGTGAGGAAAAAGTTGCGCTGAAATGGTAAGGATATATCCTTTTTATCTACCTTATAAAACCATCCATCTGTGTATTGAATCCATTCATTATTATTGATGTTGATTTGGGCTAACAAAATTTCGGGGGCAATTAAACGAACAAATATCGGCTTAATTGGGATGGATTTATGGTGATCTTGAATTGTCATTTTAAAATCTCCTGATAAATTTTAACAAAGATTCTATTTGAAATTTCCTAAATATAAATGTTTTTTTGCATAACTTATTTGTATTTTTTTATATATTCTTTGGGGGTTTGAATTCTGGTTGTAAAAGAATGTATATCTGTTGCTCTTATGATTCAATTGTTCCTTTTTTATTTGTGGCGTAATTTTAACCTATATTTTTGGTGGTAAATAAAAGTAAAAAATATAAAAATAACAAGCTATTAATTTTTTGTATTAATAATAAATGTGAAACATTTAAAAATATTGAAACATAGCTAGGTTAGGTTAAATATTTATTATCTCTTATGGTGAATAAAGCCGCTTTATAACAACGGCGAAAATATAATTTTAATAGAGGATGAGATAATCATGGCTAATCAAAATTCTAGACAAGACGATCAAGATAATAACTCTGGTACATCAACTCGCGGATTTGCAAGTATGGATCCAGACAGAGTAAAGGAAATAGCAAGTATGGGTGGACGTGCCGCTCATGCAAGTGGCAATGCACATGAATTTACCTCAGAAGAGGCCCGCGAAGCTGGCCGCATTGCACATTCACGAGGTAATGCTCATGAATTTACGTCCGAAGAAGCGCGCGAAGCGGGTTCATTAAGTCATAAAAATGATCGTCGCTCTAGTAGTCGCGATGACGATGATTATGATGATCGTGGAGGCAATCGTTCAGGCGGCCGTGGTCGCAGCCGTAGCGACGATGATTATGA
>NZ_KB849179.1:664445-1020239 GCF_000367945.1 Acinetobacter proteolyticus
TCGTGGAGGCAATCGTTCAGGCGGCCGTGGTCGCAGCCGTAGCGACGATGATTATGACGACCGCGGAGGCAATCGTTCAGGCGGCCGTGGTCGCAGCCATGATGACGATGAGTATGATGATCGTGGTGGCAACCGTTCAGGTGGTCGTGGTCGCAGCCGTGATTACGATGATTATGACGATCGTGGTGGCAACCGTTCAGGTGGTCGTGGTCGCAGTCGTAACGATGATGATTATGACGATCGCGGTGGCAATCGTTCAGGCGGCCGTGGTCGCAGCCGTGACGACGATGATTATGATGATCGTGGTAGTCGGGGTAACTCTAATCAGAAACGCGATGAATACGGTCGTTTTACTCGCTAATAAATCTACTGTTTAATAGACTGAATTGGGTAAATATTTTTTACCCAATTTTTTTTGATTAACCATTTATTCTCATTAAGTTAAGAGTTTTACTAATATTCAGTTGATATAGCCTCCTACTTAAACATCACTGTAACAAAGATGCGTTTTGATAAAATTATGATGTTTATACTTGACCTTTAATTAAATGAGTTCTATTTTGGAACTTAAATAAGTTCTCAACATCCGATTCTGATTGTGATCGGGATGATATAACGATAAGTGTGATCGAAAAGTGAGAAAAAATAAAAGGAACAGGAGTTTCATATGTTTGCGATTCGTTACCAACAGATTCCCTTGCAATTCTTATTCGAGCATCAGGCAACTTTGGCAGGACTTGGGAAAATAGGTTTACGCAGTCTAAAAAAAAGCAAGGTTGCTCAAGTCGACTGGCAGACACTTGCACCGATCAATGAGGTGATTGATGCACCGAGTCATGATTTAATCGAACATTACATCCAATGGAGTGGCGCTGAGCTCAATAAATATCAAGACTCAATCCCACCCCATATGGTGTCACAATGGGGATTGTCCTTTGCAACACGATTATTGCTCCAAACTCACTACCCATTAAGCAAAGTGATCAATCAGGGCGTCAGTCTGAAAATTCATGGCAAGCTTCCACGAACTGAAAAACTCATGATTCAAGCCAAGATCGCACAGATGGATGAACGTAATGGTTTAGCACGTGTTTCAGTTCAAATTACCACAGGTACGATTGCCGAACCTGAACTGGTAGAAGCACTGCTACATATGGCTTTTATTCTGCCTCATTTTGAAAAAATCAAACGCTCGGAAACGAGTGACACGAAGCTTTGGCACACATTAGGCGAATGGTCGACTCGTTCAGATGATGGTTTGAAATTTGCCTTACTCACAGGTGACTTTAATCCGATTCATTGGATTACACCATTAGCCAAACTGTCAAACTTTGGTCAAAAAGTGCTGCATGGCTTTGGAGTGTTCGCACGTAGTTTTGAATTCCTGCCTCAACCGATTCAGCAAATTGATGTCCGCTTCCTAAAACCTGTCAAACTTCCTTCAGAACATAACCGCGTGGAAACCAGTACCGAGCAGATGCAAAAGTATGTCCGTGTTGTCGGTTCGGCAGGACAAATCTGTTTAATGGGTCAATATTCATAAAATAATAAGGTGATAAAAATGACGACTGCCACAGCAATCAAACAGGATGTAACCGCTTGTATTCTATGTTCACGTAATTGTGGACTCAGTGTAGAGATTGAAGATAATCGGTTTAAGAAGATTAAAGGTGATGATCAGCATCCTTTTTCGCAAGGCTATATCTGCCAAAAGGCAGCACGTTTGCAGTATTATCAACAACATGCTGATCGTTTAACTTCACCGTTAAAACGTCAGGTAGATGGTTCATTTGAAGAGATCAGTTGGGAACAAGCCATTCAGGAAATTGCTGAGCAGCTGGTACAGATTCGGAATAGCCATGGCGGAACAGCCTTTGCATCCGTAGGTGGGGGTGGTCAGGGCAATCATTTAGGCGCTGCTTATGGTCGTCAGTTGCTCTATGCCATGAAAAGTTTCTATTCCTATAATTCTTTGGCGCAGGAAAAAACGGGCGATTTCTGGGTCAATGGCCGTTTATTTGGCAGCCAAGCGTGTCATACCACTGAAGATGTAGAGCATGCAGATTATGTGCTGTTTATTGGTACCAATCCTTTTCAGGCGCACGGTATTCCAAATGCACGTGATACCTTAAAGCACATCAAAAAAGATCCGAATCGGACCATGGTGGTGTTTGATCCACGTGTGACTGAAACGGCCAAACAAGCCGATATTCATGTGCAATTAAAACCAGGAACGGATGCTTATCTGATGTCGGCCATGATCGCAATCATGCTGCAAGAAGGACTGTATGATCTGCAATTTATTCAGCAGCATACGCATGGCTTTAATCAGATCAAACAAGCCTTCTTGGCGGTTCCAATTGAAGAATATATCCAAAAAGCCGATGTTTCCGTGGAACTGATTTATCAGATTGTGCGTGATTTTGCCAAGGCGCAACGTGCGTGTGTCCGGATTGATCTTGGCATTCAACACACTTTAAATACCACTTTAAATGGTTATTTGGAAAAGCTTTTATATTTACTCACAGGAAATTTTGGTAAACAAGGTGCTAATAATCTACATACCATGTTCATTCCAATTCTAAGCAATACCGATGAGCGTAATCCTAAATATCGCCGTACCGTACATCATAAAATGTTCCCGATTTCAGGCTTCTTTCCTCCGAATATTTTGCCTGATGAGATTCTAAAAGCAGGGGAAAAGCGAGTTCGTGCGGTATTTGTAGATAGCTGTAATCCTTTATTGACCTATCCAGATACGGCTGCCTATGAACAGGCTTTTCAGTCCTTAGAGCTTTTGGTTGTGGTCGATGTGGCCATGACTGAAACAGCGCGGATGGCGCATTATGTCTTGCCTGCGCATAGTCAATTTGAAAAGTGGGAATTCACAGGATTCAATCTGGAATTTCCGAATAATGGCTTTCATTTACGCCATCCTTTATTTAAGGCACAAGGTAATAGCCTACCTGAAGCAGAAATCTATACTCGTCTGCTCGAAGCCATGCAGGTGATTCCTCCACAGTTTCCGATATTGAGTAAAATTGCAGAAAAAGATTCCGCCAATACCGCTTATCTTGCCTATTTCGGCGCGCTAGGTGTCAGTTTTGCGAAAAATAAAAAGTTAATTCCTTATGCGGCATCGATTGTATACCGTACCTTGGGTAAGACTTTGCCAAATGATGCAGCCTCTACAGCCTTATTACTTCCATTGTGTATGCAATATACGGCTCAGCACTATAAGGCGGTTAAGCAAGCAGGTTACAAAGGCAATCGATTCAATCTGGGGGTGAAATTATTCCAAACAATTTTGCAGCAACGCTCAGGCGTGGTGTTATCACAACATGACTATGCTGATGTTTGGGAATTGATCGCCTATAAAGACAAGAAAATTCGTTTGGCAATTCCTGAAATGTTCATTGAACTGGCCCAACTGAAACAAGGTTCAATGACTTTAACCACAGATTATCCTTTTATTTTATTGGCAGGCGAACGTCGCAGTTATAACGCCAATCAAATTTATCGTGATCCTACTTGGCGTAAAGTCGATGCAGAGGGGCGTTTAAGGATGAATCCAGAAGATGCGCAGACTTTAGGCGTTGAAACAGGACAGATGCTGCACTGTATTTCTGAGCATGGCAAGATTCAGGTCACGGTCGAACTTGATGAGGGAATGCGCAAAGGCGTGGTGTCGTTACCGCATGGATATGGATTACGCTATCGAGGTGGAGAACCGATTGGGCCACAATTGAATCGTCTTACATCTGCTCAGCATTGTGATCCATTATCCAAGACTCCATATCATAAATATGTGCCTGTGCGTTTAGAGCGACTCACCGCTTAGACGATCAGCCTATTCATATTTTTGTTTAAATGCACCAAATTCTTTCATGTTAGTTAAATCATGTTTGAAATTGGTGCAATATAAACTGAACAAAAATATGCTGACAGGCGCAATTTTTATTTGTAGATTGAAAGTATGACTTATTCAATTAAATAAGCAACATCATCATAAAGTTGCTGTGCGATTGGAATAATTATTGCTATAAAAAATAATTCACTGTGATGAGTACAACAAGGATGCACAGAAGCTGTGCTAAACCCAGTAACAAGATTCACAAAATGAGTGCGTATGATGAAGCATGAGAGACCTGAAACGAGCTTATCGATCTTGCAAGATCAGTATGGTCGGATTAAGCGTAAGTTACGGATTTCGGTGACGGATCGCTGTAATTTCAAATGCGTTTATTGTATGCCTGAGCATCCACAATGGATGAAAAAGCACGATTTGCTCAGTTTTGAAGCCTTATTGATTTTTTGCAAATATATGGTTCAACAAGGGATTGAAAATATTCGCATCACAGGGGGGGAGCCCCTTATGCGTCAAGGTGTAGTGCATTTTATTCGTGATTTACAGGCCTTTAGGGTGTTGGGACTGAAACGTATTTCAATGACCACCAATGGTCATTATTTAGCGAAGTATGCGGAGCAATTGAAGCAAGCGGGCTTGGATGATCTGAATATCAGTCTGGATAGCCTAGATCCGATTCAATTTAAACAACTGACTAAAAAAGATATTGTGCCTGTGCTGAATGGTATTGAAGCAGCAAAAAATGCTGGTCTCCCATTCAAAATCAATTGTGTTTTGATGCAGGGTCAAAACCATGACCAGATTTTGCCGATGGTACGCTGGGCAAAACAGCATGATATTCCCTTGCGCTTTATTGAATTTATGCCGCTGGATGGCGATCAACACTGGACCGATCAAGCGGTGGTGAGCGAGGCTGAAATTCTAGCGCAACTCAAACCTTATTATGACATTCAAGTCTTGCAACAACAGCATGAACCAGCGCGAATCTATCAACTGGATGGACAATATCAGCTTGGTATCATTTCAACCATTACCCATTCATTTTGTGGCGACTGTGATCGTATCCGCTTAACGGCTCAAGGTGAACTTTACAATTGTTTGTTCGCCCAGCAGGGGCTCGATATCAAAGCTGATTTAGCAGCCACTATGCAGTCCAGTCTGGATACCAGACAGCACGCATTGCAACAGCTTGATCAAAAAATTAAACCTTATATTTGGCATAAGGCCAAAGGCTATCATGCGATACAGCATCAACAAGCACGTAAAATCAGCATGCATATGCTGGGTGGTTAACTAAAAGTGGTCTGGAGAAAATATGCAAACCATTGAGATAAAAATAGAAGCGTTTGGGGCAATCGAAAGGTTATTGCCGAAACCGCTGGCATTTGAGTTTGCAGCAGACCGAATGGTCAACGATGTATTGGCGCATATTGTGACCCTTTATCCAGAGGTGGATCATGCCATGGAAAAATGTGCATGTGCGATTGGCGAAGATATCATTACCCGCCAAACCCCCTTAGAAAATTCCTGTACCTTGGTGTTGCTGTCGCCGGTAGCGGGAGGTTAAATATGCGTGAATTTGCTAGAGTTCAAGATCAGGCTTTAAGCCTCGATAGTTTTGATCCAATCCAGTCCTTTCCTGAGTGTGGCGGAGTTGATATTTTCATTGGTACGGTTCGTAATCATCATGAAGGAAAAGCAGTCAAAGCCTTAAAATATACCTCCTATACACCTGTTGCTGAGAAAATGATTCGCGCAATCGAACAGGAGATTAAAGATAAATATCAAGTCTCTTATGTGCGTGTCGTGCATCGGATTGGCTATTTGGATGTCAGTGAAACTGCGATTATTGCCATTGCCTATGCAGCACATCGCCGTGAAGCATTTCAAGCCTGTGAAGAGGCGGTGGAGCGGGTCAAACATGAAGTGCCGATCTGGAAAGAAGAATTTTTTATAGATGGTACCAGTCAATATGTAGAAGGCTGTTGTATTCGTAAAGATCAGACCGATAATGTTCAAGCGAAAATCCCCCTAAGTCCCCCTTTATTAAAGAGGGATTTACTCGAGCATCACCATGAAAATTGTAGCCATGAGCATACACACGAATAAAGCGTCAGGAAGTTAAAATGAAAAATGTTGGGATGAAACCCGAGAGTTATCGTGTTGCAGAAGCGCAAGCGATTTTACATGCCCCCGCACATTGCATTCAGTTATTGCGAGACGGTAATACCGAAAAAGGTGATGCTTTAAAAACTGCACGCATTGCAGGGATTTTAGCAGCTAAACGTACGGACGAACTGATTCCACTCTGCCATCCATTACCGATCTACCGCGCCGATGTCGATTATGACCTGCATGATGACCATGTGGTGATTCTGACCACAGTGGAGACCATTGGGCCAACAGGTGTGGAAATGGAAGCCCTAACAGCTGCAAGTCTGGCGGGTTTAACCTTGTATGACATGTTAAAACCGCATTGTGAGCCAGAAGAACTGTGTTTAGATCAGTGTAAATTATTGAAGAAAAAAGGTGGGAAATCACACTTTAAACGTACTTTACGTCAACCCGTTTCAGCCGCTGTACTGGTGCTTTCGGATACGGTTGCAGCAGGTCGTAAACCCGACACTGCAGGTAAATCGGTTGTAGAAACTTTGACTGAAGCAGGTTTTGATCCGATTCATTATCAGATTTTGCCAGATGAAGCTGATCAGCTCAAAGATTTAGTTCTAGAACTGACCAAATCTTATGCATGCATTATGACAGTGGGTGGAACAGGTATTGGCAAGCGCGATATTACTGTGGATACCCTTGAGCCACTATTGGAGCGCAAACTCGATGGTTTAATGGAAGCGGCGCGTTCATTTGGGCAAAGACGCACACCTTATGCGGCAATGTCTCGTGGTGTTGCCGGGTTTATTGACCGTTCATTGGTGGTGACTTTACCGGGAAGCCGTGGCGGCGCAAGTGAATCGATGGCGGCCATTTTGCCTGCACTGGTGCATATTTTTGATGTCTGTCGTGATCTACCCCATCCGGGAGGCTATGAATAATGTCAGGATGTGGTGCTGAAAAGGGTCTGATCAGTATTGATGAAGCGTTAGCATTGGTGCAAACCCAACCGAAAGCTTTAAAAGTTGAGACATTGCCTTTAGCTGATGGACTGAATCGTTATTTAGCCAAAGCGATCAATTCCAATGTCGATCTGCCAAGTTTTTCGCAAAGTGCAGTGGATGGTTATGCCCTGAATAGTTCTGCTGAGAATCTTAAAGACACGGTATATGACGTGATTGGTGAAATTAAGGCAGGCAGTGAATCTGAGCATCAGCTCAAAGATGGGCAAGCGATTCGTATTTTCACTGGTGGGAAAACCCCTGAGGGGACAACGCATGTTGCACGACAAGAAATCGTCGCCGTAGAAGCCAATCAAACGATTCGCTTGACTGAACACATTCAGCGCCAAGCGGATATTCGTTTTGTTGGTGAAGAAGTGCAACGTGGTCAGCAATTGGCGGATGTTGGGCAGCGAATTAATATTGGTGCACTGGCAGCACTGAGTATGGCAGGTGTACACAGCATCGACGTTTTTCAAGCACCTAAAGTGGTTGTGGTCATTACAGGGGATGAAGTTGCGGAGACGGCAGAAGATTTGCAGGCAGGCAAAGTTTTTGATGCTAATGGGCCACTATTGAAAGCTTGGTTGAAAGATTATGGCATAGATGCGGAAATTCTGCACATTGCAGATGCAGCCGCAGAGGTGACGCAATGTTTTGAGCGCCTAAAACAACAATATGATCTGATCATTACCACAGGCGGTGTTTCTGTTGGGGATTATGATTTTGTTCGCCCATGTGCATTTGAAACAGGTTTTGAACAAGTCTTTTGGAAGGTAAAACAAAAACCAGGCAAGCCCTTATTCTTTGCCGAGTACACACAGCAAGCGCAGAGCTGCTATTTGTTAGGTTTGCCCGGCAATCCTGCTGCGGTCTATGTTTGTATGCAAGTCTATGGCAAAGCCTTATTGGATGCCTTGCAAAACCAACGCCAACCCTTGCAATGGTTGAGCGGTGTGCTCACTCATGATTTAAAATCGGATGCACGTGAACGTTTTTTAAGAATGCAGGCTTATTTTGATCAAGGGCAACTCAAGTTCCAAAGCTTGGCGAAACAGCAATCGCATATGCTGAGCAATTTAATGCAAGCAAACAGTCTGGTGCGTATCCCCGCCAATACCAAACTAGAAGGCGGGCAGCTCCTTACTGGGCTATTCATTCACAACTAAATTGTTTTGATGAATTTATGTAAAATGACTGAATATTGGTACTTTTAGCCAAGTGCCAATATTGCATCTGATGGATAAGGTGGTTTAGTGTATATTTTATATTGTTTAGTTTCTAAACATGACGGTTCAAGACATAGATGTCTTTTTAATAAAACTTTAAAAAAATGATTAGGTGATAATAATGAAATGGGACGAAATTGGCGACCAGCCATGTTCAGTGGCGAGGACGCTCTCGGTGTTGGGTGATCGTTGGACAATGCTCATCTTACGTAATGCATTTATGGGTATACGTCGCTTTGATGATTTTCAGCGTAGTCTGGGACTTACACGACATGTTTTGTCTGAACGTTTAAAGCGTTTGGTTGAGCATGAAATTTTAACCAAAGTGCCGTATGTTGATCGTCAGGAACGGTTTGAATATCAACTGACAGATAAGGGCTTAGATCTCTATCCAATCATTCTCTCAATGGTGCAGTGGGCAGATAAATGGATGGATATGGGATTAGGTAAACCTGTTGAATTTACGCATAAAAGCTGCGGTCGGAAAATCAACCCCAAAGTGGTGTGTTCTGAATGTGATGAACCGATTCATGCCAGAGATGTCCGTGTTGCGGCTGGCCCAGGTTACTTTGCCTTTATTGAGCAAAAGCAAAAAACAGCATGATTTGCTTATAGCCTTTGTTGTTCTATTTCATGCTGAATGGCATGGGATAGAACCTCAAAGATTTTCGGTTCGATGGATTGTGCTACATTAAAACGAATAAAATTTTTAAAATTTTGACTTTGGCTAAACGCATTTCCCGGGGCCAGAATCACACCATGTTCTAAGCAATTTTGCGCAATACGTGCACTATCGAAATACTCAGGTAATTCACACCATAAAAAAATACCGGCTGATGGTTTAACCCATGTCTTGATGCCGAGTTTCTCAAGTTGTTTTACTGTCGTATCCATCGCTTTGGCTAAGCGAACTTTTAATTCCTCTAGATATTTACGGTAATTACCATCAGTCAATGCAGCATATAAAATTTCTGAGGATAGATTATTCCCCCCAAAACAGGTGGCGATTTTGATATCGGCGAGGTCCTCAATCCATTCTGATTGGGTTGCGATATAACCCGTGCGAACAGAACCAGACAGCGTTTTAGAAAAACTGCCAATATGAATCACACGCGATAAGCCATCCAAAGCTGCAAGACGCGGGGCACTATGCAGTTCGAGGTCTGCAAAAATATCATCTTCAACCACAATTAAATTGGACTGTTCAACCAGTTTTAAAACTTGATAAGCCGTTGGTGCAGTGAGAACAGCACCAGTCGGGTTATGAATGCCAGAATTAGTAATGTAGAGGCGTGGATTGTGCTTTTTAATGGCTTGGGAGAAAGCTTCCAGATCTGGTCCAGTCGGCGTATAAGGCACACCAATAATTTGGATCTGGTGAACTTTAAGTAGCGCATGAAAGTTGAAATAACAAGGATCATCAACCAGCACCACATCATTCGGTTTAAGGAAATAACGACAAATTAAGTCAATTGCTTGGGTGCCAGAATCAGTTAGTAGAATTTGGTTGGGACGCGCTTCGATGCCTTTGCTCAAGATTCTGCGTGAGAGCAATTCACGTAAAGGTGCCAGACCGAGAGGAGTGGAATAATCTGTCAGAATACTGGCAGGAGCTTTAGATACCTTACGAATGGCTTTGCGGATATTTTCATGGGGCATCCAGTCATCTGGTAGCCAGCCACAGCCAGGCTTTAAGACACCTTGTTTGGCTTCAAGGGCTTGTCTTGAAATCCAGAGTGGGTCAATACTACGATCAATTTTTGGATGAATTTCCGAGATTGACAAAGGTGCAAGTGGGCCTGCTACAAAAAAGCCTGAACCGGTTTTTGCTTCAATAATGCCTTGAGAAGCAAGACGTTCATAGGCCTCAACAATCGTTGAAACAGATAAATGCAACAAGCCAGCTAAAGCGCGGACTGAAGGTAGACGCGAGCCAGGCAGTAAAGAGCGGGCTTTAATTTGTTCATGAATATGCTGGATCACAAATTCGATTTTAGTACTTTTCATAACAATATATTCATAACTGTATGGGTAAACAAACCAATACAGTTATTTGGAATTGTACTGTACTGTGTATGGTGCTTAAACCATATCACAGTTTAAATTCTCCATATAGTTTTGGAGAAAATAAATGAAAACTTTAAGTCGTGGTTGGATGAATGGGCTGATCGGGGTGATTATTTTTGCAGGTTCATTACCCGCAACTCGTCTTGCAGTTATGGATTTCAGTCCTACATTTTTAACTGCTGCCCGTGCTGCAATTGCAGGGCTTCTTGGTTTGGCATTGATTTTATTATCTCGTCAACAATTGCCAGAGCGTAAAGACTGGCTGCCATTGTTTTATGTTGCGATTGGGGTGGTGGTTGGCTTTCCACTCTTTACGGCATTAGCACTGCAATATGTCAGTGCTGCACATACCATTGTTTTTGTGGGCTTATTACCTTTGGCAACCGCCATTTTTGGCGTGTTAAGAGGCGGGGAAAGACCGAATTTGGTATTTTGGTTATTCGCAATTTTAGGGGCTTTGCTGGTTTTTGGTTATATGCTGATTCAAACAGGAAGCTGGGCCTTTAACTATGGTGATATTTTCATGCTTTTGGCAATCATACTGTGTGGCTTTGGTTATGCCGAGGGAGGTAAGCTATCGAAGCATCTGGGTGGTTGGCAGGTGATTTGCTGGGCATTGATTATTACATTGCCGATCATGCTGCTCATTTCATATCTGTATATGCCTGTGAGCTTTGCACAAATTTCAACATCGGCAAAACTGGGCTTAGCATATGTCTCATTGTTCAGTATGTTGATTGGTTTTTTCTTTTGGTATAAGGGCTTGGCACAAGGGGGGATTGCGACAGTGGGGCAGTTGCAGCTGTTGCAACCGATCTTTGGTTTGGTCATCGCTGCGGTTTTATTGCATGAGCAAGTCAGTGCAGCGATGTTCGCCGTAACGGTTGCAGTGATTGCTTGCGTAGCTTGTGCCAAGAAATTTGCATAGCTGGAAAAGACTATAAGCAATTTGCAGGTTTAGGGATGCCCGCTAAGCGACTTAAATGGCGAGCAACCAAACCTGTATTAAACTTTTGCTGCAATAGGGCATTATCAATTTCAGGACTGACCGTTTTCATTAAAAATTTGATCAATGGACGTGTTGCCGGTGAATGATCAAATTGCTGATAAAACTGCCGTACTGCATAAAGAATCTCAAAGTGCCAATCGGTTAATTGTAAATCTAAAGATTTAGCCAATTCCTGAGCAACCTCTTGATTCCAGATGCTGTAATCTACTAAATGGCCGTCTTGGTCTAATTCTAACTGCATAAAATAGCCTGAAAAATTAAAAAAGAGTGGAAGATAACTTATTTTAAAGAAATACAACGTTTGAATTTTAAGCTCAGGTCTGCCAATTGAGCATAGTCAATCGCCAGAATTTCTGCTCTTAGTTCTTCAATAATTAGACTATGCTCATTATTTAAACAATAAATATTTGAATAAGCCGCTGTTATTGATCTAGTCACTTTAATTGCCGCATCACCCATTAGTACGATACAGTCATCAGATTGTGCCATTTTTACTAAGTCAGACCATGCTTGATCTGCCGCAGATTGGACTAAAAAGAGCGTTGTTTGTTCCATAATGAGACACCTTACCAGTACAATATATGATCAAAAGACTGGATAAATTCAGGATTGAGATCAATAAATTCGATCTCCTGATCTGTATTTTTAACGATGTTAAGTTCTTGATTTTTAGATTCAATCAGAATTGGGGATAAATCATAAAACTCAAAACTTTCGACCATGTTGGCTGCAATTTTGAACTCATGTTTAAGTTGATCGAATTCTAATTTATTGTCTAATAAGCTAATTGCTGCACACTTTAATAATACTTTGACAGAAATACCAAAGGTTGCTAAAACCATAGTTGCGGACAAGCTTTCATTGATTTGCAAACTTGTTAAGTTAGGTTGCGTTAGGATGACGAGTACAGATTTCACACAATTTACCTTTTCAAAGCAACACTCTAGTAAAGAACTTTAATTAAAATTGAATTAAACGAGAACAGCTTTGTACTGCGTCAGCAAGCTCTCCGAGCCCAACCAGTTCAAAGCCTTTGGCTAAGTTGTGATGTTGGAGTGAATGACGTTTTGCATTGTCCGCATCAGTGATTCCCCGAGCAAGGGCGGCACTGACACAGACAGGGAGTCGAATGCCAAGCTTTTGCCATTCATGTTTTAGATTGCGTTGATCATCAGGAAACCACTGTAAGTCATTCGCAACCTGAACACCATCTTGGTAAAAGAAGACAAGCAATTCTTCATGCTTATTTTGAAACGCTTGAGCTAAACCAAAAGCATGCCAAGCCATAATTGATGTAGGCGCAGAAGTAATTAGCAGTAGTGTACTCATTGAATATTCACTATGGTCATAGTTGGCAAAATGATGATGGACAAGATTTAAAGGAAGGTAAGTATACAATGATTTTGGTGACAGGTGGTTTAGGCTTTATCGGTTCACATATTGCTTTGAGTCTGTTGGCACATGGGCAAGAGATCGTTATTGTCGATAACTTAGCCAATTCAACCTTGCAAACCTTAGAACGTCTAGAATACATTTCAGGGATGTATATTCCATTTGCAAAGTTGGATGTACGCAATACCCCAGCACTCAATAAAGTTTTTGAACAATATTCTATCGACACGGTGATTCATACGGCCAGTTTTAAGTCTTTGGAAGAATCTACTTTAAAACCGCTTGAATATTATAATGATAATGTTAGTAGCATTATGAGTTTATTAAGAGCCATGCAGCGGATGGGGGTGAGACAATTAATTAATCTCTCCAGTTTGGCTGTATATGGTCAATCAGATGAAAAATTATCTGAACAGACTGAATTCAATTACAGTTATCCCAATCCTTATGTTCGTTCACAGCAAATGGTTGAGGATATTATTGCCGATACCTATAAAGTTGATCCCGAATGGCGCATTGTAAACTTGCGATTATCGAATATTGCGGGTGCATTTGAACATGGCGTGTTGGGTGAGTATGTGACGCAACTGCCTAAAAATATTGTACCTTTGGCTTTGCAAGTAGCTGCGATGCAACGCGAATATATTGAGTTGCAAAATCAAGCTAGCACAGCAGATGGGACGGTTGAGCGAAGTTTTCTACATGTATTAGATGCATGTGATGCCATATTGATGACATTGAATTGGTTGAAGTCGCAGAACAACTGTTTAGAGTCATTCAATATTGCACATTCGCAACTGACATCGATTCAAACTTTATTAAATGAAATTGCTAAAGTGACGCAAACCCAAGTCAACATTCAGCCTGCAGTATTTCAGCATCAGGAAATTGCCCAATTAGGGGCAAATATAGACAAAGCGACAACGACTCTGAATTGGTCGCCAAAACGTACTTTATCGCAGATGATTGAAGATGAATGGCGATTTTATTTAAATACCCTAAAGGGTAATTAAGATAATGATTATTATTTACAATAGTTTCTGCTTTGATTAGGATAACGGCAACTAGCCAGAGCATCACTTTGCTTCAGCCCGTGAGAACTTTAACCAAATAGAGTAGAGGTTGTTTATGCAAATGCGAATTGAACACGACACCATGGGCGAAATTGAAGTACCGAATGACGCCTTGTGGGGTGCGCAAACGCAGCGGAGTTTACAGAACTTTAAAATTGGTCAGGAACGATTACCACGTGCGATGATTCGCGCGATGGGGCTTGTGAAGAAAGCTGCTGCAATCACCAATGCTGAGTTAAAACAACTGCCTGAAGATTTGAGTCAGTATATTGTCGGGGCTGCCGAAGAAGTGATTGCCGGACAATGGGATTCACAATTTCCATTGGTGGTTTGGCAAACGGGTTCCGGTACACAAAGTAACATGAACTGTAATGAAGTCATTGCCAACATTGCCAATCAGAAATTAGGCCAAGTATTGGGTGCACAAAAACCAGTTCATCCGAATGATCATGTCAATCGTGCACAATCAACCAATGACTCGTTCCCAACCGCAATCCATGTGGCTGCAAGCATTCAAATCAATGAGTTACTCATTCCTGCCGTAGAACAGCTCAAAGCAACTTTACAGCGTAAGTCGGAAGAGTTTGATGATATCGTTAAAATTGGCCGTACCCATTTGCAAGATGCGACGCCTTTGACTTTAGGTCAAGAATTTAGCGGTTATGTGTCCCAGTTAGAACATGGCTTGAAACGTTTGCAGCAAGCACTTTCAGGTTTATATGAGCTGCCTTTGGGTGGTACCGCAGTAGGTACGGGTTTGAATGCACATCCAGATTATGCCGTGAAAGCTGCTGAACAGTTAGCTGAACTTACTGGTTTGCCATTCGTCACAGCTCCCAATAAATTTGAAGCCTTGGCAGGGCGTGATGCGGCTGTCTTTGCATCAGGGGCATTAAAAACATTAGCAGCAAGCTTAAATAAAATTGCCAATGATATTCGTTGGTTGGCAAGTGGCCCGCGATGTGGTTTTGGTGAAATTCGTATTCCAGAAAATGAACCTGGTTCAAGCATCATGCCGGGTAAAGTCAATCCAACCCAAAGTGAAGCGATGACCATGGTTGTTGCTCAAGTTTTAGGGAATGACACCACCATTAATGTGGCGGGTGCATCGGGTAATTTTGAACTCAATGTCTTTATGCCTGTGATTGCATACAACTTATTGCAGTCGATTCAGTTGTTGGGCGATGCATGTAATAGCTTCAATGATCATTGTGCTGTTGGAATTGAACCTAATCGTGAAAAAATTGACTACTTCTTGCATAACTCATTAATGCTGGTGACTGCGCTTAATCCAGTCATTGGCTATGAAAACTCAGCTAAAGTTGCGAAAACAGCCTATAAGGAAAATAAAACCTTAAAACAAGTTGCGGTTGAACTTGGTTTGGTCACCGAGCAACAATTTGATGAGGTGGTGAAGCCTGAAAATATGGTTTCTCCAAACAGCAAATAAGCCTGATAGCTGAATGAAAAAATCCTTCTTTAATAGAGGGATTTTTTATGGGTAGTTTTTATAAAGTGAACTGCGTACAATATCCTTTTGATTTACCTGACTGTTGCTTCATTATGCTGAATATCTATTTAACAGATACCAAAACTAACATCCAGTTTGCAGATCTTCCAAACGACAATCCAGTTAAGTTTCTGTTGAATTTAAAGAAAATTTTTCCAAGTACTGCTGATTTATTATTGCCTGTTTTACCAGAAGACAATAATTTGGAAAATGTGACATGGGAAGCAACCTCAAAAGACTTTGAAGTTTTCAAAAAATTATTGGAAGGTTGGGGCATTATTGAGCTCCGTTTAAGTGCTATTACGACGTATAAAGACAAAAACTTTGCGAATGAATTGGTAAAAAAAGCACAAGTTAAGCGTAAGCAAATTGGGCAAACGCAACCACAATTGTCGTTGATTGCGCTGGATTATGTTTTGATGCATGAGATCCATGCTTTGATTGATGCAGAACTGGTGATGATCGGAGAAAAATTCTATTTGCCGACATTGCGTGAGCTTTGGAAAAATCAATTCTCCGATCAAATTTTGCAGTGTAAGTTCTAATTTTAAATGCAGACTTCGGTCTGCATTTTATTATTTTGATATTAATCAGGTTGAGCAAATCTTCATCTACAAACAATTACAAGAATTTAGTGTCTGTATTTTTGAACGGCATATATATTGCTTATATGGATATAAATATTATTGCGGGAGAGAAGTTCTTCAATGAACTCGCCGAAGGAGCAACGACCCCGGAAACTCTCAGGCAGAAGGACTGTAATAATAGAAATACAATCTGGAGAGCAGTGCTCAACTTGTAGAAACATACGATAATTTTTCTTCTACGATTAACACTCACCGAAGGGGAAGGCTTCATGATTAATTGGTAATCATCTGCCGAAACTCTCAGGTACCATGACAGATGGGGCTATGCATTAAGGAATGCCATGCATTTCTAGGAGTTTGCTATGCCACATGTTGTTGTGATTGGTGCGGGGATTACGGGTGTAACGTCTGCATATGAATTGATTAAACTTGGCTATGAAGTGACCGTGATTGATCGTCATCTCTTTCCAGCTATGGAGACCTCTTTTGCTAATGGTGGACAATTGTCAGCTTGTAATGCTGAGGTCTGGAACCAAAAAGCAACGGTGCTGAAAGGTATCAAATGGATGAGTAAAAAAGATGCACCATTATTGCTCAATCCCTCTTTTAGTGTACATAAATATCGTTGGTTAGTTGAGTTTTTGACCCATATCAAAAACTATAAAGCCAATACGATTGAGACCGTACGTTTAGCACTTTTAGCAAGACAGCGCCTATTTGAGGTGGCAGAAAAGGAAAATATTTCTTTTGATTTGGAAAAACGTGGCATTTTACATATGTACCACACCAAAGAAGATTATCAAATTGCCAAGCAAGTGAATGATGTTTTGCTTGAAGGTAAATTAGAGCGAAATGCGATTACTCCTGAAGAAATGAGAGCGATTGAGCCTACATTAACGGGTGACTATTATGGTGGCTATTACACTGCGGGTGATGCAACGGGTGATATTCATAAATATTCTGTTGGATTGGCAGAAAGAACACAGCAATATGGTGTGAAATATTGTTTTGGTTTGGATGTAGTTGATATTAAATTTAGTCAAGACAAAGCGGTCGTTCACTGTAAAAACAGCTCGGAGAATGTCAATCCAAGTGCAGATGGAATCACTGAAATTGTAGCCGATCTGGTCTTGGTTTGTGGTGGAGTCGGAAGCTATCAATTGGCAGATATGCTGGGGGATAGTGTTAATGTATATCCAGTGAAAGGCTATTCGATTACCGTACAGCTTAAAGATGAGCGTAGCGTAAAGAATGCACCTTGGGTGAGCCTACTAGATGAGAGTGCAAAAATTGTAACCTCTCGTTTGGGTGCAGATCGGTTACGCATTGCAGGAACGGCTGAATTTAATGGATATAACCGTGATATTCGTGCAGATCGTATTCAGCCGTTGATTAACTGGGTCAATCAGAACTTTGATATCTCCACCGAGCATGTTGTTCCTTGGGCGGGTTTACGTCCAATGATGCCGAATATGTTGCCTGTTGTTAGACAGGGTAAACATGCACGGGTGTTTTACAATACGGGGCATGGCCATTTAGGTTGGACTTTGTCCGCAGCAACAGCGGTATTGATTAGCCAAGAAATTGCACAGAAATATCCAAATTAAATAAAAAAGCCGATGTTTTCACATCGGCTTTTTCTTGTTTTGATCAATCGTATAAACGATAAATTCCTGTAAATCTGCCACAGTCTTTCTGCTCGGATTTAACAATTAACAGTGCTTTTTGGAAGTCAAACTGATACTGGCATTTTTTTTCATTATCAATAATTTGATTTCTTTGTTCTGGCGTACTATAGGCCAGTAATGAAAGCGTTTGGGTTTCTAGGCGGTTATTCGGATTGCGATAAGCAGTCCCTTCAATTTTAAGTTTGTCTTTATCCAGTTGGTGAATTTGCAGATGCACAGGTTGTGAGGCTAGCTTACCTTGTTCATATTTTAAATAATGTTGGGTCAGGGTTTGGTTCATCGAAGTATAAAAATTCAAATCGTCTAAACGTGCATCAAATTGCTGCTGATAGCAGTTTTTGGTTTTGCACTGTTGTACCTGATTTAGCCACACGCTTTGAGTGTCATGTAATAGCTGTAGTGGGGCATCTGTCACTAAATAAGCAGTCAGAAACTTGGCATTCAGCCTTAAACGCTGCTCTTGATATTGCTTAGTACAGATTTTTTTAGCGTTTAAATCATTGCTGGTGCAGTCAATTGCTTCTGCATAGGCAAATGTTGAGCAAAAACAACTCAATGTGATGATGTAACCAGCTTTCTTTAATTGATTTCTTACAGTGTTAAACAGCATAATCACTTATACTTTCAGTCTAATTTGCTCAACGTACTATAGCGAAATAGAAAGCCTGAATACAAGATTTGTTCGGTATATTGTAAAAGGAAAATCATATGGTTGCTCAAATTCGGATTGGACAAGGGATTGATGTACATGCATTTGAAGAAGGTGAGTTTGTTACCTTAGCTGGTACTCGAATCCCACATACACACGGTTTAAAGGCGCATTCAGATGGCGATGTGGTGTTACATGCCTTAAGTGATGCGTTATTGGGTGCTTTAGCACTGGGTGATATTGGACAGCATTTTCCTGATACAGATCCAGAATATAAAGGCGCAGACAGTCGTTTGTTACTCAAACATGTCTACCAATTGATTCTAGATCGCGGTTATCAACTCAACAATGCTGATATCACCGTCGCTTGCGAGCGCCCTAAGTTGGCAAAACATAATCTGGAAATGCGCCAAAGTATTGCCGATGTCTTGGATGTTGATGTGACTCAAATCAGTATTAAAGCCACAACCACTGAAAAGCTAGGTTTTACTGGTCGCCAAGAAGGTATTTTGGCGACCGCAACCGTGTTGGTTTCCCATCAAGCAAAATGATTACTATTGATCAATGATTGTTCGAGTTCTTGTGTTGCTTTACGACCTTGCAGTTGTAAAGTAATACTATGAATTAAACCCGTCCATGTTTCATTGGGCTCCCAAGTTTGGTGCAATAGCTCTTGGGCCGTCGGTAGATCAATATTCATATAGAATTGGCGATAGAGGTACATCAAACTACTGACACGCATATTGTCGTCGCAGTGTAGCCAAATGATCTCGTTTTGTACTAAATGATCAATCAGATCTAAAACAAACAGGCATTGCTCAGAACAAGGCACATCCCAACCAATTGGAATGTGCATATAGTTTAGTCCCAAATCCAAACAGATCTGGTCTTGCTTGGCCAAATGATGATTAGATTTGCTGGTTGCAAGATTAATCACTGTGCTGCAACCATATTCTTTAATTTGTTGTAATTGCTCAGCAGTCGGTTGAGCAGAGCTAAACAGATGCTCATGCACCAAAGAAAAATTTGGTATTTGAGATAAGGCTTGTTCAAGTGAAGTCATAACGTCCGCTGTGTATTCAGTGAAGTTCTCACATGGTGAGAAACTTATTCTAAAGGGCTTGTCTTACTATAAGTGTTTTTATTTCAGTGTTCAATTTAAAGCGCACAAATAAAAACAGCATCAAATGATGCTGTTTTGATTCAACTCAATCTTTTTTAAGATTCTCGTTTAGTAAGAATTCCATCAATGCTTTCTGAGCATGCAAGCGATTTTCTGCTTCATCCCAAACCACTGCATTTTTGTGATCTAGCATATGTTCTGAAATCTCCTCACCACGGTGAGCAGGTAAGCAGTGCATAAATAAGCAATCTGGATGAGCCAAGTCCATGAGTTTTTCATTGACTTGGAAATCGGAAAAAGCTTTTTCACGGAGTTTCTGTTCTTCTTCTTGTCCCATGCTCGCCCAGACATCAGTGACAATCAGATCGGCATTCACTGCTGCATCTTCAGCTTTGTTAAAAACTTCTACGCAGTCAGCAAATTCAGCTAAGAATTTTGCTTGTGGTTCATAGCCTTCAGGAGAGGCGATTTTCAGCTTAAAGCCCATCATGTGTGCTGCTTCAATATATGAATTACACATATTGTTGCCATCTCCGATCCAAGCCACAGTTTTGCCTTCGATGCTACCACGGTGTTCTTGGAAGGTTTGCAAATCTGCGAGCAATTGGCAAGGATGATGGTCATCAGTCAAACCATTAATCACTGGAACAGTAGAATAGGATGCAAAGCGTTCTACGATATCATGACCAAAGGTACGGATCATGACGATATCGAGCATACTTGAAATCACACGTGCAGAGTCTTCAATCGGTTCACCACGACCCAGTTGCGTATCGCGTGGCGAAAGAAAAATTGCACTACCACCAAACTGGCAAATACCTGCTTCAAAAGAAATGCGTGTACGTGTACTCGACTTCTCAAAAATCATTCCCAAAACTTTACCCGCAAAAGGTTGGTATAGCGTATTGCTATGTTGCATGCGTTTAAGTTCTTGTGCACGATCTAAAATACGTTGCAGTTCTAATGAGGATAGGTCACGTAAAGTTAGGAAATGCCGAAGCGCCATAGCTACTCCCACAATAATTATTGAATAAAAACAATAATTAATTGCTGTTTGATGAGTGGTGAATAAAAAAGAATTGACTACTATACTATACGCTCGGGAAAATGCAAAAGAATTAGACCTTTTGGTGAGCTTTTAAAAATAAATCTACAGAATAGTTAATATAATCAATAATTTCTGCGTCATCTGCAGGAACATTTAAACCCATTAAATTACGCCATTCGACATCGCGTAAAATACCAAAATACATGGTTGCAGAAAATTGGGGTTTGGCACAGAAAATCTCGCCGTTTGCATGGGCATGTTCTAAAGCAAAAGAAATCGTGTTTTGAATATTCAAGGCGCATTGGTTATAAAAATAATGAGCGAGTTGTGCGTCTTTCTGAGTCTGTTCAGTAAACATACGCATAAAAGCAATGTTTTCTGGTTGAATAATGTGTTGATAAAAACGATGTAAAGTTTGGGTTAAGTAGTTTCTTAAATTCCCAGTTTCCGATATATAAGGAAAACACACACCTTTAAAGAACACTTCTCTACGATAGTCGCAAATAGCAGTAAACAAACCTTCTTTATTGCCGAAGTATTTATAAATTGAGGTTTTTGAACCACCTGCATGATTGACGATGTCATCCAGAGACACTGCTTCATAACCTTTCTCTAAAAACAGGTCGGTTGCGCACAGTAATAGGGCAAGACGACGTTCTTCTCCACGACGAGTTTGAGGTTTGGCACAGCTTGGATAGCAAATATCAGTCATTATCTACTTTGAAGTAATGGGGCTCTCTTTAGTATAACAAAAACCATATCTCTTGTATGGCAATGAAATTAATGAGTGTTTCAAAACATCTCAATTTAAGTAAAAAAGCGAATCACATGGATTCGCTTTTTAATCACTATTCATTAAGCAGAACGAACTTCTTCATCTTCTTCGTCATCAGTAGAGTCCATGCCGAGCTCTTTCAGTTTTCGGGTGAGCGTGTTACGTCCCCAACCTAATAGTTCTGCTGCATGACGTTTACGACCACGGGTTTGTTGTAACGCCGCATTAATCAACGTGCGTTCAAACATTGGCGTTGCGATATCTAATATTTTCATTTCGCCATTTTTAAGCTTTTGAATTGCCCATTGACCCAATAACTCATCCCAATGGTGCACAGCAATCCGTTCCACCAAAGCTGGACTGGTATTTGATGCCACTTGTGCATCAGCACTTTTATGTACAGACGCTTGCTTAAGTTCGGCTGGTAAATCTTCTGGATAAACCTCACGACCTGTGATCATGACCGTTAACCAGCGACAGGTATTTTCCAGTTGGCGAACATTACCTGGCCAAGGCAGTTGTTGCATATAATCTGTAGTTTCAGTACGCAAGATTTTAGGACTGACGCCGAGTTCTTTACCTGCACGTGCCAAGAAGTGCTGCGCCAGCATCGGAATATCTTCGCTGCGATGTGACAGCTTTGGAATATGAATACGAATCACGTTTAGACGATGATACAAGTCCTCACGGAAACGTCCTTCATTAACCAGTTTTTCCAAATCTTGGTGGGTTGCAGCCACAATACGAACATCGACCTTGACAGGGATATGTCCACCGACACGATAGAATTCACCATCCGCTAAAACACGGAGTAAGCGTGTTTGTGTTTCAAATGGCATATCACCAATTTCATCGAGGAACAAAGTACCACCATTGGCCTGTTCAAAACGACCTTGATGTTGGGTGTTTGCCCCTGTAAATGCGCCTTTTTCATGTCCAAATAACTCAGTTTCGATTAAATCCTTTGGAATGGCTGCCATATTCAGTGCAATAAATGGTTTGGCACGACGCGGTGAGTGTTTGTGTAAGGCATGCGCAACTAGCTCTTTACCTGTGCCGGATTCACCATTAATTAATACGGTAATGTGTGATTGTGATAAACGACCGATTGCACGGAAAACTTCCTGCATTGCAGGGGATTCGCCGATAATTTCGGTTGATTGTAAAGGCGATGCTGTTTTGGTGGCTTCTTGTTGTTGCAATTTATTGATATGCAAAATGGCACGATTGACCAATGCCAAGGCTTCATCAATATCAAAGGGCTTGGGTAAATATTCAAAAGCACCAGTTTGATAGCTCGATACGGCAGATTCTAAATCAGAGTGTGCTGTCATGATAATTACAGGCAGGTCTGGATGTGTGTTTTTCACCTTGGATAAGAAGGTTAGACCATCAATCCCTGGCATGCGGATGTCTGTCAAAATCACATCAGGCGCATCGTCATGTAAGCGTTCCAGTGCAGTTTGTGCTTCTTCAAAGTTGGTGACATCAAAACCTTCTTCTTTGAAGGTTTTCTCAAGTACCCAACGCATGGCACGATCGTCATCTATTACCCAAATTTTATTTCGTGACATGGTTTAACTCCCAAGGTAGATATAGGCTAAATATGGTTTTTCCTGGAACTGACTGACACTCAATCATTCCGTTATGTTGATGCATAATATTTTGAGCAATACTGAGGCCAAGCCCAGTACCTTTGGCACGACCTGTAACTAGTGGATAAAAAACAGACTCAAGAATGCTTTCTGGAACGCCAGGACCATTGTCTTCAATATCGATACGAACAGCTGAGCGATTTAATACACCATTAATAGTAACGAGGCGTTGTATTCGAGTTCTTAAAAGCAGTTCAGGCTCAGAATCTGTAAAGAACTCTTTATTCTCGGTCATGGCTTGTACTGCATTGACACTAATGTTGAGCATGACTTGAATCAGTTGGTCACGATCAGCCATGACATCGGGTAAAGACAAGTCATAATCACGGGTAATCTTGATTTTCTTCTTGGTTTGGTTTGCGATGAGTGAGCGAACACGTTCTAAGGGTTCATGTACATTGCTGAGTTCATAACTTGGTAATTGACGAGAACCAAGCATGGTATCTGCCAAATTAGTGAGTCGATCAACTTCGCTAATAATAATATCGGTAAACTCACGATAGCTATCATCACCTAAACTACGTGCCAGTAGTTGAGTTGCACCACGAATACCAGCCAAAGGATTTTTAATTTCATGTGCCACGCCACGGACCAATTGTCTGGCCACTTGGTGTTGCTGAACGAGGTTTTCTTCCTTTGAAATTTTTAACATCCGATCAATTGGATTAAGTTCGATTAATAATAAAGGGTGATAACTTTTACCAGCATTGAGCTGTGAAGCGGTGTAGTCGACATGAATGGGTTTAAAATTCACATTGATCACTGCTTCACGTCGCGTGTAGTGTTGACCACTTTCTAAGGTATTTAATAAAGCTTCTTGCGTATTGAAGGTATCATCATGTGCATGCAGCAAATTTAATACCGGCTGACCTGATGCGCGTAACAAGCTGATATCAAATAATGCTTCACAAGCAGAATTTAAATAAAAAATATTAAGCTTACTATCGACCAATAAAATGGCAGTTGTCAGATTATCTACTAAGAGTCGATAGTCGATAGTGTTCTGTTGATCCATTTGTGAATCGTCCTGTTTTAAAATGGCGCAATAAATATAAATTTTAATGAAGAGCCATTAACTTCTAAAATGTACTTTATGCAAAATACAAGCCAACTTTGTATTAACTAAATTTCAATCACTTAAATCTGAAAGAATCGATTTATACGGTATTTTTCACATACATCTGCTTATTTCAATATTTTATTATGCTTCAAATTGGTGCGTTGTTGGATTTTGTTTAAAATTTTGGTCGTATTTTGGTGCATTACACAAAGAGATGGCTTTGCTGCTATGCGAAGACAAAGAAAAGTCATACAATACGCCGATTCAAGTGGAGCGCAGATTCATGAAGACCCCCAAAGTCGGTTTTGTATCTTTAGGTTGTCCTAAGGCATTGGTAGATTCTGAACGAATTTTAACTCAGTTAAAGACTGAAGGTTATCAGGTTGCATCAGATTATGACGGTGCAGATTTGGTTGTTGTTAACACCTGTGGTTTTATTGAATCTGCAGTGCAAGAGTCTTTAGATGCCATTGGCGAAGCCATGAGCGAAAACGGACGAGTGATCGTTACCGGTTGCTTAGGTAAAGACGAAGACAAAATTCGCCAAATGCACCCGAATGTACTTAAAGTAACGGGGGCAGCGGCCTATCAAGATGTGATGGAAGCAGTGCACGAATATGTACCTGCGCCACCAAAACATAACCCATTTATTGATTTAGTTCCAGAGCAAGGCGTTCGTTTAACGCCGAAGCATTATGCCTATTTGAAAATTTCAGAAGGCTGTAATCACCGCTGTACGTTCTGCATTATCCCAAGTATGCGCGGAGATCTTGTGTCTCGTCCTGTCGGGAAGGTGTTGGATGAAGCAGCAGCGCTTAAGCGTGCTGGGGTAAAAGAAATCTTGGTGATTTCTCAGGATACTTCAGCATATGGCGTGGATACCAAGTACAAGTTAGATTTTTGGAACGGTCAGCCAGTTAAAACCAAATTCTATGACATGTGTGAAGCACTAGGGCAACTCGGTATCTGGGTCCGTTTGCATTATGTTTATCCTTACCCGCATGTAGATGCTGCCATTGATCTTATGGCACAAGGCAAAATTCTCCCTTATTTAGATATTCCTTTTCAGCACGCCAGTCCGCGCATCTTAAAATTGATGAAGCGACCAGCTCATAGTGAAAACACATTAGAACGCCTTAAATTATGGCGTGAAAAATGTCCTGAATTGGTGATTCGCTCGACTTTTGTTGTTGGTTTCCCTGGAGAAACAGAAGAAGACTTCCAAATGTTGTTGGAATGGTTGAAAGAAGCTCAGCTAGATCGAGTTGGTTGTTTTACATATTCACCTGTCGAGGGTGCAACTGCGAATGATCTACCTGATCATGTGCCAGAAGAAATCAAGCAAGATCGATATGAACGTTTTATGGAAGTTCAGCAAGCAATTTCAGCGGAAAAACTACAAAAACGTATCGGCCAGAAAATGACAGTGCTTGTGGATAGCTTGGAAGATGAATTCCCCGTTGCAGTTGCACGTTCATATGCAGATGCGCCAGAAATTGATGGCAATGTTTTTGTAGAAGATATTGATAAAAGTGTGATTAAAGCGGGTGATCTGCTTGAAGTCGAAATTACCGATGCAGATGAATACGATTTGTTTGCAAAGTTAATTCAGATTAAATCTGCTTGATATTGAATTAAATTTAAGAAATTTGAGATTGGTCGGTTTGGAGTAAAGGTATGTCAGCTTCTAAAAATCCACGTTATGCACGAATTTTGCTAAAGCTTTCTGGTGAAGCTTTAGCAGGCAATAAAGATATGGGTATTGATGCCCAAGTGTTAGATCAGATGTCACTTTCAATTGCACACATGGTTGGTTTAGGTGTGCAAGTGGGTATCGTAGTCGGTGGTGGGAACTTATACCGTGGTAGCCAATTACAGAAAGATGGTCTGGTTGGTCGCGTAACAGGTGACCAAATGGGGATGTTGGCGACTGTGATGAATGGCTTGGCATTGCGTGATGCGTTGGTGCGCCGTAATATCAAAACTCGTTTAATGTCTGCTTTATCGATTGGTACCGTGGTTGAGTCATATTCAAGCCGCGATGCGATTCGTCACTTAAGCCAAGGTGAAGTTTGTGTATTCGTTGCGGGTACGGGTAATCCATTTTTTACCACAGATACCGCAGCATGCTTACGTGGAATCGAGATTGAAGCGAACTTGATCTTGAAAGCAACCAAGGTTGATGGCGTTTATAACAAAGATCCAAGCAAATATGATGATGCGGTTAAGTATGATCATCTAACTTTTGACCAAGTACTTGATGAAAAACTTGGTGTAATGGATCTTACCGCAATTTGTTTATGTCGTGATCACAATGTGCCATTGCAAGTTTTTGATATGAACAAATCGGGTGCATTGCTTTCGGTTGTAATGGGTGAAAAAGAAGGTACTCACGTAACGAACTAATGTACGTGAGTCATAAAGCTCTTTATACTAATGTCTAAATATTTTGTAATACCTAATGAATAAGTAAGGAAGATCATATGATTAACGATCTCAAACAAGATAGCGAACAGCGTATGCAGAAATCGCTTGACTCTTTAGAGTTGGGCTTTGCCAAAGTTCGTACAGGTCGTGCGCACCCATCTATTTTAAATGGTGTAATGGTTTCTTACTACGGCTCTGATGTTCCATTGAATCAAGTCGCAAATATCGGGCTTGAAGATTCGCGCACGCTGTTAGTTCAACCATTTGAACGTTCGATGGTTGCCGCGATTGATAAAGCGATTCGTGAAGCAGGCTTGGGGCTGAATCCTATTACTGCTGATGCAATCCGTGTACCAATGGCTGCGTTAACAGAAGAAACTCGCCGTGATATGCAAAAAGTTGCGCGTGCCGAAGCTGAAAATGCCAAAGTTGCGATTCGTAATATTCGTCGCGATGTATTAGGTGATCTCAAAGCATTATTGAAAGAAAAAGAAATTTCTGAAGATGATGATCGTCGTGCATCAGATGATATTCAGAAAATTACTGATAAATATGTTGCAGAAGTAGATAAGCGTCTTGCAGCGAAAGAAGCAGAATTGATGAAGGTCTGATTTTATTATGACCTTGCAAGAAGAACTGCTTCTTCCTCAACATGTTGCCATCATTATGGATGGCAACAATCGTTTTGCCAAAAAAAAGCAAATGCAAAAAGGCGATGGGCATCGAGAGGGCAAGAATGTCTTGGATCCAATTGTTGAGCATTGTAAAAAAGAAGGTGTTCGTGCGTTAACGGTTTTTGCTTTTTCAAGTGAAAACTGGAATCGACCACAATACGAAGTCGATTTGTTGATGAAATTGTTGGAAGAAACAATTCATGAACAATTGCCGCGTATGGAAATGTTCAATATCGCATTGCGCTTTATTGGAGACCGTTCTCGGTTGTCGAATGAACTGCGTGACCTGATGCAATATGCAGAGCAAAAAACGGCAGCTTTTGACTCCATGACGCTAACAATCGCCATTAGTTATGGTGGGATGTGGGATATGGCGCAGGCTGCAAAAGTCATTGCTCAAGATGTGCTTGCTGGAAAACTTCAAGCAGATCAGATAAATGTTGATTTATTTGATAAATATGTCAGTCTAAATGATCTTCCAGCTGTTGATTTATTAATTCGTACAGGTGGGGATTATCGTTTGTCTAACTTCCTGTTATGGCAAGCGGCGTATGCTGAATTGTATTTTACTGATACTTTATGGCCAGAATTCACTGTAGAAGAGTTAGATTACGCATTTCGTGTTTTTTCAGGTCGTGAAAGACGCTTTGGTAAAACTTCAGAACAGATTCAACAAGCGAAAATAGAGAATTAATAATGTTAGAGCGGATTATTACCGCATTGGTGTTAGTTGCTGTTGTTTTAAGTTGCATGTTTGCAACGCAATCACATTATCCAATGTTTATGCTTATGATTTTAGCCGCGGGGGTTGCAGGTTATGAGTGGTTTAAGCTTATGCCTCGTGCAACATCACCTGTGTCAAAACCTAAAGCTTGGATTTATGGTGGCGCGGTTGCAGCAGTAGCAACACTGGCATTATTTTTTGATGATGTAGCACTTTTACTCTGGGCTGCATCGATTCTCACTTGGTTGGGCAGTATCTATTGGGTAAAGAACTTTCCTGAATCTGATAGTTGGTATAATGCATCCTTACATATCGTCGGGTTTATTCTTATTTCTGCCGCAGTCACCGCGCTTTATGCTGTTTGGCATAGCTCACCTTGGTGGCTGATGTACCTGTTCCTGCTGGTTTGGGGCGCGGATAGTGGTGCATATTTTGTTGGACGTAAATTTGGTAAGAAAAAACTTGCACCCTTTGTGAGCCCAAATAAATCTGTTGAAGGTTTATATGGTGGTATCGCGACAACCGTGATTATTATGCTGGTTGTGCAATATACCTATTTAAATTTAACTGCAATACAGCTTATTCTGTTCTTAATTCTTTCGATTATTACTGTGTTTGCTTCGGTATTAGGCGACTTGTTTGAGTCAATGATTAAACGCCGTGCAGGAATCAAAGATTCTGGTCGTGTTCTACCTGGGCATGGTGGTGTATTAGATCGTATTGATTCTTTACTTGCTGCTGCACCGATTTTTGCAACAGGTATGTATATATTAAAACTTATTGGTGTAGATCTTTAAATGACTCAAGCTGTTTGTATATTGGGTGTTACGGGTTCAATTGGACAAAGTACTTTAAAAGTATTGGAACAACACCCAGACCAATACACTGTATTTGCAGTTTCTGCATATAGTCGTTTAGATAAACTTTTAGAAATTTGTAAAAAATATCATCCAAAAATTGTGGTTGTGCCGAATGATAAAGCATTTGAGTTACAACAACGCTTCAATCAAGAAAATTTAAAACAGATTGAAATCTTAACTGATGAGGCTGGTTTAATCTCAATCGCTGCACATGCTGATGTTGATATTGTTATGGCGGCAATTGTTGGAGCTGCAGGTTTGCTCCCTACATTGGCAGCGGTAAAAGCGGGTAAGCGAGTTTTGCTTGCCAATAAAGAAGCGCTGGTGATGTCGGGTGACATTATGATGCAGGCAGCAAAAGAGCATCAGGCATTGTTATTACCAGTGGACTCAGAGCACAATGCTATTTTTCAGTCTTTACCCCATGATTATTTAAATGCAGAAAGAACAGGACAGCCTCAATTGGGGGTGTCGCAGATTTTGCTAACCGCATCTGGTGGTCCGTTCCTGAATCATTCCTTGGAACAGTTACATGATGTGACGCCACAGCAAGCATGTAAACATCCAAACTGGTCAATGGGGCAAAAGATTTCGGTCGACTCTGCAACTTTAATGAATAAAGGCTTGGAATTGATCGAAGCTTGTCATTTGTTTTCAATATCAGAACATTTTGTTACAGTTGTTGTTCACCCACAAAGTATTATTCATTCCATGGTGCAATATGTGGATGGATCAACTTTGGCACAAATGGGTAATCCTGATATGTGTACGCCGATTGCACATGCATTAGCATGGCCTAAACGTTTAGCGACCCATGTTCCTGCATTGAATTTGTTTGAGACAGCTCAATTGAATTTTCAATCACCTGATCTTGTTAAGTTTCCAGCTTTGGATTTAGCGCGTCAGGCAATGCGTGCGGGTGGTTTGGCACCGACGATTTTAAACGCAGCAAATGAAATTGCAGTTGCAGCTTTTTTGCAGCAGAGAATTCGTTTTACCCAGATCACCCAAGTGGTCGAAAATACTTTGCAAACTGTACAAAATGCCAAAGCAGAAAACATAGACATCATTTTACAGACTGATATGATCGCAAGACAAATTGCAGATAAGTATATTGTGGATATAGGAGGCTAAATCGTATGAATGCACTTTTTATGATTGTTGCAGCGATTTTATTGCTTGGTCCTCTGATCGCAATTCACGAATTTGGTCATTATTGGGTCGCGCGTAAACTTGGGGTCAAAGTCTTAGTTTACTCTATTGGTTTTGGTCCAACGCTACTAAAATGGCAATCTAAAAAGTCTGGTATCCAATACCAACTTTCGGCATTGCCACTTGGTGGTTATGTCAAGATGCTGGATGAACGTGAAGGGAATGTAGCTGAGCAAGATTTGCCATATGCGTTTAACCGTCAATCTCCGTGGAAACGTATTGCCATCGTTGCTGCTGGTCCGTTGATTAATCTTATTTTTGCAGTGTTTCTATTTTGGATTCTGTTCCTGCCAGCGCAAGATCAACTGAATACTCGAATTGGTAAAGTCATCCCAAATACACCTGCTGCGCAAGTTGATTTACACGTTGGTGATAAAGTGTTGATAGTCGATGGACAAACAACACCAACATGGGAAAAGCTGAATTATGCTTTGGTCAACCGTGTTGGAGAGACGGGACAGGTTTCTATTATCGTTGATCGTGCGGGCATTGAAAAACAATTCAGTTTACCAATTAAAGAATTCTTAAAAGATCAAAGTCAATCACCTTTAGATGCATTGGGCTTTTTACCTTATCGTCCTGTAATCCCTGCTATAGTGAAAGAACTCAGTGCAGATGGTGCAGCAATCCGTCAAGGAATGAAGGTGGGTGACCAAATCGTTGCAATTAATAGTGTTGCAATGAAAGATTGGTTTGATGTGGTGGATGTGGTTCAAAAGTCACCAGAAAAGCTTTTAAATATTGATGTAATGCGTCAAGGTCAATTGGTCCATCTACAAGTGATGCCTCAAGGGCAACGCGATAATATGGGCAATACGACTGGAATGCTCGGCGTGAAAAGTGATGCTGGTAAAATCACGATCCCGAATGACTATAAACAAACTATTCAATATACCCCTGTGGAAGCACTGGGTGTTGCATTTGAAAAGACAACTCAGCTTTCAGGCATGATTTTTAACTCCATCATTAAAATGGTGCGTGGTTTAATCGGTTTGGACAATTTATCGGGTCCAATTACGATTGCTAAAGTTGCGGGCCAAAGTGCAGAAATGGGATGGCAAACCTTTATTTCATTTATGGCTTTGATGAGTGTGAGTTTGGGGATTCTAAATTTATTGCCAATTCCGATGTTGGATGGTGGACATTTAGTCTATTACTTTATCGAAGCAATTCGTGGTAAACCTGTTTCTGAACAAATACAGATGTTTGGTCTAAAAGTTGGTATGGTACTGCTCGGTAGCATGATGCTTTTGGCTTTATTTAACGACTTCATGCGTTTATAAAAACGCAAATGGAATTTAACTTACTGGAAAATATATGGGCATGCGTCACACACATTTATTAATGCCTTTGGCACTGGTTAGTGCGATGGCAGTGGTACAACAAGCATACGCAGCAGATGAGTTTCTTGCACGAGATATACGAATTGATGGCTTAGTGCGTTTAACACCTGCAAGTATCTATTCTATGTTACCAATAAATAGTGGCGATAGAGTCAGTGATCCAATGATTGCTGAGGCAATCCGTACGCTATATGCTTCAGGTCTATTTGATGACATTAAAACTTATAAAGAAAATGATGTTTTAGTGTTTAAAGTTGTTGAACGTCCAGTCATTTCAAAGTTGGAATTCAAAGGCAATAAGCTCATTCCAAAAGAAGCCTTGGAACAAGGTTTGAAGAAGATGGGTATTGCTGAGGGTGAAGTGTTTAAGAAGTCTGCATTACAGACGATTGAAACTGAGCTTGAACAACAATATACCCAGCAAGGTCGATATGATGCTGATGTGACGGTTGAAACCGTTGCACGCCCAAACAACCGTGTTGAACTCAAGCTGAACTTTAATGAAGGTACAGCGGCTAAAGTATTTGATATCAATATTATTGGTAATACTGTTTTCAGTGATAGCGATATCAAACAAGCCTTTGCGGTGAAAGAAAGCGGTTGGGCTTCTATTGTGACCCGTAATGACCGCTATGCACGTGAAAAAATGGCTGCAAGTTTAGAAGCTTTGCGTGCTCTCTATTTAAACAAAGGTTATATCAACTTTAATATTATCAATTCTCAGTTGAACATCAGTGAAGATAAAAAACATATCTTTATTGAGGTTTCTGTGGATGAAGGTAGTCAATTTAAGTTTGGTGAAACGAAGTTCTTGGGTGATGCACTGTATAAGCCTGAAGAACTAACAGCACTTAAGCTGTATAAAGATGGCGAAACTTATTCTCAAGAAAAAGTAAATGCTGTTAAGCAATTGTTGCTCCGTAAATATGGTAATGCTGGCTATTACTACGCTGAAGTGAATGTAGTACCTGATATTAATAATCAAACTGGTATTGTTGGCTTAAATTATTATATTAATCCAGGTCAACAAGTTACCGTACGTCGTATTAACTTCACAGGTAACAGTAAAACTGCGGATGAAGTGCTGCGTCGTGAAATGCGTCAAATGGAAGGTGCATTGGCGAGTAATGAGAAAATTGATCTTTCTAAAGTTCGTTTAGAGCGTACTGGTTTCTTCAAGACGGTTGATGTGAAACCTGTGCGTGTTCCAAACTCACCTGATGAAGTTGATTTGAATGTTAATGTTGAAGAGCAACATTCTGGTACAACTACCTTGGCTGTCGGTTATTCTCAAAATGGTGGTGTGACCTTCCAAGCAGGTTTAAGTCAAACCAACTTTATGGGTACAGGTAACCGTGTTGCGATTGATTTGTCTCGTTCTGAAACACAAGATTACTATAACCTAAGTGTTACTGATCCATACTTTACCATTGATGGTGTGAGCCGTGGTTATAACGTTTATTATCGTAAAACTAAACTTAATAAAGACTACAACGTTAATAATTATGTAACGGATAGTATTGGTGGTAGTGTAAGCTTTGGTTATCCAATTGATGAGAATCAAAGTCTAAGTGCATCTTTAGGTATTGATCAAACTAAAGTGCGAACAGGCCCAAGTGTTTCGACTTATATCCGTGATTATTTGTTAGCAAATGGTGGTAAATCAACTGCGCAAAGTACATGGTGTCCAAGCGGTGTCAATGAAAAAGATGCTGACCAAAAAGATATTATTGGCACGTGTGAAGGTGGTTTTGCGACTTATGACAGTGCTTTCGAAGGTACATTCTTAACCTATAATTTAAACTTGGGTTGGTCATATAATACTTTGAATCGTCCTATTTTCCCAACTTCAGGTATGTCACAACGAGTTGGATTAGAAATCGGTTTACCTGGTAGTGATGTTGATTATCAAAAATTAACTTACGATGCTCAAGCATTTAAATCACTTTGGGGTGGGTTTGTACTTCGTGGTTATGGTAAGTTAGGGTATGGTAATGACCTACCATTCTATAAAAATTTCTATGCGGGTGGTTATGGTTCTGTTCGAGGTTATGATAACAGCTCTTTAGGTCCTAAGTACCCAAGCGTTATCTTCCAAGAGCAAAAGCAAAATGACCTTGATCCTGAAGAAGTTGGTGGTAATGCTTTAGTTCAATTTGGTACAGAACTTGCGCTACCATTACCATTTAAAGGTGATTGGACACGTCAAGTACGTCCAGTGCTTTTTGCCGAAGGTGCTCAGGTGTTTGATACTCAGTGTGATGTGCCAAAAGGCAGTGTTCGTATTGATGGTCAGGATGTTGATATTAAACAATATTGTAAAGATAACAATAAGTTAGATTTTGGTAATATGCGCTATAGTGTTGGTGTTGGCTTCACATGGATTACCATGATTGGTCCATTATCATTAAGCTATGCATTCCCGCTGAATGATAAAAAAGGCGATGATACTAAATCTATCCAATTCGAAATCGGTCGTACCTTCTAAGGACGACCTTGTTTAGCGCTGTAAAATATAAAGGATGTAATAATGAAAAAATTAACAATGTTGATGTTAGGTTTAGGCTTCACGTTTTCTGCATCAATAAATGCAGCAGGGCTGGCTGTAGTTGATTTAGCTAAAGTTGTTGAGAGTAGTACTTATCTGAAACAGCAAAATGCAAGTCTCACTCAGTCAGTTAAACCAACTTCAACGCGTCTTGAGCAATTGGGTAAAGAGCTTGAGTCTTTACAGCAAAAAGCTCAGACTGATGGTCAAAAGATGAATCAAGCTGATATTCAAAAGCTGACTGCTCAATATCAATCAAAGCTGAGTGAATTTAATTCGACTCAACAAGGTTTACAGACTAAAGTTCAGTCAAGCTTACAGGCAATGAATACGACTTTTGAGTCTCGTGTGAAGCAAGCTGCTGAACAATTGCGTAAAGAGAACAACTTAGACTTTATTTTGAATAAAAATTCTGCGATTGCCTCTGACGCTCAGTATGATTTAACTGATAAAATGATCCAAAAGGTCAATGCTATTAAATAATCAATGAATAGACGTACTTATCGTTTAGAAGAAATTGCTCATCTTGTCCAAGGTGAGCAATTTGGTGAAAAAGATTACCCAATTTTGAATTTGGCAAGTTTAGAACATGCACAAAAACAACATATCTGTTTTGTGAATGGTGAAAAATATCTAACACAAGCAGAAGCAAGTCATGCTGGTGCGTATATCGTCACTGCAGCTCTCAAACAACAGCTCAAAAGCAAACAAAATTTTATTGTTGTTGATAATCCTTATCTGGCTTTTGCCACCTTAACGCATGTATTTGAAACAAAGATAACTCAACGCGGCATTGAGCGTACAGCCCAGATTCATCCTTCAGCAATCATTGCCGATGATGCCTATGTTGGGCACTATGTTGTTATCGGTGAAAATTGCGTGGTGGGGAATAATACGATCATTCAAGCGCATGCGTTCCTCGATGATAATGTTGAGGTGGGTAAGGATTGCTTTATTGATGCGCATGTGACGCTTACTGGAGCTGCTAAACTAAAAGATCGGGTTCGTATTCACGCTAATACAGTGATTGGGACAGAAGGTTTTGGTTTTGCACCTTATCAGGGCAAGTGGCATCGTATTGCTCAATTGGGTTCGGTTCGAATTGGTAATGATGTCCGTATCGGTTCAAATTGTAGTATTGACCGTGGCGCACTCGATGATACGATTTTGGCAGATGGTGTCATTATTGATAACCTTGTGCAAATTGCTCACAATGTTCAAATTGGAGAGAACACCGCCATTGCCGCAAATTGTGGAATAGCAGGAAGTGCGAAAATTGGCAAAAACTGTATTATGGGCGGTGCATCAGGGGTCGTTGGACACCTTGAAATTACCGACAACGTGACACTTACAGCAATGTCAATGGTCACAAAAAATATTTCTGAGCCTGGAACGTATTCTTCTGGCATGGGATTGTTCGAAAATAGTCATTGGAAAAAGACAATTGTTCGCCTAAGACAATTAGCAGATGTGCCATTGACCCAAATCACTAAAAGGCTTGATCATATGCAAGCTCGATTAGAGTCCCTTGAATCAACCTTTAAGTTACGTAAATAATTTATTATGACTGAGTCTACATCTCCAGCATTTACAATGCCTGAATTACCCATGGATATTCTTACGATTCGTGAATATTTACCGCATCGTTATCCATTTTTATTAGTCGATCGTGTTACTGAAGTAACTGAAAATAGTATTGTCGGTTATAAAAACGTCTCGATCAATGAAGAGTTTTTACAAGGGCATTTCCCAACTTATCCGATTATGCCTGGTGTCTTGATTATCGAGGCTTTGGCACAAGTTTCTGGTATATTAGGTTTTGTACTTACAAATCAAAAGCCAAAAGCAGGTTCTTTATTCCTATTTGCAGGTGCTGAAAAAATCAGATTTAAAAAACAAGTTGTTGCGGGTGATCAACTCATCTTAAAATCTGAGCTTGTGATGCAAAAACGTGGCATTTACAAGTACAATTGTACCGCTAGTGTCGATGGCAAGGTTGCTGCGACGGCAGAGATTATTATTTCCCACCAGAAAATAGAGCAGACATGAGTAGTCAAAATTTAATACATCCTACCGCAATTATTGACCCGTCTGCAGAAATCGCTTCTGATGTACAAATTGGTCCATATTGTATTGTAGGTCCAAATGTAAGTATTGACTCAGGTACAAAATTACATTCACATGTTGTTATTGGTGGTTTTACGAGAATTGGTAAAAGTAATGATATTTTCCAATTTTCGAGTATTGGGGAAATTTGCCAAGATTTGAAATATCAAGGCGAAGAGACTTGGCTGGAAATCGGTGATCACAATTCGATTCGTGAGCACTGTACCTTACATCGCGGTACAGCTCAGGATCATAGTTTGACCAAGATTGGTAGCCATAATCTATTAATGGTCAATACACATATTGCACATGACTGTGTCATTGGGAACCATAATATTTTTGCCAATAATGTGGGTGTCGCTGGGCATGTTCATGTTGGCGATCACGTGATTGTTGGTGGTAATGCAGGCATTCATCAGTTCTGTCGCATTGATTCATACAGTATGATTGGCGGTGCAGCTTTAATTCTTAAAGATGTTCCAGCTTACATCATGGCATCAGGTAATCCTGCACGTGCTTTTGGTATGAATATCGAAGGAATGCGTCGTAAGGGCTGGTCTAGAGATACCATTCAAGGGTTAAGAGAAGCCTATAAATTAATCTATAAGTCTGGTTTAACCACTGAACAAGCGATTGAACAGATTCGTAATGAAATTTTAGTGAAAACGCCTGAAGCGCAATTGTTTATTGATTCGTTGGAACAATCAACACGCGGTATTGTGCGTTAATTACTGACCAGAACAGAAAAAAGACACCGCGGTGTCTTTTTTTATGCTTAATTTTCCTGTTCTACAAACTGCTGCCGATATTGTTTTGGCGAGTGTTCAAAGGTTCGCTTAAATGCCTGACTAAACGCGGTTTCTGATGAGTAACCCACTTTATTGGCAATTTGTTGAACTGAATAATTACTTTTACGCAGATATTGGCTTGCTAAACGCATGCGATGTTGCTGTAAATAAGCAAGAGGTGATTCACCAATCACTTCATGGAATAGGCTAGCAAACTTTGAACGTGACATGCAGCATTGTTCTGCCAAGGTCTCAACTGTCCAAGCATCCTCAGGATGGTTATGAATTGCAGCAAGACTATTGCTCAGTTCGGGATGATTCAGCGCACTGAGCCAACCATGTTGACTTGAGATTTGTTGAATATGATCTCGAATACATTTGATCAATAAGATATTCACCAGATGATCGATAATAATATCTCGACCTGCTTGAATATTCTGTGTTTCTAAGGCCAAAAAGTGTAAGCCAATTTGCAACCATTCTGGCGTATTGGTATCACCGTGTTGTAGGTGAATAAGAGAAGGTAAGGCCTGAATAAATGGCTTTGCCATAATGGTATCGATCTGACAACGCACGGTTAGGATTAAGTTTTTATCAGGAGAGTCTGCACCGAATTCAATGGCATCCTCTTTATGGCCATCAAAGAAATTTGAAATATCAACCGCATCAACCAGCTTGGTAATGGCATTATCTGCCCCTGTATGTGCTTTACCAGAGGGAATTACCACAATTTCACCTGCATGTGCAGTTAAACTATTGTGCGAATCAATTTGAATAAAAACAGAACCAACTAAAACAATATGAACAATTAAGGCGGTTTGATCTTGGCAGACAAAACTCCATTCTCCTTGAGTTTTCAAGTAGATATATTCAGTGTGATTTAAATGTATATCCGCAAATATTTTACTTAAAGCATCCATATGATTTTTAAATGAGGCATTCATCTAAATTATAGTGAGCTATGCCAATAACTCAATATGTGTTTATAGGACAAAAACAGGGTGGATTATGCCAAAGACTTTGACATAGGTTTTTTGGACGCTTGCAACTGTCATGAATTTCATAATTCCTCAAAATATACTTATATATACAAAGACATGGATTCGATGATGAATGCGCCAGTAAATGTTGAGCAAGAACTTACGCCAGTAAGCATTCCAAAGTCAAAAACTGAGTTGGATCGTAAACGTTATTTATGGGCAATTAGCCCAGCTTTACCTGCAATCGGGATTGGTATTTTAGCAGGTTATCAATTTGCACCTCGTCCATTGAAAAAAATCTTTGCTTTAGGTGGACCAATCGTTTTACATATTATCATTCCTACGATTGACACCATTATTGGTAAAGATGCTAATAATCCAACGGATGAAGATATTCGGCTGTTGGAAAAAGACCCTTATTATTCTCGGTTGGTAAAAAGTTTTATCCCTTTACAATATGCTGCGAATGTCTATGCCTGTTATTTAACCAGTCGTAAAGAAACATCATTTTTAGACAAAATCTTATTGGGTATCTCAATGGGAGCAGTCAACGGGATTGCGATTAATACCGCACATGAGTTGAGTCATAAACATGATCGTATTGACCACATTCTGTCGCATTTAGCCCTCGTGCCAACAGGTTATAACCATTTCCGAATTGAACATCCTTATGGCCACCATAAACGTGCTGCAACACCTGAAGATCCAGCATCTTCACAAATGGGTGAAACCTTTTATGAGTTTTGGCCACGTACCGTGATTGGTTCATTCAAATCCGCAATTGAGATTGAAACCAATCGTTTAAAACGTAAAGGTAAAGAATTTTGGTCAACTGAAAATGAACTACTACAAGGCTGGGGCATGAGTGCGGCTTTCCATGGTTCGATGGTGGGTTTATTTGGTAAGGGGGTTATTCCTTATTTGGCAACACAGGCTTTTTATGGCATTAGTTTGTTTGAAATTATTAACTATATCGAACACTATGGTTTAAAACGTCAAAAAGACAAGAATGGTAAGTATGAGCGTACCATGCCAGAACATAGCTGGAACAATAATAATATTGTGACCAACTTATTCTTGTATCAGTTACAACGTCACTCAGATCATCATGCTTATCCGACGCGTCCGTTTCAGGCTCTACGTCATTTTGATGAAGCGCCTGAATTACCAAGTGGTTATGCAAGTATGTTACTACCTGCGTTAATTCCACCTTTATGGTCAAAAATGATGGATAAGCGCGTATTTGACCACTATAAAGGTGATTTGAATAAAGCCAATATTTTCCCGAAACGTCGTGCAAAAATCTTTAAAAAGTTTGGTGTGGTTGATCAGTCTTTAGAACAGGTTCAGATTGAAGCTGTGACTGCTGAATAATCAAAGCTTTCCCAAAGCAGGGCACTGATGAGTCATCATCAGTGCCTTTTTATTTTCTTGTATAAAAAAATTAAAAAACAACGGCTTTTATACTTTGTTGCTGTATATCTATAGGTTAGAACAAACAAGAATCTTGCAATTGATTTTATGAGGCGATGATGACAAAACATTATGATTATATTGCGATTGGTGGCGGTAGTGGTGGGATTGCATCAGTCAATCGTGCTGCGATGTATGGAAAAAGATGTGCCTTGATTGAAAAATCTGAAATAGGCGGGACTTGCGTTAATGTCGGCTGTGTACCTAAAAAAGTGATGTGGTATGCCGCGCATATTGCTGAGTCGATTCAAAAATATGGTCCTGATTATGGTTTCAATACTAAAGTCGAAACATTTGATTGGCAGATTTTAATCAAGAATCGGCAGGCTTATATTGATCGCATTCATCAATCTTATCAAAATAGCCTAAGTAAGAATAATGTTGATCTTATTCAGGGTGCGGCTTATTTTATTGATCAACATACCATTGAAGTCAACGGTGAACGATTTACAGCGGATCATATCCTGATTGCAACAGGGACACAGCCTTCATTACCTAAAATAGATGGAGTGGAATATGGCATAGATTCAAATGGCTTCTTTGAACTAAGTGCTTTACCAAAAACCACCGCAGTGATTGGTTCAGGTTATATTGCGGTTGAATTGGCGGGTGTACTGAATGCTTTAGGTTCTCAGGTTGGATTATTTATTCGCAAGGATTTGCCTGTGCGTCGCTTTGATTCATTTTTAAGTGAAACTTTGGTTGAGGTCATGCAAAGCGATAATATTACTGTACATACCCAAGCCGTACCTCAAAAAGTCACAAAAAATGCGGATGGTTCCGTGGTACTTCATTTAGAGAATGGTGAACAGCATACGGTTGATTGTCTGATTTGGGCCACCGGTCGAGAGCCAAATACTGCGTGTTTGAATCTAGAGAAAGCCAATGTCCAACTGGATGAAAGAGGTTATATTCAGGTCGATAAATACCAGAATACCTCACAACAGGGGATCTATGCCGTTGGCGATATTATTGGGAAAATGGAGCTGACACCTGTGGCTGTAGCCGCTGGGCGCAGATTGTCCGAACGACTCTTTAACCATAAATCTGATGAGCATTTAGATTACGACAATATTCCAACTGTAGTCTTTAGCCATCCTCCAATTGGAACGGTGGGAATTACTGAGCAGGAAGCCATTGAAAAATATGGACAACAAGCAGTGAAAGTCTACAATTCATCATTTACTGCGATGTATAGTGCCATTACTCAACATCGCCAACCTACCAAAATGAAACTGGTCTGTGTGGGTGATAATGAAAAAATTGTCGGTATTCACGGGATTGGTTTTGGTATGGATGAAATTCTGCAAGGTTTTGCTGTTGCCTTGAAAATGGGAGCAACCAAGAAAGACTTTGATAATACGGTTGCGATCCATCCTACCTCGGCAGAAGAGTTTGTCACCATGCGCTAAGCTTTAGGCTTATCCATTGTATTCTGTTCACTCAGAATTTTGAACAGATGAAATAATCACTTTAAGACCACTTGGGAGATGATGGCTAAAGCGAATGCGATAGCCATATTTCTCAAGTAATTGACTGACCAAGGCTAAACCGAGTCCGTGTCCATCATTCTGTGCGGATTTACGCCAAAATCTTTGTGTTAGGAGATTTAACTCAGCATTGCTTAATCCCTTGCCATGATCGCTCACAATCAAAGCGTGGTGTTCCATGTAAATTTGAATAGGGGGTTGTGCATGTATATAAGCATTCTCAATCAAGTTTTTCAAAACAATACTGAGCGTAGCATGGGGGAGTGCCATAGCGGATAGACTAGTCCAATCAACGTCTAATTGTTGTGATAGATCAGTATATTTTTTTTCAAGCTCGGTGATGACCTGTCTTAAACAAAGACCGACATCTGTTTGGTCTGATAGTGGTGGTAATTGAGTTTCGGTTTTACTGAGTAATAAAAGCTGTTCAAGTAATTGCTGGTAACGCTGGATACTTATTTCTGCTTTTTCTAGATTATTGAGTAACTTCTCAGGCTCTATTTGAGCTTGTGCTAACATCAGTTTGCTTAATTGCACATGGGTTTTAATTGCGGTTAGTGGGCTGCGCAGCTCATGTGCAGCAAACGCACTAAAGCTCTTTTCATTTTCTAAACTCTGGTGCAGGTTCTGCACCAGTTCAACTAGGCTATCAACAAATGGCTGGATTTCTTGAGGAATATTTTGAGCTTTGAGCTCAAGCAGCTCTGTTGCCGCAGTGGAAAAATGTTGTTTCCTTTGTTTGACTCGCTGTGCAATTTGATCAAGGGGTTGAAATTCAACACGAACTATCCATAGAATTAATAAGATACATAAAATTAAGGTCAGAATTAAAGGAATCAGTACTGACTGTAAAATCTGTTTAAGTAAGGAATAGCGAAGCTGTAATTTCTCGGCAGTAACAACTTGTATATGTCCTTTTTGCAATACATAACTGCGCCACTCCATATTATTTTCTTGCCATGTACTAAAACCAACATGTCGTGTTGAAAGTTTGGGTGAGCCTTGGGTTCTGACAATCACTTGTGGGTCAGTTCCAGAACCAGAATTCAAAAAAGAAACTTCACAAACCAGTAGATTTTGACTGTCATGCTTTTGTTGTGCCGAGTTTAATGTGTCGATAATTTCATTCACAGGAAGTTGCTGAATCAAATGAGCAACCATTTGAGCGGATGCGGAAAGACGTTGATCTAAGGTAGATTGCAAGCGTTTTTCTAAATCGACATAGAGCCAGTAAAAGACCAATGACCAAAGTAAGATAAACACAATGGAAATTGTGGTCACCAAGCGCCATTTTAAACTATAACTTTTCATCCCTTTTACTCGGCTACTTTTAGCATATAGCCCACACCACGAATTGTTTGAATAATATCTGGGTGGATTTTTTGTCGAAGATGATAGATATGCACATTAATCGCATTACTCTCGATACTTTCCTGAAAACCATACACTTTATCAATTAAGTCTTCGTTTTTGAGGATTTGATTCGGATAAAGCATAAACGATTCAAGCAAGCTATATTCACGACGTGAAAGCGTTAAGAGTTGTCCTTGATAATAGGCTTGCTGCGTATCTGGGTGGATTTGTAGCTCACCAATTTGAATCGTATTAGAGGAATAACCTCTATTTCGTCTTGTTAAGGCATGAATTCGGGCAATCAATATACTTAAATCAAAGGGCTTGGTCAGGTAATCGTCGGCCCCCACATTTAACGCTTCGACACATTGCTGGGTTTGATTACGTGCGGTCAGTACCAATACGGGCACATGCAGTGCATCGTTGCGCCATGTTTGTAACAACTCTAACCCATCTTGATCAGGCAATCCGAGATCAAGCAAACATAAATCCACTGCGCTGTTACGGATAAAATAATCGGCAGCTTTGGCTGTATTTACATGCTCAACTGAAATACTGAGATAATCCAGAGCAGCGATAATACTTTCAGCAATATAGGGATCATCTTCAACGAGTACGACAAACATGGCTTTTCCTCAATAGAGTCCCTATTCTACAAATAAAAAAGCGCCTTAATGTTCTCTTAATTTTGCTTGTTTGATAATGCCATCATGTTAATGCTTTAGATCAGATGGTATGCGATTTCAACTTTTAATCGGTATGGTCCTTGGATTAAATACCGCAGCGTGGGCTGGGAATGATTTTTTACATCCTGACCAAGCTTTTAAGTTCCAAGCCAGTTCAATTTCCAAAGAAAAAGCTGAACTCAATTGGGATATTGTTCCCAATTATTATTTATATCACGACCAGTTTAAGCTGAGCGTCAATGGTAAAAATATTGACTTAAAATTACCGAAAGGGCAGGAAAAGGATGATCCAACCTTTGGTAAGACCGATGTGCATTATAATCAAGTCACAGCTCAACTCGAGGTTCAGCCGAATCAGTTATACAGTGTGCAATGGCAAGGTTGTGCGGATGATGGGCTCTGTTATCCCGTACAAAGAACAACGATTCAAACCGATGCAACAGGTTTATTGCCTCAACAAAAGTTAGGATCAGCACAAACTAAATTAGCACTTTTAGTTCAAGAGCCAGAAAAAACGACCGATACTTCGGAGGCGTTGAATCACCAAGACTTAAATACGGCTCCGAGTGAGTCTACACAGGCTGAAGCAATTAAACCCAGTAAAGATACTCAACAGACCAATGATTCTACGGACACAGCGAATATTCAGCAAGGTTCAGTAACGCAGAGTACAACTGCAGCTGCTGAATTAAGCAACCAGCAGCAAGTCGCTAGCAAAACATTCAAGCAAGCTTGGAACAATGATCAGTTTTTCCTTGGCCTTCTCTCCAGTCAGACGGTTTGGCTTAATCTTATCGTGTTCTTGGGCTTTGGCGTTTTATTGGCATTTTTACCCTGTTCATTACCCTTGATTCCAATTTTGTCCAGTATTTTGGTACAACAGAACAAGAGGCGTAAGGCAGCATTGATCGCGCTGACTTTTGTCACCAGTATGGCTTTGGTCTATGCTGTGATGGGATTTGTGGTGTCACAAATTGGCTTTAATGTTCAGCGTTGGTTTCAAAACCCAATGGTGATCGGCTTATTTGTACTGATGTTTATTGCATTTGCACTCAATTTATTTGGCTTATATCAGCTCTCTCTACCGCAGTCCGTATTGCAACGTTTAGATCGAATCCAACAAGGTCAAAAGGGCGGTACGCTATTCAGTGCTGCGATCATGGGAGCATTATCCGCTTTAATTGTAGGCCCTTGTATGAGTGCACCACTTGCAGGTGCTTTACTCTATGTTTCCCAGCTTGAACATGGCATGTTAGGCGGGCTTTACTTATTCCTGATGGGCTTGGGCATCGGCATTCCAATTTTTATTGCCAGTGTTTTTGGGGCGAAGTATCTGCCTAAACCAGGACTATGGATGGAGCGTCTCAAGTTCTGCTTTGGTTTTGTTATGTTAGCCTTAGCGGTATATTTTGCTCGGCCTTTATTAGCAAGTGCTTTGTATTATTCTGTTCTTGCACTGGTTTTGATTGCGATGGCAGCTTATCTGATCGTGGTGTTGCGATATGTGCAAAAGCTTTCTTATCGACTGATGCTGCTTGGTCTTGTTGGGTTGCTCACCGCAAGCAGTATATGGCAAATACACTTGGCAACCTCTTCTTTTCATCAGCAACGATTATCCTCCTTGCATGCATGGACTGTGGTTAGAACTCAACATGAACTGGAACAGGCACTGGCACAACATCCGAATCAAGCGGTATTGATTGATGTTTATGCAGACTGGTGTGTGGCTTGCCAACCGATTGAACGAGATGTTTTACCTTCTGCTGCTGTACAGGCGGCGATTGAAAATGTGGTGAGAATTAAACTTGATTTAACCCATTATGAGGCTTCTCAGGACATCATTTTGAAGAACTGGCAAATTTTAGGACCTCCAACAGTTTTATTTCTCGATCCAAGTCATCAGGAAATTCGAGATTTACGTTTGACGGGGACGTATAGCGCGAAGCAATTGGTTCAAAATATTCAGTCGATGTCTGGGGAGAAATGATGTTTATTTCATCAGAAGCCATACATCTCTGGATCTTTATCTTGCCGTGGTCATTATTGATTATTCTGGCGGGATTATGCAGCGTACAGCTATTTGGCCTGTATTTAAGTCGTCGCTTTCTATGGTCAACAGCGATTTGGCAGGTTTATAAGGATTCGCTCTGGACCTCAATTTTGATCGGACTGCTTGCTGCACGATTCGGATTTGTCGTGATACATGCAGATGTTTACTTCGCTCATCCGATTGATATTTTAAAGGTTCAGGATAAAGGCTTTCATCTCTATAGTGGCTTGGTTGCTGCGAGTGTGTGGTTTATTTGGAAAAATCGTTTTTTAAACTATACCGTCATTGCGGGGAGCTTGGTCATCTTCTTTGCTGTGCAATTGGGTGGCCTAGGCATACACAAGCGATTTCAATCTGAACAACAATATCCAGAGCTAACTTTTTCTGATCTTAATCAGCAAGCACAATCTTTAACTCAATTTGTAGGCCAACCGACAGTCATTAATCTATGGGCCAGTTGGTGTCCACCATGTCACCGTGAAATGCCTGTGTTGTATCAGGCCCAACAAGATCATCCCCATGTTCAGTTTGTCATGCTGAATCAGGGCGAAACGCCCGATGTGATTCACAATTATTTGCGGCAGCATCAATTCCAGTTTCAGCATGTGTTATCTGATCCACATGGAGAAATGGCGGAGCAGATGAATATGTTTGGACTGCCAAGCACTTTGTTTTTCAATGCACAAGGCCAGTTGGTGGAACGTCATTTAGGTGAACTTACGCCAGCAATGCTGAAACAATATCTACAAAAAATCACTCAACTTAATGAGGAAGTCTCTCAATGAATCCATATCTTAAACTGTTCGCTGTGACAGCATTTGCAATGTCTTCAACATCGCTTATTGCCGCAGTTCCAAGCATTAAGCAAAAACTGGAAAAAGACGGTTTTAGCTTTGTAAAGCAGATTGAGGCACCTGCGCAAATGACAGGTTGGGCTGGACACATGCAGCAAAATCCAATGACAGTTTTCATTTCAAATGACAATAAATATTATATTGTTGGGGATTTGCATAATGCCAAAGGTGATAATTTAACTGTTGATGCGCTGAATAAACATGTGAAGCAATCTGTTTTGGATGATGTTTGGAAAAGTCTGGAAAAATCGGCTTGGATTCAGGATGGCAATATCAAAGCACCCCGGATTATTTATGTTTTCTCTGATCCAAATTGTCCGTATTGCCATGCTTTTTGGGAAAAGGCTCGTCCTTATGTGAAAGCAGGTAAAGTGCAATTACGTCATATTCAAGTCGGTGTGATTCGTTCTGAAAGTCGAGGACAGGCCGCAACACTGCTGGCTGCTTCAAATCCACCACAGGTTTTTGAAGCATTTAATGCCGCGAAAGGGAAGCAAAAATTGAAAGAATTAAAACCGATTCCGTCACATTTAGCAGAAAAACTGGAAGCTAATGAAGAGATGATGAATAAATATGGCTTTTTTGCGACGCCGGCTTTAGTCTGGAAGAATGCTCAAGGCGGATTAGAAACGGCACAGGGTCTACCTAAGGATCTAAAAAGTGTTTTTGAATAGAAACTTGTGAATGGAAATATGGATTCATATCGGGATGAATCAAACAAAAAGGACGTTATGAAAACGTCCTTTTGGGGTTATTGCCGATTCAAAATTATTTCAGCTCACTTGATGATTTACCCAATTCACGGCGGGCAATGATCAATTGCTGAATTTGTTGCGTACCTTCAAAAATATCCAGAATTTTTGAATCACGCGCCCATTTTTCCAATAATTCATCTTCTCCATAGCCGACACTTGCTGCTAGCTCGACACATTTGAGTGTGATCTCATTACCCACACGACCCGCTTTAGCTTTGGCAATCGATGCTTCTTTTGAGTTCGGCTTTTTATTGTCTGCCATCCAGGTTGCCTTAATCATCAATAATCGTGCAGCTTCCCACTCAGCTTCCATACGATAGATTTGTGCAGCTAGGTTTGAGGTCTGTAAGTAGGGTGTTGCGTAGTCAGGATCAAGCTGATCTTTAAAAATTTCTTTGATACGTTCTAGCGATGCTTTGGCACAACCAATTGCCATTGCTGCGACCAGTGGACGGGTGTTGTCAAAGGTTTCCATTACACCAGCGAAGCCTTTAGCCACATCAATTTCAGGGTTACCCAATAAATTGGCAGCAGGTACACGACAGTCGATAAAGCTGATTACGGCAGTATCTGAGGCTTTAATACCCAGTTTGTGCTCAAGACGTTCAACTTTCATGCCTGCTGTACCTTTGGGCACCACAAAAGACTTGATCGCAGCACGACCTAATTTTTTATCCAAAGTTGCCCAGACCACAACCGAATCAGCACGTTCACCTGAAGTGACGAAGATCTTTTCGCCATTCAGAATATAATCATCACCATCTTTGGTCGCCGTGGTGCGAATCGCAGCCGAATCCGAACCACAACCTGGCTCGGTAATCGCCATCGCAGCCCAAGTCCCTTTGAAACGTTCTAGCTGTTCGTCATTGGCAACCGCTGCAATTGCAGAGTTGCCCAATCCTTGACGTGGCATACTGAGTAACAAGCCTGTATCGCCATAACACATTTCAATGATACCGAGTGCTGCTGACATATTACCACCATTTACAATGGCATCAAGATTGGCAGTGCCACGTTTACTGGCATTGGCTGCACCAACACCTTCACCACTTTCATTCATACCATCCAGTAATGCCGCCAGCATATCCAGTTCTTTCGGGTAGGCATGTTCAGCTTTATCGTATTTACGTGAAATTGGACGTAGCACATTGAGCGCCGTTTCGTGTGCTTGATCAACCAGCATTTTGAATTTTTTCGGATTTTGTAAATTCATTATTGTTCTCCAAAATTAAGCATGTAAGCCAGAATGCAAGATTGCAGTCGCACGAAGATCACGATACCAACGCTCAACAGGATGCTCTTTGGTAAAGCCATGACCACCGAGAATCTGAACGCCATCGGTCCCCATTTTCATTGATTTTTCAGCACAGAGCAGGCGAGCAAGATAGGCTTCACGATGGAATGGTTTACCAGCTTCTGCCAAACTCGCAGCATTCAAAACCAGCATACGCATGGCATCAATTTCGATGGCCATATCTGCAATCATAAAAGCGACGCTTTGACGATGCGAGATTGGCTCACCAAAAGCAGTACGTTCATTGGCATATTTGATACAGTAGGCTTTGATCGCTTCACAAGTCCCAATTGCCATAGCACACCACATCAAATTGCCAAGATCGACAAAAGCAGTGTAATCAAAATCAGCATCCCCTAAGCGTAAGGCTGGCGTTTGATTAAATTGAAGGGTCGCCGTTTCAGCAGCTTTTAGGCCCATTGCAGGGTTGGCTTTGATGGCAATTGTTTCATTGGATTGCACCACGAAAATATCAGGTTGACCGTTGAACTCTGCACTGACTAAAAACACATCGGCAATATCACCTAAAAGCACTAAGCTTTTTTCACCCGTGATATAGAACTGCCCATTGGCCTCAGTTGCGGTAGTTTTTAACTGGTATGGGTTAAAAGCAGCTGTTGCTTCCTGAAATGCGAAAGTCGCCGTAACATCCGTATCTTCTGCAAATACAGGTAAATACATCGATTGGACTTGGGTTGAGCCCCAACGGGTTATTGCATTGATAACACTGAAGGTGCTGAGTAAACCTGCGGTCAGACTGAAATCACCCTTAGCCAAGCTTTCTGCAATCAGAATATTACTCACAATATTTTGTTCTGCTGCCACACCACCCAATGCCTCTGGCAAAGCATAATAGTTGAGCCCCAAATCAACCAAATGTTGCCACAGTTCTTCCGGGAATTGTGCATGATGGTCTGCATCATGTGCCAATGTGTAGAGGACTTCTTCAGCAAATTGTGACATGGCATCAACGGTCATTTGCTGTTCTTCAGTCAGACTGAGATCAAACAGATTTTTATTGGTTTGATTTGGGAGGCGTTGTTTATCGAGCGGTTGTGGCTTAAATGCTTTTTGTGTTTTATTGAGTACTTTAAAGCCTGTTTTTGAACCTTGATATAATGATTTCTCTACAAATTTTCTTAATTTGAGTTGATCAAGCATTTCGCTTCCTGCGAGTTTAGTGATCAAAGATAGCCCAAGACCTTGAGCCTTATTCATCATATTCGACATGATTTTATCCTGGAGGATGGTTGTAAATTTATGCTGACATGCTCCTGATCAAAAGACTATGTCTTGTTTGACATGCCGACTAGAGAAAGATAAAGGGTAAATAAGCAGGTTTTTATTTTGTATTGTATTGTTTTTTATGATTTTAAAAAAATATCAAAACAATAATTTTAAAAAAAATTGACCAAAATGACAGAGAATTAGTTTCGTTAGAATCGCTTTGTCATTTAGTCTGCTGAATCTGTGATTTATTTACCAACAGGATTAGTCTAACCCCTCTGTCAGAATGACCATATATTCACCTGCCAAATCACGATGCTTTTTGGCTTGTTGATAGGCATCGCTGTGATACCAATTCTGTGCTTCCTGCATATTGCTGAATTTAATGATGGCAACGCCGTCGCTTTCGATATTTTCTAATGCAATCGACTGACCATAAAACACAATCGGTTCAGCGGCAAAAACTTGACTCGCTTGGCGTGCTAAAGTGGTGTAGGTTTTCATTTCATCTTGGTTTTTCAATTGCGTACGAATCAGAATGATATAGGCACTCATGGCTTTTCCTGAATTGAATTTATTTTTAACTGACCAAATTTTCAAGGCATTGATGGGTACCCATCAATGCACTTACTTTAAGCTGCGCGGGCAACCAAAGTTAAAATATCATAGGTTGCGACCAGTTCATCACGCTGATTTTTGACTTTGATATCCCAAACTACGACACCATGTTCAGGTTGAGATGGATCTTTTTGCGGTTTAGGCGTTTTCTGCTTGCAAGTGAGTTCAACACGAATCGAATCACCAATTTTTACAGGCTCAACAAAACGCAAATTATCCATGCCATAGTTGGCAATCACAGGGCCTTGAGCAGCATCGACAAATAAACCTGCTGCGGCAGAAACAATGAAATAACCATGCGCAACCCGTTCACCGAAGAAAGAGTCTGCTGCCGCGATTTTATCGGTATGCGCATAGAAATAGTCGCCACTTAAGCAGGCAAAATTGACAATATCGGCTTCGGTCACGGTACGACGTGCAGTCAATAAACGCTCACCAATTACCAGTTCATCAAAATCCTTTTTAAAAGGATGGACGCGGTCTTGCTTGATGTTGGCACCCGCGGTCCATGAATGCGTCACTTGAGTGAGGCTGTTCGGCGAACCTTGAATAGCAGTACGTTGCATATAGTGTTTGACTGCGCGAATGCCCCCCAGTTCTTCACCGCCACCAGCACGGCCTGGGCCGCCGTGAACGAGATGCGGCAGTGGTGAACCATGACCTGTACTTTCTTTGGCTGATTCTTCATCCAGAATATGAACACGACCATGCCATGGCGCAATTTTTTGAATAATCAGTTCGATATTCTCATCCCTGTTCTTTACCACAGAGGCAACCAGACTACCTTCACCACGAGCCACAAGATCGGCAAGTTCGTCGATTGATTGATACGGCATCAAAGTACACACAGGGCCAAAAGCTTCAGTGGTATGTACCAAGCTTGCCTGTAGTGGTTGCTCACAGAGTAACAAGGTCGGTGGGAAGAATGCACCTTTATCAGGATGCCCAGCATTGATTTTGAAAGTTGTCTCATCACCAAATACAATTTTGGCTTCTTTCGCCAGTTCAGCAACTTTAGCCGCTACATCCAGTTTTTGTTTTGGACTGGCGAGTGCACCCATGGTGGTGTCTTGTTTTTGTGGATCACCAACCACGACTTTTGCCAGCTTAGCACTTAGTTTTTGCTGAACTTGTTCAAGAAGTGCTTGTGGTACAAAGGCTCGACGAATCGCAGTACATTTTTGTCCTGCTTTTGTGGTCATTTCACGAAACACTTCGCGTACTAATAGATCAACCGTGGCTTCATCTGCTTCAGGGCTGAGGATCGCACTATTCACTGAATCAGCTTCCATACTAAATGGAATGGAATATTTGTTCAGATGGGGATGATTGCGAAGCTTTTGTCCAGTATAGGCTGAGCCAGTAAAGGTCACGCAGTCTTGAGGGCCCAAGTAATCAAACAAATCGTCAATTTGTCCGCAAATCAGTTGTAGAGAACCTTTGGGTAGGATTCCAGTCGAAATAATGGCTTCAACCACGGCTTGAGTCAGTTGAGCACCATCAGTGGCTGGCTTGACGATACAAGGTACACCCGCCAATAACGTCGGTGCAATTTTTTCCAGCATGCCCCAAATCGGGAAGTTAAAGGCATTGATGTGTACAGCCACACCTGCTTTCGGACTGAGAATATGCTTTGCTCCAAATGTGCCATGTTTAGAGAGTTGAATCCAGCTATCCTCAGTGATGATTTTTTCATCATTGAGTTCACGACGTACCAGACTTGAGTAGGCAAATAAGGTTTGAATACCACCTTCAATATCAATCCAGGCATCTTTTCGTGTTGCACCTGTTGCATAGGCAAGCTGATAAAAATCTTCTTTATGCTCAAGTAGGTGTTGTGCAATTTGTTTTAAAGCATTGGCTCGTTGATGAAAAGTCCAGTTTGCCAGCTCGGTACCATTCTGCTTGGCATATTTGACCACTTGCTGCATGTCGATGCCGTGACTGCTGACACTATAGATTGGCTCGCCAGTAATGGCATGTACAACCGTACGTCGATCGTGATGGCTTGAGTGCCACGTTGCATAGACATAGGACGCTAGCTGTAGCAGTTGCTGACCCGAACCTTGGTCTTCATTGTCCTTGGCGATTTCTTCTGGCTGTGCTTGTTCAAGCATGATCAAACTCCATTTTTATGTGATACATCAATTATAAAAATATTTAAAATATGATTCATAATTTCATCCTGATTAAGCGCAAAGTCAATCTAAATTTGTTTAAAATATTCAAATTAATTTCTATTAATTTTATTAAATGTAATTAAAACAATTGCTTGAGTTGAGTTTACTGGTTTATTTTAATTTGATACAAAAATATTTATTGACTTTATTTTTTGTGTATCGAAAAATAGATTCATGGATGGAATTCTCAAGGGAATCTACAAATGGAAAATAAGTATCAGAAATTTGAGCACAATATCGCCAATGACATCACCATTGAAGCCAAAGATGAAATGCCAGAAGCATATCGCAAAACCTTGATTCGTCAGATTGGGCAACATGGTCATTCAGAAATTGTCGGTATGCTGCCAGAAGGTAACTGGATTACCCGTGCACCGACCTTGAAACGTAAAGCCGTGCTATTGGCAAAAGTTCAGGATGAGGCAGGGCATGGACTTTACCTCTACAGTGCCGCAGAAACCTTGGGTGCGGACCGTGATGAGATGATGGAAAAATTGATTGATGGAAAAATGAAATATTCATCCATCTTCAATTATCCAACCATGAGTTGGGCTGATGTCGCGGCGATTGGCTGGCTGGTTGATGGTGCTGCGATTGTGAATCAAGTGGCTTTATGCCGTACCTCTTATGGTCCTTATGCACGTGCCATGGTACGGATTTGCAAAGAAGAAAGTTTCCATCAACGTCAAGGTTTTGAAGCCATGATGGCATTGGCGGCTGGTTCACCCGAACAAAAACAAATGGCGCAAGATGCGGTGAATCGTTTCTGGTGGCCTGCATTGATGATGTTTGGCCCAAGTGATGATCATTCTCCTAATAGTGCGCAAAGCATGGCATGGGGAATCAAACGCTTTAGTAATGATGAATTGCGTCAAAAGTTCATCGATAACACTGTGCCACAGGTGTTGCAGCTTGGTTTAACTGTGCCAGATGCTGATTTGCAGTGGAATGAGGCAACAGGTCATTACAGCTATGGCGAAATTGACTGGCAAGAATTTAATGAGGTGATTGCGGGTCGCGGGCCTTGTAATCATGAACGGATCGAAGCACGTCGTAAGGCTTGGGAAAATGGCAAGTGGGTACGTGATGCCGCTGTGGTGTATGCCAAAAAGCAGCAAGCCCAAGTCGGTAAAGTTGCTTAAGCAAAATTTAGGGAAAAATTTGAGGATAACGTAATGAAAAATAATAACAACTGGTCGCTTTATGAAGTGTTTGTGCGCAGTAAACAAGGTTTAAGTCACCGCCATGTTGGCAGTTTAAGAGCACCAGATGACGAAATTGCACTGCAACATGCACGTGATGTCTATACCCGTCGCAATGAAGGCATCAGCATTTGGGTGGTGCGTTCAGAACTAATCAAATCATCACAGCCAGACGAAAAAGCAGAGTTTTTTGAACCTGCATTGGACAAAGTCTATCGTCATCCGACCTTCTATCATATTCCTGATGGCATTGAGCACATGTAAGGGAGTATGCAAATGAAGAATATCGCTTTGTCTAAATTCTTATTACATATCGGTGATAGCCAACTGGTATTGGCGCAACGTTTGGCTGAATGGTGTGGTCATGCGCCAGAGCTGGAAATTGATATTGCTTTGGCCAATATTGGTCTGGATTTACTGGGGCAATCCCGAAATTTCCTGACTTTAGCGGGACAATATGAAGCTGAAAAACGTGATGAAGATCAACTGGCTTATTTCCGTAATGAACGTGAGTTTTTCAATTTATTGCTATGTGAACAACCGAATGGTGATTTTGCACAGACCATCGTGCGTCAGTGGTTGATGGATCATTACCATGTGTTGTTATTAACCGCTTTAACTCAATCCTCAATGCCAGAAGTCGCTGCATTGGCGGTGAAATCTTTAAAAGAAGCCAAGTACCATATTCGTTTCTCCACCAGCTGGATGGAGCGTTTAAGCCTCAGTACAACCGAAGCACATCAACGTGTGCAGCACGCATTAGATAGTTTATGGCGTTTTAGTGCTGAACTGTTCGAATTGACTGCGGAAGAACAGACACTGGTTGAGCTAGGCATCATTGCTGATTTTTCCACTGAAAAAGCGCAATGGGAGCAAATCGTTGTAGCGGAATTGAAGCGTTTTGAATTAACGATTCCTGTGAATGGTGCTTACCGCCGTGGGGCAAAACAAGGCTTGCATACCGAACATTTAGGATATCTGTTGGCTGAAATGCAATCCATTCAGCGTAGTTATCCTGAGATGACTTGGTAACACAAGGAGTGTAGCCATGCAAATGATTCGCCATTGTATTGACCAATGCTGGGATGTTCTACAGAAAGTCAGTGATCCAGAAATTCCTGTATTGTCCGTTGTTGATCTGGGCATGATTCGCGGTGTTGAGTTGAATGAACAACAAGAAATTATTGTTCGATTGACCCCGACCTATAGCGGTTGTCCAGCGACTGACTTATTAAAAACACAGATTGTCGAAGCATTGGCAGCGGAAGATCTAATTCCGGCAAAAGTCATGATTGATTTATCTGAAGCATGGACCACGGACTGGATGTCGGATGCAGGTAAGCAGAAATTGCAAGCCTATGGGATTGCGCCACCAGAAGGGACTGCACAGCTATGCGGAACGCATGTGCATCTGAGTGATGGTGTGGTCTGTCCGCACTGTAAAAGCCGTGACACTCGATTGCTGACCGAGTTTAGTTCGACTGCCTGCAAAGCGCTGTACAAATGTCGGGACTGCCTTGAACCCTTTGATTATTTTAAATGTATTTAAAGCCTTGGATAAGGAAATCAGCCATGAGCCAATTTATTCCATTAAAAGTAAAAACAATTACACCTCAGACCGATCAGGCAATTTGTATTGCTTTTGATCTGGTCCCTGAACAACAGCAACAGTTCCAATTTCAGCCGGGCCAACATCTGACGATTCGCCATTTAACCGAAGCGGGTGAAATTCGCCGTTGCTATTCGATCTGTAGCTATGCGCCAAAAGAAGATATCAGTATTGCGGTGAAAAAGATTGATCAGGGCCAATTTTCCCATTGGGCCAATGAACATTTAAAAGTCGGTGATGTACTGGACGTGATGCCACCACAGGGCGTGTTTTTTCAGAAAGCAGCTAGAACAGGTGGGCAAGCTTATTTAGGTATTGCTGCTGGAAGTGGCATTACCCCGATTCTTTCCATCATCAAACAGGTGTTGTTTGAGCAAGCATCGGCAAATTTTACTTTGTTGTATGGCAATCGTTCGTGGAAACAGACCATGTTTTCCGAGCAGATTATGGACCTGAAAGACCAGTTTAAAGAACGTTTTCAGCTCATCAATATTTTCTCACGCGAGTTCAATGACAGTGAGTTACTGAATGGCCGTATCGATGAAAACAAGCTGAAGCAATTATTTGAACATGAGGTATTAGAACCCAACTTTGACCATGTATTTGCCTGTGGTCCAGATGAAATGATGGACACGGTCGAACGCCTTTTTCCTGTGTATGGTGTGACTAAAGATAAGATTCACACGGAACGCTTTAACACGGGGCATGTGCGCAAACGTTCTGCGGAAAGCGATGTCAACCGTAAAGAAGAAAAAGTCAATATTGTGTTGGATGGACGAGAGTTGATCGTTGCTGTGGGGCAAGAGGACGAAAGTATTCTGGATGCTGCTTTACGTGCAGGCGCAGATTTGCCTTATGCCTGTAAAGGTGGCGTCTGTGCCACTTGTCGCTGCAAGGTGCTTTCAGGTGAGGTGGATATGTTCCTGAACTATAGCCTTGAAGATGATGAGGTGGAAAAAGGTTATGTGCTGAGCTGCCAGACTTTACCGAAAGGCGCGAATGTGCGTTTGAGTTTTGATGAGTAGAGGTGAGATAGCCATGCAAACCTTGATTCAGGTTGAAACGCCAATAGATGGGGTCATGCTACTCAGCTTAAACCGTCTAGAGAAACGTAATGCTTTAAATAATGCCACTTTACAGTGTCTATCTGATCTGCTGGAACAAGCAGAACAGAATCCTGCCGTGAAAGCGGTTGTGCTGACAGGCAATCGCAATTGCTTTGCTGCGGGTGCAGACCTGAGCGAATTGGCAGAAATGGATGCCGTAGCTTTACAGCTCGATATCCGTCCAAAGCTATGGCAGCAGATCGACAGTTTTACTAAACCCATCATCGCTGCTGTGAATGGTTATGCCTTGGGCGCGGGCTTTGAGCTGGTGTTGCATTCAGACATGGTGATTTGTGGTGACAATGCCAAATTTGCTTTGCCTGAGATTGGTCTAGGTATGTTACCTGGTGCGGGTGGTACCCAACGTCTGGCACGTCTGGTGGGCCAGCAACTGACCATGCGCTGGGCAATGACAGGGGAAATGATTTCAGCCAAGCAAGCGCAGCAATATGGGATTTGTAGTGAAGTGGTGCCAACAGCACTGACAGTGGAATATGCAGTCCAGTTGGCAAGCAAAATTGCCAAACAAGCGCCTTTGGCAATTCGAGTGATCAAACAATCAATCAAAAGTATTCATGAAACCACATTGAGTCAGGGACTGAAATTAGAACGACAAAATTTTGTCTGGTTGGCAGCAACCAAAGATCGAAACGAAGGCATTCATGCATTCTTTGAAAAAAGAAAACCAATCTTTAGAGGTGAGTGATGGACTATAAAAATATTATCGTGGAAGAAAAAAATGCAGTGGGCTATTTAACCTTTAACCGCCCTCAAGCATTGAATAGCTTTAATGTGGAGATGCACCGTGAGGTCGCCGAGATTCTGAATCTTTGGAGCAAGAAACAAGAGGTTCGCTGCATCGTGATCAGTGGCGAAGGTCGTGGTTTCTGTGCAGGACAGGATTTGGGGGATCGTGTGGTTGATCCAAACGCTGCGGCGCCTGATTTAGGTTACTCGATTGAAACCTACTATAACCCATTGATTAGAACCCTTGTGAATATGCCGAAGCCCGTGATTTGTGCGGTGAACGGAGTAGCTGCAGGGGCAGGTGCCAATATTGCCTTGGCCTGTGATCTGGTGATTGCAGCCAAATCTGCCAACTTTGTACAGGCTTTCTGTCGTTTAGGTTTAGTACCTGACTCAGGTGGAACTTGGTTCTTGCCACGTGCTGTAGGCCATGCGCGTGCTATGGGGCTGGTGTTGCTGGGTGATAAATTGCCTGCTGAAACTGCCAAAGAATGGGGCATGATTTGGGATGTGGCTGAAGATAGCGAATTGAAATCCAAGGTTACAGAACTGGCTGAACGTTTAGCCAAGCAACCGACTTTTGGTCTGTCACTGATTAAAAAAGCCCTTCATCAATCCAGTAATCATAGTTTTGATGAACAGATGCATTTAGAACGAGATTTTCAACGTATTGCTGGGCGTTCGGAAGATTATCGTGAAGGGGTTCAAGCCTTTATGAATAAACGCGAGCCAAATTTTCAGGGGCGTTAAGCATGATCAGTTTCGATTTATCCCATGCCAAAATCGCCGTGATTGGCTCAGGCACCATGGGAATTGGGATTGCCCAATTGGCGATTATGAATGGTCATTCGACTGTTCTCTACGATCTCGATCGTGAAAAGACCAAGCAGGCAGTTGATGGATTACATCAGACCTTCGCGAAGTTAACAGAAAAAGGCAAGCTGACCTCTGAGCAGGCACAGCAAGCACTTTCACGTTTGACCATTGCTGATCAAATCGAGGCATTGGCAAATGTTGATTTAGTCATAGAAGCTGTAGTTGAAAAGTTGGAAGTGAAGCAGGCTTTGTTTAAGCAGCTAGCGGCGATTTGTAATGACCAAACTATTTTTGCCAGCAATACCTCATCTATTTCAGTGACAGCAATTGCGTCTGCTGTTCCATATCCTGAACGTGTGGTTGGACTGCATTTCTTTAATCCTGCACCAGTGATGAAACTGGTCGAGATTGTGCAAGGCCTAAAAACACCAGCAGGATTATGTCGGGCTTTAAAAGCCTTGATGCTGGCTTGGAAAAAAATCCCAGTTCTGACCAAATCAACACCAGGCTTTATCGTGAATCGAATTGCCCGTCCATTTTATGCAGAAGCGTTTCGGGCGTTGCAAGAACAGGTCACAACCTATGAGCAACTGGACTATGCCTTAAAGCAGTGTGGTGGTTTTGCGATGGGACCGTGTGAACTGACCGATTTAATTGGACAGGATGTGAATTTTTCAGTCACTCAAAGTGTTTATGAGGCTTTCTTTTATGAGCCGCGCTATCGCCCGAGTCTGATACAAAAGGAACTGGTGGATGCGGGTGCTTGGGGGCGCAAGTCTAGACAAGGTTTTTATCGCTATGATGAAAAAAATCAGTATGCGACTTTTCAGCCTCAGCTCATTACTAAGCCGTCTTTTTATGCTGATGTTCAAGTCAAAGGTACATGGGCTCAATGTCCGAATTTATTAGAACGTCTAGGCTTAAGTCGTGCTTTAACAAGCAATGAAAATATCATTCAAATTGATGATATTGATCTACGTTTAAGTCAGGGTGAATCTGCCAATTTACAGTATTTAAGTCGAAAAACCATCTTGATGGATTGGCACCATGATTTCGCGCAAGCGCAAGCCGTAGTACTGAGCCATAATCATCTTTGCCAAGCTGAAGATCTAGCAAAAATCGAAGCGTTTTTTGCTCAACAACAGATCAAGGTTGTTTGGATCAGCGATCATCCCGCACTGTTAACTTTACGTACCATTGTCTTGTTGGTCAATGAAGCCTGTGAGGCCAGTCTGCATGGGATTGCCACTATGGAAGATATTGATAATGCCATGAGATATGGTGTCAATTATCCTAAAGGACCGTATCAATGGATGATGCAATTGGGCGCTGAATACGTCTTGGCAACGCTTAACAATTTATATGCCATCTATGGCGAAGAAAAATATCGTGCAAGTCTTTATCTCAAGCAATACGTGGCAAAGCAGCAAAGTGTAACTACCGACCATTCAAAAACTTTAACAGAATGTGCATAAGCAGGAGCGATCATGGAAGACGTTTTAATTTGTGATTTTATTCGTACCCCAATTGGACGTTATGCAGGGTCATTGAGTTCGGTGCGTACTGATGATCTTGCGGCATTGCCAATCAAACATTTAAAAGAAAAACATGCGCATCTACCTTGGCAAGATTTAGATGAAGTCTATTTGGGCTGTGCCAATCAAGCGGGCGAAGATAACCGTAATGTGGCACGTATGGCAACCTTATTGGCGGGTTTACCTGAGGCAGTTCCTGCAATGACGGTGAACCGTTTATGTGCATCTGGTTTAGATGCTGTCGGATTGGCGGCACGTTCGATTAAATCGGGTGAATCACAATTTGTATTGGCAGGAGGGGTCGAGTCGATGAGTCGGGCACCTTTTGTTCAAGCCAAGCCAACCGAGGCTTTTGGTCGTAGCCCTGAAATTTTTGATACCACCATTGGCTGGCGTTTCATCAATAAAAAAATGAAAGCCGACTATGGGACGGACAGCATGCCTGAAACCGCTGAAAATGTGGCTGAGAAATACCAGATTAGCCGACAGGATCAGGATGAGTTTGCGATTCGTAGTCAACAAAAAGTGGCAGTGGCGCAACGAAATGGTTTTTTTACAGATGAAATCTTGCCCGTTGAGCTGGTCGATCGTAAAAAGAATGTTACTGTCTTTTTAACAGGATGAGCATCCACGTGCGGATACTAGTTTAGATAGCCTTGCAAAATTGAAAGCACCGTTCCGTAAAGAAGGTGGCTCGGTGACGGCAGGTAATGCTTCGGGAGTGAATGATGGTTCGGCTTGTGTGTTGCTGACCAATCGTCAGTTTGCCGATACCCACGGTTTAACCCCATTGGCCCGTGTGGTCGCGATTGCCAGTGCTGGGGTTGAACCGAAATATATGGGCATTGGCCCAGTGCCTGCGGTACAAAAACTATTAAAACAAACGGGTCTTAGTTTAGATCAAATGGATGTGATTGAGCTGAATGAAGCTTTTGCAGCACAGTCATTGGCCTGTATGCGTGAGTTAGGTCTCAAGGATGATGATGCTCGTGTCAACCCGAATGGTGGTGCAATTGCATTGGGCCATCCATTGGGGATGAGTGGGACGCGTTTGGTGATGACTGCGACCCGAGAATTGAAAAGACGCCAAGGAAAATATGCACTGTGTACCATGTGTGTCGGTGTCGGGCAAGGTGTTGCCCTGATCTTAGAAAATTTAGCTTAAAGCAATTGAAACGGTTCGAATAATATAACGACATAGGAGAGATGGCAGTGGATAGCCTGATAACACAAGATGTAGAAAAAATGACGCTTGCGGAGTTACGAGCGCTGCAAACCAAACGCTTAAAAGACACATTGACATATGTTTATGCCAATAGCCCTGTCTATAAGAAAAAGTTTGACGATGCTGGTGTGCATCCTGATGATTTCGTTAACTTGGATGATCTCGCCAAGTTTCCATTTACCACCAAACAGGATTTAAGAGAGAACTATCCCTTTGGTATGTTTGCAGTGCCACAGGAGCAGATTGTTCGTTTACATGCTTCTTCAGGCACCACAGGGAAACCAACCGTCGTTGGCTATACCCAAAAAGATATCCATACATGGTCGGATATCGTAGCGCGTTGCTTGCGTATGGCAGGTCTAAGTGCCAAAGATATGATTCAGGTCGCCTATGGTTATGGTCTGTTTACAGGTGGTTTAGGCGCACATTATGGCGCTGAACGCTTAGGTGCAACCGTGATTCCAATGTCAGGTGGTCAAACCGAAAAACAGGTGCAACTGATTCAGGACTTTAAACCCACGGCAATTATGGTCACGCCATCATATTGTGTCAGCATTATTGAAAAACTTGAGCAGCAATTAGGCAGTGCCCGTAATACCTCTTTAAAAGTCGGTATTTTTGGTGCTGAGCCTTGGACTAATGAGTTACGTCGTGAAATCGAAGAACGTTTAAATATTAAAGCACTGGATATTTATGGCTTGTCGGAGATTATGGGGCCAGGGGTTGCGATGCAGTGTCTGGGTGAAGGCGAAGGACTGACCATTTGGGAAGATCATTTTTATCCTGAGATCATTCATCCTGAAACCGGAGAAGTGTGTAAAGATGGTGAATTGGGTGAACTGGTATTCACCACCATTACTAAAGAAGGTTTGCCGATTATCCGCTATCGTACCCGCGATTTAACCCGTTTATTGGCTGGACAGAACCTAGCCATGCGCCGTATGGATAAGATCGTAGGGCGTAGTGACGATATGCTGATTATTCGTGGCGTCAATGTATTCCCGACCCAGATCGAAGAACAGATTTTACAAGTACCAAGTCTGGTGCCGAATTATGAAATTCTTGTGGCAAAGAAAGGTCATATGGATACTTTGCATATCCGTACCGAAATGTGCCATAACTGTGACAAGCAGGCGCAGCAACTGGCTCAGCAGTTGATGCAGCGGATTAAAACCATGATTGGGATTTCAGTCACGGTGGAAGTGGTCAATGAATTGACCTTACCGCGGAGTGAAGGTAAAGCAAAACGCGTCATTGATATGCGTCAGATTGCTTAACATTATGATCATTCAGGGTATAGTATCCTCTATACCCTGAATCTAAATGCCAAGATAAAAGTATGAGTGCAAAGTTACAGCAAATTATTGATTCAATTATTCAGAATGAACCCTTAAGTGGGACCTCATTGATTTCGACCATTTTTGGTGATTCAGTGTTACATCGAGGCGGAAATATCAGTCTTGCCAGTTTGATCCAGTTAATGGAACTGTTTGATTTTAATGATCGTGCTGTACGAACTTCTGTTTTTCGTTTGGTTAAAAGTGATTGGCTTGGTTCAGATAAAATTGGCAGAACCAGTTTCTACCGCATTACCGATGCCAGTCGTTCCAAATATTTGCAGGCTGAGCAACGGATTTATAATGATCAGATGAAAGAGTGGGATCATTCTTGGGATCTTATTTTAATGTCGAGTCTGGATACAGACAATAAGGCTTTTTTAAAGAAAGAACTGGAATGGTTGGGCTTTGCTAATATTTCTACCAATCTGATGGCTTATCCAGGTTCAAACCGCTTGCAGCTACAAAAGCTGTTGATTGATGTAAATATGAGTGAACAGGTGGTGGTGTTTAAGGCAGAGACCTTACAGCTGTTTAATAACTCAACGGACACCATTGGTCGTATGTTAGAAACCAATTGGCCGATTGATGAGTTACGTCAACGCTATCTACAATTCTTAGAGATGTTTAGAGAAATTGGCGTAATTTTGATGCAGGAGGACGAAAGTATTGAACCGCTTCAAGCTTTTCAGATTCGGACCTTATTGATTCATTACTATCGCCGTATTTTACTCAAAGATCCTGCTTTGCCATTGGAGCTATTATCGGCGGACTGGCCTGCAGTCAATGCCCGTACATTATCCATGAACATTTACAAAAAAGTCTTTGAAGCGGCTGATGACTATTTCTTATCGGTTGCGGCAACATCCGAAGGGCCAATGCCGAATGCAACAGCACCTTTCTGGCGTCGTTTTGGCGGCTTAACCCAAAGTAATGAGAGATTGAGTCATGCCTTGCTATAGCATTGATGGGGTGATTCCTGTGGTTCACCCCAGTGCATTTGTCCATCCTACGGCAGTTTTAATTGGTGATGTGATTATTGAAGCTGGGGTTTATATTGGTCCTTTTGCTTCATTGCGCGCGGACTTTGGTCGTATTCATATCCAAGCAAATGCCAATGTACAGGACAGTTGTACCATTCATGGCTTTCCGCAAAGTATCACCTTGATTGAAGAAATGGGACATATTGGTCATGCTGCGATTTTGCATGGTTGCCGTATTGGTAAAAATGTCTTGATTGGTATGAATAGTGTGATTCTGGATTATGCTGAGATTGGCGAAAATAGCATGATTGGTGCAAATAGTTTAGTCAAAACCAAAGATGTGATTCCTGCCAATGTACTGGCAATCGGAAGCCCTGCAAAAGTTGTGCGAGATTTAACAGAACAAGAACGCGCTTGGAAAATTAATGGGACCCAAGAATATATCCAATTAGCACAGCGTTGTTTAAACAGCATGACAGAAGTCCTGCCTTTAGTGGAAAATTCACCTGAACGTAAGACCTATCAAGATTTTCAGTCAGATCATCAGATTAAACCAACAAGCGTATCATAAGATCCGTATCTAGTAATTTTCAAAACGATTTTGCTTATCGACTACATTATCGTGTTGTTATTTCATCTCTAAAGCAACCCATGTATTATGGTGAATGACTCTTTTATTTTGGATATGCTCATGGATGGTTTATCTAAATTTTCTTGGGAAAATATCAAGCATCATTTTTATAATACTGGAGAGTTTCCCCACATTCTGGAAGAACATACTCCCATTGTGCAAGCATGGGAACAATCTCGGCAAGCGGGTTTGAGCCCTGATTTCAAATTAACGGCCTTAAAAGAGTTTCCTTTAGAAAGTTTGTCATTCGAAGATGAATGGTTGGCTCGACTTGCAGAACCAGTATTAAGTGACATATGGCGTTTGTTTGGTCAGCAGGATGTAAGCGTCTTTCTGATCAATTCAAATTCCAAGATTATTGCAGAGAAGCACAACCCAAATTTAGATCACCAATATCATTTTTTACAAATAGGACGTGTTATTGATCCGTCCGTTTTTGGAGCAATTGCGCCGACCTGTAGTGTAATGTCGAAACAACCAATGATCATGACGGGTCATCAGCATTATTTGAATGAATTCTCTGGCTTTTCCTGTGCTTCTGTCCCCGTATTTAATGGAATGGGTGATGTAATTGGGGCATTTGACATCACATCGAGACAAGGACTATTGGCAAGTAACTGGCTCAGACATTTGTTATATCAGAGTTATATATTAGAAAATAAAACCATATTCTCTACACTTCAACCAAATCATCGCTTATTACATTTTCAGCATTCTCAGGATTTACTTGATAATGCCTACACAGGATTAATTGTGTTAGATGAGCAGGACCAAATTATAAAAGCCAATCAGATGGCACTGAAATTACTGAATTGTTCTATTGAATTTTTGCGGTATAAGAATATTTCTGAATTTTTGAGCTGTAGTCATCTATCTTCAAATCATGCAAAAGATTTTTTTCTGATTCAAAGTATCGACCATGCATTTTTTTATGCCAAGTTAAAAACTTTTGTTATTCCTTCGTGTAACAACATCCCAAAGGTTAATACAAAATTAGATCAAGCGTTGAAAGCCTTACAAGCCGAGATACCTGTTCTCATTACAGGTGAAACTGGAACTGGAAAAGATCATTTTGCTCAGCAATTACATAAAAAATTAAATGCTAATCTACCTTTTATTTCAATTAACTGTGGTGCAATTCCAGAGCATTTACTGGAAGCAGAATTATTTGGTTATGAAGGTGGGGCATTTACTGGAGCTAAAAAACAGGGTGAAAAAGGACTGATCGAATTGGCTGATCAAGGAATTTTATTCTTGGATGAAATTGGCGATCTCCCTTTACATTTACAAGTCAAAATACTCAGAGTATTACAAGATCAACAATTTTATCGGGTTGGTGGACGTAGACCAATTCGTTCTGCGTTTAAATTATTATGTGCAACTCACCAAGATTTAACTGGAAAGATAGAACAGCAGGCGTTTCGTAGCGATCTGTATTACCGTATTCGAGGTTTTGAGGTTCATCTGGAACCGTTACGTTCTAGGACTGATCGACACAGCATATTTCACTCGATACTTCATCAGTTTGGGATATTCAACTGGTCATCTCAGGTTGAACAACAATTTAATACGTATGCATGGCCAGGTAATATTCGTGAATTGATGCATGTCGTAAAGCTTGCAGCAGTATTCAACGAAACTGAAATCTTGGATAAGCTACCATTACCAGATCTCGATGTGCTTACATCTCAGGCAAGTGAACGAAGTACATTTTCTGCTAACATTGATCTAAATATCCTAACTAAACAGTTGATTATGCAGGTTTTGAATGAAGAAAAAGGTAATATTGCCAAAACAGCTAAACGCTTAAAAATATCAAGAACTACAGTTTATAAATATCTGGATAGTTAATTTTTCTATTCTTTTGGTCAAAAAAGCGGTTGTCCATAATCTGGACAGCCGCTTTTTTTATATGTCCAGATTATGGACATCTTTTCTCATCTATAAATCTCAATCTCATGATTCTATTGATTTATTTTTTTGGCATGTTTGCTGCAATTCTGTTGTAGCTAGTTTGGAGACTTGCATATTTCACCAACTCGCATAGGACAGCTAGATTCATCAATTTTGAATTGTTGACGTGGCTTAAAAGGACAATGAAAAGATAAGGATCACTTTATGAATTACATGAGAAAAAATACAGTCATTTTATTATTCAGCGGTTTTTTAATTCATCATGCTTATGCAGTAGATGTCAATGTTGGAGATTATACCGCTTTGCCTAAGGGTAGTAATGTCGGAGTTTTTTATTACCAACACGGTGAAATGGATGGATATTATCAAGATGGAAACAAGACTAAAGCAAAGTCAAGATCAGATATTGGGATTGCACGATTTATTCATTACACCGATATTGCAGGTATGCGTGCAACACCACAAATTATCATTCCAGTTGGATCAGTGAGAAATACCCATATTGCTGGACATGATTTAAATGATGCATCTGGTTTTGCTGATCCAATTATTGCTTCAGCATTCTGGCTGATCAATCAACCAGAAAAAGGTTTATCTGGGCGTTATCTTGCATTAACACCATTTATTTATTTACCAATTGGTAAATATAATAAATATGATGCTGTTAATCTGGGAGAAAACCGATTTAAATTTGATCTGCAAATGGCTTGGGTACAGCCTATCTATAACAAGCTTGCATTTGAGTTCTATCAGGATGCAATCTGGTATGGTGACAACGACGAAGCGGGTAATGGTAACCAGACACTGGAACAAGATACGAGTTATCAAACTCAGGTTAATCTCCGCTATGACCTTAATCAGCTGCAAAGAGTGGCATTTGGTTATGCTGCAAACTATGGGGGAAATCAGTCTTTAGATGGTATTAATCTTCATCAAGATATGAAAAAGCAACAGCTACGTCTGGAATATCAGCAGATGATTAACCCGAAAACGCAGATTAGTGCTCAAGTCATTTCTGATACACAAGTAGAAAGTGGGTTTAAAAAAGATTTAGGCTTAAATCTAAGACTTTTCTACATTTTTTAATCAGAAATAATGGTAAGAAATTGTAGGTGTGATTTTAGGCTGTCAATTAGCTCAAAAATAAATGTACTTATTTAAGTAAACACAACGAGGTTCATATGTCTATTTTAACAAAAGAAATTTGGGATCAAAAATTATTTCGTGGTACATGGCAATCCGCCGAAAACGTTTATCAAGTGGTTGAAGTTGCGACTGGTGAGTCCTTAGGGCAGATTGGATATGCAGATACATCCGATGTGGTCGATGCAGCTCAGCAAGCCAAGATTGCACAAAAGCAATGGTGGGTGCTCAGTTATCAAGAACGTCAGGTGGTTTTTGAGCGCGCAGTTCAGATCCTAACGGAGCATCAGGCTGAAATTATCGAGTGGCTGGTCAAAGAAAGTGGTTCACTACCGTTAAAAGCTGGTTTTGAAGTGAACATTGCTATTCAAGTGCTCAAACATTGTACTGCATTACCCGCAGCTGATCAGGGCATATTATTGCCAACAGCCGCAGGTAAATTGAGTTTGGCTAAGCGAGTGCCTTTAGGTGTGGTCGGTGTGATTTCACCCTTTAATTTTCCGTTGTATCTTGCGCTACGTGCGGTTGCGCCAGCCTTAGCGCTTGGAAATGCGGTGGTCTTGAAGCCTGATGAACGCACGGCAGTCTGTAGCGGTTATGCAATTGCCCGTATTTTTGAATTGGCGGGTTTACCACAAGGACTGCTACATGTATTGCCTGGTGGTGCTGAAGTGGGTGAAGCACTGACCTTGGATAAAAATATTGCCAGTATTCAATTTACCGGTTCAACACATGTAGGTCGTATTGTGGGTGCAAATGCGGCTAAAACACTGAAAAAAGTATCGCTTGAGTTAGGCGGTAAAAACTCGCTGATTATTCTGGACGATGCTGATATTGAGCTTGCGGCAGAGAATATCGCGTGGGGTGCTTTTTTGCATTCAGGTCAAATCTGTATGACGTCTGGAAAAATCTTGATTCAGGAAAAGATCTATCCGCAAGTCAAACAACGTGTGATTGAAAAGGTCAAAAAATTTGTGGTGGGAAATCCTTTGAATGCGGATGTCACGATTGGCCCCTTGATTAATGCCAAGCAATCGCAACGGGTTGAGCAGTTGGTCAATGATGCAATTGCGCATGGCGCTAAACTGGAAATTGGTGGACAGGCCAATGGTGTTTTCTTTGAACCAACGGTCTTAGCTGATGTCAAACAGGACAATTCAATTTTTGCTGAGGAAATTTTTGGTCCTGTTGCCGTACTGATTCCTTTTAGCACGGATGAACAGGCCATTGAACTTGCAAATGATGGTGACTATGGACTTTCAGCGGGCATTATTACCGCCAGTGTTGGGCGCGGCATGCAGCTTGGTCAGCAACTGAATGTAGGTTTATTGCATATCAATGATCAAACCGTGAATGATGAAACGGTGAATCCTTTTGGTGGCTTTGGTGCATCAGGCAATGGCACACGGATTGGTGGACCTGCAAATGCGGATGAGTTTACCCAATGGCAATGGCTGACCATTCAAACGCAAGCGCCACATTATCCATTTTAATTTGTATTAATGATTAGGGACGGGAAGTCATAATGGAAAATACAACGGTTTATAAAGAAATTATTGCGGCAGTGACAGAGTCTAAGGGTGCAGATTTTGAACTACAGCCATTGCAAATCCGACAGCCTAAGAATGATGAGGTGTTGGTTAAAATCATTGCGACAGGCATGTGTCATACCGATTTAATAGTACGTGATCAATATTATCCTGTGCCATTACCTGCAGTACTGGGGCACGAAGGTTCTGGGATTATTGAAGCGATTGGTCCAAATGTAACAGATTTGCAAATAGGAGATCATGTCGTACTCAGTTATGGTTATTGTGGCAAATGCACGCAATGTAATACTGGAAATCCAGCCTATTGTGCTGAGTTTTTCAGCCGAAACTTTGGTGGTGCTGATATACAAGGAAATAATGCAATTTGCACACATGATCATCAGATTGTACATGATCATTTTTTTTCGCAGTCGTCTTTCGCGACCTATGCATTGAGCCGAGAAAATAATGCAATTAAAGTCTCTAAAGACGCGCCAATTGAGTTATTGGGTCCTTTAGGATGTGGGATACAGACAGGTGCGGGTGCAGTGATGAATGCGCTTAAGGTAAGCCCAGCTAGTTGCTTTATCACATGGGGTGCAGGCGCCGTTGGTCTAAGTGCATTATTGGCTGCAAAAATCTGTGGAGCTTCGACTATTATTGCTGTGGATGTTGTGGACTCACGTTTACGCTTGGCCTCAGAATTAGGCGCAACCCATGTAATTAATAGCAAAATTCAAGATCCAGTTGCTGTAATCCAAGAGATTACCCAAGGCGGGGCAAATTTTGCGCTAGAATCTACGGGTCGTCCTGAGATATTGAAACTTGGGATTGATGCATTAGGGATTTTAGGCAAAATTGCGGTTGTTGGGGCACCACCATTGGGAACCTTAGCTCAATTTGATGTGAATGATTTGCTACTGGGAGGAAAAACAATTCTGGGTGTGGTCGAAGGAAGTGGTGCACCGAAGAAATTTATTCCTGAATTAGTTGAGTTATTCTTACAGGGCAAATTTCCTTTTGATAAATTGGTAAAGTTCTATACTTTTGAAGAGATGAACCAAGCGGCAAGTGATAGCCATGCGGGTATAACACTGAAGCCAATTATCAAAATTGCATAATTTAAAGTGTTGTCATCGTGATAAAAAGTATGTTATTCGATTTTAATTATTACATTTGCCTCTGAAGGTTCAGGGGCAATTTGAAAATAATAAAAAATGATTCAGTGCTTTTAGCATTTAAAGTGCCATATTTTTAAATCACATTACGCAGTTCATTGGCAGTGTTGCGTAGTAGCGGTAAAATTTGTTGCACTAAATAATCCTCTTGTACGCGATTGGTCTGTGACATGCAGTTTAGAGCGGCAATCGCTTTTCCTTGGGCATTGATCACAGGTACGGCAATTGCGATGACACCGAGTTCATGTTCTTCTTTAGAAAGACAATAATCTGCTTGTGAAATATCTTTCAGCACCTCAAAAAAATTGCTTTTATCCGTTATTGTAAAAGGGGTTAAACGTCTTAAACCGAACCTTTTCACCCAGTCGTGTTGAGCTGTCTCTGATTGGGCAGCCAATAAGACTTTACCTGTTGAAGTTGCGTGTGCAGGTAGGCGATTGCCTAAATGCATGCCATAAGGGTTCACCCTGAGATGATCTTGTTGAGGCAGATAACTACGGGCTATCGGTACCACCTCGTTATCATCTAAGACCACCAAGGAAAAGGTTAATGAGGTTTGTGCAGATAAAAGATTAAGGAAGGATTGGGCAATTTTAGGTAGATGTGCTGAACTTAAATAAGAACTTGAGAAACGTAACACACGATGAGTCAGCCAATAATAATGTTCATCTGTGTCTAAATAGCCTAAGTATTTTAAGGTTTTAAGATAACGCCGTGCTGCTGTTCGGCTAATTCCAGTCCGTTCAGCCACTTGAGTAACATTTAAACGTTGTCGATCAACCCCAAAAGCCTCCAGTAAAGTCAAACCCTTTGCTAAACCTGCAATATAATCTTCCTGACGAATCTGTTCATGTGAACTGGGGTGCTCTAACACAGCATCAACCTTAACCATGTATCCATTCCTGTTATTGAGATGTTTTGTCCGATATTCGGACAAATGAAATGATAAACGGTTCTTTTCGACTTGGCTATATCGTGCACAAAACTTAAAAGCAGTAAGTTAAAAGACAGGAGATCACAAGGAAGATGTCATGGAACTTTTAACAACGCAGGTTGCGATTATTGGTGCGGGTCCAGCTGGATTGCTACTTGGCCAGCTTTTATATAAAGCAGGTATTGAGCATATTATTATTGAACAACGTAGCGCTGAGTACGTGGCTTCGCGGATACGTGCTGGCATCTTGGAACAAGTATCGGTTGATTTACTCCAACAGGCTGGTGTAGATCAACATCTAAAAGAGAAAGGATTGCCGCATTCAGGTATTGAGATACTCACCAATGGACAGAAGCACCGCGTTGATTTATCTGCTCTGACTGGTGGAAAGCAAGTCACAGTGTATGGTCAAACAGAAGTGACCAAAGATTTAATGGCCGCTCGCCTAACTGCACAACTTAAATCATTTTATGAAGCACACAATGTAAAGGTCAGCGATTTTTATCAAACACCTAAAGTGCAATTTGAATACCAAGGTAAAACGATCCAGATCGAATGTGATTTCATTGCAGGTTGTGATGGCTACCATGGAATATGCCGAGCCAGTGTGCCTCAGGATAAAATCAAGACTTATGAAAAAGTGTATCCATTTGGCTGGTTAGGCATATTAGCCGATGTGCCTCCCGTTGCGGATGAATTGATTTACGTCCAATCAGAACGTGGTTTTGCTTTATGTAGTATGCGTTCAGAAACACGTAGCCGTTATTACTTGCAAGTCCCGCTCAATGATCGAGTTCAAGATTGGTCAGATGAGAGATTTTGGGAAGAGCTCAAATTGCGCTTAGATGCTGAAAGCCGAGAAAAGTTGGTAATAGGACCATCAATCGAAAAAAGTATTGCGCCACTACGTAGTTTTGTGACCGAACCTATGCGATTCGGAAAATTGTTTTTAGCAGGTGATGCGGCACATATTGTTCCACCAACGGGCGCAAAAGGGCTGAATCTGGCAGCCTCTGATATTGCTTATCTTTCAAATGCATTGATTCAATATTATGTCGAAGGTTCAGATCAGGGTATTCAGGAATATTCAGAAAAATGTTTACAACGGGTCTGGAAGGCTGAGCGTTTTTCTTGGTGGATGACCCACTTATTGCATCGCTTTGAAACAGAAAGTGAGTTTGAACATAAGATTAAACAAGCTGAACTCAGCTATATTCTTGGCTCTACGGCGGGTAAGACGACCTTGGCAGAAAATTATGTCGGTTTGCCTTATGAAATAAAAAATAGTATTGAAGAAGTTCGTGTCTAAGTCGGTTCTGTAAAGTAAATAAAAACAGCTGTTCGAAAAAATTGAACAGCTGTTTTTAGATACTCAATTGAGCAATTTATTCAGCAAACTGCGGAATCATTTTACGAACATTGGTCTTCGCATCAATCACGGTCATAAAGGTATACGCACCAATAAATTTACGGCTAATGAACATAAACTCTTTTGGTGGAACCGAGAAATAGCGTGAAGCCATCGATTGACCAGCCTGTTGCATCACACGATTATGCAATTGACTTTTTTTCCAGTCATAGCGATTTTGATTATCCATAATACCGTCTGGCATATCAGGATTGTTACTTGGACAGCTAAATGCTTCTGTTGCGATCAGGAAGACATCCGCCATACCAGGTTTAACACTTTCTGGCATGGCATCAAAGAACTCATAACCTGTCATGGCTTTGACCATGGCATCTTTATCGTGGTCATAACCAGCATGGATCAGATTGCGGGCAACTGTGAGCAAGTTATTGTCGAATTGTCGAATCGCACCGAAGTCGAGTAAAACAATTTTATCTTTAACATCATCGCCATTACCTAAGCGAACCAAGTAGTTGCCAAAGTTCGGGTCGGTCTGCATTTCACCCCATTCAAATAGCTCACGCACAGCAATTTCTAGAGAAGCTTCGCCTAATTGGTTGCGACGCTCTTGAGGCAGGGAAAGCATCACTGGACTATTGACAGGTACGCCACGCTCGAAGGTCATGCATAACACTTTTTCAGAGCAAAATTCCTCAATGATTTCTGGCACCACATAACGCTGATCATCTTTCAAACGTTCAGCAAAACGACGTGTAGTTGCCGCCTCAATGCCATAATCGACTTCACGATGCATCATCTCACGAACTTCATCGAACCACTGATCAAACTCACGGGTTTGAGGCACCATACGTGTCAGTTTCAGCATGTTCTTAAACAGATTCATGTCCGAATCAATGGCTTCAGCAACACCAGGATACTGGATTTTAAGTACTAACTCTAAACCATCCGACTTACGCGTAGCACGATGTACTTGAGCAAGTGATGCTGTTCCAATCGGTTCATGATCAATCGTCAGCTCATCGAGTTTTGAGCCAAGTTGATCTTGTAAGTGTGTTTTAATTGCAGGCCAAGCCAAGGCAACGGTTTGGTTGTTGAGGGTATTTAACGCCTGTGTGATTTCTTCTGGTAAGAAATGCTCGCCATATAGCGCCATCATTTGTCCAATCTTAACGATTGAACCTTTTAATTTCCCAATTTCAGAAACTAAATAGTGTGCTTGTTCAGCCATGGCTTTTTTACGTTTCTTCTCTTTTTCTTCTTCACTAGAAAATAGGGAAGTTGCACTTGCAGTCGCCCAGCGTGTTCCAGCAAGTAGAGAAGCTTTTGCAATAGATAAGCGACGATCCACCGATGAGGTTTTTAGATTCTTAAGCTTATCGTTCTGATCTGACATGAAAGAAAAGTCCTATGCTGAAATCGGAGGGTTGAAAGCCGAGACTTGAATTGTAACGGATATTACCGCTTTTGAACGTATTAAAATAGTTCAATCTCTTGAATTATCAGTCTAAATTTGTGCAATAAGATCAGCTACTCTTAAATAGCCTAAGTAAATATTTTACATTTACGATATCTTTACTATACATCTGTCCTAAATTTTAAACTGAATTTTGAGTGAAGACTTTCGCATTAACGCCGCTCGGTTGCTATGGATATGTTGTACTAACATTCGTTTAACCTGACTGTGATGAAAGCCGACCGCATAAGCTTTGACAATAATAATACTGGGAAGTGTAAAGAAAAAATACTTGGTGTCGTCTAAAGTCGCATTTTTGAAAATACCTTCTTTAACAAGCATCTCTCTGAGAAATTGTTTTTCAGCTTGTACCGTGCTGGATGATTCATCATCCCAATAATTCTGACGCATCGCCATCAAATTATTATGCTTATAACTCATAAAATCATTGAGCCTGTTTATTTCACCGTTAGCCAATATATGAGGTTGCTAGGGCATTTATCAAGAATAGATTTATATCAAAAATAGCCTAAGCAAATTTAAACCTTTATTTAAAAATGCTACACTTATCATATGACTAACCTTAAACAAAAATACTGAACTGTTATGACACCTGCTTGTAAATTATTGGAAAAAAATAAAATACAATTTTCTATTCATGAATATGAACATGATGTGAATGCAAAAAGTTTTGGGCTAGAAGCTGCAGAAAAACTTAACTTAAAGGTAGAAGAAGTTTTTAAAACCTTGATGGTAACCGACGAAAAGAATTATTTCATTGCGATTCTACCTGTGCACCATCAACTCAATCTAAAAAAAGTGGCATCAGCAGTTGGGTGTAAAAAACTACAAATGGCCAATCCTAAAGATGCTGAGCGCTTGACCGGTTATCTGGTAGGGGGAATTAGTCCATTAGGACAAAAGAAGCGTCTGAAGACGGTTATTGATGCGACGGCGATAACATTCAAAAAAATTTATGTCAGCGGTGGGAAAAGAGGGTTGGATATTGGTCTTGACCCACAGGATCTAGCAAGATTGCTTGGTGCTGATTTTTTTGATGTTTTAGACTAGAAAAATAACCTTTACAGGCAATGTTTTTATAAACATTTGTTATATTTAAAATTTTTAAATCTACAAAAGCAATCAGCAATTGAAAATTTATCATTTTATTTAATGAGAATTATTATTATCTTTTTGTATCTTTATTAAGCTAAATTAATATCTAAAACAAATTAATTCAATAGATTAGATCATATTTTTCAGGTTCTCTTATGGAATTGAAATAGCAAATGATAATAATTATCATTAGTTTCATCTTAATCGTAAACTCCCTTGTGCTTAAGATGTGTTTCAGGCCTAAAACATTTCGAAAAACAAATTAACTCTCTTGAAAGAGGATACCGTCAGATGCAATCACTTGCCAATCGGTTGGCGATGCAACATTTCGTCAATGCATATACGCAAGAAACTGGCAAAGGTCACTTGCTAGATAACAGTCAGCAAAGTCCACAACAACAAGCGTTTAGCCAAGGTTTGACGCTGTTATCAATCCCTATCCATTCTATTCAAGCCCAATGTAATTTCCCTTTATCTTATGTCAGTCGAGTCGGGCGACATCGTTTAGCAGATCTTCCACAAATTATTCTCCATGGACAAATCAAACCATTCAGTGCAGTTGCAATCGTCGGTCTATTGCTTGAGGAATTGGTTTTTGAGTCCTCTATTCCATTAGATGCAGCTTCTTTGTTGGAAAAGTGGATTCAGAGCCGTGATGCATTACAACAGTTTTTAGCGCAGCGCGAAGCTGATTTCGACGACTTGGTAAAAGCAGGCCAGAATTTTATTGAAACCGAACAGGCACTGATTCTAGGGCATAGCATGCATCCAGCGCCGAAAAGTAGAACAGGTTTTGTACATGAAGACTGGTTAAAGTTTTCACCTGAACATAAAGGCAAGACGCAACTACATTATTGGCTGGTGCATCAGGACTATATTTCAGAAGGCGGCGCTACGGATGAAAGTATTTCAGCTCAATTAAAAACAGCGTTACAGTGGTATTTGTCGGAAAATGATCTCAATCTGCTCAAGACTCACACAGCATATAAATTACTCCCATTACATCCTTGGCAAGCCCGCTATTTGCAAAGTAAGCCTTGGTTTGAACGTTTAAAACAAACGGGGCAGTTAATTGATGTAGGCTTACGAGGCTGGCAATTTTCTCCAACCACTTCGATCCGAACACTGGCGAGTTTTAATGCGCCGTGGATGGTAAAACCATCACTTTCGGTGATGATCACCAACTCTATTCGAGTCAATTTAGCCAAAGAATGCCACCGTGGTGAGCTCACTCATCGTCTATGGCACAGTGAATTTGGTCAGAATATTTTAAAGCAGTGCCCAAGCTTAAAAGCAGTAAATGATCCAGCATGGATTGCTTTGAAAATTGATGATGAGGTGGTGAATGAAAGTATCTGTATTTTCCGCGATCAGCCATTCCATCCTCAACAGCAAGTCACTTGTATTGCATCCCTATGTCAGGATCATCCAAATAAACCTCTAAATCGTTTTAATGCTTTATTTGCAAAAATTGCAAAAGCACATCACGAAACCGATTTCTCAGAAATTGCTCTGGATTGGTTTAATCGTTTCCTTGAAGTTAGTTTGCAACCGTTGATGTATCTATATCATCGCCATGGCATGGCCTTTGAATCACATCAGCAAAATGTGCTTTTGGAATTAGAAAATCATTTTCCTAAAACCTTATGGTTACGTGATAACCAAGGTTTTTATTATATCGAAGAGTTTGCCACTGAAATTTTGCAAGCGCTGCCTGAGCTGAAAGAAAAAGCATTTGCCGTTGGGCCTAAAGATTTCGTGGATGAACGTTTTAGCTATTATTTCTTTGGCAATACCTTGTTTGGCATTATCAATGCGATTGGCGCAACAGGCTATATTACTGAAGATGAATTACTGGGGCATCTAACAAGTTTCTTGCAGGAGCAATTGCAGCAATATCCAGACAGTAGCTTATTACAGGGATTATTGTTTAATTCAACGCTGCCTTATAAAGGTAATTTACTCACACGATTACATGAATTAGATGAGCTGATTGCGCCTGTCGAGAACCAATCTGTCTATGTAGAACTGCCAAATCCACTGCGTATTTCACAGAAGGATGTCAGTTATGCTTGATTTTATTGGAATTGGTCTAGGACCATTTAATCTAAGTCTGGCTAGCTTGCTGCATAATAAAAGCACATTGAACTACGCAATTTTCGAACAGAAAGCTCAGTTTGATTGGCATGCAGGGATGCAGTTACCCAATACGGTATTACAAGTGCCGTTTATGGCTGATCTGGTGTCCATGGTTGATCCAACTAGCCCATTTAGCTTTTTAAATTATCTGCGCCATCAGCAACGTTTATATAAGTTTTACTTTTTAGAGCAGCCGCATATTCCACGTTGTGAGTATAACCATTACTGCCAATGGGTTGCAGAACAACTGGATTGTATTGAATACCAATCGCGTGTTTTGAAGATCGAACCTCAAACCATTGGCTTTAAAGTCGTGGTGGAATCGGAGGGTGTTCAGCACAGTTATTTATGCCGTCATCTGATCATCGGCAGCGGCAATGTGCCTTACTTGCCTGAATGTTTGGCCAAAGTACAGCAACAGCAACCACAAAAATGTCTACATTCTGCGCAATATATGACGCATGCCGATACAGATTTACACGGCGATGTGGTGGTCCTTGGTTCAGGTCAATCCGCAGCCGAAGTCTTTATTGATCTGTTTGATGATCAGCAAGGTACAGCTAATCATCAGTTTGACTTACACTGGTTTACGCGTTCTCAGGGCTTCTTCCCGATGGAATATGCACCATTGGGACTGGAACATTTTAGCCCGGACTATGCACAGCATTTTTATGCTTTGCCAACTGAAAAGAAAGAGCAACAATTGCAGCAGCAGTCCTTGTTATACAAGGGTATTAGTGCAAAGACCATTCGTGAAATCTATCAAAAACTTTATCACCGTAGCATTGCGGGTCAAAGTTTGCAGACACATTTACATAGCCAATGTGATTTGAAAGACGCCGAAGTATTAGATACGCAAAAAATTCGACTGTATTTTCAACATCGTGCCACGACACAGGCTTTCCATTTAGATTGTGACTTCCTGGTTGCTGCAACAGGTTACTTTACCCCTGATTTTGGTTTTATGCAGTGGCTGAAACCTTATATTGAATTTGATCATAAACAGCGTTGGCAAATCACTGAAGACTATCGTGTTGTACATCGTCTAAATGGGCATATTTTTGTCCAGAATCAGGAAATGCATAGCCATGGGGTTGGTACACCAGACTTAGGGCTTGGTGCATATCGTGCAGCGACAATTATCAATCAATTGCTTGGCGAGCCGCTTTATGAACTCGATCAGCAGGCGCAGACCTTCCAGCATTTTGAGCTCGCTCAGAATCCTAAAATCCAAATGGCAGATGATCAGGCGCTTTCAGTCGAGGGTGTTTCTGAAAAAGCGGTGAGCCAAAACCACTCTATTTTAAAGAAAACAGAACAGAGCACGATTACCACGCATGCAGGTAGTCGTTGTGCAAATACACGTACACAAACTGTGTCTGTACATTCAACTTATGAGAAATTGATATGAACTTTGCAACTTTAAAAATTAATCAGCAGCAATGGCGTGCCGCTGGACAGCGTCTCATTGAAATGGCGATTGCAGAGTTTCTATATGAAGAAATTATTGAAGTTAAAGCCTTGTCAGCTGGACGTTATCAGTTAGATTTAGGCAATCGTCATTATGAATTCCAAGGCCACCCATATTTACTTGGACACTGGAATATTCAGGAAGGCTCAGTACGCGATGTAAGCAATGGTCAGCACATTGATCAGCCTGCTTGGAATTTACATGAGTTTATCGTCGCAATGTCTGACAAGGCAAATGTAAAGCCATTCACCAAAGCGTATTTGATTAAGGAAATGAATAATACGTGGTTGGCAGAAGCGCATCTATTTAATGAAGCGCGTTTACCAAGCACAGCAGTGCTGACTGAACCGCACTATAAAGTTGAAGGCATGTTACGTGGTCACCCTTGGCTGATTATGAGCAAAGGCCGCATGGGCTTTGGTTATGATGATTATTTAAGTGCTGCACCAGAGCTATCACCAGAAGTCAAAGTATTATGGTTGGCCGTACATCGTGATTTGGCTGAGTTCCGTAGTACAAAGCAGTGGGATGCTTGTGGTTTATATCAACATGAATTTGATGCCAATGAGCTGCAACAGTTCATCCAAATTTTGAAAGAAAAGAATTTAGATCCGCAAAATTACTTTTTGATTCCTGTACATGCTTGGCAATGGCATCAATGGCTGGTTCCAACTTATGCCAATGAAATTGTCGACCAAAAAATCATTGAGCTGAACATTAGCCATGATAGCTATGTGCCAATGCAATCTATTCGGACATTGTGCAATACATCAAACCTACAACGTCATTACATTAAACTGCCTGTCAGTATTTTCAATACCGCTGTTTATCGTGGACTCCCATCAAAACGTAATCTGGCAGCGCCAGCCGTAACCGCGTGGTTAAAACAAATCCACCAGCAAGATCAAGACTTACAGCAAACAGGTGTAATTTTCTTGGGTGAAGTGGCAACCCTAACCATTCATCAACCCTGTTTTGACCGAATAGAAGGTGCACCTTACCAGTTTAAAGAGTTGTTTGGTTGCTTGTGGCGTGAAAGTGTCGATCGCTATGTTGATCCATCACAGCAAGTGCTTTCTCAAGCAGCGCTATTACACCGAGATATTTCAGGTCAATCGATTCTAAGCGTGTTGATTCAAGCCTCTGGTCTAAGTCCTTTGGCATGGTTAGCACAATTTGCTCAAGTTTGCCTCAGTCCGTTACTGCTTTGCCTGTATCGCTATGGCTTAGCTTTTTCACCGCATGGTGAAAACACCATGTTGGTACATGAAAATGGTGTGCCAAAAGCCTTGGTCTTAAAAGACTTCATTGATGACATCAATTTGGTGGATGAAGACTTCCCTGAGTTGGCTCAATTGCCATCTGAAGGCGGTTTGTTATTACGTCATGAAGCGGCAGATTTAAGTCATTTCATTTTCACTGGACTGTTCATGGTGCATTACCGTTATATCTGCAATGTATTCTTACAAGATTATCCTGAATATTCAGAACTTGATTTCTGGCAGACCATTTCCAACACCATTGTTGCGTTTAACCAACAGCATCCAGAACTGGCTGAACGAGCTGAAAAATTTGCCATGCTGCGCCCAACGTACACCAAAATTTGTTTAAACCGTGTTCGTTTATTTACCACTAGTTATAACGATGAAGCAGAGCGTCCTGTGCCTGTTTTCCTTGATCCAATTGCAAATCCAGTTAGCCCTGAAACATTGGCTGAATGGTCAGCACAACAAGCTGAGTCTAAAGCGGGTTAAGTCTTTTTCTAAATTTATAAAGGTTCGATATGAAAACTATTTCTCAGCAATTACCAGATTATTTTGAATACCACGAAGATGGCACACAATACTACTTACGCCAAGTGCAATACCCACAAGATATTCCTTTGCTACATCAATGGATGCATGAACCACATGTCATTCCACAGTGGCAATTGAATAAGTCGGAACTGGATTTGCAGGTTTACTTCGACAAGATGCTGGCAGATGACCATCAACGTCTATTGATTGTGGGGGTGAATGGAAAAGATGTGGGCTATACCGAAATTTATGAAGGTAAGCGTGATCGTTTAGGCCGCTATTATGAAGGTGATGATAATGATCTAGGTTGGCATTTGCTATTCGGTGATAAATCTGTGTTTGGTAAAGGCTTTTTGCGCCCAACTATTCGCTTACTCAGCTTCTATATTTTTGAACATTCACAAGCGAAAAAAATTGTGGGTGAACCAGATCATACCGTTAAACCCTATGCCGCTGTGGTTGCAGAACTTTGCTATGAAACTCAACGTTTAATTCCAATGCCAGAAAAAACGGCAATGTTGTATTACTGTTTTAGAGAAACTTTTTATAACAAGTTTGGTGAATATTACCGAACGTCACAACAACAGCTAGCCAATCAGCCAGCCAAAATCCTGAGTGTTACATGAGCCTATCTATCAATGAGATGCACATCTTGGACATGCGCTTTGCCGCGCATGTCTCAGTGGCAGAATTTGAGCAATGGTTAATGCATATTCAACAATATTTCGAACAAAAAAGAAGTTTTGTGCTGATTATGCAAACCGAGCCGAACACTGAATTTCCTGAAGAATATCGGGTGATTCAGGGGCAATGGTACAAACAATATAAACAAGATTTTTACCAATATTGTTTAGGCCTTGCCCGAATTGCCCAAGATGAAGCAGATCGTATTCGATTAGACACGCCAGCTTTACAAAAAGCCTGGCATGTTCCTTATTTTGTCAGTTTAGAAAAGACCGATGCCGTGCAATGGGCGATGCAGAGGTACTTATGAATCAACAAATAAAATCTGACCAAGATTTTCCAAGCAAAACAGTCTCTGCACTGAGCTTATCTGTGGTGGTGGTGTTGTACCTTGCACATGCATTACCGCTGTATTTTTACAATGTTGCCTTACCTACGATTTTGCGCCATCAAGGGGTCGATCTGCGTTGGATTGGCATGTTGTCGTTATTGTATATCCCATGGGCCTTTAAGTTTTTTTGGGCACCCTTAATTGATCGTTTTTATTTTAAAGCACTTGGTAAACGCAAAACTTGGCTTTTATTTACCCAAATCGCCTTGGTATTAGGTGTTGTTGCCTTGGCTTTGACTCAATTCGATTATGGTCTAAGTGTATTTGTCATTGTCGGTTTATGGATTTCAACCTTTGCCGCAACCCAAGATATTGCGATTGATGGTTATACCGTTGAAACCTTTTCTGAATCCGAATATCGATTAGGCAGCATGGCGCAAAGTATTGGTGTGGCACTGGGCAGTATGATTGGTGGTGCTGCAACTTTGTGGCTGTATCAATTGTATGGTTGGCAAACCGCGCTAATTTGTTTAGCTGCAATGACAGCATTCACCATGTTGGCTATTTTCCAAATTAAAGAAAAATCGAACACAGAAAAAATTGCCAAACAACCACCAAGCCTGATTCGAGCCTTTAAGCGCCCTGAGATGCTATGGGCGTTGGCTTTGATTGTCTGTTATCGCGTAGTCGAAGCGCCAGCAATGGCGATGCTCAATCCAATGTTGATTGATCAAAAATGGTCATTGGCAGAGATTGGCGTACTGATGTCTGTGATTGGCGCGGGCATTGGTTTATTGGCGGCAGTAACTGCCGCATTCCTGTTAAAAAAAATTGCAGCAACACAATTACTGATTTGGGCTGGCTGGGCACGCAGTTTGGTGTATGCCTTACTGGGTATCGCGGTCTTACTCAGTTGGTTTAATCAGTGGCAGATGTTATTGGGACTATTTGTTGTGGTTATTTTGGCGATTCGTTATATCGCGATGACCGCTTTATATGCTCATTTCATGCATACCAGCTCTAAGGAACAAGCTGGAACAGACTTCACCATTTTGGTCTGTTTTGAACTCCTAGTTTATTTCATTGGCGGTGCAATGTCTGGTTTCTTGGCCAAAGCCTTTGGTTATGGAAATTTCTATCTCATTCTCGCAGCAGCATCTGTGTTGAGCGTTTTGCTCAGCCAAGTGTTGATCCACAAAGCAAAACAAACGGAACAACTCACCTAGGGGTAATTTATGAAAGTACGTTCACTTTCGACATCATTAACGCTGTTAAGCTTAGCAATCAGTACTCAGCTATATGCTCAAACAGTTGAAACAGATGCATCTGTTCAAACGACTGCTGCTGTAACAAGTCAGAAACCAACACAACTTGCACCTATTGTGGTGACAGCATCGCGTTCAGCACAAAGTATTGCTGAAATTGCAGGTACGGTGTACCGCATTGAACAAGAAGATATTGCAAAACAAGCTGCTGCGGGTAAAAGCACAGCAGATATTTTAGGTTTACTCGTTCCCTCGCTAACACCAAGTTCTGGTACAACCAGTAACTATGGAATGACCATGCGTGGGCGTACAGTCCAGTATATGATTGATGGTGTGCCACAAACGGGTTCGCGTGATAGCTCCCGACAATTAAATAGTATTAGCCCAGATATGATTGAGCGTGTTGAAGTGGTCTCTGGTGCAAGTAGTATTTATGGTTCTGGTGCAACAGGCGGGATCATCAATATCATTACTAAAAAAGGGTCGACCGAGGGCGTTCATTTTGAATCAAAACTCGGTGTAACTTCAGGCGATAACTTTAAAAATGATGCCTTGGCTTATGAAGCATATCAATCAGCTGCATTTAAACAAGGCGACTGGAATGGTTTCCTGGGGGCAAGCTATACCAAACGCGGTGAGATTCAAGACAGTCATGGCGATCGAATTGGGCCTGAAGTTGCTCAGACTGACCGTCAAGATACGGAAACTATCGACGTCAATGGTCGCTTGGGATGGCAGTTTGCTGATAAGCAAAGTATTAGCATTGGTGCACAATATTATAATGATGAACAAGACAGTGATTATGGTGCAGACTATGGACCAGGCTTAGCTGTTTTACTTAGAGGTGCAAAACCAAGCCAGAAAGCAGTTAAAGGTTTGGAACTAGACAGTCAGCCAAGAACAAAACGTGCAGCTGTCAATGCGCAATATGAGAACCAAGATTTCTTTGGTCAGACTTTAAATGCAGAAGCTTATTATCGTACTGAAAAAGGTCGGTTTTATCCAAGTGCAAACTATTTAGCACACTCAGAGCTTAAACCTGGAAACTATATTGTTACCCAGTCTGAGACTGATATTGATGTATTTGGTGCGCGTTTAGCTTTACAAAGTAAGTTAAATCTTTTAGATCGTGCATTACATCTCACTTATGGTGTCGATTACGACAAAGAAAAAGGCAAGCAAACCGCACAGCTTTATGATTTGAATACTTTTATTGGTAGTAATGGTTTGAAGTTTAAACCATTAAATAATTATGGTTTCGGTCCAGATGTGGATACTGAGAAGCTGGGTTTCTTCTTACAGAGCCAATTTGAAGTCAGTGATCGCTTAAATCTACAAGCTGGCGTGCGCCATGAACGAATTGATAGCCAAGTACAAGATTCTGTTCCTTATTCTGAAGCGATGGTTGCAGATTTTGTCTCAGGATATGACCCTAAGACTTTAAAAGGCGGGTCGGTCAAGCATGATGCGACTTTATTTAACTTAGGTGCTGTTTATCATTTAACAGATGCTCAACAAGTCTTTGCCAATTTCTCTCAAGGGGCAAACTTACCTGACGTACAACGTATGCTGAGAGACGTTCCTGCAAACTTTGTTGTAAGCAACCAAACGATTGATCCAATTAAAGTGAATAGCTTTGAGTTAGGTTGGCGTTTACAGGATAATGCTTTAACTACAGGACTTACGGCGTTCTATAACAAGTCAGATAAATCTTTGAAATTTGGTCCACCAAACTTTGCGATTGAAGTGATTGATACCGATGAGCGTGTTTATGGCTTAGAAGGTAATGTGAAGTATGCGGTGACTGATGCATGGAATGTCGGTGGTACTTTAGCTTATACACGTGGTCAATTTAAAAATACCAGTGGTAAATGGCAAGAGCTAGATGCCATCCGTGTTGCACCGTTAAAAGGAACTGTCTATTCAGATTGGCAATTTAACGATGGTTTAGGTTTGCGCGTTCAAACTTTGGCAATTGGCGGTACAGACAAAGCACGTAAAGAAGCCATTGAAAATGGCAGTCGTCCACCTGCTGAAATTAAAGGTTTTGCAGTTATGGATGTGATTGCCAATGCGAAAGCCGGTCCGGGTACATTAGGATTTGGTGTTTATAACGTTTGGAATACTGATTATAAGTCTGTATATAGCCAAGCAGTTTCGACAGTATATGGTGATATTTCTAGTCTAGCTGCACAAGGTCGTACTTATGGTTTGAGTTATACCCTCAAATACTAATCTAATCAAAAAGGCATCTGTTTAGATGCCTTTTCTTTTGATGATTTTCATGATGAACAATAATTTAAAGTTTTTAGCACTGGCTGCTTTGATCAATGGAACATGTTTTTCCATGATTCTTCCTTTACTTGCCCCATTGACACGACAATTACATTTATCTGAATTCCAAGGTGGTGTGATTGTTTCAGCAGGAGCAATCTGTATGGCAATTGCATCAATCTGGATTGCGAAAAAGAAAAATCAGCTATCTCCCAACCAACTCGTCAATTATGGTTTTTGGGGAATGACCTTTACTTGGGCTATTTTCACTTTGATTCTGTATTTTGGAACACAAGCGATTTTACCCACGTTGTTCATTTTTATCTTACTGGTATTGAGTCGTGCTTCCACAGGTATTTTTATGGCTTTGCCGCAAATTGGTCTGCAAAGCTATGTAATGACACATGCGAGTGAAGCCGCTGATCGTAGCAAGCAGATGGCTATGTTTGGTGCGATGAATAGTTTTGGAATGATTGTCGGCCCGTTTGCAACCTCAGTTTTATTGTTTGGTGGCTTACTTTTCCCGATGTGGATTGCCGTGGCTTTACTTGGTTTAGTCAGTATTGCACTCGGCATTCTGTTTAGTAAAAGTCCTCAAGTTCAGGCTGAGTCATTCAATCTTCAACAAGATAATGATAATACACTAGCGAATGAGCCAATTCTGAAGCAAAGTCTGATCTGGTTAACTCTAGGTTTTGTCACTTACGTTGCAATTGTGACTTTAAATATGACGGCAGGTTTTTATATTCAGGATAAGTTTTATCTCAGTAGCCAACAGAGTGCAGTTTATTTTTCTCAATGCATGTTGATCGTTGGCGTTTGTCTGGTGCTGACCCAACTTTTAATCGTGAAAGTGTTTAAACTCAAATTAAACAGTTTGGTGATTATTGGTTTAGTCACCATGTGTTTTGGTCTATTACTTTCACTCTACGCACCTACAATTTTTGTGTTTCAGGCAAGTTATATTTTTTATGGTATTTCTGTGGCATGTTTATTACCTGCATTTACCACAGGCGCTGCTCAAGCCGTATCTCAGCAATCACAGGTTAAAATGGCAAGTTTTTGTACAGCGACACAGGCATTAGGCTTAATTGTGGGGCCATTGCTCAGTACATTCCTATACCGTTTTAGTACCTATTTTCCGTTCTATTTATTATTGTTTTTAACGCTGTCGATTGGTCTTTATTTTAGTTGGATGTTGATTCGAAAAGAAGGTGAAACCGTATTGCTAATTGATGAGTAAAAGAGATTTTGACTAAATAAGACTCATCTTTTTTCTCATAATGCAAGTATTCCGACTGTTTCAGTCATATATTGCTGTGATGAGTTGTCTTTATGTTTACTTTTTAACCAAATTTATTTCATTTATTGACGTTTTGGATTCTAACAGGATTTTTTATGTACCCTATAAAACGTCATAACAAGATAGATAAAGGAGTAAAGATGCTTATTTTTCATGATTATCCTGTTCAAGGAGCGCTTTTTGACATGGATGGAACAATGTTTGATACCGAGCGCTTGCGCTTCCAGACATTGAAACAGGCATCAAAAGAGCTGATTGGACAGGAGTTTTCAGATGAATATTTGATGCAGTGTCTAGGGTTAAGTGCGAAAGCATCAGAGCAGTTGGCACAAAAGTTTTATGGTACAGATGTTCCTTATACTGCCATTCGTAAGCGTGCGGATGAGGTGGAATTAGAGACTGTACGTAAAAACGGCGTACCCATTAAAAAAGGGCTAATCCAAGTTCTGGAACGCTTAAGAAAATCAGGTTTAAAAATGGCAGTTGCGACCTCTAGTCGTCGGGCAATTGCAGAAGAATATTTAATTAATGCCAATGTTTATAAGTTTTTTGATTTATTGGTCTGTGGGGATGAAGTTGAAAAGGGTAAACCGCATCCAGAAATCTTTTTAAAAGCGGCACAGAAACTCAATCTACAACCACAACAATGTTTAATGTTTGAAGACTCTGAGAATGGTATTTGTTCAGCCTATGATGCAGGCGGAATCACGATTTTATTTAAAGACATTAAAGAACCTAACGATCATATGCTCTCTAAAGCAAATTTCTATTATCCCGACATGTATGACTGTCTGAATGCTTTAGACCAATATATTCCTGAAATGGGCATGCCGCAGTTACAAGAGTTATTTCCGCAGAGTTCCAACCAATTGACTGTTGGAATTCATGGCTTTGGGGCCATTGGTGGGGGTTATGTGGCTCAGATCCTGTCATATTGGGATGGTTATACACGCCCAAAACGCATTCTGGCATCAACCCGAAATCGCTTATATTTAGAATCAGTGAACAGTTTTGCTAGCTATAGTATTCGATACGGTCAGTCTTCTTATGATGAGCGTATTGATAATCTCACAGTGATTGATGCTGATAATGAACAGCAGATGTTAGAGATGTATATGCAATCTAGCCTGATCGCACTATGTTTACCGGAACAAGCGATTGAGTCCGAGGCGAAAACGATTGCGAAGGGATTATTGGCTCGCTTTATGTCCGCAGATGCAGACAACAATGAGCCTATTACCTTTTTGATTATTCTGAATAAAGTGTGTGCGAAATATTTGGTATTGAAGCATATCCGTGAAGCTTTACTGCAAATGACAGATGAAGATATTGCAGAACATATTTTAAGTGAACACTATTTTTGCGATACCGTGGTCAATCGAATGGTATCAAAATTGACTGATCAAGCCTTATATCGTCAGCTTAATATCAAGCACAATTTATTTAAACAATATCAAAATGACCTCAATCCAGAAACGATTGAACTTTCAGACGAGACCGCTCTTAATGAAAAGCAGGAGCAGCAGATTACGCATTGTTTAGAAGACATGCGTGGGCAGTTTCAAACCGGGCAATTCCTACAAAATATGGATCTGATCCTGTTCCATAGTGAAACGGATATGCCAATTTATGTGGAAAATCGCAGTCCATTATTGAGCAAAATGCGCCAAATGATTTTAGTCGATCAGATTTCTGAGATTCAAATCATTAAAAATCGCCTATGGAATGGCTGTCATGCCATGTTGGCGTGGTATGCCAGTGCACTTGGTCATGACACGATTGGTATTGCCATGGCCGATCCAAAAATCATGAAATATGCAGAGCAGGTGGTCAACGAAGTTAAATTAGGTTTGGCCAATATGATTCCTAACCAAGCTAAAGAACTGGATCGTATGGCGGAAAGTTTCCTGCATTCTTGCCGTGCTGCCTATAAAGATCCATGTGAACGTGTAGCCCGTGATCCGCTTAGAAAACTCAATCTGAATGAGCGTGTTTTAGGTAGTTTAGAGTCTCATGTACAGCAACAACTTCCTTATCAGAAGTTGATGCAAGGTGCAATTTATGGCTATGCCTATGCACTAAAAATGCTTGGTCTGGACGAGATTAAGATTGTAAAACATGTCCAGACCAATATTGAGCATATGGATATCACTGAAAATCAGAAGAAAGCCTTATTAAACCAGCTCTATCACGGGATTCAGGCGGAACTCAATGATAATGCATTCATGTCACAGTTGGAGGAGTTGAAACCTCTAACTGCATAAACATCAGGGTTCACGGTGAATGCAGCTTAACTTCGATCTGGGTTTATGTTTGAATAACACAACTTTAAACAGAATGCTGAAGTTGTGTTATTACAAGCAGACGCCCAGTTGATTGCGACAGAAATACGCGATTATCCTGAATGGCACAAGGGTCGTTCAGATTATGGGCTTTGGTATATTGAGATTGATCAACCTGAATTGATTCAATATTTAGATGAAATTCGAGCACAATTTTCTGATCTATTGCTTCCTGCACAGCAACGCCAATATCACATTACTTTATTTGTTAGCGGTTTCTTGCAGCCTAAAGTTAAGCAATACGACGATGATTTTCAGATTCAACAATTACAGCAGCAGATCAAGCTAATTGAAGCATTACAGCTCACAGCTTTTGAGCTGGAAATCGTACAAATTGACAGTTTTAGCAGTGCTTTGTTCCTACAGATTAAAGATCAGCAGGGTGTACTAACCCAAATTCGGCAGCAATTTGCCCATGTATCTGAAGAGATCGCAGCACTTGAATATTGTCCGCATATTACTTTAGGTTTGTATGGTGAAACTTGGTCGAGTAATAGGGTATTGCAGCGGATACAACAACTTTCTCTAAAAACCATAAAGATTCAGGTCAAAAAACTGACTTTCGGCTATTATAAGGCACAGATTTTACAAGGATTACTGTATCCTTATCAGCAAATTGAACTAGGTTGGATATGTTGCAACTGATTTTAGGTGGGGCGCGCTCAGGTAAAAGTCGTTTGGCAGAACAAACCGCCAAAGAGACTGGCTTATCCGTCATTTATATTGCAACGGCGCAGGCCTTAGATACAGAAATGCAGCAGCGTATTGCGCATCATCAACAGCAACGTCCATCCGATTGGCAAGTGTTTGAAGAACCGATTTTTCTGGCAGATCGACTCTTGCAATGTGATCAGGCCAATCAGCTGATTTTGGTCGATTGCCTGACCTTGTGGCTGACTAATCTGTTATTGGATGAAGACCCAGCCTTGCAGCAACAACAGATGCAAAAACTATTCGAAGTCTTACCGCAACTACAGTCTCAAATTATTCTGGTCAGTAATGAAACTGGACTTGGAGTAGTACCGATGGGAGAAATCAGCCGTCGTTTTGTGGATGAAGCAGGGCGTTTGCATCAGACCTTGGGGCAACTCGCCAATAAAGTCATGTTTTGTGTAGCAGGCTTTCCAATGATTTTAAAAGATGAGAAATAATATGACTGAACAAACACAATGGTTCTTAGCTGCACTACAACAACCAGATTTAGGTGCCAAACAACAAGCTGAACAGCGTCAACTGCAATTGACCAAACCTACAGGGGCTTTGGGTCAACTTGAGCAGCTTGCCATTCAATTGGCGAGCTTACAGGGCACGGTACATCCACAGGTTCAACAACCTTGGATTACGATTTTTGCAGGCGATCATGGGGTGGTTGCCGAAAATATTTCGGCTTATCCGCAAGCCGTGACCCGTCAAATGCTGCAAAATTTCGCCTCAGGCGGTGCAGCCATTAGTGTCATTGCCAAACATCATCATGCACATTTACAGGTTGTTGATTGCGGAACTGTAGGTGAGGCCTATGATTATGTCGGTGTTGAGCGCCATTGCATTCGTGCTGGGACTGCCAACTTTGCCCAACAAGCTGCAATGACAGAACAGGAATGCTTAGCAGCTTTACAACTGGGTAAAGACAGTGTTGATCGCGCCAAAGCTCAAGCTGCCGATATTTTCATTGCTGGTGAAATGGGGATTGGTAATACCTGTTCAGCTTCAGCACTGGCGTGTTTATTGTTGAATGAGGATGCTGTACAACTGACGGGTGTGGGTACAGGCATTACGAATCAACAGTTGCAACATAAAATCTCGGTCATTGATCAAGCGGTAAAGCGGCATCAAGTAAATACTGCCGATGATGCTTTAAAAATCTTGGCTGCAGTTGGTGGTCTGGAAATTGCTGCAATGACGGGCGCTTATATCCGCTGTGCACAACTTGGTTTGCCAATCGTGGTGGATGGTTTTATTAGCTCGGTTGCCGCTTTATGCGCGGTACGCATTCAGCCACAAAGTCGTGAATGGATGCTGTTTGGACATCAATCGGCTGAATATGGCCATCAGCGTGTGCTGAAAGCCTTAGAAGCTCAGCCTATTTTAAATATGAATTTGCGTCTTGGCGAAGGTAGCGGTGCTGGTGCTGCACTGTCGATGCTACAACTGGCTTGCGTGTTGCATAACCAAATGGCGACCTTTGCCGAAGCAGCAGTAACTGGTGATAAAGTTGCACCTTGATTTGCTGCGGCATGGTGAAACGACACTCAGCCACACCTTGCGTGGGCATCTTGATGATGTGTTGACTGAACACGGTTGGTTGCAAATGCAATCCACCATTCAGCAACATCTCGATGCTCAGCTACAGTGGGATGTGATCATCAGTTCACCCTTGCAACGCTGCCAAAAGTTTGCGGCAGTATTAGCTGAACAACTCGAATTGCCATTACTACTTAATGCTGAAATCAAGGAAATGTATTTTGGCGATTGGGAAGGTATTGCGACTCAAACCATTTATGAAACAGCACCTGAATTATTAGCTAATTTCTGGCAATTTCCAACACAATATCATGCACCGAATGGGGAGTCGTTGCATCAATTCCAACAACGTGTCATGCATGGTTTTACTGAAATTTATGTTCAAATGCAGCAACATAACTGGAATAGGGCGTTGATTGTGACGCATGGCGGGGTGATTAAGTTGCTGACCTGTTTGGCACGTCAGCAAAAGCTGGATGACCTATTGACCATGCCCGCAGAGTTAGGAAAGTTATATGCTTTAAAGCTAACTCAAGTTGAAAATCAAATTCATTTTTCTGAAAAGACAGCAACTTAGTAGTCATAAAATCTTATTCTATTTCCAGTATTTGCTTGGGTCTTGTAATCGAATTGTCATTGCCACTACCTATGATACATGGCATTTCTTGACCTATAAGCAAATCAATCATGAATATATTATTGAAAAGCAGTGTGTTATGCGTGAGCCTAGTATTGGCGGCATGTAATAACGACAATCACTCAGAATCAAAAACACCACCAGAAACTAATACTGCATCAAAATATTATCAGACCAAAACTCCATACCAACCGCAACAAGATCTCAAAAAATATGAAGCTATTCCACAAGGATTTCAGCCTGTATTTACAGAACTGGTTGCACGTCATGGCTCACGAGGTTTATCCAGTATTAAATATGATTTAGCGCTGTATAACCTTTGGAAACAAGCCAAAGCTGAAAATGCACTCACACCTTTAGGCGAAAAGCTGGGAGCAGATTTAGAAAGCATGATGAAAGCCAATATTCTTTTGGGCTATGGTGTGGATGGCATCCGTCAGTTTGGCTATGGTAATGAAACCATGCAAGGGATTCAGGAGCATCGCGGAATTGCTGATCGTTTATTGCAGCGACTTCCCAATTTATTTCAAACCGCAGCACAACAACCGACATCAATTTTAGTACAGAGTTCAGGCGTAGACCGTGCGGTGGATAGTGCCAAATTTTTCACTGCTGAATTGATCCAACAGCAACCACAATTAAAGACACACATCACCCCAATTTCATACACCAGTTTAGCCAGTAGCAGCGTGCCATCGATTGAAGATGGTGGCGTAGATCGTTTTAAGCTTTATTTTCATAGTTTGAACAAAGAGCAAGATTTACTACAGCCATTATCAGCACAACAACAAACGATTTACGATGCCAGCCAAGCCTATCAGCATTTTGAAGAAGAGGATGCAGATCTGGTCAATAAGTTAAATGAACTTGTGAAAAATAGTCGCGCTGAACAAGTGGCAAAAAGCGTATTGAATCCACTGTTCAAAGCAGAATTTATTCAAAAATTGGGAACCACAGGCTATGTATTTAGCAATACCGGTTCATATAGTGTCACTTCACCTAAAGGTGAAATCATCACTGAAAAAGGCAAGGGTAAAAATAGTATTGCCAGTGCTGTGGATGCTGCGGCCTATGTCTATGAGTTATATTCAATATCAGGCGGTATGAAAACTGAATTGAAAGGTGTTGATTTTGATCAGTATATGCCTGTAGATGCTGCAAAATTCTATGCTGAATTTAACGATGCCAATGATTTTTATAGTAAAGGGCCAAGTTTTACCGAATCGAAAAACGTCACCAGTGCAATTGCTCAAGGCCTAAAGCAGGACTTATTTAAACAAGTCGATGCGATTGTAGATCATCAGCAAGCACATCGTGCGGTATTACGTTTTGCCCATGCCGAAATTATCATTCCATTGGCGACCAGTTTAGAGTTGCACAATATGATGCAACCTTTGCCTTTACGTCAAACCTATAGCTACAACAGCAGCACTTGGCGAGGTGAGGTGGTGTCACCCATGGCAGCGAATCTACAGTGGGATATTTATCAAGACAAGCAAGGCACAACCTTGGTGAAAATGTTCTATAACGAGAAAGAATCCTTGTTTAAGTCGAGTTGTAACTACGCACGTTATAGCAACAACAGTTTTTATTATGATTATTTGAAGCTTAAACAATGTTATCAAATTCAATAATCTAAGATATTCGACCTTTTCATTTGGGAATAGCTTGCTATTCCCAATTTTATTTCTTCATAATCCATGCATGATGAACCTGATGTGATTGAGAGGTCGCATGACACCTTTTTGGATTGCCTTGCAGTTTTTGACCATTTTGCCGATTGATTTAAAAGTAATGCCAAGTGCAAAGCAGAATGGTCAAGCACTACTGTTTTATCCTTTGGTGGGTTTATTAATCGGGCTAGTTTTGTTTGCATCTACCATGCTATTGGCAAAGCTTCCGATCATCTTGAGTGCAGCCTTGATTTTAGTGTTATGGATTTGGTTGACTGGTGGATTACATCTGGATGGTTTAGCGGATACCGCAGACGCATGGGTCGGTGGATTTGGTGATCCTGAACGAACCCTGAAAATCATGAAAGACCCTACCTGTGGTCCAATCGGGGTGCTGAGTTTAGTCGTCGTCTGCTTGCTGAAATTTGTGGCTTTATACGTTTTGCTTGAACAACAAATGGCTGTTTTTTTAATCGTCTTGCCTATGCTTGGGCGCAGTGTGCCACTGTTTTTATTCCTTACTACGCCTTATGTACGTGCTCAAGGCTTAGGCCGTTCTATGACAGATTTTATGCCAAAAAAACAAATTTGGATGGTTTTTGTCATTACAATGGCATTGCTTTGTGTGTTTAAATGGCTTGGGTTAATGACCTTGCTGGTTTTTTTAGTGATGCTTTTTTATATGCGATCATTATTTATTAAACGAATTGGCGGGATTACTGGGGATACTGTAGGCGCAGCAATTGAGTTGGCTGAAACTGGCGTGCTCCTCAGTGTTGTGATTGCTTCATTTTATATTATTTAAAAAATTGATCGCTTGGATTGTAGTGATCCTCCTGCAAACAGAAGGATCACTTTGAGTGGTGTTAGCGTTTACGCAATTGAACCCAGAAACCCAACACAGCGAGCAAGGCAACCAGTCCTGCAATCGTCCCCAAAATGATATCTCGAAGCGTTTTATCTATCGGCAGCCATGTCCATTTGTGCAAATAAGCAAAACTAAAGCCTTCTAAGGCATCTTGTTGTGTGACCTGAGCTGCAATCACACCGCTGCTTGGTTCAATATACAATCTGAGTTGATTCTCTAACTGAGTTTCAACCTTGATCACGGGCAAGCGTTTGTTGATAAAACCATATTCTCCTCCAAAACTTGTCACCCATGAGGCCTGTTGAACTTGTTCTGGTTGTAAAGCTAAATAGCTTGCGGCTAATTGTTTGCTTTGTTTAAGAATATCAAGCGCTTTACCATTACTTGCATCTACAAACTGAATCGCGGGAGCTGCTGTTTTGGTCGCGTGATGATCATGCGCTTTACTTGCCGCCGTCATGCTGCCTTGTAAAGGGCTTTGTCCGATAGCTTGAATCATCCATGCAGCACGAGTATGTGTCTGGCTAAAGGTGGTTGGAACCAGATCCAGCCGTTGAATAGGCTTTGCAGTGACCTGCTGCCAAGCTTCAGTACTTAAATCAGTAACATGGAAAACAGCTTGAATATTTTTAATATCGGGCTTTTTTTGCCAAATATGATAGAAACCACTGAGCACCCAAAGCAGAATAAAGACGCTTAAACTGATGCCTAAATAGCGATGTAGAAATCGGATCGGTTTTTGCCCTAAACGATGATTGTGCCGATTGTGAATGTTAAAGAATAAGCTTATCCCCATAAAAATCATGCACAGTATGCCAATCAAAGCGATTTGCATGAGAATAGTTTGACCTGTCCAAGCTTGATCACCCCACGTCCAGGTATGGCCTAAGCGGAAGATTTTTGCCATCCACATCTTTTGATCATTGGAGAGCGTGGCCAGTCGTGCTTGTGCAGGATCCACATAGGCACGTAAACCATTTTGAAAATCAACACGCCAAACAGGCAGTAAACGATTGACGCTCGGATAATCATCACTGAATACGGTGATGATTTGACTAGATACGATTTCCCGTTGAGAGAGACCCGTGTACCAACGTGCCAAACGCTCGGCATCTTGTTGTTCAGCATTAATCAGCAATTGACCAGTCTGACTATCATAGTATTCAGCAATCTTTTGATTGGGCAATAATATGCGATAGGCAATATGCTGAGGTGCTAATTCAACCACCTGTAAGGCTGAAAATTGCGCGATTTGATGTCGCTTGAGAACATCTGTTGCCGCTAAGGCATGTGTTAAATCTAATTGTTGAGATGGAGGCATCCGTTTCATAGGCTGAGGTTGTGTTGCACTCATCATCGGATGCAACATACCTGTTAAAGACCAAAGTAAAACGAGAACGCCCAACACCATCCCAAAACTACGATGCAATGACAATAGTTTTTTCAGTTGTTTGGCATTCATTGCTTATTTCCCAAAATGGTAACGTAAACCTAATAAATAGGTGCGTGGTGCAGCGGGGGTATAACTAACTTGGTTATTACTAAACGACGTACTTTCTGCATAATGCTGATCTGTGGCATTCAGGATTTGCCCATAGATTTCATAAGCATTTTTACGGTAGTTAGCACGTAGATTTAGCAAAGTATGGCCATCATACTTTTCCGTGTTGGCATCATTGATCCAGTAAGCGCCGACATAAACCGCTTCTGCAGAAAGTAATAGCTCAGGTATTGGCTTGATCTGATATTCAAGCGTACCAAATGTTTTAGGCGCACTTGGCATGGTGTTGCCGCTATAATCTAAAACACTCGAAGGCTGAAATTGCTGATATTCATGTTTGGCCACACTGCCTGAGAGTTTTAAGCGCTGATCATATAAATCACTGAGCTTCCAGGTTCCTCCAATTTCAATTCCCTGATGTAAGGTTTTACCTGTGTTGCGTGGTTCGCGTGTATTATCTGGCTTGGTATAGCTCATTACTTCATCTTCGCCTTCTAAGCGATATAAGGTGATTTCACCGTCTAAGCGATCATCCAGTAATTTAAAGCGCAGACCTGCATCGATATTATTAAATGTGGCTTCTTTCAAGTCCGGTGTTACCAGATTCGCCCCATATAAACTGCTGACTTCGGGTGGTACAAAACCTTGAGACCAATTGCTATAAAGATCAATCGCTGGCGTGATGTTCCAGACAAAACCGACTTGCGGGCTGGCTTTATGAAAATCACGTTTTTCATTTGGTGCGCCTGTGGTTTTTGATGGGATTAACTTATTTTCATAGTCATAACTGATCCAGTCATAGCGTGCACCACCGACAAGATTTAAAGTCGGTAACACTTGCCAATTGGCTTGTGCATAGACCGCCTGATTATTAACGTCTACATTAAAATCACGTAAGCGCTGGCGTTGTTGATAACCGGTATAAACCAAGCTATTCGGGTCACGAAATACTTGGATATCATTGGTTCTGGCTTGGTTGGGAGAATAGTCAACCATCGCCCCAACAATCAGTTTGACCTGATCAAATGTTGCTGAGTGCTGGGCATTTAAACCATAGGACTGAAAGGCGTTATAGGTGGTTTGTCCGCTATAAGTGCCAGTCGGTGTGCCATTTTTAACATCGGTACGGATGTTATAACTTGGGTTTTGCTCGGTGGTATTGTCTCGATAATACAAGGTAACTTGGCTTTGTTGCCGATCATTCCATTGATGGTTAATTTGAGAAGAAAGCCGTGTGGCATCGACTTCACGATAGGTAAAGGTTTGGTAGCTGTATCCGGGACGTTTGCGATAATCATCCAGATTTAAGCTACCAGTCATATCTGCTTTTAAATGGTTATAGCTGAGGATATTTTTGATTTGGGTGGCATCTGAGATGCGCCAGTCATGTCTGAGCGTCACACTCTGTTTATTGCTTTCAGCATGGTCTTGCCAGCTCTCACCACGATCACTGGTATAGGCTGAAAATCTTAAACCATGCTCACCCCATTCGCTATCAAAGCTATTCGATGCACCGACATCGACACGGCGATATCCCTCAGAACTGGCGCTGATACCAAGATCGGCCGTGGGAGTAGCACTTGGAGCTTTGGTCAGGAAATTAATGGTTCCGCCAATCGCATTGCTGCCATATAAGCTACTGGCCGGGCCGCGTAAAATTTCGATGCTATCAATGCCCGCCAGATTCACTTCATATAAGGCATTGTGGTTAAATACACCCACAGGGCGAATCGAGACACCATCTTCTAGATATTGATAAACGGCTGCTGTGGTCATCGGTTGGCGAATGGACATCATATGCTGTTCATTGCCCAAGTCATTCATTAACACACCTGGGGTTTGATTCAGCACCTGTCCAATAAAGGTTGCATGTTTATCTTCGATGTCCTTGCTGTTAATTTTACTAATCGCAGCAGGGGTATTATTAATCGATTCACCTTCACGACTTGCGGTCACCACAATGGTGGCTAAGGTTTTGGTGGTATCAGACGGTGCAGTTTCAGCCAAAGTAGCGGAACTATAGCCAACAGACAGGCACGCAGCCGTTAATACAGACAAACGGAATTGAGTATTCATGTTGAACTCTATAAAAAGCAAGAACTAAGGACGTACCAACGTTATTTAGGGGGTACGAAGTAAAATTTGCGTTTTATAAAGCCAATGGTGGGGCTTGTTTGGTGGGGAAAATATAAAAGATGCGGGCGATGTGCAGATCTTCTGTCCACGTATGGCACAGGCAGCGAACGCGACTGAACCAAGCCAGTAGAAATATAATAATGAATGCAATCAGCGGAACGATCGCAGCGGCATCTAAGCCATGGGAACATAAAGGACAATGCTTCATGATTTGGCTGGCCAGAGCATACACGTGTTGTGCATATTCACTGAGCTGGGCATGTTTGGCATGCTGTAGCTGCGGTCCGTGATGCATGTCGTGCATGCTATGTTGGTGATGACTTGAATGTGTCTGTGACATCAACGAGACATTTTGAATTTCTGTGACTTGGCAATGGCTTGGCATTGCATAAAGTGCAGGTACGACGCCTGTATGGACCATCGTTGGTAAGAAGATATGCCAGAGTAAACATAGCAAAGTAATCGCACCCAAATAGGTACGCCACTTAAGCAAATGTTGACGAAAACTGGACTTCATATCAGCGATACGTCGTAGGAGAAATGTGGCAGCAGTATAATCAAAAAATGACTTATAGATCAAAGCAAAATTAAGGTATTCTGAGACTGCTGAATTCAATAATTTATAGGCAGATCAGCGTGTCAAAAATGGCAAATCATTCCGATTGGATTGTGCGGGCTTCTGATAGTGATCGCTTGGAAAGAATTGAAGCTTTCTTTTCTAATCATGCATATGAGCCACACCAACATGATACCTTCGCGATTGGTCGCACCTTGTCTGGTGTACAAAGTTTTCATTATCGTGGTGAAGTCCGACATAGTCAGCATGGCATGACCATGGTGTTGCATCCTGATGAAAAACATGATGGCAGTGCAGGGACTCAAGACGGCTTTCACTACCGAATGATGTACGTTGAACCTGCATTGATTCAAAAGATCATGAAGGGTAAGCCTCTGCCTTTTTTCAAACATGGACTGAGTGATGATCCACGGCTTTATCGTGTTACCCATACACTTTTGCAAAATATGCAGGACCCATTGGATCTTTTAGAAGAAGAAGATGCTTTGTATGACTTAGCGACAACCTTGTATGAAGTTGCAGGTCAGCCGCCACGCTCACGACAGCGTTATGATTATATTGCGGCAGAGCGAGCCAGAGAGTTTATTCACGCTTCACTGGATCAGAACATCAGTCTGGATGATTTAGAACAGAATATACAACGTGATCGTTGGAGTCTTTCTCGTGATTTTAGACTGCTATTTGGCACCAGTCCGCATCGTTATATGACCATGCGTCGGCTAGATATCGTGAAAAGGTGTTTGATGTATGGAGAGTCGCTGACGCAGGCCGCCATCATTGCTGGTTTTTTTGACCAAAGCCATATGACGCGGCATTTTACAAAAGCTTTTGGGATTACCCCAGCAAGATGGAAAGAGATTTATACACGTCAGAAATAAGCTGTGCTTGCGACTAAAAATGCTTTAAATGAAATGCATACCTTTTAAGAAATCACTCAGCATAAATAGACCAGAAACAATCAAGAAGATTCCCAATACTTTATTCAGATAATTGAGCCAAATTGGATTGCTTAATTTTTTACCAATGACTGATCCTGCAAATGAATACAGCAAGGGAGCACCTGCTGCACCGAGAGAAATGAGTAGTGAAACAATTAGAATCAAGCTACCTGTGATATGCGCAGCAGGATACATAATTGTGGTCACAGGTAAAATCACCAAAATCGCTTTCGGATTCAAGCTTTGAATCCAGAAACCATTCCAAAAGTTGAGACTTTTGTGTTGGGTTTGATCTGTTTTTAATTCGGTATACGCTGTCATCATTTTATAGGCGATATAAAAGGTATAAAGCGCACCAATCAAGGCAATAAAATGCAAATATTCATGAGGAATCAATGCTGCGCCTGCATAACCAAATACAACAAATAGCATCAGCATGGAGCAGCCCACACCTGCAAAAAAGCCCAGTGTTCGAGTGAGCTGTCCTGTTAGCCCAGCATTTAATCCCATAAAGTTCACAGGACCAGGGCTGTACATCACACTTAAGGTATAAAGAAAAATTTCCATGACCAACCTAAATGAATCAATAACAAAGGATGATCAAAATAGGGCAAAGTGCTATGGGCTGTATTGTACGTTTGTGCAAGCTAGCTGAATTGACGAACAAAAAAACAGGCTCACAAGAGCCTGTTTTCATCGCAGTTAAAAGATCGATTTAACGTGTTGGTAAGACGTCTTTCAATGCTTCATGCATTTCGAGTAATGCTTTTTCAGTAGTTTCCCAATCAATACAGCCATCAGTTACTGATTTACCGTATTCAAGATCACATAGGTTTTCAGGAATATCCTGACGACCACCTTTTAAGTGACTCTCCACCATGATTCCAACAATTGATTTGTTACCATCAAGGATTTGTTCCGTGATGTTTTTCAACACCAAAGGTTGTAAGTACGGGTCTTTGTTTGAGTTGGCATGGCTGGTATCAATCATGATCTTGTTGCTGACTTTCGCTTTTGCCAAAGCTGCTTCAGCTTCTGCAACTGAAGTTGCATCATAGTTAGGCTTGCCATTACCACCACGTAATACCACGTGTGCATAAGGGTTACCTTTGGTATTGATAATCGCAACTTGACCATTTTCATTCAGGCCTAAGAAGCTGTGACCATGTTTAACAGATTGCATGGCATTGGTTGCAACGGTTAAGCCACCATCTGTACCGTTTTTGAAGCCAACAGGAGATGATAAGCCTGATGACATTTCACGGTGAGTTTGGCTTTCTGTGGTACGTGCACCAATTGCAGACCATGAAATCAAGTCTTGATAGTATTGTGGTGAGTTTGGATCAAGTGCTTCAGTCGCACATGGCAAACCTTTTTCATTCAAATCAATTAATAATCCACGACCGATATGTAAGCCTTTTTCAATATTGAAAGAGTCGTTCATGTCAGGGTCGTTGATTAAACCTTTCCAACCAACTGTGGTACGTGGTTTTTCAAAATAAACACGCATCACAAGATATAAGGTGTCTTTTACTTTTTCGCTGAGAACTTTGAGGCGGTCAGCATATTCATGTGCAGCTTTAGGATCGTGAATCGAACAAGGGCCAATCACGACAAACAAGCGTTTGTCATTGCCATCTAAAATGTTGCGTACAGTTGCACGCCCTTGTAACACAGTTTGAGAAGCAGCATCAGATAAAGGGAGGTCAGCTTTCAGTTCTGCTGGGGTAATCAAAGTTTGAATGCTTTTAATATTAACGTCGTCGATATCTGGCTGAGAAACTGGATTTGACTGTAGAGTATTCATTGCTGTCACAAATTCAATCGAAAGAAAAGGTTATTTTGTCTACGAATATAGCATGAAATGCCGATTGATTAACTAGCTAAAAGCATAATTTATGTAGAAATAATCGGCATTACAACGCTTAAACAGTTGTTGTTACATGCTTTGTTTGCTGAACCACAATCGCTTGATGTGTTTCAACAGACTTTGGTTTCGCCTTAATTGGGTTCACCATAAAGTTCACACCTAGAGCGAAAAGGGTAATGCCTAGAATTTTACGGATGAGTCGTTCTGGCATACGTGAGCTGATGAGTGTACCGACAATAATTGCAGGAATTGAACCGATCAATAACCACATTAACAGCGTAAAGTCGACGTTACCTGAAGACATATGGCTTAGACCAGCAACTGCTGTAAGCAATACTGCATGTACCACATCTGAACCAATGATACGGATCATAGGAAGGTTGGGGAACATAAGCACTAAGGCCATGATACCGAAAGCACCAGCACCCACAGAAGACAAGGTTACAAAGATACCGAGTACAATGCCCATAATCACAATGTAATGGCGTTTGTGTTGCAATGCATGCTGCTCGCTTTCCATATTGGCTTGTTCGCGGTTACGGAAACGGTCAAAGAACTTTTCAATTTGTGCTCGGAAAACAATTGAAATACCCGTCAACGTCAACATAAAGCCCAAGACCATAGTCAGAACAGCTTTATAATGCGTTGATTGACTGAGATAATGTTCAAGTACCCAAGAGGTTGCAAAAGAAGCTGGAATACTGCCTAAAGCGAGCCAGAGTACAATTGGCCAGACAATATTCAGTTTTTTTGCATGAACGACTGAACCACAGAATTTAGAGATTGAGGCATAAAGTAGATCAGTACCAATAGCAATATGCGGTTCGATCTTAAAAAGGCTAATCAGGATTGGAGTCATTAATGAACCGCCACCCACTCCTGTAATACCGACACAGAAGCCAACCAATACCCCAGCCATAATAAATTCTATAGGACCAAACATCGACAATATGCCTAATTATGCAAAAATCAGCATATCTTATGCTTTTTTTAGATAACTCGTTGTGATGAATAATGATTTGCTTATGCAAAAAAAAGCTAAAGAAAGGCGAATTTACCGCTTTTTAGATCAACTTTTATTCAGGTTGGCTTGCTTTATGAACTGTGATTGGTTTATTTTGAGATTTATACACGGATTGTATGTTTGATCATTTCGCCTTATGTCTATTTTCATTCGAAGCCTTATTTCATTGCTGATTGCTATGTGTTTTATCACCAATAGCTATGCAATGACTGTGTCTATGAATGAATTGAGTCAACCTGCTGTAGCGCAAGTCATGACAAATCATGCTTCTATATCTGATTGTGGGATGTCTATGATGACTAAGCATGACCGTATGGAGAGTGGCAAAATAGATACATCGCATTGTCAAAAAAGTCTGTGCTGTGTCGCAGCAACTTTTGAACATCGCCATCATTCGATTGAACGAAGTATACAATCGCTTGAAACAGCAAGTTCAACTTATATAGATCAACTGACTATAGGCATTTATCAGTTACCTTATCGTCCTCCAAATCATGTCCCGTTTTTATAAATTCAAATTTCTTATTTTTATTTCAAGGACATGATTATGTTTAATATTAAAACCATTTTGCTTTCAACACTTTTATTGGCTACAACTGTACCGGCTTTTGCTGCAAGTGATTGCTGTAAAGAAAAAGAGGCCACCAATAAAAAAGAGTGCTGTGAAAAAAAGATGAAATGTTGTGATGACAAAGACAAAACTGCTTCTCAGGAAGACCATAGCCATCATGGGCATTAATTTCTAAGTAATAAAGCTATCCTTGGCAGAAGTCGAGGATAGCTGTTGAATCAACATCATTTTAGTTTTTTAGTCGGTTTAAGCTCATTCACAGATAACACCAATAAAAAGGTCACTGGTGTGGCGAAGATCCACCAGCTGATAAAGCCTATTGAACTGCCATAGGTGAAGCAGAGCAAACTACCTGCAATTAAGAAGCAGAGATAAGCTAAGACTCTCAGTTGGGTTTTATAGCGAATAAAAGCTTGTTGTTTAGTTTTGCTGATTTGCTTGGCGCTACATTTATATAGTAGTAGCATCCCGATTAAGGTCAATATAAGGCTCAATAAAATCATGCATTGACCTCTTGTTGCTTCGCTAACTTGGTTTTGATTTTTTGAACGGATTTTGTTTGAATTGGCTGAATATTTTTAAAAAGAAACACCGCAAATAAAGCACAGACCAGCAGGAACAAATCAATTCGTAAGAATATCCAATAGCTGTGTAAATCAGTGATTAACTGATGTTGAATCAAGTACACCAAATTATAGACAGGCAGAACCAAAGCAATTAATCCGAAGATGCAGACCTGTGATTTCCATAAATAATGTTTTTTTGTCAATAAAGCGATAATAAAGCTCAGCCCCCATACGCTGAAAAAGGTATAAATTTCATAGTTAGGGGTATTTTCTGTAATGTATACAAATCGATTAGCGAATAGATAGCCCAGCATAGCTATAGGGAGACCGACAAAGGCTGCAATATTTAAACGATCTACCAAATAATAGCCAAAATGAAATTGATTCGATTTATTTTGAATCTGACGTTTTAAGCTCCAGAGCAAGAGGCCAGACGCAATCATCAAACATCCCAGAATGCCTGAGCAAAAGAAAGCGAAGCGCAGTATCGGCTGTGCAAAAGTCGCCATATGTAGACCGTAAACACCCGCATTTAAAGTCGCAACAGCACTTTCATTTCGGGTATTAGCCAATACCTGACCTTGTCCATCAAAGGAGATTTGTGCCTGATTTAAGGTAATCGAATGATCTTCTAATTGCTTAAAGGTAATGAGAGCTTGGTCTGTATTGGGATTTTTAACCTCAATCGATGCTAAGGCTTGATCTCCCCATTGTTGTTTTACTTTTTCTAATAAGCTGCCAATCGGCAACATTTCCGCTTTTTTAGGTTCAGCTTGATGCGTTATGCTTTTTTCAGTGGTTCTGATCTCAGTAAAATATTGAAATGGATTCTCTGGATAGAGTTTCTGCATGCCCCAAGGCAAGTACAGATAGAAGAAAATCGCCAATCCTGTAAAAGTAATGGTCAGGAAAAAGGGCAAGGCCAGTACAGAGGAGATATTATGGAAGTCCAGCCATGAGCGTTGCGATTTAAAGGTTCTGAGGGTAAAAAAATCGGTAAAGATCTTCTTATGCGTAATAATCCCAGAGACCAAAGCAATCAGCATAATAAAGGCAGCGAGACAGGCAATCAGCCGTCCGATCATGATGGGAACACCATAGAGCTGAAAATGAAAGTTATAAAAGAAATCTCCACCTTGGGTCGCTGAGAGTTTAAGCTCTTGACCAGTATTGGCATCTAAACTACGGCTTTCATAGCCACCGCTGGCTTGTTGCCAGTACATTTTATTAATGGGTTCTTCATGATTGGCAATTTTGAGATACCAAGATTTGGCATCAGCCGCATTCTTGGCTAAATAGCCTGTTGCAGTGCGAATAGCGGTATCTTGATTGACTTGATATTGAGCCAATTGAGGTTGCATCCATAGATTAATTTGATGGCGATAGTAAGAGCTTGTTCCCATGAGGAAAATAGCAAATAAAAGCCAGCCAAAAATTAAACCTGTCCACGCATGCAACCATGCCATTGATTGGCGAACGCCTTTATTTTGCATTTTTAATTTAAACCCACAGATAAGCCAAACAATGTGCCTGTCAAAATCAGACTGGTTAAGCTAAGTTTCCATAGTGAATCTGTGCAAAAACACAGAATGATGAAGGTCAGATAAAAGAGAATTGAAATAAATGCTGCAAGATAGATTGCTTCTGCTTTGTCTAATATATGATTAAACCATAAAGCGAGATCGAGACTTAAATACATCATGCACATGTAGCCAAGAACAAAGCTCAGCATAAAGCGATAGAAAATGTTTAGTCGATAACTAAGTGAAATAGATGCAGATTTAGCCATAAAGGGTCTTGATACGCCAAAAGAGAGAAATAAATCACATATGTAAATGATTCTTGTTTATATTAATTCTTCACTCAATTTCAATCAATTCTCCATTCATCGTAAATCTAGATTGTATTTTGAATAGTAAATGTCATCTTAGATCAGAACTGATTTTCACCAATCATGAACAATTTGCATGGTTTAGGGTGATTCGATGTAAAATCATTCTGTTAGAATCTTTTAAACATTTCTGTGGGGCATGGGTCTTGTTAAAGCAAAAACTAAAAATTGGTATCGTGGTGGGGGAAGTTTCTGGAGATACTCTAGGCGTGAAACTCATGCGCAGTTTTCGCGAACAAGGCATTGATGTTGAATTTGAAGGGATTGGCGGCCCACAAATGATTGCGGAAGGTTTCCATAGCTATTATCCCATGGAAATCCTGTCGGTCATGGGAATTGTGGAAGTTCTCAAAGACCTGAAAAAATTATTTGCTGTGCGTGATGGTCTGGTCGAACGCTGGAGCGAGCATCCGGTTGATATATTTATTGGTATTGATGCGCCAGATTTTAATTTACGTTTGTCCAAAACCATTAAAGAAAAGAATTTACCGATAAAAACCGTGCAATACGTCAGTCCATCGGTATGGGCATGGCGTCAAGGCCGTGTACATGGCATTAAACGCAGTATTGATCTGGTCCTTTGTTTATTTCCATTTGAAAAAACCTTTTATGAAAATTATGAGGTTGCCGCTGCGTTCGTCGGGCATCCTTTGGCGAAACAATTACCGTTAAAAAATCCAATTACGGAAGCCAAACATCAACTGGGATTATCGGCACATAGCACCCACATTGCATTATTACCCGGTAGCCGCCGTGGTGAGATTGAACGATTACTGCCGCTATTGACGGGTGCTGCGGAAATCCTGCACCGGAAGCATCCTGAGCTCGAGTTTTTAATTCCTGCAATTAATGATGCGCGCAAGCATCAGATTGAACAGGGCATTCAAAATCTGGATGCGAGCCTGAAAGCTAAAATTCATGTGCTGGAAAATAGCGACGCAGAATCCAAGATTGGCCGTATGGTCATGAATGCCAGTGATATCGTGGCATTGGCTTCTGGTACGGCAACACTTGAAGCAATGCTATTGCACCGTCCAATGGTGACTTTTTATAAGTTAAATTGGCTGACCTATATCATTGCCAAATTCCTGGTCAAGATTCCCTATTATTCTTTGCCCAACATTATTGCCGGCAAAAAAGTGATTGAGGAGCTGATTCAGGCCGACGCAACACCTCAGCATTTAGCCACTGAAATTGAAAAATTAATGGATCATGAAACGGCGCATATCCAAATGATGCAACATTTGAGCATGCATAAACAGTTGATTTCGGGTAATACCGAAGATCCAGTTCAGGCGATTCTCAATTGTTTAAATGCAGGCTAAATAAAAAAGGTGGCGATTAAGCCACCTTTTTTATGCATATGCTTCAGGCACGAAGGATCAGTTCATAACCTGTATATTTACGGATATTGATCACACCAATATCAAATAATAAGTATTGACCTTTGATTCCTTGCAACACACCACGAATTTTTGGTGTTTTATCCAAATTCAGCGATTTAATCTTTTCAGGATAATGCTCAACTGGATAGATAAATTCACGTGGCGTTTCATCTTCCAAGAATTCCAAGCTTTCGTTAAATTCAAGGTTCTGATTGAATTCTTCACGGATGCTTTGAATTTTCGGAGCGAATTCTTCAAGAATTTGATCACGTTGCTCAAGCAGATTTAAAGGTTCAGCTTCACCTTTCAGCAATTTGCGCCAGTCGGTTTTATCTGCGATTTGTGTACCAATTAACGTTTCCAAATGCCCAGACAAACGACGTGAACCGACTTTCATAATGGGTAAAGCTTGCGTTGCCCCTTGATCTAACCAACGGGTCGGCATATTGACGATACGGGTAATCCCGATCTTTAAGGCACTTGAATTGGCCAAATACACAATATGTGGCTGGAAACAAACATCATGTGCGAACTGGTCTTCACGACAGGTTCCCAAGTGATAATGGCAGGTTTCAGGTTTCATGATACACAGGTCACATTCGGCCTTAGTTTTAAAACATTTAAAACAATGGCCCTGCGAATAAGACTTCGGTGTTTTTGCGCCACAAGAGGTACAAAAGATATTGCCAGTCCATTCGATCTCAATTTCTTGACCTAAAACAAAGGGAAGGTCAGTTTCTGAACGATCTAATATAAATTTATATTCAACATTTGCCTTGCTTGTTGATTGATCAGTTACACTATGCGTTTTAAGCGCTGCATGCATTTTATGACAAATGCCTTGTAGTTCCATTAATAAACTCTCATCTTTTCAATCAAGGGTTGCAGTTATGGCTGAACAAAATGTCATCACTTCTATGCTAGACGATTTATCTCAAGAACAGCCCATTCATACTGCACTTTGTATAGGTCAGCAGATTGACCAAAATGCTTCAATTCAATGGCATTATTTTAACGTAACTGACTTTTTAAGTCTGCCATTTACGCAGCGTTATGATTTAGGTTTTGTATTATTTGATACAGAAGAAATGCAAAATATCACCGAAACGCAAAAATCACAGCTGTTGGTGAAGTTACGTGACCTGATGGCCAAACGAATTGTCGTAATCAGTAAACTGGGCGATGAAAAATTATTGCGTTCGCTTGGCTTTACTCAATTGATTGACAAAACCTCACACGGCAGTGATTTTGCTTTATGGCAATTTAATATTTTGACTTATAAGCATGTACCTGACTGGTTTAACTCTAAGTTCTGGGCGAATCCGGAGAATTGGAATAAATTCCGCTGGTAAAATAATCAGGCTGGAAAGAGTTGCAAGTTCTTGCAAAATTTAACAATTTAACTTTGTTTTGTGCTTTCAAAGCAGCGTATGCTTTTTGCATAAATAATTCCAAAGGAAAGTTTAAGTCATGACTGATTTAACCAATATTGTTGAAATTTTAGCAAAGCAAGCTTTAGGCGGTCAGCAACAATCAGGCCAAGCGGGTGGTTTGGGTGGAATTTTAGGTTCTGTTTTAGGTCAACTTGGTGGGCAACAGCAAAATACCCAAAGCCAGCAAGGTGGCTTGGGTGGTATCTTGGGTTCAGTTTTAGGGCAATTGGGTGGTGGAAATACTTCAACCCAAAGTAATGCAACGGGTGGTAATACCGCACAAACTTTATTGATTGCAGTTTTACCATTGGTGTTAGCTTGGATTCAAAAACAAGGCGGTTTACAAGGTGCATTGGATAAACTAAAAAATGCGGGTTTATCGAATCAAGTGCAAAGCTGGGTAGATCCACAGCAACAAAATGCACAAGATGTGCCAGAGCAAAATATTCAAAGTTTATTTGATGACCAAGATGTAGAGCAAGTTGCGCAACAAACTCAAGCACCGAAACAAGCCATTTATGGTGCAATTGCTTCAGTTTTACCGCAAGTGATTGATTCTTTAACACCGCAAGGCAGTAGTACCAATCCACAAGAAGCCAACCAAGATATTCAGCAAGTGTTGAATTTGGTGAGTGGCTTCCTTAAAAAGTAAAAAATCCGATGCGAAAAAGCCTGTTCTCTTGAGCAGGCTTTTTTCTAAGTTATATATCTGCATGATTGCTATTCTGATAGCAATGATCTATTACATTGCTGCTTGGCCTTTTTCGCGCTAGATGTTGCTTTGTATACAGTACTTGGTTCAGGGAACAATTTGAGCAGTGAAATATAAAGCAGTGCTGCGAGTGTGATACTGATCGGTAAACTCAAATCAAGCCCATTGAATAAATGCCCCCAAATACCAATAAACTGATCTGGTAAATGCACAAAGCATAAACCGATAACTGCACTGGGTATCCATGCGATGATGCCACGCCAATTCCAGCCATGATGAAACCAGTAAGCGCCACCCTTTAGGCCATTTGCAAATACCTGTAAATCATCATTTTTATAGTAACCTTTGCGGGTGATAAATCCGATAATCATAATGATGATCCAAGGACTGGTACACACCACTATGAGAGTGGCAAAAGTCATGACGCTTTGAGTTAGATTTGCTGCAAAACGACCTAGAAAAATAAACAGGATGGACAATAGGCCAACCCAGATCGTGGCTTTAACACGTGTGAGGGATTTTGGAAAAAGACTCGACATGTCCAAACCCGTACCGTACAAGGCTGTAGTTCCAGTAGATAAACCACCAATCAGTGCAATTAAACACAATGGAATAAAGTACCAAGCTGGCGCAATTTGAATCAGTCCAGCGATGTAATTATTTTGTTCGATAAACACGGGAGCACTACGAGCAACTATGCTGGCGGTGACTAGACCAAACAGAAAGGGAATTAAAGTTGCAAGCTGTGAAGCAAATACGGCTGCCATGATTTTATGGGAGGCGGTTTCTTTAGGAATATAGCGCGACCAGCCACCTAGGAAAGTACCAAAGGAAATTGGATTACTGAATGCAATCAAGGCAGCACCTGTAAAAGCTGCCCAAAATCCAGCTTGTCCGAGTTGAATTTGTCCTGCGTAAGTTGAATCAAATTGCTTGAAAAAAGCAAACAGACCTAAAAAGAATAATAGACTTGATGCAATTACTGCCACTCGGTTCACCAGTAGCATAAAGCGAAAGCCATAGATACAAATTGTAAGCACCAATAAGGCAAAGCCACTATAGACCAATCCATATAGCCAGTTACTTTGATAAGAACTGTCAAATAGGCGTTGGGTTGCACCAATCAGTGCATCGCCAGAACTCCACACGGAGAGCGAAAAAAATGCGATGGCGGTAAGTAAGGATAAAAATGAGCCGACAACTCTGCCATGCACACCAAAATGTGCGCCAGAAGCCACGGCGTTGTTGGTTCCCGTACGTGCACCAAAAATTCCCATTGGCGCTAAGATACAGGCCCCCAAGATAACCCCACACAAGATTGCCCAGAATCCAGCTTGAAAAGAAAGGCCAAATACGATCGGAAAGCTGCCTAACACACAGGTCGAAAAGGTATTAGCGCCACCAAAACTTAAACGAAATAGATCAAAAGGGCTTGCTGTACGGGCATGTGCAGGTATTTCTTCGATACCATAACTTTCGATTGTTGTAATCTGTTTAGAACGATCTCTAGGCATAATGCGCTACTCTTAATATCCATTTATCAGATTCAGGTTTGCTTGTTTGCTTATCCATTAAGCGGCTTGTTTGGGGCTGACGTGCTTTTGTTCAGCCTGTTCCTAAGAAAGTTGCTTTTGTCTTAATCGGGTAATGCCACAAATGCCAATGAGGGACAGCAGCGAGAGAAAACTAAATAAGAACGCCAAAGGTAGCCATTGGCCTGCATAATGTTGAGCCAACAAAGTGCCAATGATGGGTGTGGTTCCACTGGTGATTGCCGCAATCATTTGATAGGAAATGGAAATTCCTGAATAACGGACATGTGCAGGAAAAGCTTCCGCCATAAAGCCAGCGACAACGGCATATAAAGAAGACAGCGCAATGACTGCAAGCGTAATCCCCAACACGATGTAATAGATATTTTGGGTACTCACCAGCATAAACATTGGATATGGAATGGCGATACAGAGGATTGCAGCCCAGAACAGAAAACGATGTGTCCCCACTTTACTGGCATACCAAGCTGCAATTGGCATGGCTAGAAATTCAAATAGGGTGACCCAAAACAAAGCATCTAAAATCGTGGGGCGGCTGATCCCCATATATTGAGTGACATAGCTAATCATGAAGGTATTGGTGAAAAAGAAACCCGCTGTTCCAATGGTAATCGCCAGTCCAGCAAAAACCACTTGGGGCCAATAGTTTTTAAGCAACTCTTTTACAGGGTATTTGGCTATTTCTTGTTTGGCTTGCATCTGTTTAAATTCAGGGGATTCTTCTACTCCTAGACGGATGGCTAGGCCAATGAGCATAAATACAAAGCTAAGTAAAAAGGGCACACGCCAGCCCCAACTCAGTAAGGCTTGTTCATCCAAAGACGTAATACCTTTAAATACCAAAAGGCACAGAATCAAACCTGCTGGGCTGCCCATTTGGGCAAAAGAGGCGAAAAAAGTTTTTTTATGGGCAGGAGCATGTTCACTGGCCATGAGTACTGCGCCACCCCATTCACCACCGACCGATAAGCCTTGCAAAAAGCGCAGTACAATCAGTAGAACAGGAGCCCAAATTCCGATATGTGCATAGCTGGGAATCAAGCCAATTCCAGTGGTGGCCAGTCCCATCAGCAGCATGGTAAATAGCAGCATTTTTTTGCGACCTAATTTATCGCCTAAATGTCCGAAAATAACGGCAGCAATCGGTCTGGCAATAAAACCGACAGCGAAGGTTGCAAATGCCGCTAATGTCCCTGTTACAGGATCGGTTTCAGGGAAAAATACCAAGCCGAGAACAAGAGCTGCAGCCGTGGCATAAACATAAAAGTCATAAAACTCGATTGTTGTTCCAACAAAGGCTGCGGCAGCAGCCCGTTTTGATTGATCTTTTTTCATTCCATCTCGACCTATTTTTATCCATGTGTTTTTCTTGTTTTATCGTGGGACGTTATTTACGTATTTTTACCCCAGGGAGGACGCATAACATTTCATATAGCAGATTCGCGCCAAGCAATGAGGTATTGCCTGTCGTGTCATAAGGCGGTGAGACTTCAACCAAATCACAGCCGATCAGATCTAGACCTTGGCAACCGCGCACAATTTCCATGGCTTGAATAGTGGTCAACCCGCCAATCTCTGGTGTTCCTGTACCTGGCGCCCAAGCAGGATCAATCCCATCGATATCAAAGGATAAATACACAGGCCCTCCAGCAACTTGTGCTCTTACTTCCTCCATTAAGGGAGCGAGTGATTTATGCCAGCACTCTTCGGCTTGAACGACCCGAAAGCCTTGTCGCCGACTCCAATTGAAGTCATCTGCACTATAGCCTTGAGCCCGTAAACCAATTTGTACAACGCGCTGACAATCAAGTAGTCCTTCTTCAGCAGCACGTCGAAAGGTAGTGCCATGTGCAACTTTTTCACCAAACATTTCATCATTGACGTCTGCATGTGCATCGATATGAACCAAACCAACAGGCCCATGTTTTTTATGGATCGCACGCAGGATTGGAAGGGTCAGCGTGTGATCACCACCAATCGTGAGCGGAATAATCGGATGAGCCAGTACGCGATCAAAATGTTCTTCGATAATGCGCACTGCTTCTGTCAAATTAAAGGTGTTGATCGGGACATCACCAATATCAGCCACATTGAGTGAATCAAAGGGTGCCGCGCCAGTTGCCATGTTATATGGGCGAATCATGACCGATTCGGCACGAATTTGCCGTGGGCCAAAACGCGTGCCTGAACGTAATGATGTGCCAATGTCTAAAGGAATCCCAATAAAAGCCGCATCCAATTCGGCCAAACCTGCATCATTATCGACAACTGGTAGTCGTAACATTGAGGCAATACCACCAAAACGAGGCATTTCATTGCCACCAAGTGGTTGATTTAAACGCTTGTTCATTTGCTTCTCCTTTTTCTTATTTATTGATCAGCTTGGAACAGGGTTAAATCCTATTTTTAAAAAACTTAGTTTTGATTTTTCTAAACTAAGATTTACAAGAATGTTTTAAGATGAAGTGAGTCAGAGGAAAGATTGAGATAAAAACCATGACACATATGGATATCAAGTTAGTTCGAATTTTTGTCAGTATTGTGAAGAATCAAGGTTTTGCAAATGCTCAACAAGAGCTCAATCTATCAACTTCGGCCATCAGTACGTATATGACGCAATTAGAGCATATGGTCGGTTTTAAGTTATGTGAACGTGGACGTGGTGGTTTTTCTCTAACTCAAAAAGGAGAAATGTTTTTTCAGGAAGCCAAGCGCATACTGAATGAGTTAGAAAATTTTTCCAGACATACTGCTCAGATTAAAGGCGAACTGACGGGCACCATTAAAATAGGGATGTTGGATTCCATGGTGACAGATCGAAATATCCCTTTAGATCAAATCATTCAGCAGTTTTCAGAACAAAATCCAAATGTTTATATTAAATTGCAGGTACAGTCTCCCTATGAGTTGCAGATGGGGATTTTGGAAAATCGTTTTGATGTTGCGATTGGATCTTTTTTTCTGAAAATGAATGGGGTGATGTATCAAGCTTTACACAAAAAACAGCAGTGGTTATTTTGTAGTGACACGCATCCCTTATATGGGCAGCAAGGTCTAACCTCGGAAATCATTCGACGTGAAAGAATGGTCAGTCGTGGTTATTGGAGCCATACAGAATTGGCAAAGCAGGGATTTAAACATTCTTTTGCGACGGTCGATTCGATGGAAGCACAATTGGTACTTATTTTATCTGGGCAATACATTGGTTATTTGCCTGAGCATTTTGCCCAATATTGGGTAGAACAACAGCGCTTAAAAGTACTACTTCCTGCAACATTTGGTTATGCCGCGCCATTTTCGCTTATTTTTAGGCGAGGTAGAACCAAAGATCCTGTTATTCAGAGTTTCCGTAAGATTATTAAAGGCTTTTTTTGATGAGAGCTTCTGAGTTAGGAAATATCGATGTATTGTGAGTGCAATGCAAAAAGAAAAAGGGCAGATCAAGATCGCCCTTTTTCTTATAAGATGGGAGGTAACTTCAAATTAGAAGTTATATTCCATACCTAAACCGATGGTTGTTTTCTTATCATCTTTCACTAACCAATCACGTTTTTGTTGACCTACAACACCGTAGAAACGTGTTTGTTTGTTGATTTGATAATCAGCACCTACACCATAAAGATCTTGTTTACGATCATCACGACCATTCACTTCAGTTGTAGAAGAGATATATTCTGCTTTTAACTTCACTGGAGTAGATGGGATTACGTATGCAGCTGTTACGCCATACGCGTCTTCTTGCAAGCCTTTATAAGAAGTGACAACCGCAGGAGTACCACTTGTTACTGCAACAGTATCATCTGTTGGTTGAGTGGTTTGCCATAATGCACCAAATACTAGGCCATCAACACCAGCAGGCGTTAAGTCTAAAGAACCTGTTACGCGGATTGCATCAGAGTAAATGTTTCCACCTAATTCGCTGTTATAAGCATTATATTTAGATGCAACACCAAAGTTACCTGCAACTGCAGCAGCTAAACCGAAGTCTTTATTTTCATAAGTAAGAGAGGTTGAAACACCGTCACCAAAACTGTCACGGCTGCCTTTTTGACCTTTTGCATTATTCGATACAGTAGATGATTCTTCACCTTGTTGGAACATGATGTTGAATGCTAGGCCACCAAGTAATTTTTTATCAGTTTCAAAACCGATCACGTTCTTTAAACGATCTTCACCAGCCAAAACAGCGGTCATATCCAGTTCGTTGTGATCGTTGAAAATATCTTGGTTGTTACCCGCAGCAGTTTTAAAGTAAGAGTCATATTGACCAACTTTTAAGGTACCGATACCATCAGATTTAATACCTACGTAACGGTTACGGTTACTGAATACATCACCGTCACCATCTGCACTAATTTGCCATTCAATCAAGTAAACTGCAGAAAGGTTGTCAGTCAGTTTTTCTTCGCCTTTCACACCAATACGAGAAGCGTTAGAGTTTACTTTTGTTACGCTTTCATCTTTAAAGCCATTTTTGTCGATTTGATCTAAAGTCACATTGAGCTTACCATACAATGTTGGTGCTGCTTGTGCTGCATTCATGGCTAAAGTTGCTACAGTAGCAGCAAGAAGCAATTTTTTCATTGAGATTTCTCCAAAACACTTTTTGTAAATGGCTGATGCCTTAGTTACTGTTATAAGCTTGCTTGTGTACATAAAGTTACACAGCTCACTGACTTGTATGCAGTATCGGTAAACTTTGTGACAGAGAAGTGAAAGAAAAATGACAGTTTGATGACGATTCATATTTAGTAATAATTATATTTCTTTTTATTTTTTATATAATTAGAAAATAAAAAAACGGAGTAATAACTCCGTTTTTATAAAAATCAGAACTTAAAGTGCAGCTTTGATTTTTTCAGCTAACACAGCAATTTTTTCTTGATCACCCATTTTTGCCGCATGACGACCAAGTTCATGCACTGAACTCGGGATCAGATGGAAATGCACATGAGGGACGGTTTGTCCCGCCGCTGCACCTGAAAGCTGCATAAGGACGATACCTTTTGCATCCAATGCTGTTTCCATTGCCTTTGCGATTTTCTGTACGATTTGGATCGTATATGCAGCTGCATCAGCAGGGAGATCCAACAAGGTAACTGCTGGTGTCTTTGGAATCACTAAAGCATGACCATCTGCTTGGGGCATGATATCCATAAAGGCGAGAACCTGATCATCTTCATAGATTTTGATCGCAGGTAATTCACCACGAAGGATTCGTGCAAAAATATTTTGGTCATCGTATGCCATGATTCATCCTTTAGATAGGCCTATCTCAATAATAGAAGTCACTCTCTGTGATGAGAGAGTGAAGTGGGGTGTTTGAAACACTATATATGGCTGCTTATTTGCAGTTAAGCTCTTTTTGGCGAGCTTTGATTTCATCAAGACGTTGTTGTTCTTTATCAGAAAACTTTGGCTTAGTGGTATGGCAATTTTCGTTACCAAACTTCGCTTTAGCATCAGCGTCTTTAAAACAGAATCCTTTAGATGCATAGATCAGGTTATAATCATCCTGTAACTTTTTACATTCTTGTTCTGGTGTTGCAGCTTGTACACTAAAACCTGTTAGGGTAAGTAAGCCAGCAAAAACCGCAACCATTAACTTATTCATGAGGTGTTCCTCTAATCAAAAAAGTATAAATCAATGCTGTATGAAGTAGATTCATATGGCGCTTGATCGCTACGTATATACCAATATAAGGTTTATTAATGAAATTTCAATGAAACTGTATGGTACGAGTGTAATTTTACTTCATAATTTATCCTTATAATATGGAAAAGCCTTATATATCAAGAACTTTATTATAATTTCATATAAAACAATTGATTATAATGATTTTTATTGTGCATTATATGGTTTGTTTGTACGATATTTCTCTCTTTTTAAAGGTTTATTTATCCATTCATTGCTGCCATATGAGTTTTAACAAATTGAAATTTAAATGCTGTTAGGAGTTTTATTTTGTTCAATTACATAATAAATGAATATGTATGAAACTCGGTCAAATACATCTAATATGAGCCCATTTGAAGGATCTCAATCTCTTCTAAAAAACAATGAAACATATGCTTTAAATGCATCCGAATACGAACAACAGTAAAATTCATTGCAGAAGACCCGAAATCGAGGGGTTATTTTAGATCGAGATTATCAACAAAAAATTACCCAGCAAACTCATATGCCTTTAGAGTAAAAAATAATCAGCTTAAATTGTCTGTTCCTGATGGAGAATGAGTTCAGTTCGATTAACTACTCATCGAAAGGTGGGATTTTTCAGTTTTATCGCTTAAATTTCTATATGAACATTGTTTTATCATTTTGGCTATATTTTATATTCTCGCGCTGATAGCCAAGTTCAGCAAGAAGAAATAAGCTTTTGTCGATAAGATGTTGTGATACATTATAATGCCTTATTGTGTAGCTGATCTTTAAAATTTAATCAAAATAAGCATAATTTTGTTGATTTGCGTCACACTTTTATCTATATTTGCCTTGTTGTTCGATAATAACTAAACAACAATAACCTTCATTCAGCGCAAAAGAATTAAGGGGAAGCCCACTCTGGAGAGAGTGGGCTTTTTAATTGTATATAACCCTGAATTTACTATGCAGCTTAAAGTATGGAAAGTGGAGCTAGATGGGAGAGTCTGTTGCCTCAAATTGAATGATAAAGCAAAATTATTAAGGATTACAAAATAAAAGCCCATAGTTTTGGCTCTTAGTAAAGACTTCATTGTGACCATGATTCTTTTATCCTACTCAGCTTCAAAGGAAACTGTGAGGAGGCGTCCTTCGTTTTTTAGGCTTCCCAAGGCGTTACCTTTGTGGAAGCAGACCCATTTAAAACTGCTCCAACGGCAGGAACCCTGTGAAGTACGAATTTATCCATCGGAAAGTCCTTGCTCCCGCAAGAATAATTTTAGTTAGTATGTTGGCTGAAAGCAATTTAATGAAGATTGATTAGTAGGCTATGAGTAGTGTTGACTAAAGAGACATTGTGATTATTCAGAGTATTGTTAGATTCAATACGTTTAAATCGATTGGTTAGAGATGATGTAATGCAAATGTTGAGCGTTAAGGATTGTCAGTGCTTTGATGTATTTAGCGTTAATATGCGGTTTTCAATCTTTATAAATGATATTGTGGATTTATTTGGTTGGATCGAATGATGTGAAAATGGTAAGTGAGAAATCATGAAGACTATCTTGGATTATTTCCGCAAGCTCATTGATGTTAGGCACTCTCAAAAATGGAACCATGCTAAAGATAAGCAAATGAATGTTGCAACTGCTTATGATACCGGCGATATGTTAGGTGCAGCCTTTGATTTTGAAATGTCTATAAGTGCTCATGGTATCAATCTAATTACAAGCTTTGAGGATTTAAAACTAAACGCTTACGATGATGGTACAGGCATATGGACTATTGGCTTTGGTACTACAGTTTATCCAAATAAGGCTAGGGTTAAAAAAGGTGAACGTTGTACTTTAGAACAAGCAAAGTCTTTTTTCCAATATGATTTAAGGCGCTTCGAGAAAACTGTTAATGAAGCTGTAAGGGTTCCAATTTCACAAAATCAGTTCGATGCTCTAGTTTCATTAGCATATAATATCGGCAGCAATGCTTTTAAAAATTCGACACTGCTAAAGTATTTGAATGCACTAGCTTTCCAAGATGCTGCAGATCAGTTTCTGGTATGGAATAAAGGTGGTGGCAAAGTTTTAAAAGGATTAATTCATCGTCGCCAAGTTGAAAGATCCTTATTTCTGAAAAAATAGTATAAAAAAGCCCTCAGCTGAGGGCTTTATAAAATTAAAAATTAGGGTGTAGTCACTTTCATCAATACCACACCGAATACGATGGATGCTGCAGCTAAAAGACGTAAAAATCCCATAGGTTCATGCAGAAAGAATATCCCGATTAGGAATGCACCAACAGCCCCGATACCTACCCAAATTGTATAAGCAGTGCCTAAAGGCAGTGTTTTCATTGCAACAGCTAACAAACCGAAGCTTAAAATCATAAAAACAATAGTAATGATGCTAGGCGTAAGCTTGGTAAAACCGTCGGACATTTTCATAGAATATGCCCATACAATTTCAAAAATACCAGCTAATAGAAGATAAGCCCAAGCCATTTCGACACCTCATTTTATTAATATTTAGGTCGTCCTAAAGCTTGAAAATTTGAATATAAAGAGGTCGTCCTCTTCAAGAAACATCTAAACACTTTAAGCTGATCACTTCAATTTATTTTTGTTAAATTTTATTCCAATTGGTAAAAAGGCATCCCAAATAGATACCTTTTTAGCGCATTTCTATGAAAAATTTTAATTATTCAAGAAACATATGCTTGGACATTATATTCTGGTTCACCAGCTAAAACAGAAACGAATTTCTCGACGGTTTCAGCTGTTAGCAAATAAGGATTAAACTCTTCTAAATGGTACTTCATGAAAAATTCTGAAATGTTCTGATTGATAGGTGAAAACTTCATAGACCATTGCGAGAAAAATTTGTTCTCACATTCGGTATAATAGAGAATTTCACAATTGATGTGGCGTTCATCTTTGACAATCTTGTTATAAAATAAATTGTCAACCACACTCTTTTGACCTTCTAGACATTGTACAAAATAGCCATGGCCATAATATAAAACGCCTGTAATATCATTGCGATAATTAAAGTCTACAGCTTCATCGAGGATTTTAATCAAATCTGTTTTTAAGTTGGAGTCAATATTCTTAATTTTGCTTACGTATAAAAGCCTTACAGACTTCATTAGATATGCTCATTTTGAAGGTTGAATCCCTGTTATATAGAAAAAACAATGCCTTGTATACTTAAGTCTGTAAAGAGAAAAGTAGTTTTTATACTTTTATTTTATCTATAAATTTTTATAGAGCTTTTAGGGATTATTATAATTGGAGTAGGGCTATATATATGGAATTATTGAAAAATTGTGATTTTTATCACAACTTTATGAAGAGTAAATTAAATTTAGAATAAACTTTAAAATAAATCAAATTGTTGATTTTTATTGAAAAATATTAATACCAATATTTTTGGTTACAACCATTTTGTCGACAAGACTGGATCTAGTTTGCCATATTGCGTTTGCGAAACTTAGCAAAGGTATTTGTCTATGGTGTCATTTCTGTTTATTGGTTTGATTATTACGATCTTGCTAACACCAGGTCCAACGAATACATTATTGGCTTCATCTGGAATCCAGACAGGTATTAAACGTTCATTGAAATTGATCCCTGCGGAGGTGATTGGTTATTTCATTGCCATTACAACATGGGGCTTTTTACTTGAGTCTGTTTCACACTATGTGCCTTGGTTGCCACCGTTAATCAAACTACTGAGTGCCACTTTTATTATCTATTTGGCAATTAAATTGTGGATTACTTCTACAAAAGAACTTGATTTGAGCCAACCTTTGATCACATCTAAGGCTTTATTTGTTGCGACTTTACTGAATCCTAAAGCTTTATTATTCGCTTCAGCCATTTTTCCACACACTGCTTGGCTCAACCCACATGAATATATTGTTCATATGGGAACATTCTTAGCATTGATTACCCCAATTGCTTTTTTATGGATTGCATTTGGATCTATTCTAATTTCCAACAAAATTTCTTGGCTGAATCAACGCAACCTACAACGTTCAGCAGCATTTGTTTTAACTTTCTTTGCGATGCCTCTGGCTTATTCAGCGATTTCATCGTTCTAAATTTTGTTTTGCTGTTGTATTTAAAATTTAAAAATTGGAGTTTTTAATGAACACTATAAAAATTAAAGTAAAGGATCAATTTGAGTCCGAGAAGATCGCCACAGCCAAAGTAAAAGCTGTTAATGATCAAGAAATTCCCTTCTTTAAACGAATTGAACATATCGAAGTAGAGGGGGAGATTCTTCTACCTAATATAGATTTACTTTTTGAAAACCCTAAAGATGGCAGTATTTACCGGTATGTCGGGGCGGCGTAGATTCATCTACCATAGATTGAAGACATTGACCCACGCTTAGACGTGGGTTTTTATTCTTTCTTTTGACAACAGAAAAACGCTAGTTGACCCATTTATCTGTTTTTACTGACTAATTTAATAAAAAATGTATACTGAATGTTCTATTATAAAAAGGATTAGTATATGAAAAAGATAATTTTAGGGACCTTTATTAATGTAATGATTACGGGGAGTAGCTTTGCTGCTTGTACTTATGATTTAGATGCCACACAGGCCCAGCTATCACAAATTGATTCAACCATGACTAGGTTTCCAAACATACTAGGTGCAAAAGCAAGTTTTAATGTAGAGGCAAGTAGCAGTGTGAAATCCTATATGGCCATGAGTAATGCTTTCGCGAATAATAAAATTAGTTATCCAAATCTTGCTTTTCAAGATGTGCCTGGAGATAAGGTAATTTTTGCTGGTGGTACAGTTGCTTTTGAAATCAAGTTAAAAATTCCAACTTATGTTCTACCCGCAGGTGAAACAATAACTTTTTTCCCAATTCAGATTGCTGCAACAAATGGTAATCAGAATGCCTTTAATATCGCTTTAATTCATGTGAATGGTCAGGGCACAAATACAAATAATAATATACTGCTTTTGATTAATGGTGGTACGCAGTCATCTGGTGTATTGACCTTAAAACCTGAAAATACTGCTGATGGTTATCAGACTCTAGGTTTTTATGTGAATCAAAATAGTAAACAGATCGGATATGTTTTTAATGGTGTAAACAAAGGCTATGTGTCTGGCTATGACAATAGTGGTTTGGCTTTATCATTTATAGCTGGTGGAGGTACTGGAGCTATAGCGACATCGGCTTCAGTTGTTGGACAAAACTTATCCGTAGAGTTTATTACTGATCACACAAAACTTTCAAATATCTACCCCACAGGAACAAAAGATATCTGTGGAACAACACTTTAAAGAGGCCTCCTTCGGGAGGTCAATTGACTATTCTAGAAGGCCTTAAAATTGAAGAAGCTTATATAATAATCAAATATAATTCGGATTAATAACTTTATATGAGTAAATAACCTTATGTTGAATATTGGTTAGTAGAGTGAGAGAATCGCGGAACAATAAATAAATGATTGGATTAAATTAATCAGTCAAACGAAATTTTGCTTTGCATGCGGGAAGGGAATTGATAGTCGAGCTGAGATCTGTCAGAAATGTGGGGTTAGACAACAAACAATCACTATAGGTAAAAAGTAGAGTTGCAGTAGCTTTACTTGCATTCTTTTTAGGTGGCTTTGGTGTGCACAAATTCTATATTTATCTATGCTCAGGTGATGTAGAATTTGCAAAAAATATGGATAATTTAGATCAAAACTATAGAGTAAGTTATCATTTTTATTCAAACTTTATTTCAAAATATACAATAGAGCTGGATTCTTAAACGGATTAATTAAAAGATTTATTTGTAAGAAAGCTCCAAAGAAAGCGTTGTTTGTTTAACTCAATCTTACACTTCTTACTTTTTATAACTTAATGTTCCTGTTTCATATCACTTTTTATGCATAGCTTGGTAGTTAACCAGTCTTGAGTTGGTAAGGAGAATGACATGAATACAATTAATTTCTCTGAATGCACAAAAACATGTATTTTCTGTTCTTTAACGTGTTCAACTTGTGCAAATCTATGTCTTAAAGAAATCGATGTGGAGATGATGCGTGAATGTATTCAAAGATGTATAGCATGTGCTGAAATTTGTGATCTTTGTGCGCGATCAAATCAAAGGGAATCATTTTTTTTAGTCGATATATGTACACTTTGTGCCCGAGTTTGTGATCACTGTGCTGAAGAGTGTAGAAAACATAACAATCAGCATTGTCTCCAATGCGCCGAAGCATGTCGTCAATGTGCAATTGAATGCCGAAAAATGGCGGCTTAAAGCATAAAGTAAGATTGTTGACTAAGGTTAAGCACTGATTCGAAGGGTAAGGAGTATCGGTATGTGGATTCTAATACTTACCCTAATCATTGGCTTGTTGATCTTGTTATTTGCTCGGAAATTTCAAAATACAAATCATCTGTCATCTTTCGTATCTGAAAATGAATCATTTGTTGATAATGTTCTATATACCTTTGAAATCGTTGCTGTCAGATCATTTCAGCAAAACTTAAAGCAGATAGTAGATTCACAAGCTAAAGAAAATTTAATAGAAGTGACCGCAAATCTGATATCAGAGCCATCAAATAAGTTTGATAAGAATGCGATTAAGGTCCAAATAAACGGTTTAAATGTTGGCTATTTGAGTAGAAATGATGCTCAGCAATTTGCTGAAATTTCAATGGATAAGAAAGTAGCCGCTGTGATTAATGAGGAGGACGGTGTTTATTCAGTAAAGCTTGCTATACAAAATTTAGAAGACTTAAAAGATTGATGTGGGCGTTTATTTAGCAGCCTCTAATGAATGACTTTATTTTAACCGTTTGGTAAATTATTTATACTAATAACAAATGGCTTAACAAAATGAAATACTTAATACTAGGTATAATTTCAGTTCTAATATCAACAACTACCCTTGGTAGGGAAACAAAGTCAATGCGCACATCCTATGAGCTGATTAACGTGGGAGATAGTGAAAGTGATTTGCTTAGAAAAATGGGCAACACGTCTGCAAGATATTTTATACATAAAGAAGGTCGGCGCTTATGTGAGGCTGCAGAATATGTCTATGAGATTGATATGCAGATATACACCGTCTGGGTCTGTAATGGGATGATTTTTAAAATTGATGTGAATAATAAATAATTCAGATCAATAATCGAATTAAGCTTTAATCATGAGGGGATAGCTATCTCAACTCGAATGAATGTAGTAGAGGCATTGATTGTGGTCGATGTGCAAAATGCTTTTGTATCAGGTACAAAAGCTATACCTGATTATAAACAACTCACTTCATCGATCAGTATTTTACTCTATAAAGCTCGTCTGGCTAATGTACTTGTAATCTTCCTGCAAAATGATGGAGAGATGGGTGCTTTAGATGAGCCATATCAAAGTGGTTGGGAGCTTTTTTTCCAGCCACAACCGAATGAGTATGTCATAAGAAAAAATCAAGATAATGGTTTTAGTGCAACCCTACTTCAACAGATATTGGACAATCATGAGATCAAGTCTTTCGCAATATGTGGTGTTCTATCCGAAATGTGTGTTGCAGCAACTGTACGTGCCGCATTAGAGCTTGGTTATGACGTATTGTTACCACATGACGCCCATGCAACATATGACGTGCCAGCAGGGCCAGGATCGCATGGTGTAGCTGCTGCGATGGCAGCCAGAGCAGCAGAGTGGTCGCTTGGTGATGAAATTAGGATTTGTGCCTCAGTGAATGAGGTTGTTTTTAAGAGAATATGATATATAAAATTTATAAATAACAAGATCCTATGATATTAAAAACCACTCAATAGAGCGGTTTTTAATATTTTACAGATAAAGTTTTATATAGAATAAATCCTAATTCAGCGTAATTTTACTCCACGACTCATACATTTTAACTGCTGCTGAGAAGTCACTATTGGGCTCAGCCGTTAAATTTGCTGCTTGAATCAAGCTTTGTGTTAAGGACAAAATCGGAGCAGGGAGCTTGGCATCTTTAACTAAATCAAGCGCGATACCTGTATCTTTCGCGAGTAATGGAAGTCCAAAAGTCACAGGAAACTCACGACTTAATACACGCTGCGGGAAAATGGTTTCGGTAACTAGACTTTTGCCACTAGAGGCGTTAATACAATTCAGTGCCGCATCCAAATTGACACCGTGCGCTTTTAAAGTACTAAACCCTTCGGCAACTGACCACAAATTCACAGCCAGTAGCATATTGTTAATGGCTTTTACCGCGAAACCAGCACCAGATTCACCGACATGCTGAATCAATTTACCGACTGCTGCCATTGCAGGGTAAGCAAGCTCAAAGGCATTGACATCGCCACCCACCATGACGGTTAAGGTTGCATTTTCAGCACCAATTGTTTGTCCACTGACGGGTGCATCCAAAAAGTCCACATTTTGAGCTTTTAATTTCACAGCCAGACGGCGCGCTGCTTCGGGCACTCCACTGGTGCAGTCAATCCAGATCGAGCCCGACTTAATTTCAATACCTTCGATTAATGCTTCAACGTCATCGCTGGTCGGTAAACAAGAAAAGATAATATCGGCCTGAACCGCTTGAGTAAGCTCAACAGCGGTTGTTCCATATTCTGTTGCATGCTGTTCAGCTTTACTAAAATTTCGATTCCAGACATAGACCTTCTCGAAATATTTAGGCAAATGTGCTGCCATGCGATAGCCCATAGCCCCTAAACCGATGAATGCAACAGATTGAGTCATACTTTACCTTTTGATTTGTGTCGATCGTTCGGCTAACCATGTTGTCAGTGTTGGCCAGAACTCTATTGAACTGTTTTGACTGGACATTAAACCCAAGTGCCCACCCGGGATAAGAGTAAACGTGACATCTTGACTACTTGTCAACTGGGTCAACGGAAATGCAGATTCAGAAGTTACCAGTTGATCACCTTTTCCAGCGCCAACAAATAAAGAGCAATTGATGTTTTTGAGTTCAATGGTTTTATTTTTGAGCTGAATAGCGCCATTTTTTAATGGGTTTTGCAACCATACATTAAACAGCATGTCTTGGTTCACACCACCCGGATAATCAATCATGTTATTTAAGAAATGACTCAGGGTTGCATCTTCTTGTACCAGCTTTAGATTGTCCAAGTTTTTCAATAACTGGATATTGCCATCAATCCAGCCTTTAGGATCTAACAGTTTGAATCCCAGCGAGTTGAGGAAGCCTGGTGAATGAATCATTAATTTCGGTAAACGGTTATAGATGTAATCTTTAATGGTTGGATTGCGGTTAGTCAGATAAGCCAAAGTTTTGTATAACTTGCCAATATAACCCGAAGCATAGCTGTCGATCGGGCTGCCTAAGACCACAAGATTTTTTACTACACTTGGCTGATGGCGTGCGGTGTAAAGGGTGACGAAAATCCCCGCCATACTCCAACCATGCAGTGAAATTTTTTCAGATTTAGAATGTTGTTGAATCGCTTCAATACATTTAGGTATAAAGTTATCTATAAAAGATAGAAAGTTAATCTGGTAGTTCTTATATGTAAGCTTACCCCAATCAATCAGATAGACATCAAAACCACTTTCTTGAAAATGCTTTACCAACGAACGATAAGGATATAAATCATAGATATCCATATTAATGGCCAAAGGTGCAACGAACACCAATGGTTCTTTATAGCGTTTGTTCTCTGAAGCGTAGAAACGGACACGAGTTTGTTTAAATTGAGCAATCACTTGATACGGTGTCGATTGAGATAAAACCAGTTTGTCGGCATCGAAGACACGCATAGCCAGATGTTTAAAATTTATTTTTTGCTGTTCCACAAGCGATTTCATCTTAGAAAGTCTCATCATGAGTCAAGATTGCACGAAGTCTAAGCGATAATTTCATCTTATGCCTTGACCTTAAATACCTTAGGCGCTCAAAATATTGGCACATTTCGACATTATGATCATAAGGCATACAGAACGATGAATCCAAGCGATGATTTAGAATACCAACTAGAAACACTGGCAATTCGCACAGGGCATGATCGTACCTCTGAAGGTGAGCATAGTGAGCCAATCTTTCTGACCTCATCATTTGTGTGCGACAGTGCGGCTGATGCTGCTGCAAAATTCTCAGGGCAAATCGCTGGTAATACCTATTCACGTTATACCAATCCAACGGTACAAGCTTTTGAAAAACGTTTAGCCGTATTGGATGGTGCAGAACGTGCAGTTGCGACCAGTTCTGGTATGGCAGCGGTACATGCAATGTGCATGGCCTATTTAAAAGCGGGCGACCATGTCATTTGTTCTCGTGCGGTATTTGGTTCAATCATCGCTTTATTTGAAAAATATGTCGCGAAATTTGCTGTTGAAGTGACTTTTGTCGATTTAGATGATCTTGAAGGCTGGAAACAGGCGATTCGTCCAAACACACGTATCTTATTTATTGAAACGCCGTCGAATCCATTGGCACAAGTGGGTGATATGCAAGCCATTGCTGATATCGCCCATGCCAATGGTGCTTTGTTTGCAGTGGATAACTGTTTCTGTACACCAGTATTACAACAACCGATTAAGTTTGGTGCCGATTTAGTGCTTTATTCAGCAACCAAGTATATTGATGGGCAAGGTCGTGCGCTTGGTGGTGCAGTTGTTGGAAAACATGACCTACTCGAAGAAGTAAATGGTGTGATTCGTACTTTGGGTAACTCGATGAGTCCATTCAATGCATGGATTTTCTTGAAAGGCTTGGAAACACTGAGCATTCGTATGAAAGCGCATTGTGAAAGTGCACAAAAACTTGCGGAATGGCTGCATCAACATGAAAAAGTTGAAAAGGTGTACTACGCAGGTTTGGTCGATCATCCTGGACATGAGTTGGCGAAAAAACAACAAAAAGGTTTTGGTGGTGTTGTCTCTTTTGTGGTGAAAGGCCAGCGTGAAGGTGCTTGGACTGTGATCGATAACACCCGTTTCTTGTCGATTACCAGTAATCTTGGGGATGTTAAGTCAACAATTACGCATCCAGCAACCACCTCGCATGGTAGAATGTCGGCCGAAGCTAAACAAGCTGCAGGAATTGAAGAAGGTTTGATTCGTGTGTCTGTTGGTTTAGAAGACATTGATGATATTATTCGCGACATATCACGCGGTTTAGATTTAATTTAACGAGAGAAACTTATGAACATTAATATGCTCATGCAGCAAGCTCAGCGCATGCAAAAAGATATGGAATCAAATCTTAAAAAAGCCAAAGAAGAGCTTGCAAAAACTGAAGTTCATGCGGAAGCTGGCGGTGGTTTAGTGAAAGTAACCATGACTTGCCGTAATGTGGTTAAGCGTATCGAAATTAGTCCTGATTTATTACAAGACGAAGCAGATATGATTGAAGATTTGATTGCTGCAGCGATGAATGATGCCGCACGTCAAGCAGAAGCCATTTCTGAAGAGAAGTTAAAAGGTGCGAACACCGGTATGGGCTTGCCACCGGGTTTATCTGGTTTATTTTAAATCCCTCCCAGCCTCCCTTTTTTAAAGGGAGGAGTACCCCTCTTTATTAAAGAGGGGTTAGGGGAGATTATGAGAGTTGATTTGTGTTTAGTGAACGATTTGAACAATTAGTTCAAGCATTACGTATATTGCCAAGTGTTGGTCCAAAATCAGCACAGCGTATGGCATTACATTTGTTAATGAAAAACCGTGAAGGTGCATTTGCGCTTTCTCATGCTTTACATGAAGCATCTAGCCATATTCATGAGTGTCATATTTGTCATTCATTAACAGAAAATGAAATCTGTGATATTTGTGCCTCAGTGGAGCGAGATGAACAATTGTTATGCGTGGTTGAATCACCAGCCGATGTGATGGCGATTGAACAAAGTGGCAGTTTTCGTGGAAAATATCATGTGCTTGGTGGACATCTATCACCATTGGATGGTATCGGGCCAGAAGAGATTGGTATTCCTTATCTGATTCAACGTCTGAGTGCAGGACAGATTCAAGAGGTGATTTTAGCCACGAATGCTACGGTGGAAGGCCAAGCGACTGCACATTATTTGGTTGAAGCAACCAAACATTTACCGATTCACATGACCCGAATTGCACAAGGTGTACCACAAGGTGGTGAACTGGAATATGTTGATAGTCATACTTTAAGCCAAGCCGTACACAACCGTATGCGAATGAAATAATAGGCTTCATTCGCATTTTTTTATATTTATATTAAATTCATGCTGTTAATTTAAACAAATAATTAAATTTTACATTTTGTCTAACATTATCGTAGATCTATTTATTGTGATTTGTGGCACTATTGACGGGCGAAAAGGATTTTCGTTTTTTGATGAATGGAAGAGGAGTAATTTCATGTCTTGTATATGGAATACCAATTAATTTTTTTGTATTTTTCAGTTGAGCAATGACTGGCATTGGGCAGTTTTATTGCGCATGGTTCTTTATTATTTTACTTGAGCACACATGTTTCAGTTTATCCAACAGCAACAAGATTTAGCTGTTCTCCTCAAGCAGATGGAACAGTGTTCTGTCTACGCCCTTGATACCGAGTTTATTAAGGTCGATACCTTATATCCTAAACTTGGTGTTTGCCAAATCAATTTGAATGGTCAGATTCTGTTGCTTGATGGCGCAGCATTAGATCTCAGCAATTTTTGGCCGAAGATTTTCGCGGCTCAACAAAATATTTTTCATGCCTGTGGTGAAGATATTGATCTGATCTATCATTATGCAGATCAAAAACCATTAAATAATGTATTCGATACGCAAGTTGCGTTGGCATTTCTCGGACATGGCCTTCAAGTCAGTTATCAAAATGCACTGAAGACCTGTTTAAATATTGAGATTGAAAAAGATCAGACTCGTTCAGACTGGCTTGCTCGGCCATTGAGCCAAGAGCAGATGTGCTATGCAGCAAATGATGTGATCTATTTAAGTAAACTTGCAGATGCACTGAAAACAGATCTGAAAGCAAAAGGGCTGTATCAATACGTATTGGAAGATTGTCAAAATCTCACCAAAGAAATTGCGATGGAAACACCATTAGCGGAATTGTATACCGATATCGGTAATTATCGACATTCGCGCCGTGAGCTGATGCAGTTGCAACAACTTAGCATTTGGCGAGAACAGATTACCAAGGCACTGAATCAGCCACGTAGCTTTATTCTTAGAAACTCTACTATGATTGATTTGGTGGAAAAGAATCCGCGCAATAATTTTCAGTTGGCGCGCATTAAAGATATTCGTCCGCATATTGTACGCGAACATGGCAAGACTATTTTGGATTTACTCAAGTTCTTACCGCCAGAGGAAGAATGGCCATTACGTATGGCGAAACCAATCAAGAGTAATTCCAAAGAAGTTGCACCTAAAATTGATGCGTTGATTGAAAGTGTGGTTTTACAAACTGGTATTCCGAAAGAAGTGTTATTGCGTAAGAAATGGATGAATGCGATCTATGAACATGTGGTATTCCATTTAGATGAGCAGTCCTTACCGAGTTATTTAATGGGTTGGCGCTTTGACATTCTGACACAGCCCCTGATTAGTCTATTAAGGGAAGACATTGAGTATCTAGCCACACAAATGAAAGTTGCACGATAAATATAAAAGAGTGAATCAATGATTCGCTTTTTTTTATTTTGATGAGTTGTTTTACCTTTTCGTTTTGTGCTTATTGTTTGAAGACCGCAAAACACGACTCCAGCGTTAACAATCGTTAATGTATCCATTTTTATTTTCATGTATGCTGTCTTTGATTGTTAATAGATGTGAGTCAACATGCACTGCGATATTTATAGATCGAGCAAAAAAGATGAAATGTATATGTATATTGCTCGTCCAAATTATCCTGATGACAAGGAACAAGAAAACCCATTTGAAGGTGTTCCAGAAACCGTTTTACAAGCATTTGGCAAAGCCACTTTTGTCATGCATTTAGAACTTCATAATGAGCGTAAACTTGCACGTGCTAACGTTTTACATGTGTTAGATTCATTAAATACCAAAGGCTTTTTTATTCAGATGCCACCAGAAGGATTAATTAATCCGAATGCGGTAGAACCAGAGGGCTTACGTGGTGCTTGAGACTTTAACAGCGATATGGTCTAACATTCTTTCGGTTCTGGATCAATTCCCAGAAGAAAATGTTGCGATCATTGTTTATGTTACAGGGACGCTCATTGCATTGTGGTGCTGGTATCGTTTGATGTCACGCTTACCCAATCCAATTGGTGGCATCCTCTGGATTGTCGCTTTTGCCGTTCTTGCAACGCCAACAATTTCAGAAGGTCCCAACTCAGCCTTAGCACCAGCCATTTTTGGTTTGCTTTTTGGTGTCCTCACCAAAGAACATGGCTTAGTCTGGTCTAACTTATCATTGATTTTATTTGTCATTGGTACGGGGTTACTGATCGGCTTCTGCTGGTCAAAATACACTGCAAATAAAACTGCACGTTCAGTTTAGATACAACGTTAAATATAGAAAAATAAGGTTTTAAAATGTCTGCTGATACACAACACTTCACTGGTACAGATCAATATATTGCAACTGATAGCTTAAAGCTTGCAGTGAAAGCTGCCCGCGCTTTGCAGAAACCATTATTGGTGAAAGGTGAGCCTGGTACAGGTAAAACATTGCTTGCAGAGCAAGTGGCTGAAAGTTTGGGTTTAAAGCTGATTACTTGGCATATCAAGTCAACCACCAAAGCCCAGCAAGGTCTGTATGAATATGATGCTGTATCACGTTTGCGTGATAGCCAGTTAGGTGATGATCGTGTCTACGACATTAAAAACTATATTAAACCCGGTAAATTGTGGGAAGCATTTACCAGCGAAGAGCGTTGTGTATTGTTGATTGATGAAATCGACAAGGCAGATATTGAATTCCCAAATGACTTATTGCATGAACTCGACAAAATGTCGTTCTATGTTTATGAGACAGGTGAGACCATTACCGCAACACAACGCCCAATCGTGATCATTACTTCGAATAATGAGAAGGAACTGCCAGATGCGTTCTTGCGTCGCTGTTTCTTCCATTATATCGAATTCCCAGATGATGCAACCATGCGTGACATCATTGCGGTCCATTTCCCGAATATTTCAAATACATTGGTGAGCGAAGCCTTACAGGTGTTCTTTAAATTACGTGAAGTTCCGAATTTAAAGAAACCACCTTCAACATCAGAACTCATTGACTGGTTAAGCCTGTTGATGGCAGATGATATGCCAGAAGAGGTGTTGCGTAATCACGATAAATCCAAAGCGATTCCACCATTGTATGGTGCTTTGATTAAGAATGAACAAGATGTGCAATTGCTTGAACGTTTAGCCTTTATGTCACGCCGCTAAGAGTGTTTAAAAATGTTTGTGCGACTGTTTTACACCTTACGCAAATATGGCGTACCTGTAACAACACGTGAGCTCATTGATCTTAATCAGGCGGTAGCTTCAGGTCTTGTGTTTGCAGATCAGGAACAGTTCTATCAGTTGGCTAAAACTGTTTTAGTCAAAGATGAGCGTTTTTTTGATAAATTTGATCGTGCCATGAAAGATTATTTTGATGGTATTGAAACTTTTGATTTAGATGAGCTGCTGAAACAAGTTCACAAGTTACCTAAAGACTGGTTTGATCTTGAACTACTCGAGAAGCATCTTACACCTGAGCAACGTGCAGAATTGCAAAAAGCAGGTTCTCTGGAAGAACTGATGAAAATGCTGGAAGAACGCTTACGTGAACAGCATAAAAAACATCAGGGTGGCAATCGTATGATTGGTACCGGGGGGACTTCACCTTTCGGTGCATTTGGTGATCATCCTGAAGGTGTTCGTATTGGTGGGCCAGGGCGTAAACGTTCGGCGGTCAAAGTCTGGGAACAACGTAAATACCAAAATCTGGATGATGATCAGGTTTTGGGAACCCGTCAAATGCAAATTGCTTTACGTCGCTTGCGTAAATTTGCACGTCAAGGTGCGGCTGAAGAGCTCGATGTCGATGGCACCATTCGTGAGACAGCAAAACAAGGCATTTTGGATGTGCAACTGGTTCCAGAGCGTCGTAACCGCATTAAAGTGTTAATGCTGTTTGATGTTGGTGGTTCGATGGATGCCTATATCGCTGAGTGTGAAAAACTGTTCAGTGCGGCCAAATCTGAGTTTAAAACCCTCGAATATTTTTATTTCCACAACTGCCTATATGACCATGTGTGGAAGGACAACCATCGCCGTAGTTCAACCCGTATGAATACATGGGATCTGTTCCATACTTATGGACGTGATTATCGGGTTATCGTGGTCGGTGATGCCAGTATGGCGCCGTATGAATTAAAATCTGCGGGTGGTTCAGTTGAATATATGAATGAAGAGTCGGGCGAAGTGTGGCTTAGACGGTTACGTCAGCATTTTGACAAAACCGCTTGGTTGAACCCTGAAATGGAAGGTTACTGGCATTACACCCAGACCATTAACTGGATTAAAGAAATTTTTGAGAATCATATGTTTCCAATGACCTTGAAGGGGCTTGAGGACATGACACGCTATCTATCGCGTTAAAACTTTATATAAGACTTTATAAGAACAGGAAAAGACATGGAACATCAAATTAATGGCGTTGCTTTGCCCAATGAAGCAGGTTTCTTTGGCAACTTTGGTGGTCAGTTTATTCCACCGCATTTAAAAGAAGCCATGGATGAAATTAACACGGCGTATGAGGAGATTCGTCATACCGCTGAGTTTCAGGATGAGCTGAATGACTTATTCAAAAACTATGTTGGCCGTCCAAGTCCATTGTTCCATGCCAAGCGTTTGTCTGATCAATTGGGCGGTGCACAGATTTATCTGAAACGTGAAGATCTAAACCATACGGGTGCGCATAAGATTAACCATTGTTTGGGTGAAGCGTTGCTTGCCAAATATATGGGCAAGAGCAAAGTTATCGCTGAAACAGGTGCAGGGCAACACGGCGTGGCTTTGGCAACGGCTTGTGCATTGGTGGGTATTCCATGTGAAATTCATATGGGTCAAGTCGATATCGAAAAAGAACATCCGAATGTCGTGAAGATGAAAATCTTGGGTGCGAAGCTGGTTGCTGTGACCCAAGGGACAGCGACCTTAAAAGATGCGGTAGATAGTGCTTTTGAGGAATATTTAAAAGATCCTAAAAACTATATCTATGCCATTGGTTCGGTCGTTGGTCCACATCCATTCCCCAAAATGGTCCGTGATTTTCAATCGATTATTGGTAATGAAATCAAAACCCAGTCTAATGACCGTTTTGGTCAGAATCCAGATTATGTGGTTGCCTGTGTTGGTGGTGGTTCTAATGCGATTGGCGCATTCACTGCATTTTTAAATACGCCTGAAGTTCAATTAGTCGGTGTAGAACCTGCGGGCCATGGTCTGGATACTGACAAACACTCAGCCACTTTGACCTTGGGTAAGCCGGGGCAGATTCATGGTATGGCGTGCTATGTACTGGAAGATGACAACGGCGAACCATTGCCAGTACATTCGATTGCATCAGGCTTGGATTATCCAGGTGTCGGGCCACAACATAGTTTCCTGAAAGAGCTTGGCCGTGTGCAATACGAAACAGCGACGGATCAGGAATGTTTGGATGCCTTTATGACGCTTTCACGTGTTGAAGGTATTGTTCCAGCCTTGGAAAGTTCGCATGCGGTGGCTTGGGCTTTACGTGAAGCGCCTAAGTTGGATAAGCACATTAATATCGTGGTCAATCTTTCTGGACGTGGCGATAAAGACTCAGATTATGTGGCAGAAAAGCTAGGCTTATAAGTTCTGACTGAATATCTCATTGTGAATAGACTGCTTCTTGTAGAGAGGCGGTTTTTTTATTGTTAAATCAACCTTAATCCCGTTAGAATAAAGCGTTTTGCAATTAGCACTTTTGGAGACGCCTAAGTGGAGCGACCTACAATCAGCCCTGAACATTTACAAGAAGCGGCTGAAAACCTAGTAACCATTCGAGATTTTGTTCGTTTTGGGGTAACCGCACTACGTCAATATGACGCGCACTTAGGTCAAGGTACTCAAGATTATTTTGCAGAGAGTTCTGCATTGGTACTACAAACGCTTTCGCTGGAATGGAAAGCGGATGCTGAAATTCTGGATGCCAAAATTTTACCAAGCGAAAAAGCAGAATTTCTCAGCTTGTTAGAACGTCGTATCAATGATCGTATTCCAACGTCATATTTATTGAACTTGGCCTATTTCTTCAATAAGCCATTCTATGTAGATGAGCGTGTCTTGATTCCGCGTTCACCGATTGCTGAGTTGATTGAACAACGTTTTGCACCGTACTGCCTAGATGAAAATGGCCGTATGTTGGAAGCATTAAACAACTTGCCTGAAAATAACAATCCAAAAACACCACAACGTATCTTGGATATGTGTACGGGTTCAGGTTGTATTGCGATTGCGTTAGCTTATGCTTTTCCAGATTCAGAAGTTGATGCGACTGATATTTCAAAAGAAGCATTGGAAGTGGCTTCAATTAACACTGAGCACCACGACAAACAGTATCAAGTGGCTTTACTTGAATCTGACTTGTTCTCAAAAATTCCTGCTGAAAACCAATATGACCTGATCGTCAGTAATCCACCGTATGTGGATGCAGAAGATATGGCGGATTTACCAGAAGAATTCTTACATGAGCCTGAGCTTGCACTGGCTGCAGGTCAAGATGGCTTAGATTTAGTCCGTAAAATGTTAGCCCAAGCAGCTGATTATTTAACGGAAGATGGTCTGATTGTGATTGAAGTGGGGAATTCTGAATGGGCAATGCGTCAGAACTTCAATACAGTTGACTTCCATTGGCTCACTTTCCAAAAAGGCGGTACTGGTATTTTTGCTTTAACTGCTGAACAATGCCGCCGTTATAAAGAAGTCTTTCAGCAATCAGTTCAAAATTAAGGGGTTAAAGCATGGCAGGGAATAGTATTGGGCAACTGTTTCGAGTGACAACCTGTGGTGAATCACATGGTGCTGGCTTGATGGCGATTGTCGATGGCGTGCCGCCTGGTCTTGAGCTTTGTGAAGCCGATCTGCAAAAAGACTTAGATCGCCGTAAACCGGGAACATCGAAGTTTGCAACGCAACGTAAAGAGCCAGATCAAGTAGAGATCATTTCGGGTGTTTTTGAAGGTAAAACCACAGGAACATCGATTGGTTTATTGATCCGTAACACGGATCAGAAATCAAAAGACTACGGCAATATTGCTCAAACTTTCCGTCCAGGCCATGCAGATTACACGTATACGCAAAAGTACGGCTTCCGTGACTATCGTGGTGGTGGTCGTTCGAGCGCCCGCGAAACGGCGATGCGTGTCGCGGCAGGTGCAATTGCCAAGAAATATCTTGCTGAAAAATTTGGTATTGATATTCGTGGACATGTTACACAAATTGGCAATGAGGTTGCAGAAAAGCTGGATTGGGCAGAAGTGCCGAATAATCCATTTTTCTGTGGTGATGTGGATGCGGTACCTCGCTTTGAGCAACTTGTGACTGCATTACGCGAGCAAGGCACCAGTTGCGGTGCCAAGCTTGAAATCATTGCTGAAAAAGTACCTGTGGGTTGGGGCGAACCTGTATTTGATCGTTTAGATGCAGATATTGCCCATGCCATGATGAGCATCAATGCCGTTAAAGGTGTTGAAATTGGTGATGGTTTTGCGGTTGCTGGGCAGTTTGGTCATGAGACTCGTGATGAGTTGACGACAGATGGTTTCCTTGCCAATCATGCGGGTGGGATCTTAGGTGGGATTTCAAGTGGCCAAAACATTCGTGTGGCGATTGCATTAAAACCAACCGCAAGTATTACCACGCCGGGTAAAACCATTACCATAGAGCGGGAAAATACCGATGTATTGACCAAAGGTCGTCATGATCCGTGTGTCGGTGTACGCGCAACACCCATTGCTGAAGCGATGTTGGCGATTGTATTGATGGATCATTTCTTAAGACATCGTGCACAAAATGCAGATGTGATTCCGCCATTTAAACCAATCGAACCATAATAAAAATATTAAGCCGCACATATAATTTATTATATCTGCGGCTTGCATCACATTTTAAAAAGAATTTAATTAAATATTAGTTTAATATTCATTTAATCATAATAAAGAAATTATAAGGCTTCAGAAATCATATTATCTGATGTCGCAATATGATATTGATTCCGGCCATTACTTTTCGCTATATATAATGCATGATCGGCTTGTGCAATAAATTCTGAAAGACTGTCACCGATATTCGGAACCATAGTTGCCACTCCCACACTAATGGTCACATGTTTTGATACATTACTGCGTGGATGCAGAATTCCAATATTACGTACCAATTCCATCAGTCTTTGCACCTGTATAATCGCTTGATCACGATCGGTCATCGCAAAGAGTAATAGAAACTCCTCACCCCCATAGCGCGCTGCCAGATCACCACTACGTGAGGCAATAGAGCCCAGCATAATCGCGATCCGTCGCAAACACTGATCCCCTTGGATATGCCCTAAGGTATCGTTGTAGAGCTTAAAGAAGTCGATATCAATCATCATGATGGTAATTGGCATTTCATGACGTGTCGCGCGTTTCCATTCGTTCTCAAGCACCTCATCCAGATAGCGTCGGTTAGCGAGACCTGTTAAAGCATCTTGTTGAGAGAGAATGGACAACTGCTGCGCTTGGCGCATGAGTTCTAAACGGTTAAGTTCAATCATACAGTTCTGCAAATAGTTCTCACGATGTTGTCGATCGGTGGCATAAGCAAGTGCCATACCGAGGAAACTACTGAAGGTATAGGTCCGATTTAAGAAGGTCCAATCAATCGCACCGCTGAGCCAGGTACTGGCTGCAATACCAATCAAACCGCCGACCCAGCCTGCAATAATCGCTGTATAGAAGCGCATTCCGACAAAGCCATAAATGATAACCACCGCATACATCATGGCAGCATGGAACAGGACATTATTCTGACCTTGTTCCAATACGTTAATGATGGTGAAGGAAATCGCCACGGCTCCTGTTGAGCCAATACAAACGTAGTGATCAAACCATTTGTTCATGATTGGCAGGAAAGAAAGTAACCATGCCAATGTAATGATGATACCCACCCAACCGTAGGTTGCCATCCAAGTAATACGTAGGTCTGTAGGCAAAACCTGATAGATACCGAAGCTTAGAAATAGATATAAACCTAAAATAATAGGGGCGCGATAGCGGAACTCATGCGCAGCCTCATTTCTATACTGATCTCGATAGATCACTTCTAATTCTTTAGGAAACCAAACTAAATTTAGCCCGCGAGAAATTAACAAGTCGATTTGTTCTTGTCCCAAAATATTGGAAGCTTTCAACTTCATCTTATCTCTCACCACTCCCAAAATGTTCTTATAAATGTCAAAATAGGGATTATTTTTTTACTACGTTACACTGATTTAAATAGAATGTGTATTAGATTATAAAAAAATATTAATTTTTATATAAGGGTCATTGCCTAATATAATGATTCAAGTTTAAATTAGATTCAAGAAATAAAAACTGTTACAAACTAAATCACAAACGATTGTATCTTTACGGTATTAGGATACAATTTATAAAAAAGCAGCAATCATGGAACATGGTTGGATTAAGTCATACGAAATAGGATGCATCGCAATGACTGCTATGAATCAATATGGAACAAAATTAGAAATTACACCTCATTCGGGTTGGGCTCAACGATTCTGGGATGAATTATTACCCTCAAAAGAGCGGGTGAGTAAACATCCGCTATTCTTAGATATGGCCAATGGTTCTTTAAGCCTTGAATGTTTTCGTTCGGCCTTATTGAACTTCTATCCTTTGGTTGCACATTTTCCTTCTTATATGGCGGGGTCTTTGGCCAAAGCAACGGCTTTTTCACTCGATGGTGTGACTGAAACCAGAGATTGGTTAATTCAAAACATCAAGGTTGAAGAACGGCATTTGAATTGGTATCAGGACTGGGCGGGGGGTTTTGGTCTAACCGTTGAGATGTTGAATAATGTGAAACCACCTGTGGCAATGAATGCGGTGAATCACTTTTTATGGGACGTTAATTTTCGGGGAAGTTTAGCTGAAAGTATTGCAGCAACCAACCTTGCCATTGAATGGGCCACAGGTGACTGGACTATTCAGGTTTACAAAGGGATTCAAACCTATACGCAACATCCTGAAGTGAACATTAATAAGCGTTCTTTAGCGTGGTTAAGAGCACATGCACATTATGATGACCTCCATCCCTATGAAGCAATGGAGCTGATCAAGCGACTGTGTGATAAAGACCCTGAGCAGCAAAGAAAAGCTTTTTTGGCTGCAAAAGAAGGTTTGGAATATTATGAACTTGCCTTGGATGAGTGTTATAAGTTACAGCATAAAAATTGAATGATTGAATATTTAGTTTGAACAAAAGTTGATTCATACTGAAAAAGAAAAACTCCTCGGTTTTCACTGCAACCGAGGAATTAAAACTTGCTATTGGGTGTTAAGCTCTAAACCATTGCAGGGTCACTGACCGAATCTTGCCCTGTTTCAACACGACCTGCAAAGCGACGATAGAATTTGGATTCCTGTGTGCAGGTTACTGCGAAGTCATACCATTGTCCCGTATCATTCAAGTCCCAGTGTTGAGTAGAATTTTGTCCAGCTTTCACGGTGATTTTGAGTGGTGGGTCAGTACGATAAACCACGGGGCTAATCACCAATTCAATATCCTTTGTTCCTGTGTTTTTGAGATCGACATACACATTGCCGTTGGCAATATCATAACAAACACGAATCTCAGGATTGATTTGCAAATCTTGATTACGATTCAGATCACCCTTGAAATGTCGATGAAAGCCATTCGGCCCCATCACCCAAAGATCGTATAAGCCTTGATTGTCTTTCTGCACATTCCAGACATCATCGAGTGTTTTTCCTGCCTCTACAATGTAGCGGCGTGGAATTCGATTTAAATTTAAGGAGTCATAGACATGAAAGACGGCACCTTGTGTCCCTGTATTTGAGAATAGCAGTTTGACTGTTCCATCATTTAGGCAGCGTGCACTGGTATGGAGTTCATAAGGCAGCGCTTTGGAACGACGGATACCGCTGGCTTGAATTGGCAGTTGTAAATTGTTTGGAATAGGGACATGGGGTAACTTTTGCTGTGAGTTACGCAATTGATCTGCTTGCGCACGACTTTGTTTGCCGTTGAGTTCTGGTAGTACATCCTCATTCGGGTTTTTAAAGTTGAATGCTGAGGTCAAATCTCCACACACCGCACGGCGATAAGGACTGATATTGCTTTCTTTAACGCCGAAACGTTTTTCAAGGAACATCAATACCGATGTATGATCAAATACTTGAGAGTTAACAATCCCCCCACGACTCCAAGGCGAAATTACAAAAAGGGGAACACGAGGCCCGGGACCATAAACACCATTGTCTTTTTTAGGTTGGCTGGTACTGCCTAATGGTGCATCATGCACATAATATTCATGGCGCATATCTGCTTGGCTTAGCGTTGATTTACCTGCATAAGTATTATCCGCTTGCAAGGTCGGTGCTGATGGCGATGGAACATGGTCAAAATAACCATCATTTTCATCAAAATTGATCAGGAATACGGTTTTGCTCCACACTTCAGGCACTGCTGTTAACGCATCTAATATTTCTTGAATAAACCAAGAGCCCTGAACAGGGCTTGATGGGCCTGGATGTTCACAATAAATTGAAGGGGCATTGATCCAAGACACCTGAGGCAATTTGCCAGTTTTGATGTCATTTTTAAACGCATTTAAGAATTCTTCTGGGGAGTTACCTGGCAAGGTATTGGCGATGCCTTTATATAGTGGATTGTTGGCATTATCGGTTGTTGCATCATAGGCTTTGTAAGGCAGCTTTTGCGCGGCCTTGTAATAAGGACTATTGGGTGCGCCACCACTGGAAACCGGATAGCCCGACTCGATATTGGCTTTTCTGAACGTACGGAATGCACCTAACATGTTATCACCCCATTCATCAGGCATATTTTGATAACAAATCCAGTTAATTCCAGCTTCTTCTAGACGTTCCGCATAGGTTTTCCATGTATAACCAACATCAACCGTTTTGGGATCTCCATCAATCCAGTCCCATTCATTATTCACAAATGCGGTACTGGTTGGGACTGCACCATTGGTTCCTGTTAAATGGAACGAACGATTGGCATCTGTCCCTGTATGCATGGAACAATGATAGGCATCACAAATTGTAAACGCATTAGCCAGGGCAAATTGGTAAGGAATTTCCTGTTCCTTAAAATAACCCATGGCATAATCTGTTTTATAGGTTGGCCAGTTGGACATACGGCCATTGTCCCATGCTTTTTGGCTATCCACCCAAGTATGGTTGGTACCGGGTGCACGTTGCGCGTTATTGCTTGAGCCATCTAAATGGAATGGGGTTAACAGTGCGCCATTACTGCGTTGTTGCTGCCAAACTGTGCGACCATTAGGTAAAGGAATGGTAAGGCGATCAGCAAAGCCCCGAACACCTTTTAAAGTTCCAAAATAATGGTCAAATGAGCGATTTTCCTGCATAAGGATCACCACATGCTCAACATCTTGGATGGTTCCTGTTTTATTGTTGGCTGGAATTGCTAATGCTTTTTGAATACTTGCTGGAAAAGTTGTTAAAGCGGCAGCACCAAAACCTGTTTTAAGTGTGTTTGCTAAAAATTGACGACGATTAATCACGCGATTTCCTCTTATTGTTCTTTATGTTTATGGTGCACAGCGCATGACTGGCTTTTTGGTATCATCAGGTTTCACTGCGACCTGATCGTCATTTGAATCATTACAGGCGGTGAGTGCTAATAAAATGGGAACCACATAAAGACATGAGAGCCATCGTTTCATTTTTTTCAACATCTGCTTCATCCATATTAAAGATGTCAACACACTAGACAGCACTTATGACAGCACCGTGTCATCTTTATGACGATTCATTGACGTTTCATATGAATATGAATAGAAAATCCAAAATGGAAGCAGGAAGCAATGTACTGAGATTTGGAAGAGAAAGGACAGTCTAGTGGCTTTGACTGTCCAAAGAGAGTTGTGTTTTTTTCTTCTATTATTAAACGATCAAAGTGGATTCATTCTATCGTCAAAATTTTCCAGCAATGGAAATGCTAAGGGCTGTAGATCATTTATATTTTGCAAATATTGCTCAAAATCAACCACAATCTTCTGTCTTTCTTCCTGACTGATATAAGGCACATGATAGGCAATAAATGGAGGAAGGACGTCAAAACCAACATAGGCAAGCGTACCACGTTGCAATGGTGATAAATAATGCTCCAAAGGCCCATGTACAGAGCCTTCACCAAACATATGTTCACGGCCACCGAGTGTTAAACACAGCATGGCCTTTTTACCACGCATACCGCCATGATTATAAAAACGTTTACCGCCATAGAATAAGCCTGATACGAATACACGATCAATCCAACCTTTCAAGATGGCTGGTACAGAAGTCCAATACAACGGGAAGCTAAAAATTACTAGATCGGCACGTTGAACTTTTTCGATTTCAGTTTGGATATCGGGTGCCAAGTGTTGCTGTTTAAAGGCATGACGTTGCTCAAGTGCATAATTAAAATAATCGGGTTGACTCAAACTCTCAAAATCCTGCTTTGAGGCAACAGGATTAAAATTCATGGCATAGAGATCAGAAACCTCAACGCTATGACCTTGCTGTTCAAAAGTATGTTGTGCTGTATTTTTCAGTGCTGTAGTGAATGACAATGGTTCTGGGTGCGCATGTACAATCAAAATATGCATGATTTAATCCCTTATCGCGGTGAATTTTCAGATCGTTCTACTATGCTTAAATGAAGAAAGGTGTCATAGTTCATTAACCGCCAATATTTACCATTTCACGCCAATTTATTCTTCAATCATGGAGCGACAATGAATCCAGAACTACCCGGAAGTTACGTCAATCTTTTGGTTGATCTTATCCAAAAATGGGGGATTCCTTCAGAACAACTCTTGGCAGGCACCGGAATTTCCAAACAAACCTTAACAGCGCCATTTTGGTATGTCGACTTTAATATTTTTAATCATTTATTAGAACGAGCGGCTTTGCTGACAAATGAAGCTGCAATTAGTTTATATCTTGCCGAAGAGATGAAAGTGTCTTGTTATGGGCATGTGGGGATTGCGGCAACGGCTTCTGAAACCTTGGGAGAGGCGATTGCAGTGCTGGAGCAATTTATTGGCTTACATTGTTCTGTGTTTAAACCTAAACTCAAAATTGATGGGGAGATGGCGTATTTAGACTTTGATCAGCCATCACCAAAGTTTAAGTTGAATCGACACGGCATGATGTTTTTGATTTTAGGTTTTTCGCAAATTTTGGAAAACTTGGCCCAAGATAAACTTGGAATCTGTTTTCAGTTCCAACAAGACAAACCTGATTTTTATAAAAACACTCAAAAATTTAATGAAAAGAATATGCGCTTTAATGGGGAGAAGGACTGCCTGATCTTTAACAAAGCGGCTTTATCACTTCCCTTAAAGAGTGCAGATGCGCTATTGGCACGTTTAAGCAAGCAACAATGTGAACAAGATGCTGCTAAGCTTGCGCTGAAAAGGGATCAAAAAGACCGTTTAGACTTGCAGGTCAAAGTGCTACTCTATGACGAACATCAGGGTTTCTTATCATTAAAACAGGTTGCGACGAAGCTCCATCTTTCCGAACGCACTTTACAGCGTCAATTAAACAGCAAACAAACTTCTTTTCAAATTCTTGTCGCTGAAGTACGCCGCAAACAAGCCGAACATCTATTAAAACAACCCAAACTTTCGATTGAGCAGATTGCTGAACGTTTGGGCTATGCCGATATTTCTCATTTTTCACGGGCATTTAAGAAGTGGACCAATGTTACACCTAAGTTTTATCGTGAAGTCAGCATTGGTCATGCTTCGCTTTAAGGCTTAGCTCCACCAATAGCGTAGAATGTGGAAGAAGATTGGTGCAGAGAAACAAATAGAGTCGATGCGATCTAACATACCGCCATGACCTTGAATCAATTGTCCCCAATCTTTTACGCCACGGTCACGTTTGATCGCAGACATGACTAGTCCACCAAAGAAGCCAAAGATACAGACAATTAAACCAATCAACGCCGCTTGCCAGTAACTAAATGGGGTCAATGCCGACATCAACACACCCAGCGCTGTTGCCAAAATGATGCCACCTAGCAATCCTTCAACTGTTTTTGAAGGGGAAAGTGTAGGGGCTACTTTATGTTTTCCAAAGAGTTTGCCGCAGACATATTGCAGCACATCCGAGGCTTGAACCACCATAATCAGCCAAATCGCCAACCAAATTTTTTCCCCTTTAAATTGGGGTAAATCTAGGTTTAACAGGGCAGGGACATGAGAGATACAGAATACGCTGACCATTAAACCCCATTGGATTTTGGCGCTGCGTTCTAAAAAGTGTGTGGTATCTTCCAGCTTTAAACTGGCAATTGGAATCAGTAAGAATACATACAACGGAATGAAAATCGAAAATAGTCCGTACCAATTGGTATAGACCAAATAGTATTGATAGGGAATAACGAAGTAGAACGCGATCAGTAAAGGTAGATAATCGCCACGACGTGTTGGTAATAAACTAATAAATTCACGTAGTGCAAAAAAGGAAATAAGACCAAACAGGACAATAAAAGCAGTTTTGCCCAATAGAATGGCGGCTGCCAAGACAATCAGCATGATCCACCACGCATTGATACGCGCATTTAAATTATCAATCACTGGGGATGGAGTTATGCCTGCTTTCTGTTTGAGGATAAATCCAATACTTGAGGCAATAATCAAAATCACGGCAAAGATGCCAAACAATAAATAAGTTTGTTGTAAGTTGTCTAAACTCATTGATTCTCGGCCTCTTTTAATTTTAATAATTGCTGCTGAGCATGTTGTAAAAACTGTTGCTTATCTGAGAATTGATCGAGGACTAAAGGTTCGCCAAAAATGACCGTTGAAAGTAGTGGTAAAGGAATAAAGGCACCTTTAGGCATTACTCGTTTTAAATTAGAAATCCAGACAGGTACCACTTCAACGTGGGGGAACTGTTGGCTGAGGTGATACAGACCACTTTTAAATTCAAGGAGTTCAATATCATCATTTAAGTTACGTGTTCCTTCAGGGAAGAAAATAATGGAATAGCCTTCAGCTAAGACATCTTTAACTGGCTGTAAGGGATCTTGCTGATCACTACGATTACGTTGAATGGTCACACCCGAAAAGGTATCTTGAATTAGAAAGCGTCGAAACCCATCTTTCAGCCAATAATCTGAAGCTGCGATTGGCCGAGTTTGTCGGCGAATATGAATGGGTAAGGAAGACCATAATAGAATGAAATCGATATGACTATTGTGGTTGGCATAGTAGATACGCTGTTTAAGTTCTGGCTCACAACCAACCCATAAACTTCTTGCACCCGTTAATAAGCGAGCGCCTCGACGGGTAAAAAATGCGATAAAACGAGCAACGGATTGCGTGATTATATTTTTCTTCATTCAACTTTCATCTATGCGCTAATTTATAAAACAGTATGATGAATACAGCATATTGTAGTAAGACGATGGTGATCTGTATTTTTAACAGTCTTAAGCAGCCTTTGAAGCGTATCGACCAATCACGACCCGTTTTACTGGATGGAATCAGTTTCAAGTTTAACAGCGATTGATCGAATTGTTGGGTAAGACTGTTTATATCCTCTGGTTGATCAACCATATGCTGTAACAGGCCACGATCAAATTCAATTCGAATAAATAGATAATGGTGAATCGCCAATAGAGCAGTGACCAGTAACAGTGGGATTAAGATTGGGATACTTGAAAATAAAAATAAGCTCACAATTGATAAAACAAAGGCTAAATATCCTGATTTTAAAAGAGTCTGACTTTGCTTTAGCAGTTGGCTCACTACAACAAAATTCATTTTCATGGCTGTATCTCCTGAGAGATCAACTGTTGGAAACGTTTAATTTCGGCAATATGTGTCTCGTTTAAAACAATCCAAGGACGAGATCGTTGGATTAAGGCAATCGCTTCTTCTGCGCTAGCCACATGGTTTTGCTGCAATAACCATGCGATCAATATACTACAGCTACGTGAGTAACCGAGCGCACAGAAAATCAGTATTTTTTGTTGTTCACGACTATCTATAACAGGTTGAATAAAACCATCGAATGCTGCTGCGGCGACCAATAATTGCTGGCTTTGGACAGGGATTAAATCGAGTGTACTAAATTTTTCATAGTGTTGTACCTGTTGATTTACCGCTAACTCAGCACAGCAATCAAATAAGGCATTGTATTGTTTGCTATGTTCAGCAGATGGAATACGACCAAGATAAAGATCCACGCCGTTGAGTTGTAGAATCAGAGAATCTTGTGGATGACGATGGGTCCATAATCGACTATTCAGCCTTGCCACTAGAAAATAAGGGGCTAATAACAACCATGCAGCAACTGTCATTTGACCATTTAGTTGTTTTTGAAAAAAGTGTGGTCGAACTGTGAAATAAGCCAATGCAACTAGCAATAAGCTAATGGCTGGATATAGCATCCATAACCAAGCGCCTTTAAAGAAAAATGCAGGTACAAGACACAAGAAGGCACCTATGAGATAAAAACACCCTAATTTAAAATGTTTGCCTGTAATTTGCTGTAAGCCATCTTTTTGATAAGGTACTTTCACTGTAAGTGGAAATAGCCATAAACATAGTCCACCTGCCAATAAACCTAATGGAATATCAATAAAATGATGCTGCCATGTAGTCAAGACAGAAAGTCCGATCAGGAACGACCAAACATGAACTAGCCAACGGTAATTGGCATTGATATGCCTGCGATAAAAATCCCACAGAATAACCAATAAAACGATGTGTAAGGATGGTGCTTGATTAAAGGGTTTATCAAAGCCCATGAGCACATCAAACCACAATCCAAAGAAACCATCTAATTCAGTACGTTCAAAACTAAACTTTAATGGATAAATTAAAAAGCAACTGATCGAAATAAGTTGGGCGAAAAATAGCCTAAGTGAATGTTGTTTTAATTCAAATTTATTCCAACATAATAGCAAAGATAAACCATAGAAAAGATCAATCGACCAATACGGCACAATGGTCCATGGCCAAAGCGGGATATGATTCTCCCATTCAAACACAATACTCGGCACATTGCTGAGGCTAGATGCATATTGGTTTGCAAAACCATAGGTTAAGAAGAAAAATGGGGCTAAAAAGACTAAGCAGAGTAGCCCCCATTTCCAAGTACCAGGCTGGCGATTTAAAATATTATTTTGCATAAAGGTCTTTATTTAAATTTTTTGAGCAACTGAAACTGTAAAAATCCCAAATTCATCAATACATTGATCTACTTTTTTAAAGCCAGCTTGTTCAACCAGTGCATCCATTTCGGCTTGTGAGCGTAAACGCATGACCCAAGCATCACCTTGACGATGTGAGGTAAGTGCACGTGCAATAAACTCTTGTTGTGGGTGCCAAATTTGTCCCGTGTAAATCAGGAAGCCACCTTGTAGCATGGCTTGATGAATACCTGTGAGTGATTGTCTTAATAAGTCATTATCACTAAACAACTCATAAAGCCCAGAAACAATGACTAGATTTGGCTTGGGTTTAATTTTGGCCAATGACGCCGTGTCAAAGGCATCACCGAGTTCAAATTGAGCAATATTTTCCAGTTTTCGTTCTTGGATCAATGCCGAACCAGAATCAACATTTAATTCACTATAATCTCTTAGTAAGACGGATTTCGGCGGTGTTGGAAGCTGACTGACTGCATCTAAAATATAGCGGCCATGACCTGCAGCAATATCCAGAATTCGAATGTCTTTACGTTGCTTATTCAGAACCTGTGCATATTTCGCCAATAGCTGCTCAATATGCTGTTTACGCACGCGGATGCCACGCCAACCAATCGCATTTAAATACTGTTGATCAATGATATTGCCAAGAATGTTTTTGCTTTCACCTTGATTTCGATAGACAAAATCTAGCGTACTACCAGAATCATAACCGGTATCTTCACCAATTTTAAGGCCGTGGGAGAATTTACTGCCGAGTTTTAAATTACGTTTGGTTAAGTTCCAGAACAAATTCTTGATTGAAGAAGCGGGAAGTGGACTACTCAATTGCTCAGCCGTTGCACAGCTTGAACCAATTTTATCGGCATTGAGTACATCTGGTGCCTGATAATCTTCAGCAAAGCTTTGCAAGATAAAACGGCGGATTTTTTCGATTGCAATATGACGATCTTTTTCACCTAAAGTATCGTGATAAAAACCATCTAAAACGTGAAATTCTTTACGTGGATGAGGAAGCTTTTCATAAAATTGTTGTTGTGGTTTACGGAACACCACAAAATCTGATCCAGAGCATAAAACTTGTGTGGGAACAAAGATATTTTGTGCATCATTGACGATACGTTCAGATGCTGCATATAAGCCCAAAAGCATTCGTACAGAAATGGCTTTGGCAATTTGTGGATCTGTATCATAAGTTTTTGCGCGCCCGACATCATGTGTCAGCATATTGGCTTTTACATAACTGGTAATAAAGAAATTACCTTTGAGTTTGCTTAAAACAGTTAAACCTGCTTTTGCAAATGGTACATACAGTTTGATATCAAATGCGGGTGAAGCTAAGCATAAAGCTCTGATTTTTGGTGCATAATCATGTACCCATGTGGCTGCTAAAACTGCACCGACACTTTGACCAATGACGGCGATATTGGTTGATACAATGTTATACGTCGATTCAACATGTTGTACAAAAGATTGAATATCTTTCACACATGCAGAGAAACTTGGTGCATCGCCACGTAAACCTGGTGAATCTCCATGTCCGCGTGCATCCCACGCAAAGAAATCAAATTCTGGTAGGTTAAGCTCATTGACCAAATGCGCCATACGTCCAGAGTGTTCATGACCACGATGGAATAAGATAATTGCTTTTTTTGTCTCTTTTTCTGCAGTTGCTGGCCAATGTTGATAGGCTAATTGAGTCTCATCATGACTGGTAAATACATGTTTTTGTGAGCTTTGCATTTGATTTTCCTTAAAGTTGAATACTATTTTTAATACGGTTATAAGTTGTCAAAACCAATAGTGCTGCAATAAAAATAAGCAGCCCGTTACAGATGTAAGTAATTGAATTTGTGTAGTTATTTTTAACTAAATACGGACTAAAACTGACAAGCACAGCAATTAAACTAAACCAAAATGCACGGTCGCTTTTACCCATGGGACCATCATAACGACGTTCCTGACCAATTAAAGGTGCCATAACTCCAGCATATTCACTCAGAACTGCCAGAAAAACAACCAAACCTAATAAATAGGAATTAATGAAGACTAAGCCTAAAAAACATAAATACAGCGCAGAATCAGAGATGACATCACAAATTTCATTTAAATATGCGCCAAGTTTTGATTGTTGATTAAACTCACGCGCGAGCATGCCATCAATTGCATTAAAACCCATACGAACCAACATCCATACAGGAAATAGTAAAAATAGAATCAAAGGTTGCTGGTAAAGATGCAGGCAGTAAAGTGCAACGGCTAATACAACAGAGATAAACATGGCTAAGAGCGTAACTTGATTCGCCGTGATTTTTTTAGCGTAAAGCCATTGTACAAATGGGCGAAGTAAATTCTGAAATGCTGGTTTTAATTGATAAATCGAAGGCATTGTTATTGGTATAAACACATTTATATAGTGAAAGCATTGTGTTTAATATTTAGGTGCATGTCAACATACATCAAGATTCGAGGGAAAATAGTGATTATAAAAGTCTTTACAGATCATATTATTAATATTAACCTATTTCGCATAATGTATATTATGTTAAATAGGATATCTAGGACTGTGGCCTACACAATACTGTTTGTTGCCACAGCTTAGTAACGAGATGATCTACGATTATACATCACGTTACTGACTTCGAGTTCCATTCCATAAATGGCAGAAGATTTTTACAGGTCTGTTGCCTAGAACCTCCCAAGAATATCTCCTGCTATTTCAGCACACATCAATAGGAAGAAAAGCTGTAATTTTATATGTTAATTACGTTTAAATTCCAACCCTCTCATTTTTCAACTAGCTCAGGTTATAATGATGGTCTCCCAAAATATGGTTGATCTATTTATGAACGCCTCCAATGACCCTCTACACGGTAAAAAACTTGCTGATATTTTGGATGAATTATTGGATTACTATGGTGGCTTTGAAGGCTTAAGTCGTAAAATTGAAATTAGATGTTTTTGTATAGATCCAAGTGTTAAATCATCATTGCGATTCTTACGTACCACACCATGGGCACGTGAAAAAGTAGAAAGCTTATATTTGTATGTCTTACGCCAAAAAGCCAAACAGAAATCGTAGTTATCATTGATCATAGTACCCATGAGCTGTGTTATTTCTTATATTACCTATTTTATTAAAAAAGCATTTTTGATAATCATATGGAGTGGCTAAAATGGATGCTAATATTTAAGTATTAAGTTATTGAATTTGTTATTTTAATTTTGGTTTGGTGGCGATTTTTCTCAGATGGTTTTCACCCAAAGTGTTTTTGCATTAAAGAAGCCCATGATTAAGTAACATGGGCTTTTTATATCTAAAATGTTATCTGATGATAGACTTTTGATTTTTAGCGCAATGGTTATAGCTCTAATAAAGGTGGTAATTCCCTTCTTGCAATCTCATAGGCTTCATCACGCTCTATGCCCATTGCATATAGCAATAGCTCAGCAATTTCAGTACCTGCATCTCTCCAAGTTTTATGTCCTTCTAATACGAGAAAAATAGATGTTAAAACTGAACCTGCAATCAAAGACATGATGGAAAGTAGTTGATCTTCTCGGAATGTATATCGTTTACTGTCTAAACCGGCCATTACATCAGGCAATGGTGAATCACTACTTGACCATAAGGCCATTAGTGATTTTGAACTAAAAGCAAAGCGGCATATAAATCGTCCCCAATCTGACTCTTCGTGCGCTCTTCGAACATACATCCGTATCCCCGTGGCAAGACGAATAGCCGCATCAGATTCATCCCCTAGCGTTTTAATAACACGAGCATTCATTTCTTCCGCGAGTTGAGATGCAATATCTTCAAATAATGTATCTGGATCTAGCTGATTATTATAAATTGTACCTCGAGCCACACCAGATGCTGAGGCCAGTTCACTTATACTAATATTAGTAGACCCTTTTTCAGCAAATAGTTTTAATGCTGTTTTATGAATTCTTTGCTGTGATGAAGATAAACGCACAATTTAAACCTTTTGAACAAGATTGAAGTATTTGAACAATTTTGACCATTATTATACAGATTATACTATTCATCAAAGTTTTTTGTGAGTTTCTTCCGTAACCAACTCCAATTCTGTTTTTTATCAGTTGATCTATATTTTTTCAATTCTGAGATTTGATCTTTAATAGACTGTGCAACCTGCTCACGAATATTCCATATACCTTGTTCATCGTCCACAACATTCAAAGTAGATATTCGCTCTCCAAAACTAAAGTAAAAACGTTGAGGTTTTGGAATCGGTAAATATCCAACTCCAACAGGAATTGGCGGCAAAATATCTCCACCTCTTAACTTATCATTTAGTTTAAATGCTTTAAGAACTTTCTGCGCAGTTGCATTCTGTTGAATATCATTAGCATCTATCACAATATCAAAGCAGTCATCTGCTCCAACAGAAGCAAATGGAATAATATCGTAACCATGTTCTATAGCTAAACGAGCAAAACCAGTACGTTTTTTCCAGATAAGTTGATACTTTTCCCCTTTCCTACGCATAACTTCACGTGCACCACCAGGAAATACAATGATTGACTGCCCACTCTCCATCAGGGCATGACAGTTTTCTGGCGATCCTAAGACCATACCACCTTTTGTGAGTATATCTTTCCATATTGGAACATTAAAATGCATACGATCCCCTAAAGACCGTAAGTGAATACCATGTTGCTCCCGTATGTATTCAACAAACAATGGCACATCTAAAAGGCCATACAAGGTATGATTTCCAACAAATAGCGCAGGTTTTGACATATTAAGTTGATCCGAGTTTAAAAAGACTGGATCAAAATACCAACGCTCTAAATCACGTCCCCATTTGCCATAGTTTTCTTCTGGGGGTACAAAGTTGTCCATTTTATTCTCCTCATCAAATTTAGAAGACATCCCTGTATTCTTAAAACTTGGTTTATTGTTTTGCCCAATTTAGGCTTTTTTCCCACAGCTCACTGGCTAAATTAATATTCTGGGCAGCATGCGAAGAAACTTTGACCTTACAATCTTCGTAATAGAACCCCGTATCGCTAGCAAGCTGAGGTTGGGTAGCACAATAAAGTGTGGTTTTAGCACCTTCTTCAGGGCTAATCATAAAGCGACTAATGAGCTTAACTAAAGGTTGTGGCAAACCTCGCCAGACATTGGTCGAAACCACACCAGGATGTATTGCATAGGCTGTGACACCTGTACCATATAAACGACGACCGAGTTCTTTCACAAAAAGAATATTTGCAAGTTTGGCTGTTGCATATTCTTTTAAACCACCAACACTTTTGGTTGATTTCAATACAGCATTGAAATCAATACCTTGTGCATGTCGGTGTGCTTTACTTGCAACCACAATCACGCGTGCAGGTTTTGATTCAATCAATTTTTCAGTGAGTAATTGGGTAAGGAGAAAATGTCCGACATGGCAAACACCAAATGTAAGTTCAAAGCCCGATTGTGTCATACCTTTTTGACCGGCCAAGCCAGCATTGGCAATGAGTAAATGCAATGGTAGATTTCGGGAAAGAAATTGTGCTGCACACTGACGTACAGAATCTAAATTGGCCAGATCCAGCTCAATAAATTCCGCTTTTGCTCGTCCAAAACTTAAGCTTTGGATTTCCTGAAGTACAGCTTGCGCTTTCTGCTGCGAGCGGCAGGCCAAAAATACATGATAACCTTGTAATGCCAACTCTCTTGCGGTAACTGCACCGATTCCTGAGTTTGCACCCGTTACTAAAGCCACTTTTCCATTTAATTTAAATTGAGCCATGCTGTTATCCTGCCTGTTGCTGTTTTTTTAGAAGGTCTAAAGCGACATCGACAATCATATCTTCCTGCCCACCCACCATACGACGACGACCCAGTTCCACTAAAATATCAACGGTATTTAAGCCATAACGTTTGGAGGCGATTTCGGCATGACGCAAAAAGCTGGAATAGACACCTGCATACCCTAATGCAAGTGTTTCACGATCTACACGTACTGGGCGATCTTGCAATGGTCTCACTAACTCATCAGCAGCATTCATCAACGTAAATAAATCAGTACCATGATGCCAACCTAAACGTTCAGCAGCAGCAATAAAAACTTCTAGTGGTGCATTGCCAGCACCTGCCCCCATACCTGCAAGGCTGGCATCAATACGGTCACAGCCTTCTTCAACAGCAACAATAGAGTTCGCAACACCTAAACTTAAATTATGGTGCGCATGTATTCCTGTTTGTGTTTCAGGCTTTAGAACATCTTTCATCACTCTAAAGCGTGCACGAATATCATTCATGGACATTGCACCACCCGAATCCACGACATAGATACATTGCGCACCGTAAGATTCCATTAGTTTACCCTGTTGGGCTAAGGCTTCAGGCGTGGTCATATGGCTCATCATCAGGAAGCCCACGGTATCCATGCCCAATTCTCTCGCATATTCAATATGTTGTTTGGAAATATCTGCTTCTGTACAATGCGTAGCAACACGAACAACACGGGCACCCGCGTTATACGCAGCTTTAAGATCGTGGATGGTACCAATACCAGGCAGCAATAAAGTCGCAATTTGGGAATGTGTAAGTACATCAGCAGCTGCTTCAATCCATTCCAAATCAGTATGTGCGCCAAAGCCATAGTTAAAGCTTGAACCTTGCAATCCATCACCGTGCGCAATTTCGATACTGTCTACTCTTGCTTCATCTAACGCTTTGGCAATTTCTTGCACATTTTGAATGGAGTACTGATGGCGGACTGCATGACTGCCATCACGTAAAGTCACATCGGAAATATATAATTTTTTGATCTTATCCATCGCTTAGCCCTCATCCGATGCACGTTGTGATTGGAGTGATGCCGCCATTTTCTCGCCTGTTGCCAACGCTGCCGAAGTCATAATATCCAGATTGCCAGCATAGGCAGGTAAATAATGTGCTGCACCTTCAACTTCTAAAAACACACTGGTTTTTAGACCAGAAAATTTCCCTAATCCGGCAATATTGAGTGGGGCAGATTCAGGAATCACCTCAAACTGGACTTTTTGTTTTAAGCGATAGCCAGCAACATATTTTTGAACCTCAGCAACCATCTGCTCAATCGAGGCTTCAACCACAGCCTGATCTGCAGCTTCAGACAGCACATAAACCGTATCACGCATCAATAATGGCGGTTCGGCTGGATTGAGGACAATAATCGCCTTGCCTTTTGTTGCACCACAGACTGTTTCCAATGCCTTTGATGTGGTTTCTGTAAATTCATCAATATTGGCGCGAGTTCCTGGACCTGCAGATTTACTGGAAATAGACGCCACAATTTCAGCATAATGTACTTTGGCAATTTTCGAGACTGCTGCAACCATTGGAATGGTTGCCTGCCCACCGCACGTCACCATGTTTACATTGAGCTGGTCAATGTGTTGTTCCAGATTCACCACAGGAACGCAATAAGGGCCAATGGCTGCAGGGGTTAAATCCACCATACGGATATTCGGCTTATTTTGTCTTAATAAAGCATCATTTTTGATATGTGCCCCAGCAGAGGTTGCATCAAAAACAATATCGATCTGCTTAAATTCAGGTAGTTGAATAAGCCCTTGAACACCTTCAGACGTAGTTGCAACCCCCATTCTTTTGGCACGAGCCAAACCATCGGATTCTGGATCAATACCAACCATAGCAGTGATTTCAAGATGTTCACCATAACGTAACATCTTGATCATGAGATCACTGCCAATATTGCCACTACCAATAATTGCAGCCTTGATTTTATTTTTTGATTGATTATTCATGTTCTCCACCTATACCAACTGGCAACTGACAGAACCTAAACGGCCAATATAGGCAGTCACGCTATCACCTGCTTTGACATTGACCATTGGTCCTAGCGCACCAGATAAAATGACCTCACCCGCTTTTAAACCAATCCCTTTTTCACACATGGTACGGGCCAACCACCAAGCAGCTTTTAATGGATGACCTAAACACGCGGTTCCATTACCTTTTGATGCCACAACTTTATTGTGTTCAAGTTCCATTTTTACTTTTGCTAGATTTAAGCTGCCTATTTCGATTGGCTGATTTCCTAAAACGAACAAACCACAAGATGCGTTATCGGCTACCGTGTCTTCCAACGTGATTTTCCAGTTATGAATCGCGCTATCGACGATCTCTAAAGCGGGTAAGGCATAAGCCAATGCAGATATGAACTCACCCCACGATGGTATTGGTCCAACGAGATCACGCCCAACAATAAAGGCGATCTCAGCTTCAATTTTAGGCTGCATAAGTTGGCTGACAGGCACAGTGTCTCCATCTAGGTATTCCATATCATCGAATAAAATCCCGAAATCAGGCTGATCCACACCAAGCTGTTGTTGCACTGCTATTGAAGTCAAACCTACTTTCTTGCCGATAATTCTTGCACCTTGGTTGACCTTATAATCAGTATTAATTTGTGCAACAGCATAGGCCTCATCTAAGCCAGAAATATGATGTGATTTGGATATTTGCCCAACTGTTTGACCTGATTGTCTAGCATGGCGCAATGCCAAAGCCGCAGAATTTAAACGCTCTTGATCATTCATACATTCACCCCGCCAACTGTGTGAGAACCAGTTTTATCAGAAGTTAAATCCAATTGATGCTTTAACTGCTGTATGGTTGAATTAATTTCGACTTGATCAACAACTGCAAATGTAAATTTATCAGGACGTAATATTGCAATGGATTGTGATGTCTTACATGCCTTTTTAAACCAACACACCATATCGCCATCAATATCTTCCACTTCAAGCACATCAGGATTTAAATCTCGATTGATATGACCTTGAGGTCGATCAGAATATGGATATAAAGTGATAAATTTACAGCCAATTTGTTCTAAGACTTGTTTAGATGTGCCTGATAAACCTAATGTTGGATCCACTGATAACCCAATCAAAGAATAGTTTTCACCCAATAGAGAATCTAAAAGCACAGGACGACCATCAAAACCACGGACAATAGGCTGCGGAGATAAGCCACCTTCAGGGCTTAAACGATGTTTACGTGCTAAACCGAAATATTGTCCTTTGGTATAAATAGGTTTTGGCTTGAACCCACCTTCTTGTCCCCATTCTTTTAATTTTGGGGTAGAAAGTACGCCTTTAATTACACCATCTCGGATTTTCCCAATCACTGGATTGGTCATTGAAACAAGGTCTTTTAATAAGACAGAACCCTGGATCATTGCTTTGGCATGATCATGACGCTCACTTTCATAGCTATCTAATAATTTGTCTCCAGCTTGACCATTGAGTACCGCACTGAGTTTCCAACCTAAATTACCTGCATCACGGATACCTGAACTTGCTCCTTGTCCCATAAATTGTGGAGTCATGTGGGCAGCATCACCAGCCAGAAGCACACGCTTATCTCGCCACTGATTGGCAACCAAGGCATTAAAGGTATAGACCAGTTTACGTTTTACTTCAAAGTCATCAGGATTTACGAATTTGGATAACAACATACGTACTGTTTCAGGTTGTTCCATATATTCTTTGGTTTGACCTTTTTTCAGCATAAACTCAAAGCGATGGAATCCATCTGGCTGTACACAGCTCACCACAGGTAGATCTGGATCAACTACAAAATTAAAATACGGTAGATGACGTAAGCCCTTATTTCGATCTTTCTGTTTTAGATCCACAACCAGCCATGGCTCTGGGAAGTTTTTCCCTGACATTTCAATGCCAAGCTTGGCACGAACAGTACTACGCCCACCATCAGCTCCGACCAAATAACGTGCAATAACTTGTTGGACGTCATTATCCCCCTGCACTTCTGTTTTAACATCAGTCTCATCACTAAAACGATAGACTTGTGTTGCCTGATGAATCACAGTGACACTGTCTACATCTTGACTAAAATTAATCAGCTCTCGTCCACGCAAAATTTGAACATTTGGATATTTGGCTAAAGCATTGGTTAAAGAGGTTTCCAAATACGGCTGATAATAGAAATTCACCACCGACCAACCGAATGGACGTTTTAGCGGCTTGTAATGTGCAATCACGGTTCCATCTGGACGAATCAGTTGAACAGGGGTATCCACAAGCATATCTTTTTGCAGTTCCTCAGCCATATCAATTGACTGGAAAATCCGCATACATTCATCATCGGTATACACAGCACGAGCATTGCCATAAAACACAGGTTCACGTTCCAACACCAATACTTGGTGTCCACGCTTTCCTAAAATATGAGCCAACACCAATCCAGTTGGTCCTAGACCTGCAATAACTACATCTACATTTTGTGATGTCGTTTTTTTAATTTTCTGACCTGTCATGTTTAGAACCTCTAAAACTAGATGGGTGAATATTCAGGATGAATCACAGTTGCGATTCCCTGTTTCAAATTATTTAAATTGGTTGAGAGCATATACAGCTTGCTTGGATTCTCGGGCTTGTGTCCCCAAGAACTGATTGCAAAATACTTGGTGGTTTGCCATGTGTTTTCATCGACCACCAATGGTGCCCAGCCCAACTCAATTTCGAAACCTGATGGGCTAATCACATAAAAAGACAACTCCTTGTCATTTGGATGCTGTCCAATCTCATGCGCCATTTCATAGCCAAGTTGTTTACAACGCTGAAAGGCATTGGATAAATCATCTAAAGATGCGCCCTGTAAATTCATGTGTTGTACTTTGCTGCGAATCGGGTCAAGATTAACTCCCCTTGTGGTAGCAATCGCAACGGAATGGTGACGTTCATTTAGTCGCAAGAACGTGATATCCAGTGTTACGCCACTAATGACTTGCTCAATATAATCACTGACGCGTGCATCAAAAATTTCCTGCCAAAAACGCTGCATTTTTACTGGCTTGCGAGAAGTAATGGCCACATGCCCCATGCCTGCATCACCAGTCACAAAGCTTGAAGTCAACATATTTAAGGGTTCGCCACTTAAGTTCGCTTCAACAAATAGCTCGATATTCTGTTTTTTAGGCCCCAAGATGCGCCAGAATTCCTTGACACCTCTTTGTTCAGCTTCAGCTAGACTACTTTTTTCAACAGTAATTTCACGGTCGGCTAAACGGGTCAAAATAATGTCCAGTGTTTTTTGATCTGCAACCTGCCAACCCAGTGCAATGAAATCTTCTGCGCTACCTTTTTGTACCATCAAGCGTTTGGCATGATGATCCATACGAAAGCTAAGTTCATTTATTGACTGTTCTTCATCGTTAAAATGCAGGCCTAAACCCTGTTGCAGGAACTCTTTCCACTGTTTTAGTTTGTTTGATTCAATCACTGCATAACCCATACGGACTGAACCAAAAATATTCTGGTCTAATGTGGTGCTATTCATATGCTCACCTTTTCAAGCCATGGCTTGTCTAGCAAAGAAATCTAGACTGAGTTGATTAAATTCATCCGCTCTTTCCCATTGCACCCAATGTCCAGTATTAGCAAATAAATACACATCACAATTCGGCATGATTTTCTGCAAGGTCAATGCGCCACTTGGGCGGTTCACTAAATCATTCGCGCCCCAAACCACCAAGGTTGGAACCTTGCATTTTTTAAGTCGTGAATCACGGGTGAAGTCCATGCGAATGGCCCCTTTCAATCCTGTAGGTCGTCTTAATGGCGGTGCTGCAACCACGTCTGGATCAATACTGGCTTGGAAGCGTTCACGGATGACACTTTCTGGAACCTGACTGCCATCAAAAACCAGATATTCACGGATAAAGGTTCTGAGCTTGTCCATACTCGGACCTTTACCACCGTAATAATTTAATAGGCAGTTCAGACCTTTAGTCGGTAGACCTTTGGTGGTATTAATTCCGCCCGGTCCCATAAGTATCAAGCTTGCTACTCGTTCTGGTTGCTCCAATGCCATGCGTAAACCACATGCGCCACCAAGTGAATTGCCAATGATATGGACTTGCTTAATTTTTAATGCATCCAGCAATCCCAGCATGACCTCGGCTAGATCGCCAAATGGATCATCACGATTTACACCTTTTGAAGATTGTCCATAACCCTGCATATCTGGGATGAGAACGCGATATTTAGTTGCTAATGCATCAATATTTTTAGCGTAGTTAGATAAGCCAGAAGCACCTGGACCACCGCCATGCAACATCAGGATCGGGAAACCTTCACCCTGTTCACTTAAGAAAATCTGTCTCTGACCAAATTTCACCACTTGGGATGTCAATGTATGAGTGTTCGTCATTTTTTCTTTCTCAAATACTTTATATATTTAATTTGAACACAACTGTTCAAATTAATCAATGTTTGTTCATTTAATTTAAATCTATATATTTCAGTCAGATATCATTTTTACAAAAAATTATTCGGTAAAAACCTTAAAAAATATAATTTTTACAGACTAATTGATTTTTGAACACTTTTGTTTAATATTGTATATTCATGTAAATTTCAAGGATACTGTTGTGATCGGACCACTTAGATCAAAATTCATATTTCTTATTGCTTTAAGCCCTATTTCTTTAACTTACGCATCTGGTGTTTTTGTCGATACTCAGACTGCCGCTGGCGTTGGCTATGCTTTTGCCGGTTCATCAGCGCTTGCACAAAACGCAAGTGTGGTCGCCTATAACCCAGCTGCGATGATGGGTTTAAATTCAGGCCATTACTTATCAGGTTCAGCATCGTATGTTGATGCACAAACGAATTTCAAAGGGGAAAAAAACACATCAATTTCACCCATCGTTCCAACAGGGAGTGTAGAAGCCAGTATTGAAAGAAAATTTACCGTGCCAAGTGCTCAATATGTGTATCGAAGTGAGCAACCTTTTGCTGTGGGAATGAGTGTGTCTCCGTTATACGGAAACAAAGGAGAATGGAACGAGGATTTCGTTGGACGTTATAAAGGATTAAAAACCGAAGTCACTGGTGTTAATGTGAATACTTCATTGGCCTACGAGATAAATCCTAAGCTTATGATTGGATTGGGGCTAAATTATCTCGATTTTGATGCTACCCTCACCAGAAAGGCTGCGCCACTGATCAATACCAATCCACCCGTTTATTTAGGTGATGCTCAAGGTGAATTAAAAGGTGATGGACATGGCTGGGCAGGAAATATAGGGTTCTTTTTAAGACCTACAGAAAATCTAGACATAGGTTTGACCTATCGTTCTGAAACAAGTTTAAAACTTGATGGTTCTCTGACCGTCACAACACCAACAGCAAAATTGGTTAATCCAGCGACAGTCGAGATTAACATGCCACAAAGTGCGAGCTTGGCAGGTGCCTATCGTTTTACACCACAATGGACTGCACTTGCAGAACTCACTTGGTATGATTGGTCTGTTCTTCCTGCTTTTAGTGCAGTAAACCCTAACAATAATGCTGTCGTATACGAGGAACAACTCAACTTTAAAGATGGTTTAAGATCAAGTATTGGTGCTCTCTATCAAATTACACCGTCAACACAACTCCGATTCGGTATGGCCTATGATCAATCTGTGGTTGAGTCATCCTCTGACCGAACGGTCCGATTTCCAGATACCGATCGAATTTGGGTTTCTGTGGGTGCAGGTTTTCAAGTCACACAGAACCTAGGTATAGATGTGGGCTATTCACATATTTTTGCCAATGAGGCAACAATTGAAAGTCCAACTGTTGTAGCAGGTAAACCAACGATGCAGACACTCACTGGTTCATTTGATACTGATGCAGATATTTTTTCACTTCAGTTAAATTATAAATTTTAATCACATAGCCCAAGCCGATATCATAAGATCATGTTGGCTTGGGCCATCAAACCTTAGTCCACTTTCATCCAAACCTGACTTCGACCTAAGGCTGAAGTACCAATATATCCTCGTAAAATCATTCTTGTACCACTCGCATTGATTCTAATTTTACCTTTATAAATATTACCGCTCATCGGATCAATGACATGCCCCTCATGGTACTCATCTGGTCTATTCAGATTTTTCTTGAAGCCATACAGAATCCTCATTCCTTTCAAAGGGGTATCTTTTAGGTCTCCTTTGCAGCGAAAACATTTATCGGTAAATGCTGTACTGTGACCAGGCAATGGATATATCTCCTCAATTCTTCCTTCGTATTGTCCTTCATTGCTTTTATAAATATTCACCTTTGCCCTTGCATAGCCACTTTTATCATCAATCGCCTTCCACATCCCTGTAATATCTTGAGCCCATGCATTTGCTATAAAAATATTAAATAGAAAAATCTGGATAAAAAAGATCCCTATTGATTTCATAAGCGTTTTCCCCCGCTCGTTAAAATTATCTTTTCAAAAAACTGAATGTACTCGCAATTAAAACAATACAAAAATATTAAACACTATTGTTCAATTTTAATCACTATTGATCTAATATAAGCATATTGATATTTTGTTGTCTAGAAATACTAGCAACTAAAAACGAACAGCTCTGCTGAGGATCAGATATGACAAATACAATATTTCAGCAAGGAAGAATTGATGTGCATCATCACATTGTTCCTCCGGTTTTTAGAGTGGCGATGCTGAATAAAGGTATCGACAAAGTCGCGGGTGCTCCCTTACCTGTCTGGACGCCATCACAATCAATTGACATTATGGATCAGATCGGCACTGAGACGGCACTCGTCTCTTTATCCGCTCCCGGTGTCTATTTTGGTGATGTACAAGAAGCATGTCGCTTGGCTCGTCAATGTAATGAATATACGGCTGAAATGCGTCAAAACTTTCCAAACAGGTTTGGATTCTTTGCAGTTCTTCCAATGCCATTGACTCAAGAGGCTTGTGCAGAAGCAATATATGCATTAGAAGTCCTGAAAGCGGATGGCATTGTCTTATTGGGAAGTACTAATGGTATTTTTCTTGGTGACAGCCGCTTTGAAGAACTCATGTTTGAACTCAACAAACGTAAAGCCATTGTTTTTATTCATCCAAATTTGCATGAGACCAGTGAAAATCTAGGATTGACCACGCCTGGATTTATTCTTGAATTTTTACCTGATACCACACGTGCAGCAGTTAATTTAATTACTTCTGGCGTGATGGAGCGCTATCCAGATATCCAGTTTATTCTCGCGCATGCAGGCGGTTTCCTACCTTATATTGCATGGCGAGTCTCGTTAGGCAACCTAATGACTGAAATGAATAAAAATGCGCCTCAAGGGATCATGACCTACATCAAGCGTTTTTATTTTGATACTGCGTTATCACCATCTCCTTACGCTATGTCAGCATTAAAAGAACTCGTAGGGACTGAAAGAATTTTATTTGGTAGTGATTTTCCATTTGCACCTGCGCCAGTTTCACATATGCAAGTACAGACCCTTGGCGAATTAAGCATTTTTAATGAGTCAGATCATTATAAAATTCAAAGAGGAAATGCACTTAGTTTGTTCCCTCAATACAAAAAAGCAAATGAAGAAGCCAGTCCTCGCCCAATTTACCAACATGAATCTTTGGGTAACAAATTTAAACGCTGGATGACCCAGCCGATTATTGCAATCGCAGAAAAAAAGCGTGCGAAATAGGATTGCTGAGACACTTGTTATGGCTTTACATATAGTTCATTTTATTGATCCTCAACATAAAAAACGTTGGGGACTCATGCAGGAGGATCAAATTACATCCTTTCTGTATGACTTTGAAAGCACCCATGAAATTATTCAATGTGGCATCCTAGAACTAGCAAAATTAGCGATGGAGAGTAAAGAAAAATACTTACTCGATGAGATAGAGCTACTAAGTCCAATCACCAATCCATCGCAAATATTATGTCAGGGTGCAAATTACCACCAGCATATGCTTGATTCGGGAATCAATCCTGATACCCAGTCATTTAATATGTTTTTTACCAAATCATTGGCATCACTTCATGGACCAACAGGCTGGATTGAAAAACCAAATCACGTTAATTTACTAGACTATGAAATTGAATTAACACTAATCTTAGGTAAAAAAACGCAAGGCTGTGTCACCGTTACCACAGAAAATTTACATGAATATATTGCAGGTATATGTATTGGCAATGATATTTCAGCGCGTGACATCCAGATTCCACAAATGCAATTTTATAAAGGAAAAAGCTATCGTACTTTCTGTCCGCTTGGTCCGGTGCTTTGTTTATTAAATAAGGCAGAAATGCATTATCTCAACAAGCTACAACTTAAATTGAAAGTAAATGGCGAAGTCCGTCAACAGGATTCGACCGAGAATCTAGTCTTTAAACCCGCTGAGACTCTAACTGAATTCTCTCAGATTACTAATTTTGAAGTGGGTGATGTAGTGATGACAGGTACGCCATCTGGATGTGCGCTTGGATTACCATCGACAACCCTGATAAAAATGACAGGGCTTTTACCTGAGAAGCTCAAATGGCAATTGTTTAACAAAAGCCAGTCCCGACGCTCCCAATATCTGAAAATTGGTGATCAGATCGAATCTCATATTTTTAGTAGTGATGGCAAAATCAATTTAGGCTATCAAAAGCATACTGTTTGTTAAGTAGAGAATCCATTGTTATGAAAAAATATTTATTTTTATGTTTACTAGCATCTTACTCCGTTCATTCATTTGCATCTGACCAGCTCAATGGTACGGTATGGAAAACGATTGATGATCAAACCAATCAACCAAGAGCTCTTGTAAGATTTAGTGAAGATAAAAATGGTGCCCTGTCAGCGACCATCGAAAAAATTCTAGTTCCTAGTGAGGCGAATAAATGTACCAAATGTGAAGGAGCCTACCAAAACAAATCATTAGTTGGTCTGACTATCGTCAAAAATTTAAAAAGTTCAGGTGGAAACAAATATACAAATGGATTAATCTTAGATCCTAAGACAGGTAAGAGCTATAGCTTTAATGCTGCCCTATCTCCTGATGGTAAGAAGCTCAGTGGTCGTGGTTACATTGGTATTTCTGCACTTGGCAGAAGTCAGACTTGGTATAAAGTTAAATGATTTGAAAAAAATAGAATATTCTTATTTTTGGATTGAACAATAGGTTTAATCCAAAAATAACTCATTCAAAGTAAGAGATACTTAGTTTTTAAGATAATTTAATTCAAAGATTGAACCGACTTGCTGCAACCCTTTTTGAATATATTGAACTTTATTCAAGTTATTAGCCTGTTCAGCTTTTGCTTGATCTTGTAATAAATGACTTTTCTAATTATTTATATATTAGGCATGTTATAGAGTTTTTATAATTATATTTACTGCTCTATTCGTTGTCTAGATAGAAAAATTAATCAAATCGTTGATATCTGATCTTTATCTCATCTCTTACTTGCTGTGGGGTTTTACCAGACCATTCTTTGAAAGCTCTAGTAAATGGACTATGCTCTGCATAACCTAATAATAATGCTATTTCTACAATTTGTAATCTTTGATCACTCAGATAAGATTTTGCCAACTCGTATCGAACAAAATTTAATTCTTTTCTAAAAGTTGTTCCCGCCTCTTTTAAACGTCTTTGAAAAGTCCGACGTGAATAATTTAATATCTCTATAAGTTGTTCTACGTCGGGTTCACCTTGAGGGATTAAGTACGCGATCTGCTTTCGAACTTGTTCAATAATTTCTTCATTATGTGGCAAACTTGCAAGTAAAGTGTCCGCATGCTTCTCAAGTATAGCAACTAAAGTCGCATCAGAGTTTTTAAGCGGTATAGTTAGCATTTCCCTATCAAAACGCATGAGAGGTATAGGCTGTTCAAATAAAACAGGACACCCAAAATAATCTTCATAAGGCTTGATGTCTGCGGGTTGCTTATGAATAAAATGAACAGCTTTTAATTTATCTTGGCCCTCTATTAGATTTCGACAAAACTGGATTATCACGGCCCAACCAGTTTCATCAGATAAGCTATTCACTTGGTAATCTTGAACTTCCCATGAAATTTCTACATAGTCAGTATGCATCTGGACAGATGCGGGAACAACATCATATAAAAGGCGATGATAACGTTCAAAACGTTCTAAGACTGCTCCAAGATTATCACAAGCTAGAAAAACTGAACCTAAAATTCCAAGATGTTGTGCCGTAATCGTTTGACCAACATGTAAACCTATTAAAGGATCATTCAAATATTCCCTTGCAATAATAAGCAACTCTTCCCAATGATCAACATCTATCCCACCTAAGCCACTTGAATCGACTACAGGCCAAGGTTCGCCAAGAATTTTTTCTGGGTCATGCCCATGTGCCTCAAGATATTGAAACAATAATCGAACATATGTTTCAGGAATCTTTCTACTATGTAACGGTTTATTCAATCCAATAATCTCGTTTCATTCTAATATGGCACAAAGTATCAAATAGTTTTCTGAGAGGTGTCAAGTAAGTGTAAATCAATTATAAAACCGTAAAAATAATTGATTCCTAAATACTTTACTCATTTTTATATTTTGGCGCAAAGTATCAATTCTTTGGCATTTTCCATCAAGCCGTAAAACTTAATTCCATTGATGATGTTGTGTATGAACAGTACGTCTACCCAGCCTTAAAGGAGTTAGGAAATGGCACATCGCTTTACGGTAAAACAGGAGTTAGTACCCTGTACATTGGCCGAGGCCCAAAAAATACTGTCAAATCAAAAGTTTCATCTAAGTGTCTGCTCAAAAGTACCATGTGAAAATTTAGAGATACTCAATAAAGAATTTACGGGTTCGAAATATTACCTTAAACGGTCCCAAAATCTAGATGTAAATATCCCAGAAATAGCAAGAAAGTTCTTAAATGGAGCATTCAAACTTGTTCGTGAAGATCATTGGGATATTGAGCATTTAATTTGTAAATCCACTTTTCAAATGAATATGCCAAGTAGTTTTAATAACCAAGCACGTTACTCAATAGAAAATGGCAAGTTGACAATTATTGTTGACTGGGAAGTTAAAGTGAATGTCCCCCTCATCGGCAACATGCTTGCAAAACATGCTGAGTCTGAGATTCGACGTTTTAGTGATATTGAATTGAAAATTGTATGTGATGAAATTAAAAGCAACACATATATTTGATTAATTTAAATATTTCTAATCTTCAGAAGTAATACCATTCGTTAATCTGTTGACACCGCTATTTTTAGGTAATTAGAACGATCATATTTTAAGGAAGTCGAACAAATGTCTTCAAATTTTATATTAGAAAATCCAATTTATTTTGGGTCTTTGAAAGTTTCAGGACGCGTATTTAAAACAGCAACTCATGAGACTCTAGCCACTGATGAAGGATTTATGACCGATGGAATATTAGATTTTTATCGACCTATGGCGGAGTCTAAATTACCTTTAATCATCACAGGAAATATTTTTGTTTCTTGGCAAGGAAAATCCGGAGGTAAACAGTTAGCTTTAGATCATGATGATAAAATTCCGGGGATGAAGAAACTAGCGGATATGTGCCACCAATACGGAACAAAGCTAATCGCCCAGATCAATCACGGTGGCTCTCAAATGCGTTCATCTGCTGAAGGTATTACTGATTATCCCGTTACATCTACTGGCCGCTTACATCCTACTCTACTGGGAATTTCTCGCTCATTAAAAATAGAAGAATTTCCTGATCTCATCAAGTCTTATGCAGATGCCGCAGAAAGAGCTCAAAAAGCAGGTTGCGATGGAGTACAAATTCAAATGGCTCATGGTTATTTGATTAGTCAGTTTCTGACGCCTGGCACTAATCGCAGGAAGGATAAGTATGGTGGAAATGCTGAAAAACGCATGAATCTGGCTTTAGAAATATATAGAGCGGTTCGGGAAAGAGTTGGTCCTCATTATCCAATTATTGCGAAGCTAAACGGATGCGATGATCGTCCTGGTGGGGTTAAGCTTGAAGATCAAATCATATTGGCAAAGCAACTTGAAAATGAGGGTTTAAATGCAATTGAAATTACTCGAGGACATTTTTCCACAATCCCAAGTACATTGTCTGGAAAATGGTCTGGTTTTATAAAAAGGCAAACTCAGGTCGGGATGGCTTCCACATTCCCATTTTGGCAACGTTTGTTTATGCGTGTGATTGCAATATTTTTTGAACCATTTCTCAATCATAATTACCCTGCCCGTCAAGGCTTTAATGTGAGCTATGCTGAAGAGTTTAAAAAGGCACTTTCTATCCCTGTATTTAGTTGTGGTGGTTTTAATGACAAAGCTTCAATGGAAAATGCCGTTCGAGAAAAACGAATAGATGCAGTTTCTATAGGGCGTGGCTTGATCGCAAATCCTTATTTATTCCATCACCTTTACCATCCGATTCCACAAGCCCCTGTTTGTGATTATTGTAATTTATGTATTGGAAGTGCAGGTGGTGAGTTAGGTGTTGGATGTTTCAATCCTAACGTGCAACCAGATCGTGATCGCATGCTTAAAGCAAGAATATTCCATTCAAGTTAATATATTTCAACCATTCAGAAGGATACTCTAATCCTCACTCTAACTACTTTGTTCTGAGGATTAGATACTCCTTGTATGTAAATATATTTACTTCAAAGAATTAAAGATTTTCTAAAAGTTAACATTGAATCAAAGATAAATTTTTGCGCGTATAGATTGATAGAAATAGAAACCCTCAAATAACTTTTAGATTCAGTTAACTAAAAACAAATAGCGATAATATTCTATGACACAATTCAATGATAAGTCTCATGAGAAACAAATAGAACAGCTTCTATACCAACCTTTGAAGATTGGTAAAATGAATGTTTCTGGACGTGTTTTTAAATCTGCAACGAGTGAAACAAGAGCTACAACTGAAGGATTTGTTACAGATGCGTTAATCGATTTCTATCTCCCTATGGCAAAAGCAAAGACCCCTTTAATTTTTACTGGAAATCTTTGTATTTCTAAGCAAGGTCATTCAGCTGGTAAACAGGCAAGCATTGATGCAGATAATAAAATCGCAGGTTTAAAAACTTGGGTAGACGCTATACACGCACATGGTCAAAAAACTAAATTGATTGCACAACTGAATCATGGTGGTCGTCAAGTTGTCAGACCAAATGATGCAGATAATCCTGTGGTGTCTGCATCAAACGTAATGGAACAATCATTAGGTACAAAGCCTCGTGCCTTACAGCTAAATGAAATTCCAAAGATCATTGATGATTTTGTTCGAGCTGCGGTTAGGGCTAAAATGGCGGGCTTTGATGGTATTCAATTGCATTTTGCTCATGGTTATTTGATAAGCCAATTCTTAGCTCCCTATACCAACCGACGAAAAGATTTATATGGTGGCAATCTAGATAATAGAATGAGATTACCCTTACAGATTGTTAAAGCCATTCGTCAGTGTGTTGGAGATGATTTTCCGATTTTGGCTAAAGTCAATGGTACAGATGCTCTCGCTTTTCGACGAGGCGCAACCACTGATGAGTTAGTGACTTTTGCAGTTGCTCTACAAAATGAGGGAGTTGATGCGATTGAGATCAGTCGAGCTCATTATGAGTCTGTCCCACCCATGTTGTCTGGTTCTTATCATGGGTTCTTAAAAACAAATATAGAGCATGGTTCGGGAATGGGTTTTTCATCTACTCGGAAGAAAATAGCCTTGTCCATGTCTCCCATGATTGAAAGCTTTCTCACTTGGTCAGCTCCAAAAGGTGAAGGTTATAACATGCCCTATGTAAAACACTTTAAACGCGCACTGGATATACCTGTGATTGCAAGTGGTGGGTTTGTCTCAAGAGAGGTAATGGAAAATGCTTTAATTAATGGACATAGTGATGCTATATCGTGTGCCCGTGCATTTATCGCAGATCCTTATCTTTACCATAACTTATATCATTCAGAGCTTGATTATCCAATTTGCCAGTATTGCAATAAATGTATTGCTCGTTTAGGGGGAATGGCGGTGGATTGCTATGAACCAGAAATGTCAAATAAACGTCAGATAATGCTAGACACAGATATTCTTTTTTAATGTATGAATCTTTTAGTTCATGAACTTGGTTTTTAGTTTTTATAACTTTATACCTCTAAAATGCACTTTTATATTTGCTTCAGTTAAATAAGTTTTCCTCAAAGTCTCATTTCGTAAAGAAATAACAAGAACTCCCATAAGCTTAATGTGCCACAAACAATGATTTAATTTATTCTTAATGTGTCAATAACAAGTTTCAAAGCTGGTGACTGCTGTCTACGATGAGGATAATACAAATGAAATCCTGGGTATGCTATTGCATACTCATCCAATACTTTTATTAATTGCCCTTGTAATAAATTGTCCTGAATGAGCTCTTCAGGAATGTAAGCAATGCCTTCTCCAGCTAATACTGCATCAGCAATAAGCTCAGAATCATTAAAGACCCATTGCCCAGAAACTTTAATTTTAGTTTCAATGCCTTCAACCAAGAATTCCCATTGATATAATCCACCTTGAGTAGACAATCGATAGCCAATACAGTTGTGTTGAATCAAATCTTGAGGTTTTTCTGGGATGCCCTTTAGTACAAGGTATTCAGGCGATGCCACAACAACCATTCTGACATCTGAACTAATCCGAACAGCAATCATTCCTTCCGCTACCCGACTACCAAAACGGACACCTGCATCAAAACGTTCCGCTACAATATCAACCATGCCATTATTTGCTGTTAGCTCAATATTGATATCTGGATAAAGCTGCGTTAATTGCTTTAATTTAGGTAATAGCACATAACGGATAGCATGATGACTTGCATTTATTCTTACATTTCCCGCTGGTGTATCTCTTAGTTTCGACAGTAATGATAATTCATTATCTATATGATCAAAACTCGCTCCAATCGTCTGTCTTAGCTTGTCACCAGCCTCTGTTGGAGAAACGCTACGTGTAGTCCGAGTGAGCAACAACATCCCTAAACGCTCTTCCAGTCCACGAATGGTATGGCTCAAAGCAGACTGGGAAACACCTAGCTTACCTGCTGCTTTAGTAAAACTACCTTCACGAGTCACCATCAGAAAGGCATATAGATCATTATAGTTCTCTTTTGTAATCATCTAGATCCTCTATGGTTCAGTAATTTAAGCGTTAATATTTAAATAATACCACTTAGAAACGTATGATTTATTAATCCTATTCATGACTCTATCCCCTTTTAGTTCCTTGCTCATACATTTTCGTATTTCTATAATCTGTTATGCTTCGGACAAATAATTGAAGTTAAAAATAAAAAATCTATGATTCTTAAAAACTATAAGAGATTTGAACATGGCATATTCCCTCACCACGTTCATTATTAAAAGAAATATATAAGCTCTAATCTAACATTCTGCTCGTGACAATGCTTATTTCTTTATTCATATTCGTTTATGAATATTCGACTCAATTGGATTACTTTGTCGTCAAACGAGATATCAAAATAGAAGAAATAACCAAAATAAGTGCACTGGCTACAAAAGTTATCTGGTAACCACTATGGTCAAATAAAACTCCACCCAGTGTTGAACCTAAAGCAATTGCAAGTTGAATCACCGCCACCATTAACCCGCCACCTGCTTCTGCATCATTGGGTAAGGTACGTGCTAACCATCCCCACCATCCTACAGGTGCTGCTGTTGCTAAGAACCCCCATAAACAAAGTAATACTGCAACTACCATCGTCCAAGTTCCAAAAAATACGAGTGACAATGCGATAACAGCCATCATAATAGGAATAACGATCAAAGTTGCATAAAAACGACGTTTCAAGAACGTATTAATTACGGCAGTACCAATAAATCCCATTACCCCAATCCCCAGTAAAATAAGTGACAGGGTCGAAATATCAACCCGAGTTATGGTTTCTAAAAATGGTCGCACATAGGTATAAAGAGAAAACTGTCCCATAAAAAATGAACTGATCGCTAACATACCCATCATAACGACTGGATTACGCAATAACCCCAAAATGGATGATTGCTTTTCTGTTTGACGCGAAGTAGCTGGCATTGAGGGCAAACTCAACCATTGCCAAATAAAAGCGATGATAGCTACAGGAACTAAGCATAAAAATGCACCTCGCCAACCGATGATTGAGCCGAGATAACTTCCTAAAGGAGCAGCAATCACCATTGCCAATGCATTACCGCTGTTAAAAATTGCTAATGCTTTAGGTACTTGTGAGCTCGGCACTAATCGCATTGCCATTGCGGCTGACATCGACCAAAAACCACCAATTACCAAACCAATCAACGCCCGACCTAGCATATAAACTATATAATTTTGGGCTAGTGCCACGATTGCACCTGAAATTGCCATAATAGCCGTTAAAACTAACAAAAGTGTTTTACGATTCATATCTCCTGCTAAGCGAGAAATCGTCAAACTTGTTATGACAGCAAAAGCACCTGAAATTGCAATTCCTTGTCCAGCCAAACCCTCAGTAACATTCAGATCTGTTGCAATCGGTGTCAGTAAACTCACTGGCATAAACTCTGATGCAATCAAGGCAAAAACACATAAGGTCATTGCAAAAACCCCACTCCAGTAGGCAGGAGCTTCTACGAGGCTTTCTTTTTCTTCAGGGTTAAGCATTGACTATCTCTACTCGAAATTGGAGTAGTAATTATAAAAATAAGGATCAACTGGAATAAGTAGCTTAAGCCGAATAGAGTTATGTATATAATTCATGAATCATAAAAGTATAAACATCGTATTTTTCGCAGTTCTTAGCACTTACACTTTTAAAAAATCAAATAATTTTTATTTAAACACATTATTTTCAACCACTTAAAATTTATGCCCTCTAATTAATGAATATTATTCATAAGTCTATGCTGTTTTTTTAGGCTAATACTTCTCTGAAAGAATAGATAAACTCATTTCAATCCCTAAATTCATGAATCATCTTTTTACAGGAAGCAGGAATCATGCAATCACATATAAAGAAATTTCGTAATGCGACTCTAACAGCAACCCTTATTGCCATAATAGGCTTATTTTCTTCAACTTCAACAATGGCGGCAGATATGCCAAAAGATGCAGATAACTTTTATCAAAGTAGTCAGGTCACGATTCAAAAAGTTACGTTCAAAAATCAATACAACATGAATGTTGTCGGTAATTTAGTGATTCCTAAAAATTTAAATAAGAATACTAAAGCTCCTGCAATTATTGTGGGACATCCAATGGGAGCGGTGAAAGAACAAAGCTCAATGCTTTATGCACAGAAATTGGCAGAGCAAGGCTTTATAACTTTAGCAATTGATTTACCTTTCTGGGGCGAAAGTGAGGGACAACCTCGCAACTTAGTTGCCCCCGAACTCTATACAGAAGCCTTTAATGCTGCGGTAGATTATTTAGGTAGTCAAACTTTTATTGATCGTAATCGTATTGGTGTATTAGGTATTTGTGGTAGCGGTAGCTTTGCGATCAGTGCAGCAAAACTTGATCCTCGTTTAAAAGCTATTGCTACTGTTGCCATGTATGATATGGGGGCTGTAACACGTAACGGTTTAAATCACTCGCAGACGCTTGAGCAGCGTAAAAAAATGCTAGAAACAGCAGCAGAACAACGTTATTCAGAGTTTCAAGGTAAAGGAAAACAATGGATAAACTATTTACCTAAAACAGTCGATGCCAATAGCGACCCTATTGTAAGTGAATTTCATAACTTTTATCGAACACCGCGCGGAGCAGCTATTCCTAAAGGTCAAACTTTGGAGCAAACTCAAAATAGAGCTTTAACAAGTGAAGTTAGATTTGTGAACTTCTATCCATTTAATGACATAGAAACCATCTCACCTCGTCCAATGCTATTTATTACTGGCGATCAGGCACATTCCAAAGAGTTCAGTGAAGATGCCTATAAACGTGCTGGTGAACCTAAAGAGCTATATTACGTCAAGGGTGCCGGACACGTTGATCTTTATGACCGAGTTGATTTAATTCCTTTCGATAAACTAACTGATTTCTTTACTAAAAACTTAAAGTAATTTTATAATTTAGCCAAGTTGAGCAGACTAAAATCGACTTGGCTTTTTTAATTGAAAGCCCATATTATTGCCCAACCATGATGAGAACGAAATATAAAGTAAGCCTTATTCTGATTGCATTAGGCAGATTTTTACCATCTGTACTACTTTATATCTTCCCCAATTTGGACACTTTGAATAGCCACTGATTTTGTAGACACCTTTTAATTAGAGGTGGACTGCAACCACTCTCCTAGACATATTTTGTCTATTCTTAAGACCTTTTTAGTAGGAAAATATGCATTCATAGCTAGGTTCATGAACCAAATATTTTATAAGTAATTATTTTAATACTCTAAGTAATTAATTTAATTACTTATTAAAAATAAATTTTATTGTGAATTAGATTCCAGGTGAACATAAGTAAATTGGAGTATGCAAGACTGTGGCCTACACAACACTGTTTGTTGCCACAACTCAGCAATGCGAATCTTTATGATCATAATTCACGTTGCTGACTTTGGGTTCTCATTGCATAACATAAAAAGAAAGGTCTAGATTTTAAGACACCAAATTAAATGGCAGAAGATTTTTACAAGTCGGCTGCCTAGAATCACCTAGGTGAATGTCTCCTGCTATTTCAGCACACATCAATAGGAAGATAAGCTGTAATTTTCTATGTTCATTACGCTTAAATGCTAACCCTCTCATTTTTCAAGGAGTTCAGGTTATAATGATGGTCTCCCCAAATATAGTTGATCTATTATGAACGCCTCCAATGACCCTCTACACGGCAAAAAACTTGCTAATATTTTGGATGAGTTATTGGATTATTACGGTGGCTTTGAAGGCTTAAGTCGTAAAATTGAAATTAGGTGTTTTTGCATAGATCCAAGTGTAAAGTCATCATTGCGATTCTTACGCACCACACCATGGGCACGTGAAAAAGTAGAAAGTTTATATTTGTATGTCTTACGCCAAAAAGCCAAACAGAAATCGTAGCGATCAAAACTCTGCATGGCTATGACTTCAATGTACTTTCATGTTTACTTCAGTTAAATAGGCTTTCTTCGAAGTTTTGTTCCATAAACAAAGCTCTTGTCCTGTTTTGTTTTTCATATGTGCTTGAGGATATTTTCCTTCAATTAGGAGTGCCGAATATCCAACACGATCATCAAACAGCATGACATTGCTCACTATCTTGGCATTTTTAAGTTGACTCGCTTTTATACAAGCCGCTTTTATTTCCTGATCGTGTTTGTTCCATGCCTGCTCAGAACTTGCGAAAGTTATGCTGCTCATCACGGATGAACTTGCCACAAAACCTAAAATAGCAAGATATTTTAATAATATACGATATCTTATTGCCATGATCATTGTCCTGAAAATTCGGGTATCTAAATCTATACTGGAACAATCTCATGAGAGAATCTAGCAATTTACACATGTTGTAACAGCACATATTCAGGATTACACATAGTTCTCATCTGTGTGGCTTGAGCTTGTTTAAATGAAATGCAATCCTGTCGATTTAGCATAAAGAATAATACCTAAAAATCGTTCTATATCTTTTTAAACTTGATTTGATTGCGGATCAAGCCTGTAGATTTTCTACTGGCTTTAACGAAAATTTATCGTTTGCTCAGCACATGGTTGAACTTTAATATGATTTTAAAATGAGCTAACTCTTTCATATTCCGAATGACATTAAAAGGTAAAAATCATGGCTGAGAAAGTCGCTATTGTTACAGCTGCAGGAAGTGGTATGGGCGCAGCTGTTGCAAAAAAACTAGCAGCAGATGGATACAAAGTTGCAATTTTATCTTCATCAGGCAAAGGTGAAATCCTTGCTAATCAACTGAATGGTTTAGGTGTTACTGGATCTAATCAATCAATAGATGATATTCAACGCCTTATTGATGAAACGCTTGCTCGTTGGGGACGTATAGATGTTTTAGTCAACAGTGCTGGACATGGCCCACGCAAAGGCATTTTAGAATTAACAGATCAAGATTGGCATGATGGTATAGATACTTATTTTCTCAATGCTGTACGCCCTATTCGTTTAGTAATTCCGATCATGCAACAACAAAAACACGGCGTGATTGTAAATATTTCCAGTGCATGGACATTTGAGCCTAGTTCACTATTTCCAACGTCTGCCGTTGCCCGTTCTGGATTAGCAGCTTTTACTAAGATTTGTGCAGATACATATGCGATTGATAACATTCGTATCAATAATGTTTTACCAGGTTGGATTGATAGTCTACCAAAGACAGATGAACGTGCGAATAGTGTTCCAATGAAACGATATGGTTCAACCGAAGAGGTTGCGGCGACAGTTGCTTTCCTTGCGTCGGATGGTGCGGCTTATATTACTGGACAAAATATCCGAGTAGATGGCGGCTTAACTCGCTCTGTATAATGATTTTTAATAAAAATTTGAAGGGATAAATTATCCCTTCAAGATTATAACTAACTGAATTATCACAAATAAGTATCTATTTTTATTTTTGCTTCGTACCTAAATATTCGATGCACCACTGCCAAGTTTTATCGGCTGTACTATTCGAATGTGAGGTTCTTTTTCTGACAAGATAATAACTTGGTTCCACAGTTTTTGTATCCAAAGTTACTTGTACCAGTTTTCCTGATTGAATATCAGTATCTACAAAGGCTCGGCATGCTAAAGCAACGCCTTGCCCAGACAAGGCAGCATCTATTGCCAACGCGGTTTGATTAAATACGGCTCCAGCTAATGTGGCGTTAGTATTCAGAAACTTTGGCCAATGATCATGGGCATCATGTAGCAGTGGCATACTGATCAACTGTTCAAGTTCTAGAGGAAGTGTTAAATCCTTAATAAAATCTGGACTTGCTACCGCGATAAGTTCCTGACGAAACAATAATTGGGCTTCTAGATTTTCTGGAAATGATTTTTGGGTGAGCCTAATTGCGATATCAACTTGATCACGGTCAAAGTCTGAAACCGATTCAGTCGCAAGTGTACATAGATCTATATCAGGTAGTACTGCATGTAAATCACCTAATCGAGGAATCAATATTTTGGTCGCAATCGTTGGTGTGACACTTATCGTTACGCGATCTGGCTGGTCTAATAGTGATTCTGTTGATTCAGCAAGAATATCAAAAGCACGAGTTATATCGACCAGATACTTTGCTCCTTCAGGTGTTAAACGTAGTCCCCGAGGAAGCCGTTGAAATAGCGTAACCTTTAGATGATCTTCTAATGCTCGAACCTGCTGCGCAATCGCGCCCTGAGTTACTCCCAACTCATCAGCAGCAGCGCGAAAACTTAACTTTCGGCCCGCTGTTTCAAATGCACGTAAAGCATTTAAAGATGGAAGTTTTCGACGAGATACCATAAACACATAAGCAAGTAGTTTTTCTACACTCTAATTTTTTTGTGAATTGTATACAAGCCATTTAAGGGGCCAAATTTGCTATGTAGGCCTATTTAAGCGATGTTATCGCTTATGATCTTGGGAAGCCCTTCTCTTTCAAAAAATAGATCTTGCGCTTTATCTATTTCTATGTATGATTGAGTAATCACTCAACTAATATATTTGTATATGGCCCGCCCTCGTAGTGAAGATAAACGTAATGCAATTTTAAATGCTGCTATTGAAACATTAGCAGAACTTGGAGAGCGTGCGTCTACCTCAAAAATTGCCAAAGTCGCTGGTGTAGCAGAAGGTACTTTATTTACTTATTTCAGTAATAAAGAGGAACTACTCAACCAGTTATACCTTTCGCTAAAGGCTGAACTGCGTCAGGTCATCATGCTCAATTACCCGACCCACTCAGACCTGCAAACCCAAATGTTTTATATCTGGCAAAGCTATTTGGACTGGAGTTTAGAGGCACCACTGAAACGTAAAGTGATGGCACAGCTGTCGACTTCAGAACAAATTACAGAACAGAGTAAACAAATTGGTATGCAAACTTTTTGTGATTTTACCAAGACCATTCAAGCGCATATTGATGATGGTAAATTAAGAGATTACCCACCCCTGTTTATCGGTTCAATTTTAGGTGCACTTGCTGAAGTCACACTCAATTTTATTGCCCAAGATGCATCTCAAGCTGATCTTTATCGTAAGTCAGGTTTTGAAGCATTTTGGCATGCAGTTTCAATGTAGACAAAGACTAAAATAAGGATGTCCGGCATTCTTATTTTTTTAAACAAATTAATGAGTGATTAAATACTCATTTAAAAAGTCAAAATAAGCACTTATCCCCAGTTCTTATTTACACATATAGGTTGTTCCACTCAAGGAAAACAAAATGACGATTTCAAACACAACAGACTTGCCTTCTCCCTTGATGTCATCACAGCAGCACAATGGGAAATTTAGCAATACACGGCCGAATCTGCACACACATTCTTTCGGAAAAACGCTCGGCTTAATGTGGAAATTTTTATTTAACAAACCCAAAAATACGGTGCCAAACCGAGAAATTCCTGTGTTAAGTTTATCAAAACAACAACTCATGAGTGCCCCTGATCGTTCGCTATTTCGTCTTGGGCATTCAACCATTTTATTAAAATTGCGTAATGAATTTTGGTTAACCGATCCTGTTTTTTCTGAACGCGCCTCGCCTTTTCAGTGGATTGGCCCAAAGCGTTTTCATCAACCACCAATTAGCATTGCTGACTTACCGCCGATTAAAGGCGTGATCTTGTCACATAACCACTACGACCACCTCGACTACCATGCAGTACTCCAACTCAAAGATAAAGTTGAACACTTCTTAACACCGCTTGGTGTTGGTGACGCACTGATTAAATGGGGCGTGCCAGCAGAAAAGGTGCAGCAACTTGATTGGTGGGACACGACTCATGTAGATGGTCTTGAGCTGATTGCCACCCCTGCTCATCATTTTTCAGGTCGTGGTATGGGTGATAGCAATGCAACACTATGGGCATCGTGGGTGATGATTATTGATAATGATTTACGGGTGTTTTTTAGTGGTGATACGGGTTATTTCGATGGATTTAAAGAGATTGGACACCGTTATGGCCCCTTCGATCTTACCATGTTAGAAACTGGTGCCTATGATCCAGAATGGCCAGATGTTCACATGCAACCTGAGCAAACTTTACAAGCTCATCTGGATTTAAAAGGACGTCATTTGTTGCCTGTCCATAATGGAACTTTTGACTTGGCCCTGCATGCTTGGGATGACCCATTCGAACGGATTGTGGCTTTGGCTCAGCAAAATAACTTAGCAATCAGTACTCCTCAAATGGGTGAAATATTGGACTTAAATCAGCCAAATGTCGAAAATTATTGGTGGCGTTCGTGATTTTTTTCGATCCTTTTTAAATTATTTATCTCACACAACCTTAGGTTAAAGCTATTTAAATTCAGTGATATAACCCTATTCTTTTTATTTTATTATCTCTTGTTAAAACTAGGACTAACTTTGTCTTAGTTTTATTGTTGACTTAAAACACAGACTACATTAGTCTGTGTTTGTAATTGATCAATTATGAAATGAAATGGCTTATATCACTAGTAGCGTCGAGTATGCGATTCACTGTCTTCTTTTTCTGGTAAATAATGAAGATAAACCATTGAGTAGTAAGGATTTGGCTGAATTGCAAGGCGTCTCTCCTAGCTTTATGGCCAAGATCTTTCCTAAACTTGAAAAGGCAAAACTTGTTTTGGCGCAAGAAGGCGTTCGTGGCGGGTATTTACTGGCCCGATCTGCTCACGAAATCAGTTTTCTCGATATTGTGAATGCAATTGAAGGTGAAAAACCGCTTTTTGAATGCCAAGAAGTTCGTGGAAAATGTGCGGTCTTTAATAATGCTCCACCCAATTGGGCAACAAATGGGGTCTGTGCCGTACATGCTGTTATGTTACAGGCCGAGAAAGCGATGCAAGATGCATTAGGCGCGCATACACTGGGTGATATTGCCGACCGTTTTAGCCGTTATGCACCTGATGTATTTTTTAGTGATGTGAATGGCTGGATCAATGAACGCATCGAAGGAAGAACAGCAAAAATGCGGAAAAGTAAAATAGCACGCGATATTCCCGACTAAAGCGTGATAGGACTTAGTATCCTAAAGTAATCACACTCCTAACCTTTTTACCCCCCCTTCTCAGATTTTTCGAACAGTCAGAGAAAGGATTCGCTCATCCTGAATTTTATGATGAGTTGGAATTTGTATGTTCGAATGAATCGACCAAAAGGATCATTAAATGAGTAAGCGTATTATTATTGCCGGTTCTGGCTTTGCAGGTCTATGGGCTGCACTTGCCGCACAACGAGCCATTCATTTGGCTGCGCAACAACAAAATATTGAAGTGCTGATGGTTTCCCCGAGTCCGAATGTTGATATTCGTCCTCGTCTTTATGAAGCTGTACTTGAAAATATGTACCCTGACATTTTAGAGATATTGAATGTTGTTGACGTTAAATATGTAGCCGGCTGGGTAAATGAAGTGAATGCTGCGGCCCAAAATCTTGTGATGACAACAATCGACGGCGATCAACAAAGCTTAAGTTATGACCGTTTTATTTTGGCAACAGGAAGTACTGGCTATATGCCGCCTATCCCTGGTCTTAAAGAATATGGATTTAGTGTCAGCACATTGGAAGATGCTGAAAAGCTAGATCAGCATCTTAGAAGCCTAGCCAATAAGCCTGCCAGTGCGGCACGTAATACCGTAGTTGTTGCTGGTGGTGGACTTACAGGGCTTGAAACAGTGACGGAAATGCCTGAACGCCTGCGTAGCATTTTAGCTGAAACTGATATTCGTGTGGTTTTGGTTGATTCATCAGCAGAAATCGGTGCAGCAATTGGTGACGAAGCAGCAGCTGTGATTCGTGAAGCACTCACTGAACTGGGTGTTGAAGCTATAGCGGGTTTACGCGTTACCGCACTTGATGCCGCTGGTGTCACCCTTTCTAATGGTGAAAGAATCGAAACAGAAACCGTCATTTGGACAGCAGGCATGCGTGCCAATTCGCTTACTGCTCAAATTGCAGGTGAAAAAGATAATTTAGGGCGTATTCTAGCTGATGCTTATTTGCATGCGCCTGATGCAAAACATATTTTTGTGACGGGTGATACGGTAAAAGTTGCAACCGATGATTTAGGAAATTTCAACGTCATGTCTTGCCAACATGCCATGAGTCTAGGCCGTGTTGCAGGTTATAATGCAGCCGCAGAGTTAGTCAATTTACCATTACACCCGTATAGCCAGCCAAAGTATGTGACTTGTGTTGATTTAGGTCCATGGGGTGCACTTTATACGGAAGGCTGGGATCGACAAGTTAAATTTGTACGTGAAGAAGCGAAAAAAATTAAGCAAGAAATTAATACGGTATGGATATATCCACCCACCGCAGATCGCGAAGCCATTTTTGCCGTAGCAAACCCTGATTTTGTTATTGTTCCTTAACATAAGCTGTTTTTATTAACCATAGTTCTGTTTGAAAACCTCAGAAGTCGAAAGTGACTTTTGGGGTTTCATTTTGAATCATGATAACTCATGGCATGGTCGTATATTCTATTACCACCTTTTCACTTGAGTCGTTGAAGTCAGTGCTTGCTGTGGAGATGTGCTGGCAAAGGTCAAATTGACAGAATAGATTGAAATACAATATTTTCTGTAGCCATAAGTGTATAATTCTCGATAGTTTATGATTTAGTTCTAATATGAAGAATATACCGTCTGATAACACTCAAATTAGCATGGTTTCGACCTTTTCTGAACTTGTGAATTCCAATTTTCAAGGTGTGATGAATGCCATTTGCTGGCATCGTGATTTGTTAGGTGATTTTCAAGAGATTGTGGCTAAACTTGAGTTAAAAGAAAACATTACAGAAATCTCTGTTGAAGATCTTTTGGCGTTACAACTTTCAGAACAAGGCAGTCAGGCAAGAGAGACCATCTTAAGTGATATACAGCGCTTAATTGATTTCGGTGCTTCCCCTTCACTTAATCTACTGAAATGCTACGAACGCGATGAAGAGCTCGATTTCATTTCTACCGATGTATATTCATATCATGTGGATCGTTCCCCCATCGAAACAGATACTTTTCTATGTACTTATCACGGTCCAGCAAGTGATATCCTGCCTCATGAACAAGTCGAGCAAAAGATTCAAATTCCAGAAATCAGAGTAAAGCTCAAAGAATTACATAATGGCCCAGAAGCTGAATTTGAAACATTCTTAGAAGAGTATTTTTTTGATTTACACTACCAACCTAAACCAAATGCCAAACCAGTGAATTTAGGCACAGGTCATCTTTGGCGTTTAGCGGTAGATCATCCCACACAACAGGCCTTCCCTTGTGTTCATCGAGCGCCTGTTGAAAATGAGGGTGAATATAGACTGCTCTTGATTTGTTGAATATTTATTTGATTTTAAATTTCATCTGCTTATTAATTTATTTTATGGTTTTGCCAAATATTGATCTAGATTTTTATGGGCCAAATTAAGGAAAAGATCATGGCTAAAGCAACTACCCCAGAACAAATCCCATATTTATTCCAAACTGCGTGGAATGAGCATGATATGGTGGCCTTCGCATCGTTATTTTGTGAGGATGCAAGCTTTGTAAATCGTTTTGGGCACTATGTAAAAGGTATAAAAGAAATTGTTGCCTTACATGTTCCTATTCATGAAACCATCTATCGCGATTCGACGCTTCAGAATGAAATCATTGAGCTGAGTTCAATCACAGAGGATGTGGTGATTATTCATTTTTGGAGCAGATTAACCGCTGGCACTGCCCATCCAGCGGGTCCACATCAAGTGGATACATTGATTCTAGCGGTCCTATGCAAACAGAACGGATTTTGGTTGATTCGTGCCGTAGAAAACGTAACCCTCACCAATCCACGCACAGGCCAAACAATCTTAAGAGATGACTAAAATTTAGAGACTACTGTTCCCATCATCAAATTGTTGGACTCTAAATCATCATTATGGCAAGGGATGCTGTTTCACATGTAATTTTAAAATTCGTCTTAACTCTAGAATTGCTTCAGGTTTTTCCTGAATCGAATGCCCACCTTGAACGATTTTTTCGGATAATGCCCCCTCTAAATGCGAGCTGGTATATGGAACGATACCATCTGTCATTTTATTGGGGTCTTGGTTTTGCGTGATATTCCCCATGATTGAATGGTACGCTAAACCCTTTATTGGTTGAATATCCTGACTCATTTTCATAAATTTAGATTGATAACTTAAATCACTTGGTCCATTTTCAATAATGCCTGATTCAAGACTATTTTTCATTTGCTGTAGGTCAATCTTCTTTTCTGTGACCGCAACCTCAGCTGCATTTAAAAACTTACTGGGTAAATGAATAACTTTACGTAATGCAAGCGTAAACCAACGATCTGCATAGGCAGTACCTTTGTGTGGCGTTGCAATAAAAATAATGCGGTTAATTTGATCAATTGGACGGAAGACAAAGCGCTTACTGACGGCGGGTGAAAAAATAAAATCATGTGCTTTATCATTATTGATGGCTTCTACTGCCTGCTGACGGATATCACCTTGCCCCATGATCAAGCGACTAATAATCCCGCCCATACTATGCCCAATCAGAACAGCGTCAGACATTGCAGCATCTTTAGGATCATGCATTGCAAATGCCTGTTTTAACAAGGCATAAATCTGGGCACGACTTTCTAAAATCGGCATGTTGGTGGAGTAGAAAACCTGCCAAACCTGATAATGCTTACGCAGGTTCTCATCCCCTAAAATATCATTCGTCAGTGCAATCCATGCCTCTGGGCTACTGGCTAAGCCATGAATAAAGATAATGATTTTCTTATTCGGATTATAGGGTTCCAACATAAACAAATGTGGCATGCTGAGTTGTTCTTTACGATCAATCAAGGTTTTATATCCTGTTCCCCCCAAGTTGTTCTCAGCTAGCCAAAGACCATATGGAGCAGAATAATTTGCGGTTAATAGATAATTCTGCCCAGCAACTTTAACTTCGTCATAGCGAAAAGGATCAATCAGCTGAATTTCTAACGGTGCATCTTTAAGTAGCTGCTGAACTGAAGTTTTTCCGTTCGGTTGTGCCACAGCAGTAACAGATAAATATCTTGCGGTATGAATATAGGGATTTTCTTTACCTGCATAATAACTTTCTGGATCATAAATATAATTAGGATTCAATGGCTGCTTATTCTTTGCAACCAACACAAATTCTGAGCCAAAACCATCTCGACGGTTAACACTATAAAATCCAGAAAAACGCATATTGTAGCTTGATTGCAGTAATTGAATATCTGTTGTTGCCAATTCAGGATAATCATCGAAATTGAAAGAATAACGATGCTGATTAATGAGTAATTGTTTTGGAAAATGAGTAAATTGATAGCGTAAATAAGCAGTCGTGATCAATCGTGAAAGTGCTACGTTATAAAAAAGTCGAACCTGCGTTTGCCTCTGATCAAAAATACGTTGTTGAGGTGTATATTGCGTTTCAAATAAATAGGCATAGCTAAAACGAATACTCTGATCAAGTAAAGTCAGTACTTGATCTAAACACTGATTTTGTTTTGTTGAATGCTGTATTTGTGACAGGGGAATATCACAATGTTTTTCATGACTGAGTTGCAATGCACGTGTTAGATAAATCTCACTGGCTGCAGCATAACTTTGCTCACTATTATCGGTTAATTTCTGTTGTAGTGTTTGTACACATTGATCCGGCTGACTTATACATTGATCAATTTTAAGACCAGACAGTAATAAGGTATTCTGTGTAGCATCGCTTAATTGAGGTCTCGTTAAAATACTTTGAGTTTTATCGGTCAAGGATGCACTCAAACTTCGTTGTTGAAGTTTGACGAGCTGACAGGCAGATAAGCTGTAAAAGAGACAAAGTAAAACAATGCCCTTTATTAGCGTTCTTCTATTGATTATCATGCGATACAACCTCATTCATCACGATTCAACAACAAAGCACTAACTCTGTCCGTTTATGTTTCAGGTTGAACAAAACGATGATGAGCTGCAAGATAAGCCAAATAAAGCACAGGAATGATAAAGAAAGCAACACTCCAAAAATCGAGGTAAACATAAAGAATCGCCCCCAAAAACGCACCCACAATAAAACCCATCACAATGCTGAAACTTTGTAGTAACTTTTGTTTATTCTCAGAATTAGGCTGATGAATATAATTAGAAATATCAATCCCTAACTGAGTCGTATTTCCAGTCATCATGGTACTCGGACTGATATGTTTAATCAGGGTTTTACTTGATGTGTTTCGAATTGCCAAGGCAATTAAGCCCAAACCACCCGTAACAGCAACAGTGAGACAATTTGCATTCTGAAAAGGTTCAAAATAAAGACCTGACAGCATAAAACCCGTTAAAAAAATGGCTTCGCCCAGAAATAAATAACTGAGCGTCTTACTCTTTTGACGACTATGATCAATACAGAACTTGGTGACTGCAACCGTCACAATGAACAATGGTATTGCAGCCAGTTTAATCCAGATACCAGATCCACCACTTACCCATGCAGCCCCAGCCAGTACCAAGTTTCCAGTCACATGGGCAGTGAAAAAACCGAACAGTGCAATAAAACCTATGGTATCAATTGCACCGCCAACGACAGTGAGTAATACTGGATCTCGACAACTGTCCCATAAGCTCAAGGGCTGTTTTTTTATATTCTCATCCATCTTCTAATTCCTAAAAAACAAGCCTATATTCGGCTAGATTTCAACTGATCAAATTTCTTAGCGCAGGAAGTAATTGTTCACCGATCACCATTCCTAACAGGCCACACAATGCCACTAACGGTGGTGCTGGTGATTTAACATTCAACAAGTAATATATGACACCGACCAAAAGCCCAGCAGCTAAAGAGATCAAATACATTTTCATCGTGCTTTTCCCTAGATTTCACTTAAAATAAAGTGAAATCTATCTGCGGATCCAAGTTAAAAAGCAAAACAAGAGCAGCCCAATGCACCCCAAAAAGACTTTTTGTCTTTGTCATTAATGGGCACATCCAGCATCCATGCATGGCTATGCCCATGCATACCACAGCTACTAGAACACGCACACGCTGCCGAGCTACTTTGTAACGGTGATAACGAAGATGCATTGCGATTTTCTGACCGTCGCCATTGCCCACCAAAACGTTTGACTGGTGACCAATCTGGTGATGCTAGTGGAATCGATGGATCTTGATCCTTAAACTCTGCACCTGCATAGACAATTTTTCCATTCATCACCGTCAGAACAGACTCAATCCACTGAATTTCATCATCTTCTACATTAAAGTAGTCATCTGAAAGCACTATCAGGTCGGCAAGCTCACCTGAACTTAATGCACCTTTATGCTGATGTTCTCCAGAGAACCATGCAGAGCCTTTGGTCCAAAGCTTTAACGCTGTTTTTCTGTCTAATAGATTTTGTTCATCATAAAGTGGTAAACCACCCACTGTTTTGCCTGTACTTAACCAACTTAAGCATACCCATGGGTTATATGAAGCAACACGTGTCGCATCCGTACCCGCCCCAACGGGTACGCCTAACTCCAGCATTCTTTTCACAGGCGGAGTCGATTTTACAGCGTCCAAACCATAACGCTGAACAAAAATCTCACCTTGATAAGCCATACGATGTTGAATCGCAATACCCCCACCCAAAGCACCAATCCGCTCAATATTTCGATCTGAAACAGTTTCAGCATGGTCGATAATGAAACGCGTCGCAAAAGGCTGTCTACCGTTGACGCGTTCGAAGACATTCAATAAACGATTAATACTTTCATCATAGGTGGCGTGAATGCGGAATGGCCATTTCTTTTCAGCCAACAACTCAACAATGCTTTCTAGTTCAGCTTCCATCTTTTCTGGTAAATCTGGTCGTGGTTCATAGAAATTTTCAAAGTCTCCTGCTGACCATGTCAGGTTTTCCCCTGCGCCGTTTACCTTCAGTAATTCATCGCCATCACCAGGGAATGTCATCTCCGTCCATTTTTTATAATCATCAAGTTCTTCTCCTGCTTTTTGCGCAAATAGGTTATAAGCAATCCGAACTGTCATTTGATCATTATTATGCAGAGACTGAATCACCTCATAATCATCAGGATAATTTTGACCACCACCTCCCGCATCAATTGCGGAGGTAATACCTAAACGATTTAGTTCACGCATAAAATGACGTGTAGAATTGACCTGATCTTCAAGCGGCAGTTTTGGTGCCTTTCCTAAAGTAGAATAGAGAATCATTGCGGATGGTGTCGCGAGAAGCAGTCCAGTCGGCTCAGCTCTCTCATTTCTCTGAATCTTTCCACCTGGTGGGTCTGGCGTATCTTTATTAAAACCCAGTACCTCAAGTGCAGCACGATTCAGCATGGCGCTGGCATAAAGATGTAAGACAAATACGGGGGTATCTGGAGCGGCTCGATTCAGCTCATCCAGCGTTGGCATTCTTTTTTCCACAAACTGAAATTCAGTCCAACCGCCCACGACTCTAACCCATTGTGGTGCTGGCGTATTCTCTGCCTGCTCTTTTAACAACCTCAATGCATCTGAGAGCGAAGGAACACCTTCCCAACGTAACTCCATATTATAGTTCAAACCACCTCTAATAATATGTAAGTGGCTATCATTTAAACCTGGAATGACTCGACGGCCATTTAAATCAATCACTTTGGTGGTACTGCTTGATAAGCGCATGATGTCATCATCACTGCCCGTTTTTACAACTTTTCCATCAGCAATTGCAATCGCTTGCGCCTCTGAACTCTGTTCATCAAGGGTGGTTATTTTGGCATTTCTTAAAATCAATTGAACGTCTGACATCAGTCATTCCCTCCGAGTCTAGCCTTATTATTTTCAGTTTTAGCTAGTGGAGGCATATCATGACTCCACCATTTTTAGTTATTTCGCTGCAATCGGCACCAATACTTCGTGTGCTGAAGTGCTACGTTCTGCTGTCTTATGTACCATGGTATATGCATAGTCGACACCCATCCCATAGGCACCTGAATGTTCCCGAACAATATTCATCACTGCATTATAAGTATCACGTTTTGCCCAATCACGTTGCCATTCAAGTAAAACCTGTTGCCATGTCACTGGAATGACACCCGCTTGGATCATTCGTTGCATTGCATAGTCATGTGCTTCTTTGCTGGTACCTCCCGAAGCATCTGCAACCATGTAAATTTCATAACCGCCTTCTAGCATCGCACTTAAAGCAAATGAGTTATTACATACCTCTGTCCATAAGCCTGAAACAATTACTTTTTTTCGTTTATTATTTGCTAAGGCATCACGTACTTTCTGATCATCCCAAGAGTTCATTGAAGTACGTTCTAATAATGGTGCTTGAGGAAATACATCTAATAGTTCTGGATAGGTATGACCTGAAAAGCTTTCTGTTTCAACGGTTGTAATGATGCTTGGAATATTGAAAACTTTGGCAGCTTTTGCTAAACCTACTGTATTGTTTTTAAGTACTTGACGATCAATCGACTGTACGCCGAATGCCATTTGCGGCTGATGGTCGATAAAAATAATTTGGCTATTTTGCGCAGTTAATAATTCTAAGTTTGAATTGCTCATATTGAATTTCCTTGTTTATCGATATTTTCTGAACACAGGATTAATATTGCAAATATAGAAAAAGAACACAGCAGCATTATTAAGACGAATTGTTCTATTTATAAAACAAATATATTGAATTTACGTGATATTTCATACTTATTAAAATACTGATAAAGATTATTTCTGTATGACATTAAAGAACAAGACCAGCTCATAGCTTAACTGGTCTTTTCAAAATATTCGATTTATCTTTTATAGATAAAGAGAATGCTTATATTTTCAAGTGAGTTAGAAACTTACAGTCCATGACAACTGTGCTGTACGCGGCGCACCAAGGAATAAGTAATCATCCCCGAAGAAACTGCCTACATCTCGCCAATATTTTTTATTAAATAGGTTATCTACATTTAATCTCACGGTATTGTCATAACCATAAGCACGGAAATTATAAACTGTACCTACGTTAAATACCGTATAGCCCGACACTTTTACCGTACCAGTTTTCTCTGCATATTTACTGCTGCTGTACTGCATACCCGCCAGTAAACGCAGTCCTTCCACTTGTGGGAGTTGATAAGACAGATAACTCGCAAAACGGACAGCAGGAATGTTTTGAGTTTGATGGCCTTGATATTCGGCTGACTGAGTATCCTTCAAGCGTGAACGTGTCAATGCTAAAGTCGAGGTGATATCTAGGTTTTTAGCTACACGACCTTGCGCACCGAGTTCTAAGCCAAGATTGTGTTGTTCGCCATCAGCAACAAAATTACTGGCTGTATCTGTATATTGGTTGTCTTGTTTTAAATTAAACAATGCGGCTGTTAGCAATAAATCTTGCCACTGCTGCTTAATACCGATTTCATACTGAGTTGAATGTTTTGGTGCTAATGTTTCAAATTTATTTTCGGCATACCACGGTGCTTGTCCACCATCACTCAGACCTTTTGCATAGGAAGCATAGACATTGGTGCCTTGCCAAGGCTGATACATCAACGCAAATTGAGGTAAAAAGCGATTAAAGTTGGTATCTCTGATTTTCTTGTTTTCTGCATCATAAGCATCTTCATTTAGATGCAGCAGCTTTCCACCCGCCAGAATCGACCATTGCTGATTAAAATCAATCTGATCAAGCAGATTAAGTGCCGTTTGTTGACTGCTAAATGACTTGTAATGCTTACCCAAGGTTGCATTTGAAGGTTGATAAGTTATGTTATCTGTATAGATATTTCCAGTACCGACTAATTCATTGATTGGATCATGCTGCGTATGGCGTTTATAACTATTAGATAATTCTAAATTTAGTGTATGTTGCCAAGTGCCAGTGTTAAATTTTCCACTTAAACCTGTTTTAAATTGATTGGTGAGATAACTGTCATCTGGGCTACGGAAATCATAAATATCGTAATTTCCATTTTGGTCAAAAGTATTACCTAAGCCTGTCGTTTGACATATTTCGCTATAACAACCCCATGCAAAAGCAGAGTAATCATCGACCACCACTCGACTTTGTGAAGCACTTAGATTCGTAGCCCAGTTATTATTGATTTGGTACGTATATTTTAAGCCAGTATTTAAACTTTGATTCGTGACGGGTTTGCCCCAGCTCTGATAACCCAATAAGCGATCCCAATCCACATCTGTAGGTACTTTTTTACCATCAAGTAATTGGTAACCGGGTACGGAACGTTGGCGTTGACGTTGTGATTCAAGATCAAATTCGAGTTTTGAACGATCTGAGATTTTCCAGTCCAAAGCGACTGAACCAAACCAACGCTGTCCATTGGCATGTTCGACATACGGATGGATTTCTTCTTTGGCGAGATTGACTCGATAGCCAAATTGCTGATCTTCACCTAATAAACCACCAACATCCGCTGCTACACGATTGCCCCCATGACTATCTGTTTCCAGTGTAATAGAACGAATATCTTTAGGGCGTTTGGTCACATAATTCACTACACCGCCCGGCGTTGACATGCCACTTTGTAGCGCGCTAATGCCTTTTAAAATTTCAACCTGCGCTTTATTTTCAAGTGCAATATTCTGCTCACCTCTGACCAAGTGACCATTCAGTAAGTAACTTGATCCTAAATTCAAGGCAAAACCACGCATCATAAAGTTTGGATAATAACCAATTGGTGCATAACCCTCACCGACAGCGGCATCATTTTTCACCACGTCGGTTAGGGTCTTGGCATGTTGATCCGCAATCTGCGCGGCTGTCACCGTATGAATAGAAGCAGGAATTTCAGCAAGATTTTTCTGGGTAAAACCCGATAAATTTACGTTAGGCTGAGCGTAAACAGGCTCAGAAATTTCAGCTTTTACCATAATTGGGGCTAATCGCGGTGTTTCCGTGTCAGCATGGACTGATACGGTGTTTAATCCGATACATGAAAATGAACCAACCGCCAATAATGCTTTTTGTAAACGAGAAAATGGATACGTTTTCACAATCGTTGCCTAACCCCAAAAGATAATAATAAAGCTTACACTTTGCGGGCATGAGTATTCACAATTTTCTCAGATAGAACAAGCATGTTAAGCACCAGAACTAATATTTTTTCAGCTTATTGCGCTTTAGCTGGCTACGACCTGATGCCATTCTTCAAAAGGATTTTCAAATTTCTGCCATTGCGCTGCACCTAAGGCCATTTCCTCATCATTTAATAAGCAGGCATCAAACTGTTCAGTCAGTCCCGCCTGATCCATTTCCATCCCAATCAGCACCAGTTCTTGTCGTGCATCACCAGTTGCGTCATCCCAATTCTTTGCGATGACATCGCGGCTTGGTTGATCTTCAGGCCAGTGTTCATCTGGTACAGCTGCCCACCAATACCCTGCTACACCATGTCTGGCCATTGCACCAGCTTGAGACCAAGAACCAGCAAATTCAGGATGAGATGCCAACCAGAAAAAGCCTTTTGAGCGAATAACACCCGGCCATTCAGAATGAATAAAATCAAAAAAACGTTGTGGATGAAAAGGTCGTCTAGCCCGATAGACAAAACTACCAATCCCATATTCTTCAGTTTCAGGCGTATGTTCTCCTCTTAATTCTTTGAGCCAACCAGGAGCTTGTGCGGCTTCATTAAAATCAAATAGCTTGGTATCTAAAATTTTATCCAGATTAACTTGCCCAAATTCAGAAATTTCAATTTTTGCTCTGGGATTGAGTGAATGTAAAATAGCCAACAGTTTTTCTTTTTCTTCTTCATCAATCAGATCTATTTTGTTCAGTATTATCACATCGCAGAATTCAATCTGATCAATTAAAAGATCAACCACATTCCGTTCATCCTGCTCACCTAGTGATTCCCCTCGTGAAGTTAAACTATCAACAGAACGATAATCTTGAAGGAAATTATAAGCATCAACCACAGTAACCATGGTATCCAGGCGAGCAAACTCAGACAGAGAAATGCCATTTTCATCTTCAAAGGTAAAGGTTTCTGCAACGGGTAATGGTTCCGAAATTCCTGTAGATTCAATCACCAATTGATCAAAACGTTTATCTTCTGCTAAACGACGAACCTCGATCAGTAAATCCTCTCGCAGCGTACAACAAATACAGCCATTGCTCATTTCTACCAGCTTTTCATCAGTCCTTGACAGCTCGGCACCGCCCTCACGGACCAATGCTGCATCAATATTGACCTCCGACATATCATTGACAATGACTGCAATTTTGCGTCCTTCGCGATTGTTTAAAATATGATTGAGTAATGTGGTTTTCCCTGCACCTAAAAATCCTGACAAGACAGTTACAGGGAGTTTGGATGGAGTGGCTAAAGAAGAATTCATTGGCTTTCTCACTGGTTAAATATGTTAGCTTTGGTGTTTTGCAGCACATGAAAAACATTGCCCCAATATTTCTAAATATGGGTATTGAGGCTTGAAATTTTTCGCTTTGGTTGTGGTTTCAACACAGCTGTGTAGCTGTGGAATAGTGATACTTTGTACGCTCTGACACTCTGTACAAATTGTGATAAGTTGATAGTTGGAACTCATTTCAGCTTGTTTACTGGCGTACATATTCAATGTATTCAGTTTTAGGATGAGGCATTGATCTGTGAGCTTTTTCAAAATTCTGTAAATTTGCATTGGTGCATGAAAACCATAAGGTTTGGCCTTTTCTAACAGTTCATAAGCACTCATGGCTTTATTTTCTGCGCTTAAGATGTCTAAAATTTTTTGCTGGGCGAATGCGAGTTTCATCTTTTTACACCTTATTATTTTTGGATAAATTATTTATGCACGGTGATGAGCTATAACGATGGTCTACTCCCCATGTGCGATATCCCGCCGTATCAATATGGATTTGTCCAGATGCATAAACACCTAAGCCCAAATTGAGTGCATCTCCGTGGTCTTGCCAAAATTGGCAAAGTTTGGCTTTGGTCTCTTCAATATGTGTCTGTTCGATTAGATCGGGGTTTTCACTTCCGATACGAAAATCCAATGCAGCATTAAAAACATGCCGTGAGGCATTTGCGCCACCTGCACACCGATTTAACTCATAGTTTCGATAAACCGAAGTCACGGTAAACTGATCAATCAGCTTTTGTTCAATCCATTGATTTAAAATATTTAATGTCGGAACAATATTGCCCCATAGCTCTCTGGGGGGAATTTCATATTCAACATAGTTACATTTTTGCCAATCTCTCGCGGTCTGAAAAAACTCGAAATCTGGAATATAAGAATTAAGCCCCTGACGCTTTAGAAATTTTTTGTAGGCTTGTATTTGCTGTTGATATTTCGGTTGGCTCATCCACGATTGATATGAGCTTGGTACTTGCTTCTCCTGCACAATCAATTCAGGTCGTGTGAGATTGGCCTGAGGTAGAGCCGTGTGTTGTGGCTGAATCGTTTGATGTGGGGAATGACAGGCAGAAAGCGCACAAATGCAGCCAAATAGATAAATTTTTTTCATTGTTTGATTCGCCAGACTCTCTCAACTCAAATTAACTACGCAGCGAACTTGTCGATGCATATTGTTATGTTATAACATAACAATATGCATTACAACTGAAGCAAATCGACAAATGAATTCTGCCCTTCCTGATATCTCTGCTGAATCTAAACTCGCAAAGGCATTTGGCCATTCCCTTGATTGGGTTGGCATGGAGAAAATTGCATTACCTGTAACAATTGAAAATACCCGCTGTCAAAGCCAAGTCAATGCCTATGTCAGTCTGGATGACCCTTTAGCCAAGGGGATTCATATGTCACGCTTATATACACGCCTTTTAAAATTAACCACGATTAAAAATATTAACTTAGCTGATCTTAAATTGACGCTAATGGATTTTCTGACAAGCCATCACGATTTATCCAAACATGCCAGAATTGAAATTCATAGCGAACTCTATATTGAAAGACCTGCCCTCATTAGTAAATTATCAGGCTGGAAAAGCTATCCCTTTGTATTGTCCTGCCAACTGTTAAATGATCAATTTGATGCTGAACTTAAAGTCGAAATCCCCTATTCTTCGACCTGCCCGTGTTCTGCCGCCCTTTCTAGAAACATTATTCAGCAACGGTTTGAATCGGCACTGCAAAAACAGGAAATCCGTCTTGATCAACACGATATTATGAATTGGCTGAGTGGAACTGATGCCATTGCGGCAACACCACATAGCCAAAGAAGCTTTGCCATTCTTCATTTCAAATTAGATCAAAATATAAAGCACATCCCATTGATCTTATTTATCAATCAAGCTGAACAAGCTTTAATGACGCCGGTACAAACCGCAGTCAAACGCATTGATGAGCAGGCCTTTGCAATTGCCAATGGTCAAAACCTGATGTTTTGTGAAGATGCGTTGAGACGGCTCTATGGCACATTTATCCATCACAACAGTATTAAAGCTTTCAATTTCAAAGTCATTCATGCAGAAAGCCTACATGCACACGATGCAGTCGCTCAGGGTTCATGGCAATGGTAGAACAAACGATCTTTGAGCAAATGGAGCACGCAGTTCTGGGACAGCAATTCGATTTTGACAGGGTATTTGAACAGATCAAATGGAATCAGGATGGACTGATTCCGGTCATAACCCAAGCGCAGCAAAGCAAAGCTGTTTTGATGATGGCTTGGATGAATCGAGAGGCTCTACTTGAAACCTTAATCACCAGACAAGTTTGTTATTGGTCCAGATCTCGTCAATGTTTATGGCGCAAAGGTGAAAGTTCAGGTCATCGCCAATATTTGACTGAGGCTCGACTCGATTGTGATGGCGACAGCCTGTTATTGGTGGTCAATCAAATTGGTCCTGCCTGCCATACACGGCGTCCCAACTGCTTTTATCTGGGGCTAGCAACTGATCAAGTCACAATTTTAACTGAACCCATGCTTTAACTTATTCGAACGGTCATCCTATGTTACGTAAAAACCCGTCTGGGCATTTGCCTGTCATTGATCAGTCCGCCTATGTGGACCAAACCGCCATTATCTGTGGCAAAGTGATAGTACACGCCAATGTGTTTATTGGTCCTTATGCTGTCATTCGCGCCGATGAAACCAATGAAAATGGAGAAATGGAACCCATCAGCATTGGCGCTAACTCTAATATTCAAGATGGTGTGGTGATTCATTCCAAAGCAGGTGCCGCTGTGATCATTGGCGAGAACTCATCTATTGCGCATCGTTCCATTATTCATGGGCCTTGTGAAATTGGCCATCATGTTTTTGTGGGATTTAACAGCGTGCTGTTTAACTGCAAGATTGGCGCTCACAGTGCAATCCGACACAATGCCGTTGTCGATGGACGAGATTTACCTGCATATTTTTATGTACCGGCTATGAGCTATATCAATCCAAAAACTGATTTAAGCCAATATCCTCCTATTGATATCTCGATCAGTGAGTTTTCAGAAAGTGTCGTCACCACCAATATTGAGTTGGTCAAAGGCTACAAGGCATTACACAATGAATTTTAAACAGTATCCAAACATCATTATTCGCAATGCTAATCTGGTCAATGAAGGAAGGCAGCAGATCGCAGATGTGCTTATTCAAAATGGTCGAATTGAAAAAATAGCGACAACAATAACAGGAATATTTAATGCAAAAACCATTGATGCTCAAGGGGCTTGGCTTATCCCAGGCATGATTGATGATCAGGTTCATTTCAGAGAACCAGGTGCACCGCATAAAGGAAATATTGCCTCAGAATCCATGGCAGCCACAATTGGTGGTATTACCAGCTATATGGATATGCCCAATACCAATCCCCCGACATTAGATCTTGAAAGTTTGCTGCAAAAGAAGCAGATTGCAGCACGGCAGAGTCGAGCAAATTATGCTTTTCATTTTGGAGTGAGTGCAAATAACTTAGACCTCATTGAACAACTTGATCCAAAACTCGTCAGCGGTGTCAAAGTTTTTATGGGGGCATCTACAGGCAATATGCTGGTGGATGATCCCAAAACGCTAGAACGTTTATTTGCCAATGTCCCGACGATCTTGCTGACCCATTGCGAATCGACACCTCAGATCAAAAAGCAACAAGCGCTGCATTTACAACAATACGGTGCAGATATTCCCGCGCGAATGCACCCTAAAATTCGTGATAAACATGCCTGTTTTGAAAGTTCGCGCCTAGCAGTTTCATTGGCCGAAAAATATGCGACTCAACTTCATGTCTTGCATATCTCAACGGCCAAAGAACTCTGCTTATTTAAAAATTTGCCTTTAAACAGAAAGCATATCTCTGCAGAAGTCTGTATTCATCATCTCAGTTTTGATGATTCAGATTACGAAACACTTGGGCATTTAATTAAATGTAACCCAGCAATTAAAACCCTACAGGATAAACAGGCGCTCATCGCAGCCGTTGCCCAGAGTAATCGTTTAGATATTATTGGAACTGATCATGCACCACACACATGGGATGAAAAGCAGCAATCATATTTAAATGCTCCAGCTGGCCTGCCACTGGTTCAGCATGCAATGCCTGCACTAATGGAGCTGGTAGCAGATCGAAAATTGAGTATCGAAACGTTGGTGCGTAAAACTTCTCATCAAGTTGCTGATCTGTTTAAGATCAAAGATCGGGGCTATATTCGAGAGGGCTATTGGGCTGACCTAGTGTTATTGCGTAAGAATCATCAAGCAATCGCAGTGAAAGATCAAAAAAACTATATGCACTGTAATTGGAGCCCATTTCAGGATAGGACTTTCCGTTATCAGGTCGATACCACCATTGTTTCAGGCCAACTGGCTTGGCATCAGCAGCAGTTATTTTTAAATTGCCAAGGTCAGGCCTTGGACATAGATCGCTAAACTCGGTTAGGCATCAATTGAAAAAGTCGCTATTCAAGCCCTACTTAAACTTTAGGGCTTGAATAGCTTGCTGTTTAGAATTTAATTTCTATACCAGCTTTGATCGTACGCCCAGGAATAGGCATTCCTATCACAGTACCAGGATCAAAGTTATAACGGTTGGTTAAATTATCGATATTAAAGGAAAGTGCCAGATTAGGATTCCACTGATAGTTCGCAAACAAATCAATTAAGGTTTCAGAGGAAATCTCAGTTACTGCCCGTCCACTTACGCCTGTACCCGCTAACCAACCTTTCGGGTTTTTCTTTTCGGAATGATATTTAGCACGCGCACCCAGAACGAGTTTATTTTGCAACAGGTTTTTACCTATGGTCAGATTGAAAATCTTGCGAGGAGGCAGACGAGTTGAAATCAAGCTCCAAGAATCACCGACTTCATTACAATCTTCTTTACTTGCAGGACAAACCTTAGGTGCTTGATACAAGGTTCCATTCAAACTGGTAAAGAAACTTGGGTGATGATAGGCAAGATCGAACTCTAAACCTTTGAGTACAACTTGATTGTAATTTACGAAAGTATAGGTGGTTGTGTAAGGAAGAATAAAATCTGGTGTAATCTGATTTTCAATCTCTTTTTTCTGCACGCCTTGAGTTAGAAAATCTTTGGTTTGGTTACGGAAATAATTAATATTGAATTTTAAATGATCGGCTGGCGAGAATAGATTGTCACGCTCTCCAATAAAGCCCAATTCTATCAGACGAGAATTTTCTGCTTTGATCGGCAAGTCCGGATCATAACTAAAGGTTTGGCCCGACACTGTCGATTCAAACAGACTTGGACTACGGTAACTATTTGAGAGTTTTCCATAGACATCAATCCCATTCACAATTTGATAGTTCAACTGAGACATCCAGTCTATTTTCCCCTCATATTGACGTGATGCATAACCTTTTGCATTTACGTCTGAATGAGCGACTGGTGTCATTGGCCGATATTGATCACCATAATCTTTTACTTTTGCCTTATGCCATTTACTGCCTAGACTGAGGGTGAAATCGTTAAAAATATAGTCGCCGTTAAGAAAGACTGAGGATTCTTTACGTAATCCATTACGTCCAATTTCATGATCAATAAGATTACGCGGCTTCATCCGTTGTTCATCATAGGTTAAACCATAATTTAAGGTTAAAGTCTCAAATTTACTGGTGTTTTCTAGGTTTAAACCACTGCGATAATCTTGGAAACTATCCCAATATTGATCACCATAATGAGAACCACTGATACCACCAAAACCATTATGTTGACGATATTTCGCGTTGGTATGCCAGATACCCAGTTCCAGATCGACCCAATTATTCTGTTTAGGCTTGTAGGTATAACTGCCGCTCAAGGCATTAATGGCGGCCGAACCGAGAGACCATTGTGGCATGCTATACGCATTTTCAATATATTGTGGCTCAACATACTCGCCATCAATATAGCCATGTGGTGGTGAATTCGGATCGATGACTTTCGATCGATTCCAATAAAACGCCATCACTTCACCCGCTTTTTGCACATGGCGTCGCATATTCACTTCGACACGGTGTTCATCGGTAATATTGACACCTGCTTTAATAATGCCTGAATCACTTTGAAAACTGGTATTCACGACTTCCTGACCTGGACCAACGTCGACAATATCTCGTTTCTCGTAATAATCAATACCATGTTTTCCAGCATAGTAATTGCCCACCTCACGCTTGCTGTAGGCAGCCACCAAGTCAAACATCTCATTGCGATAAGCCAGAGCAAGTGTTCCAGCACCATTTTGAAAGTTGTTTGAAGAAATTTTATTATGGAGCAGGTAAGACATTTGCTCTTTTTCATTATCGGAAGTATGCGGCGTTTTATTATTGTTATAAAAATTACCTTTAAGCATAACACCCGCATTTTGGTTAGGAAGCAGAATGTCATTTGCGCTTAAGGTTCGCATTTTTACAATGCCACCAATCCCGCCTACACTGAATTTTGCGCGTGAAGCGCCTTTTTCGACCTCAATCTGGCTAATCAAATCCATATCGATGTAGGTACGGTCACTTTCTCCTTGATAGCCTCGAAAGGTATGACTGGATTGTAGACTACCATCAATCACCACTGGAACACGCCCTTCTCCCTGCATCCCGCGAATTCCAATGTCAATTGCACCTGCCTCATTCCTTAAACTGTTGACCTGTACCCCGGCAATATCAGAAAAAACATCACCATTACCCGTCCCTCTAAAGCGATTAATCTGTTCTCGATCAAGATGGCTGGTGTTCACCTTTGCTTTTTGTTGTTCCGCTTTCACTTTAATCTCAGGAAGAACAACAACATCTGTCATCATCTGGTTAAAGGGCGCAATGCGCTGACCTTCGACACTGATTTTATTGGAATATTCGGGCACAGCTTGAGCTTTAGCAACCAATACAAAAGTAGAGCCTTGCTGAAGTATTCGAAAAGGTTGACCTGCCAAAAGATAATCAAAGCCTTTTTGCACAGAATATTGACCGGTAATGCCCTTACTTTTCAGGCCTTTTAGCAGTTTGGAATCATAACTTAAGACAATGCCAGACTGTGCAGCAAAGCTGGATAGCACATAACCCAATTGGTTTGCAGGAATTTGATAATATTTTTCCGAAGCCGGTTTCTCAATAGCTGTAACCAACGAGGTGATTTCGGCATAAGCCCCGTGCATACAGACACAATGTATGAGAATTGCCAAAGTTTGCTGTTTGAATTTCATAAGGAGATCCACATTAGGTAATGATTTTCATTTTCACTAACTATTACCCAGTGATTTCGAAGAATGTGACATTTAACTTTCAATTTATTCTGATCTGCTCCATACCCAGACTAAACAAATAAGCAATATCAATAGGATGCTTAACTTTAAATGCATATGTATGGAAGAAAAAAATAAACTGATTGAAATCAATACACAGCTAAAGGTCAGCATGAACTTACGTAAGCGGGAAATCTTTTTAAACCCACCCTGATATTGCACCAGTAGCAGATTGACATAGCGATTTTGAAGCAACCATCGATGTAATCTTGAAGAACTTCTAGCTGCGAAAAAAGTGGCTAAAAATAGAAAGTCAAAGCTAGGTACGCCCGGTAAAACTATGCCCAGCACGGCTAAAATTAAACAGAGCATGGCCAAAACAATATAAACACCACGCACCAGTGATGATGCATGAAGTTTCACTTTGTGTATGTATGGAGAAGATTCAGTATGAACTGAATCTTCACTTTTGGTCTGTTGAGCTAAGGACGCATCTTTTTGCATAGATTTTGTGCTTAGAGCATATTTTTTAACAAGCTACCAAAATAATCAAAGGCTTGCTTGGCGCCCTGAATCACCTGCTCCTGTTCATTCTGGTTCAACTCCGCCGTATCCAGTTCATTGATAAAATGCTTCCAGACTTTTGCTCGTCCTTCTGGATAGGCCGCCAAATTGCGTGCCCCAAAATCTGCAGACAACCCTAACTGTTGTTGTGCCTGTTTAAATAAAAAAGCGGCTCCTAAAGTTGAACCTTCAGAGACATAGATCCAACCTAAGGCTTCAGCAAAACCAACCTTTTCAGTAACGAGTTCTTGTACAGCAGGTCTGATCCCAAGGTCATTTAAATCTAATAATGCAGCTTGTGAACGTCCACGAATATCCAAGTCGGTAATCAGCACAGAGACTTCAGTATGGCGGAACAAATGTTCAACATTTTGCTGAAAATAATATTGCCCTAAAGTAAATTGAGCATAATGCTGCAAATCTGAAAAGACTTGCGCTTGGTGCATTAATTGATGCATATATTCATGTTGACTCGCAGTTTCGTTTTTTAAACGTAAGGCAAGTTGATTGGTCGCAAGTAAAGTTGACATCAGTTTTTCCAGTGTGTTTGCTATAACTGTATTACCCGTTCAACACGCAAAAGCTGACAATTAATTTTATTATTTTTTCACTCCTTTATTATTCGCCTGAATTTTAATCAAATGATCATTTAAATATCGATCCATTTTGACGGGATAACTCAACTCCAGCGCTGCCTGTAAATCCGATAAATTATTTACGGGATAGGAACCTGAGAGTTTTAATCCACTCAATTGCGGATCAATTTCGATATACTGATGTTGATAACGTCCGATCTCTTGGAATAACTGCGCCAAAGGCATGTCAAATGCCATAATCATCTGGTTTTTCCAAGCAAATACATTTGAATCTAAAATACTCAAAGCTTTAAAGTCTGTGTCATCAAAACATAATTGTTCTCCTGCATGCACAACTGTCATTTTTTGAGATTGATTCAAGGTAACTTTAACTGCACTTTCAATGACCCCCAAGCATGTTTGCTGTTGCTGGTTTTGCAGATATTGCACATTGAAAACGGTTCCTAGTGCTTGTAAATGAGCAGATTGAGTCTCGACAAAAAATGGACGATAGCCCTGATTTTCATGTGCGGTATGAATCTGTATTTCGCCATAATGTAACTGGAGCGTTCGTTGCTGGGATGTATAACGGATATCTAAGGCAGTATCAGTATTAAGCTGAAGTTGGGTTCCATCCTCAAGCCTCACCAATTTTTGTTCACCTTTTGCCGTGCTGTAGTCGGCTAACCACCAATATTTATAATCAGAGTGCCAAGCAACCAGCCCTCCTAAACAGGCAAAACAAGCCACCACAAGTTGTTTGGTCCATTTAAACTGAGCCGCACGATTACCTGTTTTGATAAGTTCTTGCCCATTCTCAGGAAAATAATCAAGGCTCATCAATAAGCGTTCTGCTTTAGACCATGCTATTTGGTGGGCAGAACTTTGAGCTTTCCATTGTTCTAACTCGAATTGCTCAGCTTCGGTCAATTTAGCGGCCTGAATTTTTAGAATCCATTCAGCAGCTTCAGTAAAAATTTGCGCTTGGGTCATTTAAATATTAATCCATGACAGCTAGACATTGAGTCAATACAGCCACCAAGTCTCGCATAACAGTCCGTGTCGAAATATTCAAGCGAGTTGCGATTTCCTGTTGTGTCAGCCCTTCGAGTTGCGACCAGATAAAGACCTGCTGTTGGCGTTCAGGTAGCTGATTGAGTAATTGATTAATTAAGCATAAAGATTCGATTGCTGAGAGTTTTTGTTCAGGCGTAATTTCATCATATCCAGCTCGACTTGCAAGCGCCTCCAAATAAGTTTTTTCTATAGATTTACGTTGGTACCAGTTGATTAACAATCCTTTCGCAACTGTCGTCAATAGTGCCCGTGGCTGATCAAAATATAACTGGTCTTTACGTTTCAGAATACGAATAAAGGTATCGTGGGCTAAATCTGCAGCATCCTCACTGTGATTAAGACGTCGCTTTAACCATTGATATAGCCAAGAGTGATGATGACGATAGAGTGTATTGATGGGATCAGACATTTTTAAAGGAGAATGAGAATTATTAGCAATATCTTAACAAAAAATAAGTGAATAAAAACGACTCTTTTTCTTTCTCAAGGTATTTTTTTAATTTTATTGTTCTGTTCACAGGCATTGAATGTTACTGGTTTTAACATCCAATGCCGTTCAATCCACTGCTTTGAAAATCCGTTATAATTGATTAAATTTCATATTTATAGAGCCATTCTAATGCTTCAGATTAGCATCCATAAATGAATCGCAAATGGTCCAACCAATACCATCAAAATACCCGCAATCACCATGGTTAAACTTGCGATTACCCCTTCTTCACTATTACGCTGTTGCGCTCTCACCGTACCGAAGCCATGCGCTGCGTTACCAAATGCTGCGCCGTTTGCCACATTAGAACGGATTTTGGTAATCGCTAAAATGGCATCACCGCAAATCATCCCGACCAAGCCTGTAATCACTGTAAACAAAGAAACCAAAGCCGCCGAACCGTGAATATCTTCGGCCAAAATCATGGCAAAAGGTGTTGAAATAGAGCGTGCCATCAAGCTATTGGTGACTTCAGGACTAAAATGAAATAACTTTGCCATCTCATAGGCAGACATCACACCAACACTCATCCCGACGACAATCGCAATCGAAAGCACACCCAAGTTTTTACGAATCGTTTCTCTATAACGGTAAATTGGCACAGCGAATGCAACGGTTGCTGGCCCGAGTAAATTCACAATCCACTGCGTATCTTGCGCATAGGTCTGATATGAAATTCCAAAGATTGCCATCAACAGAATTGTGAGTACGGGCACACTAATCGCAGGTGATAGCCATAGTTGAGGATGTTTTTGATAGACACGCTTTGCCACAATGTAAGCAAGCAGCGTCCAGATCAAGCAAAGAATCGACCAAATATTCATATTGACGGCCTTAGATGTGCTTATGCTGAAAGCGTTTACGTTCATTTAGATAGCTTTTTAAGCGGTTGTAATAATGGATGGTTAAACAGGTGCTCAACATAACCAAAATAGTACCGACGGCAATACTCAATACAATTTGCCAGCCTTCAGCCATAAATAGACTTTTGTATTGCACGACAGCCACCACTACAGGCACAAAAAATAGCAATAATTCCCCTAAGACAAAGGTGGCGCCCATTGCCACTTGATCCATCTTAATGACTTTAAAAAACAGGCTGAAAAGCAATAGAAACATTCCCAATATGCCTGCTGAAATCGGGATGCCCAGTTTCTGGTTTAAGACATAACCAGCCAACCAAAATGCAGCAAGAATCAAAATTTGTTTAACCAACTGCAATAGTGAATTTTGCGGGATGGATCTAGAAACAGCTTCGGTACTCATTTAACAACATCAAATGGTGAACAACATGATTATCTTATCCAGTGTGTATCGCTTTAATATGAATTATTCATGCTAAAATTATGCCTAAATGGAATAATTTTAAGTTTGTTATGCTTTCACTAAAATCATTACAATGCTTTGTCAGTTTGGTAAACAGCAAAAGCTTTACCCGTACCGCTGAAGAACTCTCCTTGACTCAGCCGACCATCAGTAAAATGCTGCAACAGCTTGAAGAACAGCTTCAGGTCGCATTGTTTGTAAAACCTGAACATGGTCGAAAAAGACATGTTGAACTGACTGAAATCGGACAACGTGTTTATCAGCATGCGCTAGGATTATTGCAAGCAGAACAAAATATCTTTCTGGAAATTGAAAATTATCAACAATTAAAAACAGGTACCTTAAAACTCGGTGTCCCTCCACTCGGTTCACAACTGCTCACCACCGCCCTGTTTGATTATCATCGACAATGGCCAGATATCGAACTTGCCTTTCTCGAAGTCGGTTCTCGAGGAATCGAGCAAGCCCTGTTAAGTAATGAACTGGATGTCGGTGTGTTATTACAGCCGTTTGATCATCAAATTTTCAACAGTATCGAGCTGTGTGATTACCCACTGATGGTGGTATTGAGAAGAGATGCAACTTGGGCAACCCGCAAGAAAATAAATCTGGAAGAACTGCAACACCAATCTTTTTTGATGTTTCCTGAAAATTTTTCGCTCAACAGTATTATTCTTGACTCCTGCCAACAGCATGGTTTTTATCCAAGTATTGCTTGCCGTACCAGTCAATGGAATTTATTGGCAGATATGGTGCTACAACGTATGGGCATTGCCCTACTACCAAAATATTATACCGATATGCTTGATCCTACGTTATTCGCAGCAATCCCGATGGAAAAGCCCAACATTCAATGGCATTTGGCCATGGCATGGAAAAAGAACCTTCCTGTCTCTCCCGCAGTACGGGCATGGCTCGATGTGATTCATCAACATTTTCAAAAGATTAAGTCTACGTTAGAGCAATAAAAGATTGAAATAACGTTTGCAGAAAAATGGATAAAGCTTTGCCACAAAAAAGCTACCCAATCTTGACCCAGCTCGCCTAGACTAGAATGATCTGTTGATCATATGGCAAATAACAATGAGCGATTCAAACTATATTCCCCCACAAATCTGGCAATGGACTGGAGAAAAAACCGATTTAAATCAGCCGACGTCAGGCAGCCGTTATGAACATCGCTTACCTATCGGGAAACATCCATTGCAGTTGTATTCATTGGCAACACCCAATGGACAAAAGGTCACGATTTTACTAGAAGAACTGTTGGCATTAGGACATCAAGATGCCGAATATGATGCGTGGTTGATTAAAATTGGAGAAGGCCAGCAATTCAGTAGTGGCTTTGTCGAAATTAACCCGAATTCTAAAATTCCAGCTCTAGTGGATCATAGTCAAAATCAACCAATCCGTGTTTTTGAATCAGGTTCGATCTTGCTCTATTTGGCTGAAAAATTTAAAGCCTTTATCCCAACAGATATCGCTGCACGCACCGAATGTCTGAACTGGCTGTTTTGGCAAATGGGAAGCGCACCCTACCTTGGTGGTGGCTTAGGGCATTTTTATGCTTATGCACCTGTGAAAATTGAATATGCCATTAATCGCTTTGCTATGGAAACCAAGCGCTTATTGGATGTTTTAGATCAGCATTTAGCGAAAAATGAATATTTGGCTGGTAAAGAATACACCATTGCCGATATTGCGGCTTTTCCTTGGTACGGCAGTCTGGTCAAAGGTTGGGTCTATAATGCAGATGAATTTCTAGCTGTAGATCAATATAAACATGTACAACGCTGGGCAGATGCGATTCTGGCACGTCCTGCTGTGCAACGAGGACGAATGGTCAATCGTACTTTCGGAGACTTGGAAACCCAACTACATGAACGACATGATGCAAGTGATTTTGAAACCAAAACGCAGGATAAACTTCAATAAAAAAGATTTAGATCAAATTTTTATGCTAGTTCGCTAGCATAAAAATTTTAGATGCAATTCAATGAAAGAAATAGCTTACTAAAAAACAAGCAATATCTTCTATGGTGCACACATGACACTATATCAATTATTATCCTATCGAATTCTCGCCTTATTTATGTGTTTGAGCCTCAGTTCGTCAATTTGTTTAGCAAAAAACTTATCGCTTTTGCTTGATAAAGATGTGCAAGAATCATTAATTACAATCAATGGAAAAGAATTTATTGAAAAGAACCAAATAAAGACACTTGCTAATAAAAGCTATCAATATTTTTCGGTTAAGAAAGAAAACGGAATGATTTATGAAGCGTATATCAGACAATGCGCTAGTGATTACTTAAAAAATCTTGATAAAAAAGAAACAAAAGCATTCGACATCTGTACTCATGAAGTTATGGATAGTTTAGATGAATTAATGAACCAAACCAAATCCTTGCATATCCATTTTACAGGTACGCAATATGTCTATGACGGCGATGAAAACTCTACCCTGTTCCATTATTATTCTTTTGTTCATGTTAAAAATTACTATATGACCAATGAGCAAAAACATCCAATGTATGGGGTAATATATCGCTGTAAAGTGAAAGCTGAGACAATGGGATTAGAGGAATTTGTTGAGTCCGCAAAAAATACTTGTGCCAACACAATTGCTGTATCAGCCTCATCCTCTTTGAAATGAGCGCCGATAATTCAGCATATTGTGACTATTAGTCGTTGATTTAAAATACTCATCTGACTGTAATAGCTTATTCATTAAAGCAACTTAAGTATGTATAAAGTAATATTTTACCTATCAATGTAATCAATATAAAAGCACTTATTTCATCATAACAATTTGTATAAAAAAGATTTTTCCACCAATCAACAAATTTATTGCAACATTTTCTCTATTCAAAAAAGTCAATCAATTGCGCTATTTTCGCTATTTTGTATTTCATGATTTGGCTTTATTCTGAAAGATACAATGGAAAAAGCATAGAGACATCCTAACCTAGGATTTCTGGATTCAATAGATGGGAGTAGTGAGTTGAGTAATAAATTACAGTCTAAAATTGCTGGAATACAATTTCCCATTCAGTCAGGTAAAAAGACTCCTAGCACCACAGATACGGCAAAGAAAATTTTGCATGCTGCACTCAAAAGTGTTGATTCACCGTATGCCACTCAACTGAACTCTGAAAAAAATTGGCGAAAAAAATACCCTACCTACTTTCAAGAGCTTGTTCAAGCTGGTATTCGCTCTACCCAAAACCCACTATTGATTGCACAACATGGCTTAGATGCAGCAAAAGCCTTATTTACATATAACCGAGCTGAACAACAAACGACTTTAGAACAAGCGATGTCGAGTATTCAGGATCAGCCATTTGATACTTATGTACTCAAAGGTTCTGGCAGTTCAAGCATTGAACCTTGGTCTATTCCGTTTGAAGGCAAAAATTTACAGGGCCAAGCACTATTAGATCAAATTGATCGCTGGGAAAAACAGCAGATCATAGAACCGAGTCATGCAAAAGCATTACGTTTATTGCAAGCACACCCAGAATGGTTTGATTTGTCTACCCGAACGATGGTGCTGTTTGGCGCTGCATCAGAGGCAGGTCCTTTAAGTTGGCTGGCAAAATGGCGTGCCAATATTGTCGCTATTGATTTACCAAATCCTAAAATCTGGGAAAAGATCACCCAAACCGTTCAGCAAGGCAATGCCACCTTAATCGCTCCAGAATTAACCTTATCTAATCAAGAGAAACAGCTTGGTGCGAATCTATTAACTCAAACACCAGAAATTGCGAATTGGCTCAATACCTTTAAAGAGCCTTTAGACCTAGCGGGTATTGCTTATTTAGATGGTGAGAAACATGTGCGTGTTTCCATTGCCATGATTAGCATTATGGAACAAGTGAGCCAACTGAAACCCGATAGCAGCATTATGTTTATGCTGACTCCAACTGACATTTATGCAATTCCAAAATCCGTCGTTCATTCGATCCAAAACAAGATTCAGCAACGTCCAGCTCTAGAAAAACTACTGACAAAATCCATTCACAATATTTCGTTGAGCAACTTCTTTAAACCCAATGCTGAACAATTAATTGAATCAGATAACGGTCAACAATATGGCATCTCCGATTGTATGGTGATTGAACAAGGTCCTAACTATGCACTGGCCAAACGTCTCCAGCAATGGTTTGCAATTCACACTCGTGCACGTGGGCAAAAGACGGTAATCAATATTGCTCCTTCTACCACCACACACTCAGTAGTTAAAAATCCAATCCTGAAAGCAGCCTTTGCAGGTGCTGACTTGTTCAAGGTCGAAACTTTTAGCCCTGAAACAACCAATGCAATTATGGCGGCACTTTGGGTACATGATTTAAATAATCCTGACAGCGCTACCAACCCAGAGAAGCCATTAGCGCATCCTTTGGAACTGATTATGGAAAATGCCAACCATGGTGGTTTATGGCATGTTCCTTACTTGGCTAGAACGGCCTTGCCCTTCGCTGCTGCGTATGGCTGGATCAGAGAGAAATTCTAATAAGTCCATAGCTTAAAATTAGAGTAATAGAACAAAAATAATTTTTGTTCTATTATGGCTTACTTAAACTTTGTTGCAAATAATTATCATTATCATGCATAATTGGTGAAATTTCACTTAATAATGCTGCGTAAATGATCATGAAAAAGCAAGAACAGATCTCAAAAAATAGTAATATCCTTCAGCAAAATGATCACATGAGAAATTTGGAAAATCTTGAATTGACCATTCACTCAATTTCAAGACCTTTTCCAAGCATTTTGCGTGTACGCGGAAAAATTAATACGAATCAGCCTGATTTATGGGAAAAACCCAATCTCGCAGTTCGTCTTGAACTCTCTCATGCAACACATTCTGCCCGCATCTCCCGGGTCTATACGATCCGTTCTTTTAACTGTGATACACATGAAGTTGAAATTGATCTGATTGAACATGAGGATGAAAGCCCTGCTATGAAATGGGTACATTCAGCTGAAATTGGTTCGACCATTCAAATTATTGGTCCAAGACCTCATTTTGTCCCAGATTTTGAGGAGAAAAAACATGTGCTCATGTTTGCCGATGAAACCGCCCTTCCTGCCCTTTATTCAATCTTGCAACATTGGCAAAACAATATAGCTGCAGATATTTTTGTTGAAAGTCATGACACCAATATTTGCGAATACCTTCCAAATCAAGAAAATGTCCAAATACATTTACTGCAAAGAGCTCATCAAAACCAGGCTGGAAAAATGGGACTTTTACTTAAAGCTGCTTATCAATTTCACCATACAGATCACATTACAGTTTGGGCAGCGTGTGAACGTAATGAGGCTCGGGCAATTCGTAAATTCTTTTTAGATGAAAAATTAATGGATAAAAAGGATGTAATGGTCACTGGCTACTGGAATCTAGGACTTTCGAGTACGATTTTAGATCAAGTCCGTCTTGAGTATTATCAAAAACATTTAGATGCAGGAAAAACTCTAGAGAGCTTTGATGATTTAGATATGTTGGTTTAATTCGCTGACTCTCTAGAAACTACAGATACATAATATTAAAATGCATCCCAATAAATCCAATGCAACATGGCATTGGATTATTTTTATTAGATAGTTGCCCTGCAACCAACACTGACCGACAATAAGCTTTTACTCATATGTAAGGCTTCATCGAAGCTGTCTGTTTTATAAAAAGGAATTTTCCAAACTTTCTGATCACGGAGCAGATCGCTTTCTTCAATCTCCATTTCTGTAATTTCAATCCATCCTTTTACAATCGATAATGCTTGCGTATGAGCCTTAATCCACTGAATCGCCTGCTTCCATTGCTCTTGTGCTGGCGATGGTTCGTTAAATTTGGATTGTAAATGTCGAACTAACACAAAAGCTTTCTGCTTTTGTAATAGCTGATCTAACTGCTCAATAAAGTCAATCAAACTTCCCTGATGCTGATGTGTTATTTCCACCGTAGGAAAATTTTCTAAATTTAATTCCATGTCATGCTCCTAAAGAAAATTATTGAGTTGGACCAGACTGTAATTCTTTGACTAAGCTTGGCAGTACAATTGCTTGCTGCGTTAATTCCGCATAAAAATTTGCAATTTGGAAGGGTAGAAAAACTCGGTTATTCCAATCTGGATATTCACGATAGATCGTAGGCGATATGGTCTGAATAATTTGATCCTGATTAAGTCCTAATGCAATGTGCTGTTTGACTAAAAATTTCACGCGAAGCATATGCTGCTTAAATGCTTGTAGATCTTGAATTTTAGAAAGCTTGCCATGTCCAGGTACTACAATTTTCGGTTTCATTTCAATTATCTGTTGGATCACCTTGATCCATTCACTCCCTTTCGCATCAGCATCAGGCATAATCGGATAAAAGTTTTTTTCATACAAATCACCCATAAAAACCGTACCTGAAGTTTGATCATAAATAATTTGATCTCCTCGTGTATGTGCCGGCATTTCCTGCAAAGTGACCAATCGACCACCTAAATCAAGTATTGTTCGCTTGCTATAGGTTTTATCTGCATTACGAATCACCACCTTTTCAAGTGCTTTTTTTTCAATCTGACCAAATGCTCGAAACATCTGAAGATAATTTGCGCCTTTATCTTTTAGCTCATACTCTTGTTTTTGATTGATGATATAGGTCGTATCTTTAAATTCAGCAGCACCAAATTGATGTTCTGGATGAAAATGTGTGGTTGTGAGATAAATTTTTCTATTTTTAGCAATATCTTTTGCGGCTTGATAAACATGTTGGCCATTTTGCATGCCCATACCCGTATCAATCACTAAGATTGCATCTTTGCCTTCAATGATTCCAATATTAGGTACATAGTTAATATATGGATCAGGAATCAACCAGACGCCAGGTGCAATAATTTGCTTCTTTTCGACCTGAACAATAGGCGCTGCAGTCAGTTGATACTGAATACTACTTTCTGCAACATTGCTATTTGCATAGACATGAAAGCTACTCAATATCATGAGTGAAAATGCGAGGGAGAGTTTGATCTTCATTGCTTTAGTTTCCTCAATAATTTGAAGAAGTGATACGATAGATCCATAATATGAGCAAAAGCTCATATTAGATACTCGCATTCGCAGTACTGTATTTTAATTTATTTAAATGAATAGGTTATGAATGAATCCTCTTGTTTTTTTGAGAATAACTCAGTCATTACTCGTATTTTTTCAGACCGATAGGATTGCAAGTATTTACGAAAAGTGAGTTAATGCTCACATTTGTTCTGTCTGATTTATTCAAATGCAAACAGCCTTTAAACCAAGAAAAATGCCCCGCCAAGGTCGTTCAAAAGTGACTGTGGATGCGATATTACAAAGTGCAGCTGAAATTCTGAAAGAAATGGATTATGCAAAATTTAATACCAATTTAGTCGCAGAACGCGCAGGCATTAGTATTGGTTCTCTCTATCAATACTTTCCCAATAAAGATGCATTAATTGTCGCACTACATAAAAAACATACCCAACACATTCATAATTTAATTCGAACTGTAATTGATAGTCAAAATGCACAAACCTTAAAACAAAGAATCGAATCTCTCGTTGATGCTGTCATCGCCGCGCATTCATTTGAGCCAGAATTACATCAACTGCTTGAAAAAAAGCTCCCATTTTTTGATATCAATCGTGTTGAAGATGAAACAGGGATTCGACAGGAAATTTATCGCTTGGTTGAATTACATCAAAATGAGATCGTAGAAAAAAATACAGCACTCATGGTCTGGATGATTCTTCAATTATTAGAATCATTAATTCATGCTGCTGTGCTTGACCCCCCCGTCAATATCGCGCCACAGACAGTGAGAAATGCCATTATTCAGTCGATCTATAATTATTTAACCAAAGCCTAGAAAGCTGGAAACAGGTTAAGCAAAAATTGATTTCTATTTACTATAACTCTACTTAGTCATCCAGCTATTACACTGTAATTTTTATTCTGCACTTTCTTTTATTCTGCGACGGATTTCTTCCCGCCATTTCGCCGCATTATCCTGTTGTTTATTCAGTACGACACCAAGCATATAAGCAGTGACCGCAGCACCAATGAGTGCAATCCCACTTTCATAGATGATATCAATTATAAATTCAAAGATACCTTCTGATAAAAAGCTTAGTGTGCCTGAATATTTAAGGAATTTTGCAAGTGCGACGATAACCACACCTAAACATGCCCCTGCCCAGAGAAAAAATTTATGGATATTGATTGGGGCAGTTATTTCATCGATCTGGTCTGGATATTCACGATAATACTGCACTTCTTCATCCGTAACTTCAGGCGAAGACTTGAAAAATAACCGCATAAAAAGTGCATCATGATCTAGCTTTAACCCTTTTTTCATTCTCATCATCTATATTTTTAAATTTCTAACATGTTAGCTATTTTTAATTTATGAATAAATAACAGGCTGCAGCCAAACACTTTAGGCCGAAAGTAAGAATATATTCACAATTATTAAGTCAAATTTAACGATAGTTTGAACAAAAAGTGGCATACAGTAATGAAATATAATAATTATTACAGAAGAAAACTTATCATTATTCATTAAAAATAATTAAGTATACCCTTTAAAAAAAAGATTTCTTTGTTATAGTATTTTACCAATGATTTCCAGAAAGAGATCAATCGGGTGTTGATGCTTGGAAGATTGCTTGGGTTCTATGCGATCTTTTTACAAATCGCTGTATTCTTACAGCCATTGCTGCCAGAGAAATATCAAGTTTCTCCAGTATGTGAGACTATTACCCAAATTTTGTTGTTAGACCATCATTCCGCTTCACAAGATCATCATGTTTCGGCTCAGCATCACATCGGACATGAACATCACACTTTTTCAGCTGAAGCTAAAACACCGTCTAGTCACCATCATCACCATGATGCTAACCATCAATGCCAATATTGTGTGGTATATAGCCATGTACTACCGTTACCTGATATTGATCTGAAACACATCCTTATCAGGATTCAGGTACGGTTTCTTGCCTTTATTGAAAACTATTTCCATGTTTTCTTTCAGCTTCAGCAACTCTTTCTCACTCCTCAAGGTCGAGCACCTCCTCTCTTACTCTCATTCTGACTTGAAGCTCAAAACCTTTCGGTTTTGAAAAACTTATATTTTCAAGAGATTAGAGTAATGTTCTGTTTTTTTAATCATACCTGTAAATTGGTAGGAATATTTGCAGCTGTAAGTTTAGCTCATCAATTGCAAGATGAGGTGCTGCCATGACTTTAGGTTTTACCGCACTCGAATTGGCAAGAATACAATTTGCCTTTACTGTTTCTTTCCATATTATTTTTCCTGCCATCTCCATCGGATTGGCCAGCTTCTTAGCGGTTTTAGAATGGCGCTGGCTACGAACCAAAGATCCGATTTATAAAGATCTCTTCAAATATTGGGTCAAAATTTTTGCGGTTGCCTTTGGTATGGGCGTTGTTTCGGGTGTCGTCATGAGCTACCAGTTTGGAACCAACTGGAGTGAGTTTTCCCGTATTGCAGGAAGTGTGACTGGTCCCTTATTAACGTATGAAGTGCTCAGCGCTTTTTTCTTAGAGGCAGGCTTCCTCGGCATCATGCTGTTCGGTTGGGGACGAGTTAGCCCCAAAGCCCATTTTTTTGCCACCTTAATGGTCGCCATTGGTACCTGTATCTCCATGTTCTGGATTTTGTCATCCAACAGTTGGATGCAAACGCCTCAAGGTTTTACGATCGAGAATGGCATTATTGTGCCAACCGATTGGTGGGCAATCGTATTTAATCCATCCTTCCCTTACCGACTTGTGCATATGGCAATTGCAGCCTTTATGGTTGCAGCGCTACTCGTTGCTGCAACAGCAGCTTGGCATTTACTCAAAGGTCGTCGTGATGCCTTGGTCAAAACCTCGTTTTCGATGGCAATGTGGCTCATTCTGGTCTTAGCACCTTTACAGGTATTTGTTGGTGATGCGCATGGCTTGAATACTTTAGAACATCAACCTGCCAAACTTGCAGCGATGGAGGGCCATTGGGAAACTAATTATGATGAAGGGATGCCACTATATCTATTTGGTGTACCAGATATGCAAGAAGAACGCACCAAATACGCAATTGCCATTCCAAATCTAGGCAGCCTGATCTTAACCCACTCTATGGATGGCACGGTCAAAGGCTTAAAAGACTTCTCCCCAGAAGATCGACCAAACTCAACCATTGTATTCTGGAGTTTCCGTGTCATGGTGGGCTTAGGGATGCTCATGCTTCTGCTCGCCTTCACTGGTGTCTGGCTCAGAAAAACTGGAAAGCTGTTTGAAAGTAAATGGTTTCATCGCTTTGCATTAGTGATGGGTCCATCAGGATTTATTGCAGTACTGGCAGGTTGGTTTACTACCGAAGTTGGTCGTCAGCCTTGGGTGGTTTATGGCGTGATGCGCACTAAAGACGCGCTTTCTCCTGTTTCAGCCGAACAAGTTGGTCTGACCTTGATTATCTTTGTGGTGGTGTACTGTGTTGTGTTTGGTATCGGGATCTATTACATGCTGAAACTGATGCATAAAGGTCCTCAATTCGTAGAAGCTGTTGATCTTGAGCCTGCAGGTCATGGGCATTTCAAAACGCCAATGCGTCCTTTAAGTGCAGTTGATGAAAACATCGATGCACAAGACCCAAACAAGGAGAAACACCATGATTGATTTATCTCTGATTTGGGTTGGGATTATCGGGCTTGGTGTCTTGATCTATGTCATTTTGGATGGTTTTGATCTGGGAATCGGAATCTTATTTCCGTTCATCAAAAGCCGTGAAGAACGTGATGTGATGATGAATACCGTCGCGCCTGTCTGGGATGGTAATGAAACGTGGATGGTGCTCGGTGGTGCAGGCTTATTCGCAGCCTTTCCATTGGTCTATTCAACTGTGCTGTCTGCTTTGTATATGCCGATTACCCTGATGGTAATTGCCCTGATCTTCCGTGGGGTTGCTTTTGAATTCCGCTTTAAAGCCAATCGTACCAAATATTTATGGGATCAAGCTTTTATCTGGGGTTCAATTCTGTCTAGCTTCATGCAAGGCGTGATTTTAGGGGCTTATATTCAAGGCATCCAAACCACCAATGGGATTTTCTCAGGTTCAGGTTTGGATTGGTTCACTCCTTTTGCCTTATTTACAGGATTGGGTGTGGTTGCCATGTATGCGGCATTAGGTTGTGGCTGGCTGATTATGAAAACCGACCATGAACTTCGAGATCAAATGTATGGGCTGATGCCTAAATTGATCATGGTTTTGTTTGTGGTCTTTGCAGGAGTCAGCCTCTATACCCCACTGACCCATCCTGAAATTGCAGCACGCTGGTTTGCCTTACCGAATCTACTGTACTTTAGCCCAGTACCGATCTTGGTCTTACTCTTTACATTCCTGATTTTAAAGGCATGTAAACAACGTCAGGACTTTAAACCTTTTATCTATACCTTGGCGCTCGTGTTCTTGGCCTTCACTGGCTTTGTGATTAGTCTCTGGCCGAATATCATTCCGCCATCCGTCACGATTTGGGAAGCAGCAGCACCGCATTCTAGTCAGAAATTTGCATTGGTTGGCGCTGTAATTCTGATCCCGATCATTATTGCCTATACCATTCTGTCGTATTGGGTATTCAGAGATAAAGTACGGGTCGGAGATACAGGTTATCACTAGGAAGCAATGTAATGAAACTATCTAAAACACAATGGTTTATTGTACTTTGGCTCGCTGGATTTTTAGGGTTGTTGGTGATTGCCATGTTCTTTAGAGTATTGTTAAAACTCGCTTATTAAGCTGAACTTTTTCTTTCAATTAAAAAGACTATACCTCGGTATAGTCTTTTTATCATGAATAACAACAATAAAAAATATTTATTTTTAAGCATCTAAACTATCTTTTAGATTCTCAATTTGCAAAATAGATATGACTGAACCGTATAGAAAGGCATGCGAATTTCCGACAAAGGAAAATTCAGAATGCACATAAAGCATGCTAACATCTAAATACTGACAATACACTATGTCAAATTATTTGGAAGGGTTCCAATATGCTAAAAACACAACAGGTCAAGATAATACAAGAATTCAATGCGCCAATAGACAAGGTCTTTGCCGTTCTCAGTGAACATGAAAACCTCAACAAGATTTTTGCACCCGCAAAAATTACTCGTATTAATAATGGCAAAGATGCTCGAAATGGCGTGGGTTCTGCACGTAAACTTTCGATTCCTTTAGCCCCTTCATTTGTTGAAACCAACTTGGTTTACCAAGAAAATGAATTGATTGAATATGCGATTACCAGTGGTATTAGTCCAATTAAAGCACATCGTGGCATCATGAAGTTTAGTGATTTAGGTGGTGACCGTACTCGATTGGATTACACCATTACCTTTAAAGGACGTGTTCCTTTGATTGGCCCAATTATTAAAGCAGCGCTACAAAATGGGATCACTCGTGGTCTTAAAAAACTGAAATTTTAATACTGTTCAAGCACTTTCTCCTTGACGGTTTACTTCATTCCGTCAAGGTTGACACTATGTTTAAAGTGGAGATGTTACTGTGCCTAGCGGTTCTTTCCGAGTGATTGAATGATCTGGCTTACGCAGCAAAATTAATGCAGAGATTGCAGCCAATAAAATCATTGGAATGCTTGATGCAATCACCACAATTTCACTTTGACCTGTTCCGAGTAGATAGCCTGCAACTAAAGGTCCTGCAAAAGCACCTAAGCGCCCTACAGCAACAGCAGCTCCTACACCGGTTCCGCGCATTTCAGTGGGATAATATTTTGCTGCCAAGGTGTATAAAATTGATTGACAGCCGATCACAAACATTCCGCAGCTTGTAGCAAACAAAATAAAACTCGACGCGCTATTGGAATAGGCCAAACCAATCAATGAAATGAGAATACCGGCATAAACACTGGCAACAATAAAGAATTTATTCAGTCGATCCAACATCAAACCTAAGATCAATACCCCAATCGAACCACCTAAATTAAAACCGATCTGAATATAGCTGGCTTGTTGCTTATTTAACCCTAGTCCCGAAATTAAAGTCGGTAACCAGTTCTGAAACAATGCTAAAACCAGTAAGGTACCAAAAAAGCTGAGCCATAGACTAGATGTCACCACGACACGTGGTTTGGCAAAAAGGACGTTTAACACACTTGGTTTTTGTGTAGTGGCCTGAGGAATTTTATTTAAATAAGCTTTTGATTCAGGTAAAAATAAAATAAGAATAGGAACTAAAATTAAAGGCGCAATTCCGCCTATATAAAAGATATGTCGCCATTCATGATCTGCTGTTAAAGACAAGGCAACCAAGGAAGTCAAAACACCGCCTATCGGCATACCGCAATACATCGCACTGACAGCCGTCGCTTTATACTTTTCAGGTACCGCTTCAGAAACCATGGTAATCACGATGGGTAAAGCTCCACCCATGCCGAGTCCAGTCAGAAAGCGAACTAAAAGTAAGGAGTTCAGATCTTTGGTAAATGGCGTCAGTAAGGACATCAGCCCAAAAATTGCAATCGAAGTGATAAATACTTTTTTGCGACCAATCGAATCAGCAATTCGTCCAGCGATCAACGCACCCGGCAATGTGCCTAGAACCGCAGCACTGAACACCCAACCCATCTCGGTACTGTTTAACAGCATTTCTGCTTTCATCCGTGGTGCAGCAACACCCATAGATTGCAGATCAAATCCTTCAATAATGGCAAAAATGAAACATAGGATGAGTGTAATCACGATTGCTTGTTTTGAAGTGCCTGCCTCTATATTGGTCTCTTTTAACATTGTTATCTTCCCTTTTTTGATTCTTCCAGTTTATCGATCTAAAATTCTAAATATAGATTTAAATATCCATTAAAGTCGTTAAAAAGACTAGCAGAGCGAATATAGTTACGCAATATGTATTGAAATTATGCAATTCATAATTTCGTAGTTTGAGGGATTTGATTTGAAATATCAGAAAAAGATCATTTTAAAATCGCTGCTATTGGCTCCAATTCCCTTACTCTGTTTTATGGCTGTACTGTTTATTGTCATGAACAATGAGTTTAAACTCGGTTCAATATTTGCAGTTATTGTCGGGTATCTTCTGGTTTATTTGGCTTATTGCCTTTTAACTGTTCCATTTTCATTCATGTTCTCGCTTGTCTTAAACCGCTATCAGTATCTGAATTTTCTGACAATCTGCTTAAGCTCATTCGTCGTTGCGGCACCTTTTTTTACTCTTTTAGCTTGGGCTCATACAGGCCAACTCCCAAAGCAATGGTGGCTGGTTTATGCGGATATTTTTTCCTTGTTTATTGCTCTCATCCCTGCGGTATGTTACTGGCTGATTTTGATTCATCTAAAATCCCATCAGCCAGATAGCATCGATTTATAAAATCTTTACTAAATCAGATAAATGCTGAATGGTATGTGTGATATTTAATTGCAATTGATTGGGTAAATTTTTAGGGTTGTACCAACAGGTCGAAATTTCACAAGAAGCAGCTCCTTTCATATCAGCCTCTAAGCTATCGCCAATGAATAAGACTTCTTCTTTCGCAATGTTACTTCTACGCAGACAGGTTTCGAAAAAACGTTGATCAGGCTTCTCATAGCCGATGTCATCTGAAATATATAAATCAGAAAAATGTGATAACAAACCAGCCAAGTCCAAACGTGATTTTTGTTGATTCAGAAAACTATTGGATGCTGCAAACAGCTTATATTTTTGGCTCAGGTATTGAATTGCTTCAGTTGCCCCATCTTCAAGGGTATGCTCTTTGGCTAAATTGCCTTGGAAGGTATCTCGAAAATGATCATGATCTAATTCGATATTCAAAGCCAAAAATAATTCTTTAAATCGATAATCAATCACATTCTGTACTGTAATTTGACCTAACTTCTGTTTTTCCCATAGCTGATGATTAATATTTTTATAGGTAGAATAAGTCAAATCATCATGCTGTAAGTTAAACTGCCCAAACGATTTAACAAATGCAGAGCGATTGGCTACGCTGAAATCAAGCAAAGTATCGTCAATATCAAAGAATATAGCCTTATACATCTGAGCAATCTTACAACCGAAACAAATAGTGAAATAATTTTATTATACCGATAGATAAAAGAGCAAGCCGTTGCGACCTGCTCAATAATCGATATCTTGGTGTTAAATCATTTTCAGTCTTTATCTCTCATCCACATCCAGATCAATACGGCTGCCATACACGCCACAAGAGGATAAACGACCCAAGGATGTGGAATGGTCCAGATCATAATCCCCGCAGCGACACTCATACTGAGCGTCGACATGTATTTTGCTTTTTTGGGAATACGTCTATTTTCTTGCCATTCTTTGATAATTGGGCCAATAAAACGATGATTCAGAAACCATTGATGCAGCTTCTCTGATCCTCTTGCCGCAAAGAAAACAGCCAATAAAATAAAGTCAACCGTTGGTAGCCCTGGAATAAAAATGCCAAGAATCCCTAAACCGATGCATAGCCAAGCCAGACAGATAAACAATAATCGCCACCACACTGAACGCGCTAACTTGCTTGCTGGCTGTGGTGTTGGCGATAAGGTCTCTGTTTTCATTTGATTATCCATGCGATTAATGTTCCCCATACCAAATAAGCTGTTACTACCTGATCACTTATTTCAACTCATCGAGCTGGATTAATGCCTTTCCGAAATAGCCAAATGCATCTAAAGCGCCTTGTACCACACGATCTTGTAACACTTGGTCAAAATCAGCCTCATCAAGTGCCTCAACAAAACGTTTCCACACCTTTGCTCGACCTTCTGGATAAGCCGCCAGATTCCGCGCTGCAAATGTTTCGGAGAAACCTAACTGCTTCTGCGCTTGTTTAAATAGAAATGCGGCACCTAAAGTTGAGCCTTCTGACACATAGATCCAACCCAGTGCTTCAGGCAATTTGACTTCAGCACTTTGTAATGTCTGACCTGCGGGCTGAATACCCAAATCCTGCAAGTCATCAAAGGCTTGTTGAGAACGGCCACGGATGCCCAAATCTGGAATCAGTCCAGCCACTCCTTCTTGTTCAAAAAGATGCTCAATTTCCTGCTGGAAATAATATTGCGACAAGGTAAACTGGGCGTATTTCTCCTTGCTCGAAAAGACGTTTGCTTGCGCCATTAAGTTATGCATACGTTCATGCTCTGCCGCTGTTTCTTGCTTTAGACGCTGAGAAAGGCGATTGGCAATCATTTGCTCTGTTGCTGCGTTCATCATTATTCTCCTAGGAAAGGATAGGACTCATCGGTTAACGACTCCGACTGAGTTTGAGTTGCACGGGAAAATCAACAATAACGGTCACTGCTCGACCATTAACTTTGTAAGGTTTGAATTTGGACTGACGAGCAGCCTGTAAAACACGCTGATCTAAACTGCCAATTCCTGAACTTTGTTTTAATTGAATCTCGATAGGCTGACCGTTTTCATTGATACGTAGCCGTAATTCGACCACACGGTTTTGTTGTTTAAGTTCCCGATCATCGTAAGCAAGTTTGCCAAAGCTCAATACATCAACACTGCTGACTTGAACAGGTTCATCACGATCAACTTGGCTTTCCGGCGCACGAGCCAATTCCTGTTGTGTTGCTGCTGTATTTACACCACCCGACTGGGATTGAGCCTGCCCTATTTGTTGTTTCGAACTGAGCGGATTTTCTGTCAACATCTGCGGAGATTGATCCGCTTGGGTATCTTGCTTCACTTTAGTTTCAGAAACTTGAGCCGCTATTGCTGCTGTGGATGTCGCAGCTAAACTCGCAACTTTGTGGCTACTTTGTTGCTTAGCCACTTCATGCACAGCACTCTGACTGCTTATCACTTTTTGTTCTGTGTTTTCAGTATTGGTCGGAGCAGCGCGAGTGCTTGTTTGTTTTTCTAATACGGGTATTGTTGATGTTTGGGCAACTTCAACTTTTGCAGTTGCTTGAGGAGATGCATGTTCTGAAGCTGATAAAGACACGAAATGAACTTTCAACGCATCTACTTTGGGTGAAGTAGCCAAAGTATAAGGCTCAATAAAATGGCTCAATGACCACATTCCAAGTAAATGTAAAACAATGACCACTGTCACAATGATTAACTTACGCTGCGAAAGTGCCCAAATCCGAATAGGTGATCCTTTTGCACTAAAGTCATAGCGCGGATATAGGAATTTTGATTTCATCGCCATTCCCCCTAAAAACGGTGCTCAAGTTTTAGGCTGACATTGTGTTTGTCATAGGAATATAACCAATCCACATTGCTATTATTACGGTTATAGCGATAGGTCAAATTCGGCGTCATTCCATAGAATTTGAAACGAGGCATTTGCAACACAAAGGTGTAGTTTTGCTCAAAATCTTGACGACGTGTTTGAAATGCCGCCACGTAACGATCAAACTGGCGCCAGCGATACAAACTGAATAAAGTGGTATTAAAGCCAGCACTCCACGGTTTACTCAGACCCAAACGAACACCTTGCTGCTGATAGGCTGCCATGTATTTTTCTTGGGTATCATGATCTAAGACATCCGCACCACCAAACAAGGTCCATTGTTCAGGTAAGATTTTCCAAAAGGTCAGCATGGCTGAACTTTCTTTGCCATCTAAAGTTTTATATGTTTGATAATTTAAATCTTTGATTTCAGCTTCAAGCTTGAGTGCTTTATCGGCGGAGATAAATCGCATCCATTCCGCACGTGCCCCCCAGGCATTGTACAAACCATCATTGGCATAACGTTTATGCTCAAATAGCGGTGCAATTGTGATTTGATTTTTTAAATCAAAAAAACTATAACCTGCATTGATATTCAGTGTGGATTCATTAAAGTCAGCATGATCATCATAAGATTGTCCATACGCTAAACCACGTAAGGAAACCCCATGATTGCCATAGAGCGAAAAGCGTTTCATTAAACTGGCTTCATAGTCCATACCCGTTGCCGACTCAGCTTTAGGACTTCCACGGGTAATCTCCTGAATGGGGATCACATTGCCTTTTTGGTCAAGGCCATACAACATCCAAGTTTTACTTTGTTCAGAAGAACTATTTAGATTCGTGGCATAGGTTGGTCCAATCGCAACACTGCCTTGCCATGAATCCCGCTGCTCCAGTGCCTTAACGAACAGCTTAACCGTTTGTTCGACCTCAGGCGGAATTACCCCACGATCACTTTGCCCCAATTTGCTCTGAATGGATGTAAAAAGGCGTGCTGCTTGTTTGTTCTTCTGCTGTTCAAACAGCACGCGCGCTAACTCGAGTTCACAAATCAGATTATTGGGTTGTTTATTTAAACTACTTTGGAATTTATGCTCTGCTATCTTGAGCTGGCCTTGAGCACGAGCCAATGCACCCTCGGCAAAGTCTGTTAAAGCTTTGTCATAGCCATCATATTGTTGATAATGCTTTAGATAGACTGCCGCATTGCCCCATTGCTTTTGCATGACTGCCAAATATAAAGCTTTTGCCAGATCATCTTGGTTCTTTTCAACTTCAAATACTTGCCCATTAATTACAATATTGGGTAATTCGTCTGTGCTCCGAATTGCCCCTTGTTGTTGTAATTGATGCTGTTGTTGTAATAAATTCTGATCCAAGTTTTGATTCAGGCGAAGTTGTGTCTCATCATCTGCATAAAGTGATGAACTCGCCAATAAAATCAAACAGCACAGCAATGTTCTTTTCATAAAAACCGTAAAACACAAATAAAAGTCATCAAGCCATAAACAAGAAAAAGGAATCTACTGCTGTAGATTCCTTTCACCGTGATTAGTTTTTCGCACCACCAAAGGCAGTGTTATAAGCAGCATTATTAAACTCGGCAATACCCGCTAAAGCTGCAGCATTTGCACCAAAGAAATGTCCTTGAACAATACCTGAATTATTTAGCCCAGCCGTACCATTTGCACTTGCACCGCCACTGAATGCCGCAGTACCTGGATTAAATGTCACACCGTTCAAGCTTAAGCTTGAAACAGCAGTCCCTGTTCCAGTTAATGACCCTTCTAAAGTGCCTGCACCAAAGTTAGCAGTTAAATTACCACTTAACAGATTGGTTGCTGAACCATTAATCCCTGCAACGGTATAGGTAGCCGTACCAGCAGTCGGTACTGTGGTATTGGTATTGTCACCTGCGTAATAAACAGTATGACTTGCACTTGCTGCTGTATCGCCCGCTTTCCACCATTCACCAAAATAGACTTCCTGTGTGCCCACCTGACCAAAATTGAAATTACCTAAGGCACTATGTGAAGGTGGCATTGCCGAAACAGGAATATGGGAGATATTAAAAGTTTTGCTACCGACAGTAACATCAGTATTGCTTGCACCACGTGCAGTGAACGCTTGTGCCAAACCTTTTAACGAGCTAAAACCTGTAAATGCATTGTAGGGTGCACCAGCCGCTTGTACAGAAACGGCTGCTGCACCACCTGGGTGGCTAGCATTTGCAGCAGCGCCAATAATGATATTGTTTTCATTACTTGAAGCACCATCAATACCTGCATGTGCAAACACAGCAGAACATGCAACAAGACCGATAAACAGTTGAGAGATTTTCATTTATTGTTACTCCATTTTTCTAAAGCTAAGTTATTGTTTCAATAAAGATAACGCTATCGTTATCTATTTAGTTATAGGAACAGTAAGATCTATAACTGCCCCTCGGTTTTGCAAATAATAATCATTCAATATTATTATTTACGTTTATCTAATTCCGACTGATGTTAAGGTTGGAATTAAATTTTGTGTTAAAACTTGGTGGTCCAGCTGACTTTCAAAGTACGACCTGGTGCAGCCATTGCACTGCGAGTGAGTGGATCGATATAAAATTGGTTTGAAAGGTTATTACCTACAAATTCAACTGTGTTATAGGTATCAACTTGATAGCGTGCATAGGCATCAAAAATCCATGTATCGTCCCAAGCGAGAGGTACATTGAGGTAATAGCCTTTATTGATACCTGCATCGTTATTTTTACGTAATGGGCTTTCATAGCCTTTGTAGAAAGTTGCTCGCGCACCAAGCTCAAGCCTTTCATCTAGAAAACGCGCGCCGAATAAAGCATGTGCGCTGAGTTCGGGTGTTGACATCGTTACCAGATAGCCGTTCGGAAAACCATCATCGACGCAACGTTGATAAGCATCGCGGAATTGAACGCCTTGATCTGTTTGTACGATACCGCTGTTGATCATTTTATTAATGGCGCTATTGCTGTCACAAACCTCATTTTTAAGGTTATAAGCCATACTTAAATCAGTAAAGAAAGCACCATTATCAAAACGGCTTTGCAACTCAAGGCCAGAAAGCTTTTGCTCATCCATATTGGTAAAAATCAGATTTTGATTACGCTCAATCACATTTTTGGTTTTGTTGTAGTAATAGGCCAGCTTAATATCGGCATTACGTGCTGAGCTTAACCAGTTACGCATGTCATAGACATAACCCACTTCATAATTAAACGCATGTTCGGGCTTAATCGCCTGATATGGCATCATTGCTGAGAAACCAACGGTACTCTCAAATAAGCTCGGTAAGCGATATTCCTCTGCATAACGTACATAAAGCCGATTATTTTCAGTCAAATGAATAGATGCACCAAGTTGAGGTGCCCAGCCACTGTCTTTTACTTTCTGGGCTGATTCAATCGGGACCTGCTCAATCACAACAGGCTGAAAACCATTCCCGATAACCACATACTTCTGCCCTGAGGCATTCAGTTGGTTTAATATATTATCGGCTAAGGCCAAATGACCATTGTCATCAGCTTTCCAAGTGAGAGTATTTTTCTGTGACCAAATTCGGCTATACAACGTCGTTTCTGATGCAGGCACCGTTTCTAAGCGGCCATCCCAATCAGGATTGTTGGCTGCATAACGTTGCGTTAAAAGGTTTAGCATACGTTGTTGCTGAGCATCATAACTCTCAGGCATGGTTCGATATTCAAAGTTGTATTCTTTGACTTTACTTTTCTTGGTAAATAACGGATTTAAAGAGGGATCAATACCATCTCTGATCGATTTATTTAAGAAGTCATCAAAAGCCCAATAAGAGCGATAACGCATGCCAGCATCGAAACTTAACCAAGAGGTTGGACGATAGTTAAAATTAAAATCAAAGGTCTTTTCTTCACGACGTCCGGCACGAGGTAAAGCTTGATATAAGGAATAACTTGGACCATATTCACCATAAACATCGTCAGAAGTAAGCTTTTCTTTTAAGAAGCTTCCCCCCAAAGTTAAATCAAGCTGATCAGATAATTGTGCTTTATTACTGATACTAATGCCTTGGCGTCTATTGTCTGAATGACTGATTGCCGTATTGATCAGACGATTATCTCTAAAATCAATAATCGTTGGCCATCCGCCTCGTGTGTAAGTTTCGCTTTCAGTGTCGGTTTGCCAAATATTGGTATAAAAATCAATCCACTGATTATTCTCAGGTTTATATTTGTATTCTAAGCTATAGGCCTTAGAACGAATATGACTGAGTGGCCATTGCGGTACACCGATTTCAGGGGTTAACCCCCATTCAATTCGTGAAGGCATGATCTCACCAAATCTATTTTTGGTATCTCGATAAGTGAATTTCAGTGCTTGATCATCAGTTGGTCGATAACCTGCCTTGAATAACCAAGACTCCATCTGGCTAGATGTATTCGGAACTTCATTACCAGGCTTATAGGAATGCGCAAAATAAGGAATAAAATCAAGACTATTACTTGGCTCGGCCCGCTTGTAATACCCAGCACCGTGGGTACCTGAAAAATAGTTACCACGTTCACGAACAGCATAAACCGCCAATAAATCAAATTTGTCCTGTTTCATTGCCAATGCAAGTCGGCCCGCTAAATCATCTCCCGAGAAGTTAGAATTATCATTGCGGGTTCGGTTCTTTTTATAAATATCTGGATCGTATTTTTGACCATTAATATCCTCCCACGGCGTCGTATCATTATAGTTTTTGCCGATTTTACTCATGTCTGGCAATGAAGGATCAATGGCGTTGGTAGAACCTTCTACTTTTAGTTCTGCGCCAAAGGTTTTACCCAGACGAACAATATCATCCGCTTCTAAGGTCTTGACCACAACACCACCACCGACTGAAGTTGTGGTATTCCGTTCAAGTGATGGACCTTTAATCACTTCAATACCCGCAATCAGATTAGGGTCGATATAATTTCGATTATTCACCCCATTGTAGCCACGCCACACCGCAATCGACTGCTCAGTACCGTCAATAGTTAATGGCACTCGACCTACCCCTTGCACACCACGTACACTCGGATCTAAAGCACCACTATTACGGGCATCACCACTATAAACCCCAACCATGCCTTGTAAAACATCGGCTGGATTGGTGCCTTTAAAACGCTCAATATAGTCTTTGCCTGCATAAACAGAAGATCGATTGGCATCATAAACTCGATTGCTACCCTGAGTATCACGATCTTCTTGACCATAGACCACCATTGGCGTCAAACGAACAGAGATTTCGTCATCTTGAGCTAGTGTCGAAGATGTATGTTTCATCGCAGTTACTGGTGCACTTGAAGGTGTATTACTATTTTTAGCTGTCTTTTTTGCCAGTGTATAACCCTGCCCGACTTTGACTGCATAGAATGCCGAAGATGCTAAAATATGCTGAAAACCTTGCTCTAATGCATAGTTGCCTTTTAATCCTGAACTGTATTGCCCTTTTAATTGCTGCGCATCAATGGCAATTGATGTCCCCGATTGTTCAGCAAACTGATTCAATACATTGGCCAAAGTTCCTGCGGGAATATTATAAGATTTTGCCGCAACGGTTTCTGCATAAGCATGTTGCATAGGTAAAGCTAAGCTTGCAATACAGGCTGTATGTACAGCAAATGTGAGTGTTGAGAACCGAAATAAGTTCCGACTTCGCATTTGACCCTCTCCGACTTTCTTCATTTTTCCCGCCCCAGTAAATGTAAATAAGAATCATTAAACCTATTGAAATAAAATGATCCCAAATTTATTGCTTCTACTTACTATGACGAACAGCTTTAAAAAAAGTGGAACCTAAATGCTAAAAAAAATTTAATTTTTTTGAATGTAGATATTCAAGACACCCACACCTATTATTTATTGATTATTTTTTTGATGAAATAACAATGAGATAAGGTGTTATTTGATAAACTGTTAAGTTGGGAAATACTGTTGATAATAATTTAAGTGCATCTTGAGTTTGGTCTAATGGCAACACGGCATTCACTTGAATCTTGCTTAATGCCTCCGCATTAAAAAGAATTTTACCGTTGTAGTTTTGATCTAATTCTTTGAGTACTTGATCCAGTGGTAAATCCTCTACCATCAATTGGTGTTTATTCCACTTTTGTTGTTCATTATAAATATTGAGTGCTGAAATAGGCTGCACTCCATCCTGATTCATACTCACAGCCTGTCCTGCACTCACAATCACTTGTTGTTTGGAATACACATTTGCTGCTTGCAACCGTACCCGAGAATGCAACATTTTTAACTCGGTTACAGTAGGCGCATAATTCACACTAAACACTGTCCCTAATGCTTGAATCTGACCATGCTTGGTTTTGACTAAAAATGGACGCTGTGGATCTTTAGCAACATCCACATAAATTTGCCCCTGTACCAATTCAACAATACGTTGATTGGCTTGAAAATCGATATTGACTGCACTCTTGCCTCTTAGAATTAAACGCGAACCATCTTGCAAGGTTTGGGTGGTCCATTGTGCTGAATCGCCCTGAATGTCCGCTGTTACATAAGCAATAGAGTAATCTGATACATAAAAAATGCTGCCACTGACTGCAATCAAAGCAATCGCAAAAGCACTGCCTACTCTCAGTTTTTTATAAACTTTCGCTGAACCTAAACCTGCTTTGAGCGCGGACTTGACTACTTTTTTATGCTGCGTACTTTGAGATACGTTTTGAATCGAACAAAGACACTGCTCAATATCAGCTGCAATTTTATGATGTTGTTGGCTGTTCTGTTTCCATTGATTAAACTTTAATTGCGCATTTTTTCGGGTTGGTTCATCGTCTGAGCTTAATTGCACAATCCATAATGCAGCTTCCTCAACCAGTCGATGATGATCTTGCTTATCGATTGCCATTTAAGTGCTGAAATCCATTTCTAAACGAGCCTGATAGCAACGAATCAAACAATTTGCTAAATATTTTTGGATCATTTTGGTTGAAACACCCAACTGTTCGGCAACCTCTTTATGCGTATAGCCTTCCAAATAATGCAGAATAAATGCTTGCTGTGCTTTGGCAGAGACATCTTCCAAGGCTTTACACATTTGATCGAGTGCTTGAACAATCTGCATTTGCTCTTCAGGTGAAGTTACACCATCCAGCATATATTCCATTTGGCTCAAGCCATCTAAATAGGCTTGCTCAATGCGTTTACGGCGCACTTGATCAATAAGTAAATTTTTCGCAATTGAGGTGAGATAGGCGCGTGGTTCTTTAATCCCGAAAAGTTCGTCACGCGTTTGCAGTAATTTAATAAAGGTATCTTGTACTAAGTCAGCAGCTTGATCAGTATTGCCTATTTTTTGTCTCAACCATTGATGAAGCCAGCCTCTATGGTTTCTGTATAACTCATCTACAAGCATAGGGGTTTTGTTCACGATCATCTGACTCAAAACAAAGTATACTTAAATGATAATAATTATCATTTAAAAAATCAAGCAAGAATCTGACAAACTTGTATTGACTGTTATTTTTATAGACATCCAGTTCAAATCGAATGAGTGAGCAACACAACTATAAATTATAGCTTATTGATTTAATTGACCTTCAACCCAATTAATTAACTCACTCATGTGTCTATTTCGGCATTTTAATTGCTCTTTATTTGGAATGTAATAACACAAGTCAGATTGCACAGACTGTGTTGGCAATGTTTGCAGTAATTTCGCATCGATTAAACGTCGAACTAAGGTGCTGGAACAAAATACCAATCCATCACTGGCAAGTGCTTCTTGAATACCAAAAATTTCTTGATCAAAGTTTCTGAGCTGAATGTTTAAACGCGCTAAACCATTCTCTTCAAGCCATGTTTGTAATGGCGGTTTCGGTAAATTCTTATTTTTCCATTCTGTACTTAATAGTGTAATTGCTTGTTCGGTCCACGCGCTCATATCTAGTCGGGCTGCCGCATACACATTAAAAGACTCATATCTAATAATATCTGATGCAACAACGGATGAAACAGTACCATAGCGAATTGGTAACGCATATAGATGATTTTCCAGACTTTCTCCAGTAGAGATTTCAATAGAGATCTCTGGATGCTTTTCAGCAAATGCCTGCATAGATGGAATCAAAACCATTGCAGCAAGTGAGGAAGTGGTGGTGATCTTAATCACACGACTGGCAGCACTCACCTCTTCCAAAGCATCTTCAATGGTGCGGAATCCATTTGATATTGCACTCGCTAATCTCTCGCCGGTCTCGGTTAAGCTGATTTTTCGAACCTGTCGATAAAACAAATCCACATTTAAACGGTTTTCCAGATTACCAACGTGATGTGAAATCGCCGTAGGGGTTAGCGATAGCTCTTCAGCGGCCAATTTAAAACTGCCTAATCGAGCAGCAGATTCAAATGCCTTTAGTGCTTGTAATGAAACCTGCATTTTCAACACTCCATAAACAAGTTTTATAGATGAATTTAACTCATTCATAGCTGTGATTTACTCGTTTGTCCAGTCTGTAATGAGCACTTAAGATGAGTTTATCGTTTAATTCCTCAAGTGACCGATCATGACGACCTTATTACATATTGATGCCAGTGTTCGAGCAGCTTTCAATCCGAATCCAAATCATAACTCCATTTCAAAGAATATTGCGAAGCGCTTTATCAGTGCATTACAAAAGCAACACGCGATAGATGAATATATTTATCGTGATGTTGGTGTGAATCCACCAGCTTTTATTAATCAAGATTGGATCGGTGCTGTGTTTACTCCTGAAGAAAAAAGAACACGGAGCCAAAAAGATCTTTTGGCTCTATCAGACCAATTGATTGCCGAAGTCTCAGCAGCTCATCTGATCGTGATTTCCTCACCAATGTATAACTATGGTATGCCTGCGCAGTTAAAAGCATGGTTTGATCAAATCATCCGGATCAATAAAACGTTTGACTTTGACCTTGCGCGTGGTGACTTTCCACTCCAACCCTTACTATCAGGTAAACGTCTGGTCATCATTAGCTCAAGTGGTGAATTTGGTTTTGACACCGATGGGATTCGCGCGAATCAAGGTCATCTCGTCCCGCATCTGCGAACCTTAAGTAAATATTTAGGGGTTGAGCAGATTTATGAAATTGCATCTGAATATCAAGAATTTGCAGATATTCGCCATCAGAACTCACTAGCACATGCATTACATCAAGCGGAATCCCTTGCTGAAAAGTTAATATTTGTGGATCAAAAAAGTCCTGTAACACAGCTCGAATATAAATAAGATCAAGCTCTAGACATAAAGTCTGATCAAGATTGAAAGCGCGTGAATAAAGTGATGATCTGATCACTTTATTCCGCTCTATTTGGCCATTATTCAGAAAAAATTACTTTGCTTCTAAAGCATCAATCATTGCAAATGCAGTCACTCGTGCAGAAAATGGGTTCTGACCTGTAATTAAATTCGCATCTCGTACGACATTCGGAAAAAAAGGAATAAACTTCCTTTGATAATGTGCTCCACGTTCTTTGGCTAGCTCTTCGGCGTTATAAGGAACTTTCTTAGCGACTCCTGCCAATACTTCTTCGCACCATGCAAATCCTGTAAGTTTCTTTCCGGCAATTAAATATTCTCCTGTAGAAAGTCGAACATTAAGCAACCCACAATAGCCATGACAGACACTGGCAACAACGCCGCCTTGTTCATAGATATTTTTAGTGATGTCCTGCAATTCAGCATTGTCTAGAAAGTCCCACATCACCCCATGCCCACCGGTGTAATAGATGGCATCATAATCTTGCCAGTTAATCTCAGAAGGTTTTTTTGTTGTTTCAAGTAATTGCATAAATGTAGGATCATTTTTACGCTTAAGCACAGAAGCATCGGCAACAAAACTCTCTAATGACTTAGGTTCTATCGGAGATAAACCACCATTAGGGCTCACAATATCTTGAAGATAATTTTGCTTATCAAACTCATCATAGGCATGCGTTAACTCGCCTAACCATAGCCCTGTTGGCCGGTCGATCCCTTCATATTTCGAGATATTGGTTACAACATGCAGGATACGTTTCGACATCTTTTACCTCGGCTTTATAAATTTATTTTAGTCTTGCTTTTGTCTAACTATAAGCTTAAAGTTTGCTTGAATGTCAAGAGGAGATCAGTAAGATGAATATTAGTGAATTATCAAAACAAAGTGGTCTAAGCACTCCAACGATTCGCTATTATGAACAAATCAAACTGCTGCCCAAGGCAAAACGTAAATCCAATGGTTACCGACATTATAGTGAGAATGATCTCAAGCAATTATTCCTGATTCAACAGGCTCAGCAAGTTGGCTTTTCTCTGACAGAAATTAAAGCGTTCTTACCTTCAAACGTCTCTTCATGGGATCATGATATCCTGATCGGCTTACTTGAGAGCAAAATCAAGGATATTGAAGAGCTTGAACAAAAACTTGCAATCAGTAAACAAAACCTGCAAATGATGATTATAGCGATCAATAGCAAACCAGATGAAATTACCTGTGAAGAAAATGCGCAACGTTTGCTTAATCTTTACTATACCAACGACAAAGCCTAATACTTTGTTTATAAGTTTTTAGGCTGCAACCACGGCTCCTATTCATAAACAAATGCACAAAAGCACTTGACCTTAAACCTAACTTTAAACATAGCATCAATCTCAGGTAATGAATGAGGAACCTGTCATGTTTAAAGTTTGGAAATTCCCAAAATGGTTGATTGGCTTTTTTATGCTTATATTCATCAGTAATATGGCTTATGCAACCGAAACTACTCAACAGCATATACAAGCTACGCCAAAAGGCAAAATTTTGGTGGTGATGACCAACCACTCAGCTTATCCAACTCGCTCAGATACGACAGGATTATGGCTGACTGAACTCACGCATTTTTATGATGTTGCGCTTGCGGCTGGCTATGACATGGATTTTGTCAGTCCACAAGGTGGTGCTGTACCTCTAGATGAGCGTAGCCTAAAGCCAATTTATGTGGATCAATCAGCTAAAAAACATCTGGCTGATTCTCAATTTATGCAGCGCTTAAATAATACCCTTACGCCTAACGCTATTGATCCTTCTCATTACAAAGCAGTTTATTACACAGGTGGTCATGGCACCATGTGGGATTTTCCCAACAACCAAGCGCTAAAGAATATTAGTGAAAAAATTTACCAACAAGGTGGCATCGTATCTGCAGTTTGTCATGGTGTTGGAGGATTATTGCCACTACAAGATACGACTGGTAAAGCGCTCATTGCAGGTCGAACTGTTACTGGTTTTGCCAATATTGAAGAAAGCTTGTCTGGGATAAAATCTCAAGTTCCTTTCTCCTTACAAGATGGATTGGTCACACGCGGCGCAAAGTATAAGCGTGGCTTTTTACCCTTTACATCTTATGTGATTACTGACGATCGAATAATCACTGGGCAGAATCCGCAATCCAGTAAAGAAATTGCTGAAGCCGTTGTCAAACGGTTAAAAACTTTGAATTAAAATCGTTAATAAAAAGCCAGTTTAAAAGAGCTGGCCTTTTTATCAAATTAAATTGACCCAAAACCCTCTTTTGCCCTCAATTGAATATCTGATCCATTCAGCTTCCTCTGAAAACGCTTGACCTTAAAGTGAGCTTTAATCTTAGCATTTCATTTAGGTTAATAGGAGGAACATCAACATGTTCAACAATTTTGCTTTAACTCGTAACATCGTTACGATATCCATCGGCTTATTACTCAGCACAGCAAGCTATGCAGCTGAAGCCCCAATCAATACCACCACAAGCGATCTTACTGCTCCAAATACCAAGCAAACGACTGTCGTTGAGTTTGGTCCCTATAAAGTCAATGTGCCGAAAGGCGGCTATTATGATCGTTTCCGTATGAATCCAAACTTAGATGAAGTGGCCAAAGACCCTGCGGCAGGAAATATTGACTACTTTCGTAGTATTCCTAAAAAGCTGGTTGATACACGAGTCGGTCAAGTCTGGTCACCGAATTTCTATTATCGAACCAGTAATGTTCAAGTATTGATGTTAGCGCCTATTGCAAAATTAAAAGCTAAACTCCCCGCTCCACTTGAACCTTTACAGCCACTCCCAGGGTATGGCTTGGTTTCATTGACTTTCTTCTCTTATGCCGTGGGTGATGTCGATCCCTACGATGAGGTTTCTGTTGCCATTGTGGTTCGTCAGCCTGGTGCACATCACTTTAATAGCACTGAATTGCTCAGCTCTATGCGAAATCATACCTATTATGGACATGTACTGGCCTTGCCTGTTGATACGGAAATTGCCCGTGTTCGTGGCGTTTATGGTTATCAACTACCTAAGTGGTTAACCCCAATTGATATGAAAATTGATACTCAAAACCTACAGGCTCATATTTTTAATACCGATGGCAAGCCTGATTTAACTCTAACTGCGCCTTTACCTAAAATTAAAACGGTCAAACCACAATCTCGGATTGAAACCAAGACCATGTATCAGTTAGTTGATGGCAAATGGCACAGTACTTCTGTGGAATCGAATACGCTTGCATTTGGACAGAAGCTATTTCCTAAAAATGTACAACTTGTCCGCAGTGGTGGTCCGTTGAGCAAATTGCTTGATGACTTAGGTGCAAACAAAATCTTACGCTTAGATGTAGTAAAAGATGCTCAATTGGCTCTGAATATGCCCGTTCCTTTTCCTGCGTTAGATCAAGCTAAAGACAATAAAAAATAAATATCAGAACATAAAAAATCCGCTTTCTGAGTAAAGCGGATTTTTTTATAGACAGAAATCACTTTTTCCTTTCAAATATTTTTAAGCGCCTACCAATAAAAAAACCAATTACAGATTGTTCTGCAATTGGCTGTTGTTCAATCTATTGCCTGAGTATTGGCGACTTCTTGGTCCATTTAAGATGCAAATGAATAGCTGCGCATCCTATTTTTATATTGACGCGTACGACATGTCATTGCTGATTGTTGCAAAATCAACGCCCAAAGCGGAGAGACTTTTGGATTAGTCGATTTACCAAGACTGAGTTTACGCAACTGGAATTTCACGGTCGCCATATTGGCCAATGAAGCTAAGGTTTTATTTTCCCAAGTAATTGCTTTCAACTCTGGTGCCGTATTTTGTCCTTGTTTCCACTCATTTGGGAGATTTGGATCAATAGCCAAAGCTGTGGCAATCCCCACCATATCGACACCACTATCAATCACCTGTTCAGCGACTTGTTTACGTCGAATTCCACCTGTCACCATTACAGCCATCTTGGCTACTTTGCGGATCTCTTGAGCAAATTCCAGAAAATAAGCTTCACGTGCCAAGGTACGGCCATCACGTGACTGACCTTGCATTGCAGGTGCTTCATAACTCCCACCTGATAGCTCGACTAGATCTACCGCTAATTCATTTAGCATCAGCACCACTTGTTGCGCATCTTCAGCACTAAAACCACCGCGTTGGAAGTCAGCTGAGTTCAGTTTAACTGCCACTGTAAATCTGTCTGAAACCACAGCACGTACCGCTTTAACAATCTCAATCAGGATGCGCGCACGATTTTCCAACGTGCCGCCCCACTGATCTTGACGCTTATTACTGAGTGGTGAAAGGAACTGACTGAGTAAATAACCATGCGCTGCATGAATTTCAACACCAGTAAAACCAGCTTTTTCGCCTAAACGAGCAGTGTTGGCAAAACGTTGGATCACTTCATCAATCATCGCTTGGTCCATTTCAATCGGTGTATTAAAACGATCTGACATTTTTCCCAGATCTAAAGCAACTGCAGAAGGCGCCCACGTTTCTTGACCTAAATTGGCTTGCATTTGACGACCAGGATGATTGATTTGCAGCAAAACTTGCGCACCTTTCGAACCACCTATTTGCGCCCATCGTTTAAAGGTATCCAAATACTTTTCATCTTCCAGAACGACACCACCAGGTCCTGTCATAGCACGACGATCCACCATGACATTACCTGTGATAATCAAACCGACGCCACCATCGGCCCAAGCTTGATATAAACGCATGAGTTCTTCAGATGGTGCATGATTTAAATCCGCCATATTTTCTTCCATTGCAGCTTTTGCAATACGATTTGGGATATGTGAACCATTTGGGAGAACTAATTTTTCAAAAACTTTCATTTTTATCACCTCATTGAGTATGGATTTACTTTAAGATTAAAGTGAACTTTAATGTCAATCCCTTTTTTATTTGTTCAGTAAATTATTTTTAAAGTTGCATAACTTCATCGGCTTAGATCAATATAGCTGCACTCTTTTTTTAGATAAAAAAATAGAGGCAAATATGCCTCTATTCCTGAATAGTATGTTGAATGAAATCAATACGGCTATGCGCGTATGAACGCCAATAAGTCTGGATTAATCACATCGGCATTCACGGTTAACATGCCATGCGAAAAACCTTTATACGTTTTTAAAGTCCCGTTCTGTACCAACTTCGCAGACAATGCCCCAGAATTTTCATAAGGTACAACTTGATCATCATCACCATGCATCACCAGTACAGGGACTGAAATCTTTTTCAGGTCCTCAGTAAAATCAGTCTGGGAAAAGGCCACAATGCCATCATAATGAGCTTTTGCCCCTCCCATCATGCCTTGACGCCACCAATTCCAGATCACTGGTTCAGAGGCATTTGCATCTGGACGGTTAAAACCATAGAAAGGACCCGCTGGTAAATCATAGTAAAATTTCGAACGGTTTTTAAATAACTGATTTTGCAAGTCATCAAAGACTTCTTTAGGCAGACCATCAGGATTATTTGCTGTTTTGACCATAATGGGAGGTACCGCACTCACCAAAACGGCCTTGGCAACATTTGCTTCGCCATGACGTGCAATATAGTGAGCCACCTCTCCACCGCCTGTTGAATGGCCAATATGAATCGCGCTCTTAATCCCAAGATGCTGCACTACAGCCGCAACATCATCTGCATAATGGTCCATATCGTGACCATCCCAAACTTGACTGGAACGACCATGTCCACGACGGTCATGTGCGACAACACGGAAACCTTCATTCAGGAAAAATAACAGTTGCGCATCCCAATCATCCGAACTCAGAGGCCAACCATGATGAAAAAATAACACCTGCGCATCGCGAGGTCCCCAGTCTTTATAAAAAATATCTACACCATCTTTTGTCGTAACGTAAGCCATCTTTGTTTCTCCTGTGTAAGATTTACACTGTCGAGTTCTGATCTATGTTCTAATCAATGTTCGTGAAATCTCAAACTATCCACATGGATAGTGACTCTATACTAAGATTAAAGTTCGCTTTAAGGTCAATATAATTAGTCCCATTCTGATAACAAAAGTGTAATTTCGTGCTTTCTAAAATTGAGTAGAAGTTTAATCTTAGGCATTGAAATAAAACAATTTAATTTGGATAGTAAATACTTCCAGTTTTTAATATGTTTACATTCTTATAACGAATCAGTTTTGTATGTTTCAAATTTTCAATCTTGCCACTTGACTTTAAAGTTAGCTTTAATCTTATAGTGATCTCAAAGGTGATAAATACGCGAGTTTAAGCTTAGACCTTCAAGTAGTTGGGGCAATATATAGGTTAACCAATATGAATAGCGATAAACAGTTTACTGAAATTGAATTTGGGCAACAAAAGGTCAAAGTACCCAAGGGTGGCTACTATGATCGTTTTAGAATGAATCCTGATCTAGATATAGTCGCTCAAGATCCTGCGGTAAGTAATATTGATTTCTTCCGCAAAACGCCTAAAAAATTAGTTGAATCCAGAGTCGGTGCTGTTTGGGCCCCCAATTTTTATTACCGTAGCGCTAATGTTCAAGTGTTAATGTTAGCACCACTCAAACAACTCAAGAAAAAATTGCCAGCTTCTTTAGAACCGCTACAGGCTTTTCCCGGTTACGGACTGGTGGCACTCACTTTCTTTACCTATTCCGTTTGTGATAATGACCCCTATAACGAAGTTTCAATCGCAATTGTGGTGCGTAAACCCAATGCGCATGGTTCTCATGCACTAGAACTCGCAAACTCGATTCGACAACGTCATTTTTACGCACATGTTTTAGCGCTACCTGTTGATACTGAAATAGCACGGGTACGTGGTGTTTATGGCTATCAACTACCTAAATGGTTGACTGAAATTAATGTCGACATTAACCCGATCGAGGTCAATGCCAATCTAACTGATCGTACTGGAAAAATGGATTTAAGCCTCACGGCCTCAACGCCAAATTTAAAGCAAGTAAAATCAGAATCACGTATCAGCCAAGCAACCATGCTACATCTGGTGGATGGCAAATGGCATCAAACACAAGTGCAATCGAATCTCTTATCTTTCGGACAAAAGCTTTTACCAAGAAAAATCAAATTAGCTCGTCATGGCGGACCTTTAAGCCAATTATTGGACGAACTTGGCGCATCAAAAATTCTTCGTTTAGATGTAATTCAAGATGCACAAGTTATCCTTCATTTACCTAGCGCACTTTAATATTCAATTGATCGAACAGTTAAGGAAAAACAAGCAATGGCAAAATTAAATTATGATCTTGTGGTCTTCGGAGCCACCAGCTTTGTCGGCCAAATTTTGACTAAATATCTGGCCGAATATTTTGCTTCTCAAAAAGAGCAACTGCGTTGGGCGATCGCGGGCCGTTCACAACAAAAACTACAACAAGTGAAAGATACCTTAGGTACAGTTGGAGAAGCTGTGCCGATCTTGATTGCCGATGCCAATAGCAAAACCGAACTTGATGCGCTTTGTGCACAAACACGTGTAGTAGTCTCAACGGTTGGCCCATATGCTTTGTATGGTGAACCGTTAATTCAAGCCTGTGTGAATAACGGAACAGATTATTGTGATCTGACTGGCGAAACCCAGTGGATTAAACAAATGATCACGAAGTATGAAGCTCAAGCACAGCAATCAGGTGCGCGTATTGTACATTGTTGTGGTTTTGATTCGGTCCCATCCGATATGGGGGTTTATTTTCTACAACAACAAGCACAACAGCAGTTTAATGCACCAGCTACTCAAGTTTCCATGCGGGTTAAAACCCTAAAAGGTGGTGCATCTGGCGGTACAGTTGCAAGCTTGATTAATGTGGTGCAAGAAGCTGCTGCTGATCCAGCATTGCGTAAAGACCTACTTAATCCATACATTCTCTGCCCCGCAGATCATGGCAATACCCAAAGACAGATTTATATTAAAACTGCCAAATTCGACCCCGATTTCAATGCATGGATTGCACCTTTTGTCATGGCTGCAGTAAACGAGCGTGTGGTACAGCGTTCCAATGCCTTATCGGGGAATGCCTACGGTAACAACTTTAGTTATAACGAAGCCATCTTGACTGGCGAAGGGCTAAAAGGACGTTTAAAAGCCTTAACTGTCGTCTCTGGTCTTGGTACATTTATGCTCGCTGCGGTCAGTAAACCGATTAGCCAAGTGATGGAACGTTATCTATTACCAAAGCCGGGAGAAGGCCCTACTCCAGAGCAACAATTGGCAGGACGATTTGACTTACGTTTTGTGGGTAAAACCGATGCAGGACAAAGTTTAAAAATCAAAGTGACAGGCGACCGTGACCCAGGTTATGGCTCTACAGGAAAAATGTTGGGACAAGCGGCGTTGAGTCTTGCGATTGACCATGCCAAAGATGGCGAAAAACCGACGCCTCAAGGTGGCTTTTGGACACCTGCAACCATGTTTGATGATCGATTTATTCAACGTTTAACAGACCATGCCGGGCTCACATTTGAACAGATTTAAATGTTTATAGGTCCAATCATGGATTAACAAACACGTTTTTAAATAATGTTCAACATGTCAATAATATGATGAGTGGTTAGGAACTAAATCAATGAAATCTATTACCTTTAATGGTGCTGGTGGTCCAGAGGTCATTACCGTCAGTGAACGACCAATACCCGAGTTAACCAATGACGGTATCTTAATTGAAGTGGTTGCTGCTGGGATTAATGGTCCTGATGTCATGCAACGGCAAGGCCTATATGCACCACCACCTGGTGTTACCGATATTCCAGGGCTAGAAGTTTCTGGGATTGTGAAACAAGTCGGCCCATTGGTCACTAAATTTAAAGTTGGTGATGAAGTCTGTGCTTTGGTTCAAGGTGGTGGCTATGCCGAATATGTTGTTGCGCATCAAGACAATGTGCTATTTATTCCTGATGGCCTTACCTTGGTTGAAGCCGGTATTCTATTAGAAACCTTTATGACGGTTTGGTCGCATTTATTCCAGCATGCTCAATTTCGTCCGAATAGTTCGATTCTGATTCATGGTGGCACCTCTGGTATCGGGACAACGGCTACCATGCTGACCCGTGCTTTTGGTGCAACTCAAATCTTTACCACCGTTTCAAGTGCAGCGCATCAACAGGCCAGTATTGAGATTGGTGCAGATATTGCCATTAACTACAAGCAACAAGATTTTGTTGAGGAAGTTAAAAAGCATACCGATGGGAAAGGTGTCGACTTTGTACTGGATATTATTGCAGGTGATTATATTCAAAAGAACTATGAAGTCGCAGCCATGAACGGCACCATTTTACAAATTGGTGTACTGAAAGGACTAGCACAGAATCTGAATATCTTTCCAATGCTGGCAAAACGTCTGACCCATACAGGTGCAACCTTACGTTCTCAGTCGCCAGAAGCCAAAGCTCAGGTTATGGCTGCCCTGCAAGACAAAGTTTGGCCTTTAATTGCTAAAGGGCAGCTAAAACCATTGTTGTATCAAGCTTTTGATCTGGAAGATGCACTGCAAGCGCATACCCTGTTACAACAAGGTGAGCATGTAGGTAAGTTGGCACTCATTATTAAAAAGTCAGCGTAATAAAACATATCAGGCCTTAGAAATTAAGGCCTGATCTTCAAACTTAAAGCATAAGTCGCTTTCTTGCTGCGAGATACTCTCTTTCAAGCCGGCTCACCAATTCTTCGACTGAAATGGTGGCTTTGATTGCATTTAAACCTTGACCACATCCCCAAATATCACGCCATGGTTTGACCTTGTGCTGTGTACCATCTTCATTCGGTGTACTGAAATCCATATCTTTCAGATTACCTTCAGGTAAATTGGCTGGATCAAGCCCCGCTGCACGAATACTTGGCGCCAGATAGTTGCCATGTACGCCGGTAAATAGGTTGGAATAGACAATTTCATCTGAATTATGATCAACAATCGCCTGCTTATAAGCGTCCTCAGCATTGGCTTCATGTGTGGCAATAAATGCTGAACCAATATAAGCAAAGTCTGCTCCCATTGCCTGTGCCGCAAGAACCGCATCGCCAGTAGAAATCGCACCTGACAAAGCCAAAGGTCCATCAAACCATTCACGAATTTCCTGAATTAAAGGAAATGGGCTCTTCACGCCTGCATGGCCACCAGCACCTGCTGCAACTGCAATCAAACCATCCGCACCTTTTTCTATTGCCTTTTTGGCAAAGGTATTATTGATGACATCATGTAAAACGACACCACCATAACTATGTGTCGCATCATTGATCTCTGTTCGTGCACCTAGAGATGTAATCACAATCGGTACTTTGTATTTGACGATCAGTTCCATGTCATGTTCAAGACGATTATTACTTTTATGCACGATCTGGTTGATTGCAAAAGGGGCCGCAGGTCGATCTGGATGTAAGGCATTATGTTCAGCGATTCCTTCGGTAATTTCTTTCAGCCATTTTTCTAGCTTTTCGGCAGGCCGTGCATTCAATGCTGGCATCGAGCCAATCACACCTGCTTTACATTGAGCAAGAACCAACTTAGGTGTGCTAATAATAAACAGCGGCGAACCAATGATGGGGAGTCTCAGGTTTTTCATTAATTCTGGAATTTTTGACATTGCTTTTATCCTTTAGATACTCATTATTTCAAATAAATAAAGCCATTTTTAGAAATAAGAAGCATTTCACTTTTTTTAGATTCACTTCATCATATCCAGATAAAATAGTTTATGCAACAAGTTGCATAAAATTTAGATTCACATTCGCCTTCCAATAAAAACAACAAATCAGTTGAATGAAAAACTTGTTATTTAATTAAATATCAACATATTAACAATCAATCTAACTTAATTTTAATCAACAAATATTCTTACCTCTCGTGGTCATGCCTTAAATCAATAGGAAATCTTTTACTTCGCTGCCATAGGATCCCCTTTTTCATCAGCATGATTAAATAAGAATCGTTACCAACAATATCAATGCACTCGCTCTTAAAGATGATATGCTTCGTTAATTTTTGGTTCTTTTATCAATCTCCTGGAGCTATTTTATGAGCGCGATGACAAAAAGATTACAACAGATGCGTTTCGCTTCTGTTCTCGAAGCCGTCACTTTATTGCTGTTATTTCTCGTGGCGATTCCGCTCAAGTATGCATTTGATTTACCAATAGCAACAAAGATCATGGGCCCAATTCACGGTCTGGCATTTTTATTCTATCTTTGGAACTTGGTTCGTACAGCTTCGCTTTGGTCAGGAATGGAATTGCTTCGATTATTCGTGCTTGCCTTTATTCCATTTGGTGGCTTCTTGAACGAAAAATACATCGCACAGCGTCAAGCCAAGCTATAAATCTCAATTTCACATACTTAAAAGAAGGGAAATCTGTTGATTTCCTTTTTTATTTTTCCAAGAATAAAAAAACTATTCATACCTGATCAATGCATGATTTCACATTGGGTTCACATTCCAAATTTTAATATATTTTTAAAAGGAGTGAGATCATCAATATGAATGTTATAAAAAAACTGGCTATCTCAACACTAAGCCTACTCTCCTTGGTGGCTTGTAAAAGCACGCCCAATTACACACATGACTATGAACAGGCCGACCAAGAAATTATTGGAATTACCTTAAATGATATGCAAGCTCAAATGATTGGTCAGAATTTTGTTTCTGCATTTAATAGCATGGGTACAGTCAATTTTCTAAAAAATGCAAGCCAGCTCTATGCTGATAATTTATATATCAATGACACGCTTTCTCAATTCTCAACTAAAAATGAGCTCATAAAGCATTTTGCAGGGATGAATGAGCATGTCAGTAAGGTATCGGTAAAATTAATCAGTGCAACCCATAAAAATGACTCGGCCTATATTCATTGGCAGATGAACTATGATTTTAAAATGTTCGGTCGAACAAAAACCATGTCTTCCTATGGCATTAGCCAAATCAAAGTGAATAGTAAAAATCTCATCATATTTCAACAAGACTATTGGGATCCTGCAAATGGTTTATATCGCTCTCTTCCATATATCGGAACAGGCTATTCTTTGCTTCTACCCTTTAAGAAATAGTCTAAGACTATCGCAAATAAGTGCAGAATAAACAATGAACAATATTTCATTATTAAAACAATTCAATAAAATTGAAGGTTTAGTTGTTTTGGCCTTAGTAGATGCTTTTGATGGTTCAATTTTAGAAACTATCGGTGATGAGTCTTTTAATTTTGATTTCGTGGTAACTGAAGATGTGAATCTATTTAATTACCAGAAAAAATTAATGGATGAAATTAGTCCTCATGATTTTCTGGAAAGTGTGCTCATGAGCACGGATCATCAATACCACATTATTACGCCACTAGAAACGAATCATTGTGTTTTCCTCTATGCAATTTTAGATCGTAAGCAAACCAATTTAGGTTATGCCAGCCATGAAATCCAAAAAGTTGAACGTAATCTCAACTTCTATATTTATTGAAAATATATAGAAATTAATCAATCTAAATAAACAGTAGTATCTAGGTGAAAAAATGAATAATTATTTGATGCGATTTGGATTCAGTTTTTTATGTTTAACTGCAAGTTTAGGCATGGCACATGCAAATATACAGAAATGCACAACTGCACCTCTGTTGGTTAGCTCAAAAAATATTGGTACAGTAACTTATTATGCCGACAATTGTCATCAGCATTGGGAAAGTCAAAATATCCGATTAGATTTTTCTTACGACCAAAATATTCCAGAATGGGCATTTAAAAAAGCAGCCAGCTATTATCTTAAAAAAAATGTTAGCGGCTTTTCCAATGAATCCGTATTAAACCAAATTACTGATCTGTATAAACCCGTAAAAAAAGGTGATCTATATTCTTTGGAATACAATTCAATCAACCAACGATTAAATCTCTCCCTTAATCAAAAAGTGTTAGGTTCAATCACAGACCGACAAGCCAATCAATATTTTAAAATCTGGTTTGGAAGCGCACCATTTAATGCTAAATTAAAGCAACAATTACTAAATCAATAACTAGATCCCATTATTATGAACAATCAATTTATTCTTATGGTTGAAGATCATTATGAACTTGCCGCCACAGTTTGTGAATTTCTAGAACAACATGGTTTCGTGGTGGATCATGCACGTAACCTCGATGCCGCCCGTAACTTTTTAAAAACACATCCGTATCATTTACTTTTACTGGATATCAATTTACCTGACGGCTCAGGGTATGACTTATGTGAATGGCTCAGAATTGATCAAGGCAAAGATATTCCTATTTTGATGTTAACCGCCAGAGATACACTCGATGACAAATTAAAAGGTTTTAGCGCAGGAACAGATGACTACCTCGTAAAACCTTTTGATTTTAATGAACTGGTCATGCGTGTACGTGCCCTGATTAAACGATCTCTCGGAGAAGTATCAAGCAGTAAAATTCAAATTCACGATCTAATTTTAGACAGTGCCACTCAAACCATAACACGTGCAGGTCAATTGATTGAACTTCCTCGGATTCAATTCAAATTGTTAAAAATTTTGATGAGAAATTCACCCAAAGTGATTAGCAAACAAGAAATTATTATCGAATTATGGGGTGATGAAGAGCCTGAGAGCGACGCATTACGTAGCCATATCTACAATTTGAGAAAGATGATTGATAAACCTTTTCAGGAAAAATTGATTCATACCATTTCTGGTGTAGGTCTAAAAGTTGCTTTGGATATGACAGCACATTAATTTATATATACGACGACGATTAAGCCTGTTGTATTCTCCAATTGCAGATGAGGATGTGTATTTAAATAATATTGTCGGTCAAATAGCTCAACTCGCCAACCTAACTGGGTACATAATTTTTTGACCAACTGTAAACCAATGCCGTGTCCTTTGGCAGTAAGTTGAAGTTGTGAACTATTTAACTCCTGAACTTTACAATCATTCGGCATTGCAATACCAATCCCATTATCAGCAATTAGAATACTATTTTTACGTTGAATGATATGAATATTAGTACCTTGAGAATAATTTAGTGCATTGCGTAAAATATTGCTCAACACCATTTTTGTCATGGACGGATAAACCCATCGTGCTGATTCCTCAGCATCATCTATAACAAAAATTTGCACGCCCTTGCCTAGACTGACAGGTTCCAACTCCCGGACTAAATCACTGATGATATTGGACAGCTTCACATGCTCTGCAGTCAATGTGTTGGTAGTATTGCGTGCAATTGCCAACAAGGTTTCAACCAGTAATTGCATATCGTCAATGGTATTCGAAATACGATGTAGTGATTTATCTTCGCCGTACTTAACCTGACATAGTTGCACATTGCCTTTTAAAATCGTCAATGGAGTCCGTAGCTCATGACTAACATCTCCTGTAAATTCGCGTTCTCGATTAATAAACTCACTCAATACTTGATGGTATTTTTCTAATGCTTGTTTTAAATATTCAGCTTCCATATTGCCATTGGTACTGATTCCTTGAAATGGAGATGCCTCTTTATGCTGATGTGCCCAATCAATATGTTCTAGCGCATTTGCTAAACGGGTAATTGGCGAAAAATAACGTTTGGCACGCCGATTTGACCACCATAAAATGCTATACAGCACAATTAGACTGAACATTAATGGCGCTAAACCGAACATCCAAACGATTTTATTGACATTGCTTTCACCAAAAACCAGTAGCACATGCTGCCCATTTCTCTCCCCATAAACGGTCATACGATCTTTGCCATCGACAAAAATTCGGTGAACACCTTGTTTTAATATTTGATTTTGAAATGCGACAGGAGGTTTTTCACTTTTCCAACGGTAGCCATATAAATTTTTAGTATCGGGTAAATCAGCATTCGGATTACGATCAACCCGCATCCAATAATGCTCCATTTCTTGTTCAAGTGCGGTTTTAAGTAATGAGCCTTTAATCACCCAGGCGCTGCAGGCAATCCCGATAATAATTGAAAGCGCAATCAGTCCGATCTGCAACCAATAATAACGATTAAACATCCGACTCAATGGACGGTTATTAGCCTCGCTATTATTGGTTTTAAACATAATCTCGCCTACTTAAAAACAGCTGTTTGTTTTAATTATACGACTTTCTTTTTGAACAGGAAGTGACCAACGATCCATTCTTGCCCCTGCTCGAATCCAAACAACTCAGCACAAGCCATAAAAAAGATACGCCAGCGCTGCCACCACGCCGCCGCATCTTGTGCATATACTTCTTTAAAAAGTGGTTTTAACTGTTCAGCGTTACGATCCATATTTTCTAGCCATGCATTTGCTGTTTTTTCATAATGAGTTCCAGACCACTGCCAATGTTGCGACAATTCCAGATGCTCTTGAAAGTGTAAAAACGTTGAACTTGCAGGCATCAGTCCACCTGTAAAGAAGTATCGAGACATCCAGTCATATTCACTTTTTATTTCAAAAGGATAATGCAAAAAACGATGACAGAAAATATGACACCATAACAGTCCATCCGCTTTGAGCCACGATTGGATTTTCTCAAAAAGTTTTTGGTAGTTCCTAACGTGTTCAAACATTTCGACTGAAACAACACGATCAAATGCGTTTTGCTCCAATTCCAGTACATTGACATCACAGGTAATAACTTCGATATTCGTTAAACCATATTTTTCAGCTTTGGCCAGAATATGCTGACGTTGCGTCGCTGAATTGGAAACAGCCGTAATTTTTGCATTTGGATAACGCTCTGCCATCCACAGCGTAAATGAACCCCAGCCACATCCTAATTCCAGAATATGTTGCCCGTCATTTAACTGGGCACGATCGCTATAAATCTGTAATGCGAACTCCTCAGCTTCATCTAATCCAGTTCGTTCATGTGGAAAGAAACAGGCACTATATTTAAGTCTTTTTCCTAAAACCGCCTCAAAAAAAGCCGTGGGCAATTCATAATGTTGCTCATTGGCCTTATCGGTTTCAATTGCAATTTGGCTGTGCTTCAACATATTGAGCACATCCATATAACGTTGAGCGCCTTGTTCGGGATCATAACGACCTTCTTGAATCAAACGCTTCTTACTGAGTGCTCGAATTGCAGCACGAATCGTCTGATCAGGTACCAAACCACTTTCAACAAGTTTTAATGATTGATTAATAATAAAGTCCATGTGCGTACCTACTCTTTTGGTTTCCACGGAATAAACATTGAAGTTCGTTTTTTATAATCGAGATAATTTTGACCTCGATTTTTTAATGCTTGTTGTTCACTAAATGGAATACCGGTGATGTAATACAAAAATAGCCACATCATGATTGGATATATCCATAGACTGTATAACCCTGCTGCCAGTCCGATTATTGGATATGCAAACCAATGTATCCATTCAAAAAAATAGTTGGGATGCCGCGAATAACGCCACAATCCTTGATCCATGGTCTTGCCATCGTTCTGCTTTTGTTGTTTGAAATGAAATAATTGTTGATCCGCGATCACCTCGCCTAGAAATGCAATCAGCATAACGATCCCCGCAATGATCAAAAAAACATGGGTTTGTGGACTCCAAACAGAGCTTGGTACATGAAGCAAACTCCACATCGGGATGCTAAATAAGATTGCCAAACCTGCTTGAAACATGAAAAAAACATAGAAACCAATATGTTGATATTTCCCCATTGCACGACGCATATTGGCATATCGGCGATCTTCTGCTGATTCCGCTCGATACCGACGCCATAAATGCCAACTTAAACGTAAAAACCAAATTGAGCTGAATACGCCAATAAACAATCTGACATTTATCAATGCATCATTCACTAACCATGCAGTTATTAGAATATTCAGCGCTATGCAAAAACTCCAAGCAACATCAACGATCCCAGCACGGTGATTGTAGGCTGCCCATAACCAACAACCTGTCATTAACACAGAATCAAGTAAAAACAATTGCCACAACATCACTGTCTCCTTGATGTGTTAAATCGTTGAATGATTAATAAGGGCTTGCTTCAAATAAAAGCTGCACATCGCTAATGACCCCTTCTTTAAAGCCGCCCTCGCAATAACACAAATAAAAGTCCCACATCCGAATAAAGTTTTCGTCAAAACCTAAGTCCAGCACTTGTGCTCTGGCATTTAAGAAACGTTCACGCCATTGATGAAGAGTTTCTGCATAACTTTGGCCAATATCCTCCAGATGCTTCAAGCGTAATTTATGTTTGGAAGCTGTTTGAGTTAACACACTGATCGATGGGATAAAACTACCTGGAAAAATATAGCGCTTAATATAATCTACGGTATTTAATGCTTTTTTATATCGAGCATCTTCAATTGTAATGGCCTGAATCAGCCCAAGACCATTTGGCTTTAATAAGGATCTACATTGATTAAAGTAACCAGATAAATATTGCTCACCAACAGCTTCAATCATTTCGATCGAAACTAACTTATCAAATTTACCCTCTAACAGCCGATAATCTTTAAGTTGAACATTAACTCGATGGCTTAAACCAACATCAGCAACTCTTTGGATTGCTTCATCATATTGCGCTTGTGAGATGGTAATCGTGGTCACTTTACAACCATAATGCTGAGCGGCATAGATCGCAAAGCCTCCCCAGCCACTGCCGATTTCAACCAGATGATCCATGGGTTTAAGCTGTAACTTTTGGCAGATCAAGTCTTTTTTATAATCGGAAGCTTGCTCTAGCGTCATTTCTTGGTGCTGATATACTGCACTGGAGTACATCATGGAAGAATCAAGAAATAATTTGAAAAATTCATTGCTTAAATCATAGTGCTCCGCAATATTTTTACGGCTGCCTGCCAACGAATTTTTGCGGGATCTATACCATGCTTTTAATAACAATTGGCTGGCTTGTGATATAAGGTTTTGATTGATCTTATCCAAAACGTCGCGATTTCTTGCCAATATCTGAATGAGTTCGACTAGATTTTCACTACTCCAATAGCCACGAATATAACCCTCCGCGGCACCAAGCACACCATTCTTAAAAATAAGATCAATTAGATCTTTGTGATGAATATCTACAGTTACTTCTAGATCAGAAATTTCACCGACAGTTCCATTCCATTCACCACGAAAGTGAATTTGTCCATGTCGAAGTTTCAGCAAGCTGCGTAAAATCAATGGAAGCGTGTCTTGTTCACCAAAAATTAGTGTTTTTATCATCTCGTTCTAAATCCTTATTCTTTTTGGGATGTCGATAAAATGGAACTTTTTTAAGCCATAGCCGAAATGCTTGTACATAAATTGAAGCTAACATTTTGAAAGGCTCAAACATATGCTGAATAGCATAACGATTAAGCTGTGAAGGAAGTGTGATGTGTGCTAATTCAAATTGCATGGTTGCATCAAAAATCAATTTTTGGCTTTGATAAAGCTGCATATGAATCACATTTTGAGTATTAGAGAAGTTAAATTTCCATTTGTATTGAATATCCATTGGCATAAATGGCGAGACATGAAAACTTTTCTCGAAATCAAACTCATAACTGTCATAAGAGCTATGCTTTTTCAGCTTCTGCTGGCAATCATGTACATAAACTTTATGCTCATTCCACGGTGTATTGGTTATCTCGCTCAGTATGAAGACAGGCTGTTTTTGACGATTTAAAATGAAATAGAACACAACCGAATTAAAACTAAAACCCAATGTTCGTGGTAAGGCCAAGACACGGATTTCTGATTGCGGAGTCAAAATCGTATTTGCTTGCTGCCATAATATTTTTGTTATTTTTTCTCGCAAATTACCGCTATAGCCTTTAAGGAAATCCTGATCAGATATATTGAGAATATTCCAATGGTTTGAAGAGCATAACCTTGATTGCTTGAGCTTTTCCACTATTTGATCTGGATCAAAGTATAAATAGCTTAATGTCGCCTCAAACTGATGAGGTTTGGGACTAAAACGGCGATGTCTGATTTTAGCTTTCGCAGTTGCAAGTTGAGCTTCCAACATTAATCAGCTCCCATATTCATCAACAATTGACATGAGATGATTTACGACTCGCTCAGCACTTCTTGCACCATCTTCGTGAAACCCCCATCCCCAATAGGCACCGCAAAATGAACTGCGGTTATTGCCATTTATTTCATGCCAACGAGACTGTGCCGCAATTGCATGTTGATTAAACACAGGATGCCGATATTGTCGTTCAATATAAATATGATCTTTGGCGATTGGCATATTTGGATTGAGGGTAGAAAAAACCTGCGTCTTGCAGTTCAAATTCTGCAAATTGTTCATCCAATAGCTAAATCCGTAATGAACGCTATCCTCCGAAGGCTCTTTTTGAGCTGTCACATGTACGTGCCAACTGGCCCACTGAGATTGGGATTTTGGCATGATTGATCTATCAGAATGGACAATCATTACATTATCTTGATAATCAAAGCAACCTAGTATGTCTTGCTCTTTCTCGGAAGGCTGTTTAAGCAACTTTAAAGTATCGTCGGCATGACTGGCAAAAATCACCCAATCAAATTGCTCCTGTCCATGCGCAGTTATCATTGAAATATGATTTTCACTTCTTATTACATGTTGTACTTCAGTTTTCTTCCAAATGAGCGTTGGGCATTCACGCTTAATCGCATAGATATAAGATGCTGATCCGCCTTTGACCGTTTGCCATTGTGGGCGATCTTTTAATTGCAACATTCGGTGATGCTGAAAAAAGCTCACCACAAACTTATACGGAATCTTACCAATCTGCTCCACAGGGCTTGACCAGAGTGCCCCACACATTGGATATAAGTGCTCATCTCTAAACACTTGTGAATAACCATGTTTATTGAGATATTCTTCAATGCTTAAATTTGTATCAAGTTCATCAACAGCAATCTCTTTATTTTCTCGATAAAAGCGAACTAAATCCGATAACATTAAGCGAAAGTTTTTATTTAGAAAATTTTGTGGTCTCGTTAATAACGACCATTTTTTTGAAGGATTATATTGTAGCCCCGTCACCTGATTATTAACTGAAAAACTCATATCGCTGTTCTGTGCTGGCACGCCAAGCTCAGCAAGCATCGCACTAAAGAGCGGATAGTTATACGCATTGAAAACAATAAAACCACTGTCTATTACAACCTTTTTTCGATCAATCCGAAATTCATGCGTATCGGTATGTCCGCCAAAATAGTTTTCTTTTTCAAAAATAGTGACTTGATGCTGTTTCGATAACTTCCACGCTGCATATAATCCAGATATTCCAGAGCCGACGATTGCAATTTTCATAAAACACCCCCGTCACTGTTCTTTTCTGTCTTATTTTTCAAACTGTCTAGATGGATTTTATGCGCATCATATATCCGTTGAGGTACAGGATTAATCGCCCATATGAGTCCACAAAAAGACATCGCTTTCAGAACATAATAAGTGATATCAATTTGCCACCAAAAGAAACCTTGCCGTGTACTGCCAGCATAATAATGATGATTGTTATGCCAACCTTCACCTAGAGTGATGATCGACAAAAACAGATTATTACGACTGTTGTCTTTGGTATCGAAATCTCTATGCCCATAAAGATGAGCCAGCGAATTAATACATAAAGTCGCATGAATCAATAACAGCGTTGAAACCACAAATCCCCAAACCAGCAACTGTGATCCTGAAGTACCCAAATTGGGATAAGCAAAGGCTAACCAATCGCCTATTAAATAAATCGCGAAAGCGGTTATTAAAACAATGACAAAACTAAAACGGTCTAACCAAACAATCTCAGGGAATTTTAGCCAATCTTTAATAATTTCTTTGCGAGTGGAAAAGTTCTGCTGATTCAAGAACCATCCAACATGGCTATACCAAAACCCATGTGTCGATGAATGTGGGTCGTGTTCTGTGTCGGTGAAACGATGGTGATAACGATGATGTGCCGTCCACCAGAGTGGGCCACGTTGCGCACTCATGGTTCCAATCAAAAGAAATATAAACTGTACTGAGCGTGATGTTTGAAATGTTTTATGTGATAAATACCGATGGAAGAATGCTGTAATTGCAAACATTCTAATCATATAGAAGAGAACCATAAACCAGACAGCGAACCATGAAACGCCCACCCAAAACACAGCTAAGCAAGCGATATGCAATAAAATAAACGGAATAATTCGCAACCATTGGATCTGAGTATCTTTGCTGGTTTTAGACGCTTCGAATTCTGTTAATTCAGAAGAATGTGTAATTGACCAACTGTCTATCCATCCCAGAAAAAACTTTAACATTGATTGTTCCTAACCCATCTCTTCTTATGCTTATAATCTTAGTCAATTCGATATGAAATTTATGTGAAGCCCATAGCATTCAGGCCTAGCGCTTATTCTTTATGTTTGTGCAAAAATCTTAAAAAAATATTATTTTAGAAATTAATCTCTTATATCCCCTAGAGCACATTAATATAGCCTAAACTGAGTAGTTTAAAAGCTTAATGATCAACATTTTTAAATTGTTTTGATAACACACTTAAAGTTTTCATGTGTTTGCCATAACGGCGGCAAGAACGACAAGCGAATAAGTGCAATTGCAGATTGCTCTGTTCTCGTAACAGCAATGCTCTATCTTGTTTTTCAGATAATAATTGAGTGGCTTGGCGGCATGTCAACATGAGCAATCCTCCTGCAATAACCATTTGTTTTCTAAGCATTCACGTAATCGTGTTCTGCTGCGATACATCAATACATTAAAATGTGAAACCGTCAGTTCCAGCTTTTCACAAATTTCATTGGAACTCAGCTCGATCACCTCACGCAACATAAATACCTGTGCATATTTGGCAGGTAAATGATTGAGACAGGCATCAAAAATAATCCAGAAATCTTGTTGTTCCATCATTTCTTCAGGGCTTTGCCATGCTTGCGGCGCTTCATATTTATGCCAATGTCCAGAAGCATCAAATAGCTCATCTATACTCAGCTCACTTTCTTCATCCTTAAACAATTCACTCATGCTGACTAAACGAGATTTCTGTCGAATTAAATCAATAATTTTATTTTTTAGAATGGCAAACACCCAGGTTTTAAAAGCCGCCCGTCCTGTAAATGAGTCTAGATATTGAAACGCGCTAGTCAGTGCTTCCTGAACTACATCCTCAGCTTGCTGTATTGAAGACAGCTGTAAAATTGCAAATTTTAGCATCTGTTGTCTTAAATCTTGTAAAAAAGCAGGATTGTGCAACTGATGGAATAGATCATCGTGATTTGTTGCTGAAGCTGAACTCATCCCTGTATCTCATCATTATTATGAGGAATATGAATTAATCTTAACCGAGTTAATAAAGCTTTTAACGAATAAATTTGTGTTTGAATTTCTTGCTGAGAAAATTCAGGGAGTGCTGATTGGGTCAGTTGATAAAGATCTGATCCAGTTACATTACGTTGATTCATCTGTTCGATGAGCATCGCGAATAAAGGTGATAAAGGTTCAACACAGACCTGATCTAGATCATCTCGCCATACCATAATCGCGCTTGGCACGGGTTCCACTTGTTCAAGCCTCATTGTCATTGTCCAGCTATAAACAGGATATTGATAGGCCAATACCCAAACTTGGGTGGTCAATTGCCAGTCTTGGTCTTCTACCAGAATAGGTGTTTCGATTTCGACTGTATCTAAATACAGTTCTAGCCATTCATACTGCAATAGCTCTGCTAACCAAGGATACTGTTGTAATATCGGATGCTGTTGTTCGGTGAAGTATTCTCGAAACTGCAAGGAAATATCATTGTATAACGGCGACTGACATTGTGATTTTTGAAAAAATTCTGCCAATAAGTTCTGCCACTGCTGTTGAGGTAACATGGCTTGTGCGACTGGAAAGACCAAATTGATAAATGAACAGATGTTATTAAACAGCAGGTCACGATAAACCTGCATACGATGAACAGCAAAGTTTTGTGGTGGCTCTAACTCGGGATCACGTATCCAATCACAGAACTGTCGCTGCGTAGTCTGAAAGGATATTGGCTTTGCCTTCATCACGACCCTCCTGTTGCATATTTTTGATATGGGTCAATTCATTTTGTAACTGTTGCCAAGATGGAATATTAAAGTCTCGTTCCAGTAACGTTGGTTTAACTCCACAAATTTGATAGCTATATTGTAAGAGCTGCCAAACAGGATCACTGATTGCTGCGCCATGTGTATCGATCAATAGGTTTTTTTCAACTTGTTCATGGCCAGCAACATGTAAGTAACTAATCCTGTCTTTGGGCATCGCATCAATAAAAGCATAGGCATCACTGCCATGATTAATGCTATTTACATAGACATTATTCACATCCAATAGCAATTCACAGTCTGCCTTGAGCAATACTTCACGTACAAATTCAGCTTCACGCATTTCTGCATTGGGCATTAAATAGGTGGAGACATTTTCAATCACCAATCTCTGCCCTAATATATCCTGCACCCGTAAAATACGTTCTGCCACATAATTCGCAGCTGCTTCGGTCATAGGAATCGGTAATAGATCATATAAGTAACCACCATCATGGGTATAGCTTAAATGTTCTGAGTAAATTTGGACTTTATAGTGTTGTAGAAATTTTTTAACCTGCTGGATAAACTCCAGATTCAAAGCATGTGGTCCGCCAATGGATAAAGACAATCCATGACAAATTAAAGGTGCTTTCTCAACACATTGGGCTAGAAGTTTGGCATGCCGACCACCAAAGCCCATCCAGTTTTCAGGAGCAACCTCAATAAAATCTGGATGAGTATCGGCATTTAAAAACCCATCAATAAACTCACGTCTTAGGCCCAGACCTACACCAGCCAATTCAGCCATGCTTAAACTCCTATGATTAGAATGATGCCGATCTAGGTTTTAAATCGACATCATCCATGATTGAAGGGATTATTTAGCCCCACACTTGCCGTCAGCCACTTTTTTATCCGCACCACATTTTGCTTCAGCAGCTTTCTTGGCTGCGCCACACTTCGCGTCTGCTGCTTTTTTTGCTGCACCGCATTTAGCTTCAGCAGATTTTTGCTGTTGTTTAGCTTTATTGGCACCACATTTCGCTTCACCACATTTTCCATCAGCAGCTTTGCTTGCATGGGCCTCTGTCGTCGTTGTCGTTGCTGCAACAGCCACTTGGGTCACGCCAGCAACAGATAATGCCAATAACGCTGCAACTGAAGTCATCGAATTAAGTTTGCTCATTTTTCTATTCCTTTTAAGGTAAATGCTCGGTTTGTACAAAGGTACATAAAGTTAGACGGCGTAAATCTCGATTTATTACAGTGCAAATAAAAAAAAATTATGTAAGAAATTGAATCCTCATCCGACTAATGATCATTCAATCCGATTCGGTGTGAAATTATCATGAAGAACTTTTTGTATGCTCTTACTCAGCACTATCAAAACATGTGCTCAGCACTCAAACATGCGGATGGCATCGCGGCACTTGCCTTACGTTGGTATTTAGTTCCAGTCTTCTGGATGGCTGGTACAAATAAACTGATGCATTTTCAAGATACAGTGGAATGGTTTGGCAATAGCGATTGGGGCTTGGGTTTACCCTTTCCGCATATCATGGCAGCACTGGCAAGTTCGACGGAGCTTGTAGGGGCTGTGCTTTTAACGCTCGGTCTTTTGACACGTTGGATTAGTATTCCATTGATCGTTACCATGTTGGTGGCAATCGTCACTGTACACCTACCAAACGGTTGGCAAGCCATTGCCGATCCCAATGCACCCTTTGCCAATGCACAAGTACTCGCCTCTGCTGAAAAACTGGAAGCAGCTCGAGGAATTCTAGAAAACTATGGCAATTATGACTGGCTAACATCCAGTGGTTCATTCGTGATTTTGAATAATGGCATTGAGTTTGCAGCGACGTATCTGATTATGCTGATTACCTTAATTGTTCTCGGTGGTGGTCGTTATTTCAGTTTAGATTATTGGCTAAAACGACAGATCGCTAAACATGTTCCACAAAAATAAATTCAACGAGTATCGCCCGGTTATTTGTGAAAGTATTAAATCGTTAAGGTCAGGAAGCTGACCGCAATATTACAATTTTGTCATTTATAAATATCTAATTATCTTTGACGCTAAAATGACACGATAAAACTTTGGGCTCGATGAAAGCATGCGAATACTTCTTGTTGAAGATGAACAAAAAACAGGTGATTATCTCCAAAAAGGCTTAACTGAAGCAGGTTATGTAACTGATTGGAGTCAAGATGGTATATCAGGGCTCCATCTTGCTGTAACAGAACAATATGATCTGATTATTTTAGATGTGATGTTGCCTAAACTAGACGGCTGGAAAATCCTCACTGAAATTCGTAAAGTAAATACATTCCTCCCTGTCCTGTTTCTTACAGCCAAAGACCAGATTGAAGATCGCGTCAAAGGTTTGGAACTTGGTGCAGATGACTTTCTGATTAAACCCTTTGCCTTCGCAGAATTGCTCGCCAGAATCAAAACCCTGTTGAAACGTGGTCAAATTAAAGAAGAACAAACTTTCTATGCAGTTGCAGACTTGCATCTCGATTTGATCAAACGCCGTGTGGTGCGTTCTGGACAACGGATTGATCTGACCGCCAAAGAATTTTCATTATTGGAACTATTCATGCGCCGTCAAGGTGAAGTCTTACCTAAATCTCTGATCGCTGCACTGGTTTGGGATATCAATTTTGATAGCGATACTAACGTGGTTGAAGTTGCAATTCGTCGACTGAGAAATAAAATTGATACCGATTTTAGCCCCAAACTGATTAGAAATATCCGTGGTATGGGTTATGTCTTAGAGATTGAAGATGAGAAATAAATTATTTCGTTCGATCGGTTTTCGAATCAGCTTTATTTCAACATTGTTCACGATTCTGATCTTGATCGTTATGGGGATATTCGTCAATCAACATGTCGTCAATTATTTCTACCAACAAAACCAAAAAGAAATCGAAGGCAAAATTCAGCTGATTGAAAATTTATTTCAACAGAAACCAAGCAATTTTAAAGACAGCTTAGATGAGGCATTGATTGGGCATGATAATCTAGTGATCCAGATCAAACTCGCCAATGGTCAAACCATTTATAATAAAAAAAATGACCACACCGATCTCAGCCAATTGATCCAAAATAGAAATGGACAATGGGTTAATTGGAAAAATAAGGATCAGAGTTATCAAGGCATCATGGTCAATAAAAACCTTCGCTATGATCAAATCGATCAAAACATGCAAATTATTGCCGCAATAGAAGTCACCGATAATTACTATTTCCTGCATTCTTTTAAACAGCAGTTGCTCATGATTGGGTTACTCGGTGTGATTGGTCTGATGTTTTTAGGCTGGTTAGCCACTTGGCAAGGTCTCGGCCCAATTCGGAAAATGGCAAAACTTTCAGAAAATATTTCTGCAAATAATCTTTCCAATCGCCTCGATCTCAGCAATGTGCCGATTGAACTCGCCCCTTTAGCAACTGCATTCAATGACATGCTTAACCGCTTGGAGGTTTCAGTCGATAAACTTTCTGCGTTCTCAAGTGATTTGGCCCATGAAATCAGAACACCAATCAATAACCTGATGATGCAAACCCAAGTTTGTTTAACCAAACAAAGAAGCGTGGAAGAATATCAAGACGTGTTATTTTCCAATCTGGAAGAATATGAACATCTGGCAAAAATGATTTCAGATATGTTGTTTCTTGCAAAATCGGATCATAACCTTGCATTAAAAAACAAAAAAGAAATCGATTTAAAGCAAGAAATGCGGGTGCTATTTGAATATTTTGAAGCCTTTGCCTCAGAAAAACACATCCAGTTAAAGCAAATAGGTCAGGCATCTATTCATGCTGAACCCGCAATGATTCGTCGAGCCTTTAATAATTTAATCTCGAATGCAATTAAATATGGTGAGCCTGACTCAATTTTAGAAGTCAAACTGAGCCAAGATCATCAGCATTCGATTATTCAGATTAAAAATAAAGTGTCTGCTGAAATGCAGACTTTAAGCCCTTTACAACTGTCTCGTTTCTTTGACCGCTTCTATCGACTGGACTCATCCCGACACAAAGCCGAAGATGGAACGGGGCTAGGACTGGCCATTACCAAATCCATTATCGAAATTCATGATGCAGCAATTGATGTATTTATGGAAGAAGAAAATATTGTATTCCGAATGATTTTTAAAATGCAGTGAATAAAAAGAAAGGGCCATAGAACTTATAAGAAGTTTCATGGTCCTTTCAAATTTAAATCTTAGTTTGCCTGATTTTGACCATTGCCACCTTGTAGAGTTGCATTACGCTCTTGGTTTTTTTCCAAGAACATTAAACCACCATCTGCATAACTTAAGCTCGCTGTTGATGCAAACGATAGGATGAAGATGAGTTTAATCAATGCTTTCATTTCTATTTACCTGTTCTCTCTTAACTCTCTATAAGATAGAACAAGCAGCCCAACAACAGCATGACCAGAGAATGACAATTATGTCATTTCTATATATGACAACACCGTACATAATCTATCGAGTTTGGTGTTATTGCTCAATTTGATCTTATTGTTTATCTAAAAACTTTAATAAATGAATGACCGCATCACCCGCCAATTGCATTGACTTTTGATCGACCTGTTCAATGGTGTCACATGCTTTGTGATAGCACGGCGCGAACTCCAGTTCATCCCCTTTCATTTGCTCATTAAACAAGATGACAGAAGTCACTGGAACCTTACCTAAGAACGGAGCCGTATCACTGGCGGTTAAGGTCGAGACATCTTCTTTAATTTTTAGGTTTTTTGCTTTGAAAAATGCCTTGAGCGAATTCTCTAATGCTAAATCACCGCTATGGCTTGGCAGGCCACGTAAACTATCAAGTAGTGGTTTATAGTCAGATTCCTGCATGTCACGTTCTTTCAGCATTTTTTCCATCTCATCTACAGAGGATTTATCACCATCTGCAATCAAAATTTCAGGGTTTTTAGTCCCCACCATATCCACATTGATATAGGCTTTAATGGCTTTTAACTGTTCAGCAGTCAGTTTCTCTACATAAGCTTGAGAACCTGCAATCCCTACTTCTTCCGAATCCCAAAATGCCAGATGAATGGTGTGTTCCGGTTTTACTTTTTGGCTCGATAATTGTGTCATCAAATCGAGCAATAAGGCTACACCTGAAGCATTATCATTGATGCCAGGTCCCATTTTGACCGAGTCATAATGTGCTCCCAGCAGAATTATGCTTTGTTTTGACTCACCGGGAATCTCTACAATAATATTCTTACCTTTGGTCTTTTCCCGATTTTCAAAAGTCTGAAGCTCTGTACTAAAACCTGCTTTCTTGGCCTGATCTAAAATATAATCTGCACTTGCTAGACCACCTTGCGTACCGACAGCACGATTACCACCATGCTGTTTGGCAATTTGTTCAAATGCATGTAAATGCGTCATCATCTGTGCTGCATCCAGTTTTAAACCAGATTGACTCACATCTTCAACTTTTTCTTTGGAATGTTGCTCGTTTTTTTGACAACCGCTCATCGCAAACATACTGCTTAAAATACAAACAGCTAAAAATTTCTTTAAAAACATAAAATAAACTTAAACCAATTTTTATAAAGTCAGCTTAATACTAGATTTTCAGGTCAGTATTTGCCATTTTGATTTGTATCTTGTGCTGTTATTCAATCAGGGACATATCGCTGCTTATCTATTTGCTTAAACCTGTCCTCGATTAGACAGGTTTTAATAAGTTGTCTTCAGACCTATTTTAGCGATGATTTAAACTGCTAAAAATCTGTTCTAGTACTTGCCCAATCGCAAGAATGTCATGATCTGTATTCGGTAAACCATCTATTTCTAATCCGACAGGTAATTTTGATTTTTCACTACAACCGATGGGTAAACTCAGTCCTGGTAAGCCAATATTACTGCCTGGATCGGTATTACGAATCAGCCTTTGGAAATTTTCAATTGAGCTCACATGCTCATTCGCCAATGGTGCAACAATCGGTGACGTTGGAAAAATTAAAGCATCCAGTTGATGATCTTGAAACGTTTTCTGATACAACGCAAGCAATTGAGGACGTGCCTCGCTAAGCGCTTGCTGATATAACGGCCCCACTGACACTGATTCTCCAGTCGTATCAGCAATTAATTCAGGCAAAATATTCTGCTTAAAAAGCTGCTGTACATCTGGACTAGAGATCTGATCGACCACCGCCTCTAAACTCAGCCCAATCTGATTATTTTCTAAATATTGAATCAAATCATATTTGCCTTCGTAGATCACCACAGGAAATGAAATATGATGATTCAAATGGTCTAATTCAGGCATTTCTACACTGATGATTTCAATCCCTGCATTTTTTAAAAGTTGCAGTGCTCGATGCGCTTGTTGTTGTACGTCTTGATCCAGATTTTCCCAAAAATATGTACATATCCCAAGCCGTATCGGGTGCGTCTGTATAGAAGCTGTTATCTGTTGCTGGCTAATCAATTGGTCAATCAATATGATATCAGACACCGAATGTGCCATTGGGCCTGCCGTATCACGGCTATGCGAAATAGGCGTAATATCTATTTGAGCATATCGTCCTAGCGTTGGACGAAAACCCACACAACCATTCAATGCACTGGGTAGTCTGACCGATGCACCTGTATCAGTCCCGATTGCAATTGGAACCATACCTGCGGCAACCGCGACTGCACTCCCGGAAGAAGAACCACCTGCGATATATAAGGGATTGGCAGCATTACGAGTGCCAATCACACCCTCAATATGCATTGCAGTATTGTAGCCTGTGACCCCAAATGCCAGCTCATGCATATTAGCTTTACCTATAACAATCGCACCTTGATCAATCAAGGCTTGAATCACGGGTGCAGTTGCTTTGGGTCTGAATCCTGTTAAAGCAGGTGTTCCTGCCGTATTAGTAAAACCTGCAACATGAATATTATCTTTTACTGCAACTAATACCCCAATTAATGCAGGGCAAGGTTTGCCATCTGCAATATTTTGATCCCAAAACTGGGCCTGCTGAATCGCTGCCGCTTGATCAAGGCTGATAAAAGCATTGAGGGACTGCTGCGCATTAATCTTTTCGAAATAGAGATGGACCAATTGTTCACAAGAGACCTTGCGCTCAGCAACCAATGCTGTAATTTCATTGATTGTAGCTTTATCAAGATGAATCCGTTGATCTAAAGCTACTTTTTCTTTCATATTTAACATTGTGACTTAAAATCCATTTAAGTAGTTATGTTTATAATTTGTACCGTTTTCAATTTATTAGATATCCTCAAAATTGAGGAGGTCATTAAGAATGCATTAATGCAGCCATTTCGGTACGATTATGACAACCCATTTTTTTCATGGCACTTTTTAAATGCGTCCTCACCGTGGTAAAGCTGATATCAAGTAAATTGGCAACATATTTATCACTCAATCCCTTACTCACTAACATGACCACCTCTTGCTCCCGTGGAGTCAAAAAATATTGGAATGATAAATCTATAGGCAAGGCTTGAGTCATATAAGGTTCGAGTAGATTTAAAATCCTTTTCTCTCGTTCACTAAACATAATCGAGTCTTTGGCGCGCCAAATACGCAAATCACCAATATCCATCCCATCCCGAACAAAATACACATTCAAACCATGATAGAGCCCATAGGGCTGTAAAAACTCATTGTAATAGGTGGTTTGCTTGAGCTTAGAAAGTGAAATGATTTCATTGACGAAAGTTGGATGCTGGCGCTGACGAAGTTGTGACGTGATTGGATCGTTGTGCTGCCAAATGCTGTCATATTCCACGATGGCTTTGGGATCAATCTGCCACATGAGGCCTTGTTTGGATAAATGCTGTTTTGAATCCCAGATATAAGATGCAGCAAAATCTGCACGTAATAAAGTCGCAATATCTGCCAGAATGTTTTGTCTTAATGTTCGCTGACCTTTTTCTGAACCTAATTTCCATATGATTTCAGATAAAAGCGTAAATTCTGATGAACTTAAATCGTGTTCTAAAAGCATAATAATGGTCTTCCTTTTATGGTGACGATTCAAAAATACTCGTCTTCTTGCTTTCCATGCATGATATGAATTGTTAAATATTTAAAATCCCCTCTTGACCTTACTATAATGTCAAGGTCTATGCTTTTAGCAATTGGATTATCTCTATAGGTCTATCTTATGGAAACGCAAACAAAAACATCGTCTAATAATATGAATGTCAGCCTTCAAGTCGAAGGCATGACCTGTGCCAGTTGTGTTGGACGTGTCGAAACAGCACTCAAAAAAGTCGACGGCGTTCAGTCTGCATCAGTGAATCTAGCCACAGAACGTGCCGATATCACCCTTGCCAAGCCTGTAGACCGACAAGTACTGATTCAAGCCATTGAGCAAACAGGCTATGACGTCCCTGCAAATAAGGTTGAATTATCGATTGAAGGCATGACCTGCGCTTCATGTGTCAGTCGTGTCGAAAAAGCCTTGAATGCGGTGAATGGCGTAAGTACTGCCAACGTCAATTTAGCAACAGAACGCGCCACTGTAACAGGTACAGCCAGCATTGAAAGCCTGATCGCTGCGATTGATAAAGCCGGTTACGATGCCAAAGAAATTCAGGCATCTATTCCAGATCAAAGTGAACAACTGGAGAAAAAGGACCAAGAACGCGCAGAACTCAAACGTGATTTGATTATTGCCACAGTTCTAGCATTGCCTGTGTTTATCTTGGAAATGGGCTCACACTTGATTCCGGGTGTACATCATCTGATTGAACAAACTATTGGCATGCAAAATAGTTGGTACTTACAATTCGTTTTAACCAGCTTAGTCTTGTTTATTCCAGGTCGTCGTTTTTACAGTAAAGGGCTTCCCGCTCTAGTCCGTTTAGCCCCAGATATGAACTCCTTGGTGGCAGTCGGTACCTTGGCAGCTTACCTATTTTCATTGGTTGCAACCTTTGCACCAAAGTTCTTACCTGCAGGCACGGTGAATGTTTATTACGAAGCTGCAGCAGTGATTGTAGCTTTAATTCTACTCGGTCGTTTTCTTGAAGCGAAAGCCAAAGGACGGACCTCTGAAGCCATTCAACGCTTAGTCAGCTTACAGGCAAAAGTTGCCCATGTTTCTCGCGATAATCAGCTTGTCGATATTCCAATTGACCTAGTGCTTGCAGGTGATTTTGTCATTGTAAAACCAGGTGAAAGAATCCCTGTCGATGGTGAAGTCATTGAAGGCCAAAGCTTTGTCGATGAATCAATGATCACGGGTGAACCGATTCCTGTTGAGAAAAATATTGGTAGCCAAGTAGTGGGTGGAACCATTAACCAGAACGGTACTTTAAGTTTTAAAGCCGTCGCTGTCGGTGGCAACACCATGTTGGCGCAGATTATCCGTCTGGTCGAGCAGGCACAAGGCTCTAAAATGCCGATTCAGGCCGTGGTCGATAAGGTTACTCTATGGTTTGTGCCTGCGGTCATGCTTGCAGCGCTACTCACCTTCCTTGTGTGGCTGATTTTTGGCCCATCACCTGCTTTAACTTTTGCACTGGTCAATGCAGTGGCTGTACTGATTATTGCCTGTCCATGTGCCATGGGCCTAGCAACCCCCACCTCGATTATGGTTGGTACTGGACGTGGTGCGGAACTTGGCGTCCTGTTCCGCAAAGGTGAAGCACTACAACTGTTAAAAGATGCTCAAGTGGTTGCTGTTGATAAAACAGGCACCTTGACCGAAGGTCATCCCGTACTGACTGATTTTGAGGTAACATCCGCTTTTGAGCGTAATGATGTGCTCAGCCTTGTTGCTGCAGTAGAGTCACTTTCTGAACATCCAATTGCCAAAGCAATTGTCGATGCGGCAAAAAATGAAGGTTTAGATTTGCCAAAGGTTGACCGCTTTGATTCAGTCACGGGGATGGGTGTCAACGCCACTGTAAATGAAAGCCAGAACATTTATATCGGTGCAGACCGCTACATGATTCAACTTGGTCTGGATATCACCCCATTTTTCCATACAGCACAGCGTTTGGGTGATGAAGGAAAATCTCCGCTTTATGTGGCAATTGATGGTGCTTTGGCAGGGATTATTGCGGTTGCCGATCCAATCAAAGACACCACACCTGCTGCCATTCAAGCACTGCATCAACTGGGTTTAAAAGTAGCAATGATTACGGGTGACAATGCCCGTACCGCACATGCCATTGCCAAACAACTAGGGATTGATGAAGTGATTGCTGAAGTGCTACCTGAAGGTAAAGTCAATGCTGTTCAGGAACTGAAAGCAAAATATGGCAATATTGCCTTTGTGGGGGATGGTATTAACGATGCACCTGCACTGGCTCAAGCAGATGTTGGTCTTGCGATTGGCACAGGTACAGATGTCGCGATTGAATCTGCAGATGTCGTACTGATGTCTGGGAACTTACAAGGCGTGGCCAATGCAATTGCTTTGTCTAAAGCAACGATTGGCAATATTCACCAAAACTTATTCTGGGCCTTTGCTTACAATACTCTATTGATTCCAGTGGCCGCGGGTGTGTTATACCCCACTTATGGCATCTTAATGTCACCAATTTTTGCCGCTGGTGCGATGGCACTTTCCAGTGTTTTTGTGCTCGGTAATGCTCTACGTTTACGCCGTTTCCAACCACCATCTATGCATAAAAGCTAATGGAGGATCTTATGAATATTGGTAAAGTTTCTCAAGCTTCAGGTGTAACTGCCAAGATGATTCGTTATTACGAACAAATTGGTTTGATTCCTGCGGCAGGACGCAGCAATGCAGGCTACCGTTCTTATTCAGAGAATGACGTGGAACGTTTGAAATTTATCAAACGTAGTCGTGAGTTAGGATTCTCAGTCATAGAAATTACTGACTTACTCGACCTATGGAATAATCGCAATCGACAAAGTGCCGATGTAAAACAACTGGCTCAGGCACATATCCATAAGCTGGAACAGCGTATCCAAGACCTGCAGCAAATGGCGCAAACACTCCAGAATTTAGTCGACTGCTGTGCCGGTGACAATCGTCCCGACTGTCCGATTTTGGAAGGCTTAAAAGAACCAAGTCATGAAATGAAGGACATCCATCATCATAATGATTTGCTCTCGCTTTCCCCGCTCACTGGGCGCAAGTAAAACAGCATAAAAGGCGATCTTATGATCGCCTTTTATTTTTTATCCATTCCATTGATACAAAAAAGCGGCTATTTAAGCCGCTTTTCATTCATGAACAGATTAACGTGGTGGAAAACCTGCTTCTGATAAAGCCTCGACCACTTGTTGCTGTGAGGCTGTAGTTTCAACTTTAACACTGCGGTTAGGTGGATCAGTAATCACTTTTGCATTGGCATCTACCGCTTGGATCGCACGGGTTACACCACGTGCACAGCCACCACAGGTCATATTTTCGACATGAAATTCCATCGTAAAACTCCATTCAGTTCTTTAAGAAGATAAACACACTATAAAGGTTGCCATAATGGTAAGGTCAAGTCTTTTACACATTAAAATTAACAATATTTTATGTGATCATTCCTTCTTTTCGGAAACATAATTGATCGTGTATTTGGGGATTTCTATTTCCAAAGGCTGAGTCTGAATATTTACCTGACAAGACAGTCGAGACTCTGGACTTAGCCCCCAAGCGCGATCAAGCAGGTCTGCTTCAACGTCATCCATTTCCTGCAAACTTTCAAAGCCTTTTCGGATAATGACATGACAGGTGGTACAGGCTCCTGAAAAATCACATGCATGTTCAATTTCAATACCATGATCAAGTAAAGCTCTACACAGGTTTGCACCCTTTTTTATTTCTAAAATGTTGCCCTCTGGACAGATTTTTTCATGTGGAAGCACGGTTATCTTCGGCATAATCACTACCTTTCTATCTAATTAGAAAAAGCTGTAATCCATAAAAGGCTGTTTTGATTCAGCCCATTATGGATGGAACCATCAAATCAAGAATAAGATCGAAGGCTTTATAATAGATGCCGTTGCAACCAAGCATTGATCACTTTAATTTCAATCTCTTGTGCCAACATAATGTTTTTTGCCAGCATGCGAACTTCTGGATCATAACAATATTTCAAGGCGACCTTGGCCATATCTACCACCACTTGATGATGTGGAATCATTCCACGCATAAAGTCGATGTCGGCATTGCCGGTGTAATTGATTTGCATATCTACATGCATACGGCTGCTTAGTTCCATATAAGCACGCGTAGAGAGACTATAAATATCACTTGAATCATTTGGGGTAGGCGTTATTGCCGATTGTTGTTCACTCATTATTATTTCCTTTCTATTCAGCAGCATCACATTCATTTCAGATGTGATTGACATGCTATATGGATAAAAATAAAGGAAGTGACACCGTCAATAGATGAGGGTTTCTATCTCATGTGGCACAGTTACCTTTATGAAAGACACTGTAGTCCTTCCAATAATTGCAAGGTCAAGCCATCAATTGATTAAAATTTTGAGTGATTAAAAAACAAAGTTTTATCGGCCCTAAATAAAAAAGTGCATGATCAACATGCACTTTTTTAAAACGATACCTATAGTGTTTTAGCCATTTAAGCCAACTGCCTTAGCACGTGCTTTATGCAATTTTTTATAGCTGTCGATGAGACGTAAATGACGATCAAGCCCTTCCAGTTTCATACTGGTTGGTGTAAGACCATAGAAACGGACCGTACCTTCAACAGAACCAACCACAGCATCCATACGCTCATTGCCAAACATACGGCGGAAATTGGTTTCGTAGTCTTCAAGCTCCATTTCATCATCGAGTAAGACTTCCAACACCACATTCATGCATTGATAGAACAAACCACGTTCTACCGTGTTGGTATTGTATTGCAAGAAAGTCTCAACCAATTCTTTCGCTTCTTCAAACTGCTCTAAAGCAAGATAGATCAACAGTTTTAACTCAAGCAGAGTTAACTGACCCCATACCGTATTGTCATCAAACTCAATCCCGATCAAGGTCGTAATTTCGGTATAATCATCCAGTTCGCATTCTTCTAAACGCTCAACCAAGGCTTCCAATTGTTCGTCATCTAAACGATGTAGATTAAGAATATCTTCACGGAATAAGATGGCTCTGTTGGTATTGTCCCAAATCAGGTCTTCTACCAAATAAATTTCAGAATAATCAGGCACCAAGATACGACATGCGGTTGCACCTAAGTGCTCATACACGGCCATGTAGACTTCTTTGCCCATTTCTTCAAGGATGCCGAACAATTCTGCAGTTTCTTCAGCATTTGAATTTTCACCCTCATTAGTGAAGTCCCACTCGACAAAGTCATAATCTGATTTGGCACTAAAGAAACGCCAAGAGACCAAACCACTTGAATCAATGAAGTGTTCAACAAAGTTGTTTGGTTCTGTCACTGCATTGCTTTGGAATGTCGGTTGCGGTAAATCATTCAAACCTTCAAAACTACGACCTTGCAACAATTCAGTTAAACTACGCTCTAATGCCACTTCCAAGCTTGGGTGTGCACCAAATGAGGCAAATACACCGCCTGTACGTGGGTTCATTAAAGTCACACACATCACAGGGAATTGACCGCCTAACGATGCATCTTTGACAAGGACTGGAAAACCTTGCTCTTCCAAGCCTCGGATACCTGCCACAATACTTGGGTATTTGGCCAATACCTCTTGCGGCACATCGGGTAATGCAATTTCACCTTCCAGAATTTCACGTTTAACCGCACGTTCAAAAATTTCAGATAAGCATTGAACCTGAGCTTCTGCTAATGTATTGCCCGCACTCATACCGTTACTGAGATATAAATTCTCAATCAGGTTTGATGGGAAATAGACAATTTCATCATCAGATTGGCGTACAAATGGCAATGAGCAAATACCACGTTCTGTATTCCCTGAGTTGGTATCGTATAAATGCGTACCGAGTAACTCATCATCTGGGTTATAAATTTCGAGACAATATTCATCCAAAATTTCTTTTGGTAATTCGCCATTTGGACCCGGTTTAAACCACTTCTCATCTGGATAATGTACAAATTCTGCATTGGCAATGTCCTCACCCCAGAACTGATCGTTATAGAAGAAGTTACAGTTTAAACGTTCAATGAACTCACCTAAAGCCGAAGCTAAAGCACTTTCTTTGGTTGAGCCTTTACCATTGGTAAAGCACATTGGTGATTGTGCATCTCGGATATGCAAGGACCAGACATTCGGTACGATATTGCGCCAAGATGCGATTTCAATCTTCATGCCAAGACCTGCCAAAATCCCTGACATATTGGCAATGGTCTCTTCTAATGGCAGGTCTTTACCCGCAATGTAGGTGCTGCTTTCAGAGGCAAGGCTTGGCATCAATAAGGCTTGTGCATCTGCATCAATGCTTTCAACCTCTTCAATGATAAACTCTGGGCCGGTCTGGATCACTTTCTTGACGGTACAGCGATCGATTGAACGCAAGATGCCCTGACGGTCTTTTTCAGAAATGTCAGCTGGTAATTCAACCTGAATCTTAAAAATCTGTTTGTAGCGATTTTCAGGATCAACAATATTGTTCTGAGATAAACGAATGTTGTCCGTTGGAATATCACGCGCAGCACAATACACTTTGACAAAGTAAGCTGCACATAACGCAGATGAAGCAAGGAAATAATCAAATGGACCTGGTGCAGAACCATCGCCTTTATAACGAATCGGCTGATCGGCGATTACCGTAAAGTCATCAAACTTCGCCTCTTGTCGAAGATTGTCGAGATAATTAACCTTGATTTCCATGCGAGCACCTAAATATTCTTATGTGTTGCAAGCACATAAGATTGAAAATATTAATCGATAAGCCGAATCGTAACTAAGAAATAGACTTAAAAAGTGTGGCTAAGGTCATCTCGTCTCTTTATCTAAACACTGACCTTAGTATTGATGGGCGCTATTATAGAAGTATTTTGTGTAATTGATAACTTTTGTCTGTTTTTCTAGCCTATTTATGAACAATTAAGCGGGTTTTAGCATATTGACCAAAAGCTAGAGTTGCACGGCAAGCTCAACAAATGCTTTTGCAGTCGGTGACATCTGCTGTTTATTCTTTACAGCCAAGCCAATAGAACGCTTGATATTGGGAGATAATGGGCGTTTGACCACATTGGGGTAAAGCGAAAGAATATTTGTGTCGAGTGCTAAATCTGCCACAATTGAAACCCCTGCACCCTGATTGACCATATTTAAAATCGACAGGATTTGCGCCAAGTTATACTTAATCTGTGGCGTCAATTGCGCAGCCTTAAACAGTTCCATGACATGGTTTTGACTGCCCGCACTGGTCAGGATAAAAGGATGATCAATCAGCGCTTGCAATTGCACTGCTGGCTTTTGTGCAATCTCTAAATGCTTAGGCAATAAAGCAACAAAGATATCCTCCAGCAAAGCAAAACTATCAAAGCGGGTTTCAGGCAGTACCACAAAGCCAAGATCAACTTTGCGTTCATCTATCCATTGCAATACTTCTTTATCCGTACCTTCCATCATCAAGACCTCAACATCAGGATATTGCTGAGCAAACTGTTTTAAAATCAGTGGAATCAGCACATTGGAAGATGATGCACCAAAGGACCCTATCCTTAACGTTCCCGCTTTTAGACCTTTTAGGTCCATTACTTCTTGATTAATAATGTTAGAAACATTCAAGATTTCATTTACATAAGGTAGTAAGCGTTGTCCTGCTGCGCTCAGCTCTACTTCATTGTTATTTCGATAAAACAGTTGGGTTTCCCACTTCTTTTCCAACGTTTTCAGTGCATGCGAAATCGCTGACTGTGAAATATTCAGTTGTTGTGCAGTATGCGTAAAATTTTTTAGTTCCGCGAGTTTTGAAAATATTTCGAGTTGGGTCAGGGTCATCATGATGCATTCATGAGTAAAAGCTCATTTTACTATAAAAATAAATTAGTTTTAGGATTTGATTCAATTCTATATTGATTAAAAATTGCATGCGTCATTTAGCCATTTCTCTTTCGAGCTCCACTGTTTATTTTAAGCTGATCTGTGTTGCCATGATGTGGGGTGGTACCTTCATCGCAGGACGAATTGTTGCTGCGGAACTCTCTCCAAACTTATCTGCATTATTACGCTTTGGCTTTGCAGCGATCTTACTGGTCTTGATCTTGTTGAAAAGCACAGGAGGTTTTCCAAATCTTTCTGCACAACAACATGTCTATGCCATCTTGATGGGATTGACGGGTGTGCTTGCTTATAATATATTTTTCTTTGCTGCTCTATCCAGAATTGAAGCAGGCAGAACTGCACTGTTTGTGAGCTTATCCCCTATTTTAACCATCTTGGCGATGCGGATATTCTTTCAGGAAAGGCTTCAAAAAATAAATTATTTAGGTGTATGTCTCGCTTTAGTCGGCACACTCATTGTCGTGAGCAAAGGTGAGTTTTTTACTGCATTCACTCAATCTTTTGGCACGGGTGAAATGATGATGTGTGGCGCGGTTTTCAGTTGGGTCATTTACACAATTTGCTTTAAACAGACCCGTGCACCCGCTTTAATCGTGACCACGTATTCAGTGCTTTGGGGAACATTTTTTCTATTCATTACTCTTTTGCCTGAACTTATGCAATTTTCTCTACCGCATATTTCGCTTCGCAGCGGGTTATCAATTGTATTTCTAGGCGCCTTTGGTACTGTACTGACTTTTGTTTGGTATGCCGAGGCGATTCACAGCATTGGTGCATCTAGAACCATCATATTTAATAATTTAGTGCCTGTATTTGCAGTCTTACTGGCATTTCTTATTCTGAATGAACCCATCACTTGGTCAATGCTGGTGGGTGGTAGTCTAAGTTTTATTGGGGTTATTTTGACCAACAAACAAGAAAAATAGAGCAATAAAAACATCAATAAAAAACTTAGCTAAAAAGCTAAGTTTTTTATTGCAAGATGAATATTTTTTGTGCAATACTTAGCTTTATGGCTAAGTATGATTCTAAACTCGATTTGTTATTCAGTGCTCTCAGTGATCCAACGCGTAGAGATATCTTAACGCGACTGTCTTTTGGGACGGCATCGATCACTGAACTGGCTGAACAACATGACATGGCCCTGCCATCTTTTCTAAAACATTTAAATAAATTAGAAGAAGCAGGACTTATTCATTCAGAAAAAAATGGACGAATCAGAACTTGTGCTCTGACACCCGATGCGTTCACCCCCATGCAAAATTGGTTAAGTGAGCAACGGGCAATCTGGGAACAACGACTTAATCAATTTGATCGTTATGCACTCGAATTAAAAAGGAAAAGAGAAAATGAAACTGGATCCAAAAACTGATTTAAAACTAGAAAGAGTGATTGATGTGCCGCGTGAACTGGTCTGGGAATGCTGGACCACACCTGAACATATTCAACACTTCTTTATTCCTCGCCCGCACTCGATTAAAGCCTGTGAAATTGATTTACGAGTGGGTGGAAAATTCAATACCATCTTTGATGTGGATGGTAATGAAATCAAGAATGAAGGTGTTTACCTAGAAATAATTGATGGCAAAAAATTGGTCTTTACCGATACTTATACTGAGGACTGGAAACCTGCTGAGAATCCATTTATGACTGCGATTCTATTGCTTGAAGATGCAGGTAACGGAGCAACCAAATATACTGCAATTGCCAGACACCGTACTGCTGAAACTCGCCAGCAACACGAAGACATGGGCTTCTTTGACGGTTGGGGAACAGTGATTGATCAACTAGTTGAGTATGCTAAAGGTCTAAAAGCATAATCTACTCTTTGCACAAAGAAACTCCTCAAAGCCCAATCATTTAGGCGCTTGGAGGAGTTTTTTATTGTTAAATCAAATTCGCCCAACTTCTAAATACGGAATTAGACTCTTATCAAAGTTGGGACGTGGATCACCCTGAAAACTAATAAAACCATGCATGCCTGTTAAGCGTTCACCCTTATAAAACTGATTCAGCTGAAAACGAGGATCTTGATGCGATAAGGTAAAGCTCACGATTCCTACACCTCGCTGCCTAGAGATTTTCTGTGCATCTTCAAGCATTAAATGATGCAGTGCTAACTGCTGGGGATGGCACAACAGGCTATGTAACACATGATATCTCACCGAGTCGCCAAGTTTAGGTAATGGCATGCCTTTAGTGACTTTGGTCAGTAAATTATAGATCGGACGCAGTACACCAATTGCTGTACTGTAATGCAAGATTTTGGTTTGTTTCAGGCCATGTTGATCCCATAACCCAAACATTCCGACGAGTTTCTCATCTTGAAAATACAACTGAAAGTCTGAAAGCTTCAAGCCGGTAAAATAGTGATGCCCTGCGTGTAATTCTTCGAAATTATAAGCTGGGATAAAATTATAATGCTGCGACATCTCTGCAATAAATCGATTCATAGCAGTAATATCTTCTGGCTGCGCTGCACGTGACTGAATTTCACAGTTCGCTGTCTCAGCTTGAGCCTTCTGATCTAAGAAGGCTTTAATTTTTGCCTTTGTCCCAAGATGAGTCAGCGTTAGCGTTTCTATCAGTCCTTCATCATAATAATCAGGAATTCCTGTTTTTCCAGTTTGTATTGCCGCTCGTGCAGCATAATTATCATTAAAGATGATCATCTGGCTAAAATCAGGTTGGTGCATGGTTTGTTTGACATGTACACCCAAAGCCTTGACCAAGGATTTACCACGATAGTTTGGATCAACACGCAAATCACTGGCATAGCGTACATTTTGTACCGTTTTATCGACATAGCATGGACGATGACCATTGCTATAACAGGCGACATTTTTCTGACTTTGCGTATCTTCAATCACCACATGCAGCTTATGTCGATACAGAATATCAGAAGCCTTAAAATAACTTGGTTCACGCTGAAAACTGATTTGCACCCCTTTGGTGGTCATCGGCACCGCAATCAGCTCACGTAAAGCTTGATCATCAGCCAAGGTTGCTTCACGGGTAATCAACGGATTATTTTGAGTATTTGGTGGATTTGTTTTCATTAATTATTCACCTGTTGTGTATTTTGTGTAGATACCAAATCATTGAGATGTCCCATTTGGTCTAAGAGCTGATACACAAAAACAATTTCATCCTGCTCGTTGACCGTTTTCTGAGTTTGAACATCCAATAACTTCTGTTCAGTATTCAATAAATCAAAAGTGGTTTTCGTACCCAACTCAAACTCTTTACGGGTATAAACAAAGGCAATAGAAGCGGCATCAATGGCATTTTGCAGTGCATCTTTGTTTTGCCGGATGGTTTGCAACTGTGCATAGGTGGTCCGTGTACGTTGATTCAAATCCAATTCAAGACTACGAATTTTTTGGTTGGCCAGATCAACATCCGCTTGTGCTTTACGCGTATTGGCGCGATTCAAACCATCGTCATAAAGCGGCACATTAAGCTGCACTCCGACCATGTAATTATTACTTTCCGAACCAATATAACTGGCCTCATGCTGCGCACCCGCACGACTAGTGAGCATAACCGTCGGCCACAGTTCTCTCTTGGTTAGGGCATATTGCTTTTCCGCTGCCTGCTTTTCATATTTGGCCCGTAATAAAGCTGGATGACTTTTGGTTTGCGCCAAAATCTCATCCAGACTGCTAGAAATTTCAGGGAGACGCTTAACCGGGCTTAAATTATCTGCACTTAAACCCGTTATTTGTGAAAACTGCGCTTCGCTCACCGTAAGATTGGATTGGGCCTGCGTAATATCGGCCTGACCTTGTGCCACCTGAGCCAGCACTTGTGCCAGGTCCGCACGGGTAATCATCCCCACATCAAAACGTCGCTGTGACTCATACAGCGAACGCTGCAAGTTAGACATGGTTTTTTTTCTCAGATCCAGAATCGCTTTCTTTTTCAGTACATCGGTATAGACCATCACTGTATTCAAAATCGTTTCAGATCGTTGATCCGAAAGTCCTAGCGACTGTGCAGAAAGTTGATTTTTAGCAACATCAATTCCCAAGCGATGTCGTCCTGATGTGTAGATAGGGTAATCCATTTGTAATTGCAAACTACGACCTTTTCGGTTTCCTTCAGTTGGAAACATGACGTTAGTCGGTGTTTCAACCCGCTCATAATCAAGTTGTCCAACCAAATTCACTTTGAGCCCATCACGTTGTTTGGCCTGTTCAAGCATCGCTGTGGATTGATTGACACTTAAGCGACTGACCTCCAATTGGCTTTCATGTCTTAAACTGGCGGATAATGCATCATCTAAAGTCATGGCATCCACCAGACTGGATGCCAACAACAATCCCATACAAAGTGCGTATTGAGACTTTAAAAATCGATGGTTAAATTGCGTCATCCCTTTCTTCATAGTTGTTCCAAACTATTCAAGGTAACTTTCTTAAGTGGTTCAGGCTTAATATTACCTTCGATAATACCGTCAAACATCACCAACTTTTTATAAGCATTCCAACCATTATTGGCTTGACGAATCTGAGGCTGATCCAACTGTCCAAGATTACGTGCCAACTCATAATGAAAGTTTTGACGCAAAATCTGATCAATATAATCATCATTAATACTGTGATGAATCTCGCCCTCAAACAGAACGCAGTAAAATGGTTTGACCTGTTGTTCTGTATCAATCGCCAACAACGAGATTGCTTTAGAGTCGGTTTCATTCAGTTGTGAAAGCAACTGTTGTGCCGTTTCTGGGGCAAGCTTCTCTCCCACTAAATCCACCCCAAAACGGCGGCCTTGAAACTCAAAACACGGTACTTGTTCCAGAAAACTGGTCACCCGTAAGCAGTCATCAAGGCAATAACGTAATAAACCATTGCCTGATGTGATAATTGGACTGACCACATCTCCAATCTTCAACTTCCAAGATGGAATGATTTGTCCCGTTTTTTCACCTTCTAAATATTCAAATTCATAGAAATGACTTTGATAAGCCAGTGGATAATGATCGTTATATGGAATGGTGACTACACCTTCGGTTGCCCATAAGCCTTTACCTTCAAATTGTACTGATGGAAGACGTTGTTTTAGTTTTTCTGCCCAAGCTTTGGAACCGGCGGTATCCCAACTCGACACTAAACTCAATATTGGCCATAACCTTTTAAAATCAATGTGTTCACCATTTGAACTGTCCATCAAACACTTTACACTTTCTGGACTGAATGGCGCCTTGACTTCTTTTAATGAAGCTTGGCGCGCTCCCCATCGACCTGTTTCTAAAACTTCAATCACCTCTTGCTGCATAGACTCTAAACGATCTAGGAGTTGCAAAGCAAAGGTCGGACTCCATACTGAAATCATAGCCAGATTACGGTTGGCAACCAGATAGCAAATCGTTGCAAATAAAGCATCATCGGCATTGGCTGCAAAAGCGACATTGCTTGGCACTGCTTGGGTAAATTTAGATAAAATGCGCTTACCTATGCCCAATAATGCACTATCATCATTAAGATTTTTATCTTTAAGTACTTCACGCTGGCTTTCAGGCAACCATGAAACTGACCAATAATGCGTGCCTGAACGTAACTGTGGGCATTTGCGATAAAGACTGGCCATCCATGGCGCGATCGCGTGATCTAGTTCATCTAAAAACAGCTTGGTATACGGAATAAATTTAATTTGTTCACTCGAACCACTGGTTGGCTGGAAACGCACCAACTTACTACTTGATAGTTGAAGTTTCTGATCTCGATAACGCTGGATGTCCTCTCGCCACGCTGCATAGCGCGTAGCGGGAAAAGCGCCAACAAACTGCTCATAATCTTTTACCTGTTGTTGTTTTGCAAAATGTGAACTTTGCAAAATTGAATTCAGGATTTGACGCTGTGTCTCTTCTAAATGATTAAACTGCTTTTGAAAATCTCGGTCAGAAACATCGCACCATTGTTTTAAAATCAGGTGTGAACCAGAAGTCAGCAATTCGGTATGCTTCATTGTAGAACCTCTCGACGATTGGCTGAGTTTTTTAACAACGCCTCACAGCGACCTTTACTGGCAGGCTTGGTCATTAACTTAACTGGGAAACGTGCAATATCTTTCCACCCCAAGCGGCCAATACAAGGCAACTCAGTTCCTACCGTCCATGTCGGATTCTTTTGTTCAAAGAAATGAATATTGGGATTTTTTGTTCTCATTTCCTCAGTAATCGGCGCGACTTCACCTTTAAGCGGTTGATAATCATCACCAAAATTCAACAATCCCGCTTCTTTGTCATAATATTCACCAAAGAAGTTTTCGCAGTAATGCTCAATCACACTGGAAAGGTGCTGGTTCTCGTCATTGATATTTGGGTAATACACATAATAGTTATTGGCAAGCAGTAGATAGGTTTTGTAGCCCTTAGAAATCAATAACCAATACAGTTCGTTAAATGGATATTTGACACGTAATTTGATCATCAGTTTGAGCATGGTACTTTGCAGGGTACGAGTGCCCCAAAATGCTCTAAGGATCACGGTGTCACCACTAAACAGTACCGTATAGTCCTTTCCATTCAAGTAAAAATGCTGAACCACCACAGTAGAAAAACCAACGATTTCATCGGTTTCCGAGTTAAAGATTAAGATGGCACCACTTTTCTTTTTGAAATCATCCGCAAAGATGGAAAACTTGGTATTTTCATAATATTGCTCGTAAATCGAATACATGACTTTTAGCCGATCAATATCGATCTGTTCTTTCTCGACATATTGACCATAGGTAGATTCTTTATTGTTGAATCTTGAAATCAGTTTATATGTTGTATTAATCATCTGCTTCAACCTCTAAATTTGGATATGCATGTTCCCCTATCTCATAAAGAAATATAAAAACTCATATCGCTGTTCTTTTTATGACGGGGTATGTTGTTGTATACGATGCCCCGATTATTTTTTCGTTATATGAAACAACCCTCTAGCATTGAATATCTACATGTCCATTTTCTTCCCCCTATCCATAAAAATGGTTAAGAAAGCCGCCACAAACATGATGATGGCTAGCATACGTAATAAATCATTGAAACTTGATGTCAGTGCTTGGTAATGAATATCTCGGTAGATCACACTGAGCGCGATTTGTTGAGCATTACTGCCCACGTCTTGGTATTGCGCTGTCAACTGGTCTAATCTTTCAATGAAAATCCAGTTCTGTGGGTTCATATACTGATTCAATTGCGTCACATGCACGGCGGTCAGCCAATCGAGCGATGAGTTGATCAATGCCAGACCAACTGCTCCACCAATATTACGCATCAGGTTATAAATACCACTGGCATCGGCAACTTTGGTTAGTGGCAGCGTACTCATTGCCAAATGTGAGACCACGATCAAACAAATCATCAGACCAATGCCACGATAGATTTGTGGCCAGAACATAAAGTCATAATCGCTGTGGATACTGAGATGTGAATTAAGCCAAACGCCAAAACCTGCCAAGATCATCCCAACAAAAACAGTTTTTCGGGTATCAAAGTTTGGAATCAACCACGCAAGGAAAGGCGCAAAGCAGAACATCACAATACCTGTCACCATCATGATATGCCCAATTTGACTGCTGTTCATTTCTCGAACTTGCCCAAGAAACACAGGAATCATATAGCCCAAGCCGTATAAGGCCATACCAATCACAAAAGTAATGACGCAGCTTAAAGTGAAGTTTTTGTTTTTAAATACACTCAGATCCAGTAATGGCTTAGGTTGGGTAAAACTGCGTGAGAAGAAGATCATGCCACCAATCAAGCAAATGATAAACGCAACACGAACACCTGTATCAGCGAGCCAATCATGTCGCGCCCCTTCATCCAAGAAATACTCCAAACCGCCTAAGAACATGGCCATACCAATCAAACTGAACCAGTCCATGCTTTTGATGAGTGAATAATTGGCGCGGTCTATATTTGGACCAGAGTAAATAATCGTCGCAATCAAAATACCGGGGATGATGTTAATCAGGAACATCCAGTGCCATGAAAAGTTATTGGTCAACCAACCACCAATAGTTGGGCCAATAGCTGGACCTAAAGTACTGATCATGCCAAACATCACCAACGGCAAGGCACGTTTTGCTTCAGGAAACAGCAGATATAACGCCGTCATTGAAGTTGGAATCATACCGCCGCCCATAAAACCCTGAATGGCACGGAAAACCAACAGACTTTCCAAATTCCATGCCAAAGCACACAGCAAAGAACTAATCGTGAATCCTATCGCACAAATGGTGTAATAAATTCGAGTCGAGAGCACCCGAGAGACGATACTGGACATTGGAATTGCAATAATTTCAGCAATCAAATAAACCGTTTGCACCCATGTCACTTCATAACGGCTGGCACTCATACCTGCCTGTACTTCATTCAAAGAACTTGCAACAATTTGAATATCCAGAATTGCCATGAAATTACCAAAAATCATGGCAGCAAAAATCAGCCAAGCTGTTTTTGGTGCAAACATCCACTCATCTTGGTTCGGTTTATTCATTTTCCTATACCCAAAACTTTTCTGATTAAGTTCTTAAATCAACAGTCGCGCTGACGGACATTCCAGGTTTTATCAGGTCAATATGTGGACTCGAATCAATTGCAATCCGCACAGGAATACGTTGCACTACTTTATTAAAATTTCCTGTGGCGTTGTCTGGTGGCATGAGTGAAAAGGTCGCGCCAGATGCTGGAGAAAAGCTTTCGATTTTCCCTGTATAGGTCAGACTTGGATAAGCATCAATTTTTAATTTAACTTCTTGCCCAATATGCATTTTCTCGATTTGGGTTTCTTTGAAGTTTGCTTGTACATACAAACTTTTCTCAGGAATAATTGCCATTAAACGTGTTTGTGGTGAAACACGAGAACCTTTCTGAATCGAAAGACTGCCGACTTTTCCTGTTACTGGGCTAATCACTTTTGAGGATGAAAGATCAATCTGGTAAAGATCCAAAGTCGCATTGGCATTCTGAATATCAGCCAATAACTGCGCACGGCTGGCTTGTAAGCTCCCTAACTGTGCCTCTGCGGCATTGACTGAGGCTTGGGCTTTACTCAACTGCGCTTGAGCCGTTAAATATTGGGATTGTATGCCTTCAAAATTTTGTCGGGTAATCACCCCGTCTTTGAGTAAATCTTGATAACGATTAAAATCTTTTTTCAAGCGAGTTAAATCTGCTTGTGCAGCAACTACCCCACTATTGGCTTCACTAATCGATGATTTTGCGGACTTTTCATTCTGTTGCTGCACAGCAAGCGCGGCTTGTTTTAAGGTGACAACTGATTTCGCCTGATCATAACGTGCCTGATAATCACGATGATCTAAAATAGCCAAAGCCTCTCCTTTTTTCACAAACTGATTGTCATTAATAATCAACTCGATGACTTCACCTGAGATTTTTGGCATCACCCAAGTGACATCAGCTTGAACATAGGCATTATCGGTAGATTGATAGAATCGATAGACCAAAAAATAATACGCGATGCCTAAGATCAGAAATAAGATGAGTACACTAAATACAACCCAAGTTATTTTTTTTCGACTTTGGAAATTAGTATCAGTTTCTAGCTGAGCTACGTTATCCATATTTATTCCGCTATTTTGTAATATACAGTTTTTATTTTGAGCCACGGTTAAATGGTCATCTTTTCACGTAACTTTTCACTTAATTGTGCATAAATAAATAGTTACAATGTAATAATTGGCGCAAATTATCATTCTTAATGGAATAATATGTCATTGACCATTTGTGCATATCATTTTTCTATTTCTGCCAATTGTTGGAATGGTATAAAGCTTTTATTAAAGATTTGTGAAATTCTAGCACAAGTATAAATGATTCGTGTTTTCATTTGTAAAAAATTAAACCTACATTATTGTTTAATTTACATAAATTATTAAATTTAGCTTCACTTTTATTTTTTACCATTTAGTTTAATCAGCTTACTTTTCTTAGCTCTTAATGAGCATAAAAATAGTAAAATGCAAAAAATCCGAAGCGTTATAGAAATGTAATTTTTGCAATAAAAGTGATTTTTCTCCTATTAATTTTCATATTTTTATTCAATCAAATTGTGCGCTATCGCACAAATAGTTTCTGCAAAAGTGAATAAAGTATTTAAGCTAAAGAAATCATTAGAATTAATAACCTAAATGTGCTAATTCATTCTTTACACAGTAAAAATTTAAAGTATCGCTAAATGCTGTTGTTTATCTGTCCTGCTCAAATGTGAACTATATCAATTTAGATACCACCAAGTTGTGATTTGATCGGACAAAACAACTAGAAAATTGGAAAAAATAATATTGATTTAAAAAAGAAGGACGACTTATGGATTCTGGACTAATCACACTTTTTCTGCCGATCGCCTTGGCGATTGTCATGGCTGGGCTGGGTTTGGAGCTCACACTCAAAGACTTTGCACGAGTGAGCAAACATCCCAAAGCGGTGATCATTGCTTTGTTTTGTCAACTTGTCTTATTGGTCGGCATTGCATTTTTAATTTGTAAAATATTGGCTTTGCCGCCGCTTCTTGCAGTCGGTTTGATGTTACTTGCAGCTTCACCTGGCGGATCAACCGCAAATCTATTCAGCTATTTATATAAAGGTGATATTGCACTCAATATCACCTTAACCGCAATTAATGCCATTATTGCCGCCATTTTCTTACCGTTTATTGTCAATTTTTCGATTCTGCATTTCTTGAATGAAGGCCAACAAGTCGGACTACAATTTGCAAAAGTACTGCAAGTCTTTGCCATCATCCTAGTCCCTGTTTGTATTGGGATGCTGATCCGTCATTATGCGCCGCATACCGCAGAAAAACTGAACCGTCCTGTGCGAATTTTCGCTGTCGTGTTCCTTCTGATTATTATTTTGGGTGCAATTATCAAAGAGCGAAATAATCTGATCGAATATATCGGGCAAATTGGCTTTGCAACTGCCTTATTCTGTGCAATTAGTCTATGCATTGGTTATTTTGTGCCACGGTTGTTTGGTATCAGCTCTTATCAAGCGAGAGCCTGTGCTTTTGAGATTGGTATTCATAATAGTACGCTTGCCATGACCATTGCACTCACCATTATGGCAAGCACCACCATTGCCATGCCTGCTGCGGTCTACTCAATTTTTATGTATATCTTCGCAACCATATTTGGAACTTTAATTACGCGATTTGGTGCTAAGGAAGTGATAAAAGCCTAACCTTATCAAGGGTAAACAAGATCATAGCGTATAGCCAATAAATGAATACGCTATGACTTTTATTTAAGATCCAGCCACCATTTCCAATTGATTCTTAAGTATTTCAGCTGACCATGCTTTTGGTTTGATTTCAGCTTGTTTAATTAACTCAATCAACTTCTGATTGATTGGTGCTTTTAAATTTAGTTGCGTTGCTAAACGAACAACCTCTCCATTAATCCAGTCAGTTTCCGTTGCTCGTCCTGCCATAAGATCATCTGCCATTGAAGATCGAGCCAGTGGATCGATTGCCAACATTTTCTTACTCAGCAGAGTGAAAATAGAATTTGGCAGTTTTAATACATATGGGACAAGATGTGCTGGTATCGCTGTCAGTTGAGCAGGTTGAATTTTAGCAATTTTAAGAAGACTTAAGGCTTCGATCTGCGCCATTGCCAAGCATTGACGATAGGCGCGAATTGAAAGTTGTTGTTTGAGTGGTAGTTGCGACAATGCATTGATTGAATTATTTAGATTGAGCAATAATTTTGCCCATTGAATCGCCTGCATATCTTTTTCAAGTTTCAGTTCAAGCTGAGCGTTATGAAATGCAGCGACAAGCTCATTCAAGCCAACATGTTTTTTTACATGCAGCGCCCCCTCAGTACCTTGATGAAAAACGCCATTTCCTAAAGCAGCGACATTAAAAGGCACCATACCTTCAAGAATTGTATGTTCAGATAAAACCTGCTTTAAAATTCCGACATTACTTAAACCATTCTGAAAACTAATAATGATGGTATTTTTCTTTAGAATCTCTTTTAACTCATGAGCGGCTTGTTCTGTCGCCGCAGACTTAACACAGACAAAAATGATATCAGCCTGAGCAGCAATGTTTGGATCAGTGCTAAGTTGTAGCTTGCTTGCTGGAACAATATTTTTTTCACCCAGATAGTCCGAAACAATCAACCCATACTGTTGCAACTGTTGTTGTATTTTCGGGCGTACAATAAAATCAACATTGGCTCCCGCTGCAGCTAAACGACCACCAAGATAACATCCAATACTGCCTGCACCATAAATACATATTTTCATTTATTTGCCTAAATTCATTCGGTTCCTTCATTATTTCTACTTTAACCACAATGAGTGGCCTGAGTTGTCAATTAACTGACAAGTGGAAGTATCTGCTCAATTTAAAATATCATTTGGACAATCAATGGTTGATTTCAAAGCTCTCTACAGCTTCATGACTCGCCCTTGATCCTCTCCATTCTGCAAGCACATAACCCATTCCATAAATATTATGAATCAGCTTGGGTATAAAATTGCGGTCAATTTTATTTCTTAGGCGGCTAATGGCCACTTCAACTATTTTAGTATCATTCTCGTGATCCATATCCCAAATCTGCGATGCGATTAGCGATCTTGGTAAAACTTCTCCACGTCTACTCATAAACAGTTCCATTAGCGCATATTCTTGACTGGTCAGATTAATACGTTGACCTGCCCGACTGACACTGCGTTTCCATAAATCAAGTTCAAGATCCGCGACACAGATTCGGTTAATTTCATGATTCCGCTGCTCTCTACTCAATAGACCTTTGATCCGTGTGAGAAGCTCGACCAAGGTAAAAGAAAGGCCAAGCCCTTTCACTCTCTCTTCAATTTGATCTCGCGCAATCAAAAACAAAATAGGCATGGTTTTTCCATTCTTGCCCACATCATGCAGAATGTTCCAACCATTTAAACCCGCAAACATGACATCCAAGACCACTAAATCATATTCACTAAACAATAACGCGAGATGCTTACCTGTTATTTCATCTGTGACCCAGTCGATCATATAACCAGATTCTGATAATGCTTGGTTAAGATAACTCCCAATTCTTTGCTCATCTTCGACTAGTAATATCTTCATCTTAAACCTGTTAAAGTCCTGCTTAAGAAGATAATAACGTTGTACAACTTTAAATAGTTTTGAATGACATAAATGTAATTTTGGTGTCAGTTCAATGTTCATTTCTACAAAAAATAAGTATGAAAATCTAGCTTTTGGAGTAAAACAGATCCGTAAAAATATGTCTCGGGATATTCCAATAAACTCATCAAAAATAAAAGCCTAGCAATAGCTAGGCTTTTAGGTATTCCAACAGTAAGGTTTATTGAAGATTAGGATCTGCCAATAAAGTTGTTGCGGCGAGTTTTCCAAGATTATTCGAAGCCAATGGACTATCACCCGTCAATAATTTGCGATCTTGATGGACCTGCCCTGTGATGCCTTTATTCAAAATTCCGACACCTAGCTTTTCAAGATTTTCACCCACTAACCAAGGCAATTGTCCTGGCATATAGCCGATATCAATATTTGCACCTTTGTCTAGGGAATCAGGGAACACACAAATCTTGTAGTCCTTAAAAATATAATCCTGCGGATCTTCATCTACAGCTGCTGCAAGCAATGAGGCTGGCCCATGACATAACGTGATCACATATTTATCATTTTTAATGGCCCACTTTAATAGCTGTTTGACTTCTTTGCTTTCAGGAATCTTAGCAAGAACACCATGTCCGCCCGGAATAAAAATACCTGCATAAGGTGAATCTGCACTTAAAGCTTGTTCCAGAATATCTGCTAACTTCAACGGCGCTTTGAGTTGCTTTTCATATTTTTTATAAGTATCTAAGACCACTTGTTCTTCATTCGGCATGGCCCACATTTCCAACTTGACTGGATTGCCTGAAAGTGTTGCCACATCAAAGGCAAAGCCCGCATTATCCAAGTGGAACATTGGCAATAACATTTCAACAGGATGATTTCCCGTAGAAAAGAATTTTTCGTTTTGCATCAAGATATAACGTTCATCTGTTGCAATCATTAAAATCCGTTTGTCGCCTTTGTATGGGTTTGGATAAGTCGTGCCATCGTAATCTGTTTTTGCTGAGGTGTATTGGCTCAGTGAATATGGTGATGGGAAAAAAGCATTGTCTTCTGCATGGTCTGGACTTGGGTTGCGATCATCAGGATTTGTTGTCATTTTTGAGATTCCTCATCAGGTCGTTATGTTTATATGCATACTGCTTGAGTCACCTGCCACACTCAAGTTTTGAGTATGAACAGGCATGGATTGAACACAATTAGGCAAATTCAGATTTAATTTCGAGTACCACTTTGCCCGTATGTTGGCTGCTTTCTAGACATTGATGAGCCTGAGCCACTTCATCAAATGCAAAAGTTTTGTAAATCATTGGTTTGCATTGATCAGTTTCAATTAAAGGCCAAACAAACTGCTCAAGTTCTTGGGTAATTTGAGCTTTTTCAGCATTAGTTCTAGCACGCATGGTCGAACCTGTGACAACAGCCCGTTTTAACATTAACTCCTGTATATCAAAGCCATCGACTTTTCGTCCCCCCATAAAACCGATAATCACCAATCGACCATCACGCTTTAATAATCTCAGATTTTGATTAAAGTAAGCGGCGCCGATAATATCCAAAATCACATCTACACCTTGGCCATCCGTTTGAGCCAAAACTTCTTTTTCAAAATCCTGTGTTTTGTAGTTGATCACCTGTGACACCGAAGCTAATTTTTCAACTTTGTCATCGCTTCCAACCGTGGAGAAGTTTTTGATGCCCATTGCATGGCATAAGCTGATTGCTGTGGAACCAATACCACTGGCCCCACCATGAATCAATACGGTTTCATTCTTTTTCAACTGTCCAATCTGAAACAAATTCGCCCAAACTGTAAAATAAGTTTCAGGAATGGCCGCAGCTTCGACAAAGCTCAAGTTCTTTGGAATTTTTAAAGTTTGATTGGCTGGAACTGCACAATATTCTGCATATCCACCACCATTGGTCAGTGCACAGACTTTATCACCAACATTGAACTGGGTGACGTGTTCGCCAACTTGAGCAATCACGCCCGATACTTCTAGCCCAGGAATTTGGGTTACACCTTTAGGCATTGGATACAGGCCTTGGCGCTGTAGAATGTCAGGTCGGTTGATTCCTGTTGCGTAGACTTCAATGAGCACTTCATCTGCTTTGATCTCTGGTCGAGGGCCTTGAGTCACTTGTAATACTTCTGGACCACCCGCTTGTGTAATTTCGATATATTTCATTTGTTCTACGCTATTTTGATTCATTTAATCATGACTCCATTTGAGTATTAGTATCGGCATGCTTTGGAGGAAAACCAAACTGCTTTTTGAATTCTCGGCTAAATTGAGAAGAGCTCTGATATCCAACAGCATAAGCCGCTTGAGCCACACTTTGGTCTGCGTTTTGCAACAATTGTTTTGCCTTATGCAATCGAACCACTTTCAAATATTGCAATGGTGGATATTGTGTGACTTGTTTAAAGGCTTTATGAAATGCAGAAGTACTCATATTGGCCTGTTCTGCGAGCATCTCTACCGTTAATTTTTCAGTAAAATGATGTTGAATATATTCACAAATTTTATAAATCGGTCTGAGATTACCCTGAGCGACCAAGCCTGTTAAGGCATCAGCACCTGAATGTTGAATAACACGATAGAGCAATTCCCTTTTAATTTGATCTCCCAAGATCAATACATCCTGTTCAGACCTCAGGGTATTTAATAAACGAATGAGGACATTTGATATCGTTTGATCATACTGGATCACACTCATTCCTGTGGTAAGTGGCTTAAACTGGTAATTTTCAAAATAGGTTTTAGCCAGTAGCTCATTGACCGTATCTGCCTCTAACTTCATGCTGATCGCAATCATCGGTGCTTCTGGACTGGCAATGGTGTCACAATCGAAAGGCATCGACACCGAGACAATCAGGCATTCGCTTTGCTTGAATGAATAAGTTTCTGTACCAATATAGCCACGCTTTTGCCCTTGCAAAACAAACACTAAGGTTGGTTCTTGCAAGACGGCAATCGGTGGTGTGTTGTGATCAACACGCATCAAGGTAATGCCATCAATGGCTGTAGCAAAAAAGCCTTCTTTTGGGATAAGTTTTAGAAATAAATTGATCAGTGTTTGGTCATTCATCATGTGTCATTTGATGATTGGAAATGTGATTTTTATTATTAAATAGCAAAGCCATAAAAACTGTTAGTTTTATGCAGAATTAGGCATAACAAAAACAGTTTTCACAACGGTCTTATTCCCCCGTGCCCGTGTGAATGCGCATCTATAAAATTTAAAGCTTTTAATAAAACTGACTCGAATCCAGCATCTGTAAGGTAATCTTTTTCACTTCATCACGGCTTTGCATAATATGCGCTTCAATTGCATTGATCGCTTGTTCAGTGTGTCGATCGAAAATAAAACCCAAGATTTTTTGATGTTCTTGATAAGTTGCTTCAATCCGATAATCTTTAGAAAAATCCAAACGGCGGATTATTCGGATTCGCTCACTCAAATCCCGATGAATCCTCGCCATTTCATTATTGCCCGAAGCACGAACCAAAGCACAATGAAAATCTTCATCTTGCTGAGAAAGTTGTTTAATGTCTTTTAAATATTCAGAAGGCTGCACTAACCACAGGTCTTTTAACACCGACAACTCAACTGAATTATGATGGTCAATCTGACAGAGTTTACGAATCGAATCTTTCTCCAAAACAATACGCACATCATAAAGCTCTTCATAATAACGAAAATTGAGCGGCCGAATCTGCCAACCGCTCCGAAAGCTCACATCAACATAGCCCTCTTGTTGTAAGCGATATAAGGCTTGTCGGATTGGGGTCCGACTCACATCATAGGCTTTGGCAACTTCAGACTCAGTAAAGCGTTCACCTGGCATCAATTTGAAATCAAAAATGTCATTCTTAATACGTTGGTAAACCAGCTCAGACAGATTGTCTGAGCCTTTGGTTGTGTTCTTTATGTTGATGTTCGCTTCTTTCATTCAAGCTTATTCCATATAGACCAATGGTTCACCACTGTGTACGGTTTGCCCTGCTCTGCAAATAATGGCTTTGACAATACCATCTTCTTCCGCATAGACAGGTAACTCCATTTTCATCGCTTCAATAATAGCAACAGTTTCACCTTTTTTAATCTCTTGGCCATGTTCCACAAAGATCTTCCAGATATTTCCTGTCATTGAAGCATTTAAAGAAGAAAGATGGCTGTAATCAACATGATTGGTTTGCTCAACATGTTGTTCAGGTTGCGCAGCAAATTCTTCTTTCCAGCGACTCACTTCAGTACTAAAGGCCTGTTGTTGCTTGTCTTTAAATGCCGCGATGCTTTCCGCTTCATTGTCCAAGAATTGTACATAGTCTGCATAGTCAAACTCAGTTTCTTCAATCTGAATTTGAGCACGACCATTTTCAAAATCAGCACGCCATTCATTCAATTCAGCTTCAGTCACAGGGAAATATTTAATCTGGTCAAAGAACTGCAAGAACCATTGTTTATCACCAAACTGCTTATTCTTTTTAAACTTGTTCCAGATTGGCAGCGTCCGCCCAATCAACTGATAACCACCCGGTGAGTCCATGCCATAAATGCACATGTACATCCCACCAATACCGACAGTACCTTCCGCAGTAAAGGTACGTGCTGGATTGTACTTAGAGCTGAGTAAGCGATGACGTGGGTCAATCGGTACCGCACATGGTGCTGTTAGATAGACATCGCCTAAACCAAGGACTAAATAGTTGGCATCAAAAATAATATCTTTGACTTCATCACGATGTGCTAGCCCGTTAATACGTTGGATAAAATCAACATTATTCGGCAACCACGGCGCTTTGGCACAAACACTTTCTTGATAACGCTCTACTGCACCTAAAGTGGCACTATCTTCAAACGCCATTGGCAAATGCACAATACGCGATGGAATCTTAAGCTGGCTTAAATCACCCATTTGCTCTTCAAGTTTAAGCAATTGATGAATGAGCTCAGCTTGAGGAATCACCAGACCATCATATTTAATTTGTAGTGAACGTACACCGGGTGACAGTTCCAAAACACCTGCAAGATTGGCATCGCGAATCATTTGAATCAGTTGATGTACACGTAAACGTAGTGCCAAATCCAAAACATTTTCACCATATTCAAGCAAGATATAGCTATCACCCGCTTGGCGATAGACGGTTTTTGGCGATAAATCAGTTGGTTCACGTTGTGCCAGAATGGTGGTAAAGACATCTTGAGTTGGCTCAATCGTTTCTACCACTTTGGCAGCGGCGGCAAAGTTCTGGATATTGTCAATTTGTTTGCGTTCTAACTCGTTGGCCTCCTCGACTGTAATTGGATAAAAACGGATTTTGTCATCAGCTTTGAGTTGACCTACTTTCCAAAGCTCTGCTTTGGCAATGGTCACTGGACACACGAAACCACCAAGGCTAGGACCATCTTTTGCTAAAATCACAGGGAAATCGCCGGTAAAGTTGATCGCACCAATTGCATATTCACAATCATGCACGTTGGATGGATGTAGGCCTGCTTCACCGCCATTCTCTCTTGCCCAGCTCGGTGTAGGCCCTGAAAGTCTGACGCCTAAACGGTTTGAGTTAAAGTGAACAGTCCACTCAGAAGCAAAAAATTCTTCCACATATTCAGGTTTAAAGAAATCAGGCGCGCCGTGTGGCCCATACAGCACTGCGATTTCCCATTCATTGCTATATTCAGGAATAAGCTCTTTGGATAAGGCTTGAGGCTCAGCAATCGCAAGCGGTAATTCCGCACTGGCCAGTTCTGCATCAACCATTTTGATCATGTCACCTACACGTAAAGTACGTCCTGCATGACCACCGAAATTACCCAATGCAAAGGTTGAACGGCTACCTAAATATAGGGGTACATCAAGACCATCACGCACGGCTAAATAAGTACGGCAGCCTGAAGCCACTTGACCAACTTTTAAAATTTGACCTGCTTTGACCTTAATCGGTTGCCAAAAAGCAATGCGTTGATCATCCAACATAGCAGTACAGCTTGCACCTGTGAGTGCAATGGTGGTATCGGCATGGAACTTTAAGCTTGGACCTACTAAAGTAAACTCAAAACCCGCTGCCTTTGCGTCATTACCCACAATGCGATTGGCCAGTTGGAAGGCATAATCATCCATTGGACCTGATGGCGGTACACCGATATCCCAATAGCCTGTACGCCCTGGATAGTCTTGAATTGAACTCAATGTACCCGCTTGGATCACTTCAATGACTTTTGGTGAATAGTTAAAATCATCCAGCATACGCGTCCAGATTTGCATCGATTCAAAACGTTGGTCTGAAACGATGGCGCGTGCATAATCCAAGTTGGTGCTGATACCATTTAAACGCGTTTCAGCCAAAACTAATTTTAATTTTTCAATTGCAGTCGCTCGATCTTCCGCATGCACAATAATCTTGGCAATCATTGGATCAAAATACTGAGAAACTTCGGTGCCTGTTTTCACCCAAGTATCGACACGAATACCTTCGGGAAATGAGACTTCTGTGAGCACACCCGGGCTTGGTTGGAAATTTTTAACAGGATCTTCAGCATAGACACGAACTTCAATCGCAGCACCTTGCGGTTGGATATTGCTGAGATACTCCCAATCCAAGGCATCACCTGCCGCGACTTTGAGCATACACTCGATTAAGTCAAGACCTGTCACCATTTCCGTCACAGGATGCTCTACCTGTAAACGGGTATTCACTTCAAGGAAATAAAACTCATCTCTTTGCGCATCATAAATAAACTCAACCGTTCCAGCACTGCGATAATTCACAGAGCGACCCAGTTCAACAGCGGCTTGATGGAGCTTTTTACGGGTTGCTTCAGGTAAGTTCGCAGCTGGCGTTTCTTCAACCACTTTTTGATTACGACGTTGCAATGAGCAATCACGCTCACCAAACGCGACCACTTGACCTTGACCATCACCAAAAATCTGTACTTCGACATGACGTGCTTTATCAATAAAGCATTCAATAAAGACACCTGCATCTTTAAAGAACTGCTCACCTAGGCGTTTCACGCTTTCGTAAGCATCGGCCAGTGCTTGTGGAGTGTCACAACGAGTGAGCCCGATACCCCCACCACCTGCGGTGCTTTTTAGCATGATTGGATAACCAATACGCTCAGCCGCAGTCAATGCTTCCTCCAAACTGTCCAACAAGCCTGTACCAGGGGTCATGGGCACATGAGCCGATGCAGCAAGTTCACGTGCACGGTGTTTTAGACCAAATTCCAGAATCTGCTCTGCTGTTGGCCCCATAAACGCAATATTATTTTCTTCACAAGCACGAGAGAAATCTGCACTCTCAGACAGGAAACCATAGCCCGGAAAAATCGCTTCTGCCCCAGTTTGTTTAGCAGCTTGAATCAGTTTTTCGATACTCAAATAAGTATCAGCTGGTTTTAAGCCATCTAGTGCAATTGCAATATCTGCATCCTGCACATGCTGAGCATAACGGTCACTGTCCGAATAAACCGCGACACTGGTAATACCTAATTTTTTCAGCGTTCGAATTGCTCTAACAGCAATTTCACCACGGTTTGCAATAAGTACGGTCTTAAACATGATGATTTCCCCCTAAAATTAATTGGCTGTATTGGTGACTTTGTTATTGCGATGCTGGATATACGCTCTCCAGCCACCAAAATGGCTGATATTCTCTGCGTCGCCTAAGCCATAGGGTTCGCAAATAAAGCCTTTAACCCAACGACCATCTTCCAATTCGACATTGCCCATACCCAAGGGGGTTGGAATTTCTGCGACAAACTCACCGAAGCGTGCTGTAGGTACATCCCAAAGCTCGACAATGATGCTTTGTCCATCTTGCTGGCGAGCCAAACCTGGTTTTGGTGGAACTGTGCCATTCAAGGCATAAAGCGCATAATCCTGAGAAGTTTTGGTGGTTTCGACATGAACCGCACCACGGGTGGTGAGTTGGAAATTCAGAGGCATTCCTGTTAAATGCGCTCCTACAACTGCGACACGAATATGATGAGGAGACATTAAGCTTGGTGTATTTGTCGATAAAGGCTTATCTAAAGCACCGAGTTTCAGTGCTAAATAGTTCTGCCATGCTTTGCCGAAATGCACCAAGGCTGCATCGTGCCAAGCAGGTGCTATTAATGTGATGCCAAATGGTAAGTTGTCTGCTCTAAAGCCTGCAGGCAATGCTAAGGCACTTAAATCAGCGAGGTTGGTGAAATTAGTATACGTGCCGAAATGGGCGTTATATTCAATCGGGTGCTGTTGCATTTGTTCAATGGTATAAATCGTCGGTGAAGTTGGTACGATCAAAGCATCAAACTCAGCCAAGCTAGCTTGGATTTTTCGGGTCAAATCCTGCTTTAAATATTCAGCATTGTAGGCATCCACCGCAGAATACTTTTCACCTTGTTGAATAATTTCTAAAACGGTTGGATCAAAATCAGCAGCATTGGTTTTGAGTAAATCGGCAGCCGCAGCGGTGCGCTCCGCCACCCAAGAGCCTTGATAAAGTTGTGCTGCAAGTTGCTCAAAAGCAGAAAAATCAATCGGTGTAATTTCAGCATTTAAGCTTTCCAGTAATTGAATGGTGTGTTGAAACGCTTTTTCCGCCTGCTCGTCACCAAAGAAATTTAATTGATTCGGGATGGCAAATTTCAGTTTACTAGAGAAACGTGCAGGTACGTTTTTAGGATGCTGACGTGAATAGCTATCTAAAGCGTCATAAGCTTCGACTTGAGCAGCCACCAATTCAGCATCCGTCACTGTGAGTGCAAAGATTGAAATACAATCGATACTTTTTACTGCGGGTAATAGGCCGCGATTGGAAAAACGACCTTTGGTCGGCTTTAAACCCACAATATTATTGAAGGCTGCAGGAACTCGACCCGATCCTGCGGTATCAGTCCCGAGAGAAAATGGGACCAAACCACGTGCCACTACACTGGCCGAACCTGAACTTGAGCCACCACTGACATATTCAGGTTTAAAACTATTCGGTACCGCCCCAAATGGTGAACGTGTGCCAACCAAACCTGTGGCAAATTGATCAAGATTGGTTTTGCCAAGTACAATCGCACCGGCCTGTTTAAGTAAACGAACTGTTTCAGCATCTTGTGTTGCAACACGATTCAGTGCCTTACATGCCGCCGTGGTGACAAAACCTGCCACATCAATATTGTCTTTGACTGCAAACGGCACACCATATAAAGGAAATTGTTTTTGCAGGTTATCGCAATCTTGAGTCAGTTGCTTTAAAGATTGGATTTGTTGCTCAACTAAATCTGCACTGGCCAACGAAATCCAAGCAACGTCATTTGGATCAAGTGCTGAAACCAACTCCTGCAAAATATCGAGTTGAATTTCTTGCTTTAAATACGCTGTTTGCCACTCAGAAATTGTCCAGCCTAAAGTTTTTATTTCGCTCACTTTTTGAATCCTATCTTGTATACAAGTTTGAATCGATAGAAGCAGAAAGCGTGCCAAAAATATTTTTAATATATAAATTAATAACTTAATAAAAATACTAAAATGCAAGTTCGTTTGAATGGTTTAATGATGGTGCTAAAAAGATTCGACAGAAATACTGTTGCGCTATAACTCAGCAAATTTTTATTGAGAAAGAAAGGATCAAAATGAAGATGATGAAGTGCTATTTAAATTATTTATATTTATAAGATTATTTATTTACTTTTAGATAGTTGGCTAAATCTTCAAACTCAGTTGCAACAGCCTGAATTGCTTGCTGCTCCATGGCTCTGAACTTCTTGAGCACGATTTGCCCCAATTCAGTTACCACTGCACCACCACCATGCGTTCCACCTGTTTGGGTGTCGACTAGATTGGAATGAAAGCATTGATTCATGGTATCGACCAACTGCCATGCGCGACGATAGCTCATGTCCATAGACTTTGCTGCCTGAGAAATTGATCCTGTACGATGAATTGCATCTAAGAGTTCCGCTTTACCCGGACCAAAAGCAATCTGCTCATCAGATAAGATTCGCACATGCAGTTTTAAACGTGGTTTTGGCATCAAGTTCCACCTAAGATTTGATGATGCTTTTCACATCATCAAATCCCATCATTTAAAATTAGAAATGAATCACGGTGCGAATTGACTTACCTTCATGCATCAAATCAAAGGCTTCATTAATATCGTCCAATGGCATGGTATGTGTTACGAATGGTTCAAGTTGGATTTCACCCTTCATGGCATCTTCTACCATTTTAGGCAGTTGTGTACGTCCTTTTACCCCACCAAAAGCAGTTCCCATCCATTTGCGGCCTGTCACCAACTGGAATGGACGCGTTGAGATTTCCTGACCTGCACCCGCAACGCCAATAATCACAGATTGTCCCCAGCCGCGATGTGCACATTCGAGTGCTGAACGCATGACATTGGTATTGCCGATACATTCAAAAGAATGATCAACGCCCCAACCGGTCATTTCAACAATCACTTGTTGAATCGGTTGATCATAATCTTTTGGATTGAGGAAATCAGTAGCACCGAACTGTTTTGCCAACTCAAATTTATCAGGATTGGTATCGACAACAATAATACGACCTGCTTTGGCTTGGCGGGCACCTTGTACCACAGCTAGACCAATACCACCAAGACCAAAGACTGCAACACTATCGCCTGCTTGCACCTTCGCCGTATTGTGTACTGCACCAATCCCGGTGGTCACACCACAACCCAATAAACAAACTTGTTCATGATTGGCTTCAGGATTGATTTTCGCCAAAGAGACTTCTGCAACGACAGTATATTCACTAAAAGTTGAACAACCCATATAGTGATAAATCGGTTGACCATTATAAGAGAAACGTGTTGTACCATCTGGCATCACGCCTTTGCCTTGAGTGGCACGAACTGCCACACATAAATTGGTTTTGCCTGATTTACAGAATAAACATTCCTTACATTCAGCGGTATACAGTGGAATAACATGGTCACCAACAGCAACACTGGTCACACCCTCGCCGACTTGCACCACAACCCCTGCACCTTCATGACCCAACACTGCTGGGAAAACACCTTCAGGATCATCACCCGATAAAGTGAAGGCATCGGTATGGCACACCCCTGTATGGGTAATTTTAATCAGGACTTCACCCGCTTTAGGTGATTCAACATCAAGTTCTACGATTTGTAATGGTTCGCCTGCGGCAAAAGCAACGGCTGCACGAGATTTAATCACAATGACACTCCTGAATTTTACTTTAAATAAGATTTAAGAATTTTACTGACTTGAATGAGCTCTTGACTGCGTTGCAACTCAGACGACTCACCGACAACTAAAGTGTCTTTAAGATGAATTTCGAGAAGTTCCGTCATCAAACCGTTTAATGCTCCACGAACTGCGCAGATTTGCTGCAAAATATCAGCACATTCAGTGTCATTTTCCAAAGCCCGTTCCACACTCTGAACTTGACCTTGGATTCGTCTTACACGTGTGAGAATCTTTTTTTTATCCTCTAATTGTTTAGGCATAATGTCGACCACATTAAATCTAAAAATATACTATACACCAGTATAGTAATTTAACTCAATGCTTACTGATTGAAATTCTATAGTGTTATGATTATTGATATCTATTTACATAATAGGAAAGATAAATCAGAAAATAAGTAGTTGATTATATTTACAATTACATTTAAACCTTGGAACAAAATAGCATTTAGATATATAAGAAAATCAACCACCTACAAATTACTGTTGGACTCGCACGCTTGATCAATAAAATCATAAACAATTCATACCATTTTAAGATAACGACACTTGTTATCATGTTAGGAATTGGTGGTTGTTCTTTACCACCCAATCAGAACCACGATCGGAGTAACTTCTTGCATACGAAAACAAAGTGGATGAATGATCCACAAGCCGATCTCAATATTGAAAAGGGTTTAACGGCTTTTTTAGCTTTGGATGATGCTTTTTTAAGTATCGCTTCTCGTATTCATTTAATTCGAAATGCCAAGCATCAACTTGATTTACAATATTATATTTGGAATGATGATGCTATTGGTAACATGATGTTGCACGAGTTGCTCAAAGCGGCCGATCGCGGAGTAAAAGTCCGCTTATTAATTGATGATCAGAATGGCATAAAACTGGATAAAACCTTAAAAGCCCTCACCCAGCATCCAAACTTTGAAATCCGTATTTTTAATCCTTATAAGTTTAGGCATTTACGTTTTATTGATTATGTATTTAGATTAAAACAGATTAATCACCGTATGCACAATAAGCTTACCATTGCCGATCATTCGATTGCGGTGACAGGTGGGCGTAATATCAGCAGTGAATACTTCGAAGCCAGTGACCAGTTTCAATTTAGTGACATGGACATTTTGTTCTACGGTAAAGCAGTCGATCGAGCAGAGCAGGTTTTCGATGAGTTCTGGTCAGATAAACTCAGTTATTCAACAGAACAATTAATGGGTTCTGGTATGCCTCAACAACTGGAAAGTTTAAGAAATAGTTATAAAGCCTTAGATCAAGTGGATACACCCACTGAAGATAAACTCGAAGCTGCACAAGATTATTTAAAATTACGTCTACAAAACTATCCAATCCAATGGGCAAAAGCACATTTTGTCGCTGATCATCCCAATAAAGCCTTAGGACAAGCCAAAGATCAGGAACTTTTATATGCTCAAGTTCTGAAAATTATGGGTAAACCTGAACAACATATGGAGTTGGTCTCCGCTTATTTTGTACCTACAAAACAAGGAACTGCCTACCTCAACCAGTTGTCTAAAGACGGCATTCAAGTGCGTGTTCTGACCAATAGTTTGGTAGCCAATGATGTCGCCGTAGTACATTCATTTTATAGTCAATACCGTAAACCACTTTTACAAAGTGGTGTGCAACTGTATGAGTTTAAACCGAATATCGAACGTAAAAAACGGACTTGGTATGAAATCGCGACAGGTAGTGTGATCCCGGTTAAAGGCAAAAATCGCTCAAGTTTGCATGCCAAATTTTTTGATGTCGATGGAAAGGTTTTTATTGGTTCATTTAATTTTGACCCACGCTCTGCCCATTTAAACACTGAAGTTGGTTTAGTGGTTGAATCAGATCATTTACAAGACCAGATCACCGCCATGCTTGATCAGCATTTATTACAAGTGGCTTATCAGCTCAAATTAGATCAAAACGGCAATATTGTGTGGTATGAACATAAAGAAAATGGCGAAGTGGTTGAACATCATCACGATCCTGAAAGTACAAGATTCCAGCGTTTTACCATGCACTTTGTGTCTTATTTTCCCGTTGAATGGATGATGTAAATTAAATTAGATATGTATCAATTCCTACCGAACTCAACTCATATTGTAGACCTGAAGCTAAAGAAATCAATGTGAGTGTTCCACAAAAAGGAGGAGTTCCACTAGTTAATATCCCACTAAATAATTTCAATTTAACTCCATCGGTGTAACCTCTTTCATTAATAATTGCAAACAATGATCCAATCTCTAAGCCTTTCAAATTAGAAAGGCTATTAAATTCTTTATACTCTTCAAAATTGATCTCTAATTTACTTTTAAGGACTAATTCAATTTCATCAAATTCTCGATTTACTTGAAAGACCCAAAGCTTAAAATCAATTTCAATCATTAATTGTTCTATAGAAAATGAGTTATCTTCACTATTTCCATCTCTATTTATATAAATATTATCGATCCTTCTGATGCCACTTTCATTCTGTATAGCCTCAAAAACATTACTATGAATCATACTTATATTCCTTTTATTTTATAGTAGTAACTTATAATCATGACTGGTCATTTTCATAACAACCAACTACACCAAACCAATTTGTCTAAAGAACTGTTGATAGGCTTCTGCTTTCTTTTCCAACGCTAAAGGATAGGCTCTTGATGATGATGGTAATCGGTATAAATTCAGCTCTCGATCAGCATAATTCACCTGCACCGACTGTCCAATCATAGGCTTAGTTGCTTGCTCTGGAAAGTGTAGCATCAGCGTATCTGTTGCTTTATCTCCCGTAGTCATGATGGTATGACACAGAGGAATCTGTTCTAATAACTTTGATAAATCTGTGGGTGTAACAATTTCTAAAAATTTATCAGACGCATTACCCTGCAAGCGTTTCACTTGATAAGCCGTATCAAAGATTCCTACGCCAATCTGGGTTAAGAACTCACGGATCAGTTGTTCTTTAAAGTTTTTATTGGGTAAATCTAAAAAGTGATCTTTATCTTTAAAAAAGATCAGACCAAAGATACGCCACATATCATTTTGATAGTTGGGATAGTAAAAATCCATCTTCCAGCGAGTTTGCGGTGGTGGAAAACTGCCAAGCATCAGCAGCTTAGCAGTCGCAGGTAAAAACGGTTGTAATGGATGTGTTTCTATTTCTATATCAGTCATTTATACAAAGAGCCAAATTTCAAATTGAGCGAAAAGTTTCGTTTATTTTATAGAATATTCCCGTTTTTTGCTTGGGTGTTTTGTTGGTGAAAATTTCACCTTCACAAAATTTTCACAAAATATTCGCAATATCATTTTTTTCATTTAGCTTTGAGTTTGCCTATCTGACAGAAGTTGATTGAGTGAAAACCTGCTCACAAAATATAAAAAAAACCGCTTAAATAAGCGGTTTCAGTAGAGGTCAAAAAATTAAGAAGCCTTCCCTTCATCTAAGCTTTTATAGGAGTCTTCCTGTTCTTTACTGAAAGTCATGGAATCTTGGATCATGCTCTCAGTAATCTGAAAAAGCCGTGTGAGTTCCTTGAATACTGACTCAGGTACGTTATAGACCTTGGCCAGATATTCAATAGTTCTCTCTTGCTTGTGCTGGATTGCATCCAACATTGCAGCAATATCGGCAACTTGTTCATATGCCAGTGCAAAGCCCTCAGCAACGTCAGTTGCATCATAGACTTGATTTTCAGCAACTAACTGGGTCATACTGTTCATGTAGTTTATCGCTCCATGCGATGACAATACTAAGCCCTTTGTTTTCCGCCAAGAAATCGACAAGGGCTTTTTTATTGCCTGAATTATGCATTGTGATTTCCTAATAGCTTTGAAAGCTTGGTTAATCCCTTTGGTGTCACTCTCACCTGTTCTGTGATCTTTTCTGAGCCATCAGGACGAGTAATCACTTCGGTTTTATGTTCCAGATAACCTGCCTGTAGCTTATCGCTATAACCATGCCATGCGGCATTACCAGAGCGTTTGTAAATCCAGCCATTTAACTGGAGCCATTTGATTAGGTCACTTTGGCGCATTTGTAGGTTGTTTGCTGTATCACGTAGGCAAAAGCTCCCATCAGCCTTAGCAATACGATCGAAAGCTTCAACTGTTGGCTGCATAACTTCTACTTGCTGCTCTAACTCAATTACTTTTTCAGAATACGTAAGTAAGGCATTCCGTAAAGCATGCGGATCAGCAAAAAGCTTTGCAGGGTCTATCGGTTGAATTTTCCCTGTAGCTACAGCATCGAAAGTACGAATAACCTTTAAGTTAAATGCAGCGCTAATCCACATTGCATATGAGTAAACCAATTCTTTTACTACATACGTACCCTGCTCTAATCCGCCACGAGTAACGCTAACCGGTTGATTTTGTTTCGAGGGAGGAATTCCTCCCTCGGTTAACTCCTTTACGAGTGCTTGGGTTTGTTTATTTTCAAGAAAGAATTTTGGTTTGTCTTTTTCTAATCCACCACTTGCTTGATGTAAATCATTTAGACAGAAACGACCTTGTGCATCGATTCTGATTGTGACTCCATCAACTGCTATTGTGATAGGTTTTAATTTCATATTCATACTTTGGTCTCTTTAGTTTGGTTTACTAATAACTCAACTGCTTTATTGATTAGATAATTCATTGAGCGTTCTTCTTGCTGTGCTTTCGCTTTAAGCTCTTTATGTAATTCAGCTTTGAGACGAACTTTTACATCAATAACTTTAATTTCATCCATTTTTAACACCTTTTAAACCACCGTGGTTCATTTTTCTAATTTAAACCACGGTGGTCCCATTGTCAACACCACCGTGATCTATAGAATAGAGTTAATTTTTTATGGTTCACCTTTATGAGCAGAGAAGATCCCCAATTGAAAGTTCGCCTACCTCAGGAACTCAAAGATCAAATTACCGAGTCAGCACGTTTATATAATCGTTCTATGAATGCAGAAATAGTTGCTCGATTACAGATGTCATTTGAACAACCTGAAGGTGAAGCTACCTTAGGCAGTAGAATGCTTTCGAATGCTGTAGGTGAGATGATTGAACAATCTTTGAGTCGTATCACAGACCGACTAATACAAAGTGGAATTCCACAAGATGCTGTTCTTAAAGCATTAAAGACAGAAACTGATTGATTCATAAGAAAGCCTCATCTTATTGTTTCGATGAGGCTAGTTAAACAAAAAGTATGAGGTGACATACAAGTGTCACTTGTAAATTAATTTGTGACACATGATCTACCGTATTTGTTTGGTTATGTGACACATACATGTGCCATATAACTAATTATTTGTTTTATTTAGATTATTTTTTATTAGTAATAGCAATGATTCTTTTAGCTAGATTAGTTAAGTCTAAGGTTTTAGATGATCGTGCTTGATGGCCCCTTTCACATAAGAGCTGCTCGACCGATTTACTGTGTGATTCAACATATCTCCCGTTTACATAAATTTCTTCCCACAACTCAAATGCGAGCTTCAACTCTGGTGCGTGATTAGGGTGATTGGCGTCAAGAGCAGGATGCTGGCTTAAAAGATTGGGGAATGCCTCAGGCATTTCCTGTGGTGTGACATCTCTAAGTTCTTTCAATTTAGGGTACATGTCATACCATTCATCACTAAATATCTCAGGTTGAGATTGGCGATAATTTCGTAAATCCTCATTTAATTCTTTTATATTTAAATCACCATACTTTGCTGAACCAAATACCTCATGACCAGAGCAAATATTAACCGTTAAATCATTTAATGGTTTAAAGCTGTAAAGACTATTTCTTTCAATTTGAATATGACCAAACTCATACATGAGTTCATCATCAAAGCTATTTTCAAATCTTGTACTATTAAACTTTTTATTGCTTAAAATATTTAAAATGTGATGTATGGCTTTTGTTGAACTCAAGTCATCTAGAGCTATACAATCTATTTTACTAATATTAACATACACAAGAGCTTGGCTTTCGAAACCATTCAAAAGCAAAAAACTAGATAATTCATAAATTAATATATCGAAAGTATGACAAAAATCCTCTATAAGATAGATAAATGAAGAATATTTTTCTTTTTTCTCATTTAGAATATCTGAGATATATAAGTTATTTTTGTTTAATTCATTTTTCGACTTAGTGCTAGATACATGTGCTTCTACGCTTGATACTTCTACTATTTGAGTCGGTGTAAGTATATCTTTAAGTTCTTTAAATTTTAATAGATCGGAATTTTTCCAATAGTAGTTAGCAGATTTTAGACATACTTTATCAAGAGTAGCTTGAGTTTCTTCTTCAACTCCATTTGTATCGCAAATAAGACAGTCTATGATCTCTTCAATATCTGAATAGATATTATTTGGAGGAGCTATACGGCCAATCTGATAAAATTCATTTACTCTATATAAAGGTAATTTCCTTGTATGAGCTTCTATGCTTCTTAAATATACGCCAATATGGCTATATTTATCTGTATTTGAAAGCAACTCGATCAGCTTCCATACTTCTACATAGTTATCCCTTATAAGTTTTTCTTTTTCGTCTAATAATCCCATACAACGCACCCTAGAACACTTCAAAAAAGTTATCAATTTTGAGGTTAAATATACCTCAACTTGGGGGTGTTGTGGGGTAGAATTTTGGTGTAAGGTGTTGTATTATTTTCGAAGTTTTAATTAATAAAAAGAAGCAAGGATGATGTTTCTTAATAAATGAAATGGAAAACTTTAACATCTATGAATAAGCTTGAACTATCAATTATTTTTTGGAATTGTGGTGTATCTCCTACAAGAGGAGCTCCCAAAGATGCTTCAAAATATCAATTAGCAACACAATTAATTTATAATATGATGGTTAGTGATATTGATGTAATTTGCTTAGTTGAAGTATCAAAGGAATTTAACAATTTTCTTATGTGGATCATCAATCTGATGAAACTCCAATATTCATTGATTGATGGTACTACAAAGATTTCTCGGACACGTTTTGACAGTTGTGTTATATATAAAAGCAGTGTTTTTTCGAAAACAAGAGATATAGCTGTTATTAAAGATGAGATACCTGGTGCTACTATTAAAGCTGGACAGGTTTTCTTTTTACAAATTGCAGATAAAGAGTTGAATTTTTTGGTGTCACATTGGCCGAGTCAACTGAATAATCAGGTTTTACAAAGAGAAGGGGCTGCAAAAGCAGTTCGCAAATGGATTGACGATACGAGAAATAGTAATATTTTGGAGAATTTAATTTTTTTAGGTGACTATAATTCAACTCCATATAGCATTGAAATAAAAGAAATATTAATGAGTTCTTACTCAAAAGAACATTGTATCAAACATTCGGATTTTAATATACTTTATAATCCTAGTTGGAAATTAATTTATGACGTACATAGTTATCATTCAGGATGTATAATCCTAGACAAATTCTTAGCTAATGAACCCGGAACTCATTATTTCCCCCAAAATTTAAAAGAAGAATGGCATGTGTATGATCAAGTCCTATTTCCTTCATCTTTCGTGATGGGGCAGAAAAACACTTGGTCCTACATCGACCATAGTCTTAATGTTATAAAATTAGGCGTCTCACAGAACCTATCTGTTTGGCAAAGTAATAATTTTGATCACCTTCCAGTATCTTTAAAACTTAGGAGTATAATTTCAAATGTCAGATAAGGTATTTTTGAACGCATTTAACAAATCGATATCAGTAGCTGAAAGAAAAAAAATGAATATCCAAGAGATAGAAAATATTTTTTCTTTGATAAATACTGAAATTTCTACAGGTACTTCTGGTAAATTTTCAATTAATTTAAAAAAATCAATTATTCCAACTTTGGGCATATTTTTAAGTTCTTTAGCGAAATCTTCCGGTAACGAATTCAAAGAAGAATATTTTCTTGAAGTCAAAAATAATGTTACTGGAGACTCATTTAATATGGCTGACATAAAATATGGTGACCAAGGATACCCGATTCAATTATTTTTTAAAAACAATAGCCTTACATCAAATTCAAAAGAAAGCTTAGTGAATGACTTATCAGACATATTGGGTAGTGCTGCTTTTGGAGAAGAGTTAGAAAAAATTATGTAGAAGGAAAATATTCACGCATTTTCCTTCTTCTATGTAACAAATCAATAATCATATTTCCAGCAATTCAAATTCAAAAAACCAATGCGTTCTAAATCATTAATATCTTTTCCTGAAAGTTCCATTATTGAAAAAATAATATATAGTATTCTAGGAATTATGTATTTAGCCTTTAGATCCCTTGGTAGTTCATCAACAACTTTAGCCATTTGATTACCTGCATATTTAAGAGAAAATTCCCTTTCTGTATTAAATATTTCAACTAAAAGGTTAGGAGGTAAAGTAAGTGTATTTTTATCAAATTTATTTTTCATGATCAAAGACCTAAAAGCTTGATCTTCTGAATTTGCCCACGTATTTATTTCTGGTGGAATTAGTGAAATTTTTGGAAAATAGCTTTCATTATTTATTGAAAAAAATTTTTCAATAACAGATGTTAATACTTTATCAAAATAGTAATTATCTGGTGTATCACTATAAGAACTAACTATAGAATTCATTATTGTTTTACTCTTAATTATTCTTTCAACGCATAAACTAGCCTCTTTCTCCTTCAAAGTATTCCGTTTAATTTTTTCCCTTAAACAAATTAGCGCATTAGCTTCTTTTAAGTTCTTAGGATTGACACTAAGCTTTAATTTTTTTAATAAAACATCTGTTTCTCTTTGTCTAATAACTAAATGACCATTAGGATAGTCATAAAAATCTAGACAGCATTTTTTTACTTCTTGCGTCCAATTATCACCATTAAGTTCAATTTTGTCATTTTTAATATACCAAGTAGAAATTAGAGGAGAAAAGTAATTCTCATCACTCCCAATATTGTAATGTTTTTTTATTGTTTTATTGCATATCGAAAGTCTAGAAACTATTTCTGCCCATGAAAAAACTGTTACCTTAAACTTTCCACTCTTTGTACGTTCGTCGTTCAACTTTAGAACTTCTGCCAATAGAACAGCATCAGATTCTGCAGTCGTTAAAATATAGTATTCCTTCAATATTGGTGTAAATCTATCAGCTTTATCTACTTCATCCAGCACCTCTTGGAATGTTAATTTTTTAACTGGCCATCTTGATTTCTTTTTGCACTGCAAACCAATTGGAGTTATACTCCCATTACTAATTAGAATATCAACACCATATTGTTTCTGTCCTCCACGCCCATAACGTACAGCATTAGGATCATTCCAGATTTCCATAAATAAATCTGCACACAACTCCTCAAACTGTTCCCAAGACTTAGGTGGAGCATATTCAAAATGGACTAAATTAGACATATAAAACTCAATCTTTATTTTTTCATCAACCCTCCTTATATTAATTAAATTTAGCTTTTATAACTAGATCAATCTACCTAATAATTTAAGTAAGATTAATTGAAATCAAAAGTTTAAAACTGTTAATATATACGATATTTATGGAGCAGCTTTCATTTCAAAGTTATGTAAAAAACCTGTGAATACTTAAGGTAGTAATACCAAAAATTTCCCAAAGAATAAATAACAAGGAAGAACATGAAGTTTAATTTTTCATTGGATACAGCAATCATTGTTACTTTAACAGCAATTTTTTTATTTGCTTTGGGTCAAGCTTACTTAGGGGGGTTACTACGGCCTTTTTATGTCGATCCTGTTGTATTGAATTTTAGTATCCAAGATAAAATTTATTGGGGGTTCATAAAAGGACAAGCACCTTTAATATACTTTTTTATAATCACTACCCTTTTCTATGTCTCAAGATATGTTTTTGTTACAGCAGAATTAGATCAAAAAATCGTTAGCTTTTTGAGAAGTAAAATTAATTTCAGACTTCCACATGAAGTTAAACCACATAACATAAGTCTGACTGATGAAAGAGATAGAAATTACTCGGTTTTTACTTTGACAACACTCATAATTTATACACTATTTGTTGGGGCACTTTTTTCTCTTAGCCATATTGAACAAAAAGGCAAAGCAATTGGCCAAACAATACTTACTGATATGAAAATACAGCCCTTAGTAAAAATAACTGGTGCAGATACAGACCTAAAACAATATCGTATTTTATGTGGTTCTACTCTATGTGCTGTGATAGATGAACAAAAAAATGTCTCTTTGGTAGAGCCGAAGAATGTTGTGTATTTGAGTTCTAATTATGCTGAAAAGCCTGAGAAAAAAAGCTCATAAGAATTAATGGAGAAATAGAATGCTCTACCCGTGTTTATGCTGTGGCTACTTAACCAGAGACGAACCATCTAACGGCGACTATGTTATCTGCTCTGTATGCTTCTGGGAGGATGATCCTGTACAAGCAGAAGACCATGATTTCGCTGGCGGTGCAAACGTACCTTCGCTAAACCAAGCTCGTGAAAACTTTAAAAAGTATGGAGCAATGGAGGAACGATTTGTTAAGGATGTGAGAAAGCCGAGGGATGAAGAAATTCCAAATAATTAAGGCGTCTCAAATTGTTTTTAAGATAGTGAGTTTATGCTACAGCAACCATCCATCGCTATCTTCACTCATAGCCTCAGCATTAAGACGTATGCAATTGATTATGTAATGCAATAATGCTAGATATAGTTCTCTAATAATTACAAAATAATAGGTAATAAAAATGGTTAGAAAAGTTATATCTGTAAATAAAGTGTATGTAGATTTTACGCAAAGCAGTGGGGATACACCACCTTCAGCCGTAATTAGTGCAAAGGGTAAAGTACCATCTAGTGGTTGGTCTAATGCTGAGTTAGGCCCTTGGTATTATATTAAAGAACCTGAGGACGGCATCCTTGATATAGATTTTTATGCTACTGAACCATCAAAGGATGCCTTGGTCTTTGCACATCACGATGGAGTAGATATTTTTTCTACACCCTTAGTAATTGATCTTCCTAGTTGGGTCAAGGGGGTGAGAATCCATGCCTCTACCAATTCTCTAGTTAAGCTGTTTGATAAGAATAAATCGGTTTTAACTGGTGGAGCAGATTCATTTCCATGGAGTATCAAGACATTCGGCCCAATAGATACACTCCCTTGGTATCAGAAAGAAAATCAGAATATTGGTAAAAAATTAACTGCTGGAGATGTTGATTGGTCTGCTTGGTATAACAATCAACCTGGTCCTAATTTTTCACCAAGCTTACACATCAAAGCCGAAGTTGACGTAGGAAATGAGTCGGATGATGCAACGCTTGAGTTTTCATATTTAGAAAAGAAAATACCACCAAATCTAGTTCTAACAGTTGTACCAAAGTACTTATTCATTCCTCGGCCTTCTGGTGAAACCATAATCACTTTACATTATTCTTGCCCTAAGCCACTACCTGATGGCGTAGGCGGTATAATTATCAATTACCCTGATGGCACAACAACAGTTATTGATAAAAATGATATTGAAAGTAATTCTTAGAAACTGAAACTTCTTTAAATATTCTGAACGATACTGCTCATCATCCTTTTGGATAATGAGCAGTATTAGTTTGAATTACTTTATAAAAAGGTTTAGTTCTGTTCTATAGCTTCAGAATAAGTACGTTTAAGGTTTTGTGGTCGTGGTTCCACCAGCTGTACCAGATGGATTAGTAGATGGTTTAGACGGTGTTTCCTTTGGACCACTTGCACCGCCCGGTTCCGGACTTTGAGCGGCTTCCTCAGTACTTGCTTCCCGCCCTTTTATTTCTTTATCACCTTGTTGATTGTTCTTAGTCATATTGAACTCCATTATATTTTAAATAATAAATTTATAAAAATTATGCTATTAAAAGAATTTAGATAGTTGGTTCTTATTCTTTCACAATATTTATTAGCATCTGCATGTTTATTAATATCACTTTTTTAAGAAAAACTCACCCTCTACTGCATGGTAGTAGGCAAGCAAAAGACCATAAACAGCGGCGGTACTAACGTACCATCATTAAACCAAGCCTGTAAAAACTTTAAAAAGATAGGGCAATAGAGGAACGATTTGTTAAGAATGTGAGAAAGCCGAGGGATGAGGAGATTCCGAAGGGTTAGAGGGAAGGAATTGGGATAAATTGAATAAAAGTTAGTTTAGGCAGCATATTTGCTTGTAAAAACCTCCCGAAGGAGGCTCTAAAAATGAGTTTTAGGTTGTCGCTGTAGCAACTTTCTTGTTCAATTAGCTCTAAAGCAATAGTTAAGAAGATTTCTACATATTAAAAATTTAATCTATGAAATTACTATCTGTAACTTTCCATCGATATTGCTGTAAATATCACCCTCAGATAGTCCTGATGCTATTGCTGCTGCATTACTTTCAAAAAACTTTATCTGCGGCAGATTTAATACACCATTATGTTTAAGCAACATATTTTCTAGAAGTTTATCTGAAGCTATTACCGTTGAACCCGATAAAAAACTTAAGCCTATATTATTTTCCTTTTCCCCAGTCTGCTTTACAACTATCGCGGCTCCTCGCCTTTCTGAAGATGGCCGTGCAATTTGAATACCAGATCCATAATTACCATTTTTTGATTCGATTACATTATTTGAAATATGTAATACACCATTACTTTTTTCAGGATCAAAAACTCCTAATTTAAAACCATAGGTGCTGGTATACCCTACGTTCCCTCCAACACAGTTTTTAGTAGCAAAAGTTTCAGTATCTAAACTATACTTAAAATTATTAGAAGGTGGATTTTTTATTGCAGTTACACTATTGTTCAATATTTTTAGTTTATCTATTGAAATCATCCCGGTAATCAAAATATCTGGACTATTAAAATACATAGAAGCTGTAGTAGTTGCTCCTAATATAGCATTATTAATAAAAATATTCCCTATTCCAACACTAGAAGAACTGACATTGAATAATGCTGCACATGATTCTGTATGAACAACATTATCAATAAAAATATTTTTAATTTCACCAGCCTCACCATCTTGAGATGTATTAAACAAAATAGGAACAGTTGAATTCTTTTCTGCAAATATATTTTTAACGGTAACGAATTTTGCATCATTTAAAGATAAAGACTGTGATCCAGATGAATTGTTCGCTATTTTTTTTGAAACTATATCACCTATTGAGATGTTTTCCACATGTGAAAGCCTAACTATCTCTTGATTCGATGTAGCATTTATATCACCTATATCTTCACCATAAATATGGTCAACTCTAATATTCTTAACATTGTAGCCCTTTAAAGAATTTATTTTAAAAGCACAACCACCTGTTCTATAAGCATAGATTGATTTTATTGTTATATTTTTGGTGCTGTCTGTAGATCCGTTCGAAAGCCTTACTGCATGCTCCCCACTTCCATCGATAATTAAAGTATCAATTTCTGCACTTTGAACATTTTCGAGAAGTAGTCCATTGTGACCAGGGTAAATTTTTGCACTTGAATGCCTACCAATAATTTTTGCGAACCCAATTTTAACGTTTTCATAATAATTAATTCCGACACCCCTAACAAAATTTTTAATTTTAATATTATCAATTTTCAACCCACTTTTAAAAAAACCATCGCCATAAGCGACTATAGGTCTTTGAATATTTTCCGATTCAAAATTTTTAATAAATATATTATTATTGTAAATAGAAAATGCATTATTACCATTTAATGTTTCCACACTTTGAGATAAATTCAAATTATCAATCTTTATATTATCATTTGTTGTTTTTAGAAATTTATAGTTAATTAGCGCGCTTGAAGAAGAGATAGTCAATCGATCAATGCTAGCACTACCTAGCGTAGCAATCCACTCACCGCCCACTAAGTTTTGACCATTCCAATCAATATATAACCACCCTCGAATAACAACACCATCAGGTATAACAATACCTGCTACTGATAACTTAGTTCCATCACATAATAAGATTGACTTATTCTCCGCACACCAGTTTAAAGCACTTTGTAAATTCTCTGTTAATGTATCAAATTGAGAGAAATCATTTAAGCTTACCACATCTTTATTTTTACTTTCTTGTGTTCGACCAGACCAAGTTGTAACTTCTGTATCAGAAACCATCTTATTACTCACTCTTAAGTTATTATGAATAATAAATATAAAATAATAAAACTGTGAAATGTACTAAACTTTCTTACTTATATAGAAGTTTTGGCTTATTAAAGCAACCTAGATTAACCAGTTTATAATGTAGATCTCTAAGAAGATTCCTACACTTATCCTACATGAGATTGTTATGGATCGTGTGGGTAGTACTATAAAGTAAAATAGCGGCAAATATAAAACTTGCCGCTATTCTCTACTCAAATAAATGTAAAGTAATAACACTTAAGATCAAGTTTGGAGTTGATCTTTTGCAATTTACATGCAGGACTTCACTTTCACCTTCAATCATAATTGAGTCTTCCTACACTTATGTAGCAATTTCATTTTGTTCTTCTTTATCAGTAATCAGTGTATTGTTCACAGCACTCTTTTGTACCCAATGTTTTTATTGGTTAAAACTTTAAAATCTTTGTTTCTATATAGCTTTTAGGCAAATTCCTACATATATATTGTTATTGATTGTGTGAGCTGTGCAGCCTGATAAAAAACATAAGATGCAGGAGCTTAAGAATAATGAAATCACTGAGCGCCTACAGTGACAATTTACTTTTTTAAAAACAGCTCTCGCTCAGCAGCACGGCGGCGAACTAAACCTTTCATTACTTTCCCACCACCTCTGTTCCATTTTGGGAACTGATCAGGAGAACTCATAAAATCACTAGCATTCAATTTTTTCAACAAGGTTGAATCCTTAAATGCTTGCTCACCAATGTTGTAAGTTAGACTAACCAATGCATCAAACTGATTTTGATTGACCACAACTTTTACGGCCTGATTTACTGCAGCCTCGAAGCGCCTCAAATCATGTTGAAAAAAGGACACTGCTTGCGCTTTGGTACAGGTATCACCTCTTTTCACTCTTATTCCATTAGGATAAACCGTGGTGCCGTAGCCAATGGTCCAGACTCCCACTCCATCGTCATAGGCAGCTAAACGCAGATCTTCAAAACTGGTGATTAAGTTGATGCCGACTTGACTTATGGCCATGTTTTGCGCAGGTGATAATTTATCTATGACTTTATTTAGATCATCAACTTGGGTCTGTGTAAGCTTACCACCCGCTAGTACACGTGCAGCATCAAAAAAAGGTTTTCTGTCCATTTTGCTTTCCTCTAGGCAATAAAAAAGCGCCCAATGGGCGCTATATAAAGTTATGGTATTAAAAATATCAGCACTTGGCTGGTTTTAAAGTCAAATTGTTGTTCCACAAATATCTGTTGTTCCAGATGGGTAACTTAAGGTCATGCTTGCTGCATCAGTAATCAACTCAACGCCTACATTTTGATTGATAATTGAATCATTAGAATCAATTCGGTTTTGAGTAGAGCTAATAAAAAAACCTATATTTTTTAAAGTCTTTTCATAGTTCAGTACTATTCCTTTATTTACGCCATTAACAATTAAACCAAGCTCTTTGGTTGTTTGATTTAAATAGACTCCGACTCTGAAGTTATTGCCTACAGGTAATACAACTGGGGAAGGAGTTAAGCTTACTAATGGATTGATAGGTTGTGGAAATCCATTCACTAGATTATATGATCCGCCTCTTAACATCCCACTAAATCTTGCAGATTCGGGATATGAAGAGACTCCATTGTAACCACTATGCAGCCACAACATACCTGACAACATACTGTTATTAGTAGTATCTTGACCATAGAAAGCTATTTGTGCATCCAGTTCCCCATCATTTAAAGGTTTTGTTGATGCAAAACTGTTTATCTTAAATTCAAATGCAATTGTGCCATTATTTGATACTAATTTATCCCCTACAACCAATCCATTTAAAAAATTAGCTGCCATTTGCTGCGAACTATCAATAAATTTTAATTTATATGGAGTAATTGGCGAACTGCCTGATTGTGATTGTTGAGCTATAAAAGGGATACCCCCTAAACTTGAAATTTGGCTGTTAGTAGCATCAAGATTATAAGTACAGGCGGCCAAAGCACTTCCCATAGTGCTCATACTGATTAATGCACCAATTATTAATTTTTTCACTTATTTCACCTTTTTTATAATTGAACGTTTAGTATAAATAGACATTTATAAATTATTGCTAAATCAGATGAGTGGAAATAAACAAAAGCACCCTAAGGTGCTTTAATTTCTACTCACCCTTGTTTACATATTGGCCTTAATTAAGGTCATTTCTTGTAGTAATTCAGCTTGAGCTCACCGAAACAGTTGTGGTAAACATTGCGTTTTCGTCCGTGACAGTAGCAATCACGTTAAAATACGCGGTTCCCACAAATGCTGGGATACTTTGTGTTTCACGGAACAGCTCAATCGTTCCATCAGTTGAAGTTATAACATGCTCTACAGCAATTGCTGATACATAAATCATTGTGTATTTTACAGGCAAGTCCGTGGTTTGATATGAACTGCCTTCCAGAGTTAATCCCTGTTCCGAATTGCCTGAATTAAATCCAATATTGGATTGACCTGCTGCGACACCATTGATATCTGCTAATCGTGCACCACTCAATACTCTAGCTAAAGTTGTCACATTAGGAACAATCATTTCAAGCTTGTCACCAATATTTGCCTGAATACCAGCATGATAACCATATACTACGTCTGGGGAATTTTCGGTTCCCAAATCAAGCTGCCCCTCTGTCCAACTCAATACCCCATTCTCATACGTACAGTTGGTCAGTTCCCAATCTGATGTATCAGGATTAGGAATACTGGTAACCCCAATTACACTAAATCCAGGCAACACATCAACCTGTTCAAGATTAGTCATAACCTGATCATAAGATACGTCATTTTGAATACGTACTAGTGCGACATGGCCTTCTGGAATACTAGTATCTGTTAATTGATCAAATAGCATTTCTACTGCGTTGTTTACCATGAGTAAACTCCTTTAAAATTATGTTTTAGTTGCTTTAAAAGTTTAGGTTATTCAAATAATTGCCCTTAAGAGCTATTCTGTAGTACTTGAACAACTACTTTATTTTTAACACTAGATTTTTGTGAAATACAGAATATCGAAGTCAAATAATTAGTTTATATATGATAGGAAGCTTGATTAGAGCAAAACCGCCCGAAAGCGGCTATTTATAGGTTGCAGAATTTAACTTTCTTTATCTTTTTTCTTTTCTTGCTCTGAACTACCAAAGTAGAAACCACATGCAGTAGTCATTGCCCCTGCAATAAAACCCAAAGCCGTGTTTATTAAGTTGCTGTTTTCTCGTGGCATATCGACAAAGAATAATGCAATTACCAGGACAAACATCAGCCCAACTAGTGCAAAGGCCAAGTATGCTCGAGTCTTTTCACTTGTCATCAAAATCTCCTTTTAGCCGTTCTCTCGTTTGCTCATATTGCTTCTTACGTAATTCGTGGATCTCTTGAGCCCGCTTATCTTCACGGCGTTTGAAGTACAACGTCGTGAAAAAAGAGATCACACCAACAAAGACAGAAAACCATACTGCCCAATCAATACTTGCTGCATACGCTGCCACTGATGCCCCCGCTGATATATAAGATACTTTTGGCGCTGTTGCTGCGGCTGTACTTGCAGCAGCTCCAACCGCATTTGCTGCTTGCTCTTGCATTTCCTGTCTCCAGAAATGAGAAAAGCCCATATTTCAGGGCTTTTAAATAAATTAGGACTTTAAACAACTGTATAATCGATAGCTGTCTTGACTATGGCTGTAGTCATTTTTCCATTTTTATGAAACACAATCGTAGAATCAAAAGTACCTTGTAGTGTTGGGGCTTGCCAAGCATAACCGCCGCGCCATTTATACTTTTCACTCATTTGTAATTCTGCTCTAATTCCACCCGCAACAGCAGCATGATAAAACTTGGTATTTGTTGTAAACCCTCCCCGAATGTATGGTGCATTACCACTCACATATCGGCCATCGCCAGCTTCATATTCACGATCCATCCAAGCTACAAACTGACCGTTTACTGAATGCTGTAAAATCAAGGCCCATACTTTTGGGTACTGCGTTTTGATGCCGCTGTTGGTACTATTATCAAAAGGTACACGTGTCGCAAATTGGCCATCCAAATACAGCATACTTTCCTGATAGCCAACCGATACAGTTTGTGGACCATTGTCTGTTCTAACCGAGATCTGCTCATATGCTTTTACCTCTGAACTGATTTCCATAGATCCACAGTAAATATCAACCGCAAACGACTGGCTCAATACATAACGCGAAGGGAAATTTTCGGGGTCAACTGTGCCGGTTGTATTAAATGCCATAAGCTCATTTACGATCTGTACTGAAACCTTTTCTGCATTACCACCAAAGGCTTCACCCATTTTCATCGGTTGACCGTCAGCTAAAATTTGGTAATGAATATTACGGGCCGTATTACCACCACCCGCGCTACCATCATGCTCCATGATTGCCGCCCGTGTAAATTTGACTTTTCCCATCACCATCATTGACAGCCTCAACGACTAGAGGCGGCAACCAATCTGTACTTGCTGAATTGACGTTAATCCACTGTGCTGTATTGCGGTCACCAAATGGAGCACGATCGAGGCTAATAAGATTTGGCAAACTGTTATAACCATTCGGCCCAAAACTTAAACGATATAGATATTCTCCAGACTGCCAAATTAAACGCAACCGGCCTGCCTCTGTGCATGTATAGGATAACGCGGTCAAAGATGTCGCACCTGACGGTATAGGCTTACTGTACTCGTACCGAGAAGGATCAATAATCCATGAATATCCCGCACTACCACTATTCAACATTGAAATATATTGACCGTACGGCAACAACTTATCAGTATCCATCGTAATCAATAATTCAACATCACTGCGCGGTGAAGTTAAGCGAATTGTTTGAATACCGCCCCGAGTAATATCAGGCGCCGCATCGGTATATGAAATAATCCGAGTTGCTGCCGAATTAGTACCATAATCTGCCGCTACCTGTTCTTCGATAATCCAGCCATCTGCAGCACCAGGTAACAACGTAGTACCATTCTTAAAATATCGAATGCCATAATAGTAACCTTGTCGCGCATTAATTACTTTTACATCGAGCAAAACATCAAGTAAAAATGAGTTCGGATTACTAGTTTCTGCGTTACGTGCTATACGCTTATTTGGGAAATTCTTGCCTTGATTGATTGTCAAAGCATTTTCAATTAATGGTTGCTGATATGTATATTTTGACGGATCAATAATATGAGAATAACCAGCATTTGAAACACTATTCATTCGCACAAATTCCCCAAATGACGGAAATTTTGCAGGATCAACAGTTATATAAACTCGAAGACTCGGAACGATAATACTATCGAAAACAATTGTCTGAATGCCCTTTGTCCGATCCAATGCCACTGTATACGGATTTGCCAAAGGCACAACAGCGAGTGCTGTTTCTGTAGTCCCATAATTTGCAATTGCTTGCTCTTCGATAATCCAACCATCCATCACGCCACTTGCTTCAGTTGAACCATTTTTAAAATATCGAATGCCGTAATAGTTGCCCTGACGCGCTCCAGCGATCCGCACATCTAAAATCGCATCACGTATGAATGAGTTAAACGGACTCGTGACATTGTTACGCTGAATTGCACGATTAGGAAAATCTTTACCTTGATTGATAACTAATGCTGAAGGGATTGTAATTCCATAGCAAGATGGATCAATGATCCAGGACCACCCACTTGTACCAGCATTCAAAGATGTAATCGGTGTACCAACTGGCGGCAAGCTTGCTGTATCTAAAGTAATGAACGCCTGAAATTCAGATCGAATTGTAGAAACAACTTTTACAGTCTGAATCGTCCCGTTTTTGTTCACATCGGCAACTGGATGTGTATAGTCTACTATACGCAAAGAGGCATTATTTGCGGTCTCATAATTCGCCTTCTCAAACTCTTCAATCACCCAACCATCTAATGCACCTACAATTGAAGTATTGCCATTCTTAAAATAAGACAGTTTGTAGTATTTATCAGGCAACGTTCCAATCAGTTTGATATCCAGAATAACCGCATTGAATACATTATTTGCCGGACTGGTTGTTCCATTACGGGCAATTGAACGAAGTGGATAAGCCTTATGTCTATTAAGTGTTAGTCCATCGACTTTATTTAAAATATTACCTTTATTTTTCCACGAACTGTTTTGCCAAAAGAAAACATTAAAAGTATCTAATGCCACAGCCGCTTTCTTTGGGATTGTTGGGATACTAGCAATCAAAAGTTCTTCAGTATCGAAAGGCTCATATCCTCCCGCCTGAATTACCTGATAAAGTGCTTTTGCAATAGTCGGGTAAATACGTCCAAGTCTAGAAGTAACATTAGATTGCTCGTCACCACTCATGACAGCTTCCCAAGTGTCACAATCAATATCGGCATTCTCTAGTTTTTCTCTTGTTACGATAGGCATAACTTTTCTCCAGGCATAAAAAAACCGCCTGTTAAGGCGGTTATCCGTTTAATTTTGTCTAAATGAAATCGTGATCGTTCTGATAGTAACGATCGTCATAGTTGATACATGTAAGCTTATTGGTCATCTGATCATTGGGTGTCATCTCAGTCAGCATGAATATGCTTTTGCTAGAATCAGCACCTTTGATCACTGTGTAGAGTGTTTTGACATAACGATCTGGATCAACAACAAGAGCCTGCATTGGTGGTCTAGTTAAAAAGATTTGATTTGTCATTTCACCTGCTGTGCATTCAACAATGTCTACAGTTGCATTCTGCATTTGAAGATGACAGTAATAGGTTTCGGCAGAGACAAAGTCCACATCTTGCGAACAAGTTAAGATCAATCCATCAATAGCAACCACTTCACCATCTTGAGTTTCTAAACTGGTGTTATCAGCAACAAGAATTCGGTCATTACGAATTAATAGGTCTGACTCATTCAAGGCAGTAAACTCACAGTTCACATTCTGAAATTTCAGTTTATTCCACTCGCGCCAAGCCCTTGTCTTCGCAACTGCTTCATTTCTGATACCTGTGCTTTGAATCTTCAATGGATTGGTTAAAGGGCTGCCACTAGGGATTGAATAGGTAACTCGCTTGTCATCGAGAGGAGATGTGTACTCAAGCTCAACTCCGTCGTAGTCTTTATCAATACCGAACTTAAAGGTGCGAGTTTCTGAACCCATAAGTTTATTTCGATGGTTAAAAAGTAAAACTGAGTTATCTTGCGGCTTCTCAAACTTTAAACGCAGCTTATTACCAAAGCGCATAGCTTCACAGAAACAGGCACTTGCGATCATTCCCGCCTGTTCCTCAAAGCTTAGGTTTTCGTCATCAAATGTGTAACTGAACTCAGTCGCTACAGTAGAGCCAAAGTAATCTCTTACTGCTTGAATCTCTGACTTGATTTGATCGATGTCTATTTCAGTTACAGAGCGTCGTCCGATGTATTGGTCTAGCCCCATATTAATCAAGGCTTGCCCTGCATCTTTTGTTGCAACCAATGGACCCGTGCCATCAACCTTTAATTTCCGTGTTACTCGACAATTTAGGACACGCTCTTTAACAGATAAGGCACCATCCGTTGCCACTGTTCTAGATCGAATCACTGTTACATCAGGATAGGTATCCTTGGGAAAAGGCTTTGTTAAGTAAACATCCTTAATCTTGCACTCAGTCACAGGATTAGCGCCTGTTCCTGCCTTTGTTTTAGCTAAACGGAAGCGCTGATTTCCTGTAGACCCTAATGCAACTTTAAAGGTACGTCCAAATGAACTCTTAGATTTTGATTCAACAAAAAAATCTTGTGATTGTATCGTACCAATAGGATTGCCAGTATCATCAATTGACTGATACTGGACAGTGATCGTTACATCATTGTACGTCGTCTTACCATCTTTGTTGACGTTGTATAAGCCTTGAGGGAAATATACATTCATCTGCAATGTGGTGGCTGCGTCATGATATAACTCAAACCAACCTATCCATTTATTGGCAATCAATTCTAAATAAATGGTTTCATCATTTAGTCCTTGAGTTGTGCCACCGAACAAAGTTGGAATCTTGTCCCAATCAGAATTCACAGTAGATGCATTTGATAGTGTTACAGTCGTTTCTGTCACAATACTAATCGAATAGTTATCATCTAAATCGGCACTACCAATGTTGTTATTCAGTGTAATACCTGCTGTTAGGTCATAGTCAGCATCTACATAGTTCCAGTTGTAATTGACTTGTTTTGGTGAATCTAATTGCACAACGTAAGTATAGATTGATCCAACCAATGTTCTTGTCACTGAGGACACAATGTATTGCCCAGACAAATCGTAATTACTGCCAGAGGTATCGACATTTGCACCATTCAACAATAAGCCTTTAAAGTCAGCATAAGCAGGCACATCAATATCTGTATCAATACTGACTTTAAAATCGCTAGTTACTGAACATGGTCCCGATAACACTGCATTATCAACGCCGAACTGAGCACCTGAGATTGCTATTCTATCGCCAGCGCTAAAGAAATCACGGAAGTTTATTGAACTATCAGTACTGCGAATTACCCCGCCCGTTGTGAAGTAAATGCTTGTTCCTGAAACCACTACGTCATTAGGTGAAACAAGGCTCTGTCCGTTAATAGATGATGACTTTGCGACATCTAAAGGCAACTCAGTGAAGTCATCGCCAACTTTATAAATTGTGTTATCACTTGTGATACTGACATTAGGGTCATAAATACTAACACTGACTCCATCTATACCATTCACATCTGTGTCACCATCACGGCAATCATGGATTTGATAGAAGCCGCGTCCAATACACATCAAGCTTTCTTCAACTTCAATGTCATTTTCATAACTGTTATATAAAACAGCAATCAAATCAGGATATGCACGAATATTCCCAAAGATATCTGGTACACGTCCTTTTACTCGCATTCGGTTGGAGCGGTTGGCTAATTCGTTATTTGCAGAACCGGGTTGTCCACCATCTGGTTTAGGCATCGTGAGAATGGTGTAAACACTAAATATTGCAGCAATAGCCACTACAACCATATATGCGATTGTGAAAGGATCATATGAAGGATAAATAATTACATAAAATAGGCCATCTAAAGACTGCAAGTGCTTAATGCCTTCCTCATTCGAGGGGGTAATATCGTTTTCTTCTGCTACGCAATTGTGATAAATCCTCGTATTCTGAGGAAACACTGTAAATTGCTGCTTTAGATATACACTCACGTCATCTACTTCAGCAGTCGACCATGTACTTTGGTTATATGGATCAGGACAAATAATGACTCTTTTCATTGGTAATAACTGACCTCTTTAAATCCAATTTTTACAACTTCTAATGGCATGTACTGAACACCACGACCAGTGAGGTGCAAAACCTTGTTATTAAAAAAGACCCCGACATGTGTCGAGGTCTGGAAGTTGTGTTTGAAAAATACAATACAGGGCGATATGGGTACTTCAATTAATTCAAATCCACCCCTTCCATTCAGAAATCCGTTTAGTCTTTTTGAAAGATCTTCACCTGTTATCTGCTGCCATGCCTCACATGCAAACTCATTACAGGTATATTTTTGAGACCATATGCGATCTAGCAAGTTATCTATGCTCATCACGCTCTCCGCAGCAAAGGGTAATCTTCAATAGAGTAAGTTTGACCAGTCTTAACACTGTTTAGTTGTGGAGCTTGAGCATCGAAGGTGACCAAACCACTGCTATCTTTAGAGATTGTAGGTATTTCCAGTGTTTGTAACTGAGTCATAGGTGCCGTCAGATCATCATCACGGAATAATTTAAACTTACATTCAGGTTTAACCGTTGAATATATGCTTTCACGAATGGCTAAAACTGCTAATGCCAATTCATCATCCATATCAGCAATGGTTAGCGAAAGTTTCTGCTCCAAGTCGTTTGAAACGTCATTTCTTTTAATCGACATCGGTTGATAAACATAATTCTGTCCTTCAGCGACGATCCCATTTGAATCATTCTTCACATACCGGAATACTTTTGAAAAACTTGGGTGTGATATCTCAATACATTCTAGAGGAACAACACCGCTAGAAGCATTTAAATAAAAAGAGGTGTAATCAGCCATTGTGCGTCTCCAATGCATCCGGGAGGTCTTTGTTCACTAGCTTTTCTAAGCTTGGAAGTGTTTGTGCTAGGTCCGAATCTTCATTGCCAACACCCACAATTAAATCATCCATTGCTTCATTAATTGGCAACGGCCTAACCTTTAGAGTTGCTGTCACTGTATAAACATCAGCCACTTTACTTGAAAGTGAAGGCGCACCACTAAAGAAGCATTCATAATCTTCAACAGGTGCATTATCCACACAGATCTTTGCTAAAAATGGCTGGCTAGGATTCCTTGCCCACACTCGATAAAAGGCCATTAAGTATTGATATCCTGACTCCTGTACCACCCATCTTGAACTTACCGTATGCATCACACCTTTAAGTGATTTTCGATAGCGATCTGCACCACCATCCAAGATTTGCGACATAACACCATCACCGATGTTGGCTGAATATCCTTCCTGTGTTGAACAGTACATCATTCGATTAAGTGCCATAACTTTTCCTTAGGTAATAAAAAAACCACCTCTAAAGGTAGTTATATGAGTCCTAGCGTCTCCGCCCTGCATTAGTGTTTTGGTTAAACGACTTTGATATTGGACTACTTGGTCGTGCTATTGACTGAGCAACAATCTGCTCTACTTCATCAACTGTCACATATAGCTTCCCATCCGCTCCAGTTTGGGTCGATACCCTTGTTGGAGCATTGTTGTTAATAACAACTTGAGGTTGAATGACATTAGAAGCACCCGAAACATTTCTACCTGAGTTAATAGCATTCAATGTATCAACACCGACTCGTTTCGTAGCAGCAGCGTTTAATACATATTCCTGACCATGCACAACACCAGCAATATCTCCACGACCCATATCACCGGTGTAGCCCCCTGTGGCGAAACCCTGAGGGCTAAGTGCTTTTAATGCAGCTTGAAGCAAGCCTGTTTCAAGCGTAGCGGTACCCACTGCTGGCAAATTAGCAGGAAATGGAGCAGAAGCCCATGCAGAGGAAATTGCTGTAAAACTATTTGCTGCAACCGAGAAAAGACTGAAAGCGTGTTGTGCTGCCGCCATTCCCCTATAGATGCCAGATTGCTTACCAGCATAACCTTCAGCCAATCCTGTTAACGAACCAAACAGATCACTTGCCATACCTAACTGATAACCAGATGTCTTCGACCAGTAATCCTGATCGATCAAAGCCATTCTGTCTCGATGTGCTTGCCAGATTGCTTCTTGCTCAGCCGCCAAAGCCTCTATATCTGCATTAGGATCTAGAGTTCTCGTCATAACATCAGCATTTTGTGAATCTGCTACTGCCAGTGATTGACTAGTTCGATCTTGACGAGTCTGGTCTAACTGATAAAGCTGATTGTTGCCAGTCATCTCAGTGTAAGTACTGCCCCAATTTTTACTTGCTTGAGCTGCCTTGTTAAATTGCTCTAACCGCTCTTGCTCTCTCGATAAAGCAAGACGTTTACGACGTTCATCTTCATCTTTAGTGGTCTTTTCTATTTCCTTACGTTCAAGTCTATAACGTTCCCGAATAGCTTCAGATTCAGAAAGAAGAAAAAGCTTTGATTGGTAAAGGCGCTGTTCTTGAGATAACTTAATGAGTGCAAGCTCTTGTTGCTCCTGCTGACTTAAAAGATTTACAGCTTCCTGTCTTTGGCTCTTCGTCAATTCAAGATCATGTAAAGCTTCAAACTGTCGTCTCGCAAAGCTATCACGTAACAGTTGCTCTTCTGTTTTTGTGAAAGCCTTATAGTCATCGAGTCTGGTTCGTATAGCTTGCTGAGCAATGGCAATATCATTATTGGCTTGTACTTGGTACTGAGCCTTTAACTTTCTCGCTTCATCATCGCTATATCCGGCTTTATCAATCTCTTTTAAATCGTCAGCTAAGTTTTGGCGAATACGAGTAATTTCATCTGCAACAGCCATTTGCAACTGTATTTGATTTCTCGCAACCTCATTAGCCTGTTTCTCCAAATCCAAGTTGGATTTATATGTTCCATCACTTGGGCCACCTTTGACTTTGGACATCATCGATGGTGCTTGGTGAAGTAACTTCAAGACGACACCATCTTCAAAAGTCACAGTACTATAGTAACCACCACCTTTAGCATCATAAGCAGTTTTTACATCCTTAACTGCGACTGTAGTCGTGATTGGAGTACCCACAGGCATTGCAAAATCAATCCCCTTATGAAAAGAAGAAGCCCCTGCTGTAGGGGCTTTTCGTTGTCCATAATCAGAACTGACTCTGTAGGAAGATAATGCTTTACCTCCAGCTTGTAATCTTGCTAAGTGCTCCTTAGAAACCTTTTGGCCATCTCGTGAACCACCATAACGCACATCTAAATGTGCGCCTGTACCTATTCCAGAATTACCAGAAATACCAATTAAACGATGAGATAACTTAGCTTGTTTTTCAAGCTCCTTTGTCTGATTCCGCTTAGACTCAGTAATTTCATTTTCTTTTTGTTTAACCGCATCTAAAGCAATTATAGCTAAACTAATTTCTTTGATTTCAGCATCGGTAACAATTGCGGTAACTCCATCACCTAAGGCTTTCTGCTTTTCAGCTTGCAGCTTATTGATTTGATCAATTACCTCCTTACCGAATCCCAAATTCATATATGCAAGTCTTTCATTTGCTGAAAGCACATCTTGTCTAAGACTATCAAAATAACCCTTCTGAGCCAGCGTTGCTCGTTCAGCTGCCGTTGAATTAAGATTTAGCTCATCAGTATTCGCCTTTACTTTTAATGCAGCATTTTGAGCCTTGCTACCAGTGAGTTCGACTTCAATTCCATAAATCTTTAACGCAGTCGCCGACTTATTCGCTTTCTCATAGTTTGCGTCATATTGCTCAACTTGTTTCTTTAAAGCGTTATACAATTCTGGTGATACTTTCATGTCATTCAGTTGCTTGATAGCGTCACTGTAGCTGATGGTTCCTTTGTTCGCTTGATTGATAACCTCGATTACTTTCCAGTTGCCCTTTTCGTAATTTTGAATGTCGATTAATGCAGAGCCAACAGCAAGTCTGGATTTTTCTAATGCCTTATTTTGAGCATCAAAAGCTGTAGTTAGATCTATGGTCGCCGATTTCCGATCCACTCCCTGTAATTTCAAAAGTTCTTCACGGGTTTTATCAGCGACTTTGCCTTGCTCCTGTAGTTTCTTAGTTGCAGCTTCTGTACGACCTTGTAGATACATATATCCTGCTGCTAATGCGGTAACACCTAAAGTAATGGCACCAATTGGACCACCCACCAATGCGAGCAACCTAGAGCCAATAGCGCGACTTGCATTTAGAGCATTTTGTGCTGCCGTGTTTGCTGCAATTGCCGCGGTTGTTTGGTTTAACGCTATTCTGTGAGCAATTTCTGCCTGTGTTAACCGAATTGTTGCTGCGGCACGAACATTACGAGTAGTTGCACTGTTATATTCCAATCGGGCAAGGGAAACTTCTTGGGCAGCAAGTGCAGTAACCTGTCGGAGTCGTTGAACTTCTAATGCTGCTAGTCTAACAACACCTTCAGCTTCCGCAGCTTGTGCAGCACGTCTGGACAAACTTGCCCCGATTGCTGTTTTAACAGCTACAGTTTGGCTCAGGATCATTTTGGTTAGTAATGCAACCCCACCAATAACAGCGATATTTATAATTGGTTCCATATTTTGGGCTAAGCTTTGTAAAGAACCCGATAGTAGTTTTGCTGCTCCACTTCCTTTTCCTGCTTCACCAACAAATTGGATTACGGCGTTATTCAACATCGTAAAAGAATTAGCAATTGTAAAATCAGTCTTCCCAAATAGATCATCGACAGAAAGTTTCGCCTTCTCCAAAGACTTAATTACTACATCTGCAGTTAATTGGCCTTCTGCTGCCATTTTTCTTAACTGACCAATATTGCTATCCAAACCAGTTGCAATAGCTTTTAGCAAACCCGGTGCCTGTTCAGAGATAGAGTTAAATTCTTCTCCGCGTAGAACACCAGAGGCTAATGCTTGGCCAAATTGAACTAAAGCAGCTTCAGCACTTGCTGCACTTCCACCTGAAATAGCAATCGCCTTTGCAACCGTATCAGTTAATGAAGCTGTCTGCTGTAAGGTAATACCTAGTCTCTTTGCGTTGTCTGCAAATCGTTGGTAAACCTGAGCCGTACTTTCCCAAGCTTGCCCTGTTGATTGAGCAATACTAAAAGTATCCTTCATTGCTTGATTTAGCTCAGTTTGTGAATTAGTAACGAGCTTTAACCTATTCTGAAGCCCAGTATAAGTATCCATTTTTGACACAGCAGCCCCAATAGTTACAAGCCCTGCCATATACCCTGCTAACTGGCGTGTTGCGACACTAAGTCTATCTGTAGAACGAGTTGCAAAATCTCCATTTCGTTCAATACTATTTAGTTCATCACTTAAATTACGGGCATTTCTTGCTGCATTTCTTGAGTCAATCACAATGACTAAGCGGGATTCTTGGATCATATCACGTTCCTTTAGGCAATAAAAAAGCGCCTAAAGGCGCGGTAAATTCTTGGTGTGAAAAAGCCCCTAAAGGCTTTTATATTGAGTCAAGTGTTTTCTCTTAAAAACTCTTTAATAAACTGTTTTTGATCATCACTAAAAACATGATTATCTTCGTCCCATCGTGTTTCTAATCTAAAAACAAAGCTATCCATAAAAGCTTTATTTTTATTTGTTGTTAGAAAATGATTAATAGCCGCAGGCAAAAAGAATTTAAAACCTTTCGAATCTAAGAAATTACATGAATCGCCAAAGTAATATAGATATTCATAACTGACGTCTTCCCATGTTTTAATACCTTCTTGCGATCTACTGCGTGTTGAAACGGCCTTTAAAGCTGCATTTGTGTAAAACTCAGGCCATTGAAAGTTATATTTTAGAATTAAATCTTTTGCAGACATATTCAGCGCAGTTAAATAGTTATCATCTATTTCTTCAAAATATCGATAATGTGTATCATAAAAATCGCATTCTAACAATGAGTAAGAGTCGCCCAGATCATAAAGAGGAAATATTTTTTCAAGGGTTTCATTCATTATTAACTCTCATAGAAATTTAAATCAGATACCACTAATTAACTTAACATTATCCAAGGCTTCATTTAATCTTTCATTTTCAACATTAGACTTTGTAGCATAAAGTAAAAATTCCTTTAGTATTAAAACTTGATCTTTACTAAAAAATTGCAATAACGTTGTAACATCCTCATATGTATCAGCCCCAATTAGACGACTGAGCCATGATGTGAAGCTGTTTGAATAAAGTATCTCAGTATCACTTAAAAAGTATTTCATAATAGCAGGTGTGTAGAATAAATATGCCTGAGGTTTTAAATAGCTATAACCTGTAGAGTAACAATTTAGGTATAGAACAGGTATATCTAGAGGGTTGCTAAATCTGTTAGCCATCTTCCTTTTTTCTTTAATTGCTTGAATTGCCTCTTCCTGATCTGCTGAGAGCCAACTACAAGTTTCAAAAAAGCGAACTTCCTGATCTCTCCACTCCTCATCAGTTAAATTATGATCAATTCCTTTTTCATCAAAATACCAATGACTTGTATCAGCATAGTCTTCTTCGGCAAGCGTATAATTATCACCTAAAGTGATATTTTTGAATTTTACCTCTATCTGCTCTAATAAGGTTTCTGCATTTATATGCTCTAACAGTTTAAGCCAATTCGTAGGTAAGAACTGCTCATCTTTTTCTTCTACTACACCTGAATTTTTAATCCTCATATTCTCAGCAATCAAAATCAGTTCTATTGAAGGGTCATTAAAAGTGAAAATGAACTTAAATTTTTCATTTCCAAAATCTTTTACAATACAATCAACAATATAAAACTGCCCACTACTCAGGTCATTTGTAATACTAAATTTATGAATTGATGCCTTTTCAAAAATAACTAATGCCTTCTCTAATGAATACTTTTCATCTTCAAAAGTTGAAAAAATATGAACATAAAGGAGAACATTCAAACTGAATGTCTTCGGATCTACATCCAATAAGAAACCATACAACCTAGCATCGTGTAACTCCCCTAATAATTGATAAATTTTCTTATTCATGGCTTGGACTATTCCCCTTATTTTCAAATAGTTTATTTTACTTTTCAGTTAAAAACTAGAAATTAAGAGGAATAAAAAAACCTCCCATGGAGAGGTTTAACGCGATTAAATTGTATTTCCACAAATATCTTTTGTACCAGTTGGATATACATTCTGCAATTTAGTACGATCAGTAATCAACTCAATAGAAAACTCTTTACCTACAATATTAGAAGTAGATGGAATATTTTGTACCCCTAGGCTAGCAACAAAGTACCCTTCCGTTGGCTTTGTAGAATATGTACCTACATAGCCCAAGTTGCTCCCATTTAATATTACGCCAACTTGTTGTGTCTGCTGATTAATGTAAAAACCCATCCTAACACCATTGCTCAAATCAATATTACTAATTGCACCTTCATTCAAAGTTTGGCTATTTGATCTATCCGTAATCTGCCAAGCTGAAATTATTTGATCTGGTGCAGCAGGAATATTATTTAAATTAGCAATCATATTTATTAATACGTGCTCACCGTTCTTTGTTCCAAAAAAAGCGGCTGGAAATAAAGTAACAATACTATTACCGCTTAAAACAACATTTGGGGCTTTGACAATCATCTCATAAGCAATCAGATTACTTTGATTTAAAGCAATATCACCAACATTTTTGGTCGATTGGCTTATTCTGTTATTTCCAAAGGCACTACTGGCAGCAACATAAAGTTTATTAGTATTGGAAGCCTGAAAAGTCAAAGAAACTTTTTGCCCATTAATGTTTGGAAATTGGACGGCTCCTGATGAAACAGCATCAATCTGTGTTTGGTTTGCATTAAAATTATATGTGCATTCTGCTGCTAATGTGCTCCCTATACTAGCAACACCGATTAATGCTCCCAAAAATATCTTTTTCACTGTGATTGTCCTTCTTCTAATAGAACATTCAGTATAATTAAAACTCTAGAAAACATTGTGAAATCAGATGAATGGATATTAAAAAACCTCCCAAAGGAGGTTAAATGGATTTCAGCTTTTAAATAGTATTACCACAGATGTCTTTGGTACCTGTCGGGTAGGTTTGAGTCAGTTTAGTTGAGTCAGTAATAAGTTCTATAGAATACATATTGCCAATATTTGGAGAAGTAGAATCTATACCGTAATAAGCCATTCCATTAGTAAAAGCTAAGCTTGTAATTTTACTTGGATTAGTAGAAACATATCCTTTATTGACACCATTAAAAATCACACCAACTTGCTTAGTATCCTGATTTACATATATTCCAATATTTTGATAACCATCACTAGTGCTTGTTACAGGTAATTCAATCATACCAGTTGCCCCGTCAACAGTACTACCAACTGCAAACATAACTTTATTAGGGGTAGTGCTGCCTTGTAAATGATTTGCATACAAAGCTACTATCTGACCTTTACCATTACTGTAATAAGCGTCAGCATAGTTTGGATACATAAATATCTGTTCATTGTTGATCAGTAAAATTGTAGGAACTTTAACCTTATATTCGTATGCAAAAATTCCACTTTGCGGCACGTTACTGCCATTGTTTTGCCCAGAAATTGCATTTCCATTGGCTGCAATAAACATCTGTTGGGAGTTTTCCGCAGTTGCTGCTACTGTGAAAGATGTCTTTTGTCCTGAGATAGCGGGGAATTTCTGAAACCCTGCGAAAGCTGTTGTTATTTGAGCTTGTGTCGCATCAAAGTTATAAGTGCAAGCAGCAAATGTACTTGAAATAGAAACGGCACTGATTAAAGTTCCTAATATTATCTTTTTCACATCTTTCACCTTTTTTATAATTGAACGTTCAGTATAAATAATCATTTATAAAATTGTGTGAAATCAGATGAAAACCACCCCAAAGGGTGGCTTTCATTTAATTGAATATAAATTATGAACCGCTATCCACTTCAGCTTGGTAATGGTCTTCCTGCTTTTTACTAAACTCCAGCGAGTCTTGAATCATGCTCTCAGTGATATGGAAAAGCCTAATAAGTTCTTTGAATACGGATTCAGGAACGTTATACACCTTACCCACATGTTCAATGATTCTCTCCTGCTTATTGTGAATTGCGCCAAGCATTGCAGCGACATCCGCTACCTGTTCATATGCCAGTGCATAACCATCGGCAACATCACTTGCGTCATAGGCTTGATTTTTACTTCCTATCTGTACCATACTGTTCATAGTTACATTCCTTATGTAGCAAACTAAAAGCCTCTCTCCGTCGAAAGTAAGGGGCTTTTTTAATGCCTGAAATTTTCATTGTTTTAGTTCCAAACCTGTTAAATGTGGTTGTAACTCTTTCTCGAGTATTTCCAACTCACCTAAGAACTCTGGCTTTTCATCCTGCCAAAAGCGCATGCTTCTTGCTGAATTGCTAACTTCATCCTTTCGTGTATTAAACTTTAAAGAAACAAAGTTGTATCGCTGCATTAGAGACATTCCTCGTTTCATTAGTTCATCTTGAATCCAGTTAAAGGCATTGATATACGCTTCTTTAAATTGGGCAGCCTCCTTACCTGTGAAGCCCATTGCCAAGAATACGAAACCATCTTTAGTCATTTCATAGTATGGTTGTGCTTTACCATTTTGTAACTCATTGATTTTATAGCAAAGCCCAAAATTGCGCTCTGTAAACTCTTTAGAACATTCAAGATTTTGAATAGCTCTTAAAACATGCTTATGCTGTTTCTTAAAAATTTCAGCTACTCGAAAACTAGTTGTAACTGGTACTCCATGATCGAGCATCACTAGTGCATTAAAATCAATTTTCATACCCTTACCTTCTCAATTTCAAATCGCATTTGCTTAACTGCATGATTAATCAAATAATTCACTGGTCTTTCATATTCCTTTCCTATGGCTTTTAACCATTCCAACATTTCTGGTTCAATTCGAAGGTTGTACTGAACTTTTGTATGGTTGCTTTTAATTTGTCTAGACTTAGTTGGAAGCTCCACATTTGACCCCTATTAATCGGGTATGAAAATAATAGTATTGATCGGGTAGTATTGTCAATACCCGAATAATAGATTTACTATCACACTTAATTGGCATCGACCAACACAGGCTTATGCTCCTGATTTTGCATAATTGAGTGATTTGAATATGAGTAAAAATGGTGGACATTTAACTGTCCAATACAATCTTCGATGGTCTGAAGAATTAAGAGATAAAGTTGCTGAAGTAGCTAAAGAAAATACTAGATCAATGAACCAAGAAGTTGTTGCTCGTTTGGAGAAAAGTTTTGAATCGTCTAGTAGCGATATAACCCAGATTCCAACAGAAAATTTGATGATGGAGTTAACTAGCCGCTTTAAAGGGCACTCTGTTGTTGTTATAGATAACCAAGACATAAAAAAAGCACCATGAGGTGCTTTTTTATTTGATTTCTAAACTAAGTGTTTAGTAATTTATCTGTAATGCTATCCAGTGACTCAAAACTTTTAGACAACAAGTATTCGTCCAGATTCTCTATTGAATTCCCTAAAGGATCAAAGAAATCTGTTCCACTTCTGTTTGACTCATTGTAATAACAAAGCTCACCATGAACATCAAACCATGACATTTTTGAGTAATAAGGATCATCCGAAGTTTCATAATTTGAAGAATTAATCTGCTTAAATTCACCACCTTCTAGGCGGTGAAAATCTTGAGTACCTTTACGGGTTTCAGATCGAAAATATTCACGATATGCAACAAGTTCATAATTTTCCCCAACAAATAAACAAGTACTTTGAACACCTTCTTTTGAAAGTTGTATTTCTTCATTTCTTTCAAATAAGAACTTACCATCTTTGTTAAAAAAAGATGTCCTAAAGCAGTTACCTGTCGAATCTGAGAAATACACCCTTTTTATGGGGTCATATTCTGTTGCTTCGTTAATCGTTACTTCAATCATTTCCTTATCCTTTTGGAAGTGGTTGTATTGGAGGTTTCTCCTCAGACCATTTCCTAACATAGGTTGATACAGTGCACCGTTCAATAACGGCTTTAGTTACCAAAGCTTTAAGCTTGCCCTGAACTATATTATTATATTGCTTAATATGACCATCCCATGAGCAATAACTCCAATGGGCATTCTTAGTACTTCTATATAAGTCATGCCGGTCTAATAATAGGTCGTTTTGCTTATCAATTTTATATCCTCGGACAGATGAGGAACATGAACTAATCCAGCTTGATCGGCTAAGATCAACAACCCACTCTTTAAATAATTCCATTCTTCTTTTGGATATGATTTTGAGTATTGAGACTCTTCAACAATTACTACAACTACTCCTGTCATATCTCCACTTAGTTCAACATAATCACAAAGTTCGATCATTTCCCCAGTTTGGTAATTCATAGCTAAGTAGCTCTCTATATAAGTGGTTCAATTTTTTCTAAGCCAGCTTTTTGGCGCCCGATTAGGTAGCAAAAAGCCCCGAAGGGCTTTTATTAAATTAAGTGTTTTCTTTAATAATTCTTTTTAAATGTTCATTTAGAACATCACTATAGCCCTTAAGTTTAACTTCTGAGAAAAATATGTGAAGTTGTTCTTCATACTTGTACTCCTCTCCGTTTGACTTATAAATTTTCAATCCATCTATATCTGGTTCTGAGTAATAAACCAATTCACCACTAGCATTAAACCAATTTTGACGAAGCCCTTCTGATCCACTTAAGTTTTCTGAAAATCGCATTGAGCAAATTTTAACATGATGACCACCTATCACTTGGTATTCATCTTTTCCAATATAAGTATCCGCTGAATCTCTGAGATAATTTATATAAGCAAGAACGTTATATGAACCATCAAATAATGTCTCATTAATTTTTTGCTTTGACTTATTAAACTCTTGCACTTCGTCTAAAACTAATTCATCGTCAAGTAAATACCCTACTCGAAAACAATAATCTTGCTCATCGATGAAGTAAATTGTTTTAATGGGCTGACCAAAAGATGGCTCAATTACATTAAGTTTAATCATTAAGAGTGCATACCTGGTTGAGGTGGTGGAGCTTTAGATTTCCACTCAGTAGCTTTACGAGTCTCATTACAACCCTTATTTCTCGCCTCTTCAATTGTCCAGTTTAAATTGAATTGGGAACTCCTATATTTTCTAACATGCCCCATCCAAGATCCATAATTTATACCATTTTTTATGAATGGCTTAGTTTCAGGATAATATTTATTATACATGTCATACTCATCCTCATACATTTGTCGATATCGTCTTTCAAGCTCTCCAGCTTTGTCATCCATCCTAGTGTAATAAATGTAACACTTATCTCTAGAGTTATACTCCAACTCCTGAACAACTGGCTTAGCCAACTCTTCATCATTAAGAATGTTCTGAGCTGCAAGGTTAGTTGCTACCTGAGCATCTAAACTGCCAGCATCTGCGTTAGAAATGACTTGTTCAGCTACGGTTTCAAGTGGGAGAGTGTTTGCATCTTTTTGAGCATTCGGATCGTAAAGTGGGTTTTTAAGTGTGTAAAGAAACCTACCAGAATCTTCAACATACTCTTTACCAGAATATAAACCGCGAACCCAACAAGTTTTAGTACTTTGATTATAGTAAGCAGATGTAATAGTACTATTAAAATATACACCGACTGCTTTCGAGCAAGCTTGGTCCATTATTACTGCATATAAATTTTTTCTTGCCACATCAACTGTATAAATAGTCTGTACAGTTGGGTCATTCGAATCATTGGAAGGGATTGTATATTTAATCTGGCTATTTTCAGGATCCATCACCCAATCAACTGCACCCAATAATTGCTCTACAGCAATATTTAAAGCAACTCCAGCTGCACCACCTCTTAACACCTCGGCAACTTGTTTGGCGTTTGGTGTAACCAAAGCCGCCGATACTTTAGTGTCCTTAATCGCATCAATTAATGTTGAAGCCCCCATTACAGTTGATTTAGTAACATCCCAACCCTGTAAAGGTGCTAGAGCACTCATCGCCCGCGGTGAAGCTACCAAACTGTAATTTGCTACTACTGGAGCTGCTTCGGCTTTCTGTAATGTATTTGCCTGTGTATTAGTTTGAGTGGTATCGCTTTGGTTATTATCACCACACCCCGTCAAACCCAGCAACATTGCTAATAAAAGTAGTTTTTTCACTTATTCCTCCTTATTTTTCAAATAGTTTATTTTACTTTTCAGTTAAAAACCATAAAGGAGGATAAAATTAATTTAACTCATCACTTCATTCCCTTATCAGCTTCCGCCTTTGCTTTCTTATGCGCTTCATCAAGAAAAAGGTTATCCAGTGTGAAAATGCATTCATTAAAGATGCATCTTTCTACTGGCAAATCATACTGCTCAACATATGAATTGATAGCGGCTATATCTAAGGCCAGAGGGACACATTGCTCGTATCGTCTCGACCGAGCAATGGTGTTATAGGCTGATAGAATAGTATTTGCTGTGAATGAATATTCAGGTGGTTCTATTTCAGGAAGGCCTAAGGCTTTCCTTTGCGCTTTTTCATGGTCCGAGAGCCCAGCATATCGGCTGGAGAACTTGTAGAGGGTTGTGACTTTCCCACAATTTCAACCTTATAGGCATCAGCTTCAGTTTGAATCTGTTCGGCTTCACTTTTAACGAACAGCCAAATTGATAGCCCAACATCACCCATCCCTAAGAGCTTTAAAGCATTATCTGGATCATAACTAGGCTCGCTTCGGATAGATTCTCCTTCAGTATTAGTTTCAAGGAAAACCACACCTTTCCAGTCTTCAATTAAATGACAAGCTGCTGCCTCAAGAACTAGCTCATGATAAAGCTTATCTCCTTGAGCAACACTTCTAACATCAAATCCTTTAGATGTTATTTGATGATTGGCTCGCTCTAAAGCTACCTGATAAGGCTTATAGCCAATTCCACGCACCTTAAATTCTGCAAGAACATTCCCTTTTGTATCTTTATATTCGCGCCACAAACTAACGTCTTTATTGATTTGAATATTGACTTCTAAAGCCATGATCTTCTCCGGATAAAGGCAGCCTTATGCTACCATTTTGCTTAAGGCGCAATAACACGTGTAATCACGGGTGATACACGAACATGGTTGTAGTTAATGTCCATTGTGATGGTGTCATCGCCACCACCATCTGGATGAGGCGCCTCAGCAACTTCTAATTGTGGGAACTGGAAGGCATAACCATTGCCTGCACTGTCTTCAATTGAGAACTCTAAAGGCATCGTGTCACGTGTCTTAATAAAGTCGATATAACCTGCTGATTGTGCCGAGAACATGTATTGAGTGTTAACGGTGATGTCTACAATCTTTTCTAAGTAAGTTGTTGCTGTGAGCTTCTGAGAACCAATACAACGAATCGCTTCCATATTGTTGTTGATGGATAGCTCAAGTGTCTGCATACAAGCGCTGCCGACCACGGTTTCACCATTAACTTTTAAATCACCAACATTCAAAGCGGAAACAAGCACAGCTTCTGGAACTGGTAACGGCGAAGTAACAGGACTTGTTGTAGTTCGCTCAAACACGGTTCCCATTAGGCCAAATGTGGCAGTAATCTTTCCTGTTGTGGCAAGAGATAATGATGCATCATTAACTCGAACACCACGGTAGATAAAGACTTGGTTAATATCTGAGTAGACTTTGACGAATGTAAATGTTTTACGAACATCACCACCAAAGTTAAGAACATCACTGGCCCAGTTATTCATAGCAACAGCTGACCAGAAGTCATCAAACAAACCAACTGATAATTCAACTTCAAGTGAACCTGTAATTTCTGCTTCAGTAGCCATACCTCCCTGACGGAAACGGGTGTCTACAATGCTGTTAGAAGCTTCAGTTGTGACGTTTTCTGTTAAACCGTCTGTAATTCGTCGTATAGTCTTCCATACTGGTGTAGTTGGTAAGACTTCTGGGGTTTGCTCCTCGGCATAAAATAATCTAATACGACTGCCTGAACTCATAATGTTCTCCTTAATTTTCGGGCATAAAAAAGCCCTCGAATTGAGGGCGTTGGATGTGTTATTTAAAAATAAATGTGGCTAGTAAAGTAAGCATGACTAGAAATGCTAAGAACCAGAATGAATTCTTCCAGTATTTAATCTTCTTGGCCATCACATCAATTACATCTGAACTTTTATCCAAAGCTTCTCCGCAATCAAACACCATCTTTCTATAGTCGGAGTTTTGTTTTCTTAAATCCTTAGTACTATGCCAATTCTCAATAAGCATTCTTTGTTGTGATTGCATGCGGATAATTACTTCATCAACTAACCCACTATGGGTCATAGATTGCAATTCCTCGCGGACTTCTAAAAAGTCATCAACTTCCCGCCCATCCATAATTATTCACCTTGCGGCATTACTAAACGCAATTGCCCCCTCACAGAGTTAAATGCTTGAAAGCAACGGCTTACAAAGTCTTGATAGTCATTGGATGAATTAGCAATTGCTTCAACTTTAGTTATTTGCTCTGAAAGCAATTTCTCTCCACCACTTGTGAGCCATTGATGCATTTTTTCACCATCACGTTTACTTGCTCTGATCTCAGCAAGAACCTCTTTTGGCATAATGATTCGATAAACCCACTTATTTGTTAAGTCGCCAAAAATTGCAGGTGATCCACCAATATGATTATTAAACTTTGTGCCTGTAACTTTTGCTAAAGCTTTATAGAAAGAATCTGGGAAACGTTTCTCCCAAGTGGACGCTTCTGGCAAGAGCATCAAACGCATCATATCTTGAACTGAAGGTGGAGCCTGACTAGTTCGAATAAGGTTATCAATTTGCTCATCACACCAAATTGCAAAATCAATATCTAACCATTGAGCAAAACGAACTGCTAGTTTTGGATGCAGCCAAGTTCCGCCATTATTTCCGCGCTTAGTCTTCAAATAAGGGATTTCCCCGTATTTGCGTTCAAGTGCTTCTAAATACTTATTTGTTTCTGGTAAACGCACCCAATCATGGACCCGTTTATTAAATTTACTAGCAGCTTGTGTTGCATTAAACCAACCTTGATTATCAAAAGCTTGATCCTCATCTTCATACTTAATTCTTACAATTGCATTCATTGGTATGCTCCGACTACCCATAAATAAAAGTCACTGGCAAGAAGATGCAATGAGTAGTCGAATGACCATCTTCCTTTCGAACCGTCGCCCTAGCCAGTGGTTGCCTGAGATCAGGCAATAAAAAAGCCCTGCATTGCTGCAAGGCTTATTCTTTCAGTTGAAAAAATGGGTTTTTCTCCATTTTTCCTGTTTTGAAAAAAAGAAAACCTGCCGCTATGGACAGGTTCGTTTAAAAGTAAATCTACTTTATTGGGTGTTTTAGATGCTAAAACCTCTTTTCAATAGCATTAAAAATGCAAAAACCCCGCATATCGCGAGGTCAAATTTAAAGTGGTTTTCTGTTAAGCATAGTCAACACCACTTTAGACAAAATACAGTACAAATGGAGAATAAGTCAATTAACTCTATAATTTAAAATAATATTGTACTGCACAAAATCCTTATCAGTACCCACACGATTTACCTGCCCCTGCAAGCACTCAAGATGACTAGAGGTAAAATATTCAAAATGACCAAGCAAAGCATCACTTAAAACAGTTAAATCTTTCTCTCCTGTATGTGGTCGAGCAAAACACTGGATATTGATAATCCCTGTTCTACGTATGCATGGCGTATCAGTTAAGCCTGAGATGATGCTTGGACCACCAAGAATATTCAGCCGACACCAAACGCCATCCACAGGAACATTAAAATTTGGTGCATTGGGATACTGGATTCTATCTTGAGTAAGGCCTGTAAATAACTGCATCCGTCCGACGATGGCTTGTCTTGCCTGTTCAAGTGTCATTGCCATTTTAGCCACCGTACTTTTGGGAAATAAAGTTAAATGTCGTGCTATATATGCCATGTGGTGCCTGATCTGACCAGCCATTTTCCAAACGCTCAGCATAAGGCTGATTATTCTGTATGTAGACTAGATTGCCCAGCTTAATCCGTACCGCCTGAACTGCAGCATCCTGCACGGCGTTTGTTTCAGGACCACGTTTACCAAAATCACCAGATCCAATAGAAACAATGTGAGATGCACGATATGCACCCGTGTCTACTGGACTGGATACCACTAAAGATTGAATCGTATACATCACAATATTTTTGACATGCGCTTCTGAGTCGCTAACAATCTGTACGGCGAACTCAGTTGGCTTTTTGCCCTTCCATGCCATCCTTCACCTCGCTATATAAATTCCAGATTATAAAAAACCCACTAAAGTGGGTTCGTTGGGATTAAAAATTTATAGCTTTAACTTTACTTTTTAAGGTTGTTAATGTAGCTATTTTCTTATAAGAATCGTCTAGGTTATCGTAAACTTCAGAAAATAAATGTTCTGAAAAATATGGTTTACTTTGCTCATACCTATTAATGCTCTGATTATATTTAAAATGAATGATTAAGTCTCGAATACCATCGGCAGCATTTTTTAGATCAATAAAAGCACTTCTTACTTCTAGGTTTAAGTCTTCACCAGTTTTACTTTGAAATTCATGCTGTGCACGAAAGCTTATAATTTTTCTTTTAACCTCTTCCTCATAGATTTTTAATTGATCTCTATTTTCCATCATTACCATATGCTCTTTCTCGTCAATTTGATTTTTCTGAACTATCCTTTCTAACCTTAATAAAATTGTTAAATATCCCACAATGCTCTCATATATCTGTTGCGCATCATTTTCAATTTTAGATTGATAGTGTTGATCTCTCCAATCACTAAACAAAACAAATGCAGCTACAGGTGCCAAAAATGCAGCCGCAAGAGTTAAAGCATCTTTAATAACATCATATGCCATTGAAGGATTAAACCTATAATTAAAAATTGGATATTCACTTTTTAAGAAAAAAGCAATAACTAAATACCAAAACATACTCCCAAATGTCCAAAAACTAATAGTTTTAATTTTCTTGTTAAGCGTTTTCTTTGCCATATATCCCCCTAATTTAGAAGGATATTAGACCAAGTATTTAAACCTTTCTCAACTGGCATTTCCAGATTGCTTCTGCTGGATCCTGCTGAATATGCATGACTCGAAACTTACCAAGGGGTGTAAACCACACATCATCAATTTTCGGTATCATGGTTACTTCATTCTGCAGAACAACCGCCTTTTTATCTGTGGCCAAGACTCCCAGCGCCTGAATCTCGTATTGATTGTATGAACCAAACAGCACACCACGGCCTGTATAAGTCTGTTTGATCTCTCTATGGGTTTCAGTCAGAGGATCCCAATCAGTTTTGATAATCCGCTCACAGGAAAATGAATGCACAGCATCTGCTAGATCCTCATCAAATGCCTCGGCAATGTCTGCCTGTAGTTCATCACGTAAACCCATTAGATCTTCCTTATAAAGAACACTGAAGAACGTTTAGTGAATGGCTTAATCAGATCCAGAATGTATTGCTCAGTTGCATTCAGCTCTACGAATCCTTCCTGATATTCCTTTTCTGATTCCACCGTATCGGCCTTAACCTTTTTACGTTTTAAGGCCTGTTCCTGACCTTGGTAGAGCTCGCCTTTCATAATGCCCTTAATGATCTCATATGAAGCTGTTTTTAATGCCTTGGGCACTTGAGCCAGATCATCATAAGGTTTCACATTACGGGCGATCAGATAGGTCTCTGCTTTTTGAAGATAATCAGCCTTATCACTGGCAGATAAGGCATCAAAGCCTTGTACATGATCAATCGCTTCCTGTTCAGTGATAAAGCTCATTGCTTATTCCCCTTGCTTCGGCTGAGGAATAAGGGCAATCAATTCAGGCTTAGAAGCTGAGTTCTTAAACTCAATATTAAGATCAGTTAAGTGAGCCTTGATTTGTTCCACCTTCCAGTTTTCATAATCACCTGCTGGTGGACCATCTAAAGGATCAGGTGTTCCCAGACCTTCATTGAGTTCTGCTATACGTGCTGTCATTGCTTCAGGATCATTCATGAATGCAATAAACTCACCTTTTACGCCTGCCAGTTGCTCTTCAAGCTCATTCACTTTTTGTTGTGTCATTTGTCGTTCCCGTGCTCGGTTAAATGATGAAAGTCCCATGAAAGGATCTCCAAAAAGAAAAGGCGGTTAATACCGCCTTTATTTGACCTTATGTTTAAACGCCACAATACGAATCTGCTTTGGATCGTATACGCGCTCCCAGTTACTTGCCGTTGAAAGGCCGCTATTGTTAGGTGCAATGCCCATTGCTCCCGACCATTTAATCCCACGAGGATGCAGAACAAAATGACGGCGGTTAATCAGAATGTCTGAGCCAGCTAAGCTGTCACGATCTGTTTCCACGCCTACTGGCGCTCCAATATCCTGAAAACCAATTGCACCTTGACCAAACAAGAACGAGGTAAATACATCACCATCGACAGGCATACCATCATCGACAATGACACGGCGATCCATAAAGGTTTTATAAAGCACCACACCATCTGCATCACGAACGGTTTCGATCAGACCTTGTTTCGCCAATGCAGCCATCGTTGCCGAATGCATAGCAATTGCAGTCAATTTATCAACCGCATCACCCAACTTATATGAAGCATCGATAAAAGAAACACCATCAATCACTGCAGCAGCACCGGCACCAGCTGAAATATCGTGAGTATTACTGGTCATACTGGCAGAACTGAACACACCTTTAAGCGTATTCACTGTGAAACCTTGGAACTCTCGTGCCCAGTAATCTGCAACCAGATCACCAACGGCACCCAATGGATCATCACCAGACAAAGCCTTGGCAAGGTCATTGGCACCCCAAGCTTTACCACGAGCATGTAAAATCGCAATATCCTGTCCCGCTGCAATGTTATTCACAGTTAAGGCCTGATTATCTGAAAGGACTTCAGATTCACCGTCCAAGTCGTTCCAGAATGGAATATTCACTGTAGAGCCGCCTTGGGTACCGAATGCCACCTCTACATCCAGTTCACCAACAATACCGGACTGCCATAAAGCAGATTTCTTGGTGGTTTTATTTAAAACGTACTGAGTGAATAGCTCAGGTACGATTACATCAGCAATTTTTGTTTCAGCCATGTGGCCTTCTCCTTAAAGTTTAATACCATGTTTTGCAGCAAGCTCTTTGGCTAACTGCGGGTTTTCATTTCGTAATTGCGCGAGTTTGGTTAAGTTCACCGAGCCATCAGCTTTAGTGATGTCGATCTGAGCTTTTGTATTGGTGCTACCTGGTGAACCTGAACCATTTGCTTTTGGCCAGAAATAAGGTTTTTTCTCGCGTAAGGTTTCAACCCATTCCTTAGGTGACAATGGCGTCTTACCATCTTTCCCAATAACAACGTCGCCGTTTGTATCAACTGCGACAGCCTTTCCGTCTTCATCGAGTACAAATTGGGATTGAGCTAGGAATGCGATATCTGCGGTTGCTTCGGGTAAGGCTTCAAGCTCGACAGCAGCTTGTACAATTTGACCTTGAACGACAGATTGCTTGAACTTATTGGCATAGGCTTCGGCCTTATCCGCACGTTCTTTTTCAGCATTCAGTAACTTGTCATGTTGTTCACGCATCTTCTCAGTACGCTTTTGAATGACTTCACCGACTTTGCCTTCAGCAATTAATTTCGCATCTTCATCGAGCTCCAATTGGGCAAACAGCTTTTTGACAATTTCAGGATCAATCCCTTCAAACTGTTTTTGTAGCTTCTGGAGTTCTTGCTTCGCATTCTTGGCGGCATCACGCTCGCTTTGTAATGCAGTCTTCAGACCTTTCGGATCTTCGTAACCATCCAGATCAAGGCGAAACTTCCCGTCTTCCTCGACATATAAGCCACGATGTTCCTCTTTGATTTGGTCCATTGAATCCACAATAAATGGTAATGACATGTTCAAACCTCTCGTTTGATTTGTTGGCCTTTTCTTAAGGCAATAAAAAACCGCCCGAAGGCGGTGTGTAAGTAAATGCGATTATTTCAGCGCTAAAATAATCGCGATAATTATGAGTCCTATGACTAATCCAAAATTGGTAATCGCTTGCATTAGTCCTGCTCGATCGGCACCTTTCTCACTCATTTTTCCATCTACCTTTAATGTGGATATAAAAAACCACCCCGAAAGGTGGCTTTGATTAGATTAAGTATGATTTATGAACCACTATCCACTTCCGCTTGGTAATGATCTTCCTGCTTTTTACTAAACTCTAATGAATCCTGAATCATGCCCTCAGTGATCTGAAAAAGCCTAGTCAGTTCTTTAAATACGGATTCAGGTACGTTATACACCTTACCCACATATTCAATAACTCTCTCTTGCTTACACTGAATTGCCCCAAGCATCGCAGCTACATCTGAAATCTGTTCATAAGCCAGTGCATAACCATCCGCAACATCGCTTGCATCATAGGCTTGATTTTTAATTCCTATCTGTATCATACTGTTCATAGTTACATTCCTTATGTAGCAAACCAAAAGCCCTTTGATTCCGCCAAGTTTCGTGAGGGCTTTTTTATTGCCTGAATTATGCATTGTGATTTCCTAATAGCTTTGAAAGCTTGGTCAGTCCCTTTGGTGTTACTCTCACCTGCTCTGTGATTTTATTTGAGCCATCTCCACGAGTGATTTCAGTTACCTTGTGTTCTAAGTAACCTGACTGTACTTTTTCTTGGTAGCCCAAGTAATGTGCTGAGCCTGTGCGTTTATAAATCCACTGTTTTTGATTCAGCCATAAGATCAGATCTTTTGGTCGCATTTGTAATGCTTTCGCTGTATCTGTTAGGCATAAGCTTCCATCCGCTGTCGCAATACGATCGAAAGCTTCAACTGTTGGCTGCATAACCTCTACCTGCTGTTCAAGCTCAATGACTTTTTCTGAATATGTCAGTAAGGCATTTCGTAAAGCATGTGGGTCTGCCAGTAGTTTCATTGGATCAATTGGTTTAGCAACTTGAGCCTCTAGCTCTTGCCAACGGTCTACTAAGCGAGCTGTAAACTCTGGGCAAAGTTGAGCAACGACAATGATGCTGTCTCGTTTACCTTGTTCACCCGCGAAAATATAGATTTTAGGGATCACTCCATTTGCAGATTTAAGCCCATCCTCAATTTGAGGTTGGGAAATAACCCGTGTATTAACAAGGGATTCTATTGTTCGTTTTACATTGTCAGCTCTTTTATTAACAAGCTCCGCAATATCAATGTGAGTCATGGATTGCGTTTGTATTGGTAAGATAGCATTCATACTTTGGTCTCTTTCGCTGGATTAACCATTAACTCAACGGCCTTATTGATTAGATAATTCATTGAGCGTTCTTCTTGCTGAGATTTTTCTTTCAGCTTCCTATGTAAGTCAGCATCAAGCCGACCTTTGATATATACAAATTCTCTAGATTTCATTTTTGCTCCATATGCCACATTTTGTGGCATTTAATTAATATAGCCACACTTTGTGGTAATGTAAATAAGTTAACTAAAATATTTGCCACATTTTGTGGCTTTCGAGGTCATTCATGAGTAACCAAGCTGATCACACCATCGTTCGATTACGTGTTCCGCCTGATTTAAAAGAAAAAATTGAAAAATCTGCTGAAGAAAATAATCGTTCACAAAGTGCTGAAATGGTTGACCGACTTGAAAAATCATTTAGCAACCCATTAGCTAAAGAAGATCCTAAAAAAATGCTTGAAAGACTTGATACAGTTATTGGAATTATGGAAGCTCAAGATCAAACTATTAAAGCCCAAAGTGAAACGATATTAATTCTAAAATCAATGTTAGATGACTTACAAAGCTCAACAACTCAAGCTGTTGAGTTACTCAAGAAAAAAACACCATAAGGTGCTCAAAAAATTTATATAAAAGTTTATGCTGGTTCAGGTTCGCCTTTATCATCATCATTTTTTTTCTTTTTTATTGATGAGATTTGTAGAGAATGATTTACTTTATAAAAATCTGACGAAGATAATTTCATTAACTCTTGTGTCGGTAGTGTAGCAGTAATCATGTCCTGTAATGGTGTCAATGACTTCATGATTTCTTGCAATGGTATCGATGACTTCATGAGTTCCTGCAACGGTAACAATGACTTTATATGGTCTTGTAAGTGAGATGATAGCTTTATTGAATCAATTTTATCTTGGAATGCTTCTCTAGCAATTTCATAATCTTCCAATGAAATAAAATGATCTTCTTTTTCTGCCTGATCTCTTTGTTCTTGTGCTTGTTTAAGTAAATTGTAAGCAGCTTCGATTTCTTTGAGCTCAGCTTTATCTTTAAATAGTTGATCTATTTCTTTCTCTAATTCATTGATTTTTAATTGATGTAATTCAGCAGATAACTTTCTGTTTTTTTCCAAAAAATTGTTTATTTTAATTAATTCGCGGAGTGAATTGACGAAACTGCCCATTTCATCAGCACTGCCTGCAATCCTGTTAAAAATATTAAGAAATTCCTGCAAATAAGGATTATCTGAAAAGCTTGGATAGCGTACCTTATGATCTATCTCACTCCACCCTTCTTCAAAAATAGTTCTCGTTTGAATCTCACAATAAACCTGTTGCCCATCTATTTTTGTAGCTGGAACAATATAATGAATTGACCTGTAACCTTTATCATGTTCCTCTGTTTTACAGTCTGTGTAATCTTTATATTTTGTTAAGTCATCTCCATTACGATAAAAAATAACAACATCTTCATGTTGTTCCCATTTAGCTAAGATATGGTTATGTACAATTTCCCAGTCATTCTTGAATAAGTAAATCGCTCTTACTCCAACCAAGTCTGAAATAATACTTTTATAATTATCTTTTGATATTGAATTGTATTTCTCAGATACTGTCGTGGCTTCCCACTTACGAATAATTTTCTCAACTAAATGACTAGTATCTTTAATACGGGAACGAACTGTATGGACCCCCTTACAGCGTTGTAACTTATTCGCAATATAACTAGCTTCATCTAATAGATCATTTTTATGATTTTCATAGTCTTGAGCTATTTGAATAAGAATCTCAGCATCTCTTTCTAGTTTTTCGAATCGCTCTGATTTAATCCCCATATCTATTAAAAAATTTTTATGTTCTTCAGATAAGTCCATTTATTAATCCAAAAATTTGTAACTATAGATAAATATTGCATATTTCAATAATAGTTATCAAGGTGATTTTGCTGTTGAAAACTTTATAAAACACTCTTTCAAGTGGTCTTATATAACAATTGATGTAGCCTTTTAAAAAGTATTCCTATTATTAGCTACTTCATCAAGAAGTTCCGATGTCCGTCTAGTGTTCTGTTGAATTTTAAAAATTACGACCCAAAATTCCGACATAACGCGGACAAGGATTGAACCAAAAACCAGAATAAGAATACCAATAAATATACTTTGGCCGCCTGCTACCTCATGTGAAGCTATATTTGTCCCTGATCCAGAATTAAGAATAAATGCCAAGCCTACTATCCAAACCGACAAAAGCATTAGCCAGTACATAACTGTAATTATTTTTGTAGACAAAACAGCATCTAAGAAAAAAATATTTTTCATTTCCACCCCTATTAATAATATTATGATCGCAAAACAATCCAACTATATGGAATCTAAAATGAAAAAACTACTTCTAATCACTTTTTATTTAATTGGGGCTAACGCTTGGGCTGGGGACTGTAGCAAGACAAGTAATTCATTTGAAATAGAACAATGTATGGCTGAAAGTGTTAAATCACTAAAAGCAAAGTTAAATAAAACTTACAACAAGGTTTACACACAAACTGAAGCAAAACCTCAACTCGATGCCGCTCAAAAAGCATGGATAACTTATCGTGATTTACAATGTGCGGATTTTGTTGACGCTGACTCTAATCATAGTCCAGCATCGAATTCTATTTCATTAGCCTGCCAAACAGACTTAATTAGCCAAAGAATTGACTATTTAAAATCTCTACAAGAATAAACAGCACGTACTATAGCTATTATCAAAGGTGTAAGCCATTGAAATTCCCTTAGGGATTGTTTTTCAATGGTTACGCCTTAGTGTTTATTATTCGAGATAGACCGACAAATCTATGCGCCAGAATCATCATTTCTATTTAAGATATTAATCAGATTCCAGCGTTCTAATCGTAACACTGGTAAATACATACTTATCTGGTCGATCGATCTCAGACACATCAGTAAAGTTCAGGTAAATATCACGAATATTTACCCCTGTTTCAATCTCAAACTTATTGACTAACTCTGCAATCTGATTGGTCAAAGCCTTTTCTAGCTCTTCCTTTCGCGAACAACATTCGGCTATTGATACCTTTAACATAGTAAGTACCTCTACGTTTGTTAAATTCCAAGCTCCTTAAATTTTAGCTCATCTAGCTTTCTAAGATGTTCTAGTGTGTAAAGCTGGCCATCAGGATCAAAGAACTTGTCAAAATCGAATTTACCCTCTTTATAGAGCTTGTACCGTTTCGGGCCTAACCACTCTTTCTGAAAGAAATCATCAGTCTTCTTAAAAAACGCTTTGAAAGTTGTGTTTGCATCTATCTGGCCGATCAGTTGCTCGCGTTCATCTTTAGGTATGTCTTTTACTCGACGCTCATCCATCACGAATGGACGTTGGCCAACCAACAGACCATCTTTATCGACGGGTACTAAAATACTCCGACAATTAGGATGCAACGGCGGTACACGCTTTGCAGGATCATTGATCGCCCATACCGTACCATCTAGAGACGCACAAAGTTTTGATGTTCTCCCATCCAAGGTAGCAACCAGTTTCACATATTCAAAACCGAGCTGAGTAAAACTATCTTGGTAAGCTTGATTCGCTACATGGCTGCGTACAGTTCTCACCGTCCGATCGATATCAGATTTGTTTGTATTTAGTAGCCCATCCTCATAATTCTGACGTTTGGTACCACGGATGCGCTGAATGATTTCCTGATTGGTCTTGCCACTGCTGATGCCATCTCGAATTGCATATTCAACCTTTTGCCGAACACTTTCAGCAATCTTAGACAGTAGATCATCTACCAAAGCCCCACCAATTAACGGCGTTTTCTTGGCTGAAGAATAAAGCTTATTCCCGTTTGGCTTTTTGATCTTACCGCCGTAAAGCTTAGCAGTGTAAGTCGCTTCATAAACCGCCAAAGCTGTAGCAGAAACGGCAAATGCTTCTGGTAAAGATGAACTTAAACTGGCAAACCATTGTGAAATAAGATCTCGAATCTCTTTAAGATTGGTTGTGGTATATAGCCCACCCGCTAAAGCCACCTTCTCAGCATCATTTAATTCATCCAGCAGATCTCGAAGCTTTGAAAGCATCGCATCTGATTCTGAATTAAATAACCTGGTTAATTCATTCACCGATTGAGATGAGACTCGATATAAATATGCCTGGTGCTGAGTGAGTACCTCAATCAATTTTTTTTGATTGTTTGAAGCCATTTAGCCCCCTTATAACGGCAGACTGTTTCGCTCATCCTCAACTCGGTCAAGTTCCTCTTCGTATTCATGCGTTGGAAGCTTGCCAGTAGCGATATATTCCCAATAGGTTTTAAATGAATTTTTGCCTGCAAGCGCACCTTCATATAGTTGCTTGGCCAAGTTGATATCGTATTGCTGGACAATAAAGTCTGGTTCAACCGTAAAAGCATATTTAGATGGATCTAGCTTGAGCCACTGAGCCGCATATTTAATGGCTTGCTCAATGGCCTCTGCTGCACACATTACGATGCTGTGTAAGCTTGCATGCTGATCATCCTGACGTGCACGGCGGGCTTCACCAGATTCCTGAGTATTGGTATCAATGACTTTAGCCCCTGCTTCCAATGCAGAGTTTTTCTGGGCATCCATTTCCTTTTTGGTCATATCAATCCCATCACCAGAGATTTCAAGATAGCCACAAGTCGAATCCTTAGGTAAATCCCATACGGCCATTACGCCAGTCACACTGATATCCGAATCATCATCCAAACCACTAATCCATGGCTGGGGATGCGCTGTATGGTGTAAAGACTGGAAATAATCAGCACTCAACTGGTAATACTTCAGTGCAGCTTTAGCCATTGTCAGTAATGGTACCGAACCCACATCAGGTGAATTGTCAGTGGTACCGCAGAAGACAAACGGGGTAAAAGAAAGTCGGTTACCACCTAGATCAGGCGTCTTATCTTCTGGTATTGCTCCATCAAATAAGCGTACAGTTAAAGCGCCGTCTTGCATGGACAGGACCCGGTGCACAGTTTTAGTTTCATGACCAAACTCATCGTTGCTGTTATCAAACTGCTCCTCGAGCACCAGAAGCTTTAGATCTTTACGGCCGCCGATGCTGTTCTCCTTCCAGTTGATAATTGACAGCGCATCGTACAAAGCAAAGTATGGGACACCGTCAGCATCTACATCTACCAATAAGCCACAGCGCCCGTATTCAAGCAGTTCTAGGGAAATTCGAATAAAAAGTTGTTTAAGCCCAAATCCATCATTGGTGGCGTTATTAATCAAACCAGTGAGAAGATTACTTTCTATCACAATGTCCGGCTCAAGCTTTGATACCAAGCCAATCATGGTATGTAATGAATCCTGAATCCATAACGGATACTGGGCACGATTCACATAGGCTTTATAGATCTCACCTGCAGTATCTCCCTGCTTCTCAGCTTCAATCATTCCTGCTGATTTAGGCAAATACCGAACAGCAGCTTGCTTAATTTCTTCTTCACCAGCAACAGCATCGCGCATCAACTGCCAGCTTTTTTGTGCAGCAATATACTGCGGATGTTTATCAGTCACTGCCATAAAAACACCATAAAAAAAGCACCTTTAAAGGTGTGTTGGTTAAGCCATTCCTCGGATCCTGCGCATTCCCACAGATTTTTTGTCAATTGGGAATAAATAAGCGATTGGATAGGTTCCTGCATCATTCATGTGGTCAAAGCCCGACTTCTTATCTGGCTGGCCATAATCATCATAGATCTGACGTTCCAGACATTTAGCGAAGTGCGGGCACTTAGAAACATTCACGAATAATCGACGCTCAGACAAGGTATTGCAAAGCATGCCATTCATTGAATTGATTCGATCCTTCACAGCTGGGTTTCTGCTGTTGACGTGGACCTTAAATCCAGCCTTTCTGAGTAGTGCCAGATCCGTTTCACTGGCATTGCTCGACTTACGATTCTCACCTGAGGCATCCGGATAAACACCCACCTCATGATCAGGATAGCGTTCCTGTATTGCCTCAATCATTGCTGGGGTATCAAACAGATTTACAAACTCATCAACCGCATGCATCTGCTCACCACGGCGCACATAGACCACAGCTGCCATCTTAGTGACGTTAAAGTCCATCCCGATGTGCAGTACTTCATTCGGCTTAACCGTCTCACTCGATGCGCTTAGCGTTCGATTAAAGCAATAGAAGATAACGCCCTGATAACTTTCAAAGCTTGCCTCGTATTCCTGACTGAATGTCTTAGGATCCATTTTGCGTTTAGCAACAATGATCTCGGATTCAGGGATATTCCCACCTTGAAGTGAGGTATATGAAAAGCTTCTACAATCAGGCTCATGTCCAGGCTGGCCATCCATGAATGTGTCATAGCAATGATTAAAGCCTTTCGGCGTCCCGATCCTTAATACATGTCCTCCGACACGTTGTTCGCCGTTGATCATATATTTACAGGTTGAAAGCATCAGGCGAAGTACTTCTTCCCATGCCGCCCACTTACAGTCAGCCCATTCATCAATAATTAAGAAGAATAAGCCAGAACCACGTAGATCATCATAGTTGTCCAGACCAACCACACGGATAACATGCCCACTTCTTAAAGTAATTGAACATTCGGTTTCATTGGGCTTGCCTGCACGCCATGATGCAGGAACCGCCTGTTTTAATCGTTTCCAGAAAACCCGCTTGGCTTGCTTGAATGTAGGTGCTGCATACCAGATCTCATCTTCAACTGATACTTTCCATTGTGCTGCCAGTCTTGCTGCCCTGCGCATCTCTGCTTTGGCCAAGAATGTTTTACCAAAACGGCGGCCACAGACCGCATCACGAAACCGCGCTTCTTTTTGCCAGCCCCATAAATAGATATTGGCTTGCTTAGGCGTTAACTGAACTGAACCTTCAGGAGGATTAAAGAATTGGCTCATCTGGTATCTCCTCATCAGGATTCAGAACAATTTTGTAGTCTTCATCAGGTGGACGATGCTCTGGTGGATTCACTTCACGCTGCAGCTTCTGAAGTTCTAACTTTTTTATCTCAAGTTCTACATCGGCTTTGGTCTGAGCTTTTTCAACGCTGTTGGCAGTTGGTGATTCCTGACGATTGGTAAACAACCCACCCATTTCTTTTGCTGCTTGTTCCGCCCATTTAGGGGTTAATACCGGGTTATCGGGGAATTTCTCTACGAGCTGTTGTAATAGCTGTAAACGGTAACGTTTATTAGCTATCGGGATTGCTTCAAGTTCATCATTGGCCAAACGGCGATATTCAAAAAACTTATCTCGTAATTCCTGGCTTAGGTCTTGCCCTGTTCTTTTGGTGGGATCATATGCTTCACACTGTTGAGGGCTAACCTCAATATTGAAAATATCTTTAACTGATTTGGATGTTTGGGTAGGAGTTTCAAACTCGGCAAGCATCCTAACGATGAACAGTTTCACCTTTTTGGTAATACGTGCCATTTCAACCATTCCATCCAAGTACATCCAAGAAGAATGGCAAAAAAATTTAAACCACTCTTAGAAAGCAAGTCCCACAGGCATGATAGATATCAGCCTTCGCCACAGTTGGCCGTTGGTTTGCAGCATTCACCATTTCTTGTACTTCCTTATTAGCACCATAACGGCGTACTACGCCCGTGAATTCTTCTACGTCATGCCCTTGTATCGTTAACTTAGGCTTACCCGTTTCGCGGTTATAGGATGGAATTCCCCATTCATCTTTTTTATGGGCGATATGATAAAGCTCATGTTCAATCAAAGCGCAGAAATCAACATCATTTGCATACTGGGCATAAGTCGCATCAATTGTGATTAAGTAATCAGGTAAATCATTGAACCATTGATAAAGCTGTTCTTCCTGCCGTTCTTTCTTCCATCCACTCGCATTAATCATAATCTTTTCAGCTTGGCCAACCACAAAACGACCTTGTTTCTGAAATCCACCTTTAGCCCACATCACGGCGATCTGAGGATAGTAGAACGCTCCTAAATGGGCATGATCAGGGTTAAAAAGCTTATGTTCAGGGTTTAGGAAAATAGCCTTTATCCATCGCCATAATTCTGGTGCCGGCGCAAAGTTTGGTGTGTCTTGGGCAAAGATCCATTCTGGTGGGTATGGACGTTGCTGAATTACAAATCCGACTTGGTTCATAAATTTTACCCATTAAAAAAGCTACATTAAGTAGCTCATGGTATATATTTCCTAATATATCAATTAGTTAAAAGATATATTAAAATTAATATAAGTTCAAATTATTTAATTGGTTTGATTTCTTTAGCTATGGCCTCCAAGCATTCACGATCACCCCCAATAATATATTTATTTGAATTTAATATCATTTTATCATTTAAATTCTTAATGGTTATCTCGTTTAGAGAAAGTACTTCAGATGACAAAAAACTACCTGAGTCCAGTGGAAATAAAAAACGCTCAAACATAAACAATTGATCAATAGTACCATCATGATAAACAGGGTTATCGCAAGTGATTATGCCTTTATCATCAAAAAAATAACCTGAAACTTTATTTCCATCAAATATTCTAAATGTAAACAATGGTAAAAAATAATATTGTAGAATTTTTCTAGTATTTTCGTTAGACCGCTTTTTATATAAAAATTTTAAAGTCTTTTTATCAAAAGAAATAAGTTCTTTAGACTTAACATGTGATTTATCATAGAGATCTAAAACATTATCTATAAGTTTCAAAGCAAGCAAATTTTGTTTAGGGTTGCGCCAAAACATTATTGAAATAAACAATTTTAAAATAAATTGGACTTCCTCAACTTCTTCTATAAATTTTTGAAAATCCCCTTTATTAATCTGTTCCAACGAATCTAGATGTTTTAGCAATTCAGAGACTTTCCCCTCAAAACCACCATAGAACCTCTCTAACTCAGCATAAGCTTCGCCTTTAAATACTAATGTATTTAAATGAGGTATATAACAAATTCTAGCAGGTGTCGTTTCCTTAACAATATAATTACTATCCTTTAAAATAACATATAATTTGCTTTCTTTAGAGAAAAAACGTTGCTGATAAGACTCATGCACGTAATGATGTTTAATTGGATTGTTCATTTCAACTATTTTTTAATTAAGCGACAAATTAAATCTAGTGGACAAAAATATTAAAATCAATCATAAATTCAATAAAACAATTTAGACACCTTAAAGAGTATTTAAATTTAGAATAAACAATTCTGATTTCAGTCGTTAGCATCAATATAAATCAGTTACTTCCACTTAAGCATTTTAAAAACCTACTTCAAAGAATTTTAAAAATTCCAATAATATAATTTTGAAAATATCTTAAAAAAAGCCCACCTTTCGATGAGCTTTAACTTCCGTGATCTACTTAAACTTCGACCACTATAACGTAAAAATAGCATTTGCCCTGCGCAGGGTCAAGTAATGTCTTTAAAACATAAAATTAGCATATAATCAGCAGCATGAAAAAATTAAGCGTTGTAGCGGCAGTAATTATCCATGAAGGAAAATATTTGTGTGCACTTAAGGGTGAACATAAGTTTCCGTATTTATCGCATAAATATGAATTTCCAGGTGGCAAAGTAGAATCTAATGAAACAGCCGAACAAGCGCTGATACGTGAGATCAATGAAGAGCTGAATCTGGCCATTGATGTAAAGAGTTATCTTTTAACTGCTGAGCATTCTTATCCAGATTTCCAGATTGAATTAGCCACCTACTTATGTGAATCCAAGACCATTGATGAATTGGTAATGCATGAGCACCAAGATATCAAGTGGTGTCATATTGATGCGCTGATACAACTGGATTGGGCTGCTGCCGATCTACCTATTGTCCAATATTTACTAAATAACAAGATTTAAGCATGACAAAAGATTTTAAAACTTTAAAGCCTGATACCGTTCGTTCTAGATAATGCAGGACTTTGTGAATATTTTGGTTGTTCACCACAAGGTGGAATGCGCAGGTCTCTTAAAACAAAAACTTTAGTGATCATTTCGAATCACGTTGAATCCATCTATGAAGATAGATGGATTGGTGATGAGCTTCATTACACAGGCATGGGACAAGTTGGAGACCAAGAACTTAAAAGCCAGAATAAAACGCTTGCAGAGAGCCATACTAACGGCGTTTCAGTTCATCTATTCGAAGTATTCACAGATAAAGAATATATTTACCAGGGCCCTGTTACGCTTATTAATGATCCCTATCAAAAAGTTCAACCGGATGCGAATAAGCAAGATCGTACTGTATAGATCTTCCCTCTTAAGCTATTAGATACTCGTACAACAATTAGCGCTGAGACTATCGTTAAAGCGAGTCAGAAGAAACAGCGTAAATATAAAAGAAAATCGACTGAGCAACTTATCGCAGATGCCAAAGCCTCAGCACAGACAGAAGTCAGCTATCGTAATACCCAGACTAAATATTTCATCCGTTCAGATTCGATCGCTCAGTTAGCAAAACGTTTGGCCAATGGTATTTGCCAGCTATGTGAACAGCCTGCTCCTTTCAAAGATTCAAATGGCGAGCCCTACCTGGAGACTCACCACATAGAATGGTTAGCACATGGCGGTGCTGATACCGTAGAGAACACTGTTGCACTTTGCCCAAATTGTCATAAGAAGATGCATATTGTGAACGCTGAGGCTGATCGATTAACGTTAAAATACAGAAATCTTATTTTGTCTAATCTACAGATCAAATAAACACCCTTAAATTCCAACCTGATTTTATTTTTAACATGAAAAACATAGATTTAAATACAATTTTAACATTAAGCGTCACGTACTTTGTTTCTGCTTTTTTGGGATATCATTATATTGCTGGAAGAGCCTACATTGAGGGCATTACGCTTAATACTGGTATCACTTACTCTTTTTTGGGTTTTGATTTTAGTGATTACTTTTTTTACGGATTTCTTCATAGCTTTCATCTATTGCTATATATTCCATTAATAATAGGTTTTATTTGGTTCATTATCGTTTTCAGAAGAGAAATTAAAAATTCTAAAAAAGATGATGATGAAGCAAAAGCAAATAAGTTATGGAAATTAGAAACACATATGATTTTCATGTTTACAACTGTTGGAACTATTATTCTTTTACTTTTAATACCACTAAAACATTGGATAAGCCTTCAAGAAGAGGGGCATAAAACAAAAATTAGAAGCATTTCGGATAGTATCGACTATGTCGTTAAAGACAAAGAAAAATTCTTTACTTTGATATGTGGCAAGGATCGCTGTCTATATGCCAAAAAGGATCTAAGTGGGTTTTACAATACCAAAAAAGATGAATATGAAACTTTCATATTACAACCTTATACAATTATAAATTATAATAACAACTCAAAAAACCAATATGCATATTTATTATCAAAAGAAAAACAAGGTCAAGATAATCTATATATATTTCAGATAGATAAAACCAATTTAAGTAATTTAAGAGATATTTCTGTTTTGCTAAAGGCAAAAACTAACAGCAGCAAAAACTACTCTCCTACTATTAGTAAAAACTCCACATTCCTTAATACCCTATATCAAGAAAATTCAGGAGTCTTCTTTGTAGGTTTTTCAATCTCAGTCACAGAAGAAGTAGATTTTCTATATATAAATTATGACTATACAACTGATTGAGGAATCATAATATTAGTTTTTTAGAAAATTCTTTACTTATACTCCCCTAATTCAATATGTAAAAGCTTTAAGGGATTAAAAGTATCACAAAATGCTTAATCTACTTTTTCCGATTTATCAAAATTATAAATTGGGAAATATACCGCATCAAAACCATTCTGAGTAAAAAAGTTACTTATCCAAGATCTTACAAAAGGATAAGCAGCTTGCGGCGCTAACACTCGAGCTAAATCTGTATTACCAAATCCATCTTCAATTAACTTATTGGTTTTGAAACTACATATTAATTTTATAGCAAAAATACCACTATCGTCTTCGTCCTCTTCATCTCCTTGAGACAAATAAACTGATTTATCAATCCGAATTTTAAAAAGTATAAAAAAGTTATCTTCCTTATCCGCACTAGCTGGAGTTACAACATCAAATTCTATCGGAGGAAAATTTTTATTATCATCTTCTTCAAATGCATATAAATACTCCATCATTTTTTCACTATGCCTAAACACAACTTGAGGAGCTTTTACATCTAAAAATCTGAATTTCATATATTTTTCTCAACTATCTTTATTATAAATTTACAACCATACCAACTTTTTCATAGCTACATTGATTATTCAAATCAGGTAACCACCCATAACCAAAATCAAAATCCAGAGCATCTCTATGACTAGATCTTTTTTTGCTATGGCTTTCTTTAACTAAACTATGTATTGCTTCCCATTCATGTTTTATAGAAACATTGAAAATGTCATGAATATAATGATTAATTAACGTTTGATAATCTGGTTTGATCTCTAATATAGATAGGTAATGGCTATCTCTAAAAAGTTTATTACTTGAAATATTATGTCTACTTTCAAATTGATGCTTATTATCATCAAACAGTTTAATAAATACTGACAAATTATTTGAAGAGTAATATTCAACAATATCATCAGAAAAATCATTAAAAAAACCTAAAGTCTCTAATTCAGACTCTGCTTTTTTTAATCGATTTTGTAATTCATCAGGTGTAAAAGAAGATAACTTTTCATAAAAAAGTCTTAGCAATTCTTGATTATCCATAAAAACACCTTTCATTTATGAGAGCTTTTGTAAATTTGAAATAACGCTTTTATCTCGAACAACAAAACATGATTGTCTATCAATATTTAAGAACTCAAAAGTTCTAGATAGTCTTTGTCTAAAACTTGTTGGTGCTTGCGTTTTTACTCTAATCACGAGAATATTAGAATTACGAATTTCTTCAACCATTTTAATAAATGCAAGCATGATAGCAGAGCTATTTATCCTAGCTTGCTTATCATTATTAGAAGCAGTATTCAATTGTTTACTCTTTTGGATAAACACACTAAACATTTGACTAATACTCATTTCCTCGAAATCTAAAATTTGAGACTCATCCGATAGAGTAATATCTGCTTCTAAGATCGATAAACTTGAATCATTAGCAGAATTAAAAAATCTAATCCTATCTTCATAAAAAGACTCACTTAACTCCCTAGCCAATGTTCTAATTTCGGGTTTATCTTTTGATGACTCCCAAAAATAAACACCTACTCCATGACGACCACAGCTATCATTAAAACCTGATCTTAATATTTGATCAGCATAGGTTCTACAGGTAGCATGCATACCATTATAATCTAAAGCCATTATATTTCTTATGCAATAAAGTTAACGAAATTTTGCGTTTTATAACATAAAAACATGATCTCTAAAAGAAAAATTTAATAAATCCATATCCACAATACAACGCATCTTGTCTGTCATCATTATGAGTATATTCTTGATTGACCATCTCAGACCATGACGGCCCACGAAAGTAACGAACAACCACAGCATTTGTCAGCGTTTCTCTGATTATTTTTCGTTAAAATCCAAACATTAAAAAGCCCATCTTATGACAGGCTCTAATTTTTTAACATTTATATGAATCTTCCTGCGCCTTGCTAAACTCTAATGACTCTTGAATCAGTCCATCCATGATATTAAAAACACGTTTCATTTCTTGGAATACTGAGTCAGGTACATCGTAGACTTTACCGACATACTCAATGTTTTTGTCACATAGATGACGAACAGCGCCAATCATAGCTGCTAGATCTGCAACCTGCTCATAAGCCAAAGCATAGCCATCTGCAACATCACTGGCATCATATGCTGTAATTGAAGTTTTTTTAACTCTAGTCATTTTTAGTACCTACCCATGATATTTACGCTGGGTTTACGTCAGACCATGCAATTACAGTCTTAATCAAATACTACCTCATAATGAGGTAAAATCAAGCATTAATTTGCTTGTCTAAAGAACTCATTAAAGCATCTAAAGAGTGGTAACCTAATTTTTTAGCACGAAGCTCAAACATATATATCGTCCATGCTGATTGACTAGGGCTTGCATCCCCTTGCTCCCATTTTTGATAAGTTTTTAAACCTATGCGGCATAGATGAGCTGTTTTAGCTTGTGTAAAACCAGTTTCTTCCCTTAACTGCTTAATTTCATTAGCTGCTGGAGGATGCCAATCTTTTATCGTCATTTCTTGATTTAAACCTTTTACTTAAGTAACTAAGTAAGTAAGTGCTTACTTATTAAAACTAGCCTTATTACACCATAAAATTACATAAAAACTAATTTTAAAGTAGGAAAAACTAACTTTAGTTAGTTTTCTTAAAGGGGGTATATCTTTTTCTTAAAAGGTTTAAGAAATTTGCTTAAACCCCAAATTTATTCTTTATAGTTTTAAGCTAAAACGCTATAAACCCATACCGACAATGCAACGCAGCCAAACCACATTTAACGTCTTGTCTGGCATTGTTTTGAGTGCGCTCTTCATTGGCCATTTCAGACCATGACTGGCCTCTAAAGTAACGATCAACCACTGCATCTAACCATTCATCCATGATTTCACTTCGGCCAAACATATCCAGTATGAGACGTTGTACAGCGCGAGCTTCATTGTCATTGATCTCACAAGTGGTCTTATTGCGCTTTGGTCGTGGTGGCTCGTAATCATTGGAAATATAGTCAGCAATAACTTGATTACGTTTCTTCTTCGTCAGCTTTTTGGTTCGTCGCGTTTTGGCAGCGTTATCCATCGCCACCGCAATTGGATTGATACTCTGGCCACATGGACCAGTGTGACTATAGAGCCAAGCACCGAATTGGTAGAGCCAGCCTTCTAAATCGAATCGTGACCAATCAATTGCCTGCATGATATGCATCTTTTCAATCACCAATGTCATTTTGTACCTCTTACCAATTGCTCTATCTGTTGAACTGCTAAACCTGATTTCACTTGTTGTGTACTGAACCGTAAAACCTGAAATCCTAAAATTGCTGCTGCGTTGTATTTTTCCATGTCACCGATATAACCAGTACCACGTGTATGTCTTCCGCCTGACCAGATCCCACCTTCAACCTCGATCAAGATCTTGGTATCACTGATCAGAAAATCTGCCCGCCATTTGCGTGTTGGGTGAAACTTGTATTCATGTTCAAAGCCGATGCCTAAGGCTCTTAAATCTCGCATCAGGATTAATTCGCCTTCACTTGGTTCCTGTTGCTTAGGTTTAACTCTAGGTTTGCTCTTCCTGTTGGCTTTAGGCTTGACCAGTGATTTATATTCGGCAATGCTTAATCTCATTGATCGCTACTCTCATGGTGTATGGCTCTCAGTCTTAGAGCGCTACGTTGACATCGTAGAGGTCTTGTATTTATTCACACCACTGACCTGTGCGAGTAAATCCGCAGGACATGGCACGCCTTTGTGATTCCGAGCCTTAGGTTCAGCAATCGTTTTCTTCGGAATCCACATCACCTGAACGCGTCCAGCTTTTTGTGCTTGCGCCAGATAGTCCTGATAAATATCGACGAATGCCTTGTGTGCCGCCCGCTGTGATTGATTGGCCAGAATGTACTGCACCTCATCCAGACATCGCTTTGCCAAGGTGGTAATTTTGAATTCAGGGTCATTGCTGAAATTCAATGCTTTGGCCCATGCTTGCTCTGCTGTCCACCAATCACCTGCCTGTACACACCAGCTACGGAATTCAGGTAGTTTGGGACACCATTTTTCCGAATTCATCCGATTCAAGCCGCGCTGTAGTTCGATTGGCGTCAAACCATTCAGCACCGTACAGGTCAAATTACGGAGTTTCTCGTTGCTCAGATGCCCATAGGTTTTCTGGAACTCTGTTCCGTAGATATCTTCGAGTCGGGTTAGAACCATTTCCGCAATTTCAACTGGAAAATTCACGGCAAATGCACTTTGGAAAAGTTCGATGTTGCTCATGGATAATCTCCTACGTCACTCATTGGTGCTGGTTCATCCAAGCCAAATCGCTTCTGGTAGGGTTGTTGCCCGTGATAGTACGGTTGCTTGGCTGTTGGTGATTTCAGCGGGTAAATATCTTGGTAATTATTCACCGTCGACTGGTCGAGTATGACGTTGGCCTGATCTTTGAAATCATCCCGTAGTTTTTTTAGGATGATTTTTGCTGCCCGTTCCGTCAGAGGTTTTTTGATGGTCTTTCGCATTTCAACAAATCCGAGCCATACATCCCGATTGACGTTTGGGTATTCGGATAGATCCATGCTGCTGGCATCAAATATTTTTGGTTTGGGCGAAGGTTTTTCAGGCGGAGAGCCATAAGAATTATTTGCAGTAATCTCTGTAGTATTCTCTGTAGTAATCTTTGTATAAACGGATGAAGGATTTCTATCACCGCGGATGCAGGATTTGTTCTCCCCCGAATGTAAGTTTTCTACTTCCCCGAATGTAGGATTTCGCGTTCGGGGATTTACGATCTGTTGTTCGCCATTTTCCTCGGAATGAATACAGTTTTCGAACCATTGATCGAAGGCTTCAACATCAAGTTTAAAATACAGTTTATGTTCCAGACGTTTTTCTGTTTCAAACAGAATGCCGAGGTCTTTAAGTAATTTACGTGCTGTTTTTTGTTGGCTATAGGTCATGCCTGTTTCTTTAAGCCATTCTTCAGAGGTTTTATATACCCCAAGTTCATGGTCTGTTTTGTCATGCCAGTACACAAGCTGACTTAAAAAGATGCCTGCGAGTGGGCTACCAAGGTATAGGCCTAGCTGTGGAAAGTATGCGATTGCCCTTCCTAGCCCCTTCAAGGTTGAGTAATGGCTCATACATTCACCCCGCTAAATAAATCGCTATTTACGCTAGCTCGGGGATTTATCCAAAGGCATTCCTGTCGTGAAACACCGCCCATTTTTCCTGATGCTTGCACCCGTTTTGTTAACTTTTTCCAATGCGAGAGTTTTTCGTTGTAAATCTCATGTTCATACCCAGTAATGAGTACCTTTCCTTTTACCTGATTAAGTTGGTCTAATAATTCAATATGATCGCCATCACTCATCTCATAGCGATAAGCAACGACATTTGCTGTTCTTGTGCTTCTCACATAAGGTGGATCAACAAAAAATAGTGTGTCTTCATTGTCATATAGACTGATGATCTTTGCTGCTTCCTGATTTTCGATTAACACACGTTTTAAACGTTGCGCATATTCCGCAAGTCGATTTGGATATTGATCCCATAGCTGGATTTCATAATTTTTCTGTCGTCCTCCAGCCATTCTGAATCCTGTACTGCCTTTTGTTGCTCCTGCAGATCCAAACCCCATTTGAGCACGTACAATCATTCGACGTGCCTGCTCTACTGGGCAATTGGTATCTTCATATGCAAGATGAAACTCAGCTCGAGCAAATGGAGTTAAATAGAGTTGTTTTTCTAACTGCAAACGATGTTCTGTATTACGCAATACGCGGAATAGGTTTACTACTTCACCATCAAGATCGTTATAAACTTCGATTTGGCTTGGTTCTTTACAAAGCAGTACTGAACCTCCACCGCCAAATGGCTCAACATAAGTCTTGTGCCTCGGGAAATATGAAATAATCCAGTCCGCAATTCTAAATTTTCCACCGTGATAGCGGATAAGTGGATGCTTTAAACTACTCATGTCATCTCCTTTTGAGCATTCAAAGCTCTACTTAGAAATTTAGAAACGTCATTGCTAATCACACGGCAGTTTTTAGAAATATGGTTTTCGATATGGCGATCTGCGCCAATGATCAAAGTGACTTGCGTCGAATCATCGGAATTGTGTTTATCTTTATCAGACTGTTTTGCTAGATTGTGTTCGTTCATATTTTTGTCTCGCTTAGCAAGTATGAATAAAAGGCCATAAAACCGCTTCCGCTGCTAATAACAGGAAGCGGTTTTTTTATTGGCCCTGAATGCAGGCCTTAATTTGTTGCTCGAGCGTGGCAAGCAGTACATGCATTTCGTGTATGACCTTGGCCATGTCGATTGCCTCGCCTTGTGTTATTCGCCCATCCGCAAGCATTTCTCTATATTGCTTGCTTACGTTGCCTTTCTTGATGCCGATATTTAGAAAGGTATCCATCAGGCAACTGTCTCTTTTGCTTTCAGGTATATCTGGTAAGTCGATGGCTGCTTTGCCATGTTCTGCACAGATCGCTTGAAGTATTCGAAAATCCCCTGTTATGCCCATCAGCTTTGAAGCTTCGAGCAAAGTCAGGTGATGTGTTTCCGTATTTGGGTTGACCTTGCTGTTGAGTACAGCTGGGCTTTTGATGCCCATGCGTGATGCAAGCGCATTTGCCCCGCCTTTAAAGTCGTGAACCGTGTGGTAAGCAGCATCTAATATGTTCATTGCGAGTCCTTTTGAACGTGTTTATTAGATGGATGCTTCATTACCATTTTGGTTAAGTAATGTTTGAACTGGATACAACCCAAAATGTTGTAAGACTTCCTGTTCCGAAACTTGTCCATTACTGGCTGTGACTAATGCTGTGCGGAGTTTCCTACGGGGCTCTTTATATCCATATAAAAGATGCGTCTTTAGATAACCACTTGTTGTGCCAGCAGCTTTTGCATACTTTTCTAATTGCTCAGGAGTCATTTTTAAAATGAAGTCTCTAAATTGCATAGATTGATCCTCTCTAATCAATCTAAATATTACCTTTTAGGTAATGTAAATACAACCTTTTTTCTTGTTTACCTTTAAGGTGATAAAAGTAAAATTACACCTCTAGGTAATTTTTTTATTTAAAAACTACCTGTTAGGTATTTTCTCCAGCAAATATAGCTAAGTGATGAGTTAATGTATGGACAGCAAAACGATTAGATATAACAACACACGAATCTTGGTAGACCAAGTTGGTGGTGTTTCTAACTTTGCTAATAAGATTAATAAAGGCCAATCACAGACGAGTCAGTTTGCTGGCACTACACCAATCAAAGGGATTGGCAATAAAGTAGCACGTGAAATTGAAGAGGCTTTTGGAAAGCCACATGGTTGGCTAGATGTAGCCCATCAAAAAGATAGTAATTTAAGTTCTTCAGCTTCAACTGAAACTAATAAAGAATTATTAGCTTTGATTAAATCTTTAAATCAACTTGAATCACAAGGCAAGCTCTCATCAGATTTAATTAAAGCTCTTAAAACAATTTTGGATTTAATAATTTAAACCAAGAGGGTAAATAAATTAAATTTAAAAATAAATTACATATTTTTTAAATTTATTATTTTGTTATAACTTTTAAGTAGAATTTAATTGGGATAAATTATATGAGTCAACTTAATATTGATTTAGAAAATAGTGAAAAATTACCAGAATCTGTTAAAATACAGGTTGATGGTAAAATAGTAAATGAGCTTTCCAAACAGGTTTCAAGTCACTTATTTGCACTTGGCGAATTAATGAAAAATAGTTATGATGCAAAAGCCACCATCATAAATATAATATTCGACATGAAAAAAAACAATTTAACTATAGAAGATAATGGAGATGGAATAAATATAGCTAACATCCAATCATTATTACATATAGCTAAAAGTGGCAAAGAATATGGCAGAGAGTTTAGTTTTAATTACAAAGGAAAAACTATAACTAGATATACTCAAGGATCAAAAGGATTAGGTTTATTTTGTGCTTTCAAATTTGGTAATAAAGTTCAATGGGATACTAGATTTAGCAATCAATCTTATAGTATTACAGTAAATAAAGATGATATTGTAGATTCTTCAGATATAAGCCAAATTAACTTCCCCCTTCAGAAGGGAAGCAGAACAACCACTGGCACAACCATAACTATAGATTTTGAGCCTCAAGATCCAGATTTACATTATATTTATCAAATAATAACAATTAGTAAAAATTATAAAAAATTAGTTAATTTTTTTCATGATGATAGTATGAATATTAAATTCAAGGTTATTCCAGCAAGCACTAGTACTGATAAAAAAATTACTTTAGAAACTATAGGAAAAAAAACATTAAACAACTTACTTTCAGAACACAAGTTATTTGATATTGAGTACAATTCAGACACAAACAAAATAATATACAACGACTTCAACTCAAAAGAACATACAAGAATATTTACCAAGAAAAATAGTACTGATGATTATAAAATTAAATTAAAAATTAATGCATACAGTTTCCCTCAAGGGTATCCTGGAGTAAAAAATATAGACAACATATTTCACAACCTAAATGGAGATTTATCACCATTAATTTACATTAACGGTGTTTTATTTAACAATGATCAGATATTTAATCCAGCTATAACCCGTAAAATCCAGTCTGGTAAATCCTTACCTCAACTTACAGGTTTTATAGAAATTTTTTGTACGAATACTGGTCTTCAGTTCAATAATGAAAGAACTGAATTAATTGATAATGCATTCAATGATAGACTGAAGAAAGATTTAGTAGAATTAAATAAATTCTTACAAGAAGAAGGTAAAAAAATTGAGAAGATTATAAATCCTAAGAAGCAAGCTGGTGGTCAAACTGCTGGTGGCCAAACTGCTGGTGGCCAAACTGTTGGTGGTCAAACTGCTGGTGGTCAAACTGCTGGTGG
>NZ_KB849179.1:1020934-1499458 GCF_000367945.1 Acinetobacter proteolyticus
CTGCTGGTGGTCAAGCTGCTGGTGGTGAGAACTTCACACCCTTCATAAATCTTAACAAGACCAAAGACACGATTAAATTTAACAATGAATCAGAAATTATTGATTTAAAACAATATTTTGAAAATGCAAAAAATAGTAATGGTAGAAATATATTAATAGATTCCATCAAAATAAGTGTTAATAATGTTTCTATTTTATCTCCATTTTTATCATCAATAGATCATTCAACCTCAAAAATTGTAAAATATTCATTTGTTGACGACCATCTAATTGATAGTGACGGTAATCCATTAGTAGTAAGCAAATCATTAACTCTAACTTTTGTTAAAAAAGATTCAAAATTTGATCCAAAAGACACTAATGCTATCTTGATTAAACCCATTGGATACTCTGATTATCAAATAATATTGGATGGAGTCGATAGACTTATTACACAAATTAATCTTCTTTATGAAAACTATAAAGAGTTTGATATGTGTTTGGCTTCAGCACTTCGTTTAATTTTTGACTTAACAACCTATAGATATCAACAACTTACCAAAGATGAAATTAATTCTGATCCGCTTGAAAAACAAGTTGAAAATATAATTACTAAAATTATTTCTGAAGATCAAGGTCGCCATTTCACTAAAGTAGCTGCACGCTTAGATCCAAGGCATAAAATTAATAAAAATACATTTTCTCCTGGACTTTTTGCGCAAAGAGTTGCAACATCCAATTTAGGATCTCACACAGGATCTAGCCATCTAAGTGAAGAAACAATTAAAGATATTGCTATGCATGCGGGTTACTACGCTCAATTAGTTGATGCACATTGCCGAGTAAAAGGATTAATAAGTTGATGAGTACAGATATTTCTTTTAGTCAGTATAGAAAAAATGATATTCATGGGGTTAGCCTATATCCAGCAACAATGATTGCTCCTGTTCAACAGAAAATTATGGAAAATTTATTTGAGATAAATCAAATAAATTCCGTTTATGACCCATATCATGGTTCTGGTACAGCTTTATTCGAAGCAGCAAAACTGAATATTGATTGTAAAATAACAGGATGTGATATTAATCCTTTAGCTCATTTAATAACTTATAGCAAGCTAAAAGGTGTCACTCAAAAAATCAAAGCCGATATACAATCTCTTTTCATTCTTATTGAAAATAGCCCAGAATATCATTTTGAGTTTCATAATATTGGCAAGTGGTTTAGAACAGATATAATCAATTCTTTGAAAAAAATTAGATGGTCAATTACTCAAATTTCCAGCAAACGTAACCGTGCATTTTTCTGGATTGTATTTGCTAATATTATTAGGAAATACAGCAACAGTAGATCATCAACATACAAACTTCATATCAAGGAATCTGTTGATATTAATAAGCTTCAGAATAATGTGATTCGAGACTTCAAGAATCAAATTGCAAAGAACTATGAGAAGTTTAATTTAAAAGTTCCTAATGTGACACTTTTAAAAGGAGATGTTTTAAAAATGTCTCATAAACTCAATGATAGATGTATGGACTTAACTATCACTTCACCACCATATGGAGATAATGGAACAACTGTTCCTTATGGACAGTTTTCATCCTTAGCATTGTTTTGGATTGATCCTAAGGATTTAAAACTGGAAGGTTGGGAATTAGATAACTATTCAAAAATAGACAGGATGAGTTTAGGTGGTAAGCAAAAAAACTCTTTAACGCAATTTGGCCAATCCTTGCTAACACCTTACTTAGCCGAAATTTCTCAGGAAAAACAAGCCAAAGTTATAAATTTCTTCGCTGATTATTTTATTTCATTAGATGATATATGTCGTGTGACAGACAAATATATTGTTATGACATTAGGTAATAGAACCGTAGATAGAGTAAATATCAATTTAACAGAAATTACTTCGAGATATTTAGCATCCAATGGATTCATTTTGGTAGATACTCTAAGCAGGGATATCCCAATGAAAAGAACTCCAAGGATAACTTCAAAAGTAAAAAATGAAGCTGTTTCTTCAATGAATGAAGAATTTGTCATAATTCACAGCAGACAATAAACTTGATAAGTCAATAAAAGCTCACCCCATAAGTGAGCTTTTTACTTTTAAATCAAATAAGAAAAAAATTGACAAAACGGTAATTTAAATATTGCAATAAATTACCTTTTTGGTAATATTTATCTCGTAACCAACAAAAAGCCCCGAAACTTTGGACGGCGACGGGGCTTTGCAATTAAGCGAGATAAGTATGAAACAAAAGCCTATACATAGTCAAACGTCCCAACGTTTGCATCAACACCCTTCTGCTACTGATTATCAGGTCAGTACATTCGACTTCATCAAAGCCAATCTAAAAGATGCGCTTAAGCTCTTTCCTATTATTCTAGTCGTTTTCCTGCTCTGGCTACTCCTCACCTTTATCATTTACGGCATCTTTGGAGGATAAGCACATGGGACAATTACATACGGCTTCTAACCAAAAAACTAAGCTATTCAACGGCTCATTATCGAACAAAATACAACCGACAAGCTATGACGCACAGCGACTTGTAAGCCCTGTAAATACTGGAGGTTCAGCATCATATACACAGGGTAAGACCAATATTTTGGAGCCTGTCATGCAAAAGAAACGCTATACCACACCTTTCGCGCAATTCATCTGTAAAGACGTGAACGGCTACTACAATGTACGCCTTGGCCCAAAAATTTATCTGGTCAACGTATCGTTAAATTACACCCCTGATTTTGATGGTGAATTCTTTGGTGGTGCTCAAGCCCCACATTTTGAGTGGCATTCAATTCTTGTTAAAGAATCGCTAGAAAGCCAAGCTCGCCCAATCACAGACGAAGAATTAGCGGTGTATTGGCTAAAAGGTAATATCAAGAAAATCGTTAATTACCAACGTGCCATAGAACGCAGAGTGAAAAGCCAAACACCACGCTACAGCAAAGAACAGCGTATCGATTACCGCAACGCGCAATATAACGGTGCCTAAGGAGATTTATGATGAATGCAGCCGTGAATCAACAAATGGCATCAACTAGTACACTAGATGCCTTACAACTTATTCAGCTTGAGTTAAAAGCACCAAAGAGCAAATACAACAGCTTTGGTAAATTCCATTACCGTAGCCTAGAAGACATTCTTGAAGGTGTTAAGCCATTATTGCAAAAGTACGGCGCTAGCCTTGTTGTTAGTGATGAAGTGCAAGAGATCGGTCCTGTTGTCGTGATTACAGCCAAAGCAGTCTTTACCGATGCCCAAGGCAAACAAACCATGACTACCGCACATGCTGGTGTGGAGATCAATAAAAAAGGAATGGATGTTGCCCAGACATTTGGTTCATCCAGTTCCTATGCCCGTAAATACGCATTGAATGGTCTATTCCTGATTGATGATACCCAAGATGCCGATACTGATGCATACCATCAGCAAACCAATGCACAGAGTCGGAACAATCAACAGAATGCCCCTGCTCAAAATCAGCAACGCAATCAGAACCAACAACCTGCACAACAACGTCAGCAGCAAAACCAAACCGCACAGCCAAATGCGGCGCAGCAATTGACCAATGATTTTCAACAGGCTTTAAACGCCATTCATCACACCGACAAAGAAGCAGATCTAGGTGTGATCTATAAACAATTTAAAGGGCACACGCTATGAAAATCAGATTGTGCAGGCGTGTAAGGCAAAAAAGGACATGGAGGGTTGGAGTGCGTAAAAACCTACATCTTTAAGTATTTGGCCAAGCTTCACGGCAAAGGCAGCTTACGAGGACGTGTAGAGGCTACGACAGCTCTCCAAGCAAAACAGCTGATATTGCAAGGCAATGAATTGATCAAGGATGTCTCAGTATCGCTATTAACCAATCAAAAGGCTGCACGCACGCAGTCTTTTGAAAAAATAAATAACTAATTTGAGGTGAATTAACTATGTCTTGCTTAATTCGAGTATCTGAATTTATTAAGCGCGTGTATGGAGACGCTGAAAATGGCGCCACTCCTCCCACTCCCCAAACCATCACCCGTAAATGCCGCATCGGTAAATTGCCTGCTGAATTACATGGCGCAGAAGATGGCAAACGCGGTACCTGGTACATCAACTGGGAAGCTTATGAAAAGCAAACTGGCGATGAGTTAGTAAATAAAGTACTGCAAGGTTAAAAATGTCACGTTCTAGAAATGCAGGCAACAAAGACTTGCCTGCGAATCTCTATAGGGATAATGGTAAATCATGGCGATATCGCCATCCTGAAACGGGTAAATTTCATTCTATGGGGAGTAACAAGGCTATTGCAGTTCAAGCTGCCCGTAAACTTAACTCACTGCTGATTCAGGAAGAAGATTATGTTTCTAGCGTAACTGGCAAAGCAGTCTCATTTAAAGATTTTTGCGAACAGTTCCTTGAAGAAAAGAGACGTAAAGATTGTCGCCCTATATCGGACAACACAAAGAAGAATTATCAAATTCAGTTGAACCGAATTTTCAAAGTTTGGGGTAATAAATCTTTAGACTCCATTACTTTAAAAATGGTAAATGATCAATTAGATGAGCTGACACCATCAAACCGTAAGGCGCTTAGAAGCTTGCTTTGTAATATTTTTGATGTAGCGATGAGTAAAGGGATCTGTCCTGATAACCCTACCCGCATTACTTTGACAAAGCACGTTCAGAGACAACGTAAGCGCCATACGGTTGCAGGGCTACAACAGATTAGGGCTCATTCCCCATTATGGCTCCAGAACGCAATTGACCTATCTCTTTTAACCACTCAAAGACGTACGGATATAGTGGCTCTACATTGGACTGATATTTATGATGGATATATTCATATTGCACAACAGAAAACCACCACCGATTCATTCGATGAATTTGAGGTGATGGAAGGTGCTGGATATGTTCGAATTAAAATTGATGCAGAACTGCAAAAGGTTTTAGATCGATGCAAATCAGCTAAAGTTGTTACTCCGTTTGTAATTTATCAACTTCCTAAGCGTAAAACTAAGAATGCAAATAAAGAGCACTGGACTCAAATTCTTCCTCAGTATTTATCCGAGGAGTTCTTGAAGATCGTTAAACTTGCTAAGGCATATCCAGATCTGAAAGGTAGGCAAATTCCGACTTTTCATGAAATACGATCACTGGCTATTTTCTTACATAAAAAAGCAGGTCGAAGTGCTCAAGCTTTGGCTGGCCATAGCTCAGTAAAAATGACCGAACATTATGAGGCTGGACATGAAATTGTTTGGAATGATGTTGATGTCGGAATTACCCTGCCATTTGCCTAAATGACATAAATACGCTTCACAAATGGGATTTCTAAGTTATTGTTTTCTATGGTTTCTATAAGTCCCATTTTTACGTTAAAAACGCTAATTTTCACCACAATAATTCATATAAATCATTATCTTAATTTAATTTATCGCCATTACATTTTGATAGTTGGGATAGTAAAAATCCATCTTTCAGCGAGTTTGTGGTAGTGGAAAACTACCCAGCATCAATAGCTTCGCATTGGAAGGTAAAAACGGTTGTAATGGATGTGTTTCTACTTCTATATCAGTCATTTATATAAAGAGCCAAATTTTAAATTGAGCGAAAAGTTTCGTTTATTTTATAGAATATTCCCGTTTTTTGCTTGGATCTTTTGTTGGTGAAAATTTCACCTTCACAATATTTTAATAATATCTTTATTGACTCAAATGACATGAAATAATCATTCTATTTTACAAATTTTTAAATAAAGGAAAATTTTCTCAAAAATGACTTTATTTTTCACATCAGAGATGGAATAAAGGAGCTCAAGGGCTTTTCCATATTCATAAAAAAACCACCCGAAGGTGGTTTAATTCAATTAAATCGTATTTCCACAAATATCTTTGGCCCCAGTGGGATAAGTGTTTTGAAGTTTAGTACGGTCTGTAACTAGCTCAAGCGAAAATGTTTTCCCTACCATAGCTGAGTTTGATGGAACATCTTGTACAGCAATCTGTGCTAGAAAATAACCTTCATTTGGCTTTGTAGAGTAACTCCCCACATAACCATAATTTGTTCCATTTGAGATTACGCCTATTTGTTGCGTTTGTTGATTGATGTAAAAACCTAGCCTTGCACCATTATTCAACACATTATTATCAATAGTATTCTCACCAATTAAAGCACTGTTTGACAGATCTCTTGATTGCCATGCTGATAATATTTGGTTTGGAACCTCAGAAATATTATTTAGACTCATAATCGAATTTGATAAAACATGTTTATCATCTTTAGTTCCAAAAAAAGTAAATGGAAAAAGGCCAATAATACTATTGTTACTTAAAACCACATTTGGAACTTTCACAATCATTTCATAGGCAATAATGTTACTTTGGGATAGCGTAACATCCCCGATCATTTTTCCTGGTTGACTTATTTGCTTATTGCCAAAGTTTCCACTTGCAGCAACGTATCTTTTAGATCCTGTTGTAGGACTTATAGTTAAAGAAACTTTTTGTCCAGAAATAGTCGGAAAAGGTAGAGATCCTGATGAAACTGCATTTAATTGTGTCTGGTTTGCATCAAAATTATAAGTACACTCTGCGAAAGTGTTCATTGCAGGAATGGCTGTGATAAGGATGCCCAATATTATCTTCTTCACTTCGTTTACCTTTTTTATACTTGAATAAGTAGTATAAATAAATCACTTTCAATAATTGTTAAATCAGATAAAAGGTTATTAAAAAACCACCCGAAGTGGGATTATTCATTCTTTATTTAAAAAGTCTCTCGTTGAACTTAGTGTTTCTAAAGCTTCTGTATTGGATTGAGAAAACTTAAAAGAATGCTCACCTTTCGATGAGCATTACGTATGGCCTACTTATTTCTAAAGCAAAATTAAACAATGCTTATTCTTCGACCTCTATAGGATCACCATCTTCAGGACGGATATGTTTAGTTCCATCATCTGCTGGATCTACACTTGAACCATCTTTAGTGATGCTATTGTAAAGCTCATCCTCTTTCTTATCATCGATAAATTCTTCATCCTCTAAGTCTAAAGGTTCATCGTCATCATCAAAATTTAAAGGCTTATTTTCATCTATCATGACCTATCGTCCTTATTAAATTCAGAAATTAAATAATCTACTCCTTTAACACTTAACTAGGAGCATTTCTGTAATCATTTTAAAGATTCAACTAATATATTTATTAATCGTTTGGCATCTTCATCATTACTTCTATTGAAAACATATGGTCCATGGCCACTTGCCGAAGTCACAGTATCAATCGTAATTTTGACATTACCATCTATTGAAGTGAACGTAGTAAGAGCTACAATATGTTCAGTATTAATATAACTCTCTGAATCTATTTGAACTAACATTATGATCTCCTTGAATATTAATTAAAATCAAGTTTATTCAATCATATCTATTATATGTTCACGTCCAACAAACCTTTTGGGTTCTTGAAGATTTAAGACATCATGGAATTCTGGATGTACATCTTCTCCGTTAAATTCATAAACCCAACGAATCTTCTGCTCAATTTCTACATATTGGCAATCAAAAGAATTCACGACTGGATCAATGAATGATCTCACTCGTAACTTCTCACCAGTATTTATGTCCTTTAATGTAATAATTGTCATTATTGTTATCTCCTTATACGAGAGACTTTTTGTACCATGGGAAATTATTGCAAAAGGTAATTTTTCTAGAACTTAATGTTTTTAAGTAGTGTGTTCTGTAATTAAGATTTCGCGAAGTAACAACTCACTTTGAATATGGTGAAATTTACATTCTATTCATCTGTCTTTGTCTGCGTACAAGCCCTAGTACAGATTTGCGTACTCGTATCTCATCTTCAGTGTAAGGTAGATGCACTCTCAATTCTTCAATGGATAAAGAACTATTCTCTATCAAAAAACAGTCTTGCTCGGTAGTCCAACTGGTAAGAATAGGCTGAGGCTTTAAAGAGGATATTTTCATATACATATTCTAATCAAATTTGATCAATAAAAAAGTCCAATTTCAAGTTGTATTAAGCATATAAAAAACCTCCCGAAGGAGGTGTAAGTGCTATTCAATCTTGTAAATAAGTACATTCTTACTTACAACTTGATAAAGCTTGGGCCTTCTGAGTAACTCTAGAAGTTCCTTGGGGACATCATCCCCTGTTTCCGCATCTATCCATTTTACTATTGGGGTAACTCTAGAGTTCCAGTTTGAGTCGATGTTCACTAGAGGTTCAATAATTGATTGAATACGAGTTTTAGTTCCAGTCACTATATTTTTTAAAGTAATGATTGTCATAATTCTCTCCTTAGTTGGAGATTTTTTGTACCATGTCCATTCTTTACAATGAGTGAGCCTTTAATAACTTAATGTTATAAATACGATGTTCTTGTACATAAAAGTAACTAAAAGCTTGAATCTTAGGTAAGTGACGAATGATCAAATTTCACTCTTAAAAAAAGCCCATCAAAAAATTAATTTGACGGGCCAAGGGGTTCAATTTCGATCATGTCATTTTCAACTAAACCCATCGTACTGTAATCAGCTCAAAACAATACGACTTGTAGAATTTAATCAATAAAATTTGAACCAACAAGCGTATTTCTTTGAATCTGACAATTACAGAACAATGATTACTGAAAATTTACAGCCTATTGTTTTGTAGGTTGAAAAAAGCCCATCAAGTGGATGATGGGCGTGCCAATGTAATCTCTTTTTTGGCATGGCCAATTAAACCAATCAAAATCTGAAAAATTCGTAAACCGCCAAGTCTTTATTGATTTGAAATAAAATAGTCATTCATGCTAAATTCGGAATACAATCGGCGCATATTAAAGATATTCAAATACTTACAATTTTTACAAACTACATCCAGAATACACGATGCGACACGATTGCTGATTATTTAACGAGCAAAAAAGTAATGCAGCTTCTTTAGCCTTATCTTCTGAAACATTATATTTAATTTCTGATTTTTGGCCACCGTTATTCGGATCAGCCACAGCAACGCAGCCATTTTTATATGTATGTGATAGCTCACATTTTTGTCCGCCATCCTTCTGACATCCTTTTAATGCATTTGTTTGTGCCTCTTCTTTAGATTTAAAATTTCTTGTAGAACCAAAGGCCCGCCCCTTTAATCCTTTACTTTTATCTTCGGCAATCGCTCCCCACAATGTTTCAGCCATAGGATACAAAGTTGGATTATCATTGGTGTTTCCCCCACTAGCCCCACCAGGAATTGGTGCACACCCCTGAACACCTTGCCCACCTATTGGATAATAGCCTGAAGGACAATTCCCTTCAGCATGTACATACTGAATACCTAAGAAAATGATCAGAGCAAGAAAAATGGGAAGTTTGAATAGCTGATTACGAGTTGTTATCACGTTATTAACTCCTTTTTGAATAATGAATCTCATCATAGCTTTTATTTTACATTCTGAAATGGGATGAAAGATTTTAATTGTATAAAATAAGAGCTACAGTTCTTTTCTTAACGGTATTGTATTTGAAAGTTAAAGCAGTTGTTCTTCAGGATGAAGACTTAAAATTACATAAACTCCGAAAAGTTCAAGATTCGGTATATGACGCTGTCCAAAAGAGTAGAGTCTCAAACTGGTTATGGATTTATGCAGAAACTGCTGAGTTTTTTAACTTTGACATATGGGATGAGTTAGACAATGCATACATCAATAAAGTCATCCATTATAAAAATAAGCTATATAAAGTTATTGAAATTAACTCTATTGGCAAAATTAGATATTCTTAAACGATGTAATCTGTAACACTGTTGGCCTAAAATTCAACAAACTTAAAAGCTTAAATAAACCTATTTTCAAAAATAGGGATGAATGCCTCTTTGATTCAACCCTACTTTTTTACGAACGCGAGTTTGATTTTCATTCAATAATGCTTCAAGCAATCCATCCAAGTTTTGATCATTTAGAACTGAAGGAGCAAATTCTGCATAGCCCAAACGATTAAAGAAAATATCTACTTTAGAGCTTTTTTGGACATACTTCATAGACCAATTTCTAAAACTATATTTTTGAATTTTTTTTACTTTAAATTCAATAATATTTTTATGTCTTGGATCTTTTTTGATACTTTCAAATAAAGGTAAAACAATGAAGTCTTCCCCTTCCAAGCACTGAAAAAATGCATTATTGGCATAATACAATACACCAAATACAACATTTTTAGAGTTAAAGTCTCTGGCTACTGTCAAAATATTGCTTAAATCATCAATCAAATCATCTGCAAGACCTTGTCGTGAACTTGCATAGCACAATTGAATTTTCATTTTCTTCTCTTATGTACAATGCGGTAGTAAACTTTTACACTATTCATTTACTTCAAAAACATACGGCTCAGTTGCATACTCTGCGGCTAAAAGTTGAATAAATGAAGGTATAGAGTCTGTGGTAAGTAAAAATGGATTAAAATCATCCCTATGATTTTCTAAGAAAAAATCACCTAATCTTTTATTAATTGGTGCAAACTTCATATTCCAATGTTTAAAAAGACCAAAATCACATTTTTCGTAAAATAAAATTTCACAATTTTTATGACGATCATCTTTTAAAATTTTTTGATAAAACAGTTCATCAACTTTACTTTTTCGACCTTCCAAACATTGAACAAAGTAACCATGTCCATAGTAAAGGACTCCTGTGATGTCGTTTCTAGAGTTGAAATCAACAGCTGTATCAAGGATTTTTAATAAATCATGTTTAAGATCAGGATAGATATTTGAGGCCTTACTTGCATATAAAACTCTAACGAATTCCATTTTGGATACACCCACATACAAAAATTACTTAGAGAGATGCCAAACATTTTCTTAAGAAAAAGCCTTTTGAGATTTAGTCTTTGAGGAAAGCTTGAATTACACCATACAGGTTTTTGTTTTTTAATGCTATTTTTATTTTTTACTTTCTTTCGTATAACATACACAATACTTATGTTAAGAAATATTAATAAACTTCGAATAAAATTAAATCAATTAAATATAAACAACTGATTTATTTTAAAAATACTGAATTATTTGACAGAAAAATAGATCATTTAATAACCAAGTGTGCGAAATTTCTCATGATTATGTAAGCCAAAGCTTATACCGATTATTTCTTGAATAATTATAATTTTTTCATACACCAAATTTCGATAATCCATTATTTTTATTGAGTTTAAAATAATTAGCCATGATAATTTTAGACTACAAAATAATATAAAGGCTTACTTTTAATAATGGTGTAAGACCCAACACCCACCTTTGAGATGAGGCCCTTAAAGGTGGGTATTCTCTTATGAAATTAAATTGAGGAAAAGAAATGAATATCATCAAGAATTTTTTTATTTTTTCTCTTTCAGTAATAATTATTTCGTTAGCAATCATCTTGTTTGACAAAATGGGAATGAATAAAAATTTTAATTTATTCTTTTCCTCATTCTTATACTCTGTTTTTATCACACTATACTTTAAAAACTTTCTAGTTAGTCTATTATGCTTTTCTGTATTTTTTAGCCTACTTTTTATATTAAGTCATTCTCTAGAAGTTTTTATGATGCTTTTAACATCTCTATCGACTCTTACGTTAATTGAAATTTTAATGCCAAAGCTAAGAAAGAACCTAACCATTCCACTTTATAAAACTGATACTTTCTAGTTTTTTATCCTAATTATGCAACTATTTTCAATGTTTTGATACTTAGTAATTAACGATTTGCTTACAAACATTTTGGCTGTAATGTCTTTAAATGCTGTAACTGATCGAGATTTCAAATAGATTTTCTAGCTGAGTCGTAGGATCATTCTTTTTGATCCACTCTGCTCCGATAGCATTCAATTTTTTCTTCGAGATTGATGGAAGAAATGTTTCTAATGGGAGTTAAATACTAAAATTTCTAGTATTTCCATTATTATGCTTATCATTAAAAGTATTGCCAGTTAAGTAATAATCGTACTTCTGTTATGACATTTGTTATTCTCAAGTTTAATTATTGAGCTATTTTATAGTGTAAGTTTAAGTATTTTTCATTTGAATAAAAGACTCACAACAAACTGTGATGATCTGTGACACATCTAAAGATCATCACAAACCCCATCAGCCTAAGCTTTCAGTAAGCCTCTGTCCTTTAAAATCGGTAAAACATGATCCCTGAAATATGGAAATTCTTGAGTGTAGTTGAGAAAAGATAAAGTACTACCTGAAAAACCTGTTTCATCTAACAGTATCAGCCCTTCTGCCACTTGTTCAGGCGTCCCAACCAACGGAAAACCACCATGGCCTACGGCAATACGTTGGCGTAATTGTTCACGTAAATCAGCAGGGAATGATTTACAAAAGGCAAATAAGGTATCCATCAAATGTGCTACTGCACCATGATCAGCATGATTTAGCTGTCTATTCCACTCAGCTTTGGCTTCTTCTTCAGTAGCACGACAAATCACATGAGCAAAGGTCAGAACTTTAGTTTTGCGACCTAAAGTCTCAGCCTCATCTTTAAGTTCTTTAATTTCTGTCACAGAGCGTGATAAATCAGCGGCGGGTGTAAATAAAAAATCTGAGTTTTTAATGGCAAACTCGCGCCCTTCTTTTGAACCAGCAGCATTAAAAATGGGTGGAAAAACTTGAGGAGCTGGTTTGCCATAGGTGCCTTGCGTTTGAAAAAATTTTCCTTGCCAATCAAAAGGCTCATTACTTTGCCAAGTTTTTTTAATTAATTCATACCATTCTTGTGCATAACCATATCGTGTTTCATGATCATCCGGTAATTGTAATCCCATCGCGTCGTATTCAGGCTTATTCCAACCTGCTACAATATTTAAACCCACACGATTGTCACTGACTTGTGCCATAGTCGCAATTTGCTTGGCAACCACAATTGGATGATTCAGCACTGTATGCAGTGTGGCAAAGATATGAATATTTTTCGTTTTAGCTAGTAACGCCGATGTCCATGTCACGGTCTCTAACACAGTTCCGTGAAAATCTTTTTGACCGCCGTGACCAATAAAACGTGCAGCGGATAACATAAAATCAATTCCTGCATCATCGGCCATTTGTGCCAATTCTAAGTTTTGGCTCCAGCTGGCATCCCAACCATCATCCAGAGTCGAAGGTGTTAGACCTCCAGAACAATTAGAGGCAAAAATGCCTAATTTAAAGTGATCAGATAAGTTGAAGTTGTGTTGATGCATGATTTTTCCTTTTTAATATAATTCGTTAAAAATTTTGAATGGGAAAATCCACTTCCCGAAAAAGCCAACTTTTATCAAAGTAAGGACTTATTTATCTATGTTTTAAAATCGGTCCTGCTATGGTTAAATTTTCTATAAATTATGTGAAATGTAATTTAGCTTAGCAAAATAAATATCAATTAGAAAAGCTATTTTATACTAGAACATCAAATCAAATTCAAAATAATCGTCAGATAATGTGATTGACAAACATTCAGCAATTCATCTATAAATTATTATAAATTTCATATATCTATAAATCTAGGAATAAGCACAATGGAACATCAGAATGACCTTCATCCTTTGGTTGCTCCATTAGCATCGCTTAACTACTTACATGAAGCACATCAATATATCGACAAGAATCTGACAGTAATGCAAGTTTATAACTTAATGACAGGTCATCCGCCCTTTTGGCTACGTATCGCCTTTAAGATCAGAGATTTTTTAAGTTTAAAGTTTGGAGGTGTTCAACCGATCAAAGGCTTTAGTTCAGTTAAACCAGAAAATGTTTCGATCAACGAAAAGTTGGATTTTTTTGATGTGGTGAAAATTACGGACAAGGAATTATATTTACAATCTACAGATAAGCACCTCAGTGTGTTAGTCGCATTACAGCTTCAGGAGCATGACGAGCTTAAGAATGAATTAACGATCACAACCAGTGTGATTACTTACAATTTTTTCGGAAAAATTTATATGCTTCCTGTCTCCTTGGTGCATGATCTCATCGTCAAAAATTCATTAAAAAATTTAAATCGATCGTGTTAAGTGGCGACCACTGAAAGCAGTTCTTGAGATTTTCTTTCAGTGGCCAGTTTTATACCTTATATCTTCATACTTATGCCAAGCTGAAAACCACGCCCTGGCAATGGTGCAATATATTTCAATGGTGAGTTATGCGGTCTCGCTTCCTCATTCAGCAGATTTGAACCATTCAAGAACACGTCAATATCAGAGTTCTTTAATTTTAGATGCTTGCTAATCTGCATATCGACCATATTGAAGGATGGTAAAGGCTCTTCCTCCGAAACATTCTTCCCTAGATATTTAGGTTTATCATAATAAATACTTGAGAGGCGTGCCGCCCAATCCCCTTTACTCCACTCTACGCTTGCACCATAGCGACTGGTTGGCATGTTTGGTAAATAATTGCCATCATTAAACAAGCTCGTTCGATTCGGATTTAAATTCTTATTTTTCACAAAATCAGCAAACGCGCCAAGCGTAAAAATGCCAAATTGCTGCGTATTGATTCTCTGTTTAAGATCAACCTCAAAACCTGTAATTTCAGTATCTGTTTGAGTCCAATATTTGAGTGGTAAGCGATTCGCCGTTTGCATGCCAGAATGAGTAAGATAGAGATAGTTTTCAAATTTCATCTTATATACAGTAGCCTCAAGATTAAAATCTTGATAATTGAATAAAGCAGTCAGCTCTGTATTTTTAGATTTTTCAGCCTCTAACTTTTGATTTCCTTGCTCATTAACCATGATCGAATAGTGATTGCCACTGGCATAAAGCTCATTCAGCTCAGGTGCACGCTCTGATACTGAATATCTAACCTTCATGCCTAGATAGTCATTCATTCTGAGATATGAACCGAAACTATAATTTTCCAGATCAAAACTGGTGTCTTGTAGTGTTGTATTTGGTGAATTACGAGAGACTTTAAAATCACTGTCTTTGATCGTATGATCAATACTTTCTTGACGATAACCTGCATCAAAGGAAACTCGACCCAAATCAATTTTCTCTTGAATAAAAATGGCTTGTGTCTTGGTATTTACATTGGGTAAATAGCGTAGTTTCCCCTGTCCTTCAACGCTTCGGTTACTCTGACTCAGCCCAAGTAAACTATTCAAATAAGTAAAAGGCTGATGTCTCAATACAATTTCGGCTTGTTTGGTATCAAAGCGGTAATCATTTGCTAACTGTGTCCCGAGATATTCACCTGAACGATTGATCACCTGATTCGCTTTGATATCAATGCCTTTTAAAAATGGAATATCAAAATTAATTTGGCTGTCTAGGCTATATTTCCTTTGATCGGTCTTTACACCAACGGGCAAGCCATCCTCATAGGAAGATTGAAATGACTTATTTTCTAAAGAAAAACCTGGTACGCCGTATGCATTTTTCTTTGAATCCGCACTCAAGCCGATATAACCATTTTGCAGAAAGTAAGTACTTCCGATCGCATAATGCTGGTTTTCCAAATAGCTATTGCCTAGCTTTCGATTGTAATTTGGTGTCACATCGTTATTAATTCTATTTTCTTTAAACTTGGGTGTATCAGCAATATATTCAGGATTTACTGGGTTGATATATGTCTTACCACTCCAAACAGATGAAGGTTTATCGGTATAGAATGAAAACTGACCATCAGCCCAATCCGGATTTTCAGTCATAAATTGGTCAATATACTTTTGCGATGCGGTGTTATAGATCTGCTGTATGCGCGTATCTTTTTGACAAGCATCTGCTAATGCTGAATTCACACCGCCCGTTGCTGGGAAAACTGCGCTATTACATTGCTCAGCTTTGCTATTTCCCGGAATTTTATAAGAAGAAATGTCTTGTTTTGAGAATAAGAAGTTAGTTGAAAAATTACTTTGGTTATTGAGGTTCAATTTAAAACCATGTGCATCTGCATTATTCCAACCTTTTCGTACAGCCAGCTCTAAATTATGATCTTTCTTGGGAATTTCTTTGCTAATCAGACCATTTTCTACATTTACACTGCCACCAATTGCATTTCCGCCGTATCGCACACTATCCGATGACTTATTCACCTGAATAGACTGATTAAATAAAGGATCAAATGGAAGGGCAATATTGCCACTGATCGCATTCATGCCATAAATTGATAACCCGTCCTCAAGAATTTGTACACGATTTCCACTTAAGCTGCGGATAACTGGTGCGCCTGCATTGGGACCAAAAGAGCTACTCTGTACACCTGATACCTGCTTGAGTGCATCCCCTAAAGTTTGATTTTGTGTATTTCGGTTTTCTACAACGATATTGTTCCCGATTGAAAGATCTGTTTCTGCTTTTAAACTGATATTTGGCAAGATGACAGGGCTGTCCTGCTCATTTGCAAATGCTTGCTGATGAATAAATAGAATGGCTATTGCCAAGGCTTTGTAACGCACATTGAACTCCTTATTTTCAATTGCAATGTTATAACATAACAATTAAGTGTTCAAACGAAACCTAAGCTTCATTTTTCATTCTTAATGTGCGAGTAAAAGACATCGCTCAAATCCTTTTGAGCAATTGAGTTTGTGATGATTAATTAAAATAATTCAAAGGTAATTTTAAATAGCGAACCCCATTAGACTCGGGTTCTGGGAATCGGCCTGCATCCATATTGATTTGAATTGCTGGTAAGATGAGTTTAGGCATCGACAAAGTCGCATCACGTCTTTGACGCATTTGTACAAAATCATGCTTCAGTGTTTTTGCGTTTAAGTGAATATTACTTTGCTTCTGTGCTCGAATATCGGTTTCGTAAATATATTCATCACGGCCTTGTGGTTTATAGTCGTGACATAAAAAGACACGCGTTTGCTCAGGCAACTGATATAGCTTTTGTACAGAATCAAATAAGATATTTGCACTACCTTTCGGAAAATCACAACGTGCCGTTCCATAATCGGGCATAAATAAGGTATCACCAATAAAAACAGCATCACCGATCACATAACTTAAACACGCGGGTGTATGGCCTGGTGTCGGTATGTTATATGCCGCTAGGTTTCCGATATTGAAATGTTCATGGTCTTTAAACAGATAATCAAATACCTGATGCGTATTAAAATACTTCATATCAATATGATAAATCGCACTAAATGTTTCCTGAACAATGGCAATTTTCTCACTCATTGCAATCTTGCCACCAAGCTTGGATTTCAGATATTGTGACGCGGTTAAGTGATCTGCATGAACATGCGTTTCCAATATCCATTCCACTGTGAAAGCTTGAGATTCAATATAGTTAATAATCTCATCTGCATGCTGCGTGGAGGTTGATGCAGAGGCAGCATCATAATCCAAAACACTATCAATAATTGCACAATGCTTTGTTTCAGCATCATGCACAACATAACTAAAGGTATTACTTTGCTCATCAAAAAAGGCTTTGACTGTTGGATGTTGCACTGCATTTCTCCTACTGTTTGGCCCAAAGACGATGGATCAACATGCCGAGCAGCATTGCTGCAATAAAATACCAAACTTCAAAATAACCCAGTCCGATCAAGGTAATTGCGGGTGCTGGGCAAATACCTGCAATTCCCCAACCTATACCAAATAATATCGCACCTGTGATCAACTTCTTATCAATTTGATTATTCTTTGGTAAAGCAATCGCCTCACCTGATAATGTTTTGGGATTGCGTAAGGCTTTCTGAAATGGGATGAATGCAACTGCAATTGCACCAATCATCACAAACATCAAACTAATATCCCATGTACCAAAAATGTCTAGAAAACTTAATACCTTCTCAGGATTTGACATTCCAGAAATCAAAAGGCCTAGTGCAAATAGACTACCAAAGATCAAGGCAAACAAATTCTTCATTATGCTGCTCCCAGAATATGACGCACTATATAGACCGTAACAAAACCAGCGAACATGAATGTGATTGTGGCAACCATTGAACGTGGCGATAAACGGCTAATCCCGCAGATCCCATGCCCACTGGTACAACCTGAGCCTAAGCGTGTCCCAAAGCCTACCAACAGTCCAGCAATGATCAAAGCGAGCGGAGACGACTGCATAATAATTTCAGGCTTGACAAAAATTTGATAAATAAATGGTGTAATAATCAGGCCTAATAAAAACCAAAAAGCCGAACTATGTAAAAATGTTTTGGGCTGTAATAATTGGGCAATCAAACCACTCACACCCGCGACACGCCCATTGACGTACAAATAACCTACAGCCGCTAATCCAATTAACGCGCCACCAATCAAAGCTAGAATAATACTTGTCATCATCCTCTCTCACTAATCAATATATGTTTTTATAATATATTATTTTAAATAACATTGAAATAAATCTATTCAATCTTAGCCTTTAAATCGTGATTTATACGAAAAATGGCACATCTTGGTAAATATTTACTAAAATTAAGTAAGTTAATTTGACTGTTGAGCATAAAAACATGCTGTGAACAAGTATCGTATTTCTTGAATAGGCCGACTATTCAAACTCAGAAAGTACTCTTTCTGCAAACCAAACAGGAAATACTGTCACGATCGGATTGATTCTTAGTCGATCAGCCTGTTCAATTTCTGCTAAAAAAGCTGCTTTTTCACCATTCGAAGAATTATCAAATATAAAAGCTCGATCACTCACTTCAATGGCTTGCATAAGTAAGTTCATACTGCGGTAATAACGATCACGAATTTTGAGTTCTGGTACAGCATGTCCACCTGTACTTACCCGATACTGTACCCGCGCAATATTGATTTCAGGGTCAACCGTTGAAACGTAATACAGATAAGTTTTAAACCCTTGCTCCTGAGCCATTCTCAGAAACTCAACTTTGCTGATATGCGACATAACAGTTTCAAAGGTAAAACTAATTTTTAAGCTTAGAAATTCTAAACGGATAAAATCGATGATTCTGGCAGCAAGATATGAATCAATATCTTGAATAGCAAAAAGAATAAGGTGCTCACCGAGCAATTTAGGTTCTTGGCTTAATAACTTACAGGTTCTTTGATTCAATTTTTTCTTTTTGGTTTTTAAAAAAGCAATCAATTTTAGTGCATCTAGAGACTCATGATAAATCTTTAAGTCCAAGCGATGAGTTTGATTTAAGTTTTTTTCGAGTTCATCTGCATTTAAATATGCCCCAATATGTCGGGGCAATAAATATTCTTTAATCGTACTTTTACCAGAACCGTTTGGACCAGCAAACATGCGAATTCTAGGCATAGACTGTCGCATTAACCTATACAACAGCCTGCTTTTTTTTACGCTTCAATAGAGTACGCGATGCTTCAATAGCAGTATAAGCGCCTGATATATCCTTGATCACTTCAGTCTCACCAGTTGGATGCTGTTTTAACAATTGATGTCCTTTGGCATAGACGACAGAAGAGGATTCACTTGCCTCTTCAAACGCATTACGGAATGCTTCTACAGCAAGCTTAGGAAGAAGACTTTCCTCTTGCGTACTCATTTTCATGATTGTAAAAGCTGTCATTAAAGACTCCTCCGCCTGATTGCGCTTATACCTATACTAGCATAAATGCTAGTTTTGTCTATTTTTGCAGCAGCGAGTTTAACGAACCAGATATTCAATACCGATGAGTTTTGGTAATTTATCAATTACTTTATTCAACTCAGCGTTTGCTGGAGAAATACATCCTGTGTAATGGCTAAGTTTCGTTACAGTACCATCAGGCTTTTTCCACGAGAAATAAGCACTCGGCTGGTCAGTTGCGGTTTCTTCACAACCTGTTGTTTTTACATTTGCACCCGTCGCTGGACGATAGGTTTTTAGCTCTTGCTGTAATTTCTTATAAACAGAAGGATCAACTGTTAAATCCTGAGTACCTGTCACTTTGGTGTACTGTTTACCGTCGAAATGAACAGCACCTTCAGGTGTAATCTCAACAGAATAGATTGGGCATGCACCAAAGCAAGGGCTAGATGAATAGCGGATTGTTTCTTGCGCCGTATCCTGAGGTTGTTGAGGTGTTGTTGCGCAGCCAACTAAAGAAAAAGTAAAAAGGCCCGCAATGAATAATTTTTTCATTTGTTGATCCGTTATAAAGTATGTTATTCAAATTTAACAAATCGTAGAAATTTTGTCATTTAGATTGATGTAAAAAAAATGGAAAAATCACTTAAATCTACTTAGGCTATTTTGAATTAAATAAAAAATAAGCGCTTTTAGATAGGCAAATTAGGCTTAGTTTTGAGCTTGAAGAATTAAGCGAGCAAGTTCTAAATCGTCAGCATAAGTAATTTTAATATTATCTGAACGTCCCTGCACCACGTGTATAGGCTCATTCACATATTCCAAAGCACTTGCTTCATCAGTGATCACGATGTGATTGGCTAAAGCCTGTTCAATTGCACTTTTAAGAACGCCGAGTTGTGCCATTTGTGGCGTTTGTGCTTGCCACAATAACTCTCGGCTCACGGTTTTCTCGATCTGATCTTGCTGAGCTACTTGTTTTAGCGTATCACGAACTGGAATAGCCAAAATCGCACTTTGATTTGAATGCTGTGCTGATTCGACTAACTTTGTTAGGCAGTTTACAGTTACGCATGGCCGTGCAGCATCATGGACCAACACCCAATCATCTTCATGTGCAATTTCAGATAGATAGATCAAGGCATTTAAAACAGAATGTACACGCTCCTCGCCACCCAAACAAAAATGAAGTTTATCACTATGCCGAAAAGCGAGGGTTTTCGCAAAATTATCTTGTGCACCAATGGCAAGTACGCAACCTGCTAAATCTAAGGAATTCAGTCGATTGACGGTGTGTTCAAGTACGGTATGATCTTGAATATACTGGTATTGTTTTAATTCAGTTTTTGAAAAACGACTGCCCGAACCTGCTGCTGGTACAACCGCCCATAGCTTAGTCTGGGTTTTCATTGGTTGCAGTGTCTTCTTTTGCGTTTGGATCGATATAAATCGGTTTGTAATGGGTACTAATGGTACTCATTTGTACAAACGTCTCATTCGGTTTAATCAAACCTAAGTCTAAACGTGCATGTTCTTCAATGGCTTCGCTGCCATTTTTTAAATCAAAAACTTCCGCCGCTAAAATACGATTACGTTCTTTTAGCTCAGTATTAATTTCTGCTTGTTGCGTAATTTGTTGAGTTAAAGCTTGGTGAGGAAAATAACCACCCTCACCTAGCCAGAATTGATACTGCAAGCTTGCCACCAAAGCGATGACAAGCACTAGAATCAATTTACTCGAGGTCGATCGAAACATCTCTATCATGAAAAATTCCCTACATCCTTCTTACAAGGAAGATCATCTGCAAATTCTATATGATTATGAATTTGCAGAGTTTCTCTCTTTTGTAAAGAAAGATGATCAGAAGTATTCAACATAGATAATTTGACCTTATTTTAGACCTTTGAATTCAGCTTTACCGCGGTAAGCTGCATTCGTTAATTCTTCAATGCGAAGTAATTGATTATATTTCGCTACACGGTCAGAACGGCAAAGTGAACCCGTCTTGATTTGACCCGCTGCTGTACCTACTGCCAAGTCAGCAATAGTAGAATCTTCAGTTTCACCAGAACGGTGTGAAATTACAGTGCTATAGCCATTCGCTTTCGCAAGGTAGATTGCATCTAAAGTTTCAGTCAATGTACCAATCTGGTTGTATTTAATCAGAATAGAGTTACCTACTTTCTCATTAATACCGCGTTGTAAAATCTTAGGATTAGTTACGAATAAATCGTCGCCAACCAATTGGATTTTGTCACCAAGGATTGAAGTTAAGTAGCTCCAACCTTCCCAGTCAGATTCATCTAAACCATCTTCAATTGAAATGATTGGGTATTGGTTTACAAGACCCGCTAAATAGTCAGAGAACTGGTTGCTTGTGAATGCTTTATTGCCTTCACCAGCAAGGATGTACTGACCATTTTTGTAGAATTCTGAAGAAGCACAGTCAAGTGCCAACATAATATCAGAACCAGCTTTGTAACCAGTTTGACCAATCGCTTCAAGAATAACCGTGATTGCTTCTTCGTTTGAACGCAAGTTTGGCGCAAAACCGCCTTCATCACCCACAGCAGTGTTTAAACCTTTTTTGTTTAAAACTGATTTTAGTGAATGGAAGATTTCAGCACCTGCACGTAATGCTTCAGCAAAAGAAGTGAAGCCTACAGGCTCAATCATGAACTCTTGAATATCAACATTATTGTCTGCATGCGAACCACCGTTGATGATATTCATCATTGGTACAGGCATCGTCAAAGTCGTTTGGCCACGAAGATCAGCGATATATTGGAAAAGAGGAATTTTCTTTTCATCTGCAGCAGCACGTGCAGCAGCCAATGAAACAGCTAAAGTTGCGTTAGCACCTAATTTTTCTTTGTTTTCAGTACCATCAAGCGCGATCATCGTATTATCGATGTCTTTTTGTTCAAATACTGATTTGCCCACTAAAGCGTCACGGATAATCGTATTTACGTTATTAACCGCAGTTTTAACACCTTTACCCAAATAACGTGCTTTGTCGCCATCACGAAGTTCTAAAGCTTCACGAGAACCAGTTGAAGCACCAGATGGTGCACATGCACGACCAACAACCCCAGATTCTAAAATAACGTCTGCTTCGATGGTTGGGTTACCACGAGAGTCCAAAATTTCACGTGCGCGGATGTCAACGATTTGGCTCATGAACAATTCCTCTGTTGAATGAAAAACAAGATGCAAATGATTGCATCAATGGGTGTCTAACTTTTTGAATCCTTTAACCAAAGTATCCAATTCTTTTAACTGCGCCAAGAATGGCTCAAGCTGCGATAAACGCAATGCACATGGTCCATCACATTTTGCGATTTCTGGCTCTGGATGTGCTTCCAAGAATAAACCAGCCAATCCTGTTGCCATACCTGCACGCGCTAAAGTCGTGATTTGAGCACGACGACCACCAGCAGAATCTGCACGTCCGCCTGGGGTTTGCAATGCATGGGTGACATCAAAGAATACGGGCACATTCATTTCTTTCATGATGTCAAAGCCAAGCATATCGACAACCAAGTTGTTATAGCCAAATGCTGAACCGCGTTCACAAAGAATGAGTTTGTCATTCCCAGCTTCCAAACACTTATGCAAAATATGGCGCATTTCATGTGGTGCTAAGAACTGTGCTTTTTTGATATTGATAATGGCTTGGGTTTTCGCCATTGCTTCAACAAGATCAGTCTGGCGACTTAAGAAGGCAGGAAGTTGAATAATGTCGGCAACTTCAGCAACAGGCGCTGCTTGGTAAGGCTCATGAACGTCTGTGATAATGGGCACATTAAAATGCTTTTTAATGTCGGCAAGCCATTCAATACCCTTTTCCAGACCAGGTCCACGATAAGAATTTAGGCTTGAACGGTTTGCTTTATCAAAGCTCGCTTTAAACACATAAGGAATGTCTAAGCGTTTGCAAATATCAACATAAGTTTCAGCAATTTCAAATGCTAAATCTTTTGACTCTAATACGTTCATTCCGCCAAATAATACAAATGGCAAATGATTTGCCATTTGTATATCGCCTAAACGTACAACTTCTTGTGGTTTTAATTGTGACATTTAAACTTTCCCAGTTTATTTAAACTTTCATTACTTACTTTTGATGCTGTTTTTTGGCAGCCTCGATAAAACTAGCAAATAATGGATGTCCATCACGTGGTGAACTTGTAAATTCCGGGTGGAATTGTACAGCAATAAACCAAGGATGTTCAGGAATTTCTACAGTTTCAACTAAATGTTGTACTGATGAATAACCTGAAATTTTCATACCGGCCTGTTCAAGTGCTGGAATAAAACGATCATTCATTTCATAACGATGACGATGACGCTCAGTAATTTCAGCTTTACCATAAACTTCACGTGTCTTCGTGCCTTCAACCAATTCTGATTTTTGTGCACCTAAACGCATGGTACCACCTAGATCAGACTCAAGACTACGCTGTTGTAATTCGCCACGCTCATCTAACCATTCAGTGATTAAGCCAATCAATGGGTATTTCGTTGAACGGTTAAATTCAGTTGAACTTGCTTCTGGCATCGCTGCAACGTTACGTGCATATTCAATCACAGCCAATTGCATGCCTAAACAAATACCAAGGAATGGAATCTTGTTTTCACGTGCATATTGAATGGCTTTCATTTTGCCTTCAGTACCACGCTCACCAAAACCACCTGGAACCAAGATCGCATCAGCTGTGCTTAAAACGCCGATATCTTGCTGTTCAAGCTCTTCAGCATTGACATAATCAATCTGAACTTTGACACGATTTTGAATACCCGCATGTAGAAGTGCTTCATTTACAGATTTATAAGCATCTGGAAGTTCTACATATTTGCCCACCATCGCAACACGAACTGTGTATTCTGGGTTCAATAATGCTTCAACCACATTGTCCCAATCTTCAAGATTTGCTTCTGGAAGATCATTAAAACCAAAACGTTCACAAATTAAATCATCAACATTTTGCTCGTAGAACGTACGTGGAATTTGATAAATCGTTTTCGCATCTTTACATACTACGACGGCACGCGCTTCCACATTTGTGAACAATGCAATTTTACGCTTGGTATCAACATCGACATCGTATTCAGTACGACAGATCAAAATATCTGGCTGAATACCAATTGAAAGAAGCTCTTTCACTGAGTGTTGAGTTGGCTTGGTTTTGAGTTCAGCCGCCGATTTGATATATGGCAACAAAGTCAAATGCATCAGCATGGTACGTTTATGACCAAGCTCGACCATCAACTGACGTACTGATTCCATAAATGGAAGTGATTCGATATCACCAACTGTACCACCAATCTCAACGATTGCAACGTCGTAACCTTCACCTGCGCGAAGTACACGTTCTTTAATGTTGTCTGTAATATGTGGAATAACTTGAACCGTACCACCTAAGTAGTCACCACGACGTTCTTTATTTAAAACGTCTTGATATACGCGACCACTGGTAAAGTTATTCAGTTTGGTCATTTTCGCACGACGTAAGAAACGTTCGTAATATCCCAAATCTAAGTCAGTTTCAGCACCATCCTCTGTGACGAAAACTTCACCGTGCTGAAATGGGCTCATGGTACCTGGATCTACATTAATGTATGGATCCATTTTTACCATAGTGACTTTTAAGCCACGAGCTTCCAAAAGTGCAGCAACAGAAGCAGCAGAAATACCTTTACCTAGTGATGAAACCACACCACCAGTGACAAAAATAAAATGGGTCATTGAGTTTCTCGTACAATCGAGCCGAAATCGGCCTACAATGTTGGGCAATTTTACTGTACTCTGCCCCTATAAAGCAAAGTCAAACCGCATCAATTCAAAGAACTATAAACAACTGGCTATTCTATCAGCATTTTCGATAAAAATTTACGGGTTTTGTGGATTTTTCATCCATAAATGAGTGTTCATCAATCAAATTCATCAACAAATGGATTAGAAATCAGGTTTTCATCACAGACATATCAGCTTCCCGGCCTAAGCTCCTTTGCAAGCATTTATAAAATATCAACAAACTCAACAAAGCGTAGTGATTTCTTCACATAGATTTACTGTTATAATTGCTGCTGTCCTTTTTTAATATGTTGTTTTAGCAATGGCGAATAAAAAACTTTTAATTTGTGCAGCACTTGCGACTGGTCTTTTATTAACTGCTTGTGTGAAAAAAGAAGAACCTAAAAACGAAGAGCAGCAAGAGCAGACCGCAACTGAGACTCAAGCTCAGCCTGAACCTGAAAAAATTCAAGAGTTCGAGTCTTTAGAAAGTGTCGATAAGCATGAAGCTCCAGCGCCTGTTGTAGAAACAACGCGTGAAGAAACACCAAATACAACGACTGAGATTCGTCGTGAGACTCACCCAGCTCAAACAGAAACGCCTGCAGCATCCCAAACACCAACTGAAGCTCCACGCGCAGAAGAGCCAAAACCTGTAAAAGCTGAACAGAAACCAGCAAAGACTGAACAGCCTAAAGCAGAACAACCCGTGAAAGCTGCAAAACCATCTGCACCAGCTCAAAGTGAAGATGACGCTGTCGCTGCTGCAATCGCTGCCGCAACACCTGCTTTAAACAACTAATCCATTCGTGAATGGTAAAAAAGCCAGTTGCTTTCAACTGGCTTTTTTGTATCTATAGATTAGTAATTTTTAAAAAAGTCCGCCATCAAACGGGAGGCCCAAGATTTCACCATCAAACTTTCATAGAAACCACAATGGCTTCCCTTCTTAGTCGTTACAACTGCAATATTGTCCATTTGCTGAATGGCATCTTTATAAGGTTCTAAGTTTTTAATTGAACAGACTGGATCATCTTCTGCATTGAGAATCATCAATGGAATTTTGACATTTTCGAAGACATAGATTGGATTAATGGCTTGGCAATAGCTCTGATAATCCTGAAATCCTGCCATTTCAAAATATTCTTTTTCAAACTCTTCCAAGCTTGTAGTCGTCAGCACTTTTTCTACAGATGCAATTTGATTCCATGTATTTTGATAAGGATAAATGAAGTATTTAAATAACTTCTTGGTCATCATTTTGCTATAAAAAGGATGCACATTTTTAAAACCGATTTCAGTGTTATAACCAGGACACATTGCAAAAGCAGCTTTGAATGGCGTATCTACCCCTTGCTCGCCTAAATAACGAACCAAGAGCCCCGTTCCTGCTGAGGAGCCAACTGCATATAGATCGGATTGTGGAAACAGGTTTTGAATATGTGCAAGCTGTTCTTTCAGGTCACTGGTTGAACCAAACAGTGAAATACGAGGCACTGGCATTGGCAATCCTGCATGACCACGGCGCAAACACAGTGCAATTCGCCATCCATTATATTCATGCAAATCTTTGACCAGTTCACGCATACTTTCAGGTGTTCCTGTAATAGTATGCATAATCACAACAGTTGGTGTTTCTTCGGGTAAATCATATCCATACCACGCAATGGCGGTAATCCCCCCATCCTGCATGATCAAACGATCAACACGGTCATATTCAAGTTTAATGGTTTTCTTACGAATCACATCAAAATACAATAAATGTAGATGTGTATTACTCAGCCAAGGCGTAGGACGATATTTTTGCTTTAACTGTGGTAATTTTTCCAAAACATCTTTAATTTTCCCTTTCGGGTCATAGTACATTTTGGGTTGTTCAGCACCGAGCACCGAATCAAGGAGCTCTGAGCCTAACACTTTGATTTTATCTAAAGCAGATATACCCATATTCAATAACCGCCTCTCTAAGCATGAGTAAATGTTTGTCGCACCAAAGTTGCGACCTGTTGTCCCCAGATGGCATAGATTTCTTTGCTTGGATGAAAACCATCACTTGCCATCGGCAAATCCATTGCTTGAAAAGCTTCAATATCATATTGAATAAATCGAAACTGAGATTGTGGTGCCAACCATTGCTGTAATGCCTGATTCATTTGTTCTGCATATTTTCCAAACAGCCAAGCCAAAGGATTAGGCAAAGCTGGAAAATGCTGCATTGGTGGCACACCCGATACAATAATGAGTTTAGGTTGAAACTGACGCTGTATATAAGTGAATAGCTGTTTTTGTTGTTTAAGCCAAGATTTTGCAGAAGTTAGTTTAGTCACATCATTGACACCAATTGAAGTGATAACAACATCATAGCACTGCTGATCTAACTGTTGTACTGCTTGAAAAACCTGTTGAGTGGTATCGCCTGTTTTAGCATGTAGTTTCCATTGCAACAGATATTCATTTTGTAACTCAGCAATAATCGCCCCCGACAAAGCCTGTTGCTGGGTTTCAACCCCAACACCCGCCGCAGCCGAATCGCCAAGAATAAGTAAAGAAAGTGGCTGACCTTGACCCACGATACCGATGCGGTCGCCACTTGCTTCAGAAAGACGTGGTGTATTGTTACGAACTTTCATGCCCTGTATGACTAATACAGGTAATAATGCAAAAGTTGAAAGCTTTAACCACATTTTAATTCTCTTAATATTACTTAGGCTATTTTATCGACATTAATTTGGTTGATATTTGGCAAATCGTGCACCCATTTTTTCTGCCAATGCTGCTAAACCACTCATCGGACGAATCATCACTTCAAAATCAATGATTTTTCCTTGTTCATTAAAGCGGACCATATCAATGCCTTTAAGTGATTTTCCGCTGACATTGGCACTAAACTCCAACACCACATTTTCACCATCTTCGGTATAAAATTCACGATGATAGGTAAAATTCTCAAACACCTGAATCACATTGGTCAAAATAAAGAAAACCACATGTTTTCCTTCATAAGGGTTATAAGCAACGGGTGAACGAAACACCACGTCATCTGCCAACAAATCATTTAAGTTGGATAGATCACCTGTTTTAATCATCTGATGCCAGTTTTCTAAAGCTTGTTTTGTCGTTTCCAATGTCATTGTTATTCTCCCTTGAGATTTAATGGATAATTCGGGAGCACGTCCTCAATAGAAAATGCTCCCTAGCATGTTTACAACGTTGCTGCTAACTCAGCACCTTGGCGAATTGCACGTTTTGCATCTAACTCGCCCGCTTCTTTAGCTCCACCAATCAGGTGAACGCTTTTACCGTCCGCTTTAAGCTGATCAAACATTGCGGTATAAGACTCTTGGCCTGCACAAATCACCACGTTATCGACTTCAAGCACACGACTTTGACCATCAACGGTGATATGTAGACCTTGATCATCTACCTTGTCGTAGCTTGCGCCGGCAATCATTTTCACATCGCGATGCTTTAAGCCTGTACGATGAATCCAGCCTGTGGTTTTACCCAGACCGGCACCAACAGATGCGCTCTTACGTTGCAATAAGTAAATCTCACGTTCAGACTTTTCTAACTCAGCTGCTTTTAAGCCACCCACATGCTCATAAGAAGTATCAATACCCCATTCTGCATAGAACTTTTCAGGGTTTAAGCTGCCACTATCCCCTTCGTGGGTTAAGTATTCTGCAGTATCAAAGCCAATACCACCTGCACCAATAATGGCAACACGCTTGCCTACTGGTACACGCTCTTTCAATACTTGAATGTAACTCAATACTTTTGGATGATCGATGCCTTCAAATTGTAATTGACGCGGCGTCACGCCTGTTGCAATCACAATATCATCGTAGCCTGCTTGGCTCAGTTCTTCATAAGTGGCTGTGTGGTTCAGTACCAGCTCAATATTCGGCTGTAATTCAATTTGACGTTTGAAGTAGCGTAAAGTTTCGTAGAACTCTTCTTTACCTGGAATGGTCTTGGCAATATTGAATTGACCACCAATTTGATTGCTCGCATCAAACACTTTAACTTTATGCCCGCGACTTGCTGCATATACTGCAAAACTCAAACCGGCTGGACCTGCACCAATCACTGCAATATTTTTAACCGCATTGGCTTCTTTAAAAATAAGTTCCGTTTCGTAACAAGCACGTGGATTGACTAAGCAAGTAGCAATTTTCATTGAGAAAATATGATCTAAACAGGCTTGGTTACAACCAATACAGGTATTGATTTCATCACTACGGCCTTCACTGGCTTTTAGTACAAACTCAGGATCAGCCAGCATTGGGCGCGCCATAGACACCATATCTGCATGACCTGAGGCCAATACATGTTCTGCCATTTCAGGTGTGTTAATACGGTTCGAGGTAATTAATGGAACCGAAACTTCACCTTTGAGTTTCTCTGTAACCCATGTAAATGCAGCACGTGGTACTTTGGTTGCAATAGTTGGAATACGTGCTTCGTGCCAGCCAATTCCTGTATTGATAATAGTCGCACCAGCTTTTTCAATTTCTTTTGCGAGTTGAATGACTTCTTCTAAACTTGAACCCCCTTCAACCAAATCCAACATCGATAAGCGATAAATAATAATAAAGTTTTCACCGACTAAATCACGAGTACGCTTTACGATTTCAATCGGGAAACGGATACGGTTTTCGTAGCTACCACCCCATTCATCGTCACGATGGTTGGTACGTGCCGCAATAAACTCATTAATCAGATAACCTTCTGACCCCATAATTTCGACACCATCATAACCTGCGTATTGTGCAAGCTTGGCGCAGTTGGCAAAGTCATCAATGGTTTGCTGTACTTCAGCTGAACTTAATGCTTTAGGTTTAATTGGGTTAATCGGTGCTTGAATCGCAGACGGTGCAACAATCTCAGGCTGATAAGAATAGCGCCCTGTATGTAAAATCTGCATCGCAATCTTACCACCAGCATCATGTACTGCTTGGGTGATCACTTTATGTTTTTCTGCTTCTGCGATGCTATCCAACTTAGAAGCATGTGCAAACGTAAGGCCCGCATCGTTTGGAGAAATACCACCTGTTACGATTAATCCAACATCACCTTTAGCGCGCTCTGCATAGAATGCGGCCATACGCTCATAGCCTTGAGGTGCTTCTTCTAAGCCAACATGCATAGACCCCATCAAGACACGGTTTTTTAAGGTGGTAAAGCCTAAATCAAGTGGCTTTAATAAATGTGGATAAGCTGACATGGTTTCTCCTTTGGCTCGCACTCTGCTAGCTAATGCAACTTGTTGCATAAAGTTATAAACAAGATTTGATTTTTATGCAACATATTGCATAATTCTGATGAGTCATTTTTTATTATGGAACATCATGTCACTCGCCCATGTTTTATTGACCAGCTTATTGGAAAAACCAAGTACAGGTTTTGACTTGGCTCGTCGCTTTGACCGTTCAATGGGCTTCTTTTGGAATGCGACTCATCAGCAGATCTATCGTGAACTCAACGGGATGCTGAAAAAAGGATGGATTTCGACTTTAGAAGAACAAGCTGCCAACAGCCGTAAAAAAACTTATCAAGTTGAACAACTTGGAAGAATACAACTGGCTTCATGGATTGAACAACAAAGCGAACCCGCGCAATTGCGCGATGACCTCATGGTCAGGCTAAGAGCAGAAGCTCAACTCGGTGGCAATAATATTTTGCCTGAATTAGAACGCCATTTGTCGTTACATAAGGAAAAATTAAGCCTTTATCAAGCCATTCATGATAAAGATTTTAAAGATAACCAACCAACCAATCGTGTTCTGTTTATCCATAAGATGATTCTGGAACTCGGTATCATTAAGGAAAATGAATGGATAAAATGGTTGGAACAAATGATTCCTCAACTGAAAAAGTTTGAAGAAGCCAACAATAGTGGAGAAAAATAATGCCGTTTTATAGCATGTCCGATCAAGAAAAATTATTTGTGCGACGCGTTGGTGAAGGCGAACCTGTACTCGTCTTATCCGGACTGGGCATGCAAAGCTGGCAATGGTTACCTTTCTTATTTGCCAACCGTAAACAATATGAATTTATCATTCCAGACTGGCGTGGTTTCGGCGGTTCAAAGAATTGTGCTATTCCAGAGCTCGATGCAATCTCAAGTCATTGGAATGATGTAGATTCACTGATCCAACAATTAAAGCTCGATCAATTCATCCTGATGGGTTATTCCATGGGTGCAACCACAGCCATGCATGGCATGAAGCATGGTGGCTTAGCTGAGAAACTTAAGGCCTATCTGCATATTGATCAAACGCCTAAAATTGCAGTTGATGATTCTTGGCAATACGGCTTATTTGGTCCAAAGCATCCTCAATTTAAAAATCTATTACTTGAGATTCAAACGCTATTACTCGATTATAAACATGCTCAGAAACTAGAGGACTTACCCGATGATATCCGCTATAAGCTGGTCAGCTTGTGGGGTGATTTCATTGAGTTGCAAGGCAGCAATAACTATAGTCCTAAAATTTTCAAACTCGCTCTAAACCGCCCGTTCCTGCAAAAATACTTACTGCCAATTCAGCGTTTAGACTATTTACTATGGTATGTCGAAAATTATCTTCATCATAATGAAGACTATCGTGAAGCCATCAGTCAACTCAGTTGCCCAACCACCTTCTTTATTGGTCGTGAATCTACGCTTTACCCAGAAACTGGCCAAACACTGATTGCTGAAAGCTTAAGCAATGCTACAGCGATTTATTTTGAACGTTCAGGACATACACCACTAATTACTGAACCTAGAAAATTCAGCCAAGAAATTGGCCACTTCCTTGCGGCTCAATCGACCCAAGCAGCTTAAGTCGACCGCAAAGAAAAAAGCCAATCAATTGAGATTGGCTTTTTTATGTCTGGTTTATTTTTTATGTCGCATTTTCTCAGCAACATCCAACAACACTTGTGCTGTTTTATCCCAACCTAGGCAACCATCCGTAACTGACTGACCATAGGTCATATCACAGGATATTTTTTGATTACCATCAACTAGATGGCTTTCAATCATCACACCACGCACTTTCGATTCAGCGCGCTCTGCAATAATTTGCTGTAAAACCTGTGGTTGCAGTAGTGGATCTTTACCGCTATTACCATGACTACAGTCAATCACCAATGCAGGTAATTGTTTATGTTTGAAATGCATCGCTTGAATCGAAGCTAAATCATAGTTAGCCCCATGATTTGAACCACGTAAAATCAAATGCGGTAATGGATTACCTTCACTATGCAAAATTGCGGGTAAACCCTGTTGGGTCATCCCTAAGAATTGATGGCCATGCAGTGCTGATTGAATCGCATCTAAAGCAATTTGAATCGATCCATCTGTACCATTTTTGAAACCAATGCTGTATGGCATATGGCTGGCAATTTCACGATGAATTTGAGACTCACTGGTACGTGCACCAATGGCACCCCAAGCCAATAAATCATCGAAATAGCCTGTTGCCATTGGGCTTAAAATCTCACTGGCAATTGGCAAGCCTTTTTCAATCAATTGTATATAAAGCTGACGAGATTTTTCTAAACCCAGTTGTAAGTCTGATGATCCATCTAAATTTGGATCATACAAGAAACCTTTCCAACCTACCGTGGTACGCGGTTTTTCGATGTATGCACGCATAACGAGGAAAATCTGATCTTTAACCTGTTCTTGTAGTTGTTGTAGGCGATCAGCATATTCGAGTACTGCAATAGGGTCATGAATTGAACAAGGACCTGTAATCACCATTAAGCGATGATCATGTCCAGATAAAATATTCTGAATCGTTTGACGATGTTTTGAAATTTGCTGCGCTAAAGTTGCAGACAAGGGATACTGCGCTTTGAGTTGTGATGGCAAGCTAAGCATTGATTCTTTTGTATGTGTTTGTGGTTGTGTCAAAGCAGTATTTAAAGCATTCATTTTCAATTCCTTTGGACTGGCCTTCTTCGCAGTCCTATCATTTATTTGAGCAAGTGTGATCTAAGCGATGTTGATTTTTTTGCAAAGTAAAACCAAGAAATCTTGCTAAAATATGAATAATTAAATGTATACATGGTATTTCTCCTAAAATCATGATTGTTAAAGCATAAAAAAACCTGATCGGTGTTGCCGATCAGGTATTAACTGGTTGGGCAACCCTTTTGCTGCCCGAAACGCATCAGGCAACGATCAATATTGCCAAAAGTAAAAGTATGCGTTGGTGTTTACAGTATGCTTTAACATATTTATTTCAAATATCTAAAAAACGGTGTCTAACTATTAAATTACGCACTATTTCAGCATTTGACAAGCACTTTTTATATTTTTTTAATCCTATCTTCAAAACCTTAAAGTTTGACCTTTCACCAGTTCCCCCATAGAATAGTGTAAAAATAAACCAAATTGAGATTACGCCAATGAAGTAAGTTCTATTTCCATCATCAAAGTTCATTTTCTTTTTGATGTGCAAAATAGACTTAGCTATCGTTCAGCGCTGCTTTATTCTAAAACTTATCTCGATCTCTATTTTGCATATCCTGTTTATGAGGTTTCATATGACTCAACAGGCATGTATTATTTCCAACCTATCCCTTGAATTAGCCCAGCAAAAACTATTTGACCATCTGAGTTTTCAACTTCCATTGCATCAGTTCACCGGATTGATCGGGCGCAATGGCCAAGGGAAATCACTATTGATGTCTCTTCTACATGAACAGACAAAATTCAAGCCCCCCTATTCAGGCCAAATCTCATGGCAGTGTCCACATCAATATCTAGCTCAGCTTCAGCGTGTACAAGCAGATACAATCGCTCAAGCCTTGCATATTGAGGATTTATACCAGTGCTTCAAACGTATCCAGCACGGTACTGCAGCTTTTGCCGATTATGACCAAGTCGAACATCTGTGGCATTTACCAACAGAATGGCAACAGCTTTTGCAAAGTGCGGATTTACCAATAGATCTTGATACCCCCATTCAATATTTGAGTGAAGGCCAAAAAACCAAACTCGCACTGTGTCGCCTATTTCTAGTCAAAGATCATTATCTATTACTGGATGAACCCAGTAATCACTTAGATACACGGGGACGAGAATGGCTGATCCAGCAAATGTCTCAACATCCAACAGGTGGGCTCATCATTAGCCACGATCGGCAGCTACTGTCTCATGTGCAGGGTATTTTTTCCTTAAGTCAGCTGGGACTGCACTATTACGGCGGCAATTATGCACTTTATCAGCAGCAGCATCAGTTACAAGTCGAATCATTATCGCACGCAGTGCAACAAGAAAAGCGTGAATTAAAACTACTGAAAGAACAGCAACATCAAAGCCAGATGAAATCGCAGAAACGTCAAAAAGCAGGTCAAAAGTTAAGGGCTTCTGGTTCACAAGCGCCCATTTTACTGGATGCCAAGAAGGAACAGTCAGAGCAATCTCTTTCCCACCTACGCAAACAACAGATTAAGCAGCTCACAGATGTAAAAGATCAATTGCAACAGAAGCAAACTCAACTGGAACATCTCAAAACTCAATCTTTCGAATTTGCGCTTATAACCAGAAAGTCAGGAGAAATCTTACGTTGTCATCAATTACAACTCGCTTATGCGAAGACAAAACCCATTGATCTGGCAATTAGGGCTGGGGAAAAGTTGCATTTACGTGGTGCAAATGGAACTGGAAAATCAACCTTATTGAAGACCCTTCAAGGTGTAATGTCGCCAATAACAGGAGAGATTTATCGCAAAGTAATTTCAATTTATCTTGATCAGACGCTTTCGCTAGTTGATGACAATATTTCAGCTCTTGAATATTTACAGCGTATTGATACTGAACTAACAGAGCAACACGCACGAACCTTATTAGGCAATCTTCAAATTCGAAGAGATAAAGCCCTTATCCCCATCTCCACCCTAAGTGGCGGTGAACGCTTAAAAGTCGCGTTACTTGCTTTAAAACAACAGACTGTGGAGCTGTTACTTTTAGATGAACCTGAAAATCATCTCGATATTGAGTCTCGTGAGTTACTGGCTCAAGCCATTCGTTCTTTTAATGGTGCTGTGATACTGGTGTCGCATGATGAAACTTTTGTTGAAGAATGTGGAATTACAACAACGTATCAGATGAAATAATCGGTATCATAAATCTTATCAGCATGATAATCATCATTATCATGCTGAATCCTCAACGCACCAATCCTTGCGGCTGCAAAATGATTAAGCCAGCCCCACACAAAACCACAAGACCACCTAGAATATCCCAACGTGTCAACATGACTTGATCAACATAACGCAGCCACAATAAGGCAGTAAAAATATAGATTCCTCCATAAGCCGCATAAATACGACCTGATGCGGCAGGATGCAACGTCAGCAACCAAACAAAGATCGCTAAGCTTAAAGCAGTCGGAATCCACAACCAATGTGATTTTCCTTGATTCAAAATGAGATAAGGAAAATAACAACCTAAAATTTCAGCAATTGCTGTGACGAAAAATAACCCAAATACTTTAAGTACTTGGGTTATTGAAAAAGACAATTCAAACATTAAGCAGGTTCAGCACTCGGGTTAATATGATCTTCAAATACTTCCAATTTTAAGCCGATATCTTTGCCGTTCTCTGTTTTCACAGAAACTGCAACATTACCACCATGCTCAGCAAGCTCACCAAATAAAATCATCTCAGCAAGCGGCTTTTTCAAATGTTCTTGAATCAGACGTTGCATCGGACGAGCACCCATGAGACGGTCATAACCATTAGCAGATAACCAGTCACGTGCACTTTGATCAACATCAAGTACCACTTGTTTCTCATCTAGCTGTGCTTGCAATTCAGTTAAGAATTTGTCTACCACTGAATCGATGATTGTCGTCGGAAGTGCTTTAAATTGAATCACACCATCCAAACGGTTACGGAATTCAGGCGAGAATGCGCGTTTCATTGCATCTTGATTATCTGCGCTGTGATCTTGCTCAGTAAAACCAATACTTGCACGGACAATACTTTCTGCACCAATATTGGTAGTGAGCACAATAATCACATTTCTGAAGTCAGATTTACGACCATTGTTGTCAGTCAAAGCACCATGATCCATGACTTGCAATAACAAGTTGAATACATCTGGATGGGCTTTTTCAATTTCATCCAGCAACAGCACACAATGTGGATTTTTATGGATCGCATCGGTCAGCAAACCACCTTGATCATAGCCAACATAACCTGGAGGCGCACCAATCAAACGAGAAACCGCATGACGCTCCATATACTCAGACATATCGAAACGAACTAGCTCTACACCAAGCAATTTCGCCAATTGTTTAGTGACTTCGGTTTTACCCACACCTGTTGGACCAGCAAATACAAAACTACCCACTGGTTTATCTGGTGCTTTTAAGCCTGCGCGAGATAATTTGATCGCTGATGCAAGCGCTGTAATCGCCTCATCCTGACCAAATACCACACGTTTAAGATCACGTTCCAGATTCTCGAGTACAGACTTGTCATCTTTAGAAACTGTTTTCGGTGGAATACGGGCAATCTTGGAAACGATATCTTCGATATTCTCAACTGAGATCGTCGTACCATCAACTTCTGCTTTCAAGCGACGTTGCGCACCAGCCTCATCAATCACATCAATCGCTTTGTCTGGCAAGAAACGATCATTGATAAATTTAGCTGATAACTCAACAGCAGCAACTAAAGCTTTATCATCGTATTCAACATGATGGAAATCTTCGAACTTGTTTTTCAAGCCACGTAAAATTTCAATCGTTTCATTAATGCTTGGTTCATTCACGTCAATTTTTTGGAAGCGACGCGATAAAGCATGGTCTTTCTCGAATACCTGACGATATTCTTGGAAAGTTGTTGAACCAATGCAACGTAGGCTACCATTTGCCAAAGCAGGTTTGATTAAATTCGATGCATCCATGGTACTGCCCATGCTTGAGCCTGCGCCAATGATCATATGAATTTCATCAATGAATAAAATTGCATTTGGATTCTTTTTCAACGCATTCAACAATTGTTTTAAGCGCTTCTCATAGTCACCACGATATTTAGTCCCTGCAACCAATGCACCGATGTCTAAGCTATAAACTTCAGCATTGGCAAGTGGTTTCGGTGCCTTGCCATTGACAATCAACCAAGCCAAGCCTTCCGCAATCGAGGTTTTACCTACACCCGGATCACCAACGAGCAATGGATTATTTTTACGGCGACGGCATAAAATTTGTGCTGCACGCTCAATTTCTTTTTCACGACCAATTAAAGGATCTGTTTTACCCTTTTGCGCTTCGATATTTAAGTTCAGTGTGTATTGTTCGAGTGGTCCAGCATTTGCAGAAGCCGCACTTTCACCTTCAATATCTTCTACTTCTTCTTCAACCTGAATCTCATCTTTGCGTGTGCCATGAGATAGGTATTGAGTCAAAGTTAAACGGTTAATTTGATGGCGTTTAAGTAAATAAACCGCGAACGAATCTCGTTCTGAATACATCGCAACTAAAACATCTGCACCTTCAACCGTACGGTCACCACCGCTCGATTGAACATGGAAAATTGCACGTTGCAAAATTCGATCAAAGCTCTCAGTTGGATGAGGGGCCTGTTCACTATTATCACCAAGTTTTGGGGTATGTTGCTCTACATATTCCTCTAATTCTTTACGCAAAGTAACGATATCCGCACCACATGCTTTTAATGCATTTACGGCGGAGTCATTATCTAGCAAGGCAAGCAACAAATGTTCAACTGTCAGAAACTCATGTCTCTTTTGACGAGCCATGCTAACAGCCAAACGTAACGATACTTCTAATTGACGACTGAGCATGTAACCCCCTTATATCTTGGGCTCTATCAAAAAAAGAAAATCTTTTAATGAAAAAGCGAATTATTGACTTGATCCGCTGAGCTTCTGTAATCGTGATTGAATATACGTCTACAAGTCTCTTTGCTTCATAATCTACTGTTAGCATTAGTTGACTATCTTGGTCAAGATTCAAAACAAAGTATTGTTGTAAAAATTCAATTACAAAGAGAATTAGACTGATCTAATCGTTCAAAAAGACAGCGAATTTGTTATTCATTTATAAAACAATATTAAACTTATGAAAAAATGTAATACTGCATGATCTTGCTTAAAGCCTAACAAATCATCCATAAGTTTAATATATTAACACTCAGTATATTGTTTCATGTTTTTAGCACAAAACAAGATATGCATTCATTCATCAAGTCGAAAAGCTTTACTTTAGATGCTTTTAGAAATACTTGCACTATTCCACTCATAACATACAAGTCATACGATGGCGCAAGATCTTACACATGAGGAATAAAATTCCGCAAGAGCGTTGCTTTTCTTAACGCCTTCACTCACAGCATAGCTGTTCGTCGAATAGATTCCTCATCTTAACGCTTTTACTCGCAACATAGTTGCTCGTCTTACGCATGAGGAATATATTCCGCAAGAGCGTTGCTTTTCTTAACGCCTTCACTCACAGCATAGCTGTTCGACTTGCGCAGCTAAAAAGCGTTGCTTTTCTTAACGCTGCTCAGGTTCGATCTGACACAATAAAGGATGACCTTGAGCTCTTGCGTAGTTATTCACTTGATTTGCTTTTGTTTCGGCAATATCTCGTGGATAAATACCCGCTGTTCCCTTACCTTCATAATGAACGGTTAACATCACCTGACTAGCCTGATCGAAGTCCAACCCAAAATAGCTTTGTAGTACTTCAATGACAAAATCCATTGGTGTGTAATCATCATTCATGAGCACGACCGCATATAAAGGTGGCCGTTTTAACTCTGGTGGGGCAGTTTGAACAACCACCTCACCCTCATGATCCTCTTGCGAATCACTTAAACGTGGATTTAAGTGCCAATCGACATAACCTGATTGATGAAAAGAGTTTTTCACTTCACTTAAATTCATCTGACGTTTGTATCTTCGCATATTGGGTTCTTAATCTAAAAAATTATTGGGCATTTGCTTCAGCTTGAGGGATTTCTGACACGAAAGCAGAACCTACATCTACAGGCTTACCACGTTGCCAGCTAAAACGCTTGATTACAGGTGTACCAGAACCCGTTAAACGAACTTCAATGAATTGAGGTGTAAACCCTTTAGGCATTGTCCAACGCCCTGTTAGACGCTCAAAATCATCAAAATTAAAGTTCTTATCTTCTAAAGGTACAACTAAAATTTCAGTATCTTTGATTAAGCGCAATTCAACCGAACCAGAAGCACGACGTTTATTTGGGCTTACTTGAACGAGATCAATCTGATATTCAAAGGCATTTTCCGGTAAGGATTTAATTGCCATATTTTGAATGGTTAAGCTTACACCACCACGTTGTCTCAAAATATCACGATAAATCGCATTCATTCCTTCAAATTGGGTCTTATCCGCATTGGCTTGATTCACTGCTTTGAATAAATCATCTGCATTACCAACAGCCATATCACGCTCTTGAACAGCAGCATTCAAACTCTTGCTGACTGAATCCAATGCAGTCTTTTGTTTCTGAACAACATCAACCAATTGTTCAGCATCTGCATCATAACCAACCACTGTTAAACCTTGACGGTGGCCGACAGTATAACCAAGCAAAAAACTGCTACCAATAAGAACAGTAGCACCAATAATCAAAGGTAAATTCGTTTTTAAGAATTTATTTTTTTCAACGGAACTGTCTGGTGAAGTAGTCGGTTCAACGTTTTCCATCATCATCTCTATCGTTATGATCTGCATCAAAGCACACATTAAAATCGAAATTTAAATGTGTGTGAAGTAAAAAAGCGTTTTTTATGGTAATAAACCAATACCTTCCAAGCCTGCAGCCTCATCAAAACCAAACATTAAGTTCATATTTTGAATCGCCTGACCTGCAGCACCTTTGACCAGGTTGTCTTGAGCAACCAAGATAATCAGTTTATTGGGTTGTGGGCGGTAGAGTGCAATTCTGAGCTCATTCGCACCACGAACACTACGGGTTTCTGGGGAACTATTTGCAGGCATGACATCAACAAAGCGTTCATCTTTATAGAAATCCTCATAAAGTGCTTGTAAGTCTAGTTGCTGACCTCGTTCGCTCAAATCAACATAAATCGTACTCAACATGCCACGAATCATGGGCACAAGATGTGGCACAAAAATAAGCTGATCGAATTGCCCTTTTTGCCCCGAGATATTTTCAAGCGCTTCAACAATCTCTGGATGATGACGATGTCCAGCCACACCATAAGCCTTAAAATTATCAGCATTTTCGCTATAAATCATACCCAGACTTGCTTTACGCCCCGCTCCAGACACGCCAGACTTCGCATCCACAATAATACTTTGTGTTTGAATCAGCTGGTCTGGATTTTTAAGTAATGGAGCTAGGCCTAGTTGCACCGTGGTTGGATAACAACCTGGATTGCCAATTACTTGTGCTTGCTTGATCTTCTCTCGATTTAACTCAGTTAAACCATAAACAGAATCTTTTAATATGGCAGGACAACTATGTTGCATACCATACCATTTCTCAAACTGAACCAAATCCTGCAAACGAAAATCAGCGGCAAGATCAATCACTTTTGTCCCTGCAGCAATCAATTTTTCAGCATGTTGCATTGCGACACCATGTGGCGTTGCAAAAAACACAACATCACATTGTGCTAATTGATCTAAATCCAGATCTGAAAACTCGAGTGTTGTATGCCCGCGTAGACTTGGGAACATATCTGCAACACGCTTTCCTGTTTCTGTACGAGAAGTGAGAATACGAACCTGAACTTGTGAATGTCTTAATAAAAGACGTAATAGCTCAACCCCAGTGTATCCAGTTCCACCAACAATACCAACAGAAATCACGTGTGACACCTCAAGCGTTCAATTAGATAAATAGTATGGCAGTTTGACCCATTTTACACAATCTTCAAGTATCTAACTTTTAAGAAAATAACAGGACAGTTAAGCCCCTATACAGTCAAAAGTCTAAACTTGGATACAAATAAATAGATTATATTTGGGCTGATTCTACCATTGGTCAAGAAATACTATTGAATCATTTCACTATTCGAATAGAATAAAAAAATTGCGGTAATAATAAATTTCATGGATGCAAAATTTTTTGGAGAGCTGGAATGCCTTCTTTGATGTCAAAACATAGACTACATCATCATATTTGCTTAGGACTCAGTACCCTTCTTCTCAGCTCTGCATTAATTGGCTGTGGAAGTGGTGAAAGTAAAGCAAACATAGAAACAACACCTACAGTACAAGAACCTAAACCAAAGAGTTTCAATATCAAAGCTGCAGTTGAAATGCGAGATGTTGTGCTTAAAATCTTTGATAACTTTGATAACACACTCGTTTTAGAACAGAATTTAAGTACGACCTCTGACATCAATATCACTTTACCGCGTGTTCTAGATAAAGAGCGTTTATACCGAATAGAAATCTCGACAACACCAAACTCATTGATTTATGACTTCCAAAGTGGCCAATATTCAAATATTTCGATGACTTTGCATAGTTTAGTTGAAGTTAATACCAGCAACCTAACTCAAACAATTTATATCAATCCTAGCTCAGAAGCTATTTATCAACGTGCGCTAGTACGCTCTGGAACACTACCTTCAGATAGTAATAACAATCTGACAAAAGTTAGTACATTACAGCTAAATCTTGCTACAGCAGATGTAAATTCCGCACTGACCAGTGCTTTTTATCAATTGGATATCCCCAATTTAAATTCATCTTCACTTTTAAATGTTTTTTCGCCAGTAAATGCAACCTTTAAGTCGAATTTATACATTAATAGCTATCTCAGTTTTGGTTTAATACAGCAATGGGCGAATCTATACCCTAGCAATAATTTTGCGGAATTCACCAAGAACCTAGCGGTTGATTTAAAAGATGGCTATCTTGACGCCAAAAAATTACGCGGAGATCAAAGCAGCTTAACCTCTTTAGTGGTCCCTCCCCCCGATAATCTCGACCCATCTAAAAACAACCTGATATTTATTGCAGAAGCTCAAAAGAATACAAGGGATACTTTTGCAGCGTCTTTAAAACAAGCCGTACTGCAACTGGCGGACAATTATCGTCAAACCTCTTTAAATCCACAAGGTTATACCTTACTGCAACAAAAGTCTTATGCTGGAAATACACCAATAAATAATACAGCCAATGCTTTCCGTGTCATTGGTGCTGGCGACTATCGTCGTGCGGTTGGATTCGCAGATACTACTCAAACATGCAATGGTTCTGCTTATGCATGTAAACAAGGCATCACTGGTATCAATATTGTAGATGCAAGTTTACCTTCAATTGAATATTTAATCGGCAGCTACAAAGACTCTTCTGGTAATTGTCAGCTGAATGTCCGTGGTGATGGCTGGTTAGAACTTATTCGGGATGGACAAACTTTTAGCTCAAAATTAGATGGTGATAGTACTGATAATTTATTGCAGGTAAATAAGGCCAATGCTGAATATTTATTAAATAGCAGCTCAACAGAACCAAACAACAGCACATTGCAATATAATTTTATTCAAGTAAAAATTAAAGCAAATCAGGTGCTAAGCGCAAGTGCTGGTCTGGATAATCGCAAAGCACCCGACCAGTTACAGACGACCCAATTGCAATGTAATTTTTCATAGTTAAAGCTAAGTTAAGACATTGTTCAACACATCAGACTCAAAATGATCTTAGCTTTTCCGATAAAACAATAGCTTTATTTAAGCTGTTGTTTTATATGAGACATGTTATTTCAACCTGAGTTTTCAGCTTCAGCTGATATACTTAATCTTAATGAACACAACTATCTTGTATGTAATGTCATTTAAGTATCAAATTCCAACTTTACTTGTTTATTCCAGACTACTCTTGGGTTTTCTCATTCTTATTGTGACCCTACTACAACCTCAGTTCTTCCCTATTTATACCGTGGTATTTTTAACGCTGGGACTGATGAGTGACATCTTTGATGGCATCATTGCAAGACATTTAGGTGTATCAAATGAAAAATTGCGTCGCTTAGACTCCAATATTGATCAAATCTTCTTTATTTGTGCAATCATATCAATTTACTTACAACAACCTCTTTTTTTTCAACAATACATTTGGCCGATTCTCATTCTAATTTTATTTGAAGTGGCGATCTATATGGTTAGCTGGATTAAATTCCATAAAGAAGTGGCCACTCATAGTATTGGTGCAAAAATTTGGACCTTATTTCTCTTTGCCTTATTGGTACAAGTGACACTCATAGGCCAAAGTCAAATTTTATTCTGGATTGTTTTTGGGTTGGGTATTCTGACACGAGCTGAGATCATCGCTATTATTCTAGTACTTAAGCAATGGCAAAATGATGTACCGAGCCTGAAACAGGCATTCCGTATTCGCAAAGGCTTGCCGGTCCAACAAAATCGTCTCTTTAATGGCTAGGCGATTTTATTTTTTATAATACCAATTGGGCAATTGCGTCTGTTTCAGCTGTTTTCGATGCTCAAGATAATGCGTATCGTGCTTTGCGACCTCATTCCAGAATGCTGCACTATGATCAAAATGTTTGGTATGCACCAACTCATGTACACAAACAGATCGTACAATATGCTCAGGCATCAGCACCAATGCAGCATTTAACATGATGTCGTGTTTGGAGCTACAACTCCCCCAGCGGGTTTTAGGTTTTCGGATACTACATTGCTGGTATGGCAAACTGATGTGTTGACTCACTTGAGCTAAATATTTAGGTAAAAACTGCTTTGCATAGGCCAAAACGGCTGCTTGCAACGCTTGTTCTGACAGTTGATCTCTTACGCAGATGATGTGCTGATCAAAATCAAATTTAAAAATATGACGCTGCTGTTGCAGAATAATTTGAAATGCTTGTGCATGAAAAAACAAAGAAATTTGTTCAGGAAATACCGTACTTTGATTAAATTGTTGTTGCTGTTTAGCCCAAGTCTCAATCAACCATTGTTCTGATTGATGCAAAAACTGCTGAATCTGTCGTTTGCTACAAAATAAAGGAACTGTGAGACGAATACCTGTTGGCTCAACACGCAAGCGCAAATTTCTCGCCCTTGCATGTCGAACAACTTTAATTTCAGGTAACAGCGTTTCCAATGAAACTAATTGCATTATTGTGCTGTACGCTCTTCGATACCATGATCCGTTGCAACAACCGCAATGGTTGCTGCATTTAATGCAAAGATACCATTAGTCACAACACCTGGAATATTATTCAGCGTGCGTTCCAATTCAAGTGCATTTAAAATATTGAGATTAAAAACATCTAAAATCACATTGCCATTATCGGTTACAACACCTTCGCGATAAACAGGATCACCACCTAAGGCAACAATCTTACGGGCTACGGCAGAACGCGCCATAGGAATGACCTCAACAGGCAGTGGAAAATCACGTCCTAATTGATCCACCCATTTAGAGTCATCAACGATACATACAAATTTCTTTGCGATTGACGCCACAATTTTTTCACGGGTTAAGGCTGCACCGCCACCTTTGATCATATGCATATGGCGGTCAATTTCATCAGCACCATCCACATAGGCATCCAACCCACCCACTGAGTTCATATCAACCACTTCAATTCCGAGCTTTTGCAAACGCTCTGCAGTTGCATTTGAACTTGCAACTGCTGCTTCTAATTGCAATTCAGGTAATAAATCAATTAAAAAATTAACGGTACTTCCTGTTCCTACGCCCAAAATGCCGCCTTTAGGCAAATGTTTCAAGGCTGCTGTCGCTGCAGCTTGTTTCTTTTCATCTTGGCTTGCATATAGACTCATGACTTCACTCAACTATTTTGACATTTGCTGCAAGAAAACAGCGCAAATGCACAGGGGTTTGCTACAATGATTGCCTATTTTAAACTGTTATAGGGAAGATGAACATGCTGTCTCGTGTGGTACGACAAATTTTACAAGCAACGGTTTACGATGTTGCGATTGAAACACCGCTTGAAGCAGCTCCACGAATTAGTCAAAAAATTAATAATAACATTCGATTTAAACGTGAAGATTTACAACCCGTTTTCTCTTTCAAGCTACGTGGTGCTTATAACCGCATTAGCCAATTGCCCAAAGACCAACTGGAGCGTGGTGTAATTTGCGCATCTGCCGGCAACCATGCACAAGGCGTTGCGCTATCTGGAAAAAAATTAGGCATTCATGCCATTATTGTCATGCCAAGCACCACCCCTGATATTAAAGTTCAGGCCGTGAAAAGTTTAGGTGGCCAAGTCGTACTACATGGTGATAGTTTCGACGTTGCCAATAAATATGCAAAACAACGTGCTGAAGATGAAGGCTTGGTATTTATCCCGCCTTATGACGATGAACTGGTGATTGCGGGTCAAGGAACCATCGCAAACGAGTTATTACGCCAGTGGCGTGATGTTGAATACGTCTTTGTTGCTGTTGGTGGCGGTGGTCTCATTGCAGGTGTTGCAGCCTATTTAGGTGAAGTTGCACCGCACGTTAAAGTGATTGGTGTTGAATACGAAGAATCCGCTTGCTTAAAAGCAGCACTTGAAACTAATGAACGTGTGATTTTGCCACATGTAGGGCTATTTGCTGACGGTACCGCAGTGGCACAAATTGGTGAGTTACCTTTCGATATTATCCGTCTACGCAAATCAGATAACTCTGGCCCAATCGTCGACCCTGACATTGTCACTGTCAATACCGATGAAATCTGTGCTGCAATTAAAGATACCTTTGATGAAAATCGCAGCATTGTTGAACCATCAGGTGCAATGGCCTTAGCTGGCATCAAGAAATATGTAGCCGAACACCAGCTTAGTGGTAAAAACATGGTATCCATTGTGTGTGGTGCCAATATGAACTTTGATCGTTTACGCTATATTGCGGAACGTACTGAGTTGGGTGAACGTCGTGAAGCAATCTATGCGGTAACAATTCCTGAGCAGAAAGGTGCTTTCTTGCATTTCTGTCGTGCCCTGCAAGGTCGTAATATTACTGAATTCAACTATCGTGCCAGCGACAGTAGTCTGGCACAAGTCTTTGTCGGGATTAGCCTCAAAGGCGGTGAAACTGAACGCCACGAAATTCATGAGCTGTTAAAACAGCAGTATGAAGTAGATGACCTGTCTGATGATGAGGTTGCTAAACTACATATCCGCTATTTGATTGGTGGTCATGCCAATATCGAACATGAGCGTTTATTCCGTGTTGAGTTTCCAGAACGCCCAGGCGCCCTGTTAACCTTCTTAGAACGTTTGGGTCCAACCCATAACATTACCTTATTCCATTACCGTAACCACGGCGCAGCTGAAGGTCGTGTGTTGGTTGGTTTACAAGCAACTGATGCCAAACAAAACCCTGACGGTCTCGTGGAAACATTGGAAAAAATCACTTATCCATATGCTGAAATCACCGATAATATTGGCTACCAGCGTTTTCTTAAATAATAAAAGCAATCCGATAAAGCCGACATGATGTCGGCTTTATTTTTGTTCAATGTTCAGGTTATCTATGCCAGCAGCAAACAAAATCATTACAAATCGAAAATCATTCCATCTTAAAATGGATAAAAAGATATTTTTATCATTTAGTTAAGGACAGTTATGGCACAGTTTGCAGTCATTGGTTTAGGGAGTTTTGGGGCAACTGTTGCATTAGAACTCACCAAACTCAATCATGATGTTATTGGTATTGATACCATCAAACGCAATGTCGAAAGTCTTGCAGATCGCATTACCCATGCTGTGATTGCCGATGCTACCGACGAACATGTTTTAGAAGAACTCAATATCCAGAATTGTGATGCTGTTGTGGTTGCCATTGGTGAAGATATTGAAGCCAGTATTCTGTGTGTGTTAAACCTCAAGAATCTTGGTGTGGAAAAAATCCTGGTTAAAGCCAAAACCAAAGCACATCACACGATTCTCTCCCATTTAAATGTAAGTAAGATAATTCACCCTGAAGAAGATATGGGTGTGCGGGTTGCTCAAGCCCTCAATTATCCGATGGTGAGCCGTTACATGGCTTTAGATGATGATCATTACATTGTTAAAGTTCCGGTCAATGAAAAACTCAACAATGTAAATTTATCCGGCATATTAAAACAAGAACCGAATATCAAGCTTTTGCTACTGAAACGCGATCAACAGATTCACTATGAAACAGATGCAAACTTTACCTTGCAAACGGGTGATGTCCTGATTTTAGAAGGTTCACTCAGCCATCTAAGAAAACTTTCAGGATGTTTCGCATAATATGGCATTTAAAATAAACCCCCAAAAGACATTTAACCTGAGCCCACCGTCTTTGCTCGCGATAGGGTTTCTTAGTTTTATTATTATTGGCACCATATTACTCAAACTCCCCATCGCAAATAAAGGTAATGTCAGTTGGATGGATGCCTTGTTTACAGCCACCTCAGCGGTGACCATTACAGGCTTATCGGTGGTCAATCTGAATGATTCCTTCAATCATTTCGGGCAGTTTATTATTCTTTTGCTGATTCAATCTGGTGGTCTGGGTTTCATGACCTTTGCGATCTTGGCTGCCTTAAGTCTTGCACCGAAACTGGGGCTAAAACAACAAATGATGGCGCAAGACAGCTTGGGTCAAACTAGCCTCTCCAAAGTCACCTTTGTTGCCAAGGGCGTCGTGCTATATACCCTATTTTTTGAGTTGATTGGGGTCATTATCCTGACCGCCTCCTTTGCGCCCATGTATGGTTTTGCTCGGGGTCTTTATTATGCGGTTTTCTATAGTGTTTCGGCATTTAACAATGCTGGTTTTTCCCTATTTGATAACAGTCTGATTAACTTTCAAAGTCACTATCTAATTTGCCTTACCATCAGTATTCTATACACCTTAGGTGGTATCGGCTTCTTGGTACTGATTGATGTGAAACAGAATAAACGCTGGAGCAAACTGACCCCAAACAGCAAACTAATCTTGAGTACCATCGCGATATTAAACCTTGTTGCCTTCGTATTAATCTGGATTTTAGAGTCTAACAACCCGCTCACGCTTGGCTCAATGGGCTTAGCTGAACAAGCCATGAATGCTTGGTTCCAAGCGACTGTACCGCGCTCTTCAGGCTTTAATACCATTGACACCGGCTCAATGGAACACAGTACAGCCTTACTCACGATGTTACTCATGTTTATTGGTGGTGGTTCTCTCAGTACCGCTGGCGGTATTAAAGTCGGTACGTTTGTAATTTTACTACTCTGCGTAATTTCTTTTTTACGGCGTAATGAAGAAATCCGTATTTTTAACCATTCAGTGTCACAAGAAACCACTTATAAAGCACTTGCTGTAACCGCAATTACAGGTATGTTGGTCTTTGTCGGCTGCTTTATTATCTTCCTGCTGGAACCAAAATTAGATGTACTCGACCTGATGTTTGAAGTGGTCTCTGCCGCATGTACTGTAGGGCTGTCACGAGGTGCAACAGGTCAGTTACATGATGGCAGCTTGTTTGTGCTGAGTTTGCTGATGTTTACGGGACGATTAGGGCCGTTAACACTTGCCTATTTGATTGCGACTCCAAAGAAGAGCCGCTTAAAACATGCCAATGCCAATATTCAGATTGGATAATGCTCTAGAGGTTGCTCAATCACTATTACTTGCTGACAGATTCCGTCAGCTTGGCGTTGTTGCTCGAATACTACCTTAGACATCACATCAAAATGATCACAAAAACTAATTTCTTGTGTGTCAATGGAATAAACCAAGGATTGGTTTCCTATCCCTTGTAACGTGTCATAAAACACAATGACAAACTTACCTTGTTCAAAGACCTGTTGAATCTCTGAATACGTTAAAGCAGCTTGAATGGGAATCTGAAGACGCTGTGCATCAAGATAACTTTGCTTTTCCTTCTCATCAATATTAGGGTCAGGCGCCGTATAGAACGATACCTGAAACCCTAGTTTTTTCAGTGCCACAGCCAAAGCAATGGTATATGTCCCATCTTCTCGGTCATGGCCTGACAAGCGAATCAAGTCAGCAATATCAGCATGGGTATGATATTGCTTTACGATTAACCAGAGTGCAAAGACCCCACCATTTGCTTCAAGCTGCAATAAGGACTCTGGAATATTTAAACTCATTTAATACCAGTTCATTAAAGATACGCCCAAGCCCACATAGGTTGCTCGGTGGTTATAATCAATCAAGCTCTCGCCATAGCCATCAAATATTTGCAAATGGCCACGTAATTTGTCTTTAATTGGGAAAGCCCAGTCAAACTGAACCGCACCATGTGAACGATCGCCACCTTTTAATGAATGACGTAACATCAAGGAGAAATCATTATTCCCTTTACGGTAAAATGCAGTTAAATCACCACGACCGATATAATCCTTAATGTCTGGGTTATTATCATCTTTGGCATCTTCTTCAACACGATACCAAGGACGCAGCATCAGTGCGAAGTTGTCTTTTTCAAAACCAAGATTAAAAATCACACGATTCCAACTACGCGAAAGTGGATCTGAACGACCATTGGATTGGTGGTTCAAGGTCACCCCAAGCAAACGTGCATTTAGACCTAGAATTTCATAATTGGTTCTAAACATCAAACTTGCTTCAGGCTCGTAATTGGTCTCACGGAATGGTCGTGATTCTTCAGAGTTATACACCTGCCAGCGTGAAGATTGGGTATAGCCCAACCAGAGATCGCCATTATTACCTAAGATGTTTTCCCAAGCTTTGGTTTTAAATGAAAGCTGGAACTTTGCTTCGCTCGAGGTCAACTCTTGCTTATCTTTGACTGTATTTTCAGGGTTTGGGCTAGTTGGGAATTCATTTTTATCGCTGGTCCAGAACACCGGTAATAGATAAACAGGTTGATAGGCACGAATATTCCATACCCCCAACTTACTTTCTTCTGACAACTCCCAACGACGATCAAGTAACGAGACGTTTGGATCAAATTTTGGTGCAGCACCTAATAAATGCAAGTCACTGACCTTTTGCACAACTTTATCTTTCAAAGACTCAGGTTTAGCAGGTTCATTCGACTCAACCACGGGCATAGTGGCTGCAACAACAGGTGCAGCATCGGTCTGAACTTGTGTTGGAATAATGGTTGGTGCTTTAAAAAGGCGATCATAACAAGCCAGACGTTCGGCATTTGCAGCCAAAGCTACACAGGCATCAACGGTCGCAGGGCTTGCAGGTGCTATCGATTCAGCATGTGACAACGAGGTCGTTAAAGAACCAAGTATCGCAAGGATACTCAGCTCCAAATGACTACGTTCAAAAGATTTGAACGCCATAGATTTCTCCGATTTTTTATTTTACTAATTGACTTGCTGGATATTAAATCCAAGTTTCTGCAATTCTTCACGTTTCGCAAATGGCGCGACCACAGCTTTCACAGGTTTTTGAGCCAATAGATATTGCTTCGCCACACGCTGTAAATCATCCAAGTTCACGTTGAGTAAACGCTCACGTAAGAGTTTACGGAATTTCGGCGTACGTGCATGCAACAAAGCATAACATGCCGTAATTGCTTCCCCAGCCGGTGAACCTGGCTTGTCCATACTTGCAACCAAACCAAGAATGGCTTCTTCGAGTTGATGTGGTTGTTGTTCCGTATTGAGTAACCATTGCACGCTGGCTTCAAAATCATTAAACGTTTCCGCTAAGCGTGGATCGCGGTAGCTATAAAAACGGAATGAACATGCATTGCCATCATAACTTGCACCACCACCATATGCACCGCCTTTTTCGCGAATAGCACTATGCAAGAAACCATTACGTAAATAAGCGGCCAATACCATCAATGGCGCTGCATCTGGATGTGCGACATCCACAGCCTGATAAGCCGAAGCACAGAATTGCACATTGGCTTGAATCAACCATGCTTCATCGTCGTTGCTATTCACTTGATCGACTTGGGTCAAAGTCACAGCTGCTTGATCAACCGCAAGCTTGTCCCAAACATTTTGCACTTCTTCCACCAAACGATCCGATTGATGTTCTTCACAGACCAACAAGAATTGTTTTGGCGCTTGCATTAACTTACGATGAATCGCTTGTAATTCAGTAATAAGCCCTTGATAAGCATTATCATCCTGATCAATTTTCGCAACAAGGTCACTGAGCCAGTTTAATGCACCTAACCCCGTATTGTGATAATCACGGCGAGCCAATGCACTCATTTGACGAGAAGCAGCCTGCATGGCGTAACTATGACCTGAGCCAGATAAACGTGACTGCCAACGGGTCTTACGTTGCTGTAATAACTCGATAATACGGTCTTTTTCATCAAAACGGAGTTGTTCAAAAGCAAGTTTAAGCAGCTGAATCGCATCCAACTTTTGAGTTAATGATTTGGTGGTTAAAGTGAGCCACGCACTGATGCGGTCTTTATCATCTACTTTACTGCGTAAAGATGCTCCCATACCGAGGCCGCCACTGACCGCAGTTTGGATTTGCTGCAATTCAAGATAATCATACTCGCCCGCACCCACTTCACCCATCAAAATTGAGAGTAGATTAAAGTAAGGTGATTGCACGATTTCATCTGGAATCTGAATCAGCACTTGCTGATAGTAAATACCATTGGTGCCTGCATGATAAAGATTCAACGGCGTATCCAGACCATTGCAGATAATCTCACGTAATTGCCCTTGTACAATCTGCAATTCTGCTGGGATATCCTCCAAACCGACTTTAGGTAACAACTCAAGATTATCTGGTGTATCTTGACGCTTTTTCAGCGCTTCCGTTTTTTCCTGAATTGTAACTTTTTCAGCATCGGTTAAATTGGCAGTGATCTCAGCCAAGCGTGCCTGTTCAGCTTGCTGTTCTTTCACCGACTTGGCTGCATCCGGAACTAAAGTCATTTGCACACGATGCGGATTATCCAATAAATGGGTTTGAATCAGATTCGATAACCACATTGGATCTTTGAGCTCTTCTTTAACTTGCTCGATTGCTGAGTCAACATCCCAAACATGAATAGGGTCATTGTGGTGAATCGCACTGCCTAAACCATTCAAGATCAAGCTCAAGCCATACGGTGTGCCATCACCATTTATTTCACGTTGATGCAGTTCAATCTGATGGAGAATCGCATCCACCAGATCGGTATCAACAGGTTTAGAGGCAACATCTTTTAGAATATCTAAAACACCTGTTTTAAATGTTTCTGCATGTTCTGCATTTGAACCTTGCACACCACAGTAGAACGTCATTTCAAAGTTACTGTCATCTACACCCATTAACGGGCCTGTAGATTGCGCATAGCCACATGTTTCTAAATACTGACGTAAAGGCGAAGCAGAGTTTTCTAATAAAATCCCTTCAACCAAACGCATTCCCAAACGTAGTTTAATATCGCTGGTTTCAGGCAATAGCCATGACATCACATGATAAGTTTTATCTTTCAAATCTTCACTATCGACAGCATAGCTTTCAGTCACCTCTACAGGTGCAGTCAAACGCTTTTCTGGCGTTGAATACAAAGTTGTGCCTTGTGAAAACTTATGTAAGGCTAAGCTCTCAAATTGCTCTTGCAGGTCATAAGCACTCTGATTACCAAAAGTCATAAACACTGCATTACTTGGGTGATAATGAACTTTATAGAAATCAACCAATTGCTCATAACTCAAGTCAGGAATATCTTTTGGATCACCACCAGAGTTATAGTGATAGGTCGTTTCAGGGAACAAATGATGTGCGAGTTGGTGATACAACTGATCTGTAGGAGAGCTCATTGCGCCCTTCATTTCATTGAAGACCACACCCTTATAAACAGCTTGATCGTTTTCCAGTTCAATACGAATCCCTTCTTGGGCGAAATCCAGCGGATTCAGATTCGCGGCAAAAGCTGCATCTAAATAAACTGACAATAAGTTTTGAAAATCTTTTTTATTCTGCGTGGCAAACGGATATGCCGTCCAATCCGCCGCAGTAAAAGCATTCATAAACGTATTCAAAGAACGGCGGATCATCAAGAAAAATGGATCACGTACAGGAAACTTCTCTGAACCACATAGCGCCGTATGCTCTAAAATATGTGCGGTTCCTTTTGAATCCATCGGCTGAGTTCTAAATGCCACCAAGAATACATTTTCGTCATGACTTGTGGCTAAATGATAGTGAACTGCACCAGTCACTTTATGCTTATATTCTGAAACTTGAATATCGAGTGCTTCTACATGGTGTTGACGTAATAGCTGAAACGCGGGATGTGTCGTTTGAGTAATGCTTTCAGTAACATCTACAGTCATGTGATCTCCAATTTATCTCTATTAAATCATTACGATTGATTATAGAGAGTCTACCGAAGAATACGTATCGATATCCATGTAAATTACTCTATTTTTGTAGAAAAATGCAGCGCCTAACTCAAAACTGAGTTTCAGAAAATTTTATAAAAATTACAATGCGCTGATACGATGGGCTGATAGCCTCGACTTTGATAAAAATGCACCGTCTGAAGCGTATCTGTGAATAGGTCAAGTCGCTCAAAATAAGTCTATGCGTATTGTTCAATATGCTCTAATAAATACGTACCAATCTGGTTACGGCGATAATCTGGATGGATGAATGTAAAAACGACGCAGACGCCCAATTTTATTTGACTCGGCCCAAGGATCTTGATTCAGCCCACCCACAGCAACCAAGTGATGCTGCTGATCATAAACTGTAAATAGCGCTTCCTCAATCTGAGCAAAACTATTCGCACCTGATTGAAAATCTTGCTTTAATCTCCGTATAAAGTGAAAGCCCTCCAGTTCTGAATATTGAATCAGAACATCGATTTGTGCAGGCAATTCCAAGCTTCTTTCAATTCTAAACCGATCTTGCCTCATCTTCTTTCCTTGATTGCACTGTGATCTCATGCTTTGCTGAAATTTCTTCAACAAACTACTGTAATCCGTAGCATTCGTGTAAACTTTGCTTTTTGATTTTTACTGTGATGACAAACATGGCAACTGTTGATCTTTTTGCAATTGGTAATGCACTCATTGACCAAGAATTTAAGGTTTCAAATGAGTTTTTAACGCAACAGGCATTGCAAAAAGGCACAATGCAGTTAGCCGATGGTGAAACGCAAGCTGATTTATATCAAAAACTACAAAGCACACAAAGCTATAAAGGGCAAGCAAGTGGTGGTTCAGCAGCGAATACAACGGTTGCATTTAGTGCCTTAGGCGGTACTGCATTTTATGGCTGCCGCGTCGGTAATGATGAACTCGGTACAATATATCTAGACGGCTTGAACGAGGCAGGTATCACCACCACGACACTGTCGATTAGTGAAGGCGTAACAGGCACCTGTATGGTTCTAATCAGCCCAGATTCAGAACGTACCATGCAAACCTATCTAGGTATCACGGCTGAATTATCAACTGAACAAATCGATCTTGAGCCGCTTAAAACTGCAAAATGGCTGTATATCGAAGGTTATTTATCGACCAGCGATACTGCACGTGTTGCGGTTAAACAGGCGCGTGAACTGGCAAAAGCACAGGGTGTTAAAATTGCCTTGTCGCTGTCTGACCCTGCAATGGTGCAATATGCGCGTCAAGGTTTAGAAGAACTGTTAGATGATGGTGTGGACTTATTATTCTGTAATGAACAAGAAGCACTGATGTTTACAGAAACTGATAACCTCGAAGCTGCAATTGAAAGCCTAAGCTTAAAAAACAAACAAGTGGTCATCACCCAAGGCGCTAAAGGTGCTGTGATTGTAGATGGCGCACACCACTTCCACGTCAATGGTCGGGCTGTTGAAGCAGTCGATACCAATGGCGCAGGCGATGCATTTTCAGGTGCATTTTTATATGCAATTAATGCAGGTTTAAGCTTGGAAGCCGCAGCACAACTTGCTATTTTGATCTCAAGTGAAGTAGTTGCGCAATTTGGGCCACGTTTAAGTGTCGAGAACTACGCTAAACTCTTTGAACAATTTCAAAAAGCTCAACAGGAATATACATAACATGGAAAAGATTTGCATGACTGAGGAAGTTCCTGAACGTGAGTCTCGTGCATACGACACCATGAAAGGAACAACCATTTTTATTACTCAAAAAGATGGCAGTTTCTACGCCTATCAAAATGTTTGCCCACATTTACAAACTGAACTTGAGTATTTAGAGAATCAGTTCCTAGATCAAGATAAAGAATACATTCAATGTTCTACTCATGGTGCATTATTTTCAATCGAGACTGGCGAATGTATTTCTGGGCCATGTTTGGGTGAGTACCTTGAAAAAGTAAAATTGGAAGTCCACTCGGATGGTGGTATCTATATTGATTAATCCCTAAATTATGAATTCTGCAATGACTGAGTTTTTCCTCAATTACTACTTGATGCCATTTCATATGAGCGTCGTTGCTTTAATTGTGCTCAGTATTGCAGAAACCATCGGCATTGTGATTGGATTACGTCCCAGCCATTTAGTTAAGAAGCTGACGCCAGAATGGTTACTGAACTCCCCACTACTTGATGTTAAATTTTCTAAATACCTGATCTTTGTGTTCTTATTGATCAACTTTAGTTTTGCAGGCTATTTTTTAGAACTCTCGTTCTTTGCTTTACAACACTACTTTATTTCACCTTATTATTTATTTGTTCCTGCTTTAATCATTGATATTTTCTTTACTGTATTTATGATTCATTGTTTGGATCAGGTGATCAAGCCAAAGGTCATTCATACCCATAGCAATTTGGTGGGACGTTTAGCCACTATTTCAACTGGCAATGCACGTCCTGGATTCTCAGCCCAAGCACGTGTCCGTGATGAATTTGGTCAGTTATATTATGTACAAGTCGAACCGGAATACGGCGAACTTGAATTGCAATCACAAGTATTGTTGATTAGTCAAAAATCGAACTCACACTATCTCGCCAAAAAAATCTCACTTTCAAATAATCTGTTTACACCAGACTAAATTTTCATTCAAAAAAGCTCTTTTCTGCATGAAACCTATTAAATTTACATTTTGTTACAAATATACTGGCTAAAAGTTTTAAATTTAGCTCTTCCCTTCTTGTTGTTTTCATGATCTCACTGGCACAAAAAACACAACAGTGATTACTATCACATTTTTTAGAATAATTCCTACCTATACACTCGATTTTATAAAGACTTGATTACGAGAAGTATTTAATGTTGTATTTAAAACGATAAGTCACTGTATATATTATCAATTTTATAAACATACTATTTTAGTTGGTTTAATATTTATTTAATTCAGTATAAATCATATCTTTTTAATCGGATTTAAAAATATAAATACAACTGTTTTAATCAGATTTTAAAATAAATTCAGATTATTTTAGTTGGTTAAAACAAATATTTTAAAATATTTAATAAAAATTAATTATCATACTGATTTAAAACAATTATTTTATTTTAAATTATTTACAAACCCTAAAGGTTTATTTTTAATGAATTTTATTTAATAATGTTTTACATCTTCTTTAAATATGAGGCTAGGTTCAATGAACACAAGTTCTCAAGATCCAAATCGGCGGCTCATTAGAGAAATCACGATTATTCTTATTATTAAAGTTGCACTTCTCTTGGTGATTAAACACATCTGGTTTGATGCGCCAACGATTCCAAAAGATTTTAACAATGAAGTTGCCGAGCGTATTGCTGGTGACATGTCCAAAACTCAGGAGACACGTTGATGATTTCTGAAAGCGTGGTCGATCTTTCGCGGTTCCAATTTGCAATGACCGCAATGTATCACTTTCTTTTCGTCCCTCTAACTTTAGGTCTGGCTTTTATTCTTGCCATCATGGAAACCACCTATGTGATTTCAGGCAAAGAAATTTATAAAGATATGACCAAATTCTGGGGGAAACTCTTCGGGATTAACTTTGCCTTAGGGGTAACCACTGGTCTGACTATGGAATTCCAGTTCGGTACCAACTGGGCTTATTACTCTCACTATGTAGGCGATATTTTCGGGGCACCGCTTGCAATTGAAGGCCTAATGGCTTTCTTCCTTGAATCTACCTTTATTGGTTTGTTCTTCTTTGGTTGGGATCGCCTATCTAAAGTCCAACACTTAGGTGTAACTTGGTTAGTGGCGATTGGCTCGAATATGTCGGCCTTGTGGATTTTGATTGCCAATGGTTGGATGCAAAACCCTGTCGGTGCTGCATTTAACTACGAAACCATGCGTATGGAACTGGTGGACTTTGGCGCGTTGATCTTTAACCCAGTGGCTCAAGTCAAATTTGTACATACGGTTTCTGCGGGTTATGTCACTGGTGCAATCTTTGTACTTGCCATCTCAAGCTATTACTTATTAAAGAAACGTGATTTACCTTTTGCACGACGCTCATTCGCCATCGCTGCAATCTTCGGTTTAGCATCAACGTTATCTGTGATTCTACTTGGTGATGAATCTGGTTATGAGTTGGGTGATGTTCAAAAGACCAAACTTGCTGCGATTGAAGCAGAATGGCATACCGAGCCTGCACCTGCTGCATTCACCTTATTTGGTCTCCCAAATCAGCAGGAAATGCGTACCGACTATGCAATTAAGATTCCTTATGTGATGGGGATTATTGCAACACGTTCTACTGATAAAGAAGTAACAGGTTTACGTGACTTGATGAAAGAACATGAAGTGCGTATCCGTAACGGTATGGTGGCCTATAGCGAGTTAGAGAAACTTCGTGCTGGTGACCGCTCTCCAGACTTATTGGCTTCATTTGAGAAAAATCAAAAAGACTTGGGTTATGGTCTGTTATTGAAAAAATATTCTCCAAATGTGGTTGATGCGACTGAAGAACACATCCAAGCTGCAACCAAAGATACCATTCCAAACGTCGCAGCACTGTTCTTCTCTTTCCGTGCCATGGTTGCTTCTGGCTTCCTCATGCTGTTGTTATTCCTGTTCGCAACTTGGGCTGTGGCAAAACGTAATGCCGAAGATAAACCTTGGTTACTCAAATTTGCTTTGTTTGCCCTCCCGCTCCCATGGATTGCAGCTCAAACAGGTTGGTATGTGGCTGAAGGTGGTCGTCAACCATGGTCAATCGGTGAAATTCTACCAACACATCTGTCTGCTTCAAGTGTGAGTACTGGTGATGTGTGGGGCTCTATTATTGCACTTGCAGCGTTCTACACGGTGCTACTCATTATTGAAATGTACTTAATGATCAAATTTGCTCGTTTAGGTCCAAGTTCTTTGCATACTGGTAAATATCATTTTGAAAAACTAGAAGCAAAAACTGGGGAGACTCAATCATGATCGAATATGAACTACTAAAAATCATCTGGTGGGTGCTCGTTGGTGTACTACTGATCGGCTTTGCACTTACCGATGGTTTCGATATGGGCTCAATGGCACTGATGCCATTTGTAGGTAAAACTGACTCTGAACGCCGTGCTGCAATCAATACCATCGCACCACACTGGGATGGTAACCAAGTCTGGTTTATTACAGCAGGTGGTGCACTGTTTGCTGCTTGGCCAATGGTTTATGCCGTTGCCTTCTCCGGGATGTACTGGGCCTTATTACTGGTGCTATTTGCCCTGTTCCTGCGACCCGTCGGTTTCGACTATCGCTCTAAATTAGAGAATACCCAATGGCGTAATTCTTGGGACTGGGGCTTATGTATCGGTGGTGCTGTGCCTGCACTGGTGTTTGGCGTCGCATTCGGTAACTTGTTCCTCGGCGTACCCTTTAGCTTAGATGACACGTTACGTTCGCAATATACAGGTAGCTTCTTTGCGCTCTTAAATCCATTTGCACTAATTTGCGGTATCGTCAGTCTATCGATGTTATGTGCACACGGTGGCGCTTGGCTGATGCTACGTACCGATGGCAATTTGCATAACCGTTCTGCCAAAGCAACAAAAATCATGGCAATCGTGTTCCTTGTTTGCTTCTTGGCTGCGGGTGCATGGTTAGTCTTTGGCAATATCTCAGGTTATAGCTATGCAACTGCGGTCAATACCAATGCCGCACTGAATCCACTTGCGAAAGATGTGGTGACCAATGCCAATCATGGTTGGTTAAACAACTATGCAACCTATCCCATCACCATGGCTGCGCCAATTGCTGCAATCTTAGGTGCATTATTGGTGATTGTCAGTGCAGCGAAACATAAAGCGGCTGTGAGTTTTACCGGTACAAGTCTGATGATTGTTGGTGCAATTCTCACTGCTGGTTTTGCCTTGTTCCCATTCTTATTACCATCAAGCATTGATCCAACCTCAAGCTTGACCATGTGGGATGCGGTTTCTAGTCATAAAACCCTTGGTGTAATGACTGTTGCTGCATGTATCTTCGTTCCTCTCATTTTGATCTATACCTCTTGGTCGTATTACAAAATGTGGGGTGTCATCACCAACAAACATATTGAAGAAAATTCACATAGTTTGTATTAATCAGGAGATATGACATGTGGTATTTTGCATGGATTCTAGGTGTCTTGATGGCATGTTTCGCAGGTGTACTCAGTGCACTGTATATCGAACATCATCAAGATTTAGATGAGGAATAATAGAATGGCTGAAGCAATGACAACACCGAAGAATAGTAAAGCGCAAGTACTTGCAATGACCATTTCGTTTTTGTTGGCATTGCCGCTTGCTACTATTTTACTGGTACATCCATCACTAATGTTGGATGCCAACGGGCATTATAATCATAGCTTGCTGATGTTAGTAATGATTGGAATTTCTGGTGGTTTCGTGCATGGAGTCGGATTTATACCAAGATTCTGGTTATGGAAATGGTTATTTAGTCCTTATATCGCTTGGCCACTCATGGTTTTGGGATATTTTATCTGGATTGGAAATTAACCCTTACACCGACCATAAAAAAAGCTGCCAGTTAATCTGGCAGCTTTTTTTATTTATGAGAAACTCAAAGCTAAAAAATTTGATCAAGCTTAAACTGACTCATTCTGCCTTACTCGATGTTTGAGCTTGCTCAACATTTTCAGACTGATCAATTTGAGCCTGCTCGGAATGATCAATAGCTCTTGCATCAGAAAACTCTTTAGTATTTTGCTCTACCTGCTTCGGTGTATCTGTTATTTGCTGATACTTTGACACTGCACTTTCTTTTAAGTTCTGAACTTGCTCACTCTCCAAAATGCGTTTACTTGTATCGAATGCTTTATTGGCAAGTGCTTTTGAACCATCAACTAAACTGTTTTTTGCTGAACCCAAGAGCGTTGTTAAATGCTCAGCACTATCGGTATGAAAATCTTTTAGAATATGTTGTTCCGTATTTTCAACTGAAAAATCCAAATAGGGTGCTTCGGAAAATTTGAGTGCATTCGCAATAAAAACAGTTGGGATAGAACCTCGTTTGGTATTGTATTCTCGAACGTAATGGTTAAACGTTTCGCGTTGATGACCAATCTCATCTTCAACAGCTTTGATACTTTGCATCAGACTCTGATATTGTTCATTTGCTTTAAGATCTGGGTAACGCTGAACTAGACCCTGAATTCCCATCAAAGCCACCTGGGATTCACGCTGCCCAGAAACGATCTCATTTGCCTTGGTTGCATCTTTAGAAATAGTCAGATGCAAGAGTTGCTCGCCATCTTGGTAGTTTTTTACCACATCAATTAACTGATTAATCAGATTCACTTTCTTTTGCAAAGATACAGAAATATTTGAAAGACTTGATTTAATAAACTCTGCTTTCGCTTGCAAACTATTATATGCTTTGAACAGCAGATACATCACAATTAAAACAACAAACAATATAATCCAAAACATACCACCCTCAAACTTTTTTCTCATTATTTAAAATCATGGAAAATACTCCATCAATTAAATCAATATTTTAAATTTTCACGATCATCTTAAATAAAGCAAAGGGATAAAACCATCTCAAACATGAGTACTGTATCAAGTCTGTTTAATTTCAGAGTGATTAACAAAATCAGCATAAATACCTGTATTAACAAATACTTAAATCGTTAAAAAACATTAAAAAATAAGACTTTTTTCAGCCAAAATTAATGCAAAAAAGTCCCATAATGTAAAATAAAATCTAACTTAATATTTTTATCTACTGCTATTTTTATATAAAAGGCTGCCAAATTTGAAAGCCTTTTTTTATGAGCACCTATAGGATTTCACCACTGGCTTCGATTTCAGAACCATTCGTTTTTGTTCTATTCAGGCAATATTCTGTGGATTGAAACACGCCTGCGTAAACAGAAGAATCCCAACCTACCAGCACCACAACAGCGTAAAGATGTCATGTTTATTGCCAATTTAAGCATTGGTGCTTGTTTAGGCTGTATGTTGGCAATTTTTACCAGTATGTTGATTGGTCGATGGGCCTATGTCATACCAATGCAATTACAAAGTCATAACCATGTGTTTATGTATAGCTACTATTTTGTATTTATGCATGTATTGCATACAGCTTCATCATTGGCGCAGCAAAAGCTTTAGCTCAGCTGTTCTTAGCAATTGCAGTGGTTTTATTGCTCATTCCTGCAACGTCTGTACTTGCCTATGTGTTTCCAATCCAAGGACTAGGATATTCAACAGGTAGTTTGATTTGGATTGATATCGTTGCTTTAGTCTTTGCTTTAATATTTATACGTTCTTATCAACAAGCTAGAGACCGTGCACAAGTTGCACCAGTTGGTTCAATTTGGTCTACGCAAAAAGTTGACCAAGCACCATCGCCTACTGAAAACCAAGCTTAACCTCCTGTTCTTAGCGCCATGATTGTTGCAATTTATCATGGCTCTTTTTATGCCTTAAAGAGATTTTTTCATTTCAATGAGTTGAATCGGGATAAGAGGTTGCCCTACTTCAGCCTCAATTGGATATTCACTTTTCCGTCCCGTTATTTGGTAACCACGGCGCTGATAATAGGCCAACAGTTCAGTTCGGACATCCAAAACATGCATGACTAAATCGCGAATCTTTGGATAATTTTGAGCAATATATAACTCAGCATAATTGAGTAATTCACGCCCATAGCCTTGATTCTGTATGCTTGGATCAATCGCAAAAGTACCTATCTCTATACAATCAGCATTCAAGCTTAATCCAATGCAGGCAACAATCTCATCATTACCTAGCTCACCCACCAATAATTCGAAATTTGGTTGCTGCAATATTTGTTCTAATTGAACTTTACCAATCCGATCGCCTTGCACATACGCTTTTTCAGTTGTCCAACTACGTTCCGATTGTTCTCTATAAGCGATATTAATCAGCTTAGCCAATTGTTCCAAATCACTATTCTTTGCTTTTCTAATCTGTAAAGACATTTTTATTTTATTCCACACAAAACAAAGCCGATGATAACATCGGCTTTGTTATTAAATTTTAGATTAGTTTGTTTGACCAGCTAACCAAGCCATAAATTTTTGGCGCTCAGCTTTAGATGCTTTCTGCCACAATTCTGCCAATTGTTGATCTGTGGTTTTTGCTGTACCGGCTGCCGCTGCTGTTGTTACTGCTACAGGCGCAGTTGCAACTACTTGCGCTGTTGTTCCTGCATAAACAGGTGCAGGCTGATTCGCAGCATTATTCTTATTCTTTTGCGTTAAATCCAAAGTGCGACTTAATAAATTACTACCTGTAAACCAAGGCTGTGCTTCATTATTTGCACCTGTTTGCTGTACCACCAATTTTTTGTTTTGATCGTATAAAGCAACAGTAGGTTGATCAGCATATTTTTTTGCTGCTTCAAAATCTTTAGGAGCATTTACCAGACCCAACGTATAGGATTGATTGTCTTTCAAATCAGGAGCTTGTAGAGTGACCACACCCGATTTAATGATGTCATGTTCACCATTCAAATGTTCAAAATATTCACGATAACGGACATTGACCGTTAAATTACCTGGATCAACTTGATAGTTATTCTTCTTTGACGGAATTAATCCACTGTTTACTTCTTGACCATTTACAGCAAGAATCACGATTTCTTCAGGGGCAGTAATAGTGACTGCAGAAAAAACTGAACTACTTAATAATAAACCGAAAGCAGCAACACCAACTCTTAAAGACATTAGACTCTTCTCGATATAAACAATTTATGAAATCGTAAGCACTATGCTCCGCGATTATGACCATTTTATGACAAAAACCAAAACTGTCTATTGCAACAATTCGGCTTATTTAAGATATATACATCATATATATGGCAAAAGAAAATGACTTTATCTAACATTTTGTTTTATAAAACAAATATATCATTAAGAATTGTCTTGCTGCAAAATTCTGCAAAACATGAGCAAAGCTGCTAGTTATGATTATACCTAAATTGATCATTTTGATCTCAGATCTATTTGAAAATTATATTGATTTGAAAGGAAAAAGTTTCAATCTAAAACGTAAAAAACCGCTTAAATAAGCAGTTCCTGTTGAGATTGACTAAGAACCCTTCCCTTCAACTGAGTTTTTAATTGCCTGAAATGTAACAATCGCAGCACATGATTCTCATCTGCAAAAATAGAAGTTGAAGCAGTTAGGAAAATTAATAAACCTAGTTTTTTTCATAAAATATGCCTTTTTAATAGATCATACGTTATAAATAAGCGAATAAAATATATACTAATGAGTCTATATTTCGACCAAAAACGAATTATCAATTTAATAGAGAACAATTTTTTGAATAAAACTTTAAGTAATATCTTACCTGTTGCACTGGTCACTGGCTCTACTTCTGGAATTGGTGCCGCGATAGCTCGCAGACTTTCTAAAGATGGTTATGCATTGGTTATTCATTCACGCAGTTCTACCAGAACTGGACTTGCCTTAGCTGCTGAATTAGGAAATGCAATTTACATCCAAGCAGAACTATCAAAAGATGAAGATAGGATAAGACTTATTCATGAGGCTGTATCATGGAGAGGTCGGCTTGATATTCTGGTCAACAATGCGGGGGTTAGTTGTATTATTCCGCATGATGACTTAATGGCCGCATCACCAGACATCTGGCATGAATTACATGAAGTCAATGTCGTAGCGCCATTTAGGCTCATCGCTGAAGCAGAAGTTGCTTTGAGAAAATCAGCACAACATGGGCGATCTGCTTGCATCATAAATATTAGCTCACACGCTGGCATACGCCCAAAGGGAGCTTCTATACCCTATGCAACATCCAAAGCCGCACTAAACCATATGACTCGCTTACTTGCGCTATCGCTTGCTCCAGATATTCGAGTAAACGCAATTGCTCCAGGTTTAGTCAATACGCCTTTAACAAAAAATTGGAAGTCTACTCATCAGCTATGGAGTGAACGTTCGCCTATGCGTAAAGCGGCTGAACCAGATGATATTGCTCATTTAGTGGCAATGCTAGCAACTTCAGATTACCTGACAGGAGAAATTCTAATTTCTGATGGTGGATTAAACCTGACCTAAAAATAAATATAGCTTCCTGACAACAAAAAAGCCCATCTTTTGATGAGCTTTGCCGTTAACTGACTTATTCCCCAATTGGGATTGAGAATTTAAGTTGATTATTTCTCTGATCCAATGGCACCGAGTTATGTTTCGCAATTTTTTGCTGATAATCTTTTTCAGACATTAAACCTCTGTTCTTGGCCTTCAAAATTGAGTTGAACTGTTGCTGATGTGCTTGTGCATTCAAAGCATCGAAATGTCTATGTTCCAAATAATATTGAGACTTATCATGAGGGCTCATATTCGATGTATGCTGTTCTGCTACATGCGCTTGCTCTAATTCATAATTGCGTTGATTGATACGATCTTGTTCTTGTTGCTTCATTGATTCAAAAAAATCAAATTGTTCACTACTATTAGCGATCTCTTTATGAGGTGCTTCATTATTTAGAATTAAAAGTGATTTATCTTTATTGAAGATATCATCTGCACTATACACCGAACCGCAAATTACCGTACTTATAAAAAGAATTACTATTTTTTTCACCAAAACACTCAACACAAAACAAATAAAGACAAGTGTATATTTTATTATTTATTCTAAATAATTTCAAATAAAACATTAAAAACAAAAGCTTATGATTAATCGGTTAAATCATAACGCGCACTCACAACGTTTGATGATGCTATTGTTTTGATTATTTTTTGCTTCAAAAGTAAAGTAAATATCACAAACAAAGAAAACCTCCCGAAGGAGGTTTTTATCTCTTGATTCAATTAAAGATCAGTTCCGATAAACACACTCGAAATAAAGAATTCTGCATCTTCATCATCAGTGGAATCAAACTCTACCTCAAGGTGGATGACTTCAGCACCTGTCTTGTCTTTGAATTCTGCAAATTTCTTCTCAAGGAAATCTGAAATCTCATGTTCTAATGTTGCTCGTTCTTGACGATATTGTTCTATTGCTTCTTTCATGATGAGTTCCTATTAATCCGAACTACAATAAAAGCAAACTATTATGAAAATAACAAGACAACAAAAAAGTCCACCATTTGATGAGCTTTAATTTACGTGATCTACTTAAACTTTGACCACGATAATATAGCAATAGCGCTTATCCTACGCACGGTCAAGTTTGTTTAAAGAAAAATTTCCCCGAATAGACCTGCCTTTATCAGTCGCTGATTTTCTATAGATTGAACATTCATAGATCTTTTCTTTTGTTCTTTACGAATATTATTCTGGCAAGTCTTTATTGAATCAATTTTAATTTGGGTGAATATTGCAATTCACATAAAAAAGAGCACTCAAAAGTGCTCTTTCATTGATGCTGCTTTTAACTTAGTTAAAAGTTTTGAAGCGCGCTGCATCATCCATATACGTTTTTTCGCCTGCTGCTGCTTCGATTGAACCGAATACAAGCTGAGCGCGTAATTTCCAGTTTGCAGGAATATCAAAAGTTTCCGCAACTTCTGCATCAACAATTGGGTTGTAGTGCTGTAATGATGCACCCACACCAATTTCAGATAAAGCAGTCCATGTTGCGAACTGAGCGATTGCACTTGAATGTTCTGACCATACTGGGAAGTTATCAGCATATAATGCAAATTGCTCTTGTAAGCCTTTTACAACATCTTGATCTTCATAGAATAACGCTGTACCAAAACCAGCTGCAAAGCTATCAATTTTTGCACTTGTATTTGCAAATGCTTCTGCTGGTACCATTTTACGCAAAGTTTCACGTACGATTTCCCAGAATTTAACATGAGACTCACCATACAAAGTCACAACACGTGAAGTTTGCGAGTTGAATGATGATGGGCTGTGTTTTACAGCTTCACGGATGGTTTCTTCAACTTTGGTTTGGTCAACAGTAAGATTTTTACCAATTGCATAAATGGTACGGCGTGATTTAATGCTATTTAAGAAGTTGCTCATCTTGTTATTCCTACCTATGTGGCCTATGGGCCGTTATCTTGGATTGAATGTAGTGTATAACGACGCATTTTTTAGGAATAGCCTAAAAAACATGACAGATCGTTTTATTTTTGAAACAGTCTTATTTTCTATTGGAAATAAAAAACTCCACATATCGTGGAGTCTTTTTTAACACCATTGAGTTACTTATCGGTTTCAAACAATGCAGCAACGAATGATTTTGCGGAGAAAGGACGCAAATCATCAATTTTCTCACCTACACCGATATAACGAATCGGTACATGAGTACGACTTGCAATATTAAATAACACGCCACCTTTTGCGGTACCATCAAGCTTGGTAATGGTAATCCCTGTTAAGCCAACAGCTTCATCAAACAGTTGCACTTGGTTAATCGCATTTTGACCTGTGCCCGCATCCACAATCAGCATAATCTCATGCGGTGCAGTTGCATCAATCTTTTGCATCACACGCTTTACTTTTTTCAACTCTTCCATCAAGTTGGCTTTGTTCTGCAAACGCCCCGCAGTATCTGCGATCAAGACATCAATACCTTTCGCACGCGCACTTTCAAAAGCGTCAAAAATAACTGAAGCACTATCCGCGCCATGACCTTGAGCCACAACTGGGATATCATTACGATCACCCCAAATTTGCAATTGTTCTGTTGCCGCAGCACGGAAGGTATCACCTGCCGCCAACATCACTTTCTTGCCTTCACCTTGTAAACGCTTAGCCAATTTACCAATGGTTGTGGTTTTACCAACACCATTTACACCGACCATCAGAATCACATACGGTGATTTATTTGGATCAATATGTAAGGGTTTAACACGCGGTGCAAGCAAAGCTACCAATTCTTCTTGCAATGCTTTATACAACGCATGTGAATAGATCAAATCACCACGTGCTGTTCGTTCAGTCAGGTTTGCAATAATAGTTTTAGTCGCATCTACACCAATGTCTGCAACCAATAACTGCTCTTCAACTTCTTCCAATAATTCATCATCAATCTCTTTCCCACCGATTAAGATATTGACCATGCCATCGGTAAAACTACGACGGGTTTTAGTCAAACCATCTTTCATGCGACCAAAGAAGCCTGTTGATTTGGTTTCTTCTTCAACAGCTGCAGGTTGCTCGGCAACTGATGCAACTACAGGCGTTTCAACTGTTGGCTGTACAACTGGCTCTATAATGGGAACATCGACAGCAGGCAAACTCGGCAATGTGACATCGTCATCGCCGATATCAGCATTTATCAAGAATTTATTTTGCATATTCGATTGCTGTTGCATGTCGATTCCTTGAGATTAAAGCAGCTTTTAAAAAGACGGTCAGTCTAGCATAAATTGATTTCGTTTTCCCGATCACGGCAAGCCATTCATTTATCAATAGAAATGAGTCGCTTAAATCTCATTCATCTTCTTTTGCCATCGCAGGATATTGTTTAATCCGATTCGACTCAAATTGATACGCATTTAATAATTTGAGGTAGTCAACACGGCGAATTAAAGCATGTGTTAACACTTCTTCAGCCAAATGTTGTGTCCTCGGATGACTGGCTTGCTGTGCGTATTGAACTATTTTTTGGTATTGCAAAGTATTGATCGGACGTTGTAATGCGTTATACGCGAGTATAAATATAGACAAAATAATAATACCGACCAAAACATTATAAAATTGGTCTAATTTGAATCCTAATTTGGATTGCATCACTTTATGCTTAGAAATTATAGACAACATAACCTACCTCGAGTTAGAGGTAGTGTATGTCTCTGATTCACTTAGAACAAGTACAACGTTCAATAAGTCACAATTCCACAACTTATTGAACGTATATCACTTTGTAGTGATTAACTAATAAGTGAACGAACAAAAGCGAAATACAAGATAAAAGCAATGATGACCAAGGTAATAAAAATGGCAAACATACCTACACCACTTTCGGCATCAGCAGGATGCAGTTCATCATCATCTGCAATATTTTTTAATTCGCCATCATAGATCCGATAAAACTGATCTTTTTGCTCTGGACTTAAATGACTGGCAAAATCATAAACTCGTTTACGCTGTGCTAAGCAGTAGTCACCCAAGTGGATTTCTTGATGGAAAATGGCTTCATCAAGCAATTGGCGATGATGATGAGCTAAGGCAATGATCTGACTTTCTAATGGTGGAACGTCTACAGTTACGCCATCAATGACATTTGACATGTTATTCTCCTTTTCTCTTATTCTCACTTTGATTTTACTTAAAATTATTTGTGGTTAATGTTTAATCGTGTAAGCTTTTATTTACGCAAAGATACTAAATATATTTGACATTTCCATCAATTTGTCATATTACTTTAATAATTCAGAGTTAAAGTAGCTTAAATTCAAAGTAGAGTATCTTTGAATAGAATTTGCGGTAATCATAATTAAAATAAGGAGTTATTATATGATTCAACAATTTACACACCATGAACTAGAGCATGTATATGCGAATGCGGTCAATACAATTCAATCGCAAAAAAACTTCCAAGATGCAGTAAAAGAGCTAGAGGAAGTAGCTAAAGCAGGTCACGGTAAAGCGGCATTATTTTTAGCAGAGTTGTATTATCAAGGCTTCCGAGTCGAACGTGATTCCTTGAAGGCCCAATATTGGCAAAAGATGGCAACCTTACAAGCTTAAAGAGACGTCACTTAGGTGGCGTTTTTTAATACCTGTGTAAAACGTATTAACATTATCCTTTCATATTTCTGACTTGCGCTACGTCAAAGCTTCATCGCTTTGTCTTGCTCAGGTGGCGTTTTTTAATACCTGTATAAACCCTATTGACCTCATTCTTCCCTATTGTCTAACTTGCGCTTCGTCAAAACTATAAGTGCTTTGCTCTAGGACAGTTATTGATACCAACAATATTTGCTTACGATTTAGATCAATTGTTTAAACATAATTGCCATCTATATTTCTTATAATAAAACATAAGTTTAAGAATATTAGTTTAATAACATGCACCGTTTTAACCATTTCCAACCAGTCTCACGTGAGTTGATGATTAAAATTTCAATTCTAAAAACAATGATGTATTGTGGTGTTCTTTGGGGTCTGTACCATCAAGGTTGGGCCATCAAATCAGATCAAGACGGTCATGTATTCCCTTTCTGGCTCAACGGTGTTCAAGCCCATCGCTACGCAAAAGCACACTGGAAAAACTACACACCACGTAAAATTACGCCGAAAGATTTTCATGAATCCTTGCTTCCGACCTTAACTCGTTTACAGGTTGAACCTGCTTTATTCAACTCTTCGCACCGAAAATTTAAACTTTCAACCCAGCAAATGCAGCATTTCTTCTTTATGCCACATCAAGCCACGGCGACAGCTTAGTCATTCATGGCCTGACAATGATGACTTTTTAGGCATTCATGAGAAAAAGTTATCATTGAAGAGAAATTAGGACTTTGCAATTAAAAAAAATACCGTTAAGTTAAATGAAAATGACAATACAACACAGGTGGATAAACAATGACAATCGTTGCTCAAGTCATCAAGAATAAAGCAGTACAATCAATTTTCACCATTTCACCGAATGCGACTGTACTTGAAGCAATTAAAATTATGGCAGATAAAGGAGTCGGTGCTTTAGTCGTTGCCGAAGAAGAGAAAGTCGTCGGGATTTTCTCTGAACGTGACTATACCCGTAAAATTGCCTTGATGGAGCGTTCTTCAAATAATACGCCTGTCGCTGATATTATGACTTCAAAAGTAATCTCAGTCGGTTTAAACCATACGGTAGAAGAATGTCTTAACCTTATGACTGATCGTCATTTACGTCATTTACCTGTACTTGATCAAGAGAAGCTAGTCGGTTTTATCTCCATTGGTGATTTGGTTAAAGCTGCAATGGATGATCAACGTATTCTGATTGAACAGCTGCAACAATATATCTCTGGTTAAAGATTTAATCAGACATAAAAAAGGGCAAATTCATTGCCCTTTTTTATTAGGTATTGATTAATTAAGCTTTGAGGAAGTTTTGAATGGCAGGCACAAGACGTTTTAACAATTCATCTGCTTGTGCTTGTGTCATATTTAGCGGCGGTAATAAACGAACCACTGAACCTGCAGTAACATTGACAATCAAGTGATATTCATCACGTGCGATTGCAACCAGCTCAGCACAGTCTTTTGGTAATTGAATACCGATCATCATGCCAAAACCGCGTACTTGCACATTGTAATCAGTCAATTGCGCGCTTAATTGATCAACAATATAAGCACCGACTACTGCAGCATTTTCAACTGCCTTCTCTTTCTCAAGTGTATCCAATACAGTATAAACTACACGCGAACCTAAGACCGTTCCGCCATAGGTCGAACCATGACTGCCCGCACCAAGTAAACCAACGGCTTTGCCTTGCGTCATCACAGCGCCAATAGGGAAACCATTCCCCAGACCTTTGGCCGTGGTCATCACATCAGGAACAATATTGGTATGTTGATAAGCAAAATATTTACCTGTACGACCATTCCCTGTTTGAATTTCATCCAGCATCATCAACCAGTTATGTTGATTACATAAAGCGCGAACATCATCCAGATAACTAAAACCTTGCGGCGCTGTATTCACACCACCTTCACCTTGAATTGGTTCAATCAGAATCGCAACAATTTCTGGATGGTTGATGGCTGCTTCTTGAATTGCTTCAACGTCACCAAATGGTACGCGAATAAAACCTTCAACCAATGGTGCAAAACCTTCCTGAACTTTTTTATTACCTGTTGCAGATAAGGTTGCCAAAGTACGACCATGGAATGATTGTTCAGCTACTAAAATTTTAGGATTGGCAATGCCTTGTTGAGCTCCAAACTTTCGTGCAATTTTGATGGCACCTTCATTTGATTCCGCACCGCTATTAGAAAAGAAAATTTCTTGCATGCCTGAAACTTCAGCCAGTTTTTGTGCTGCCGCCGTTTGCCAAGGAATTTCAAATAAATTACTGGTATGTACCAATGTCGCAGCCTGTTCAGCAATCGCCTCAGCAATCACAGGATGTGCATGGCCTAGGCCACATACCGCAATCCCTGTAAGCGCATCTAAATATTCTGTGCCATCTGCCGTATATAAATACGCCCCTCGTCCTCGTACAAAGCTGATCGCTTGACGGCCATAGGTCGCCATAAGATGTGATGGTTGATCAGGTTGCACAGGAGCAAGAGTGATATTAGTCATAACAAACTCAATCTATCATTAGTTGTGGTGAAAAAAGTTATATAAGCAAAAACTTGCGTAGATTGAAAGCCTAAAGTCACATTTATATAAGAAAAATCTTTTGCAATCCTCCGCCGCGCTTTTTTTTAGGTATAATGCAGGGAGATTAGTAGAGGATCTATCTATGACGGAACAAGCGCGTGATACAGTAGCGTTAATTCGTGATCAAATTGCGAAACACCCTGTTTTACTTTACATGAAAGGCACTCCACAATTCCCGCAATGTGGTTTTTCTGCTCGTGCAGTAGAAGCACTTAGCCAAATTGGTCGTCCATTTGCCTATGTAAATATTTTGGAAAATCAAGATATTCGTGCAACTTTACCACAAATTGCAAACTGGCCTACTTTCCCACAGTTATGGATCAATGGCGAGTTAATCGGTGGTAGCGATATCATGCTTGAAATGTTCCAAAATGGCGAATTAAAGCCATTAGTTGAACAGTACAGCCCTGCTCCTGAAGCATAAGCTGTAAAGCAGAAAGCCAATCAATTGATTGGCTTTTTTATTGGAAAAGTTTTAGTTGGGACTAAAACCAACATAGCGGAACATCCCTTCTACCCCCAAATCAGCCTTATAAATATGTAAATCAGGATAATTTGCTTGGGTCACACTGGCAAAAATATTCATGTTCGGATCTTCATGAATTTCATCGACAGATTGTGGTAAAACTTCTTCAAAACGATCTGCGATAAACTCAAAGCCCAAATCCATTGCCATGAATACCGTATGCTCACACGGTTGAATATATTGCTCCTGATCCCAGTCGAGGACAGCATGCTGGCAATAAGGACATACAATGTTTTGGCTCGCATCGACAATGTTGATGAGTTGATATGACATAATAATAAAGCGTTAAAAATTTCAGTTAGTTTAAAAGAATATGACGCGCTAATCTATCTTGCATAGGAGGATTCAGTTGATGGCAACACTTGAACAAGCCATTGCATTCGCAGCAAAACAACATGAAGGCCAAGTTGATAAAGCCAATGCACCCTATATTTTACACCCGCTCAGAGTAATGCTGAATGTACCCAGTATTGAACACAAAATCATTGCTGTTTTACATGATGTCTTGGAAGATACCAATACCAGTATCGAAGACTTACAAATGCTGGGATTTCAAGCACACATTATCGAGGCAATCCTCGCACTGACCAAACAACACGGTGAATCTCGAATACAGGCCGCGCAACGAACCGTACAAAACCCTTTAGCACGTGTTGTGAAATTGGCAGATATCACTGACAATATGGACTTGTCTCGAATTTCATCGCCAACAGTCAAAGATTTTGAGCGATTGAACGAATATAAACAGGTTAGAGATATTTTATTGGCCCAAAATGTTTAATAATTACGATTGTATGAATTTTACTTGATGACAAGAAGCTGGAGTTTATAGCGTAATGCTAACGGATTTAGATGATTTTTATTGCTTTGCGCTCGTTGTAGAGCACGGTGGCTTTAGTGCCGCAGAACGTGCGACTGACATTCCTAAATCTAAACTCAGCCGCAGAGTTTATAATCTTGAAGAACAATTGGGTGTACGTCTGATTCAACGTAGCTCGCGTCACTTTGCCGTTACAGACATCGGCATGGATGTCTACCGCCATGCGCAAGTGATGATGAATGCCGCGCAAGCAGCGCACGATGTGGTCAATCATTTAAGCAGCCAACCCCGTGGTGTGATTAAAGTAAGTGTGCCTGTTGATATCGCACAAAACCAGATGGCAAAAATCCTACCGGCCTTTTTGAAAAAATATCCTGAAGTTCGGGTTCAGATGATGATCAGCAACCGTCGTGTTGATGTCATTAACGAAGGAATTGATCTGGCTTTACGAGTGCGTTCTAAATTGGATGATGATCCGAACCTTGTATTACGCCAATTTGAAGCGATTGAACAACGTCTTTTTGCCAGTCAAGCCTATTTAAATGAATTTGGTCATCTTAACAGTCCAGAACAACTGGCCGAACACCGTATTATTAGTATGTCGGAAGAGCATCTGGATCAACAGTTCTTACTTACGGGCCCAGATCAACAACAGAAAAAGATTAAAGTGAATCCTGTGATTATGGGATCAAATCTCCTGATGTTGGCAGAGTTAGCAACACAAAACTGCGGAATTGCGTTACTACCAGACAGTATTGCCCAAGATTTCGTTAAGTCAGGACAACTGGTAACTGTGTTACCTGAATGGACTGCACCACATGGTATTTTCCATGCCGTTTATCCTTCACGTCGTGGTTTACTTCCTGCAGTACGAGTCTTCATTGATTATTTGGTCGAGCAACTGACCCAATGTTCAACTAGAAAAAAGCGCGATTAACAAATCGCGCTTTTCTTTTTGAGTAGCTTAAACAGCAGGATAATGTCCTGTGCCATTTGGCCATGGCGTTAATAATTCAAAACCGTCATCTGTTACAGCAACCATATGTTCCCATTGAGCGGATAGTGACTTATCTTGTGTCACTACAGTCCAGCCATCATTGAGTTCTTTCACATAGCGTTTGCCCGCATTCACCATCGGTTCAATGGTAAACACCATGCCTTTTTTCAAGACCATGCCTTGACCTTTCTGGCCATAATGCAGGATATTCGGTTGCTCATGGTATATACGACCAATACCATGTCCACAGTATTCACGGACGATGCTATAACCTTCACGATGCGCAACAGACTGAATCGCATGCCCAATATCACCTAGGGTTGCACCGGGTTTAACGCTATGAATGCCAGCTAACATGGCTTCATAGGTTGTTTCCACCAGTTTCTTGGCTTCTGGATTGGGTTCACCCACAAAATACATCCGGCTGGTATCGCCAAAATAACCATCTTTAATGACAGCAACATCAATATTTAAAATATCACCCTCCTGCAAAATCTTTTTTGCAGAAGGAATCGCATGACAAACTTCTTCATTGACTGAAATACAGGTGGTCTTGGTAAAACCATGATAGCCAACATTGGCAGGAATCACCTGCAATGTATTCACAATATAATCATTACAGATATCATCTAAATATTCAGTTGAAACACCTGGCTTGATATAAGCGCCAATCATTTCCAACACTTGTGCCGCTAAACGACCCGAGATTCTTAATTTCTCCAGATCTTGTTCAGTTTTAATGGTCACAGTAGAAGCTCTCATTCGAGATTTTCCTTATTCATCAATCAGATTAAAATCACATGCAGAAAAATTAATATGGGGACTGCATAAAGTATTTCAATATTTGTACGCCTTCCCATTGAAATCTTCAATCTATTTAAGACTAAAAGACCATTTTATTTTTATATTTAAATTCGATTGACCTTATCTGGGAAAATTCACATCTTTCTGTATTTTCCGAGTTTTGGAAAGCTTTTCAACATATTAGCTTTACCATTACTAATTATATGATTTTAATCATTTCTTTTTAGTCAAAAATCAACCAAATTTCACATAAATTAGTTTCAAAAGAACGCATTTTTGTTCTAAAATTCGCACTTTTATTTTATGCCTCCCTCTTTATGAATCAACTTCGTACAGGAGATATCATTGCTTTAGGTTTTATGACCTTCGCGTTATTTATTGGCGCAGGCAATATTATCTTTCCTCCAATCGTTGCTCAGCAGGCTGGTGAACATGTTTGGCTTGCTGCTTTCGGTTTCTTAATTACCGCTGTTGGTTTGCCTGTAATTACGATTATGGCCTTATCTCGTATGAAAGGCTCAATCGAGATCATCAGTTCTCCGCTCGGGCGTTTCTTTAGCCTATTGTTGACGATTGTCTGCTACTTATCTGTAGGTCCACTGTTTGCAACGCCACGTACCGCAACCGTTTCTTATGAAATTGGCTTTGCACCCTACTTTGGTACATCTGGCAGCAGTCTGTTTATCTATAGTGTGGTTTATTTTGCTTTTGTGACTGCAGTGTCACTGTATCCAAACAAACTACTCGATACTGTTGGTCATGTATTGGCACCTTTGAAAATTATTGCCTTGGCAATCTTAGGTATCGCCGCATTTTCTATTCCAACAGGTCTAATCTCAGCTCCTGTTAATCACTATATTGCAAGTCCAGTTTCTGAAGGCTTTGTAAGCGGTTATTTGACCATGGACACCTTGGGCGCTTTGGTATTCGGTATTGTGATTATTCAAGCGATTCAATCACGTGGTGTGACTGATGCTAAATTAATTACCAAATATGCCATTATCGCAAGCTTGATTGCGGGTGTTGGACTGACGCTTGTTTATATCAGTTTATTCAAACTTGGCTTAGGTAGTCATGAAGTTGCGCCGAATGCAGCCAATGGTGCAATCATTCTGCATGCTTATGTACAACACGCCTTTGGTGATTACGGATCTTATTTCTTAACGATCTTAATTTTCCTTGCTTGTATGGTGACCGCAATCGGCCTTACCTGTGCATGTGCTGAATATTTTACCGAATTGACAGGCTTGTCTTATAAATTGCTTGTTTTTATCCTGACTGGCTTTTCATTGTTGATTTCCAATTTAGGTTTAACCAAGCTGATTGCAGTATCAGTTCCTGTACTCAGTGCAATTTATCCTCCTGCAATTGTTGTGATTATGCTGAGCTTTTTCTGGAAGCGTTGGAACAATCCTTCTATCGTGGTTGGCTCTGTGACTGCGGTTGCTTTCCTATTCGGTATTATTGAAGCGATTAAAGCAGCTGGCTTTACTGAACTATTACCAACATTCATTCAGCATTTACCCTTGAACGAACAGAACCTTGCATGGTTACTTCCATCGCTCATCGTTCTCGTTTTTGCCATTTTGGTTGATCGAGTGACAGCATCTAAAGATTAAAATGATTTGTCGTTAAAATGATGTTTTACCCAAACATGATTTTAGATATACAGAAAATGTTCTTTTATCCAACGTTCATTTTTTGTTTACGACAAATCTTTCTTTTCTTAGAAATGCCCACAATAGCTTTTACTTCTTCATTTCCCTTAAAACCTACTATTTCAACAAAATATCTTGACGGCTAGTTTTTTCAAAATGTAAAAATAATGACTAATATTTAACTAAAAAATAGTATAAATTAATATAAAAAATACTTAAAAGTTATATAAATCAATACATTCATAAATTTATTTTCAAAATACCCCCTTTTGCTATTGAAATGCTCAGAAAATAGCAGTACAACTTAAAAAACAATTCAGACAAAAACACATGGTTTTGTCGTCACAACAAGGAGGGATGGAGATGTTATCAATACATTTCAACAAGCAAGTCTTCATTAACGCTCTGAAGGCGAATGATTCGATCTTATATGCAACAACAACGCTTGCCTTAATGGTTACGTTGTTATTTCAAGGCACGATTAAAGGTAATTTAAAACCCGAATATTTTGCTTATGCATTGGTTGTATCTCTGGCCTTTTGTATGTGGGCGATCGTCGATCGAAAGTTTCGACAGTTAAGTGCAGCGCGTCAAAAAAATTCTTTAGGAAAAATGGATGAGTGATCATCCATTTTTTTAATGCATAAACTGAACAATCGTTCCGACGACTAAAATACCTGTGGCACCCAACTCAACAATAATTAAACTTAACATCATCAATGTCATACACCAAGCTGGTAATGTCCATCTCCCCACTTGATGCGGTTGTTTGAATTGATTGGTTGTATCTTTTAATAACCCATGCAAAATATAAATTAAAATCGACATCGCAAAAAAGAATAAATTTGCCACTACGCAAAACAAGGCCCAAGCATCAGACAGAACCGTAAAGAAACTCAATGCTGCTAAAATTAAACTGGCAGCAGCATAAAGCAAGCTACTACGATGAGCAATATCCACATAATAATGTGCTCGAGCTAGCTCCGAATGTCTAATTTGATAGTATTTCCAAACCCCAGTGAGCATCCCCACCCATAAAAAAATCCCACCAAATACAATCGCAAGCTGTGTTGCTGTATTTAAAACCAACATATATATCCCCGAAATTGATTTGCTCCTTTTGTGCGCCTATATTACATAAAATTTGACTTTTAAGTCATTTTTTAAACGAGTTTCTTTTTAGAACTTGTGTAAAGTAGAACTATGCATATACAAGAGTGTCTTTCAAATGAATCGCTATGAATCTTTTTGGATGAGTTGCAAAGATGATTATCAACTTGCCGCTCAGTTCTACCCTGCGCATGGACAAAGCAAGCCATATCCGATTCTGATTTGTCCTGCAACAGGTATTACTAAAAATTTCTATCATGCTTTCGCAGATTGGCTCAGCCAGCAAGGTTATAATGTTTTAAGCTTTGATTTCAGAGGGATTGGTGAGTCATTACATGGTCCATTGAAAGACTCGACTGCCAGTATAAATGACTGGGGAATTTATGATATCCCAGCCGCAATTGAGACATTATTAGATCGAACTCAAGCTGAAAAAGTGATTATTGTTGGGCATAGTGCTGGTGGGCAATTACTTGGGATTACTTCAAACTATAACAAAGTTGCTAAGGTTTTAGCGATTGCTGGCTCAACAGGACATGTCAAAGGCTTGAAAGGTAAAACTAAAATTCTTGCGCCTGTGATGTTTAACATTATTTTCCCTGTTTCTAGCTTTTTGAAAGGTTATGGCGCAACGCAATTTATTGGCATGGGAGAAAATCTACCTAAAAATGTTGCAAAACAATGGGCTGAGTTTTGCAGTAAACCTGGCTATGTCATGAATGCGATTGGCAAAACTATTTTTGAAGATTATCACCAAGAAATTCAATGCCCAATCACATCGTTCTGCGCCAGTGATGATGAAATTGCTACGCAGACAAATGTCAAAGATCTACTACGTTTATACCCGAATGCGCCAACCAAATTGATTGAGCTTAACCCTCAACAACACGGCTACAAGCAAATTGGGCACATGCTGATGTTTAAAAAATCGCATCAGAAACTATGGCCACTGATGGAAAATGAACTCCGCATCTAAATCAAATGATCTCTTTCTAGCTTTGCACTTTACGCATCTAAACCTGTAATCCTGTTTAGATGCGTCTTTTTTTCTCAAATCAAAGGTCCTTCTCGCATTTTATTTTCTCTCTCATTACATCATTGCAGCTATTACAATGACTTCTTGAGCGATTTAAAAATTAATTCTGGTGTCCTAACAACGAGAAATGATTAAATTTCGTCGGAAAATGTGATAAAGAATGTATTTATTCAACTTTTTTTGATTTTTTTATGTGCTATATTTTAACCAACTGATCAAGACAAATATTTGTATTCGCTATTTTTTTAAGCTTTATTTATTTTATAAATATATTGATTTCGTATATTTATGACATTTTAGACAGAAATTATTATAAAAATGTCACGTCAAAAATCGTATTTTTTTTCTACAATAGGACTATTCTACAAATTAGCATTGATACAAAGCTGTAGAACAACCTTAAGGGAAAGACGACTGGATAGTACATCATTAATAGCTGATTTATGTGAATTTTATGATGACTTATTCATTCAGAATAAAGATAATTTCACCGTTATCTTTGGACAGATTTGTTAAAAAATGGAATGCTAAAAAAATCAGGAAAGGGATTTTTTTAACAGGCAAATTATAGACATTTCATGGAATCTAGGAACTGCTCGAAGTAGTTTCTTGTGCAAGTATAGGAAATAAGTGATGCCAAAAAAATATGCGCGTTTTTTACCTACAGCCGATTCATTTAACCTGGAAGACTTCCCTTTTTACTGGATTTCTCAAGTAAATGCTCAATACGTTCAAAATATTGATAACGTACTCAAAAAATATGGTCTAGACAATTCTCGCCGCCGCATTTTAATCGCACTGCATGTCAAACCTCATGCAAGTGTGTCTGAGTTATCAGACATGGTTATTTCCAAAATGTCGACCACAACCAAAATCGTTTATCGTCTAAAAGATGAAGGTTATATCGATACTTATTCGTGTAAAGAAGATGGTCGTATCACTCGCGTCTATCTAACAGACAAAGGTCAGGAAATGATTACTAAAATCAATGATCTAACCTCTGTTATTTTGGAACAATCCTTTGATGGTTTAACACCGCTGCAAATTGAAAAAACCATGGAAATTTTACGCCATATGTTTAAAAATCTCGCACGCTAAGCAACTGATTTTAAAAAGGCTTCCAACAGGAAGCCTTTTTTAATTTCATCAACTCAAATATTAAGCTCAATCAAACATATTCAGTTGCGGTGTTATTTTTACGATTTTGGCTTTGGGAACATGTGAACATTCAAACTCTTCTACTGGAAAACCTTGCATAAAATCATAAAGCAGATGAGGTTGTTTTAAGCTAAGCCATTCATCTAAACGCTCATGCGGAATAACCACCACGGAACGTTTTACATCCCCTGGTTCATGGAAATCCTTCATCATTGGGTGATCTATGGCATCCATCGTGAGCATGCTTGCTGAACGAATCACCTGATCATTCAGTTTTCTGATCTCATACAAAGCCGCAATAAAAAAAGCCTTTCCATCTTTGCGACGGACTGCCCAACGTTGCGGCTTATTATCAACGTACTTACTTTCATAAAACTCGGTCACGGGAATCACGCCAAACTTACACTTGCTCGCAGCTTCTACAAAACTAGGCTTCTGAAAAATGGTTTCATGTCGAGCATTATAAGTATGCTTGGAAATATTGGTATCTTCTGACCATTTGGGCACCAAACCAAATAACACTTCCCGCCACTCCAGCCCTTGCTCCGATTTAAATAGCAAAGGGGTAGTATAACTTGGGTAAACCTCTTCCCCATATTCAAATGGAATCAAAGGTAAACCAAGCTGTTGAGCTTGCTCGACGGTTAATGGTTTATAGTTGGCACACATAAGCTTGTTGCTCAAGATCCCTAAAAATAAAGTTAAAAAAAGGAGGCATGAAACCTCCTTTTTTCTGCTTAGAAAAAATTAACCAAATAATTTTTTCATCTTAGCACTTAAACCATGGATAAAACGATGCTTGGCATTGGCTTTATCGCTGGTTAAGAAGTTAATTTGAATTGACTGGCGCTGACCTTCATAAGGTACATAACCATGCCAACCATTATCAGTGACTTTAAATGCCACCAGAGTACCTGGTCCGGCATTGATTTCTGCCACATAGTCATCCATATTCTTTTCATCATTCAAAATGCGTAGACGACCTGTCGGTGCATCCCAAGATTCATTCAAATAAATCAGGATGGTCAGCAGTTTGGTTTTTGAGTCAGAATGAATACGACCATCTTTTTGACGTGAATAACCACGTAAAGTGATCATCATTGGATGTTCCATCACATCCACATCAAATTTTTCAGTCAAAATTTGACGAAATTCTTTGGTATCCAGTGATTTTAGAAAGCGATCAAAATTAGGCTTAATTTCAACATCTTCAATATTATAGCTTCCACCCTGTTCAATTTTTGGGAAATCCTGAATAACAGCTTTCACTTCGCTATCTACGATCGAATTTTCTACAACAAAGTAAGGATATGGCGAAGTCGAAACTTGCGCTTGTTTTAAAGCATCTAATTTTAAAATTTGTGACATCGTTATGATTCGGCTAAATGATCAAACTACGAGAATTATAGCAAAATTTTCAGTTATATGATGGGTAATCCTGTTTTATGACATTATGAAAATGTGATGTAGTTAATAAAGTCTTCACTTACATAAAAAAAGCCTCCGTAGAGGCTTTTATACACTATATAAATCAATAAGTTAAAGCACCATTTTGCGCATTTGTTGCACTGTATTTTATATTTTTAATTTTCTTAAACTACTTTCAATAATTTTGAAAAACTCCAGTTTAAACGCGTCAATTGATTGATTTCCGACCAAACGCAACCAAATAGGCGACTTAAAATGTCGTCTGCTTGTTTATCCACAATATTTTGAATTTGAATTCACGGCAGCCAGGTTCTAACATTTAACTTGAATTTGTAACTTTTTCAAGTTAACCATGAAAGACCGAATTTTCGCACTCGTTGATGTAAACAACTGCTATGTTTCTTGTGAACGCGTGTTTAATCCAAAGCTTAATAATCGCCCTGTCATAGTCCTTTCAAACAATGACGGTTGCGCCGTTGCGCGTTCCCAAGAATCGAAAGATATCGGGATCAAAATGGGCGTACCGCTTTTCCAAATTAGGGATATTGTTGAGCGCAATGACGTTGTTGTTATGTCTAGCAATTACGCAATGTATGAGGAAATGTCTAAACGGTTTTACAATATTCTTTCGGGATTTGTTGCTAACTCAGAGATTGAGCGCTACTCAATTGACGAGGTATTCTTAGATTTAACAACGTTTTCTAATTACATAGACTTTGTGCAATATGGCCACGAAATGAAAAATACGCTTTGGCAATGGCTTGGCTTGCCCGTTTGTGTTGGCATTGGCCGAAGTAAAACAGAAGCCAAGTTAGCAAACCACATTGCTAAAAAGAACAAGCAATTTAATGGTGTATGCGACTTAGCAAGAATGGACCTATGTAATAAAGAGGATTATTTAGCAAAGATCGATGTGTCAGAAGTTTGGGGCGTAGGTCGACAGCACACAAAGAAACTGCAAAACATGGGAATCAACACAGTGTTTGACCTAGCTTGTAGCAATCCTATTCAGATGAAAAAACTGTTCAGCATAGTAATGGCGCGTACTGTTAGTGAGTTGCAAGGCGTATCATGCATTGAGATTGAAGACACCCCACCAAGCAAAAAGCAGATCATATCGAGTAGGTCCTTCGGGCAAAAAGTTACTGAACTTCAAGATTTGAAAGAAGCTATCGCCCTTCATGCCCAAGATGCATGTAAGAGATTACGTGCTGACAAATCACTATGCGGATGCTTGATTGTATTTGCTCAATCAAACCCTTTTGATGCAAACACCCCTTTTTATAACAAATCTGTTTCGTTTGCATTTCCCCAGCCTACGGATTGCGTTACTGATTTTGTGAAAGCAGCAACAATAATGGTTACGCACGTATTTAAACCAGGTATCAAGTTTAAAAAATGTGGCGTGATGTTCACATGTTTAGAACCAAAGTCATCGCATATCTATGACTTATTAACTGATATGCAAGAAATAGAAGAAAAAGAAAAGTTAATGAAAACTTATGAAGCAATACAAGAAAAATTCGGTAAAAAGAAAATCGGCGTTGGACCTTGCTTCATGCCTAACCGAGCTTGGTCAATGTCACGTGGTAATCTCAGCAATAATCCGTTCACATGGGAAGGACTTTTGAGAGTTGGATAATTAGATTACAATATCATTATTAAATACATTGGGTTATATCATAATGGATAAAGATATTAAAAAGTTTTTAAAGGATACATGTGTTTACATAGTAACAATGACAGTAATTTTTTTCTGTATTATATTTTTAATTATGTTCTACCAGCAAAATGAATCCGCATTTAAAGATGCCATGGATTTATGTATTTCTTTTTTTTCAGCACTTGCAACCTTGGGTGCAGCAATAATAGCAGCTAAGCTTTTTGAAACATGGAAAGACACACAGTCTTCATCTAATAGGTCTGAACTTGCTAAAAATATTCAGATACATCTTTTAAGACTCAAGAAGTTATGCGATAAAAATTTTGAAACCGCAATCATATTTACAAAAACAAATGAGTATATTCGCAACCCTCCTGCTGATGCTCCTTTGTCCCCATCAAAAATTTTGGAACATGAAAATGAAAGGCTAACTCTTCAAGATAAAAACAATATTTTAAAACAAGAGTATAACGAGATATTAGATTTATTAAGAAGTAGCATTGATATGTATAAATTCAACTATGAAGATCTAAATTTAAATGACGATTCAATATTTGAATTTAATGGCTACCAAAGGTTGATCTCAGGATTGCTCACATACAATTTTAATAATGAATCTGCTGAATCAATTGATAATTTTAAAATACTCCTAAAAGATAGCAAAAAGTATTTTGAAGATAACTTTTTTGATCCTATTTTAGATAAGACTTCTCCATATATTAATTTTAATAAAAATTAAATGTGATGCGCTATTTAAAAATGAAAAGTAAGAAAACGCTCACTACCAATGAAGGTAATGAGCGTTTACAAGAATGAGTAGCTATGTCAGGGACGCCTCAAAGCATACTCAAATGTTTCAGCGTAACCCGCAATCAAATTTGCTTTGTCAGTGCCATTGATAATACGTCGTGCATTCACATAATCTTTTTTACTTTGATAGATGTAGTCACTGAGTTTTTTACCAGTGAACCAACCTTCTTTCATGCCCTCAAGCATAATTTTTATTGCATATTCTTTTTGGGTTGCAAGTTCGGGATTCTGTACCAAGTCAATTCCAAGTTTCTTTGATGCCTTTTCATAGTTTACATACCAAGTTAATTGCACATAGCCACGACCATAATATAAATATGGATGGTCTTCACAGAGGTAAGCCGCCTGCTTATTGCTATTTTTAAAACAATAGCGTTGATCTAAACTATTCAAATACCATGTACCATAAGTACGGTTTTTACCTTTCCCATACTCGACCACGGGTAACATTGTCTTTGCTGTTTCATGCCACGTTGTAGCAAGAACATATGCTGCTTGCGCATAGCTGATCGACTTGTCTTGGGCCATTGCTGAAACAATAAAATTGATTTCTTCAACCTGACTTTGGGTTAATTTCCCAAACGCTTCACGTAATACAGCAAAGCCTTGTGTCGTCATTTTCATTGGATCTTTCCTCCACTAATTACTGATTTCCAGATCAGTACAAAGGTGTCGATCGCTTTACCACCGAGATGCCCTGCGATACCCGCTAGCACCCCAATTAATACGAGTGGCATCTCCCAATAAATACACAACAGGACAGTGATAATCCCAGCAAACGCACTGATAATTAATTCACCAGTTAAGCGCCAAAAAACAACGTTGAGTGGCTGCGGCTCTTTTGCTTGGTTGAGTCTTCTAATAAATGCGACTAATCCACCGAACATTGATAATGCAATGATCCAACCGTATGTTATTAAGCCCGCTAAAACTTCTTTTATTGTTAATTTATCCAAAGCAATTACACCTAAAATGTTTTATCCATTTTAAGAAAGTGCACTTGTGAAGTATCGAAATCTGTTGACAGCAAAAAGCCCCTATCAAGGGGCTTTTAAGACATAAAAATTTAAGCTTTCAATACACTTTGGGAATTAAGCTTATTTAAATAAAAATTTGCAGTATTTTTGCTAGTTTCACTATACTCACTGGAAGATAGAATTCTATTGGATAGCATTTCAACATCTCGATACCGTTCCAGTTGATAAAAAATCCTAATCCGTCCTAATAGTGTGTATTCACTTTCTAGTTCAGGATTTATTTCAATCTTATCGTTGAAGACTATGTTAGAAATTAAATCGGACAGCTGGTGAGTTCTATTTAAGTGGATTAAAACCTCATGCCCAGCGTAATCAACACTAAATAAAGATATTTTTTTATAGTAAGGCTGTATCACAGTGCTATAGAAATACATATCTGTAACGTCATACTTATCTAAAAATACATAAACATTTTCTGTTGTTTGTTGAACTTTACTTAAACAAGAGTGAGTAAATTCAAGATGATCGTAATTAATTTTATGACTTCTTAGTTCAGGATGATATGGATTTCTAGGAGCTGCGGCTATGGCCGTACCATTTACAGCTCCTGCAAAGTAAATAGAAGCATAGGCCCCTAGTGAACTGCCATACAGAAAAACTTTCTTCCCTTGTATTAAGGGGGAAACTAGGTTCTTAAACCTTTCAAAACTTAATGTTTGGAAGAAGTTATCATCATGTTTGCACGAAATTAGATTAAAACCTTTGTTAATTAAGAAATACAGCCCAAAAGTAACACTTTTCTTATCACACCCCGCCGGGCTAAATACAATAAAAGTAACATCCGAATCAATGTTGTATTCTTCAATCAGATGCCCATCTGTTTCCTCGATTATCTTTGGTTCAAATTCATATAGCGTATTCCTATCTTTATTGTAAGAATACTTTTTATCAACTCTTTCTGCCTTTCCCGTTTGGATATCTTTATAAAAAAATGACACAGTTGTGATGCAGTTTTCTAAAGGGATAAAATCAAATTCAAAAGCATTACGTTCTTTATAGAACTCTTTTTCTATCCCTTTCGAGTGATGGAAATAAAAAGCGTACGTATGCCCCTTAATTGTTTCTGTCTCTACAATTACTTTATTTCCATTAACCCATGCTCTAGTCGCTAAAGCTTGATATTTATTTAACATGATTAACTCGTTGTTATTTGTCGCCATGCGGCAGCTTTTCTTAAATAATATATATCATTTTTTGCATCAGTCCATCTACTACCATTAGATGCCGATGAACCAAATGTACCAAAAAAAGGGCCTCGAATATTTACTAAAAATTCCCCTGGATTTGCAGATAATCTAATTGGTGGAGCTAACCCAGTCGTATCAGTAAGAGTCTTAAACTCTACGTCTAAATTAATATTGTCATAACTTCCCGTTGTAACGCCAACGGAATATGCAACAAAATTATACTTAAGGTTGTGACAAATAATATGGATATCACTTACTTTAACTACTGTTCCAGAAAAATAAATCGCTGCAGTAACTTTGTCACTCTCATTACCATCACTAAATAAATCTAGCATCCTCACATTTTTTACGGTATCAAGGGCAACCATCACTGGATCTTCATTTGTAAAAAATAAAACAGCATTGCCTAGTAACTTATTATAACTTTGAGAACTAATAGAGACATCTTCACAAGATGCTAAATGAACTCCACGTCTTGCACTCACAGGTTTATTAATAGCACGTACGATGTGTTTGCCAATGTGCACATGCTTTGCATGTGAAATAATTAAAGCTGCAAAGTTATTAAGCCCCTTTGTAGCAGCACAATCTTCATTAACTAAAGTTCCGATCTTGATGTTAGTATGGTAATTAAAATCATTAGTTCTATTCCCTCCAAGTATCTTAAATCCGCCACCGCCCGTTGCCGCTGATCCTGCACCTGAATTTCTTGTTCTGACATACCCAAAACTAATATTGTCGATTGAATATACTCCTCCAAGACGAACACCATGCTCGGCAGAATCCTCGACATCAACTACGTCAAATGAAACATTTCTTGTGCTATTGTTCCCTAAAACCGATTCGAATAAAATCGCATTTTGCCCGGCTACACCCAAACCTCTAGACATTAATGTTCTTGCGTATACCTCACCAAAGTGCGAATCTTGGCAATCTCGGAAATATAAGCCAACAACATAATTTGTCATACTTATAACATCAACTTTTGATTTAGTTACTCGATATACTTGAACATGGCTATTGAAGTTTTTTGTTGATATGTTTTTCACCTTTATATTTGTAATATAATCAGTGTCAACAAGCGGGCATAGCATGCAGCCTAAAAGCGGAGACTCATTAATGGATTCAACTCGTATAGAATTAATATTCACATTTGACTCAATTATGCGCATCCCATTGTTGTTCTGAACAGTTAAATAAATTTCATCTAAAATACATGTATTTGCGTATACGATTACAGACCAGTTTGCATGTGCTTCAAGATTTAATAGTTTTGCTGAATTAAATAAAATCGTATTCCCGTAAAGATTTAAAGTTCCCTTAAATCCGTATGTCTTATTTTTTTCAAACAATATGACGCTATTAGTGTTTTCCAGAATAGACCTGAGTTTCAAAGTTTCATCTGAACCATCTCCGACCAGACCATAGTCTTTTGCATGAATAATGTCTTTATTTTTTTCAACTTGTAATCTGCCTGACCAAGTCTTTACAAATCGATCAGTTATCGGTGGAAATTCTCCGCCAGTGATATTTCCAATTAGGGCATCAATGTAATCCTTAAGTTCGTTATCTCGTTGTAGCGAAAGTTGATCATAATGAATATCTGCCAATATTCTGGATTGAGTCTCTGATCCTAGTAAATGCCCCCATTCAATTAAAATTGCAGTAATTTTATCCAATGCCTTTTCAATCGCATCAGGATAAAAATTATCATAGTTCGTAATATCTAAAAGTTGATCGTTTGGTGTGTTGCCCAATATATAAAAATAAGTATCCGAAATAGGAGCTTTTTTAAAAGTTACATATCCCCCCTGATTTTCATCATTAAGGGTGACTAAATAATCGTTTTTTGGAACCGTTTTCCATTCATCCCCATCTTTAGAACGAATAGAAATACCAGTTTCGCTTTCTTGCTCAAAAACACGAAAGGTAAAATCAAACCGCGTATTACTGTTATTGCCCACATAAAGTTGGCTTATCCGCTCTGAACTTGGAATAGTCATTGTTCCCACCAATAAAAATGGCCGTATTAATACAGCCATTTTAGAAAAGGTGAGATTTAAATAGTTGGATGCAAAGCTTGTGGTGTCAACAGGTTATTTAATTTCGTCCATTACACTTTGTACTTGCTGCCTGGTCAAAGGTTTCATTTTAGTAGTCATACACATCTTAAAGTTATTAATTAGCTGCTTATTCCCACGCAATATTTCATTCTTCAAACAAGCATCGTCTACGCATGAACTATTTTCAACTTTTAATATAAAGCTATTTAATGCCGCTTGATCAGCACGATCAGTTTTTAAAATCCCAAATAATTTATCAACATAGGCTAGATATTTCTTTTGATTTTCCTTTCTTGTTATTTGATCGGGGTCTTCGCCAATAATTGAATGAAACAAGTGACCAACTTCAGGTTTAAAAGCTTCTTCTTTATCACTTTCGAAAGCGTTTATAGTGTGGGCATATGAATCCCCAAAAGCATGTATCAACAGCCCTGCTTTCCACAAATCGTTTGGATTTTCCAAATTTTTTTTGATCGCAGCTTCTAAAGCAAGTCTTCTTTGCTTAACTTGTTTGCTACCCCCTCCATGCAACGAGTGTAACTTAGTTACAACAGCCAATGTAAAATCATCATTTGCAAAAGGGATTTTGTTTTTAACAGCATTTACTATTGCGTCAAACTCTTTATCTTCGTCGGGATATTGAGAGAAATAAGATAATATGAGTGAATTCTTTAAATCTTGCCCTGCATACTCTGATATTAGATAAGTAGTAGCTAAATGGCCTGTCGGATTATAAAAAGCGTCTAATGTTGGAGAGCATGTATTCGACGCATCTGTTGGAGATAGTGTGGGCTTTGCGTAGGAGAACGTACTGCAAAACCCAAAGAGTAGTACAAAAAAGATCTTTTCAATTTTCATTATTTAATCCTTTATATTTTTTGTACTCTTATCATACACTTAATCCTGCGGAGCGTGTTTACCACTTATCGTTCCGCGCACTGCATCAACTGCATCTCTAGGTTCATCTTTTTTCCCGCTAAAGATATCTAACCAATACCCAGTTGGCTTACCAAGAATTGAAAATGGTATGCCAGTAACAAACGTCATTGTGTTTAAAAGGTCTTTTGCTGCTTTACCTTGGTTAATTTCTTTCTCATCATCTAAAGCACGTTTTGCGTGTTGAATCAGTGCAAGCCCACTTTCACCGATGCTGAATACAGGTGAGGCAGTGTATCGGTCATTCATCACATTCCCATCTGTATTACTGATTGCGGCATTGGCAATGTTACCGGCATACGGCACAAACGCCGTGAGCATTTTCACTTGTGATAAAGCCATTTGCTCAGCTAAATCGCTCCATTTGTCATCCTCGTTGTCATAATCCTTAATGCCCCCCGCAAATAGAATAAATAACAACTGTGAAACCATGGCAGGGATAGAAATCATCATTAATGCGATATAAGCCAATCGTGGTGACGCATTTACCCAACTGCCGTTGCTGGACTCAAGTGCAAGTTTGGCTTCTGAATTGGCCGTGTTCCACACCATGTTGAACCAGTTATAGAACATCAAGAACATTCGCTTAGCGGGCGTACCACGTTCTATATTTGAAATGCCTTCAGGTGACATATCCATCATGTACTGACGCACAACGCTATCTGCAGCATGGACTGCATCATATTGATTCATACCCTTTTCTGTGAAATTATTGAAGGCCGCTTGCCAAGTAACAATCTCCATTGGGCGTTGAATCGTGGTCTGTAAGAAATATGCGTGCTTCATCGTGAAATCTTTCACTGTTTGATATGCATTCTTTTGAAATACGATTTCATCAATTGCATATCGATACTCGTCAGCTGCTCGATCCCAACGTGTTTTCATAAAATCGGACATATCCATAATGTCACTTGCCATGTCTTGGCGTGATGCTATCGATCTAAAGTAATCCGCTTGGACTTTGATTAAATGTTTAGGCGGTACTGCAACGGTAACTTGTGCAAAGCCAGTTAACTGTTCTACTGCGTTCTTTAAGTTGGCAGACATGATTGCGATACCCGTGTTTCGGCGCAATACGCTAAACACTCGATCTAACACATGTGAGCCTGAACTCTCGTCTACAGATTGATTTGCAACAGCTTTCAACCATGGGTTAAATATCTGCTTAACACCAAAAGGCAATACGCGCTCAATCTCATTTCTGAAATCTTTATTCAACAGCAAGCGCCCCACTTGGCGAACTTGCTGTTCCAAATGGATGTACCGCAATTCTTTGTCTAAATGGCTTGGCAAACGTGACAAATCAAGTTCAAGCTGATCGTGATAACGATCAACACGTGATTTAGTGAAATTAGCACCAGTGGTGGCGATATCCAAAGCTTGTAAGTTGTTTTCTGCTAGATTCTTGTCCTGAATGCGGTCTTGTTCATTTGAACGCAAACGATCATATACAGCAGGAACATAGCCCCCTTTATACTCTCCAAAAGGTGTCATTACAGGTGAGTTTGGCAATTCATCAAAGTAGCGGCCATTAATCTTTTTATGTGTGATTTGTGCTTTTTCTTTATAGCTATCAAACAAATCCCAAAACTTTTGAATCGTATCCATATCTGTTTTGGTGATAGTTCCCTCTGTGATCATGCGGTTAAAGAATTGGTCCCAACCGCTAAAATCAACTGAACCATCTTCCAAGCGACTGCCCCAACCATACCCAAGCACTAAGCGTTCTTTGTTGCTTGTATTACCTGTATGCATGATTGCGTGCAGTAAAGATTGTTTACCTATAAACGTGTAGTTGTTTAATTCTGGTGCTGCAATTTTTGAATTGTCTAATTTGCCAAAACCTTCATACGTTTTAACAACTTGATCTAACATTTTGGCTTTTTCAATACGGTATTTACTTAAAGCGTCCTGCATCGGATTAAGAATGTATTCACGATATTTACCTGTTGGACCACCATCCAACCAAGTTACAACTTGATCAACACGTTTGGCGGATGCACCCAACTCCATAAATCTCGCTTTTAATTCTGCAACCTTATCTCGACCCAACATTGTTTGTTGGATTTTCTCAATACTTTTCTTACCGCTGGATTGTTGAATTAATTCTTCTCGGACCTGCTCACGCTCAAAAGCTTCATTCGTGGTGTGCCAAATCTTATTGTCGCGGGAGCGATGCCAAAGTGTTTCTACTGCTGCAATTACTGCGCTGAATTGCTCAAGAGTTAGATTTTTAAAATCTTGGTTTTCAGGCAATACACCAATGTTTTGAATTTCAGCATAGGTAGTCGGATCATATTTTCGGATTAATTCAAGCTGCTGTTCATAGTTTGATGAATCACGACCTAAACCATATTTGCCCAGTATTCCGCGAGCCGCAGTGACCATATCAAAATCACGACTCTTGGCTAATTTTTCATTATTGCCAAATACCTTTTTCACAAGGTTCAGGCTTTGTTGCACTTGGTCCTTTGCATCGTAGCTGTACTTTGTTGCATAGAATTGGACGAGTTGATTGCGCTTGTGTCGAGCCGCATCTACTGTCTCGCCTTTCTTAAACGCTTCGTTTGCCATACGCCCTAAACGAGCATCGTCTTGTGCTCGCATATGAGGGCGAATATCACGGATTCTTTGTCTTTGGACCATGTCATGAGCAACCGCCTTGGCTGCTTCATTTAATGCTGATTTACGCCCCATAAGACCGTTTAAAGCTGCCATTTCTGCAGCCAACATACGAGCGCGAATATCATTATGCAATGCAGCTTCAACTGCTTCAGTAATGCTTTGCTGATCATAGAATTCAGAATATTGCGCTGCCATGCGTTCATCAGTTAATTGGTCGATACGCTGTTTAGGCGTTGGAGAATTGATTAAGTCACGAATCAAGGAATCGCCGCTTTCAAAACCAAACATCTCGGCAATTAAGTCGGGGTTTTCACCTCCACGCTGGGCAATGCCGTAAGCACCTTTTGAAACTTGGTTAAATACCTCACTGTCTTTACCGTATTTCGCCTCAATCCAATCTAAAGACAATTTGCCTTTGGTGACCAAGCCTTCGGCATACCGCTGCAAAATATCCATGTCTTGAGCATATTCAAGCAACGCAGGGTCAACTTCATTAGAGTATTGCTTATTGCCGATCAACTCATCTGCAAAGCGGTCTTCCAATTCTCTAGTATCAAACTTGCCGTTTTCATCTTTTGCCAAGTAACCAAACTCGACAAGACGTTCCGACATTTCCTCAATTGAAAGGCCTCTTACTCTAGATTTTGAGGATCGAACAACTGGCTTATTACCTATGCCTGATTTTATTTTTGCAGCTTGATCAATACCCCAAGTCGATTCAATCTCTTTTACATCGAGTCCGCCTAACTTTGCAATTGCCTCAAACAATGTATCCCTCTCAGATTGAACATTATTTAAATCGCGCTTTTCAACTTTATCTAATGGTTGACGCAAAAACATCATGGCCTGATAGATCGGTTCTTGTGCTACGTCCTTTGCAATTTCCTGTTTTACTGACTCACGCTTTTTATTCGCTTCACGTTGCAGTGTTCGTAAATACTTAGTTTTTTGTTTTTGATACCAGGATAAGTTTTGCAGCGTTTTCTGCTCAAGAGTGTTAATTGCCAGTTCTGTTGCTACCTCATGGTCTTGTCGCATTTCGTCATAATCTTTTGGACTAATGCCCATACGCATCGCATCATCTTGCTGAATCAGCATCTCTAAATTTGCAGCCGCTTGTGCCTCTTGGATTGCACTCTCTGATGCAAGCATACGATCCATAACGCCTGTAATATCATTGTTCAATTCTGCTCGGTCATTGATACCCAAGAATTTTTCCACATTGCGATAAACAGCAATCATAAACTGACGGAAACGATTAAAAACTTGCTTTAAGTCAATGCTTGGCGCTTTGCCAGTAAAAACATATTGCTCAAAAGTTTCAGCAAATTTTTCATGTACTTCAGTTTTTTCAGCGTCAGTGAAAAAATCCCATTCACCAATATCTTTGAAATCAGCCTTTGCCCATTTCAATACTGTTTCCATATCTTCACGGACTTGTGCAGGTGCATCAGGACGCATCGCAATATCCATATTCATTTCTAAGAAATGATGTCCAAGTTCATGCACAAAAGTAGAGAAGTCAGCATTTTTACTTAAAACAATTATTGACCCATCTTGCCCAGCACTAAATGTAATCGAACCTCTTACCCCTCCATTGGCTTGGTTAAAGCGCTTACCCATTGGCGCTCGATACATGGTTTCTGATATTTCGTAATCTTTATTGCGTCCTTTGTTTTCAACAAAACCCTGTCTTTTATAGAAGTTTGTTAATCGACTCTTGTTACTACCAAAATCTGCACTCGGCGTTAAAGCTATTGTTCTATTAGTAGCATCAGCATATCGAATAATGTCCTGCATTGCCTTGGTGCCAATGCCTTGGTTGCGTTGTGCCTCAGGCACTAGGATTTTATGCAAAGACATAACTGAACCTTTACCAGTTAAACCGAGCTCAATTCCATGGTTTTCCCGCATTGATTTAACTAAAGATTCAAGACTTTCTGATTGCTCAGGAATATCAGCTTGTTTAAAGGTAACGCCCGTATCTTTATTGGGCGTGTCTACAATTCGAATCGGATGAAGGTCAAACGCTTCTTTAGCAGTAATCCCTAACTTATCCCCCAACGTAGAATAAAATGCTGAAGCCAGTTCACCTGCAGCGCGGTTGTATTTAGCGTTAAAAGTTCCTGTTTTACCAAGTTGATTCTGGATCTCGGTTGCAACAATTTCCCGTGAATCTTCGGCCACTTCAAACTTTACTTGCTCAGCCAAGTAAGTTTCAGACTCTTGGCGCATTTGTTCTGTAGTCTTTGCCAGGTTCTCTTGTGCTTCTTTAAGCGTTGGCATATCAGGACGTGAACGAACATTTTCTACGAAATCTGTTGCATCATCCAATGCCGACATGGACGACACAAACTCATCAATTGGGATCTGCACTGTGCCATCAAATTCTTGGGCATTGCCTAACTGATCTTGCAGACTTGGCGCACGTGAAAACAAATCTTCAGGTGCAATATCACGATCACGCAATAATTGGTTAAAGGTCTGCCCATCGATATAGACTTCATCAATTGCACCATGTTCCGCAATCGCTTGGCGCAAGAAATCTTGGCTTGCAGATTCATCGCGCTGATTGGTTTTGCTCTCACGGTTACGATTTACTAAGGTATTAAGGATTGCAGCAAGAGCGCTAGACCGCACCGCATCCTGTTGTTGATCCTGGCGCAATTGGTCCAGTGCAAATTCGGCAGTACGTTGGTTTTTAACTTTACCTGCTGAAACTATGGCAACTTCAGGGGCAGCCATAATCATGCCCAACATGCCCTCTAACGCCATTTCAACCGGGTCTGCCTTTTCACCCACTGCATCAGCCGCACCTTGAACTGAATAAACACCTGCTGCAGATTGGATGACTGCTTGACCGCCTACAGTTCGCAATGCACCGCCAAAACTAACAGGCAATAACAAACCGCCTAAGGCTGAATATTTAGCAGACCCCCATGTCTTAGCAGCTGCATAATCAATTTGCTCTTGGCGTGTTAGAAACTTTTCACGCGCTTCAGCCATGTTTTGACCATATGAAATCGCAACGTCAGCTGTACCCGCACCGATACCGCCCTGAATCGCACCGCCAACAAATGCCGCGCCTCGGGTTAAGTTTTGAGCTTTCTCAATTGACATGAAAATAGGGGCATATTTTGCAGTGTTCCTTGTCAATGTCTGACTTAACACACTCCCTGCACCTGCACCAAGCCCAAAGCCGATCAAGCTTGGTGGGAGTTGCTCAAGCGCTAATTCAGTTATTGTTCCGCCGTCTGCTTTATTTATAAATTCTTGAGTTGCACCCAGCCAACCTGATTCATTTGTTTTTGCGGCCTGCCCCATATCATCTAGTAAAGTCACTAATTCTTGGGATTGTGGAAGGCGCTTTTTATAATCAGTGAATCGCTGCAACATACTATCGTCACCAGTGGCTGCATATTTAGCCGCACCAATGGTTTGCCATAGCGATGCATAACCACGCTTGGTTGCATCCCAATTGGTGCTGCCTTCACGTTCTTCCTGTGGTAGCAATTGGCCTTGGCTGGCCCAAAACTTTTGATTCTCCATGTAACGATTGAAGCGTGCCGCAGCATATGCACCTTGTTCTTTTAAAATTTGGTCATGTACTTCTTTGATTTGTTGTTCAGGTGCTTTCGGAAAAAAAGGCGCATTCAGCTGATCAGTTAATAGGTTACTAACTGTCGGCTTTACTGTATCAGGTTTTTGGAATACACCGAGGTCTTGCAAACGCTTTTGTTGTTCAGTAGATGCGCCTTTAACGATCGCATTTTGTAAATCGTCATAGGTGACTTGTTGACGTGGATCTGTAAGACTTGAACCAAACAACGAAACGCTATCACTGATCTTTTTTAGTGAACCAAAGTCATCAAGCGAAACCGCTGCTTGATTAGGATTTAGTGCATATTTACCAAGAACGGGATCGCTTGAAATAACTTCGTTGAGCTTCTTTTGTGTTGTGACTTCATCTGCAACTGATGCGATTTGCTCAGGTGTTTCAGTCATCTTGTTATAGTCTAAACCTAAATCCTTTGCAGCCTTTCGTGCACGTGCTTCGGTATCTGCAATCTGTGTTGCATTTTTCCCTTGGTTGATTTCGAATAATTGACCAATTGTAAGGTTTGTTTGGTTTTGATCAGACATAATAAAAGCACTTAAGACTACGGACTTCTGTAATCTTAAATGCTGTTATATGGGATAAAGGCTTTTGCTGTTGACAGCTTAAATACAGATATTTTTTATCAAACAGAAGTCATCAATTTTATTAGAATTCTTTTTAATGCCACTTTCAGCATCATCCATGCGAGAACTTAAAGTGCTTATCTGGTCTCTTTGCTCTGAGATTTGATCATCTAACACAGCAATTTGACTTGAAACGCTATCCGCTTCTGTCGGTCCTTTACTATCTTCTATTAGACTACTCAGTGAATCGATTTGCCCAGCAAGGTCATTGCTTTTCTTAAAAGAAAAAAAAGTTAGTATTAACAATGCAAAGATAAAAACCCATTGTAAAATAATAGTTTTTTTATAACCATTCATTTTAAAAACCCCTTCTCATCATGGCGTAATAAGCATTTAAATATTCTGCTTCAGTAACGTTATTAATGTTTCTACCTTGCTTTTTAAACAAGTTATCCAGTTTTTGCAACATTGTTGGGGTAATATCGCTCTTACTTTTCACTTGTGAGTAGACTCGATTCAGTTCAATCTGATCAGCAAAGAAGGGTCGAGTAGTTGTTATTTGAACTTTATTATTTACATTTTTTAGGGTCAGTCTATTTATTTGATCCCATGTCAAATGCCCGCCGTTTCTCGCTTCTGCTTCTAACAACGTTTGCATAAGATCTGATTTAACAGCATTGTAATGTAATAGTTGCGTCTTATTTTTTGTATCAGTGATACCAATAATATTAAGATAAGGTTTCAATGCTGTTGCTACAGTGCTGTCAGTTGCTAAGTATCTCTTGTCCTTAGATTTATCGGTTTCTTTAGGATTATTCACCTCGACATACATTTTTGTCACTTCCTTATAATCAGTAGGTGACAGCTTATCCGCATATTGGTGAAGCACAGATTGCGGTTTTCCTTTAAACAACTCATCCTTGTTCAGCATAATCATGCTGTAAATCGTCGGATCTGTTTTAGCTTCTTTTTCGTAAATTGACTTACTAACCGCACGCAAACTATTAATTTGATTTGGTTCTAGATTAGTAATTGCATTTACTGGAATTTGCTCGAAAGTAAATTGACCTGTTGTAATGCCATTAAATATTTCGCTATATGACTCGTCTTGTTTATCTTTTTTGATCTTGTCTTCAGCTGCATATCGGCGATTCAATAAAACCTCTGCCTTGCCTTTCACTTCTTGCGATACATTACTGCCCCATACAGTATCAAATGCTTGCTCACGGGTTTTAGATGGTTGTTTGGCATATTTACCAAAACCATCGGTGAGCCAATTATCAATGCGATCCAAATAATTACGAGTTTCACTTGCTGGTGGTAATTGGCCTTTTTTGACTGCTTCAGCTGCAGGATGTCCACCGTTGTAATACGCTGCTATCACCATAGGATCTTTTGTTTTGTACTTCTTACTAATCCAATCCACAAACTCTAATGAAGCGTCAATAGTATCCGCAGGATTGTTAATATCACGCTGACCATTTTTATTAAAATCAGACCAAGTTGGCGGCATGAATTGCATTACAGATTTGGCACCTCTTGGCGATACTTCGTTGTTGTTTGACTTCTCACCAGATAATCTAATGCCTAACAATAAAGGCGCAGCCCACTCCATGCCTTTTTCTTTTGCTGCATGTACTGTGTACACATCAAGCCGTTGATCATTGTATTTTATGCCTTTCATCTGTTGAGGCGTAAGGCTTTTTAATTCTTGTGCAATCGCCTGTGATACTTGTGGGGGGGCATTAAGTGCAGGGTTACTATTTTCTTGTGAACCTGTAATAGCATAATTCACAAGTGATTCAACTTGTTGATCTTCTAATTTTTGACGAATTACTTTATCGACTTTGAATGTGTCTGCTAATGAAATTTCGTTGTTGTATTTGTTTCGATACATGGTTGCTGCTTTCAAATTGCCGTTCTCAATGAAGGCATTTAAATTTGCCATGTGCGCACTTGAAACATTCTTCAGATAAAGGTTTTCAGCTTCTGTTGCTGATTTACCTTCTAAGCGCATTAACTCCCCAAGCGATGCTTTAAGGTTCTCGCGGCTGTCATCGATCGATGCAAAGTCTGCGGGGTTTTCGTTAATGTTTCGAATGTACCGATCTGCTGAAGCAGAATAAACGCTTTGTTGGTATGTATCGTTTTCACGAACAAAATAGTTTTGTAGATTTCCTCTAAATGCATAGGCATCTTGAGTCGCAGCACGATTAAACATTGCACGTTGGCGATTGTTACCCAGTTTTGCAGTGATCTCGCTTACACCATCTTGATAGGCTTTTGAGTAGTAATCAACAAAGCCTGTGCCATCCTCGTTGCCAAACCCAACAACGTCTGCACCTTTTTTATGGATGTACCCATCAATCTTATTATTCTGTAGATGGTATTTAAGCTCAGTTAATTGGTTTTGTGCATCCATTACCCGAGTGCGGTCAGTTCGATCAACTTCTTGCTGATAAACGTTAGCAGCAGTATTTGCCAGATTAGCAATACCGTCGATCTGGTTAGACACAACATCAACTGCTGCACCAGGCGACATGCCGCCTTGTATGCGAGCGTTCGGCATGCCTTGTTCGTTTACTTGTTGATTAAACTGTGGAATACGCATTTATTGATTTCCCATCCAATTCCAGTTGTAATTTTGCCAAGATGCTCCTTGGTTATTGCCATAAAGGGACATAGCAAAATTACTATTATTTGAATAGCTCCCTCCGCCGCTTGGCATTGCAGTCATTGATTCACCGCCCTGCATTGGGCTGCCCCCACTACCACCACCGAACATTGTTGATGCAAACTCATTCATTGCTGAGAGTTCGGCGTTTAAACGTGGACGAATTGATTTCGCTTGGGCTGTTAAGACATTTTTTTGATTCAAGAAATTAGTTTGCTCTACTCGATGACCCCATGACTGCATAGCCGCGTTGTACTTGATTGTGTCGATATCGGATTGCGCAATCATTTCTGTACTTGCAAGCATATCGATCGCTGAGCCTTGCGTTACATCAATGCCATTTTCAGCAAGCGCATTGATTTGGCTAGATTTGAATGCTGAAACATTGCGTTGATAATCAGTAACTGCAACTCGCCCTGAATCAATCGCATCACGCGCCTGAATATCTGCAAGTGTTGCGTTTGCATCTGCAAATTCGGCTTGCTGTTCGAGTGCCTGTTTTTGAGCCTTCAGTTTTAAATAAGTTGTGCCGCCTTTAACAGCAGCTTTTGCGATTGCGGCATACAAGTTACCTTGCCCACCGCCACCTCCTCCACCCATCATGCTGCCACCATAGCAAACGGATAGAATAATTCGCCGTTTGTCCCATGTGGTTCAGGTTCGCTAAACTTAAAACCTAAGCGCTTTAAGTAGCGAATCGCATTGCCATTTTTTACGTAGACATGATTGGTCAAGGTCTCATAATCAAGCATCATTTCATCAAGAATTTTTTTGCTTTGCTTATAAAACTCAATTGGATAACTTGCAATATGATCCGTGCCTAACAACCAAGGGCATCCGACACTCCCAATCATGCTTGTAAGACCTACACCGCAAATAAAAAGCAGTTTACCGTTTACAACCACAGCCCAAGCATCACGTGAATACTTAACGCTTGTTTTTACGATAAAGTCGTAATTGTCGCTGAAGTAAGCCCGCAATTCTTCTTTGTCTGCTTCACGCATGTTTTCTACAAGGATTCGAATGTCTCTGTCAGTAGGTTTTCGAATCTCAATATTTGTAATTGTCATTTGAACTCTACCTCCATTGCCAAGAGCTTCATTGGTAAAGGTTTATCATGTTTTACAGTGATTTGTACGTCTTTATTGTATGTACTGGCAACAGGTACTTGCACATAGCCGTCAAGCAACTTTAAAGGCTGTCCATATGGTTCTAAGCTTCGTGGTTTGAACTCTGTCATGTATATCTTTTCAGGGTCAGATCCGACCTCAATATTTTGTGTTGCCTTAACTCTAAGATGCACTTGTGTTGCTAATTTGGGTTTAGCTGGATGCGATTCTTGGGGTATTAATGGCAAAGTCTGGACCAATCCTTCATAGTTCAAGCCAATCCAAACATTAGATAATTCACGATCTAATGTAATTGAGCCGCCAGTTACTGTTTTAGGTGGCTTTACGCCGCCATCGGCAAACACTGAAACAGAGCGCCCTTCCAACCAATCTAAGCCCGATATTGTTTTCGTTGGTGAGCCTTTGTATTGCATAGAACTATCGAGATAACATTGATCTTTCATATCAATAGGCTGACGCATAAGCATACGTTCAACAGTTCGTATCTGGTCGCGTTCAACAAGGCAATACAACGCTGTTTGATCTTCTTCAGGTATAGCAGCAACAGAAATAAATTTACCTTGAGTATGTTGCTCCGCCCAAGCCCAAACTTGTTGTTGTGCATCGTATGTTAATGACAATAAAACCCCATCATCACGTACAAAATACATGATATTTAGAGGGTTTCGCACAAGCGCACAGTCAATTATTTTATGCCCATCAAACAAGTGAGGACACATAATTGATAGATCCATCACTTGATAAGACGAGTTATAACCTTGTGATAGTGAAATCTCGTGAATATGTCCTGTTTGGTCCGAAGCAAAAATAGCAGCACCACCAATTTGTAAAGGAGTTACATCGTTTGCACCAACAAACGATTGTGGTTGTACACTGACACTTGCAGCTGTCATTGCCCCATCGGATGACAACTTCCATACTGCTCCGCTTGTAAGAATCATCAAGTCACTAATCGGTACTAGATGCTTAACCCCATTTCCATCGCGTGCGGCAAAACGTATCTGGATTGAGTCTGTTTCTTGCAGTGGAATGTGATAACCGAAATTATCATCCGTTGCAGTTCTAGACATGCGCAACCATTGTGGTGATTGATACCCCCCGCCATAAACTTTTCGTTGGCCGTAGTATGCGACTGCTGTTGGGTTGTATTCAAATGGACTACGGATTAAAGGCGGTGTGATCGCGCCGTTTGTTTCAATGTAATCATCCGTAAAACTTAATTCTGTTGTTTCACCAATGTAGCTTGCAAGTCCAGAACGCAATTTGAAAACGTTATATCGAGTTGCACCTGGTACTGCATCCCAAGATAGAACGTTGTTGTTTCCTGCAAGGGTCAGATCGTTTTTTAGAATTGGGGATTTATCCGAAGCCTGCGATTCATTATCTTCATTAATTGCTGTTACTTGATAAACATAATCTCGTTCTACATACCCAGTTGTATTAGGTTTATTTGCCACACCTGTAAGATTTTGCGGCTGTCCAATACCAAAGGATACTGTGACGAACTCAATTGCCCATTCAGTTGCGCTTTTTCTAATTATTTTCCGTGGTACATAATTCGGGTGCGTAATTGTTATTACATCTGCTGACTGGGCATAACGAAGCTGCATCAAGTGTTCTTCGTTATAAGGCAAAACAAGTTCTAATGGTTGATTGTCATCATCTAATAGCATTCCGCCATCTGCAAAGAAATTTACAGCACCGGCACGAATTACCAAAACTATTGCTTGTTCTTCACTAAACACAAAAGGTATTAAACGCATCTTGCCTTGTGAAATATGGTAGTGGTGGACGTATCTCAACCCTGCTCGATACGTTAAACCGCCATACAGTTCAACAACGAAATTTGAGCATTTAGCTACGCCTGTTTGGTACTTTGCTTGATCAAAGCGCCCAAACATTTCAGAAGATACAATGCCGCCGTTAAATGATAATTGCATGCTTATCTCGCTAAATATAACGAACCTTCAAAGTCAGGTCTGCGCTCGATGCGATGTTGTTGTAGATCAGTTCTAATTGCTTTAGCCTTCTCAATCTCGTACATCTGCAACATCATGGTTTGCTTTTCTTGATCATTGATCAATGCGCCTGCAATCCGACCAGCCAATAGATACGACAAAGCCACTTTGAATTTTTGAGGTAGCAAAGCCAAGTCTTTTACATCTTTGACATATCGTAAAACTGGCGCAGGATCTGATGTAAAAAGATGTCCACCTTGCACATAATATGGTGTACCAGATTCAAGTTGAAACGTCCGAATCATGTCACTTGGTAGCACATAAGCGGTTGCAGCTGTGTATCCTGCATCAATGTTCAAAGGCAAACTTGCGACCGCAAAAGACCATTGATGTTCATCATCAAGAATGTCTTGCCTGCAAATTGGATAATAGGTATTACACAAATTTGCATGTGGCGTTCTTTCAGTAGGATCATTAACAACATAGCCCTGCGCAAGATGCGACAGGGCTAGATTGAAAAGATCAGTAATTGATCTCATAAGTTTTTACCCTGATTTATTCAGCGGTTTTATTCGATGAAGTGCTACGACCTGATGTTTTAGGTTTTTCAGCAGGTTCAATATCATCGAACCAAAGCCCTGTTTCATCTTCACCAACCGCAAAAATTTCACCATCTTGAACAAGGCGGTCTTTATAGAAACCTTTTTGGTTTGCACGAACTTGTTTTAAACCTTCCATGCTTAAGCCCCTGCATAAACTGGATAAGCTGCTTGCACGTCACGATGATCTGAGACATGTGCAAAAACAGTACCCACAGTGAATGGGCCGCTTGCAACAACATAGTTCAAGCGAACGTATCGTTTTGGCTTAACAGGCAGCATCACTTCACCAATTACCCCTGAATTAAGCTCGGCACCTGTATAAGCGCGTGAACTTTCAATAGTGGTCCATGAAGAATTGTCAGATGATTCCTGCAATTGAACCGTTACGGTTGCAGTTGTAGGCAAAAGATTTTTGCCACGCAACAAAACGGGCAAACGATTGGCACTTGTTGATGCTTTCTGCAAATCAAGTGTGTCAGTCGAAGTTGCAGTGGCTGTGATGGCTTGATCCATCGACAGCACGAGTAATTTATCAATTAACATACTTACTCCTTAAACCACGCGAGATTCGGTGTTCAGTAAAGCATCAACACGACGAATAGGCATACCGTCAAACTTGGTTACGCTACGCCCGCCTTGTTCTTCAACCGTGATGCGAACATTTTTGTTATTCACACTTTGACGACGTAAGAATTGTGAAATAGTACGGTTTGCATAGATTGCAATTCGACCACTGGTTTTACGTGGCAACAATTCAGCTGCTTGTGCCAATAAGTCAAACAAGTCCGCACCTGCACTTGCATCTTTTGTTAAAGCTGTCACATCGATATTTGCGATACGAACAACCGCACGCCAATCGCGAACAGTTACGCCTGCATTCCAAACAAAGTGCGAGCGTAACACCTGATGCATTAAGCCGCCCCCGTCTTCTTTAGTTGATTCACCTAAATTGCGGATTTGCAAACCAGCTTTGGTACCACGTGGATAAATACCGTGAACAGTATCCTTGTGCCAAACCACAAACCAAATTGAAGTATTGTTATTGCCAGTACCACCTGCATCAAGGATATTTCGCTTATTTGCGGGGTTAGTTTGCGCAATGTCGTTGAAACGAGGTGCAAAACCTGTGAATGCCGCAGGCGTGTCACGTGCATTGCCATAAATGAGTGTTTCACCCATTGTTTGCGACATGCCTTCAACAAAAGCGGCATCTTCACTTGCACGCCATTCTTGCGGGTTTTGTTCCATATCGTACAGTTGCTTATCAACTTCTGAATAAGATTCAAGCAACCCGCATGTATCACGGATAGCTGCTGTTGCTGATTTCTCAGACGGCACACCGTAGTTAAGTAAACGCCAAGCACCTTTCGGCAAGCCTGTACGAATTGTTGTTTTGTGACCTGTGCCATCATTGGCCTCAACCCACACCATGTCATCGAGCAATTCGTTACTTGCTGTCAGAATCTCGATAACTGCACTTTCGGGCGTCTGTCCGTAGCGCGCAGCTAGATCCATGAGCGTTGGTTGTAATTGTGCGACTAAAGACATATTAAGCCCTCTGCTAGTTATTATCGCCGTACCAAAGTTGTCCGAGACTTGGTGTTGAAGTGTTATTGCCTTTACCTGAAATAATGTTGTCTGGTTGTAGCAACTTGCCCACCTCAGTCATAAACCCAATTACATCAGGATGATTGCCAAGTCCGCTGTTATATAGAATCTTAGAGATTTTCTCCCCACGCGGTAAGGTGAAAGCCTTTTGCGCTGTCAACAGGCTTTGTTGCAGTTTTTCACCGCCGTATTCGGTATCCGCACGTGCTGCATCAATCCATGATTTGACCATTTGCTGTTGTTGAACCGCTTGGCGTTGCTGAAGCTGTACGCCTAAATCAACAAGCTTTTGCACTGCTTCTTGCGGCATCTTGAACTGTTGCCCCAATTCTTGAAGTACCTTTGCATCATCACCGTGAAGCTCAAAACCTTCAGGCATTGTGAAATCGGTATATGAAATCGGCTGATCTGCTGCAGGCGGTTGTTCGCCTCCTAATAGCACTTCTAGTTCTGGTTGCCCTGTGCCATCGGTTGTTGATGCTGTAGCAGGCACCGCGCCTGGTTGTTCAGTGGTAGAAGTTGCCGCAGGTGTTCCTGTAGCAGTGTTTGTACTTGGTGTTGCAGCCGTCGTATCAGTTGTCGCTGTTGATGGCGCGTTGTTGTTCTCGCTCATGTTTCACCTTTTCATTGTTCAATTGGGTTTGTTTAAAATGTTCTTTTTGCATGTCTAACCATGCATCTGTGCTGACCTTTGTAATCTCAGCAAGTAGAAACAGTCCGAACTCTCTGCGACCTTCCAGAAATGCAAAATCTGTTGGTTGTGTGCCGGTTGCGTACGTAGGCTGATGAACCCCTGCACGATTAATCAAACGCATCAGCAAACGCTTACCATGAGCAGTTTTTAAAACCTCTTTTAGGTCGTTCGCTTCCTGCTCTTGATCAAGCTCATATTGAGTTTTAGGCATCAATCAACCCTCCTTCAATTGCAGCATTGGCAAGGGTGTTCGTGTCGACTTGGCTAGCGGTTTGGATTGCTTCTGCTTGTTGCTTGTTAATTGCAGATTGCTGCATCTGCGCTTGTTGCTGCATTTGTGCTTGTTGCTGCTGTGCTCGTTGTGCTCGTATTTGCTCAACCGCTTTCTTGTCGCGGAAAATCATTGGTGATGCGCCAATGATGTCTGCATACTCATCAAGGAATTTGTCAGTATCAAACTTGTCGAGAACCTGCGGATCGACTTGAGCTATTTGTCCAACCATTGCAAGCATCTGTTGCAGATTCGATGCGCCTGTAGCACGCTGTGCCAATGCCAAAATTGACACGAACTCAATTTTAATTTCAGAGTTTTGGATAGCTTCAGGCGCTGTTTCACGTAAATATGGCGTAGTGTCTAACACTCGCATCACGCAGATTTCTACCAATGGCCGCAATAGTTCATCGATCTGACGTTCAACCACTGGGCCAAGCATGAGCATTTTTTCTGATTTGCGCTCATATACTTCTGTTGCGGTCATCTTGCCTTGGTCGTATGCATCCAGCATTAAAAACAAATCCGTAAAAAATGCTTGTTTAACACGTTCCTGTGATTGCTGAATCTCAGTAAATACACCTTCAACTGCAAACTGCACATTCAACATTGGTTGAACTTGCGCCACGTTGTTCATTGGATTAGGGGAATAAAACGCAATGCCATTAGGTAACGTTTCTTTTTCTTGACCTTTCAAATAATCAGGCATTAGCACTGGCGGATTGACTTGATAATCAACGCCCTTTGCAAATTGCAGATGTGCTTTCTGCAATGCACGCATATCACCAAAACAATCTGTTGCGGGTGATTCACCATAAACATCGCTGCTTGAGACCGTCCAACGGCCGCAAATCACTTCAAAGCTTTGTAATCCGCTTTCTCGTAGTAACTTGTCTTGTGAATTGGCTTCATAGTAGACCGATGCATATTTCATGTTTTTTGCACCAAAGCCTTTGGCACCTACGCGTTGATAAATCGCATGATGCACAACAAATTCTTGCTCGATGTTTTCATTTTCATACGCAGATTTGACTTGATCAGATACGTTTTCTTCACCAAAAAACGCAATCATATTTTCTACAGTCAATTTGAACTTGCGATATATCCCATTAGGTTTATTGAATGCATCAACTGTGATTGCATACTCACCAAAGGACATCGGGATAAGGTCCATTAATTGAGCATCTTCAGACCGAGGTGCAAGTGCAGCACAAGTGCCGAATGCACCTTCTTGCAGATAGCAATTGTGAACAGTTCTATACACATTGCTTTTGGCAAATGTCGAATAGCAAATATCCTGCAACTCTTTCAGCCATTGCTTAACCATGATGTCTTTTTTAAGTTCAGGGTCCGAAGCTTCAATCACAAACCATGGTCGGCTGGGTGAACAAGTACCAGATAGCATTCCTGCTGCTAGCACTTTCAAAGAGTTTTTGCCTGTGTTATCTACAATCTTTCGCCACGCGGAACGATCGTGTTTTTCTTGGTTTTTAATTGTTTTAATTGCGACAGGCAAAACGTGCAATGCAATCTCAGCACAATAGTCGTCCATGTCATTGACACGTGTTTGCCAAATCTTATCAAAACGCTTTTTTAGCTTTCTGATTGCATCTTCGTTCATATTAACGACCTAATAGAGTTTTTTTACCTAAGCGCAAATCTTCATCGCTCACACCTTCAGGATCTGTGTAAAGCGTATTTGCAATGCCGCCTGACATTGAATTCTGTGATTGCTGAATACGATCAATCGTTGCTGATGTGTCAGGTGTTTTAGAATCTTGGCGCACTGGGGTTGGTGGCGGTGCTTCTACTTTTGCTTTTTTAGGCGCTACACCAAAAATCTTGGCGGTTTTATCTAACACGCTGTTTCCACCGAACATCACATCGGTAATGTTGCTACTGCACATTGCATTTCTCCACATGTCTATTGCATTCAGTCATTATGCTTTTGCAAATATCTGAATGCCTCGTTTCCTGTTGACACTACTAATCATATGGATCGTAATTTCTACGTGAGTTATTGCCATAAATCGCCTGTAGCACTTTGCGTTTTGGAGTATCAATCTGCGCATTGATGATTGCTGATCCATAGTCGGGACTGCGACCAAGACGCTTAATAATTTCTTCACGTGATTCAACTTGAATGTTCTTGCCTTGTAGTGACCAACGTGGTGCAGTTAAATCTGCAAGCAATTCGGGTTCAGGTGGCAATGCGACAATGCTGCCGTATGCAGGATCTAATGATTCGCGTAACTGCCACCAGAGTTGTGTGCGCATGTTGTGGAATGTCAGTTGACCTGAGCGATCGAACGCCGTTGCAGATTGGCGTACATCAACCGGTATGACGTGCAATCCTGATTGCTTTAAGAAATCGTAAGTACTTGCACCAACACCAATGACATCAACGTGAATTGGTGCTTCATCACGCACATGGCCAACTGCAAACGAAGCAGATGCAGGACCGTCTTTGGATTGAATACCTTCAAGCACATTCGCTTTGTTATACCAATGCCCATGCCGCGCATATCCAATGGTGTTGTCCTTTCCACCGCGGGCAACGTCAAGACCGTATGAGTCCATTGCAAAGTCGCCTTTGTACAGAATGCGCATCTCGTCCTCTGGTTTCCAACGTGCTTGTGCTGCTTCAACCCATTCCGTTGGGATGACTTGCCAAGGATCATCCTCAATACCCGCACCGAAATCGCCGTATAACATTTGTGACCTCAAAGGTTCAGGCAAGGATTGCAAAGTACTCATATAGCCTGTTTCCATGTAGTACTTGTTATCTGTCACACGCGCAGGGATGAACGTGCGTGATTTAGGTTTGATGATGTGCTCAGGTTTGTAGTCATCTTTGTTGAAGTCATAAACAATTTGATCATCGATCAGTACAAATGGCTTATAGCTATCAACTTCCTGTTCTTTGCCCTTCACCATTGCAAACCAACGTAATTCGCCTGGTGCAGCTGGGTTTGGGTATCCTTTCTTAATCCATGGCGCAAAGTAATCAATTACCCATCTGCCCTCAGCGGTTGTAGGTGGGTTAAAAGTCATAAGCACTTTAGATTTAACAGTTGGATCTGAAGAACGATTCCAACCCATAACGAATCGTGCTTGTGATTCGCGGATCTCTGTTGCTTCGTCCAGTGCTTTCAAATCATGCGCACGACCTTGCCAACGCTTCTCATCGCCGAGGTTATCCAAGCCGCCGAACTCGATTAGCTTGCCATTGCCCAAATTCCAGAATGATTTTTGTGAGTTGTAGCCGTTCTTGTGTCCTAATATTTCCTCTGTACGTTGCACAATGCCATCTGTTTGTGCTTTTTCACGCCGTACAACAAGCACACGCTTATGGATATTGAGTGATGAACCCACAATCAAATCGGTCTTGCCGCCACCAGCTGCACCGCCGTATCCGATCACATCAGCTTGTGAAAGATATGCGGCCATTTGTGGGCCTTCCAATGGAAACCACACAGGTGCATTGGCAAGTAACTTACTGATTTCTGCTTGTTCATCTTCATCAAGCGATAACAGATATTTCTCAATATCGGATTCGCTCATATCCGCAAGCAATACAAGAATCTGTTCGTCAGTGGTTTTGTTCATGATTAACCGCCATATATCTTTTCAACAGTCATACAAACAACCAAAACCATTAAGAAAATCCAAAAGTATTTATCCATTCTGATTCTCCTTGCTGCACGCTCACTGCTCTATTTCAGTCGTGCAACCAATTGTTTTTAAAGCAAAGCTCAAAATTGATTGTTCAAATTGTTCACGCATCATTCTTCTCCTTATTCGCTTTGTGCAACTTGGCAAGCGCCGATAACTTTTTGCTTGATGCTTTGGTGTCTGTTAAAGGGTTATCAGGATCGTTCCCGTGTTCGATGCGCTCTTTGAATGCGCCAATAGAAATATGTTTGCCTAATAACTCAAGATTCTTAACTTTGTCAGGCCATTTTATTTTGCGCAGATAACCGATAAGCGAACGTTCCTCTCCTCGCCCGTCAAATTCTTCCATGTTGTCCAAACCTGAAATGTACTGACGCCAGATAGGAGGCCAATTGCTAATGGGTTTAAGTGATAGGTCGTCGTTCATAATGTCTATCACGTCCATCTGATCAATTTGCACTAAGCGATTTAGAACGTAATCTGCATCGACATCTAATCGTTTGATACGTGCATTTTGGGCTTCAGTAATGGCTTTTTGTATTTCAGGTTTTTTTAGGTTTTCGTCACCAATTGAACCTGCAGTTTTTGCAGAATACCCAGCACGAACTGCAGCTTGCGTTGCATTTAAATCTTTTAGGTATTCATGCACGAATATCTTTTGTTTTCCGCGTAAAGCCATTAGATAACCTCCTTATAGCAATACCCATTGCAGATACGTCTAGCCATTTCATGTGATATGTCGTACTTGTGCCCAAGCTGACGCAATGAAAGGCCTGATTTATGTAATTCTCGTATGTTTTTCACATCATCCTCCGTTACTTTTGGCGCAGAGCTACGTTTCACCTTGTCTTTCACCAAATACTGAGGAACAAAAGCTAATACAGGCATGTCGCCCTCCTGCCAAACCGTTATTTTTTCGTTTTTGTCTTTCAAAGTGGCGTTAAGGCGTTTAAATATGTTTTTTATGGAAAGTCCTATATATATAAATAGAAAGTTCCTGAAAAATACGCCCTAAACGCCTTAACGCCACCTGCCGACCACTACAAACACGTAAAAAATTGCGAATACGCAAAAAACTACTTGTTAAACTCATAAACCTAATTGTTAGGTGTATCCAAATCCGCAAAATCTGCGGAAACACGCACGCGGATGCCCAACATTTTCCTAGCACCGTTTGCACCTTTAGCCGTTCGAAACTTACTACTTAAACGACGTCCTAAACTTCTTGCCGTCGGTATGTACCTTAATTCGCCATTTTTAACCGCGTACGCTTGCCAACTTGCCCATAAATTTGCAGATAGATCCCAGACTGTTTCAGGTGTGCCAAGCTCACAGCACTCATTAATCCAGTCTTTGAGCAGATCCATTTCGTCTTTATATTCGTCACGTGCAGCTTTCGTTTTGCCAGGTTCCCGCAACCCGTCCTGCTGATACTCAAGTGCACCGCGCACCAACCAAGCTAAGACCCCCTCAATCTCGGCCAAAAGCTTCTCGGATCTATTCGTGTCTTTAATTAAGGTTTTGTCTGCGTCATAGTTACGTTCAAAAGGCACCATCATTAATCGCCGCCAAATACCATGATCACCGCCTTTAATAATCGGTTTATGGTTTGTTGGCATGATCGTGGTCCATGTTGGTTTGAACTCAACTGAGCCCTTGGCGTAGAGACCGCGCGCAGTGACCGACTCACCACCTGTTAATGACTTAACAAGACCCTCTTTCAACTCTTGGTTTTCTTCAGGTTCATTTACATAGACAAAGCGCGAACCACGTAAACGAAGTAAATCTTCACGTGCACCGCCTGCACTGCCCTTACCTGCGCCCAAAAACGTTTCTGCAGGCGTAGTCTTGGCATAATCACCAAGCGCCTTGAAAATAGTTGTAAGGATTGTGGATTTACCATTGGAACCATCACCGAACGGGATGATCATCAAGTTTTCTTTTGGATTGCCCAAAATTGAGTAACCCATCAGCCGGCGGAAAAAATCAGCCATTTCTTGATCGCCAAAAAAAGCATCAAGAACCGTGGCTTCAAATAATGGGCATTTCGCTTTGTGGTTGTACTCAACACCTGTGCTATTGGTAATCAGCAAATCCTGATTAGGCTTGACCAAATCACCTGTACGCAAATCAACAGCACCATTGGCACAACCAAGTAAATAAATATCGCTATCTAGTTCGTTAAAAGGCACAAGTACACGCGGATCTGATTGAGCAAGCGATACCATGTTTTTAACCATGAATGCCTTTTGACTTGCTGCGCAGAATTGATAGAACTCAGCACGCTGGGCATCGTCATCGATCTTTTTGGCTTCATCGCCTAAGGCCAAAACAGATTGCTTAGCGTATTGCTCAATCACCATGTTCACGCATGGTTCCCAATAAACGCTATTCCACCGATACCAACAACTTGTTTCTGCTACATACATAATCTCAGTGCCATAAGCATCGAGCATTCTGGAAGCATTACCGAACTCAGTCATTGGGCGCTTTTGAGCGTCATCCAGTGCGATTTGCACCTTCTTGCCGCCCATAGCGATATTGATTTCGCGCTGTGTGATAGAGACTTTTGAAAGTTGCTTGAATCGTTGTTGTAATAAACCTGAAAGCTCAACACGCAAAGCAACGTCAGTTCCTGCTATCTTGCCAGCCTCTTTGGCCACAACTTGCAAGAGCTCTTGTGTCTCTTGGCATTCAATGATTTTATTTTTAATATCGGCTAGAACTTTGCGTTTTTCTAAACGTATTTTTTCCTGCTTTGATTCGCGCCCAACTTTGAGTAACCAATGCGCAGTAATGATATTTGAGCCTGTTTGCTCAAAACTGTTCCACTTACGCTCGATGTCTTCAAACGAAGAATAGTTACTTGCTGTTGCTGACCACTCGTTCCAAAGCTGCAAAGCATCATCACTGGCACTGAACTCGTGATGCAAAGACATGCCCACACGAACCCAAGTTTCATAGTCTTCATTATCGATATAGCCTAGATATTTTTTAGCGTCATCAAGCGACCATCCGATAGTCGCAGTTATATTGTTCAGAAAGTCTTCGTCATCATCCAATTCGCTAGACGTCAAAGCACCTACACGCGACTTGCTGTTTTTGACTCGCATTAAGCCATGTTCTTCAGCCATATGCTCAAACATCTGGACTGCTTCAGCAACTTGCTCTTTGGTAATAACAGGCAGCGAGTTTGCAGGAAATTCAGCAATACCCCCGAAGAAATCGACCCATTCGTATGGTTTTTTTGTATCGGGGTGCACGTGATATGCGACGAATTGTTGACCACGGCCAAGCATTTCGATACGCTGTTTCTGCATTTGTTTAAAAGGTTTATCAACTTCTGTAGGGTCTGCAAACCATGCAGAGGTTGATTTTCCCCAATTCGGTTCCTCTGCTCTATACACAAGCAAAATCTTAGGCGCTCGCCCTATTCGCTCACAGCTCACTCCAAGATTATCCCGGCACCAGTCTGCAAACTTCTCTGCCAATTCAACATCAGTTACATCAATATCAACCGCACAGATCGGGAAAGGCCCTTGACCAGTTAAGATGCCCACACCCTGATTTGCATACTTCGGTACATCAATAGCGGTGAGTCGTACGTTCTGCCACTCGTCCATAACAGGGCGCTTCATGCCCTGCTTGATGGGAATGATCATGTAGTGATTGGCTAAGAGGTTCTTGCCGTGTTCCTTGAAATAATTCACTCGGCACCATCCTTAAGCGCTTGCTCTATCTCTTGTTCTAATTCATACAAGGTATTTGCCGATTCAATACTCGTGGACCAACACTTTTGTCGCTTAGAACTAATCAATTGCACAACCCGTTCAAGTTTCTGTTCAACTGCATCTATCCCATTTGCTTGATATTGCCAAGTTAAAAACATGAAATGCATCAAGTCAGATTTATATTGCCCATTGCACCCAATTTCAAAATCTGCATTTAAACCACTTTGATCACGGATAAATTGTTCAAATTTTTCACGCATCTTAAGCCCTCCCTTTAATGCAGCCCGAACAGTGCCCTACCCAAAATGATAAGTATCGCGCACCATTTTTAGGGCAATGCGGTTTATGTAAAGATCGAGCTTTTTTAAGCGAAGCCCCGTCAATTTTTGCTAAAAGAATGGCGCGTTTTTTCATACTGATGTTCCTTTAGATTCAGATAAATCGTCGAACTCTTTAGGGGCCGCAACATCAAAGCGCTCAGGGTAAAGCAGTTGCATTTCGTTAATTTCACCGTTGAAAAACTGGGCTAGCTTTTCGGCCAAATCCAATGAAGGACGTTGTGCGCCGCTTTCAATCCTTGAAAGGTTCCCTGCATCAGATGAAACCGCAGCAGCAACTTCTGCCAGTGAATACTTATGAATCTCTCTAATGCGACGAAGTGGTGTCATCGTTTTCGCCTTATTTTTTACTAATAACCGCATCTATGTTGCATTAAACGCAACTAATTAGCAATACATGTTGCGCACAAATTCATTGCGTTTGACGCAATATTAACGATAAAATTTCTCAATAATGCAAAATTTGCAAACTGGGACACGTTATGAAAGCCGAACTAGGAAATGCAATTAAACAATTGCGTAGTGCTAAAAAGATGAGTCAACAAACACTTGCTGAAATGATCGAAGTCGATAAAGGCAACGTATCAAGATACGAATCTGGCAAGCAGTACCCTGATTTTCCAACACTTGAAAAAATTGCGCGTGCTTTTGGTACTACTGTCTCTGAACTATTCAAAACTGCTGAAACAAAGCTCGAAAATAACGTGACCCATTTAAAAAGAAACAATTTGCTACCTGTGTTGACATGGGTGCAAGCAGGAACTTTTACTAATGTTCAGGCTGTTGATTTAACTGAGGTTACGGAGTGGATGCCCGCACCTGAAGACCCATGCGACGATTGCTTTTATCTAAAAGTAAAAGGAGTTAGCAACGAACCCGACTTTTTTGAAGGCGACTATATCCTGGTCGACCCAACCGTTTGGTATTCCGACATGATTTCAGGTGATCTAATCGTAGTGCGCAAAGGCAATGATGCAACTTTTAAAAAGTTGGTCATTGAATCAAATGGAAATAGATATCTACAAGCACTCAATCCGAATTTCCAACCCAATATCATTCCAGTAGACGAAGATTGCCATTTTGTTGGTCAGGTAGTTGATTCGTTCAGAAGAACATACAAAGTAAAAAGACGCTCAAGACCAAATTAAAAATATAATTATATAAAAATCAAAAGCCTGCTATCTAAGCAGGCTTTTTTATGCATGTTTAATAAAAATTGCGCTTGACGCAACTAAAGGTTGCGTTTAACTTATCTATGTGTTGAGCCAAACGCAACAAAAGAAGGATAATGTTATGACAACCGCAATTCCAGAATTCCGCCAACAAACTTGTGCAGCACTTATCAGTGCAGGTGTAACGCAACATGCACAGATTATTTCAACGGTCGCTGCCCTAGAAAAGTTTGTATTCAACCTTGATGAGTACGCAGCAAAAACTTCTGAACCTGAAGTTAAAAATGCAGTAGCTGAAAAAACTACTAGCAAAAAAACCAATGCTCCTGTCGAAGCGCAAAAGGCCGCTGATGAATCCGCTGAAAAGGTTGCAGAAGCAGAAAGCGCAGAACAAGTCAGTGAAACAGCAACTGAAGTGATTCAAACAAGCACACCCAACTTCACCAAAGACGAAGTGCAAAAAGCATTGATCGGTTTGGGCAAAGTACATGGTCGCACTGCCATTGCATCCATCTTAGAGCAAGTTGGTGCAGCAAACATGTCGGCAGTTGCAGAGGCTGATTACCCAAAAATCATGCAATTAGTTGAAGGATATGCAGCATGAAAAAAGGACGTTTCGATGAGATCGTAGACAAGCGTTTAAACGCTGACGATTTCGCAGAACCACAAGCATTAACCCAGCGCGAAAAACTAATTGCAATTGCAGCATTCAGTATTTTTGGTGCGCTGATCATCTATTGCGCTGCAATTAGCTACTAGGGGTTTGCCATGACTTCACACGCTAAGTTAAGCCCGTCAGCTGCACACCGTTGGATGCATTGCGCAGGCAGCATGATCTTAGAAAAAGATATTCCTGACTCTACATCTGAGCATGCGGATTTAGGTACAGCGGCCCATTTCCTTGCATCTGAGAGCTTGGAGCAAGGTAAAAACGCGACTGATTTTCTGAATCGTCAAATCTATATCAAAGACGGTGCAGCACATTGGAGCGATTTAGACGAGCAAGTAAAGCTCAGCTCTTACTTCACTGTCGATCTGGAAATGACAGAGAACGTGCAAGTTTATCTTGATGCTGTGCGCTCACAAGCTGAAGGCAATGAGCTGTTAGTGGAACAACGTGTGGAGTTCTCTAACTACATCAATTCGGAAAATGCATTCGGTACAAGTGACGCTGTTGTTTTAACTGCTGATGAAATCCAGATCCACGACTTGAAATACGGTCGCGGTGTGAAAGTCGACGCAGAAAACAATGAGCAATTAAAGCTGTATGGACTAGGTGCATTAAACGAATTCGGCTTGATTGGTGATTACAAGCAAGTCCGAATGGTCATCCACCAACCACGCTTAGGCTATATGTCAGAAGCAGTTTGCACAATTGAAGAACTCGAAGCCTTTGCTCAAGAAGCTAAATCATCCGCCGAGTACATCCGCTGCTTGGAAGTCGGGCTGGGTGAAGGCGACATGGGTGCCATTGCCGATTTTGAAGCGTCATTTAATCCGGGCGAGAAGCAATGCCAGTGGTGTAAAGCCAAAGTAAACTGTGAAGCACTTGCAAAGCACAACTTGCAAAATGTTTTAGGCGACTTTGACGACCTAACACAATTCGATTTGCCTACAGAGATTGCACAGGCCACAGAGCAAGTTGTGAATCATGAAAACGACAAGCTTGGTCAATTGTACGCAGCGATTCCCCTTCTTGAATCATGGATAAAAGCCATTGATTCAGCAGTTCACCAAAAACTACATGCAGGTGAATCGGTTGAAGGCTTCAAGCTTGTAGCAGGTCGCCAAGGCGCACGCACTTGGGCAAATCCTGAAGATGCAGAAGCAATGCTTAAAAGCATGCGCCTCAAAACTGAGGAAATGTACGACCTGAAATTAATTAGTCCAACTACAGCTGAAAAACTCAAAAAAGCTGAAGTTATTGGCCCACGTCAATGGACCAAAGTTGAAGCCCTCATCACACGTGCGGACGGTAAAGCTACTGTCGCACCAATTAGCGACAAACGTCCTGCACTGGATGTAAACCCACAAAACGATTTTGAAGACCTAACTGCTTAATGGAGCAATAACAATGAAATTAAATCTTAAAAATGTACGCCTTGCATTCCCTAACTTGTTCGAAGCAAAAACGGTTAATGGCGAAGGTGAACCGGCTTTCTCTGCATCTTTCTTACTTCCTGCTAATCATCCGCAGATTAAAGAAATCAAAGACGCTATGGAAAAAGCGGGTTCAGAAAAATGGGGTGCTAAATGGCCTCAAGTTAAAAAAGAAATCGAAACCAAAGACCGTACGGCTTTGCACGATGGCGACACTAAATCTGACTATGAAGGATTTGCGGGCCACTACTTTATTTCTTCACGCAACAAAACCCGTGTGACTGTAGTCGACCGTGACCGCACTCCACTTGTTCAAGCAGACGGTAAGCCATATGCAGGTTGCTATGTGAATGCATCTATCGAACTTTGGTGCCAAGACAACAACTACGGTAAGCGTATTAACGCATCACTTCGTGGCGTTCAGTTCCTGAAAGATGGTGAAGCCTTCGCAGGCGGTGGCGTTGCCAATGCAGACGAATTTGACGACCTTGCGGCCGATGACATGGGCGAAGATCCACTCCTCGCATAACGACCGCCAAGACCAGTGTGTCACCAAATTCGACAAGCTATGAGTGTTGAAACTGGAAATAACCATAGCAGCTATTGATAAGGGTCCTCTATCTCCCCTTTAGGCAATAGCCGCCGCCACTGCGTCAGTGTGGCATCACTCATTTATTAATAACCATTGCTTTGGAAAGTGAATGTATTGCTGACCCTCTGCGTTCACTTTACCAAAGCATAAATAAGGAAAATAAAGAAATGGTCAAAGTTATCAGTTTTAGCGGTGGACGCACTTCAGCTTATTTAGTTCACATTTTCAAAAACGATCCAGAAGCCCGTTTCGTTTTTATGGATACAGGTGCTGAGCATCCAGCTACCTATCAATTTATCAAAGACATTGTGTCGAATTGGGGCATTAATCTTGTTTGCTTGCGTACAGTCGTGAATCCAGAAATGAATAAGGGAGTTAATTACAAAATTATCCGACTTGATGAGCTAAAACAGGATTTAGAACCATGGAAAGAAATACTCAAAAAGTATGGCAGCCCTTATTACGATACCCCGTTCTGTACTGCCCGCATGAAGACAGAACCATTTGAAAAGTATTGCAATGACGTATTTGGGAAAAACAATTATGAGCGCTGGATTGGTATCAGATATGACGAACCAAAACGGCTGCCAATTGAGGTACTTGAAAATCTGGGTCTACCAATTCATGCAAAAGCAGCCCATCAAAAGAATGGTTTTCGATATTTAGCTGAAATCTGTGAGTTAGAGAAAGACCAAATTCTTGATTGGTGGGAAGAACAGCCCTTTGATTTAGCGATAACAGAGCATCTAGGTAATTGCGTTTTCTGCATCAAAAAACATTTAAACAAGATTGCTTTGGCCGCTAAAGATGAGCCTGAACAAGCAGTGAAATGGATGGAAGTAACTGAAGGCTCAAGCGTCAGATCTGAAGGTAGAAAATACAACCATCATCGGATGTATAGAGAGCGATTACATATGAGCGATGTGATTGAAGCTTTCAAAGACCATGATCGAGATGAAATGTACAAAGCATTACGCAGCAGCAAACGTTATGAATCAGGCTCTTGTTCTGAGTCATGTGAGGCAATTATATGACCTCTACCCTCTATCTCGATTTAGAAACATACAGCGAAACCCCAATTAAAAACGGCACGCATATTTATGCAGAAAATGCGGAAATCATGGTTTTCGCATGGGCTTTAGATGATGGCCCTGTTCAGGTATGGGACGTAAAAGACGGTTCAACCATGCCAGTGCTTTTAATGAAGGCGCTACTTGATAGCGATAAAAACATAAAGATTGTCGCGCACAATTCAGGTTTTGATAGAACCGTTTTGCGTCACAGTAATCTAAAAAGCAACTTGGCCAACCAAGCCGCACGAGATATCCACCGTTGGGAAGATACGATGGTTCAGGCATTGAGCCATTCGTTACCTGGTGGACTTGATATCCTATGTGAGATTTTCAAGATCGATCAAGACAAGGCCAAAGACAAAGCTGGTAAGCAACTTATTCAACTATTCTGCAAACCACGTCCAGCGAACCAGAAAATCAGACGTGCTACTAGTGAAACGCATCCAGTTGAATGGGCGCGATTCCTTGAGTACGCCAAAAGCGATATTTTGGCGATGCGCGAATTGCACAAAAAAATTCCAAAGTGGAATTACCGCAATGCTGAATTAGCACTGTGGCATCTGGACCAAAAAATTAATGATCGTGGTGTATGCATCGACCTTGATCTTGTACACACGGCAATTGAAGCTGTTGAGAAAGCGCAAAAAGGATTAGCAAAACGCACAGTCGCATTAACCGATGGTGAAGTGCAAGCAGCAACCCAACGCGACGCAATGCTTAAACATATTCTTGAAGCACATGGCGTTTCGCTGCCAGACATGCAGAAATCAACTTTAGAGCGTCGATTAAATGATGAGTCCTTACCTCTAGCTGTTCGTGAATTGCTTGCAATCCGTTTGCAGGCATCAACCACCAGTACAGCCAAATACAACGCTTTAGCCAAAGGAACAAGCAAAGATGGCCGATTACGTGGGACGCTTCAATTTAATGGCGCATCGCGTACTGGACGTTGGGCAGGTCGATTATTCCAACCGCAAAACTTGCCGCGCCCTGCTTTAAAGCAATCTGTAATTGATGCAGGCATCGAGACTTTAAAAATTGGCTGTGCAGATATGTTCTATGAAAACGTCATGGAGCTAACCAGTTCTGCAATCCGTGGTTGTATTTGCGCACCGGAAGGCAAAAAGCTTGTTGTTACTGACTTATCAAATATCGAAGGCCGCGCACTCGCTTGGCTGGCAGGTGAAACGTGGAAGATCAAAGCGTTTTATGACTTTGATGCAGGCATTGGGCACGACCTTTACAAGTTGGCCTATGCAAAGTCATTCAGCGTTTCGCCTGAGTCAGTAGATAAAGAACAACGCCAAGTGGGTAAGGTTCAAGAATTAGCATTGGGGTATGAAGGCGGTGTAGGTGCATTTTTAACATTTGCAGCCGCATACAGTTTAGACCTTGATGCCATGGCAGACCAAGCATATGACAGTTTAGATCCAAGTATTTTGAATGAAGCAATCCGCGCTTGGGAATGGCACAAGAAAGAACGCCGCACCACTTTTGGCCTTAAGAAAAAAACATGGTTAGTTTGTGATTCTTTTAAGCGCTCATGGCGCTATGCACATCCGAATATCAGTGCATGGTGGAATGAGCTAAGACAAGCTGCCATTGAAGCCATCAACAAACCCGACCGTGCGGTGCCATGCCGCAAAGTTACCTTTATCAAAAAAGGCTCTTGGTTATTAATCAAATTACCAAGTGGGCGTTATCTCTGCTACCCGGGTGCGAAAGCTGAAGACGGCAAAATTTCTTACATGGGCAATAACCAGTACACACGTAAATGGGAACGCCTTTACACCTATGGCGGCAAGTTTGCCGAGAACATCACACAGGCTTTTTCACGTGATGTACTGGGTTACAACATGCCTCTAATCGAAGAATCAGGTTACGACATTTGCCTATCGGTGCATGACGAAGTGATTACCGAAACGGATGATCAACCTGACTTTAACCCTGACCATTTATCAAGTCTGCTTGCACGCAATCCTGAATGGGCAATTGATTTGCCTTTAGCTGCGGCAGGCTTTGAATCTTACAGATACAAAAAGGATTGAGGTAAATAGTTATGAATGCATCTGTTGAAATTGTAATGTGCAATACAAAAAGTACGAATCAAATTTATAACGATTTAAAAATTGCATTCGATATTTTTAATAAAGAAATGTTTTCTAACGAATTACCAGAAGTGCTTTTTACTTTAACTCGTAAGAAAAACACACTTGGGTACTTTTGGGCTGATAGATTTTCATTGAATGAGGAAAGCAAACACGAGATTGCACTTAACCCTCGGTATTTCATTGAAAACACCCCTCAAGATACAGCATTCACTTTATTGCATGAAATGGTTCACTTATGGCAACAAATATTTGGCAAGCCAAGTCGTAATGGATACCACAACCGAGAGTGGGCTGAAAAAATGAAAATTGTCGGTTTACAGCCGATATCTTGTGATGGCAAAGGGAGTGAAACAGGTCAGAAAATGAGCCATGAGCCAATAAAAGACGGAAAGGCTTTTGAAGTATTCAATCTGATTATGGAAGCTGGATATAAACGCGAAATTATCGAAAAGCCATTTATCAAAACTGTTCGAAACACTACACGTTACAAGTACAAATGTAGCCAATGCGATCAAAAGGTGTATGGGGGTAAATCTTCCAACATCCTTTGTGGAAGATGCAACATTGAATTAATAAGAGAAGAATAAGCCTAATGCGCGAATCGAAAATTGAAGCCTACCTAGTGCAACGAGTTAAAGCACTGGGCGGCGAGGTTCGGAAAGTTAAATGGATCGGTCGCAACTCTGCACCTGACCGTATCGTCATGCTACCTGACAATACATTTTGGGCAGAGCTAAAAGCAACAGGCGAAAAACCAACAGCGGCACAGGTCAGAGAACATAAGCGTATGCGTGACATGGGTCAGCGAATTGAAGTTATAGACAGCATAGATCAAATTAAGGAGTTATTGGGATGAGCGATATTAACCAAGTAAAAAACCATATTAAAAACTTAATTAACGGTCACAACATTTCTAAAGGCGAAATGCGTAGTTTATATAATGAAGTTTTAAAGGAATTTATTGAGAAAAAAGTTAATAAACTTTTTGATAGTTACAGCATTCACAAAACAATCGAAACGACTGTCAAACTAATCCTCAAGGATTATGTCAACACTCAACTAAGAGGCGTTTTTAGACACGAAGCATTTAATCATCCCGCCCCTGAAATCGAACGAATGGTCAGAGCAGAGATTGAGAGACAAGTCAAAGAGGTTGTTTCCCAAAGCGTATCCATCCAAATAAAGGCAGGTGGGTAATGAGTACAGAAACCAAACTTCTAAAAATTAAAAGCGATATTTATTGGCAAGCCGACGTAGCGGTACAACAGGCGTTTGAATTAGGCCAATCAGAAGATGTTACAGCTACCAAGGCTGAATTAGAAGAAACTCTCAAACATGCTCAGGAAGCATACGAGTTTTTCAAGGTTGTTTTGAATCGATTTTGCATTTCTGAAAACCATTTAGAAAGCACAACAATGAGTTATTTACGTGAAATAGGTTCTCAACTTGAAAAAATCAGAGGGGTAAAAAAGTGACCGCACTCGACTACAAACCCCACGACTACCAGCATGCCATTATCAATCACATTCTGGATAATGAGCGTTGCGCAGTGTTTGCTGGCATGGGTACTGGTAAAACATCTTCTACCCTCACTGCCCTTGATATCCTCGATTTATTCGAGCCAGGTGCAACGCTTGTTGTTGCTCCTTTGCGCGTTGCCGCTACCACATGGCCCGATGAGGCTAAAAAGTGGAAGCATTTAGAGAATTATAAAGTCGTTGCGGTTGTAGGTTCGCCAGAAGAACGCGTACGCGCTTTAAAACAGAAAGCCAACGCATACGCGATTAATTATGAAAATTTGCCTTGGCTTGTTGGTTACTTGAAAGAGAATTGGTTCTTTACCAAAGTCGTTGCTGATGAGAGCACAAAGCTCAAAGGGTTCCGTGTGAGTCAAGGTTCAGTACGCGCACGCGCCTTAGGTAAGGTTGCCCATACTCGAGTAAAAAGATTCATTGCTTTGACTGGAACACCAAGCCCCAACGGATTGAAGGACCTTTGGGGGCAAGTATGGTTCATTGATCGCGGTCAAAGATTAGGCACGAGTTTTGGCGCTTTTACTCAACGATGGTTCCAGCAGATCCAAGTCGGTGCAGACCGAAATGCAGTTCAGCTTGTACCCTTTCCACATAGTCAAAATGAAATCCAAACCAAGCTCAAAGATATTTGTTTGAGCATTGAGGCTAAAGATTATTTTGATATCAAAGACCCAATTTTCCGAACAGTTGAAATTGAGCTCAAAGGCAAAGCGCGAAAACTTTATGACGAGATGGAAAAAGAAATGTTCATTGAGCTTTCTGAAACCACAGAAGTTGAAGCATTTAACGCCGCATCAAAGACAATGAAGTGCCTACAACTTGCAAGTGGGTCTATCTACACCGATGAGCAAGGCAATTGGCAAGCCATCCATGACTTAAAGCTACAGACGCTTGAATCGATTATCGAAGAAGCCTGCGGAATGCCGGTACTTGTTGCGTATCACTTTAAAAGTGACCTTGAGCGATTACAGAAGGCTTTTCCAAGTGGCAGACATTTGGACAAAGATCCGAAGACGATTCACGACTGGAACGCAGGCGAAATCCCTGTGCTGTTTGCTCATCCAGCGAGCGCAGGACACGGGCTGAATCTTCAGGATGGCGGGAATATTTTAGTTTTCTTTTCCCATTGGTGGGACCTAGAACAATACCAACAAATCATAGAACGTATTGGGCCAACGCGCCAAGCGCAAGCGGGCCATGATCGTCCAGTTTACATTTATCACATCATTGCTAAAAACACGATTGATTCTGTTGTAATGGAGCGCCGAGACTCTAAGCGCGAAGTGCAGGATTTATTGATGGAAGCTATGAAACGCAGAGAGGTTTAATAAAATGTCAGAAGTCAAAGTAATCACAATCACTGAAACTGAATTAGAAAATCTTTTAGATCGTGTTTGTCGTAAAGCGATACTAGATGCCTTTGCACAGAAAGATGATGAGATATTAAACATTGGCCAGATTTGTGAAAGGATACCCGGCATGTCCAGATATCTATTTTCACAATTACAAAAGAAAGCCAACTTAAAAAATATTAGAGGCAAATATTCTCTAAATGCGGTTAAAGCCGCGATGCAATCTCACTAGCGGTCGGGTTGTAATATGTCATTGCTCTCTTTGGGTTCGACCAACCAAACATCTTACATAAGTCTAATACTTGAATTTTTAAAGCGATGCGTGTGGCGGCAGTGTGACGCGCATCGTGAAATGTAAACCCAAATAACTCAGCTTTTATTCTTGCTTTGTAAAAATCTTGACCTGCCCTATATGTAGAATATTCACCAAATACCAATCCCGCACCTTTGGCCTTTCTAGCAGATAAAATCTCTTTCGCCCTTTTACTAAGGGGCACTTCACGGGGTTTTCCGTTCTTTGTTATCTCAAGCCTCAGATAACTTTTGTCTAAATATATTCGATTCCAAGTAAGGTTGCAGATTTCAGCCTGACGCATCCCTGTCTCAAGCGCCAAGTGAAAAATATCCCGTAGATTATCATTTAAAAATGGCGATAGTGCTTCAACTTCTTCAGGGGATATAACACGCTCACGATGGTTACCTGATTTTGGCATCTGAATTTCTTTAACTGGATTGGTTGAAAGCCAAAGCTTAGTTTCTACACACCACGTAAAAAAACCCATTAACATAATGAACTCGCGTTGCACTGTTGAGCCCTTCACATCCTCAAGTCGCTTTTCACGCCATCCAACTAAAAACATTTTATCCACGCTGTATAGAGGAATATCACACTTCATATGTTTTAGAACAAAGTTGATTTTTTGAATCTCTTGAATAGAACTTTTTTTCTTAATTGAAACTGTATCTCGATATTCGGTTAGAGCATCCTTTAATAGGATATGCTCATAAATTTGAGCCTTTTCATTCTTCAATTTAACTTCTAATTCTTGCGCCCATGCTTTAGCATCTCGCATGGTATCAAATGTTTTGGATTTAACTGGATGCGGTTTGATACGCACCATTGCCGTGATTCTGCCATTTCTTTTTTGATAAGTAGCCATATAAAAAACCTGTTGCACTCTTGTTACATCAGCTTTTTAAATCCTTTTAAAAGCAGTTGCAATACTTTTAAAATATCGTTGTAAAATAACAACTTAATAAAAATATTATAATTGTGAAGCAATACTTATGCAATAAAAAAGCCTCCGTAGAGGCTTTTTTTGTTTAGATGAAATTAATCACCCGTATAACCTTTTAACTTTAAACGCGCAGCATGCAACAATGGCTCTGTATAACCAGATGGCTGCTCTGCACCTTTGAAAATCAAGTCAGACGCAGCTTGGAATGCAATACCATCAAAGTTTGGTGCCATTGGTGTATATAATGGATCATTGGCATTTTGCTGATCAACAATCACAGCCATACGCTTAAGCACTTCTTCAACTTGTGCACGCGTTACGATACCGTGACGTAACCAGTTTGCAACGTGTTGAGAAGAGATACGTAAAGTTGCACGGTCTTCCATTAAGCCAACGTTGTTAATGTCTGGCACTTTAGAACAACCAACACCCAAGTCTACCCAACGAACCACATAACCCAAGATCCCTTGACAGTTATTTTCAAGTTCGTTATTTAACTCTTCTGCAGTCCAGTTTGTTTCTGGTGCAAATGGCGGCGTTAACAAGTCATCTAAAGTCAACATATCTTCAGCAGCCAACACATCTTGACGTGCTTTTACATTGATTTGATGGTAGTGCAATGCATGTAGTACTGCACCTGTTGGTGATGGAACCCATGCACAAGTTGCACCTGCATTTGGATGTGCAGTCTTGGTTGCCAACATATCTTTCATGCTGTCTGGTTTCGGCCACATGCCTTTACCAATTTGCGCTTTACCCTGTAAACCACACGCTAAACCAATCGCAACGTTACGGTTTTCGTAAGCAGCAATCCATTTCTGTGTTTTAACTGCTTCTTTACGTACAACTGGCGCAGCTTCCATAGAGGTATGGATTTCATCACCCGTACGATCCATAAAGCCTGTGTTAATGAAAATGGTACGGTCTTTCGCAGCAGCGATACAGTTTTTCAAGTTCACAGAAGTACGGCGTTCTTCATCCATGATCCCGATTTTGAGTGATTTAGCCGGCAAGCCAATCGCTTGTTCAGCACGCTCGAACAATTCAACTGCAAACGCAACTTCTTCTGGACCATGCATTTTTGGCTTAACGATATACATTGAACCTTTACGAGAGTTTTTGTTCTCGTTTTGACCACGAATATCAGCAACTGTCAGTAAAGGTGTCACTAAAGCATCCATAATGCCTTCGAACACTTCTTCACCGTCAACTAAGATCGCAGGGTTGGTCATTAAGTGGCCTACGTTACGAAGCAACATTAATGAACGACCATGTAATGTGGTTGTACCACCAATCAGATTCTGTACAGTACGGTCTTTGTTCAAGGTACGAGTAACAGTTTTACCGTTTTTCTCGATTGATTCTTGCAAGTCACCTTTCATAAGACCTAACCAGTTACGGTAGCCTTCCACTTTCTCTTCAGCATCAACCGCTGCAACCGAGTCTTCCAAATCTTGGATTGTAGTTACCGCAGCTTCAAGAGTTAAATCTTTAACGCCCGCCGCATCTGTTTTACCAACTGGACTGTTTTCATCGATTTCGATGATCACATGCAAACCATTATTTAATAAAACAATCTCAGTAGGGCTGGCAGCTTCGCCGTTAAAACCAACAAATTGTGATTCATGTGCCAAAGAAGTTGTTGAACCATCTTTTAAGGTTACAGCTAAACCGTTATTCACCACTGCATATTGAGTTACATCTGCATGCGAACCTTGAGCCAATGGGAAAGTTTGGTTTAAGAAATCTTTTGCGAAAGCAATAACTTTATCGCCACGAACTGGGTTATAACCTTTACCTTTCTCTGCACCACCTTCTTCAGAAATAACGTCTGTACCATACAACGCGTCATATAAAGAGCCCCAACGTGCATTGGCTGCATTTAAGCTATAACGTGCGTTACGTACTGGCACAACCAGTTGTGGACCAGCCAACAATGCGATTTCTTCATCAACATTTTCAGTCGTCACTTCGAAGTCCGCAACTTCTGGAACTAGGTAACCAATTTCAGTTAAGAATGCCTTGTAAGCATTTAATTCAAATTTATTATTGCGATGCCATTCATCAATCTTCGCTTGAAGTTCATCACGCTTAGCCAATAGTGCTTTGTTCTTTGGGCTAAGGTCGACAACGACTTGCTCGAAGTTTTTCCAGTAAGTTTCGCTTTCTAAACCAGTTCCTGGTAAAGCTTCATTTTCGATGAAATCGTAAAGTTCTTTAGCAATCGCTAGCTTGCCTTTTTGAATACGTACAGTCATTGTCTTTCCTGATGGTGCTAACTTTTTATAACAAGAATTCTAGTATACTGATTTATACTAGCCTGAATAGTAATATCACATTCCTAAATAGTAAGCATTTTCCCCATTAGAAGTATTGACAAACATATTTTTTTATACCTATCAAAATATCAAATGATGTGTGCTTCTTTTATAGTTATGCAACATACTCCCTTTTCAAACTCATCTAGTTATAACAAAATTCGACCAAGAATAAAGCCTTATCTCTATAAGTTTATAAAAAAAGGCATTCCGAAGAATGCCTTTTCATTTATGAAGTTTGTGCGACCTGAATTTGTCGGTGTTCCGAATGTAGGTAATCATCCGATTGCATTTCTAATAATCGTGAACGCGTACGTTCAATTTCAAATGCCAATTTCTCGCCTTCATAAAGATCAATAATTGAATCTTCTGAAGTGAGGATTAATTTTACACCTCGGTCATAAAACTCATCGACCAAATAAATAAAGCGGCGTGTCCCTTCCGACAGGAAATCAGTCAAATGCGGAACATTGCTCACCAAAACGGTATTGTAAATGTTGGCGATTTCAATAAAGTCTGCGGGGCTCCGAGGCTTAAAGCATAATTCTGAAAACTCACACCACAATACGTCTTCAGTATGACCTAAGGTTTCCACCACGCGATTATTGATCATAATCGGTGAATTAGATTGAGTCTGTGTTTGGGTTAATGCTTTAAAACGACTAGATAACCACGCTTGCGCATCATCGGTTAATGGATATTTAAATAATTGTGCTTGCTTCAATACACGCAAACGATAATCCACACCTGCATCCACATTCAAAATGGTACAGTTCTTTTTGACCAACTCAATTGTTGGGATAAAACGATCACGGTGAATTCCGTTTTTATATAGACCATCTGGCGCAATATTTGAGGTCGCAATCAAAGTAATGCCACGCTCGAATAGCTTTTGGAATAGATCACTCAAGATCATCGCATCAGTTACGTTCGATACGAAAAATTCGTCAAAGCAAATCACAACAGCATCTTTATAAATTTGATCCGCAACCAAATCCAAAGGGTTACGTTGACCAGAAAGTTTATTCAACTCTTTATGGACGTGTTGCATAAAGTGATGGAAATGCATGCGTGTTTTACGGCGGAATGGCACAGATTCATAGAATTGATCCATTAGCCATGTTTTCCCACGACCGACACCCCCCCACATATAAACGCCTTTTGGATAGGTTTGACGACGGAAACGTCGAAACGCTTTCTTAGACGCTTTGTAGCGAGTGAGTAACTCTTTCCATACTCGATCCAACTCTTGCACGGCTTGTGCTTGAGCCTCATCTGGCATGAATTGTCCTGACTCAAGTGCTTGAGCATAACGCTCAGCAGGTGAGGTTGGGATATATGCAGTGCTATGTGAGTCTGGTTTAGAATTTGACATAAGGTGTTATTGCAATTTTAATTGATGAAAATTATATCGAACATTCTGTTCAATGGCATTAGATTTTAGGCTTAATTATCATAGAGTTTAAACATCAAAATGTACCATTTTTAATCATTTAATGATTTCGATGATATTGCCTTGGGCTCAATCCAAACCATCTTTTAAAGGCATGATTAAACGCAGCTGGCTCAGAATAACCCAACATTTCGGCCACCTGTTCAATGGAATAAGAACTGTTTTCAATAAATTTAATTGCCTTCTGTTTGATCAGCTTTTCACGGATTTCTTTATAGCTGGTCTGCATTTGCTGCAATTGGTGTCTTAACGTTCGCTCAGGAATACTTAACGCATAAGCTGTTTCTGCCATGGTTGGTATCACCCCATTTTGCATTTCCAGATAATCCTGCACATACTCAACAATGGTTAATTTGACTGCTGCACTTTTCTCTAAATGCTGAATATCATGTAGGCATTTTTCTTCATAAATACGATACGTCAAAATATCGGCAGAGGGTATTTTTGTATTTAAAATTTGCGTATTTTCTAAAATGAACGCCGCTTGCACACATCCAAATTTGACATCTTGCCCATAATAGTCCTGATAAGCAGCAAGCAAGCTTAGATCTTTAGGTCGCTGAAATGGTAATTCAATCTGAATCTTAGGCACATCCAAGCCCATCATTTTAAAAATATCTTGTAAGAATTTATAGGTACCTGAAATCTCACACTGTGCCCTTAGTTGGCCGAGATGCATACTTAAATCAATGGGTTGATAGAACAAATAGATCAAATCAGTTTCAATCTTTAACTGCAAAGACCCAAATAGATGGGTTAACTGCTGAAATTGAACACCATTGAGTAAAGCACGATGTAAAGTATCACTGGTCACCAATAACATCAGAAAGGGACCATAACCAGCCAATGCATAATGTTGTCCAATGAATAAACCTTGTTCAGGTGAGATATCCTGACTAATCTGCTGCAAAATATCCCATTCAATTTCATCAGGGATAATCGAGCTTGGATCTAATGCATCGGCCTGTATTCCCATATTCGCTAAACGCGCGTCCACATCAATGCCGACATGCCGCATGCCTTGAATTAAATACATCAATCCGAGGATAGATCTTTTCATAAGTCCGAATGCAGTTCTCAAAACTTTAATGTTTTACTATAAAAGCATGCACAAATGAATTGCCGAAATGATCAAGTTTTGCGTCTATACAATCATATTTAATCTCGCTAAAACCGTTAAACTTGCACAAAATTTAGCTGTGTAGGACGTAGACTATGCGTGATGAAACCAAAAATGCGATTCAAAAAACAAAAGTTGCAATTATTGGTGCAGGCTTTGGCGGTTTAGCAATGGCCATTCGACTCTTGCAAAGTCAAATCAATGATTTTGTAATTTTAGAAAAAACCAATGATGTTGGCGGTACATGGCGCGAAAACCAATATCCTGGCGCAGCCTGTGATGTTCAATCACATATGTATTCGCTTTCATTTGCACCGAAGACAGACTGGTCAAAGCGTTATGCCGAGGCAGATGAAATCTTTACCTATATTCAAGATATTACCGAACAGTATAAATTAAAAGATTATTGCCAGTTCAATCATGAAGTTACCCATGCAGAATTTGATGAAAGCCGCAATGTCTGGACTTTGACTTTCAAAGATCAACCTACACTAGAAGCACAATTTGTTATTTTTGCTTCAGGCCCACTGCATGTGCCGCAAGTTCCGCATGTAAAAGGCATTGAAAAGTTCCAGGGCAAAGTATTCCATTCATCACAGTGGGACCATGACTACGACTTAAGAGGTAAATCTGTTGCATCGATTGGAACTGGCGGCAGTGCGATTCAATATATTCCTGAAATTGCACCCGAGGTGAAGCAGTTATATGTATTACAACGTACTGCAGCCTGGGTGATTCCGCGAGATGAACGTAAATATTCGCAACTGAGTAAATCTTTATTCAAAGCGTCAAATATTTACCGTCAGATTCACCGTACCCGTTTGTACTGGACCAATGAATCTCGTGTTGTACCTATCGTACAACCTCAAATCATGAAGTACGGTCAAAAACTGGCTGAAGCCTTTATCCGTTTCCAAGTCAAAGATAAAGAACTCGCAAAAAAACTGACGCCCGATTTTGTCATGGGCTGTAAACGCATTTTGATTTCAAATAAATACTTCCCCACTTTCAATCGTAAAAACGTTGAATTGGTGACAGATGCTATTCAAGAAATCACAGCCAATAGCATCATCACCAAAGATGGCAAAGAACGTCAAATCGATTGCCTGATTTACGGGACTGGCTTTATTACCGACCCTCGTATTTATCTCAAGCATTTCGATTGTGTTGGCCGTCATGGCATAGAACTGAAACAGGCATGGAAAGATGGTGCTGAAAGTTATTATGGTATCAGTACCAAGAATTTCCCGAATTTATTCCAGTTATTGGGCCCAAACACCATTCTCGGTCATAACTCAGTGATCTTCATGATTGAGTCTCAGGTAAACTACATTCTACAGTTAATCCAAACCGTTGATAAAACAGGTACTCAAGCGGTTGAGATCAAACATGAAGTTCAAGATCAATTCAATGAGCGTGTTCAAGGGCAGTTGAAAGGAACCGTATGGCAAGCAGGTGGCTGTAGCAGTTGGTATCAAGCCGCTGACGGTAAAAACTTCTCGCTATGGCCAACCTACACATGGCGATATTGGTTAGAGACCCGTAAAGTAAATGTTGCTGATTATAATTTTATCAACTCAGCAACTCATACAAAAAATAATGCTGCTTAAACTATAGCTTTAGCCTATAAAAAACACCTTTCAAGCAAAGGTGTTTTTTATTTCTGGTGAATTAAAGCCGAACTCTTCATTGCCCTATTTCATGAAATAGCTTCGTTTATTCTCTGTACAACAGAGAAATCTTCATGTTAATATTTCAACTACCTAACGTTAGGTAGACAAACAATCCATATTCGTTTCCTCGCAAGAGCATATAAAAGATGAAATCCGCCCTGCCTATTTCTAAGATCAGTTGGTCTTTACTGCTGTTACTGTCCCTATTTACAGCCTTAGATGCACTAGCGATTGATATTTATTTACCCGCATTTCCTCTTTTAGCAGACAGCTTTACAACCTCACCAGGTCATATACAACTCACGCTCTCGGTGTTTCTGATTGGACTCGCAATCGGTCAAGGATTGTATGGTCCATTGCTTGACCGTTTTGGCCGACGTCAGCCCTTACTGATTGGCATTGCAATCTTCATTCTGGGTTCATTCTTAGCCGCAATTGCACCAAGTATTGAATGGCTGCTGGCAGCACGCTTCATGCAAGCAATCGGTGCCTCAGCGGGCTTAGTCGTTCCAAGAGCAATTATTTCTGATGTTTGTGATGCCAAAACCAGTGCCAAAAACTTTTCTATTTTGATGCAGGTGATGATGATTGTACCCATCATTGCGCCCTTGTTTGGAAGTCTGATCTTGCGGATCGGCTCTTGGCCTTTGATTTTCTATACTTTGGCTGCATTGGGAGCCATTCTCTGGTTATGGGGTAATCACGCCATCCCAGAAACCCTAAAGCCTCAATATCGTCAGCCACTTCAATTTGCAACGATTCGAACAAGCTATCAAACACTTGCCCTAAATAAACGCTTTATGGCTTATACCTTGGCAGGTGGTTTTATCTTGGGTGGTTTTTTTGTTTATTTGAGCCAATCGCCATTTATTTTTATCCAGCATTATCATATTCATAATGAAAGTTTTAGTAGCCTATTTGCGGCTAATGCCGTGGGACTGATTATCCTTGGACAAGTTTCAATCCTGTTATTAAAACGATGGACAGCGCACCAATTATTGCTACTGGGCCTATGCATATTTAGTGGCGCCAGTTTCATTCTAATGCTGAGTGTCAGTTTTTATCACTTAAGTTTATGGCAATACATTGTTTTTCTGGGACTGAGTATCTGGTCTACAGGTTTTATTTTTGGTAATTTGACTGCACTGACTATGCAACAAAGCCCGCAACATTTAACCGGTGCAGCCTCATCATTGATGGGTTTGCTGCAATATGCTTTTGCTTCGTTAATTGGCTTTATCGTGAGCTTGTTTGAAATTAACATCAGCCTGCTGCCAGCCAGCCTATTTCTTTGCGGAATGATTGCACTCGGCTTATGTGTTTATGCCGCACTTAAACCAAGAGATGCTTTTTCGACGATGGAAACAGAATAATAAATATCTTGCTCTGATCAGCAATTGACGACTATTAAGGGCTGATCAGAACATCTAATGTTTTAAGAATGGCATCCAGTCGAAGCCTGAACTTATCTCGACCACCATAGATTAATTCACTTTGTAAGGCATCGACAAAACTCATACAGACTCGAGCCAAAACCATACTCTCCAGTTGGTGCTTATTTTCTTTCAATACTGACTGTCGTATTGCCTGTAAAAATACCTGTTCCAATTCAGCCATAAAAACATGCATCGGTTCAATCACCTGATCATATAAATGTACAGGTGGGCTAATTAACGCATTCATCCAGAACTGAACCCCATAAGAGGCATCAAAGCGCTGTTCGATACTCATGAAGTAAGCATGTAATTGCTGCTGAATTCCCGCACCACCTTGCAGAACGGTTTTAGCATGTCCCAACTCTTCATCAATCATGATGGGAATCAAGCTCAGATACAGTTCATCTTTATTTTTAAAATGTGCATAAATTGAAGGCTTTTTAATTCCAACATCAGTCGCAATTTCATTTAAGGATGTTGCGGCAAAGCCTTGTTTTGCAAAACGCTCCAAGGCAAATTTTTGAATCTTCGTTGCTGTCACAAATCATTTACCTCTATGTCTTACAAAAGTATATTTCAGTCAACATGATATTCATAGCTGCTTGACAACAATGAAGTGAATCAATCACCTTAGCTGCTTGTGATGGGTTTAAATACACTTTTATTGCAAACATTCTATATCAAGTGATATATAAATCTATCCAAGTATCAGATTTCCCTTCATAATAAATCAGCATTATAAACGCTCTGATTGTATGACCTCTTTTGTTTTAATCTTCCAGATTTTTGTCTGTATTAGCTTAGGCTATTTTGTCGGACCACATTTATCACAAACAATTAAACAATTCGTATTTAATATACTGCCCTATTTTTCTTATATTTTACTGATTAGTGTGGCATTTGAGCTGACTCAAGCCTTAAATCACGTTCAAAATCCTGCTGCTATTCTACCGCCAGCGTTACTGATTGCATTTACCACTTCGATTGGTTCATTTTTTATTTGCTTAATCACCTACAAACTAATTGATCGACAAAGCGTACAAGGAAAGATTTCCTTACACCTGTTTCTCAACGCACTTAAGAATATTGCAAAAGCGTTTTTGGCTTTGGGCGTTGGTATTCTATTGGGTATCGTGGTCAATAGCGCAGGTTTAGCGCTCAACTTTAATAGTTGGTATTTATTGCTGATCTTTATTTTTCTGATCGGTGTTGAATTGGCTTTTACCCAATTTGATCGTAGCTGGCTGAGTTGGCGAATTCTGCTTGTGCCAGTCGCAGCCTTTGTCGGTTCCTGCTTAGCTGCCGTCTTTAACTATTTTATTTTATCCAATCATTACAGTCTAAACGAAGTGATGGCCTTAGCCCAAGGCTATGGCTGGTATTCAATGTCAGGAATTCTATTCACTGAATTACACTCAGCTAAACTGGGTGGCATAGCACTGTTAACTGACTTATTTAGAGAGATTTTTGCGATTTTATTGATGTATTGTCTAGGCTGGCGCTTTCCACGCTCTGCGATTTCGAGTGCTGGTGCAACCTCTATGGATGTCACACTGGCCATGGTTAAACAGTCATGTGGCACGCATTACGTACCACATGCAATGATGAGTGGATTGATTTTATCTCTTCTCGCACCATTGCTCATCAGCTTATTTCTAAGTATGAAGTTTTAAAAATCATACTTTATCAGATTGAAGCCAAGATTGACTTTAACATCTCAGTTGGATTCTCAGCCTTAGTAATTGGGCGACCAATGACTAAATGCGTTGATCCATCCTGCATGGCTTGCTTAGGGGTCACAATACGCTTTTGGTCATCCGCATTTGTACCTTCTGGGCGAATCCCTGGTGTAACCAAAGCAAAATCTTGTCCTAATAGCTCACGAAGAATTTTAGCTTCTTGTGCTGAACAAACCACCCCATCCAAACCACTTTCTTGAGTGAGTTTCGCCAAACGCTTTACTTGCTCAACAGGTTCGATATCTAGGCCTAGATCACGTAAATCTTCACGACCCATCGAAGTCAAAACCGTCACTGCAATCAGCTGAGTTTGATAATTTCCAGCCTTGAGGCGTTCTACACAGGTTTCCATCATTTTACGACCACCTGACGCATGCACATTCACCATCCATACACCAAGGTCTGCTGCTGCACACACGGCCTGAGCCGTGGTATTTGGAATATCATGGAATTTTAAGTCTAGAAAAACGTCAAAACCTTTGTCTTGTAAATTTTTAACAATGGATGGACCTTCATGAGTAAACAGCTCTTTACCCACTTTGACACGACACAGTGACGGATCTAGCTGATCGACAATTGTTAGGGCGTCATATTGGCTTTTTGCGTCTAGGGCAACAATAATACTCACAAATCTAGTTCCATCACATAAAAATCGAGTAATTATAAAGTGATTCAGGGCATGAACAAAGCAAGAAAGCCAGCATATTGAAAAAAAGCTTTTCCAATCGCCTAAAACATCCCTATCTTTGCTCTGAGATCAAAATCGCTCGGGTATCTGTTTCCAGTGCTTCAAAGATATGCGCTTGATCAGCAGGATAACAAATATAATCCCCCTCACTCAGCAGCACTGGCTCCGAAATCAGGCCAACCTTAGCCTTGCCTTGCATAATAATAATATGTTCAATACTGCCAATTGAATGTGGCTGACTGCAACGGGGCTCGCCGGGTTGGGTGACCAAGATATAAACATCCCGTCTAGCACCTGTTGGGCAATTGGCCAATAAAATCGCTTGATAGTGGGCAATCTCGGATGAAACCGAAGGCCCTTCGCCAAAGCGAATCACTTGCGTTTGTGTGATATTACTTTCCATCAACTTTGCGAAAGGAATATCCAAAGCCACACACAAGGCCCATAAGGTTTCCAGACTTGGGTTACCTTGTGCCGCTTCCAGTTGCGATAAAGTCGATTTCGCAATGCCTGCTCGACGGGCCACTTCAGCTAAGGACAGTCCCGCCTTTTGTCTTTCTCTTTGTAAGCCTTTCGCAACAATTTCAATTGGCAATGCCATATTTCACCATAAAAAACGAACGTTCGTTTTGACGAACAGTATAAATCTAATCTATTATATCGTACGTTCGTTTGATATAGAAAAGAAAGATGCCAGATAAAGAGCGGTATAATCTCATCAAAGCCATTAGCCTCATTTCTATTGCCACTGGAATTGTTGGAATTTCATTAGGTTCAGTTGCAGCAAGCTTTGATGTGCCCATGTGGATTCCCCTATTACTTTCTTTAACTGTTCTGGCTGGAGCAGCCGAATTTACGTTCATTGGTATGATTGCGACAGGTGCGAACCCTATTTTTGCAGCATTGACGGGCATATTAATCAACCTACGCCATCTGCCATTTGGTTTATCCGTTGCAACATTTATTGAGAAAAATGCATCTCGTTTTATCGCTTGTCACATCATGAATGATGAAAGTGTGATGTTTGGACTAAGCCAGCACAATGATCAAGCCAAGAAATGGGCGTATTGGATGTGTGGATTAGGCATTTGCATTCTTTGGCCAATTGGCGTGTTTATTGGCTATGTTTTGAGTAAAAATATTCCTGATATTTATGTGTTTGGTATTGATGCTGCATTTCCCGCTATTCTTTTTGCTTTGATTCTGCCGATGCTCAGAAACAAAACCACACGAAATCGGGTATTTCTTGGTACCACATTATCTTTAGCTTCTATCCCGCTACTACCAACAGGTTTGCCTGTTCTCGTTTCAATGTTTGGTCTTCTGCTGAAAGGTAAATCAAAATGAAATATAGTGAAAGTTATATCTTTATTGGGATGGCCGTACTCGCACTAGGCACTTATCTCATTCGCTATTCGGGATTCTATTTGGCTGATCGTATAACGTTTAAAGAGCATCACAAACAACTTCTTGCCGATTCTGCTTGCGTTCTGCTATTTACCTTAGCCATATTCAATACACTTTTTTCTGAAACTCATTTCAGTGGAATCAGTAAAATCGTGGGTGTCGCTGTTGCAGTTGTGTTTGCATGGAAGAAATATTCGCTGATCGTGGTCATCCTAGTTGCGATGTTGGTGACTGCAAGCTTGAGATACCTCGGCATTCCTTAATGTAAAAAAAATAGCCCTTCATAAAAAGGGCTATTTTTTATTTACTATAAAATCTTAAAGAATTTATAGCTCAAAAGATATTCTCAATTACAACGGTGTACGTGTTTGACTCTCAGGATTGATATCCAACACAGTTTTCTCATGTCTTACACTTGCAGCAGCTTCTGCGGCAGCCTGTTGTGCAAGTTGGATCTGCTCTTTACGCAGATGATCAATATCTTTACGAAGACGCTTGATTTCCCAACTGGTCTGGAATACTCGGAAAACTTGCACACCAAGAAGCAAACCAACCACAACACCTAAGACCAAGGTCAGTAAAAGTAGCAAGCCCAAGCGCATTGCTGGAACTTGAGTAAATAGTAAATCTACTTGTAGCTCAGCCGGATTTTGAAGCACTAAAGCGAGTGAATAACCAAAAATGGCAACGAGTAATGCAATTAATACATAACGCATAAACACCTCAATTCTTATTCAGCAGATTCGTTTACTGCGTCACGAAGTGCCTTACCAGGTTTAAAATGTGGAACTGCTTTTGCAGCAACATCAACAGATTTACCTGTTTTAGGATTACGCCCTAAACGTGGCTCACGGTGATGTAATGCAAAACTACCAAAACCACGGATCTCAATACGATCGCCGCTTGAAAGTGCTTCAATCATTTGATCAATCATAATCTTAACTGCATCTTCAACTAAAGGCTCAGCTAAGTGTGGGTTTTTAAGTGCAATCCGTTCAATTAAATCAGATTTATTAAGTGCTTCAGTAGTCATTGATGACCTCTTTAATTATTGCTACTTTCCAATGTTTTTAATAATAACCTGTTTAAATACAAAACGGTAGCGCAGTACATGATTACTACGCTACCGTTTACAGTATTTTTGTATAAAAAAGTACGTCTCTGTTACAAGAAACGTACTTTTTAACAAATTACTTCATTTGAGCTTTAATTAAGTCACCAATAGTCTTAGGACCATTGCTTTCAGAAGTTTGAGCCGCTGCAGCTTGGCGAGCATTGTTCACAGCTTCTTTCTCTTCAGCTTCGTCTTTCGCTTTGATAGACAAGTTGATAGAGCGAGATTTGCGATCAACGTTAATGATCTTCGCTTCAACTTCTTGACCAACTTCTAAGAATTTAGTCGCATCTTCAACGCGGTCACGGTTGATTTCAGATGCTTTAAGCGTTGCTTCGATGTCATCAGCTAATTTAACTGTAGCACCTTTAGCATCAACAGCAGTTACAGTACCTTTAACTAAAGCACCGCGCTCGTTAGCAGCTAAGAAATCATTGAATGGATCGCTGTTTAATTGCTTGATACCAAGGCTGATACGGTTACCTTCAGCGTCAACAGATAAGATAACTGCTTCAACTGTGTCACCTTTCTTGTAACGACGAATCGCTTCTTCGCCTTGTTCGTTCCAAGAAATGTCAGACAAGTGTACTAAACCGTCGATACCACCAGATAAACCGATGAAGATACCGAAGTCAGTGATTGACTTGATCGTACCAGAAACTTTTTCGCCTTTTTCATTTGCTTTAGCAAACTCTTCCCATGGGTTAGCACGAGTTTGTTTGATACCCAATGAAATACGACGACGTTCTTCGTCAACTTCAAGAACCATAACATCAACTTCATCACCGATCTGAACAACTTTAGATGGGTGGATGTTTTTGTTTGTGTGGTCCATTTCTGAAACGTGTACTAAACCTTCAACGCCTTCAGCGATTTCAGCGATTTCAGCGAAGCAACCGTAGTCAGTTAAGTTAGTTACACGTGCTTTAACGATAGAACCTTTAGGGTAACGGCTCATGATCGCTAACCATGGATCTTCGCCTAATTGCTTAAGGCCTAAAGATACGCGGTTACGCTCGCGGTCAAACTTAAGTACTTTAACAGTAACTTCTTGACCAACTTCAACAACTTCTGAAGGGTGCTTGATACGCTTCCAAGCCATATCTGTGATATGTAGAAGACCATCAATACCGCCAAGATCAACGAACGCGCCGTAATCAGTAAGGTTCTTGATTGTACCTGTAACAGTTTGACCTTCTTCAAGTTGAGCAAGTAATGCTTCACGGTCAGCTGAAGATTCAGCTTCCATAACTGCACGACGAGATACAACAACGTTGTTACGTTTAGCATCAAGTTTGATTACTTTGAACTCTAACTCTTTACCTTCAAGGTGAGTTGTGTCACGGATAGGACGAGTGTCAACTAAAGAACCTGGTAAGAATGCACGTACAGGACCGATGTCAACAGTGAAACCGCCTTTAACCTTACCAGAGATAACACCAGTAACGATTTCGCCGTCTTCAAAGATTTTCTCAAGTTTAGTCCAAGTTTCAGCACGTTTCGCTTTTTCACGTGATAAAACGGTTTGACCCATACCGTTGTCAAGCGCTTCAACAACTACGTCAACAGTATCGCCAACTTGAACTTCAAGTTCACGTTGTTCATTTAAAAATTCAGCACGGTCAACAACGCCTTCAGATTTAAGGCCAGTGTCAACAGTAACCCAGTCAGAATCGATACTAACAACAGTACCTTGGATGACTGCACCCTTTTCAACATTGAGGTTTAATTCACTTTCTTCAAAGAGGGCTGCAAAAGATTCGGTCATGATATACCTGATAAAGTCCGCGGTCTTGGATCAGACAAGGCCGGTTTAGTTAAGTTGTTACATTGTCCAAAAAATCTGATCAAGCAATGCTTCAACTGATAAAAAAATTGTGTATCTATTTTATACGGCTATTGATATAGTCAACCATCAACTGAAATACCTCATTGATGCCTATTGTAGAACTATCAATGACATACGCATCATCAGCGGGCTTGAGCGGAGCAACTGTACGCTCCATATCTCTTTTATCTCTAGCCTGTATGTTAGATAAAATGTCGCTTATTTTAGCATCAAGCCCCATACCCTGCAACTGTTTTACGCGTCGCTCTGCACGAGACTCAGCCGAAGCCGTTAGGTAAATTTTAGCTTGAGCTTCTGGAAAGATCGATGTTGCCATGTCTCTGCCATCAGCTACCAGTCCAGGCGCTTGAATAAATGCACGCTGACGTGCAAATAATGCTTTTCTTAATGCAGGCACAGTGGCAACTTTAGAGGCATACTCTCCGACCTGTTCAGTCCGAATAGTATTAGTGACATCTACACCCTCAAGAAAAATCAATGTCGCTGCTTCAGTCGTTTTAAATTCGATATCCAAATGTGTCGCATACTCAACACATTGATCTAAATTTGCATCAATGCGATCAAGCAAACCATGCTGAAACAATGACAATCCAAGTAAACGATACAACGCACCAGAATCTAATAAATTAAAGTGATAATGTGCTGCAATTTTAGCGGCTAGTGTACCCTTACCCGAACCACTAGGACCATCGATCGTAATAATATGAATTGTCATTCCCATCTCTTATGAAGCAACTGATTTGGCTAATTTTGAAAAGCCTAGTGTAATCGCTGCTTTGAGTTGTGCAAGAACTAATTTACTGACTAAAGGTGCTTTTGCTGTAAATTCAATCTTATACGTTACCAAAGTAATATAAGGCGTGATTTCTTTAAAATCGATTTGACCTAAATGATGCTTCACCAATGGATTATTAATCAGTTTATATTCGATCCGTTTATTTTCTTCCAACAAGGTAATTTCTTCTTGTAAGGGTTTGATCGGACCAAACCCCATACGACGAATTGAACCAATGCCATCAGGGCGTTTTGGGTCAGCCGAGTCTTTTACGCGAACCACTTGTAAAGGTGCAAATGCCTTGTTGTAGGTGGCATGTTTTGACAATAAGTCGAAAACTTCAGAGATCGGTGCATTGAATTCTTTTTTTACAGTAATTGCATTACGCATAACATTGCCTTTTTATGTGACCCAAAATCATTGGAGGCTTAGTTTGCCATAATCTTAAAGACATTTTTAATCATTTAAGGACGTTTTTGACACACGGATTTTCTTCTTTTCTTCCCGTCTCTGTTTAAAAAAATCACTCAGTTGCTGTGAGCATTGTGCTTGTAAACAACCTTGCTCAAAAACAAATTTGTGATTGTAATAACCACTATCAAGTAATTGTCTTGCACTGATTAAAGAACCCGCTTTCGGTTCGGTTGTGGCAAATACGACACGTTGAACACGTGCATGCACTAAAGCACCTACACACATGGTGCAAGGCTCAAGGGTGACATAGAGCGTGGTATCTTCTGGCAATCGATAGTTATTTAATGACTGGCACGCAACACGTAAGGCTTGTATCTCAGCATGCGCGGTTGGATCGGAAAGCGTAATCGGTGCATTATATCCAGCACCAATCACCTGCCCATGACTCACTAAAATTGCTCCCACAGGGATTTCACCTTGTGCTGCGGCCAATGCAGCCTGCTCATAGGCAAGCTGCATCCAATATTCATCATTACGATTTTCAGAATTCATACGGCTCAGGCAATAACACTATATTGCTTCAACAATACATTCCAGCTTTCGATATTAGTGATTGGAGGACAATCCCCTAAAATACCCTTCAAGCTCAGTTGCTCAGTTGCTTGCCATTCTGGAGACAAGTCTTTATCCACTAAACGTGCACGTACACCTTCGACAAAGTCTGGATGACGGATCTTCCAATCTGAAATTTGAGCCTCAAGTGCAAAAACCTCATCCCAAGCATGCCCTTGCTTGCCCCATTGCCACAACAACCATGTAATTGCAGCCGTGCTTGGTGAACCTTTTTGTAAGTTTTCACTGGCTTGACGTAACCAATCGCTACTTGCATCGCTCAAACCAATAATTGATTGGTAGTCATATTCAAAGCTTTGTCCACGACATACGCTATGAATCACATCGATTGAATTTTGTAATGGCCCAGATGCAACAGGACGATGCAAACTATTCAAGGTATCGTCAATTGCTCTAAATGCGCCTGCTGGATAATGGTTCCAGTCTACATTCAAAACTTTCTGCAAGACATTATCGCGTTGCGCTTCACAGATATGGGTCGCCCAACCTATACTGAACGCCCCAGCGGCGGTCATGATTGAACCTGTTAATCCTGTAAATAGGCCAATTTGACCACGATCTGCCAAGAAGCGGCTCGCACCCACATCTGGATATAAGCCGATATTGATTTCTGGCATGGCCAGACGTGAATAAGGCGTGACCAGGCGAAATGGTGCAGCCATAAATAGACCGAGCCCACCACCCATCACATAACCTTCGCCCCACACTACAATCGGTTTAGCATAATTATGTAACAGTAAATCAAGTGCATATTCTTGCTGGAAGAATTGATTTGCCGCATCAACTTCCTGATTAATCACCAACTGGCGTAATTTGCGAACATCACCACCCGCACAAAATGCTTTAGGTGTGGTTGAATCAAACCAAATTGCTTTCACTGTCTCGTCGACATGAAAATCTTCAAAAACTTGAAGCAGTGCAGTGACAATCGATTCATCTAAGGCATGCAAAGATTTAGGGCGATTAAGACGAATGATTCGCCAACCATTTTTTGCGTGTTCAATAACTAAATCTGGATGATAGCTATTTAAATCAGGAGAAGTCATTATGCGTCCAATTGCCAGTCTATAGGCTCAATGCCATGTTGTTTCAAATAATGATTGGTTTTAGAAAATACTTTACAGCCAAAAAAGCCACCACGATTCGCAGCAAGTGGGGATGGGTGTGCTGCACTTAAAACAAGATGTCTATTACGATCAATACGTTGACCTTTACGTTGTGCATACGCACCCCATAAAATAAACACCACATGTTCACGCTGCTCATTCAATACATCAATCACTGTATCGGTAAAATCTTCCCATCCTTGTTTTTGATGTGAAGTGGGCTGTCCTGCTTCTACCGTGAGTACACTGTTGAGTAACAGTACCCCTTGTGCTGCCCATTTACTCAAATCGCCATGACGTGAAATCGGTACAGCCAAATCGGTATGTAATTCGTGAAAAATATTACGCAAAGATGGCGGTAATGCAACCCCCCTTTGTACCGAAAAACTTAGACCATTGGCCTGATTTGGACCATGATATGGATCTTGGCCTAAAATCACGACTTTAACGTCAGCAAGCGGCGTGGTATTCAGTGCATTAAAAATCTGTTTACTCGGTGGATAAATGGTCTTTTCAGCAAGTTTTTCTTGCTGTAAAAACTCACGCAAGTTATCCATTTTTTGACTAAGCAAAAACTCTGATAATGAGATTTTCCAAGACTCGTCCAACTGAACTTTACTTAATTTGTCCTGCTGCTGTTCAGTAAATTGCATCCACATTCCTTGAAATAAATTCACTCAAATACGTGCAAAAGCACTCAAATATTAACTTGTAATTCTACGTTTGGGTTTTGGAACTTGATACCTTTTTTCAGATTTTCATACATCTGAACATCACTCCATTCAGCCTGCACTTGTTCTGAAAACACAATTTGATCCAGACTTAATGCACCCATTTGTGCATTATCAATATCTTCCTGAAAACTTTGTGCGTAACCTGTATCCGTTTCATGCACAATAACAGAATAAACCTCCACATCACCCTCACCGTTTTGAGTAGTGGTTGAGTTCAATACCTGTTGGGCAAGATAAAAGAAAATACGGGAAAACTGTTCAGCCGATGGCGAAACAGGTAAAGCAATCCAACGCGCGCTAAATGTTTTACATGCATCAATATAGGCAGGATCATCTTTCTGCCAAAAACAGATTGCATGATCAAAACTATCATACAGTTCTTTAATTACGCCTTTTAACAGACCGAAGTCATAGACCATTTGCCCATGATCCAACTTTGACGCTTTTAATAATAATTCAACTTTATAGCTATGCCCATGAATCGAACGCTTACAGCGGTCCGATGTACAGTTACGTACAATATGAGCATTTTCAAACTTAAATAATTTACGAATTAACATGCACCAAGCTAATCTTTTATCTGCAAACGAATTTTATTATAAAGCAAAAAAACGTGCATTGGGATTGATTTTAAATCTTGTCACCATTTGATAAATCAATCCTTAAAATCACTCAAATGGTACAAGACTTCTTGAATAAACAGAGACTTGCTTATCTTTTCTCACTAAAGAACTGCTAAATTGACGCTTGCGTTCGCTTAAAACAACCTCAATTTGTGCGGTAAAATAATTAGACTTGCTATCTAGTAAAGCTGCCGCATCAGTTTTATTTTGTTGTTCTATTCCAGAAAAAACACTTAACTTCCATAAATCTTCTGCATTATTGAAATAAGTGAGCTCTGTTTGCTTACGCTTTAGTTCTTGCTCTACTGTTTTAACATCCACTTTCGGATCGATACTGGCAAGCAATAATGCGGGGGCGGTATTGATATTTACTTTGGTTTGTTCAGGTAAAGCCGTGACATAGGGTTTAATCAAGTCATAGTTTTTACCTTCAAAGCCCCTCACCAACTTAAGTTCCTCAACGCTATGGAATTTTGTATTGGGTACTAAATACGCAGGATCTAAACCTTGGTAATAACTACTCTCAGCGCCCATCGCGCCAGTTACCTCTTCATTGCTATCTTGCCAGTCAATGACTGCCTGACTCAACTCAGCAGGCAAACCAACCCGCTGTAACAATTTTTCAAACCAGCGCCGTGCCGAATCATCAACTTGATTTCCATCTGCTTTGACTAAATTATTGAGGTTAAATTTTCCCGACTCATCAATTAAACGTCCTGATACCAAACCATCTTCCACAGGAAACGGCGGCATCGGCTTGGCCCAGTTTTCCTGTAAATGGTCAATCGTCCCTCCATTGTCGCTGTCTTGGATCAATAATTCAGAGAAAAATGCTTCCGCACTTTTCGCATAGAGCAGCGATTGATTTTGACGCATCAAATAGCCTGTATTTTCGGAGGTATTGGTTTGCCGTTTGGCAATCGTCGCTGCCAAAATCGTTGCCAAGGCAACCATAACCAATATCGTGAGTAATGCAATGCCACTCTGAGCAACTCCATAACTTCGAGCTTTTCTAATCACCGGATATGCCTCTTGCTCATTGTGTTGGAAGCTGAGTAGGATTAGATGAATTTGATCCATCTCTATTATTAGGTGAATTTGTACCCTCACCCGTACCACCCGAATTTCCTATTGACTGCAAATATATCTGTGTATTCAGCAGACTATAAACCCATTCATAATCTGTGCCGGCAACAGTTAATTGTATTTTTAACCCTAAAGGTAATTTTTTTAGCTCAGCGATATTGTTCGGATCACTGATATTTTCAGGCCATTGCGTCAGTTCCTGGGGATTCAGAGCCATCACTTTAAATTGGTCTACATTATCCAGCAGCGTACTTGAAATCGGCTGTACGCGATTCGGAATATTCAAATTTGAATACTTTAAGCGATACACTTTCTTTTGTGCTGAATCATAGCGGTATTCAATGCGCTCATAGGGTGAGAGTCCCTGTTTCAATGGATCTGAAACCCCAGCTTTGCTAAATGCAAAATGTTGATCATTCAATGCAAAGGCCGCTTGCAACTGCCGCCCATCATTTGCCGTCAAGGGGATAATCTGTAAGCTATCTCTTAAAACCTGTTGATAGGCATCTTGCAAGGCGAATAAATGCATTTCATGTTCTGCATTTCGATCTTTTACTTTTAATAGATAATCAAAAACCTTCCATCCCAACATCGAAAGTACCGCAAAAATTGCAATGGCAACCAACAATTCCACCAAAGTAAAACCAGACTGAGGTGAAGAGCGATGATTCGCATGATATTTCATTGTGTTCTCGCCTTTGCAGGATAATTAAAGAACACAAGATTGGAAACACCCGCTTCGACCTTACCTTGTTCATTATTAAATAAGCTGACTTGCAACTCGATTCGTTGGATTTTTGGGCTAATGGTCGATTGTGCTTTTTTATCAATTTGCCAGGTTTCACCTTGGGAAGTGATTTGCTTGGATTGTGTTCCATCCAGCCATTCCTGATTGATCTCCATCATCGCCACTTCATTCATTGCGACAAATTGTGCTTTAGTTCTTAAAATCGCATTTGAAGTTGACTGCGTGTACTGCATCGCAACTTTAGTTAGGGCAATGGCTGCAACGGCAAAGATCGCCAAGGCCACCATCACTTCGAGCAGGGTAAATCCTGAGACACGATTAAATCGAGCAAGGCTCGATCGTGTCGCAAGGCGAGAAGCGATGCTTCGATTATTAGAATTATTCACCCAAGCACACGATGGAGCGCTTTCATCTGAATATTTAATTTTCATCTATTTTACCCAAATGATCTAGCTCTAACTCATGACCAATCGGTTGTTGCTCATAATAGAACTGAATCCGAACTGGTTTCACTTCACCATTGCCAAACCAAATCAGTTGTGGGGCTTTACCGCCCAGCAAGTCTTCGTTTTTTGCTTTGTTATAAGTCGCGGTATCTAGACTTTGGATACTAAAAGACACACGATCAGGTAATTGGCGCGTTTTAAATTCTTTGTACAATTGCCAAGTACGGTCTGCCTGTTGGATCTGTTCACGGCTTTGATCATGGTATTCAAACAAGTTATAGCTAAATGGTGCAACATCGGTGGCATTCTGGGTATTTAGAGCAAAAACTTTGGCCTGATCTGTTGCTTCTTTATTTATTTTTTTCAGATCAAGAATAAACATTTCTCTAGCTTGCATTGCTCGGCGTTGATCAACTCCACCAATATTTAACACTACCAAAGACGCCATGATGGTCATAATAACAATCACCACCATGACTTCAATCAGGGTAAAAGCTCTTTGCGAATGCGGTGGTGATTTCATTATCTTTTCAACTATGGCATTGCCGATTCGAGTAACTTAGGTAAGGCCAAAGCCTGCTCAATATAGGCGACACGTAAAGTATCCCGAGAACCTAAATAGCGCTGATAGAAGCTTGAGTTCAAAATAACCGCAGCACCATAGGTCAACGACCAGATTGAGGCGAGATAATCACGAGTAGTCATGGTGCTATTGATCCCTAATAAATAACTCTCGGTCATCCGAATGATGATACGTAAGCGCTGTCGGCGTACTTTATACAACTCACTAAAAAGCAATTGAATGCCCTGACCCGTTGTCGAAAGACGTTCTTCAATTTGATGAAATAACGCAGTGCGTTCGGGGTGATGTAAATGATGCAGCATAAAGAATGCTAAATGTTCAGGAAAAGCCTTTTCCGTATCCTGAATCATTTCCAATAACATACGCTCATTACGGATAATGAGCAGCATATACAATTCATCTTTACTTTGAAAATGCTTATATAGCGTACCTTTGGCAAGATCTAGCTCGGCTGCCAAGGCATCCAGCGTCATACCAGCTTCGCCATTTTCTAATAGGAGTTGCTCCGCGATTTGAAAAATTAATACTTCTCGTGCTCTAAACTGAGCCTGACGATCCATTTTCACGTAATAACTCTCTTTCCTAGTACATCAAAAACCGTTTACTTCAAATTTAAGAGATTCTCAAAATTTTGTGTTGTAATCATGCCAATCTCTTCAACCGATTTATCATATACATCACTTAATGCTTTTGCTACAAAAGGAACGTATTTTGGTTCATTGGTTTTACCTCGATATGGCACAGGTGCTAAATAAGGGCTATCCGTTTCAATCAACAAACGATCAAGGGGTACCTGCTTCGCAACATCACGTAAGTCTTGTGCATTTTTGAAAGAGACGATACCAGAAAAGGAAATGTAATACCCACAATCCAGAACCGCTTTTGCCGTTTCCCAGTCCTCGGTAAAGCAATGCAGAATGCCGTGTGTAGATTGTTCTGCCCGAATAATATCTACAGTGTCGTGCTTCGCTGCTCGGGTATGTACCACCACTGGCTTTTTAACAATTTTTGATGCTTCAATATGACGTGCAAAACAACGTTTTTGCTCAGCAACAAAATCGGTGCTGTGGTAATAATCTAAACCCGTTTCTCCTAGGGCCCACACTTTGTCTGACTGAGCAAGGTTGACGAGATAATCCGTTGTTGCACGCGCCATGATATGCTCATCCTCACAAGGATGCACACCGACTGAATAACCGACATCCTCATGTCGAGCAGCAATTTCAGCTAATTTAACATGATCATCAAGATCAACTGAAATCCCCATGAACTTGGACACACCTGCAAGTCGCGCTTGTTCAAGTGCTTGATCTAAATCCCCTTGATAAGGACTTAGATCTAACATGGTTAGATGGCAATGCGTATCAACAAACACTCTTTCTTCCTATTTTCTTTACAACTACATCGTATAGCTTGGACGATCCAAGCCTTTTATACCCGCCAATAATTTTTCAGCTTCGTTTTTATAATACACACCTTTTTCACCCACAAGCTGGATTGCAAAGCCTTGTGGTTTAAAGTGCGTCTGTTTATGCGAAATCCAGATCACTTTTCCGGTCAAAGGAATCTTTTGTGATTGCTCGGGCAAGGTTGCCAATACAAACACCTCTTGTCCCATTTTAACGGCTTGTTTCGTCGGTACGAACAAACCACCACCCACAACAAAAGGCATATAGCTGGATTGCAATGTGGTTTTATCTGGAATATTGACCTGTATAATTCCGCCCATCATTTGTGGTTGCATAACATTCCCCTGTCAAAAACTGAATTCACTCACATATTAATAATTTTATACCATTGATAAATCTAAAAATATTACTAACCATACATAATTTTAGAAAATTCTCATTGGTGACCGTCTAATAAAAAATCTATACTCGATTTATGGCTTGATTATAGAAAACAATCGAACAAACAACAAATAATGTTTAAATAAAACCCGAGCAAAACAATCAACCTACGCTTTATTTAAACAAGCCATAAATTCTAGAAAGAATTGTTTAAACCGTGATGACAATTCATCAAAGCTGACTGAACCTACTCGATTAAAACATAAAAAGGCAGATCAAAAGGAGTTTAGAGTGAAAAGAATAAGCCTAATCATCTTATGTAGTGTTTACTTACTAAACCCATCTGTGCCCTTTGCAAAGACTTTGGACAAACAACCCAAATTCACTGACTATCCAGTGCAAATCTATAAAGGGCCCACTGCAAAATTAGACATGAGTGATGCTGATGCTCGTTTGTTTAGAACACGGTTATCAGAAGGACTAAAACAAAAACCTGACTATGCTGGAGAATATGTCGCAGTTGGTTGGGGTTGTGGTGCAATGTGTTTCAGCCTGACCTTAATTAGCAAGAGAACAGGAAAAATTCTCGAAGTATTCGGTGGTGAAACTGGAGAAAAATTAATTGATATCCAACCCAATAGCTTATTATTGGTCACACATGGTTCCGTTCAAATGAATGGAAAAGATATCTATGCTAAAAAATTCTACCTCCTCAACAACAACCAATTAAAACTGGTTTATCACACGCCCATTTCTGCAAAAAGTGAAGATGATAACAACACGTTAAACCCATAAATACTTCAGATCGATAAAGATAGTAAGCAAGCCTTACTATCTCGATCAAAATATTACTTTGTGGCTTTTACGATCTCGGCTTTATCAAATGAGAACCAACATTCACCTTGTGTCGCCCATTTCGATTCGGTGGTACCAAGCACACCCGTCACGGTAATTCGATCGCCAACTTTTAGATTGCTAATTTTGTCTGTATTTACTTTTAAATCATCGCGAGTCAGGCCTTGCCCTTTACACTTGCTATTAGTCGGATCTTTAAAAATAATTGCGATTTGGTTTTGAGAAATCACTTCACCTGTTTTAGTAATGCGAGTAATGATTCCCGGTACTTCAAGACGCTGAGCATCCCATTTCCGTTTTGCCGTAATTTCGTTTTGTTGCCAATCTCTCCAGATTTCAGAAAGTGTTGCTTTCTTTGCAGGCCCTAAGCCGCGAAAGTCTCCACTCAAAATGTCTCCAGTTTTATTTAAAATTCCATCCGTTGCAGACATTGCTGAATCCAATGTCTGACAAGCACTCAATGATAAAAAGCTTAAAGCGACCAAAAATGTTTTTATGTGCATATCTAAATTCCCTAGCATACCTAGCAAAACGCCATGTGAAAAAATAACATATTTATTTATATATGTGAATTTTTAACATTCTCTGTAAGGGAAATTTTTTCCATAAAAAAACCGCTCTTCTAAGCGGTTTTTTAGTCGGCATTCAATTCATGCATGACTATTTTTCAGTACATTTATAATCAAAATCCAATGTGCTAATCATTCGATCTGTATTTCTTGAAATCACGGAAATATTACTCACCCCAGCTTCAATATAAAACTTACCACTGAACTGACTCGCTATCGAGCCTTGAGCATGATTGAAAGAATAGCTATACACACATTCGTATGCTTGAGAACCTGAATTTGAAGCATTAATCGCAAACGAGGAGCCATTAATATTGGATACAAATTTCGGTTCAGCCATTGCAATACTAGGTATGAGTGCAAATGATAAAACAATCGCGATAAATGTTATTTTCATCTCTATAATCCTTATTTTTTAATATTATTGTGAAGTAACTCACATTTTATCTACTTTTAATAAGGTTTAAAGAGCACCGAACAATTTATATACAAACTTTACATAAGCATGATAAAAACTTACCCTCCTGATTAGTTCAGAAGGTTAAGCCTATAAATTTAATTAAAATATTTTTAAAATCTACTTAAGCAACATTCATTAATTGAATAAATAACTCATCCAATACTAATTGGGTTTGCACATTTTGCTCAATCATTAACTTTTTCTGCTGTAAGTCAGAATAAATCGTAAAAAGTGCTTCTAAACTGTAGAACTCGGCAAGTGGTTTAAAGTCCAGATCATCATTTTTTAAGGATTGATGCAACTTCAAACTGACCAAATCCCCTAAAAGATATTCAAACATGGTAATGAATTCAGAAAAATTTAATTCTTTAGACCATTTATTTGAATAGTTTAAAGGCATATTCTTTTCAGCAACCAATTTAAACCAATCATTCAAGAATAATGCACGTTTCTGCAACCACTCACTCTTTTCAATCTCAATGGCCGTCAATGGCATATCATTGGCTAGACTCAGCAATAATGATATTTGTTCATTTGAGATTTCTGGAATTTGTTGCTGTACAAATGTTTTTGCATCCTGAATCGTCAAGCGATCTAAAGCGAAGTGCTGTAAACGGCTTCGAATAGTCGCAGGAAGCTTTAAGTAATGGTCAGCCAATAAGATCAACACAACCTTCTCACCAGGCTCTTCCAAGGTCTTCAGCAGCGCATTGGCTGAGGCGGTATTCAATGCTTCCGCAGGCTCAATAACCACCACCCGCCAACCTTCTCCTGTTTGTTGAACAAACGGAAGAAGATCCCGAATTTTTTCAATTTTAATCTTTGCATTTTGCTTCTTATTGTCTTCATCCGTGGTGATATGTACATAGTTTGGGTGCGTATCAGACTTCAACCATTGACAACTGCTACACTCACCACAGGCCTGTTGTGCCTGTTTATTTAAACACAGCACCCAAGCCACAAATCGTTCTGCAAACTCTTTCTTGGCGCAACCTTTCTTTCCGTAAAATAAAAGACCATGCCCAAGTTCAGGAAAGCGAGTTGTTAATAATTCCCATGTCTGAGCATGCCAAGGATAAATCACTGTAGATTGAGTATCGACCATAATTATTCAAATGCACTCAAAGGCAGAGTATTTAAGCGATCTAAATCAGCCTGAGTATCAACCCCTGGCGGTAAATTGGCTTCTGCCACCGCAATAGCAATACGGTGACCGTTTTCGAGTACACGGAGTTGCTCTAAACTTTCCAACTTTTCCAGATGACCTTGTTCCCAAGTAACATAGTCTTGCAGCAATTTCACCCGATAAGCATATAGACCTAAATGACGAAAAGCTTGGTCATGGAATGTTGGTTCAGCCTGTTTCGCAGCATCACGGTCATACGGAATGGTTGCTCGGCTAAAGTACAGCGCCTCATTACGCTTACTCATCACTACTTTAACAATACTATCTCGCTGAAACTCTTCTAACTGATGGATTGGTTCACACAGCGTAGACATTGAACATTGCGGATTTTCAACTAAAAGCTGACTCACCTGCTGAACCAATTGTGCAGGCAACAATGGCTCATCGCCTTGTACATTGACAATAATATCATCTTGTGACCATCCTTTCAGACGTGCAACTTCGCTTAAACGGTCAGTGCCTGAAGGATGTTCTGCACGGGTCATCACCACATCAATCCCTTCCGCTCGACATACCTCTGCGATGCGCTCGTCATCTGTAGCCACACACAGATCATCAAAACCAGCAACTTTTTTGGCTTGGTCGACCACACGCAAAATCATTGGACGGCCATGAATGAGTAATAAAGGTTTTGCTGGTAAACGAGAACTAGCAAAACGAGCTGGAATGACAATATGTTTCATGGTCGCTCTCTAAGAAAATTGAATACCAACGTGTTGTAACTGCTGTTTCAGCAAGTCATAACAATCGGATGATAAAACAGCCTCAACAGGAACCACCCAAATCGGCGTGTTAAATTCAGGATGTTGCTTTAATAAAGTTTTAAACTTTACGGCATCTTTTTCAGTGGTAATAATCGCATCATGATTTTCAAATACCAAATCATCAATTTCATAATCATGGTGATCTGGAAACTCATGTGCCTGATATTGCTGCACACCTATCGTATTTAAGGTGTGATAAAAACGTTGTGGAAAGCCAATACCAACAACCGCATTAAAGTACTGATTAGCATCAAACCAGTTTGCTTCAAGATTGCCATTTAAAAGATAAGGCTGTCCAACCGACAAATGCATGCTTCTTTGTGCTTGTGCAGTTTTGCTATGTTCAATTACTGTACTATCATTTAGGCGTGATTTCGGCTCTCGCAAATAACCTTCAGGTAATAATTTTTCATTGCCCAAACCACGATTTTGATCTAATACAATCCATTCAAGCTGACGTGCCAAAGCCCAATGTTGCAAGCCATCGTCGCTAATAATGAGATCAAGTTTCTGATTTTCGAGCAACAACTCGATCGAAGCTTGTCGGTTCGGCCCAACCGCCATTGGGACATGAGTCGATTGAACAATGAGACATGGCTCATCACCAACAGTATTTGGCTCAGAGTGTTGAGTTACCAAAAGTGGGAATGGACCTTCGCCACCATAACCCCGACTAATGACCCCCACACGGATCTGCTGATGCTGTAAGTATTTGACCAGTTGGATCAACAATGGCGTTTTACCACTGCCGCCAACCGTAATATTACCAATCACCATGACAGGTACGGGTGCTGTATAAACAGGTTTAATTCCGTGTTTATACAAGGCTTGATTGGCACAAAAACCAAATCGGTATAACCAAGACAGTGGGCGCAACACCACCAACCACGAAGCTTGTTCATTCCAAGCATCCTGTATTCGTTGCGCCATCGACATACTTAGTTTTCCTCAAAATTGCGTTGGTGTAGCTGATAGTACATGCCATGTTTTGCCAGTAGCTCAGCATGGGTACCTTGTTCAATAATCTGACCTTTATCCATCACCACAATGACATCCGCATTTTCAACTGTAGATAAGCGGTGCGCAATCACAATAGTGGTACGGCCTTGCATGGCTTCATCAAATGCTTGTTGGATAAAGTATTCAGATTCGTTATCTAAAGCACTGGTTGCTTCGTCTAAAATCAAGATCGGAGAGTCTTTTAAAATTGCTCTTGCAATCGCAATACGTTGTCGCTGGCCACCTGATAGATTTAAGCCTTGGGCACCTAGAATCGTGTCATAGCCTTGCGGCAAGTTCATAATAAAGTCATGTGCATAAGCAGCTTTGGCAGCGGCAATCACTTGCTCATCACTTGAATCTTGTAACTGACCATAAGCAATGTTATCACGTACTGAACGGTTAAATAACACCACTTGCTGATTCACGGTTGCAATTTGTGAACGCAAATAAGCCAACTCAATCTCTTGAACAGGAATACCATCAAAATAAATTTGCCCGTCGCTTAACTCTTGAAAGCGTGGCAGCATGTTGACCAATGAGGTTTTCCCTGCACCCGAACGTCCGACCAGGGCAACTGTTTGACCCGCCTTAATATCCAAAGAGAAGTCTTTAATCGCATGGGTGCCATCATCATAACGCAGGTTGGCATGATCAAATTGAATATTTCCTTTCAATACAGGCTTAAGCTGACCATCATTGACTTCTTCAGGCATATCCAATAATTCAAAGACCGAATGTGCTGCCGCCAGACCACGTTGAAGCTTTTCATTGATATCCGTCAGATTTTTCACAGGCTTAGAAATCAAGCCCGCTGCAGTAATGAATGAAATAAACTCACCCGCTGAAGTATCTCCAAATACTTGTGGACGCAACGCCAACCAAAGAATGATTGCCATCGCCATTGATAATAACAGCTGAATGATTGGGCTATTAATATTTTGCACCACCACCATTTTCAAACCACGGCGTAAGTTTTCTTCTGAAGACTTATAAAAACGCTTCTGCTCAAACGTCTCACCCGTAAAGCTCTTCACAACTGAGTTAGCGGTAATAGTTTCTTGAACCACATGGTTCACATCACCCATGGTATTTTGTACTTGGATCGACAGTTTTCGCATTTTCTTCGATGCAATTCTGACCAATATCCCAATAAATGGCATGAAAACCACGATACATAGCGTTAAACGCCAGTTGGTGTAAAGCAGATAACTTAATAGGCCAATAACAATCAAACCATCTTTGATCAGTGTCTGCAAAGACTCAGAAGAAGCAGCTGTTAACTGCTCCACGTTATACATTAACTTGGCACTGATATGACCCGCACTGTTATCAAGATAGTATTGGGCTGGGAGTCTTAACAATTTTGCATAGACTTCCTGACGGATACTAAACACCAAACTACGTGAAATAACCGCAGAAAAATAACCACCAAGAAATAGGCCGACACCGCGGAAGAACATCAACAAGACAATCAGTGCTGGAAACCAGTCCAAGTTTGTACGACTACCTTCTTGAATGGCATCAATAATGTATTTCAGCAACTTTGCAACAGAAACCTCCGTCGCAGCGTTGATTCCAAAACCAAGCAAGACGAGTAAGGCAACGCCCCAATAAGATTTTAAATACGATATTAAACGGACATAAACCTTAAAATCCTGATTCACTCAGTAAAACCTCTCGTTGGAACTTTAGTGCTGATATTGACGTTAACAAAACCGAGTTGGCCTGCCACATCCATCACACGAATCACATCTTGATGCGTAGCTTTGGCATCCGCAGCAATAATAAACATAAAATCACGACGATCTTGTGCAACTTGCTTAATCGCTGTGCTTAAATCAGCGATATCTTTACTCGACAAAGCCTGACCATTCACTGAGTAATGCCCTGTGGAGTCTACCATGATTTCAATTTTATGATCGTATTGTTTAGGTGGAACACCCTGTGCATCAGGCAATGTCAGGTTGATACGACTTTGTTGACTAAAAGTCGTTGATAATAATAAAAACACCAAAATAAATAACATGCAGTCAATCATTGGTGTCAAATTGATATGAATATCTTCAACTTGAGAGCGTTTAAACTTCATCGCAGCACCTCAGCTTAACTGGCACGACGGTGTTCTGGTACATGTGCTGCTTTTTTATAAAACAGCGCAGCATGAAACAAGGTCGACTGCTGCTCTAATTCAGCAATATATTCATGTACTACACGTTGGAAATAACGATAGGCAATCATTGCCGGAATCGCAATCAACATCCCGACAGCCGTGGTAATTAATGCTTTAGAAATACCCGGCATCATCATACTGGCATTACCAGCTGAACCTACATCTATCACTAAAAATGATTCAATAATCCCGAGTACCGTTCCAAGTAACCCCAATAAAGGTGCAATTGCACTCAAAGTGCCTAAGAAGTTGATATTTTTTTCAAGATGACTAATTTCTTGTGAAGCGGCGGCTTCCATTTGAGCACGTGCAAATTGTTCACCTTGGTCTTGATGCAGGTAACCCGCTTTTAGAATACGACCCAAAGGACTTTTTGATGCTTCATCTTGTTGTAACTGCGTAATGACCGACTCAACATCTGAACCATTAACAAGCAAAGCTTGCGGTAAAACTTGTGACCGTTTTAAACGAATATATCGTTCTAGTGTAATCGCAACCGTAAAAATTGATGAGAGAATGAGGGGCAGCATTAACCAACCACCCGCTTTCACAAGTTCCCACATATTATTCCCCAATAATATTTAAACTATAAAAGGATGGATTAGGATTCATTGATCGCTCATACAGATTTGCAAAAGCGATGAACAAATTCATCCTTAATATTAGTTAGGCAAACAAATATTGAGGATTCCATCCAACTCATCCAATGAGTGGTAATGAATGACCATTTTCCCTTTACCTTTTTGATTATGGTCAATTTTCACATTTGCCCCAAAACGTTCAGATAGTTTTTGAGTCAATTGTTCAATATCTGGAGAAATCTGAGCCTTTTCCTTTTCAGGCTTTGGTTCACTCCACTCACGAACTAACTGTTCAGTCTGGCGTACAGACAAACCTTTTTCAATCACGATTTGTGCAACCGCAATTTGATCTTTTGCCTTCAACGTCAAAATCGCACGGGCATGCCCCATATCGATCTGACCTTGCTGCATAAAGTCTTTAATCGGATCGGCCAAGCTAAGCAAACGTAACAAGTTACTCACTGTAGTACGTGCCTTACCGACCGTATCCGCAATTTCTTGATGACTTAAACCAAACTCATCATGGAACCGTTGTAAAGCAACCGCCTGATCAATCGGGTTTAAATCTTGACGTTGAATGTTTTCAATTAAAGCCAAAGCAATTGCAACTTGATCATTCAAGTCACGCACAATCGCAGGAATTTCAGCCAAGCCTGCCAATTGAGCTGCACGCCAACGACGCTCACCTGCAATAATTTCATAAGGATGCTGTTCATCCTCTACAGGACGAATCACAATCGGCTGCATCACACCATGTTTTTCAATTGATGCTGCCAGCTCTTGTAAATCTTGTTCTTGGATAAAGCGACGTGGTTGGTATTCACCACGTTTCAATAAATTGACATCAATTTGCTTGAGTTGACCATGATCCAAGGCTTGTGCTTCAAGTTGCAATTTCTCTTTTTGAATTGAACCTAATAGCGCATCTAAACCACGACCTTTAGCCAATCCGCGTTTTTTGATGCTCATACAGCACTTCCTTTTTTCACTTTACTTTTCTTCAACATTTCTGCAGCGAGATTCAAATATGAAACAGCGCCCTTCGAACTTTTCTCAAAATAAATCACAGGCAAACCATGCGCTGGTGCTTCAGCCAAACGAATATTTCGTGGAATGACCGTTTCATATAGTTTTTTACCAAAATATTGCTCTAACTCTGCTGACACATCACGGGTCAATGCATTACGAGCATCATACATGGTACGTAATACCCCAACGATTTCCAAGTTTGGATTAAGGGCTTTTTGTATACGGTCAATGGTTTGTGTAAGATCAGCCAGACCTTCTAAAGCATAGTATTCACATTGCATTGGAATAATCACACCATTGACGGCAGCCAAAGCATTCACAGTGATCAGGCTTAAGCTTGGCGCGCAATCGACAATAATATAATCAAATGCAGAATCGACTTCTTGCAGTGCATTTTTAAGAATGAACTCTCGCCCGTCCTGTTCAGCAATCGCAAGTTCTACACCCGCAAGTTCACGGTTTGCACCTAAAACCTTATAACCTACTTCAGCTTTTTGAATCGCCGTTTCAATCGGCACTTCACCCAATAACACATCTGTGACTGAATAAAGTAAATCATTCTTTTGAATACCAGACCCCATGGTGGCATTCCCTTGTGAGTCCATATCGACCAACAAGACACGTTTCTTCAAGATCGCCAAAGAGGCAGCAAGATTGACTGCTGTCGTGGTTTTTCCCACACCACCTTTTTGGTTTGCAATCGCAATAATTTGAGCCATGACTACCCTTAATATTTTTTATTGAATACGTTGAAGTAAAAGTAAATGACGCTGTTCATCCAATCTTGGCACACGCAGTTCAATAATCTTACATGAATACTGATCTTTCATCTGCTCAACTTCATCCTCTGGGACTAAGCCTTTCATTGCAGCAATGATACTTTGTTCATGCATATAAGGTTGTGCTGCATCTACAAAATCGGTCAAAGAAGCAAATGCTCGACTGGTAATGACATCAAACTGACCAAGCTCTCCAATGCTGTCTTCATTTTCAACACGTGTTTGAACTGCAATTACATTTTTCAGTTTTAAGTCTGCAATAAATTGCTTCAAGAAACGAATCTTTTTCCCATTCGAATCTAATAGTACACAAGAACGTTCTGGTTGGCATAATGCAATGATCATGCCCGGCATACCACCGCCCGTACCCACATCTAACAAACGGCCTTCGGGCAAATCATTTAAGATACTTAAACTATCTAATAAATGTTTAACCAACATTTCTTTCGGCTCACGAATTGCCGTCAAGTTGTAGGCCTTATTCCATAGCACGAGAGCATCTTGATATTTCAATAAGAGTGTTAGGGCGTCCTCACTCAGGTTCAGACCTAGCGCTTGACTACCTTGCTTTAATTCTTGAAAAAAAGGATGCATAACAGTGCAACATCTCGATAAATTTGCTGTGCAGTATACCGATTTCTGATACAAGGCACAGTAGGACTTGTTGAACGATTATGCAGTTAAACATTTACAAGCATGATAAACTGCACAATCCGCTAAGTTTTTGTCTGTTCTTATGCAAATCACAGATAGACAAAGCATTTTTTATTATGCAAAGGCACCCTGCTTAATTTGCTGATCCAGCTGTTGCAAACGCTCAGGCGTGCCTACATCCACCCAAATTGCCTGCATTTTTTCAGCTGAAACCTGCTGCTGTTGCATTGCCTGTTTCAGCAATGGCGCTAAAGGTCGCTTGCCATTTTCTAAACCAGCAAACATCTGTGGTGCCAATACCGCAACACCACTATAAGTTAAAGCCTCACCCAATTGCTCTTGCTCAAAAGTGTAAGCCAAATCATTCGCGAGAATAAAGTCACCTTTTAAGTGCTGAGGTGGATTCTCTACCAACACCAAATGAGCTTGTTTATCTTCCAACTGAACATTTAAGAGTGATGAAAAGTCCATTGTAGTCCAAACATCACCATTCACTAAGATAAAAGGTTGATCACCCAACAAAGGTAAAGCATTAATAATGCCACCGGCCGTTTCCAAGCCTTCACCTTCATGTGACCACAAGATGGTCACACCAAATTGTGAACCATCACCCAAAGCAGCAACAAGCTTATCTCCCAACCAAGCCGTATTAATCACGATCTCGGTCACCCCCACTGCTTTCAGCTTTTCAATATGCCAAACAATGAGTGGTTTCCCGCCAACCTCAAGTAAAGGTTTAGGGGTATGCAAGGTCAAAGGTCGCATGCGATTGCCTAGACCTGCAGCAAGAATCATGGCTTTCATTATGCTGCAACCTCATAATCACCATATTTCACAATAAACTTCGGCATGACCACATCACGCATAAACTGCATAAAGTCATTCAGTTCATCATAACCTTGACTTTCTTCAAGCAAATACCACATCACGCGCGGTAAATCTTTTAAATAACCTGATTTGCCATCACGTTCAAATAGACGCACAAAGATACCCAAGATTTTCAGGTGGCGTTGGATCGCCATCAGATCTGCATCTCGCTTGAACTGCTCAAAACTACGGTTTTCTTTTGCTGCTGCCGGCAATAAGTTATAGAACACTTCAAACCATTCGTAAACGCGCTCAGCATTCCACTGCACATAAGCATCACGCGTAATCGAGATGAGGTCATAAGTATCTGCACCAATCACTGCATCCTGAAAATCAATCACTCCTAATTCTTGCTCATTCTCGATTTTCATCAAATTACGACTGTGAAAATCACGATGTACAATCACTTGTGGCTGTTGAGTCGCTTCAATCGCAAGAAAGTCGAATGCATGTTCGATTGTTTCCAACTGCTGCTCTGTTGGTTGAATGTTTAATGAAGGCAACATCCAGTCCGTAAGCAAACGCATTTCAGTCATTAACTTTTCATAAGAATAAGCTGGTAATTGGCCATGCACATCGATCTGTTGCAATTCAATCAACTGCTTAAAACTTTGAGCATAATATTGGTCGACTGTTTGATCATTGAGTAATGTTGATAGCACTACATCCCCAAAATCCTCCAGTAGCAACAGCCCCAAAGCTAGGTCTTTAGCAACAATATGCGGAACACGCACACCATTTTTGTCAAAAAACTCATCAATACTAACAAATGGTGCACAATCTTCTTTTTCAGGCGGCGCATCCATGAGCATGTATGTTTTGTTTTGTAACTTAATTCGCGCATAACGGCGAAAGCTTGCATCTCCTGCCAAAAAGCTGATCTCAAATTGATCAGATTGTAGAGTGGCTTGAAGCCAAGTTTGTATCAATTGTTCACGTTGTGTATTCATTTGCAATAAAATCTAAAACTAGCTGAGATTTTGAAAGCTTAAGTGTAGCCACTTATCAACTTTTTCTCTATGATGCGACAATAATTAATTGTGAATTAGCGTACTGGTTAATGAGACAATGAAACATCAGTTTAAATTTAATCCTTTAGCAACAGCTATTTTGACACTCTTGTGTGGCGGCTCGATCCAATCAGGTTTCGCGGCACCAGCTGATGCTGTCTCTACGCTTGACAATAAACAGCTCAAAGCTGCCATTCGACAGAATCAAGAACAGCAAAATCAAGAAAGTTATCCTGGGGAAAGTTTTTTCCAGCAATATTATGTAGACAAGTCTGCACCTGAAGCACAGCTACGTGATAATCGCTATCTGAGCTCTTCTTTTTGCCAAGGGACTTGGGTAACTCCAATCAATCCTGAAACAAAACCTGGTAATGCCAACACAACAACCTCAGTGATTACAGCAGATTATGGGCATTACAACCCGACTGGTGATTCTGTACTAGAAGGTAATGTAGTGATTGATCAGGAAGGCCGAACCATTCGTGCTGATCAAGTCACTATTGACTCAACCCAAACACATGCTAATGCCGAAGGCCGCGTCCAACTGGCTCAATCAGGTTTACTCACCCAAAGTGATGCGATTAATTATAATTTAAAGACCCAAACTGGCGATTTAAATAATAGTTTCTATATCTCAGAGCAACAACACGCACATGGCCATGCCAACCAGATTAAACGCGCCAGTCAGAATTTAGTGGTATTAAAGGATGCAAGTTATACCGCCTGTCCTCCTGAGCAAAAGCCTGCATGGAAAATTCAGGCCAAAGAAATTGAGTTGAACCAAGATACAGGGCGTGGGGTAACCCGTGGTACCAAGCTCTATGTCAAAGATGTACCTGTACTTGCAGTTCCTTACTTCAACTTTCCGATTGATGATCGACGCACAACCGGTTTATTGAGTCCAAATTTTGGCTATAGCAATGATGGTGGTGCCCAGTTAATCACCCCCGTCTATCTCAATCTTGCGCCAAACTACGATCTCACACTCACGCCAAGCTACATGAGCAAACGTGGCCCGAAATTAGATGCTGACTTCCGCTATATGACTGAAAACTTTGGTTCAGGTCGTATTTGGGGTGGTTATATCGCCAAAGACAATCAATATGGTGATGAAGCACGTGATGATCTTCACTTTGTTCACAATTGGAAGATCGATAATCAATGGTCGACCAATTTAGAATACAATTACGCATCAGATAAAGATTACTTCGCGGATTTCAACAATAATCCAAACACACGAACCGATCTAAATTTACGCCGTGCTTGGGAATTGAATTATCAAAATGGAATTCCGGGACTTAGGGCTCAGTTAAAGGTTGAAGATTTCCAAACTTTGGACAAGACTATTAAAGATGTTGATAAGCCTTACGCTCGACTTCCACAATTCTTATTAAACTACGTGACTGGTGATCCACAAGGTCTACAATACGAGTTTAATAACGATACCGCTTATTTCAAAAAGTCTGTGAATGATGGTTCTGCGCTAGAGTCGAGTGGTACGCGTATCTATAACCAGTTTGCAGTTCGCTATAACTATTTAACCCCTTCTTGGTTTTATGTCGTTCCAGAAGTCTCTGTACGCAGTATTAATACCTTCTACGATCAAGACTCAAAAGAAGGTCGTGGACTTTCTGCCTCTGATGATTTAGAAAAATCAGTTGTTGTTCCTCAATTCACGCTTGCTACAGGCTTAACATTTGAGAAAGAAGGTAAATACTTACAGAGTATTTCTCCTCGTGCTTTTTATGCTTACTCACCTTATAAGAACCAAGACGATCATCCAAACTTTGACTCGACTACAGCATCGATCAACTATGATCAACTGTTCAACCCATATCGCTTCTATGGACATGACCGCCTAGATGACAATAACTTCTTGTCGCTCGGTGTAACCTATAGCTTGCTGGATACTGAAGGCTTAGAACGGATTAAAGCAAGCATTGGTCAAAGTTATTACTTTAGTGACCGTCGTGTTAGTCTCAATGAACAACTCGATGAGTTTGATACTCAAACACGTACGGGACCTATTGTTAGTTTATCAAGTCAACTTAATCAAAATTTCACCATCACATCTAACTCTGCTTGGATGTCAAATGGTGAGAATGCACAGCGAGATTTCCAAGCTTACTACACAGGTGACAAAGGCAATCTTTATAACTTAGGCTATTTTTACCGCAAAGATATTCCAGATCGCCAAGATTCTTATGACCAAGTTGTTGCATCCTTTATACAACCTGTAAAAGACAATTGGCGTATTATGGGTCATGCTCAATACGACATTGACAATAATGTGATGCGTGAATATTTACTTGGTGTAAATTACGAGTCATGTTGTTGGGCTGTTTCAGTGTATGGTCGTTCTTACTATAACGATTTGGATGATCCAAACTCTCCAGACGTTCGTAAAAAGAATGCTGTTATGGCTGAATTCACCTTGAAAGGTCTTGGTGCTTTAAACAACAAGCTTGCTTCTCTCCTTGAAAATAGAGTTTTAGGTTTCAACAAAATTAATCAATCTTGGACACAACGTTAATGAAGATAAAATCTTTTCAACATATCTTTAAAGCGACTGTTCTCGCTGCCCTAATTTCTTCATCAATGCAAAGCTTTGCACAACCTACGGATGAGGTTGTTGCTATTGTAGATAATAGTGTCATTCTTAAAAGTGATTTAGAACAAGGGATTGCTGAGACAGAACACCAGTTAAAAGCACAAAATAAGACTGTTCCACCGCAACAGTATCTACAAATGCAAGTACTTGATCAATTGATCATTCGCCAAGCTCAATTAGAGCAAGTGAAGCGTTATGGCATTAAACCTGACGAAAAGAGTTTAAATGCTGCGGTGTTAAAAGTAGCAAACCAGTCAGGTGCCAATACACTTGAAGCTTTCCAGCAAAAGTTAGATGCTATTGCACCGGGTACATATGAAAATTTGCGTAACCGTGTCGCTGAAGATTTAGCCATTGGTCGTTTACGCCAACAACAAGTCATGTCACGTATTAAAATCAGTGACCATGATGTTGACAACTTCCTTAAATCACCAGAAGGTCAAGCTGCGCTTGGTACCCAAGTGCACGTTCTTCACATGCGCATTTCAGGTGACAATGCCAATGAAGTGCAACAAGTTGCTCAACAAGTCAAACAATCCCTCACAACAAGTGATGATCCGAAAGGAATTAGTAGCAAGCTCTCAACTGCAGCTGTAAAAGTTGATGGTCTAGATATGGGATTCCGCTCACTCTCAGAAATTCCAACTGAGCTCGCTGCGCGTGTTACCCCACTTCAAGTAGGACAAACCACTGAGCTCATCAATGTTCGTGATGGTATCCACGTATTAAAATTGCTTGAACGTAAACAAAATGAGCAAAAAGCACTAGTTCCTCAATACCAGACTCGCCATATCTTGATCCAACCTTCTGAAGTAGTGAGCTTAGATCGTGCAAAACAAATGATCGATAGCTTATACAACCGCGCTAAAGCAGGTGATGATTTTGCAACACTCGCTGCAACCTACTCCAATGATACAGGTTCTGCCCGTGATGGCGGTAGCTTAGGTTGGGTCAGCCCAGGTGTAATGGTTCCTGAGTTTGAAAAAGTCATGAAAGAGACACCTGTTGGACAAATCAGCAAACCATTCCAAAGCCAGTTCGGTTGGCATATCTTGCAAGTCACAGATACACGTGAACAAGACATGACCAAAGAAGTACAAGAACGTATGGCGCGTCAAATCTTAGGTGAGCGTCAATTCGACACCGAAGTAGATAGCTGGATGCGTGAGCTGCGTGCGAATGCCTATGTTGAAATCAAAGATGCCAACTTAGACTCTAAAGCACAACAAAAATAAACCAGCTTAAGAAAAATGCCAGCAATTCGCTGGCATTTTTTATTTCTAAAATTAAAGGTAAAAAAATAGCGGCAATCGCCGCTATTTTTTTACATCACAAATTGATTATTTGTAACGATCAACCATTTTCTCTAAAGAAATTGGACGAATTTTATCTGCATTACCTGATGTACCAAATGAATTATAACGATCCACACAGATTTGCTTCATTGCTTCAACGGTTTCACCAAAGAATTTACGCGGGTCAAATTCACTTGGTTTTTCAGCCATCATACGACGCATTGCGCCAGTAGAAGCCAAACGTAAATCAGTGTCAATGTTAATCTTACGCACACCATGTTTGATCGCTTCTACTAGCTGATCTACAGGCACACCATAAGTTTCTTTAATGTCACCACCGTATTGGTTAATCACTGCCAACCACTCTTGTGGTACAGAGCTTGAACCATGCATCACAAGATGCGTATTTGGTAAAGCAGCATGGATTTCTTTAATACGGTCAATGGCCAAGATATCGCCTGTAGGTGGACGAGTAAACTTGTACGCACCATGTGAAGTACCGACAGCAATCGCCAAAGCATCAACATTGGTATCTGCAACAAACTGAGTCGCTTCTTCAACAGAGGTTAACAGTTGAGAGTGGTCAAGTACGCCTTCTGCGCCTACACCATCTTCTTCACCCGCCATACCAGTTTCAAGGCTACCTAAGCAACCAATTTCACCTTCAACTGAAACGCCACATGCATGTGCCATCGCGACAACACGACGAGTTACATCAACATTGTAATCATAGGTCGTAGGCGTTTTACCGTCCGCACCCAATGAACCATCCATCATCACTGAGCTAAAGCCCAATTGGATCGAACGTTGGCAAACATCAGGGCTAGTACCATGATCTTGATGCATTACCACTGGAATATGTGGCCACTCTTCAATCGCAGCTAAAATAAGATGACGTAAGAAAGGTGCACCTGCATATTTACGCGCACCAGCCGAAGCTTGTACGATAACAGGTGAATTCGTTGCATCCGCAGCGAGCATGATTGCACGCATTTGTTCTAAGTTGTTTACGTTAAACGCTGGTACGCCGTAGTTATGTTCTGCAGCGTGATCCAAGAGCTGGCGCATTGAAATTAGAGCCATAATATCCTCCCAGGTAATGCGCCATATTCTACATGCTGATCTATTTCAATTCAGCAACTAATCACAGTAATTATAAAAAAATCTTCAATCTTTTGTGTAATTTGAGTAGTTATTCTGACCCAATAATCAAAAAGGCCAAATCACAGCATGATTTGGCCTCTTTCTTAAAAGATATTGCGCTTCAATACACCCAATAAAATGGATCAAGATTTAGCAATAACCCTCTAAACGCGTTAATGGTAATTTCTTACCAATCGCTTTTTCAATTTCTGGCAAATAGAATGCATCATCTTCCGACAAGAAACTGATACTGACACCCTGCGCACCAGCACGCCCTGTACGCCCAATACGATGCACATAGTCATCCGACTGTTCAGGTAAGGTAAAGTTAATCACATGCGAAACACCATCCACATGAATACCACGACCCGCAACATCAGTTGCAATCATAATATTGTTCTTACCTTGCTTAAATTGGTCCAGCATTTTTAAACGCTTATCTTGTGCAATTTCACCAGATAGCATGCCAACTTTATAGCCATCGCGTTTCAAATGATCATACAAGCGACGCACCTGATCTCGGCGATTGGCAAAGATCATGACTTTATCAATTGGTTCTTCACGCAAGATTTCTTGCAACAACTTATATTTATCTTGTTTAGCAACCACATACACACGTTGCTCAACGTCATTGTTGGTTTTTTGCTCGGGTTCAATTTCTACAGTAACCGGCTCAAATAACCATTGACGCGCTAGATTAAGCACATCATAGCTGAATGTTGCTGAGAACATTAAGGTTTGACGTTGCTCTTTAAATGGTGAATAACGAACAATTCTTTTAACAGATGGAATGAAGCCCATATCAAGTAAACGGTCTGCTTCATCGATCACCAAGAATTCGATTTTGTCCAACCACACTTCTTTTTGTTCAACGAAATCAATCAAGCGCCCAGGCGTCGCAACAATAATATCAACAAAGTTACGATCCAACATTTTCTTTTGCTTTTCAAAATCCACCCCACCCAATAAGGTCACAAGGTGTAAATTTGAAAACTTCGTCAATGCTTGTGCATCACTCTCAATCTGTAATGCCAACTCACGGGTCGGTGCTAAAATCAATGCGCGCGGTTCACCACGGAAACGTTGCTCTTGAACTGGATTATTGAGTAGATCATTGATCACGCTAATCAAAAAGGCAGCAGTTTTCCCTGTACCTGTTTGCGCTCGACCAATGGCATCATGCCCTGCTAATGTATATTTTAAAACCTTTTGCTGAATTGGGGTCATTTTTGTAAAACCCAAAGCATCAATCGCTTTCTTCAACTGCGGATGTAAATTTAAGGTTTCAAAACCAGATGTCATATATGCTCTCGAACCATCAACGACCAAAAGAAAGTCGCTATTATAAACCATAAAAAACAAAAACGCCCCAAATTACATTGGAGCGTTTTTATATTGCGTTAAGGCAACAAATTAGTCTAAAGGCTGAACGTTTTCAGCTTGGAAACCTTTTTGTCCTTGAACAACACTGAATTCTACGCGTTGGCCGTCACGTAAAGAACGGTGGCCATCACCCATAATTGCGCGGAAATGAACAAATACGTCATCACCACCATTACGCTGAATAAAACCAAAGCCTTTAGTGTCGTTAAACCACTTTACTACGCCTTGTTCACGAGCTGTCATAAGTCAATCCTCAGATATTGAAAGATAAGGACCTTCCGGTGTTGCAAACAGCAGAGCCAACAAGGTTTTAAAATATTTATAATTTTAAAGCTTGTAATCATTCTGTAAAACTATCAACAATTTCCGGTTACATCCATTTGTTATAGAGTTTAAAACAATTAAATTGCATTAAACAACTTTCTAAAACGCATCGAGCTTATCATGGGTTTATCACAATTAATAGAAGTTTTTTTAGTTATTAAGGATATTTCTATCTGTTTTTTTCAATAATTTAGCTAATTTTTTAATGAAATTTTCCTCTCAAAAATTACGCAAAAATTTGTTAAGATAATTCTGAATAAAGTGATTTAACTGAATATGACCGACACACCCGATACTCTCATCATTATTGATGCCTTAGGGCAACCCTGCCCAATGCCTTTGCTCATGCTAAAGCGCGCACTAAAGAAAGCTGATGGTACACAGCAATATTTATTAAAGTCCTCTGATCCACATAGTGAAATTGATGTAACACGATATTGCCAAATTCAGCAACTTCAATGCCAGACACAAAAAATTTCAGACAATGAATTTCACTATTTAATTGAATCTATGTGATTCTTTGCTAAACTCTTGGTAAAGATAAAATAGTTAACTTTACATTTCTATACTCAAATTTCCTTAGTGATGAAGAACATTCGCATTAAGATGAAATTGTTGACTTAAATACCATCCTATAAGGAGACTCCATGACTACTGACAGCAGCAATCAATTGATGCCCCTGTCATTGTCTGCGCCAGGCGTAAACCTTGGTGCATATATCAGTACTGTCAATCAAATTCCAATTCTAACGGCCGAGCAAGAAAAAGAACTTGCTGAGCGTTATTATTATGACCAAGATCTTGATGCTGCCAAACTATTGGTAATGTCACACCTACGCTTTGTTGTACATATTGCACGTAGCTATGCAGGTTACGGATTGCCACAAGGTGATCTCATTCAAGAAGGTAACCTTGGATTAATGAAAGCTGTCAAACGCTTTGATCCAAATATGGGTGTTCGCTTAGTTTCTTTCGCAGTGCACTGGATTAAAGCCGAAATACATGAATATGTGATTCGTAACTGGCGTATTGTTAAAATCGCAACGACCAAGGCACAACGTAAATTATTCTTCAACTTACGCAGTCTTAAAAAATCAAGCAAGCGACTCACTTTGGAAGAAGCGAAATCAATTGCCAATGATTTGAATGTAACACCAGAGCAAGTGCTCGAGATGGAAGGTCGCTTAACCGCTTATGATGCTGCTTTTGAAGCTCAAGGCGATGATGACGACGATACACCACATACCGCACCTGCACTGTATCTTGAGGACAATCGTTACGATCCTGCTCGATTAGTTGAAGAAGAAGACTACGAAGAACAAAGTACCACTGCTTTACATGAGGCAATGGATCAGCTTGATGATCGTTCACGGAATATTTTACAACGTCGCTGGTTAGATGATGACAAATCAACCTTGCATGAACTGGCTGCAGAATATAATGTTTCCGCAGAACGTATTCGCCAGCTTGAAAAAAATGCAATGGAAAAGATCAAAACTGCGATGTCTGCAAGTTAAAATCAAACCAAACACAAGGGCTTTAATGCCCTTTTGTTTTATCTGGCTTTGTTTAAGCCCTAGAATATGTTAACTTTGTTCATCAAATTTCCAGTTCCATTGCCATTATGTGGATAGCTATCTCGGCGCTTAACCTTGCGCTTGCAGTTATGTTGGGTGCTTTCGGTGCTCATGGACTCAAATCATTTGCAACCCCAGAACAACTGACTTGGTGGGGTACAGCAACCCAATACTTCTTTTATCATGCGATTGGTTTACTTATTCTAGGTGTCCTGCATAAAATCACCGCAACATTTCCAATAAAAATTCCTTTTATTTTGATCCAAATTGGTATCATCTTTTTCTGCGGTTCGTTGTACATTATGGCGCTCGGCCTACCTCGCATTTTAGGTGCGATTACACCGATTGGCGGTGCGTTTATGATAGCGGGTTGGCTGTTACTCGCATGGCAAGCAATCAAGCATGCGAAATAAGGATTGATCATGCACATCTATTTAAATGGCGAGTCAACAGACACGTCTTGTGAAAACCTACAGCAATTGATTCAGAATTTAGCCTTAGAAGGCAAACGCTTTGCTGTAGAGAAGAACCAACAGATTATTCCGAAAAGCAAACTTGAGCAAACGACAATTGCTCCTGAAGATCGTATTGAAATTATTCAAGCTGTTGGTGGCGGCTAATCGGCTAAAAATGGAGTAAGCCCATGCAAGATTCCCCTTTAATTGTTGGTTCACGTACTTTCCAATCTCGTTTATTGGTCGGAACTGGTAAATATAAAGATCTCAATGAAACTGATTTAGCCATTCAAGCCAGTGGCGCCGAAATTGTGACCGTGGCAATTCGTCGTGTAAATATCGGACAGCATGCTGATCAGCCGAATCTGCTTTCAGTGATTCCACCAGAGAAATACACGATTCTGCCGAATACCGCAGGTTGCTTCGATGCAGATAGCGCGATTCGTACCTGTATGCTGGCACGTGAGCTACTTGATGGTCACAATCTGGTGAAGTTAGAAGTGCTCGGTGATGAAAAAACCTTATACCCAAATGTGACTGCAACACTGAAAGCAGCACAGACCTTGATTGATGATGGCTTTGAAATCATGGTCTATACCTCGGATGACCCAATCGTTGCGCAAGAACTTGAAAGCATGGGTTGTGTTGCGATCATGCCTTTGGGTAGTTTGATTGGTTCTGGCCTTGGTATTTTAAATCCACATACCATTTCCATCATCAAAGAAAATGCCAAAGTCCCTGTGTTGGTGGATGCTGGTGTGGGTACAGCCAGTGATGCTGCCATTGCAATGGAGTTGGGCTGTGACGGTGTTCTTATGAACACGGCGATTGCAGCGGCACAAAATCCAATTTTGATGGCTTCTGCCATGAAAAAAGCGGTTGAAGCAGGTCGTGAAGCATTCTTAGCAGGTCGTATGCCGCGTAAGCGTATGGCGAATGCAAGCTCACCAGAGACAGGGTATTTCTTTAAGTAAGAAAACAAAGATTAGAGGGAGCGTTTTGCTCCCTTTTTTAATCGCCAAAACACTCATTTCTTTCTAGCATTTTAATGCTATCTGTAATGAGATTTTTATATCATTCACAATATATTTTGGTGCAAGGATAAACAAAAGCATTTCAGCCCAATACGGCTCACTCTTAGCATACACTTCCATCGATAATTTTTTCATTAATTGGCAATAATCATGATAAGCAATGCGATGAGTTTTATAGTTCACAGGACCATCAAACAAATTAAAAATCGTATTAAGTTCATATTGAGTTATATCAGCATTCCTTCCGATCGGCTGAGGATAAAATTCCTTTAATGTTGAATATTTAAACAACAACCAGTTTAAAGAATAAATGACTCTGGAATCATAAACTGCATAAGCCTGATGATCCATAAATGATGCTACTTTTGATAAAGAAGAGATCACTGAAAAAGTAGTTCTTGTTAAAGCACCTTTTGTAAGTTCACTTTCAAATTTAAGCAATAATAGGTCATTTTTAGGATTTTGCTTAAAAGAACGTATACCTCCCCACTCTTGAATCAACCAATACCGACCAGCTAAATCACCTGAATTCAATAAAGAATTGAAATTATGTTTTAAATAAATATTTTGCTCAAATATGGAGGCAAGATGCACAGGGATTGGTAATGGATTACTTTCTGGCAACTTCCATATAAAATATTTTTCTAACGGATGCTGTTTCGCTAGCTCTTTCAATGTTTGAATTAGCTGGTCCATGATTCTCTCAATTCTAAATGTTTAATATTCGATTTAAATTTTGCTTCGCCCTTTGCTCAAAATTCTGTTGAAAATATTCCGTTTGATACAACGGTTCCACTTGATAAAAATGTGCGAGAACTTGTTTTCTTTTAACCAAATAAATATCTGGATCTACCCAAGCATATTCCTGCTTAATCTGCTGTTCATATTCTTCAAAACGCTCTGGCGAAGCTGCTAGAATCGCTAAGTCAATATCCAGTAAAAACTGTAAGTCTAGCTCATCCGTTGCTTCATGCTTTTGCGTCGCAATAATCCAACGTTTTATCTTTTGAACGATATCGATTGATAAATCTTGAGCCAAATACTGTTCAAACAGCTCAGCACTTTTCAGTTCATTATCTTTTGCTTGGGGGTCATAAACCGCATCATGAAACCAGAGTGCCAAAGCAACCGCATACACATCATTTAAATCAGATCGAATCGAGTCAACTAGAACTAGACATTCATACAAATGTTGCAGCGTATGATAAGCCCGCTGCTTTTCACTGTAGGCAGCAATCAACTTATTAAAAACTTTCTGTGGCTCAGAAAAATGATAATGCTGATGCAGCTCAGACCATGATTTTTCTAATGTGGATAAATACTGCTGCATTGCTCATCCTCATTGGATTTCTTTATTCAGCCATTTTGCCAAGGATTCAGCATCTTTACGCTCAAGAAAGAGCTGATACAAGGTACAGGAACCAAACTCATGTTTTAGTTCCTGTTGGCGCATAGGATGATTACCAAATCTGAATCGTCGAGTACCATCTCGATCTAAAGGCAATGCATATACCCCATAACTACGAGGTTCTGTCAAATGCCCTTTGATTCGAACTTGATCAGACGATATTGCGTGTTTTAATAAAAGTTCTTTGGTTAACATCCCACCCTGCCCAAGGCAAATCTAAGCTGCGTGCTGTTCATCTCGCTTAAAGACCAATTCTTTATCCGATGAACTTTCAGCATCAAAGTAATACCCTTCACTATCAAATGCTTTTAATTGTTCTACTTGGCTTAATTTATTTTCAATCAAGTATCTCGCCATCAATCCACGCGCTTTTTTCGCATAGAAACTGATGACTTTATATTTTCCATTCTTCTGATCCAAGAATACAGGCTTGATAATTTCTGCCTGAATTTTCTTTTCATTCACAGATTTATAATATTCGTCAGAAGCCAAATTTACCAATACTTTCGCATCAATTTCAGCTAAATCTTGGTTAATTTGATCGGTGATAATACTGCCCCAGAATTCATATAGATTATGACCACGTGTATTTTTCAATTTAGTGCCCATTTCTAAGCGGTACGGCATCATCAAATCCAACGGACGCAATAAACCATAAAGACCAGACAGCATACGCAAATGCTGCTGGGCAAAATCAACATCTTGTTCTTTTAAGTGATAAGCATCTAAACCGGTATACACATCGCCTTTAAATGCAAACAAGGCTTGACGTGCATTGGAAAAATCAAAATCTGCATTCCAGTCACGGAAACGCTCTACATTTAAATTGGCAATTTTCTCGCTCACGGTCATCAACGATGCAATTTCTGTCGCAGAAAGCTTGCGACAAACATCAATCAATTGTTGTGATTGCGCCAACAAACGGGGCTGGGTATGTGTATCTGTAGGAAGTGCTGTGGTGTAATCGAGTGTTTTAGCAGGAGAAATTAAAGCAAGCATAATCAATCAAAATAAATTTATCTTGGTGAAACTATAACAGTTGATAATTTTTAATGCCAATCCGTGTTCTCGTTCAGTTTTATCGGTAAAATAGTGGATTCTTCCATTATCCATTGCGTATCTTATGTCTGAGCAATTATTCATCCAAGGTCCTGTTGGTCAAATCGAAATGTTTGTTGATCAACCCCAAGGTGAAATCACAGGTTTTGCTGTCGTCTGCCATCCACATCCTTTGCAAGGTGGTACACCGCATCATAAAGTCCCTGTTTTACTGGCTCAGATTTTTAATGAGATGGGGTGCGTGGTTTACCGCCCTAGCTTCCGTGGCTTAGCTGGCAGTGAAGGCACACATGACCAAGGGCACGGCGAGACTGATGACATTATGGCTGTGATTGAATATGCCCGTGAGAAGCATGCAGGTTTAACCTTCTATGCAGGTGGTTTTAGCTTTGGCTCACATGTACTGGCAAAATGCCAAGCACAACTCAGCGAAGAATTACGTCCCAAACAACTGGTATTATGTGGCTTACCTACAGGTTCGGTCGTCGATTTACGTCATTACAAGACCCCAGCAATCGACGGCGATATCCTGTTTGTTCATGGTGAGCAGGATGATATTACCCTGCTCTCAGATATGATCGCGTGGGCAAAACCACAAAAACATCCGATCACGATTTTGCCAGGCGCCAATCATTTCTTTACTGGTTATCTAAAACAATTGCGTCAAGTGATTGCTCGCTTTTTAAAACTGTAGATTTAACAACAAATTACTAAGAAAAATATACGTGTTTTGAACCCAATGTCTGTTATATCAATATAGATGTGCATACATTCGGGTTCTTTAATAATGAAATTAAATAAAAAACAGGGACTTTTTTTAAAGCAAACCATCGAGCAATGGCAACAACAAGGCACGATTACGCCCGATGTTGCCAATGATTTAAATCAAAGTTTTTCGATTCGGCCTTTTGACTGGGAACGTTTGGCAAAATACTCATTCTGGATTTCCATGATTTGCGCCGTGATTGCGGTTGCTGCAATTACTGCTGATAAGTTCTTAATGGAACTGATCCAAAAAATCTTTATTGACTCTAAAATCATCCCTTGTCTAATTTTTGCTGCAGTTGCGGTGGCCTTTTATGGCTTTGCCTATCGTAGACGCAAAATCAAACCCTTACATCAATTTAGCAATGAGGCAATTATTTTCGCAGGCGTGCTGTCTACCGCAGCGTCGGTCGCCTATTTTGGTCAAGCGATTGATACTGGTAGTGGGCATTTTTCTTTATTATTCCTGCTTTCCACCATTATTTATGCCGCACTTGCCTTCTGGTTCCCCTCTAAACTGATCTGGGTGTTCTCGCTGCTTTCGCTCGGCTCGTGGTTTGGCACGGAAACTGGTTATATGTCCGGCTGGGGTGCTTATTATCTTGGAATGAACTTCCCTTTACGCTTTGTCTTGTTTGGCGGTGTATTGATTGGCTTAAGTTTGCTGTTTAAACGCTATTTGAATTTTAAAGACTTTGCACATTCAACCTATGTCATGGGCCTGCTGTATCTATTTATTGCCTTATGGATTCTCTCAATCTTTGGCAATTATGGTGACTTAGGGAGTTGGTATAGTGTCAAGCAATATGAGCTGTTACATTGGGGCGTGCTATTCGCGTTTATTGCCATCATCGCAATTGTTTATGGCTTAAAACATGATGATGCCACCTCACGTGGTTTTGGTATCACCTTCTTATTTATTAACCTCTACACCAAGTATTTTGAGTTCTTTTGGAATGGCATGCACAAAGCCATCTTCTTTATCTTGTTAGCTGCATCTTTCTGGTGGATTGGCCGACATGCCGAAAAACTTTGGAACTTAGAGTTTCTACCTAGCCAATCCCAAATAAAGAAAGATCATCCAGCTGAATGATTACTAAAAGTCACTCCAACTTAAGCCAAACCGAGCCAAATACTTTTTGACTCGGTCACTGTCATTGGTGGTATTACGTTGCTGGCGTGAAGCTGCAAAAAGCTGACGTCCAGCATCAGCCATCGATTTGGCATTTTCACAGACTTGAAGTACACCACGCAGTTGAATCTGATCAAACTCATCAATCTCGCTTAACTGCGTTCGATCTAAATATTTGAGGAGAATATCTACGTCTTTAGATTGGTTTTGTATAGTTTGAATTGACCACAACTGCTTTAAACGCTGAATCTCCTTTTCCACCGTTTCTGAACGGATCAACTCGCCACTGGACAATGTAGCTAACCGTGTCACACTCGCAGTCAAATCACGAAAATTTCCCTGCCATGATGCTTCTTTAGACTTGGCAAATTTCAAATACACATCGAATGCATCACGTTGAAAACGTAATTGTCGTTGGTGATTTGCCGAAAAGCGTTGCAACTCGAACTCAATATTGGGGGCAATATCTTCGATTCGATCTTTGAGATTAGGTAAAAAGAAAGTCCATGTATTCAGCCGCGCCCACAGATCTTCACGAAAGCGTCCTACTTGCACTTCCGCTCTTAGATCTTTATTTGTCCCGGCAATCAATTGAAAATCTGCCTGAATCTCTTTGTCACTTCCGACAGGGAAAAAGGATTTATCCTCCAACGCCTTGAGCAGCATCGCTTGTTCATCTAGTCCCAGCTCACCAATTTCATCCAAAAATAAAATGCCTTGATCAGCACTTTTCAATAATCCTGTCCGTGAAGCCGCTGCACCTGTAAATGCTCCTTTGATATGACCAAACAAGCTCGACATGGCACTGTCACCACGTAAGGTCGCACAGTTGACATCAATAAAGCGGCCATTCAAATGAAACTTATCTTTCTTTAATAGAAAGATTTGTTTGGCTAAATGTGATTTACCTACGCCTGTTGCACCCATAATCAAAATCGGTGCGCTGGAACGCGTTGCTACCAACTCAACCTCGGTGATCAGTTGATTAAATTCATGGTTATAGGTTGAAATATTGGCTTTCAACTGTTGCCAGTTTTGTTGTTGTTCATCTTCAAAACGCTGCTTGAGAACATCATAGCGAGACAAATCCAGATCAATGATGCGATATTCACCTTCTGGTGTTTTTTGTTGATTGGGTGCACTTTGAATCAGCTTGGCAGGCAAATAATTGGCATCGACTAATAGATACCAACAGATTTGACCAACGTGCGTGCCTGTAGTGATATGCAAAAGATAGTTATTTTTTTCAGTATCAAAGGGGTAACTTTTTACAAAGTCATATAGCGCACCATAGACCTCGGCAAAATCCCAAGGATCACGGATACTCACTCGCTGACCTGACACGGTAGTCGATGGCGACACATTTTGAGCATCTTCAGCAATAAATTTGACTAAATTATGATGTTGCCGATCATGTAATAGTACCAATTCATCCACGATCAGATCTTCATGCATTAGAAGACTCAAGGTCGGACGCCAGCGTTGCCATCGATCAGGACGCTTTCCTTGATCTAAAGTAGAACCTACAAAGCCAATTACGACGGTTTTCTTTGCATTCTGCATAATTTCTATAATATTTTATATATGTCTATCATATACAATACGCAATTCGATGAAAAATTCCAACAATATGCTTCATTTTACTTTTTTAGGCACCTCTTCTGGTGTGCCCACACTCACACGTAACGTTTCTGCGCTAGCAATACGTAACAGCAAGAATAAAGACTGGATATTGGTCGATGCTGGCGAAGGTACACAGCATCGCATTCAACAGGCCAAGCTCTCATTACAAAGCCTAGTTGCGATCTGCATTACCCATGTACACGGCGATCATTGTTATGGATTGGTTGGCTTATTAGCCAGTGCAGGTATGAATGCCCGTACTGCAGCCTTAACCATTATCGCGCCCAAAGAAATTCAACAATGGATTGAAGTTACAGCACAATTAACAGATTTACATTTGCCCTATCCACTCAACTTTATCGATGTGAATGAAGCAACTCAGATACTACAGTTAACCGATGAACTTTCAATTCAAGCCCATCTACTCAGTCACCGTGTACCCAGTTTTGCATTTAGTATTATTGCGCAATACACTCAAAAGAAATTAGATACACACGCCTTAATTCAACTCGGCGTAGCAAAAGGTAAAGTTTGGGGCGATTTACAGCAAGGCTTAGACGTACAGTTAAATGAGCAAACCTTAAAAGCAGCTGATTTTATTCAAATTCAAACGCAACGTGCACATGCGATTGTCGGTGGAGATAATGATCGTCCTGAGTTATTGGCACAAGCTTGCCAAGATGCCCAGCTCTTGATTCATGAAAGCACCTACACCCAAGCCATTTTAGATAAAGTAGGTTCAGGCCCCATGCATAGTTCAGCAAAGATGGTTGCAGAATTTGCTCAACAACAAGGTCTAAGCAATCTGATCCTGACTCACTTTAGCCCACGCCATCAAGACAGTGCTGGGCAGCAAGCGATTGCAGAAGAAGTTAGTAAATCCTACAAAGGTAACTTCTACTTAGCTCATGATTTTGATCAATTTAGCTTAGATGAGACAGGTCAACTTTCAAAAATCGATAAATCTTGGTAGATCCCCTGATATATGATCTATCAATAAAATCTCAGGATAGCTCACCTATCTTTTAATATACTTAAATATCATTTTAGATATATAAATATCGAAAAAATCATCTACATACATGCTTTTGAAAAATATTTAAGAAAATATTTTTATTAGTTATCAATATCTTAAAATTATTAAGGGTTGTTTTTGAAAAGTTGGTACAGTCACTGCAATAGTATATGCACACAATATCATTGGGATCTTGTGAATATCACCTGCCTGCAAACGCTTGGCAGGCAGGCTTTGAAAGGAAAATGAAAATGTCTGTCGTTGAACAAATCAACCAACAAGCTCAATTTGAACAAGAACAGCAACAACGTGCTTATCAAGTTTTAAAAAATGAAACGAGTATGCCAGTAAAAATGTGGACCAATGGTGTGCTTGTTGACGACAACTCAAAACAACAATTGCTGCAAACTGCCCAAATGCCGTTTATTTATAAATGGATGGCCGTGATGCCAGACGTTCACTTTGGTTTAGGTGCAACCATCGGAAGTGTGATTCCAACCAAAGGGGCTATTATTCCTGCTGCAGTCGGTGTCGATATTGGTTGTGGAATGATGGCGACTCGCACCAGCTTAACTGCTTCTGATTTACCAGATAACCTATATGCTTTGCGTACTGAACTTGAACGTTTAATTCCACATGGAATGACCAAACGTGGACGAGATAAAGGTTCTTGGGAAACACCACCTGAAATGGTAGATCAAGCTTGGGCTGATTTAGTTGCAGATTTTGAGTTCATCTGTGCGAAGCACCCTCGCCTAAAAAACACCAACAACCGAAAACAGTTAGGAACATTGGGTACAGGAAATCACTTTGTAGAAGTCTGCTTAGATGAACATGATCATGTTTGGATTATGTTGCACTCAGGTTCTCGCGGTGTGGGTAATGCCATCGGTAATCATTTTATCGAACTGGCGCGTAAAGATATGCAGAAGCATTTTATTAATTTACCGAATAAAGACTTGGCTTATTTAGTCGAAGGAACTGAACATTTTGATGATTACTGGTTTGCTGTAGGTTGGGCACAACGCTTTGCCATGAAAAACCGTGAAATCATGATGCAGTCTGCGATTAAGGCCTTGGCAACGATTGTTCCAAAACCATTCCAAGCACGTTTGGAAGCCGTAAACTGCCACCATAATTATGTGGAAAAGGAAGAACATTACGGCGAAGAAGTGATGGTGACCCGTAAAGGTGCTGTACGTGCACGTTTAGGAGAATATGGAATTATCCCAGGTTCCATGGGTGCCAAATCCTTTATTGTTCGTGGGCTTGGAAATCAGGAATCATTCTGTTCATGTTCGCATGGCGCAGGTCGTGTCATGAGCCGTGCTGAAGCAAAACGTCGCTTTACTGTAGAAGATCAGATTGCGCAGACTGAAGGTGTGGAATGCCGTAAAGATGCTGCTGTGATTGATGAAATTCCATCGGCTTATAAACCAATTGAAGATGTGATGAAAGCACAACAGGATTTGGTTGAAGTGATGTATACATTAAGACAAGTGGTGTGTGTTAAGGGCTAAATACCTGAACATAACCAGAAGGTAGGCATATGTTTGTCCAATTAAATCATTTGAAGAGCAAAGAACTACAATCTGATCTTGATGCCATACAAGCTGTATTTGAAGTTTCTTTGTTTGATATCGCACATCAAACGGAATCTTCGAATACACTCGCTATTCATCAACAGATGTTATTGAGTTGTGAAAGTTTAGCAATAGAAAAAACGTTCGACTTAAACACTTTAATCATTGAGAAATTAGATAGCGCTCTTGTAAATCTTGATAGTTTGGACAAACCTAATTTATTTTCTGGACATAATTGGTTTTTGAACTTGTTAGAGGCAGTCATTGATCCACCCTATGGAACAACCCTTGCCCATTCTAATCGAATAGCATTCTTCAAAACATTCATGCAATTATGTCTTTTAACTGAAAAAGACTGTGAAATATATGATTGGGTTGGCTACCCAGGTAGTGGTCGAGATAATGATTCTGAATGGAATGATTATTTTGAACTCGGCCGAGAATGGTGGGGCAATTGGTGCTTAACCATCTATTCAGCACAGCAAAATAAAGGCTGTTTACTACTAGCAAGCTCAACAGATTAAAGAATAAGTTTTTAGGAAAATAAAAGATGAAACTCGCAGAAGCACTTTTACTGCGAAGCGATCAACAAAAAAAGCTCGCTTCATTAAAACAACGGATCAACGCCAATGTATTGGTACAAGACGGTGATGAACCCAGTGAAGATCCAAATGAATTGATCAAACAGGTGTTTGCTTTAACCCAAGAAAGCAATCAGTTGATTTGTCGTATTCATTTGACCAACGCACAAGCCAAGTTGGAAGATGGAAAAATCCTGCTCGCCCTATTAAGCTTACGTGATAGTTATGCTGAACAGCATAAGATTCTCGTTAATGCGATTGCCAATACCCATCGTGAACCTGATCGTTATAGTTCACGCGAGATCAAATGGCAGAAGGTTATCCCAGTCTCTAGCTTGCAAAAACAAGCCGATGATATCAGCGCGAAATTACGTGATTTAAATATCAAAATTCAAGCTGCCAATTGGCAGATTGATTTAGTCGAATAGACAATAGATTTTGTGAATTTAGTTCACAATCACAGTTTGGGCATACTGGGCGAGTACAAGATCCTGCGTTACTCCGATCTGAGGGATTGAAAATAATTCAGGCGGCTATGGCAGCATGTGAGCCGTGCATCAATCTTCACTGATTAGGCTCAGCACCATGGACCTAGTAAACCTTTGCTAAAAGCAAAGTCACGCGTTACTTCGCATTACCATGTACTGACAGTATGTTCATTAAATTAGAAAATAAGGAAAATAGACGTGAATAAAGCTTTGGCAAATATGCCAGCAGCCATCCAGATTGATGGTTCACAAGGTGAAGGTGGTGGACAAATTTTAAGAACCGCCCTTGCCCTTTCGATGATTACCGGTCAAGCATTTGAATTAATCAACATTCGTGCTGGGCGGAAAAAACCAGGCTTAATGCGTCAGCATTTGGTCTGTGTAGAGGCATCTCAACAAATTAGCCAAGCGTATGTAGAAGGTGCTGAGCTTCATAGCCAACGTCTGTACTTTGCACCGCAACATGTACAAAGTGGAAAATACCAATTCCAGATTGGTTCGGCAGGAAGCACAACACTGGTTTTGCAAACCCTATTACCTGCTTTGTTATTGCAAAATGAAGCCAGTGAACTCACAATTTCTGGGGGTACCCATAATCCACTTGCGCCAACAGCAGATTTTATCGAGCATTGCTTTTTGCCAGCATTAGAAAAACTTGGAATAGAAGTCGAGTTTAAGTTAAACAAAGCAGGCTTCTTCCCAATTGGTGCTGGTGAAATTCAAATCAAGATTCAGCCTTGGCAACATCGAAACAAGCTAAATTTATTAGATCGTGGTACTTTGCAAAGCACGGAGGCTTTTGCAGCAGTATTAAACCTTTCCGAAGAAGCACAAATTGCACAGCGGGAATTAGCAACTTTAAATAAAAGACTGAATTTAGATACTCAACAGCAATTCCATTTAAATGGGATCAGTCAAGGCAATACGATGTATGTCAAAGTTGCATACTCACATCACATTCAGCTATTTACCGCTTTAGGTGAAATGCGCAAAAGTGCAGAACAAATTGCCAATCACTTGGCTGAACAGGTGAAGCAATATATAGAATCTAATGCGGCAGTCGATGAGTATTTAGCGGATCAGTTGCTATTACCTTTGGCATTGGGTCACGGTGGTGAATTTACGGCACAATGTATTAGTGAACATACCCGTACACAGGCAGCTATGATTGAAAAATTTATTGATTGTGAAATTGAATTTATCGAGGTGGATAAAACGCTATTTCAGGTCACCGTTAAAGTAAAAGAAGCCCATTCATGAGCTTCTTTTTTATGAAAATTTATTTAACAGACTCTAACGCTGTCACCAACAACTTCCAGCATTTCTCTACAGTATCGACTTTAACTCTTTCACCCGGTGCATGCGCTCCCTGAATATCAGGGCCAAACGATACCATCTGTAAATCAGGATAATGCTCCGCAATAATGCCGCATTCCAAGCCTGCATGAATCACTTTCAAGTTTGGCTCAATCTTAAATGCGGACTGATAAGCTTGTTGTAAACATTTCAATGCAGCCGAATCTGGATTTGGTGTCCAACCTGATACTAACGGCGTCAATTCAGATTGAATCTGGAAATTGGCAAAATGCTGTTGAATGTTTTGTGCAAATGTCACTGCTTCTTGGTTCACCATCGAACGAACCATAATTAAAGTTTTGGCTTCATCTTTCGTCAATTTGACCACACCAATATTATTCGAAGTCTCAACCACATCAGCTAACGCACGACTCCACTGGGCAATCCCGTATGGACAACTTGCCAATGCTTGCAACCAAGCTTGCTGTTGCTGCAATGTCATAACTTCATTTATCTGATTGGCATTTTGCTGTACGCTGATCTGGAGTTGATCATCAATACCCTGTAATTTTTTCTGCCATTCAACCTGTGTTGCTGCAACGGCTTTTTCTAACGCCAATAATTGTTCTGCTTGAATTGCAATGGTTGCCGCAGCTTCACGTGGGATGGCATTTCGTGCCGACCCACCGACAAACTCAACCAGTCGGCCATTGAATGGTGTCAAATAATCATTCAGGAAATTGGCTAAAATCACATTGGCATTACCACGACCTAAATGAATATCAACCCCTGAATGCCCCCCTTTTAAACCTGATACCAACAGATCAACATAAATCAAATTTGCAGGTGTTGGTTCATATTCAGGTGATTGCTGTACTTCCAGATCAATACTTCCAGCACAACCTAAATACAGTTCACCCCATTCTTCGGTATCAATATTAAAGAGCCACTGTCCAGTTAACACACCTGACTCGAGTAAACGAGCACCGCTCATTCCTGCTTCTTCATCAATGGTGAGAAGAACTTCAATCGGTCCATGCGCAATATCATTTGATTCTAAGACTGCTAACGCCAATGCAACTCCGATGCCATTATCGGCACCCAATGTGGTATTTTCAGCAATCAGCCAGCCATCTTTTAATACAGGTTGAATTGGATCTTTAAAGAAATCATGTTGCGTACCACGATTTGCCTGAGTCACCATATCTAGGTGTCCCTGCAAAATCACACCTGCAACGTGCTCTTTACCTGCTGTAGCAGCTTTTCGAATAATTAAATTACCAATGTCATCGACATAGGTTTTCAAGTTGCGCTGTTCCGCCCAATCTTTTAAATATTGTCTGAGTTGTTGTTCATGCTTGGATGGTCGAGGAATCGTACATAAGGTCTCAAAATGTTGCCAAACCGCTTGGGGTGATAATTTAGAAAAATCAACCTGTATCATGCACCTATACTCTCAAATAAAGCGTTTAAACCAATATACACCATACACCCAAACGGTCATGATGTTAAATCACTTCAATTAAGATTTTATGCGCAAAATTGACTTAGCTTTTCCACACAAACTGAGAAAAACTATGTTCTGCTTTTAAGCTATTTTCGACAGCTTGAGCCAATTGGCGAATAATGCTTTGTGTCTCAATACGCTCAAACCAAGCTTGTTCTTGCTGTGGATTGGCTGAGATTTCACAGAGAATATGTCCTTCTGTATCTTGCTGTGAGCATAAGATTGAAAGTGGCAATTGGTGATTGTCGATACGCACTTCAATTTTTTCATGTTCATGACGAATATGTTGTGCATCAAAGCCATATTGTTCTAATTGTTTATACAGCAATGCAGCCACGTACTCTTGCGTGATATAGCATTCATTCGGTGGATGATCAACCACCCCATGTTTTGGGCAATCTGCTATAAATTGCAACGTTTTCATGCTATTCCCTCTATTTTTATGTTTTAACTCTGGACCACAGAGTAAATCCGACGCGAACGGTAAGAATTATTATATATACAATTGTCTTTAATAGATTAGCTGATTGTCTTAGTTCTATAGCTAAATTGATAAATTTAGACCCGATTAGATATGTACATCTACAAACTCAGCATTTTTATTATTTAAGCGTTTTCGCCTTATATTTAGCCAATTGTTTTTATGAATATGCTTATAAAAAAAGCAGCATTTAACTTAATTAATCAAGCTAAACACTGCCTTTCCAGATCAGCTTATGGATTCACAACCTGCAAATCCAAACCTGCAGTATTTGCAAGCTCGGTAAAGGTTGGGAAACTTGTTGCCACAGTTTCTGTACCATGAATGGTGATGTTACCTGAAGTACGTAAACCAGCCATACTGAAACTCATGGCAATACGGTGGTCATGGTGTGATTCAATTTCACCACCAGTGAAAATCGCTGACCAGTCACCAGACTTGCCCTTACCTTCAATGATGATGCCATCGTCGGTTGGGGTACAGTCAATGCCCATGGTTTTTAAACCATCTGCCATCACTTGAATACGGTCAGATTCTTTAACACGTAGCTCAGCCGCGCCAGTTAAAACCGTTTGGCCTTCTGCACATGCAGCAGCAATGAATAATGCAGGGAATTCATCGATCGCTAATGGTACTTGGTCTTCAGGCATATGAATACCTTTTAGCGTTCTAGAACCTTTGATATGAATATCTGCAATAGGTTCACCACCTGCAATACGTTCATTTTCTACAGTTAGATCAGCGCCCATTTGCTTCAGGATCTCGATTACTCCTGTACGTGTCGGGTTGATACCCACTGCCTCAAGGACAACATCTGCACCTTCTGTAATAGCCGCACCGACCATAAAGAATGCAGCAGATGAAATATCAGAAGGTACTTGAATGTCAGTACCGACTAACTTGCCGCCACCCACAAGCGAGATTTTATTGCCTTCAGTTTTCACATCATAACCAAAAGCACGCAACATACGCTCAGTATGGTCACGCGTTGGTTCGGGCTCAGTCACCGAAGTTTCACCCGCAGCCCACAAACCAGCCAGTAAAATGCCTGATTTCACTTGAGCAGATGCCATTGGTAAATCGTATTGAATCCCTTTAAGCACTTGGCTACCTGTAATACTGACCGGTGGCGTACCTTTCTCACCTGTGGTTTGGATGAGTGCACCCATTTCACGAAGCGGTTTGGCAATACGCTCCATTGGGCGTTTAGACAATGACGCATCACCTGTCATCACTGAATCAAACTTCTGCGCAGACAACATGCCTGACAGCAAACGCATACTGGTGCCTGAGTTACCCATATACAAAGCGCTTGCTGGCGCTTTTAAGCCTTGCATGCCCACACCATGAATAGTGACTTCACCATTCTTCGGTCCTTCGATGCTCACCCCCATATCACGGAAAGCCTGTAAAGTTGCGAGTGCATCTTCACCTTCCAAGAAGCCTGTTACATGGGTAGTACCTTCTGCAATCGCACCAAACATGATGGAGCGATGTGACACAGATTTGTCACCCGGTACGGTGAATTTACCTGTAAACGTTTTCTTTCCCGGTAAAATGGTAAATTGCTGTGTCACCTTGTTTTTCTCCATCAAAGGTTTTTTGGCCAACATATGGTTAAAGTGCTGACGTGCTGCCTGCGCATGCCCGAGCAGTCCCATCAACGCTTGCGAATCTTCCTGTTCAATTAATTTCTTTAAAACGGACAATTGCTGTTCAAAACCATCAACAGCATTCAAAATTGCGGTTTTATTGGCGAAGAAAATGTCATGCCACATCTGTGGATCACTGGCAGCAATACGCGAGAAGTCACGAAAACCTCCTGCAGCATAGCGGAAAATATCTAAATTATCTTCACGATTTGCCAGTTGTTCGACCAGATTGAATGCCATCAAATGTGGTAAATGACTGGTATGTGCCAACACTTCATCGTGTTTGGTGACATCCATGCAAATCACTTCGGCTTTTGCCGCAGACCAAAGTTGAATCAGTTTTTCAACCGCCCACTCCGCACTGGTCGGAAGTGGTGTTAGAATCACTTTGTGATTCACGAATAAATCAACTTTACCTGCATGTACGCCTGTATGCTCTGCCCCTGCAATCGGATGTCCTGGTACAAAACCAACCGGTAACTTTTCACCAAATACAGCTTTTGCCGCTTCAACGACATTGCCTTTGGTACTGCCGACATCGGTAATGATGACATTGTCTGCAAGATAAGGCTTGATTTGTTCCAGCACTTTTTGCGTTGCACGAACGGGTAATGCTAAAACAATTAAATCGGCATCCTGAACTGCTTCTTCTGGCGTTGCATAACCGTGTTGAATAAGACCGAGTGCCTTAGCATCTTCTAATGTTTTTTTTGAGCGTGTTGAAGCCACAATTTGAGATGCAAGTTGTTCTGCCACAATCACACGAGCAAGACTCGACCCAATCAGTCCAAGCCCAATAAATGCAACTTTCTTAAATAATGGTTGAGACATAAAACATATTTGCCTAATGAGACGACTTTGATATGGATAGATACCGAAGTCATCTATCCATACGATAAAACTAGATTATAAAACAGCGATTGGATACGAACCGAGTACACGCAACTCTTTCACCATTGGACGGATTTCTTCCAATGCCGCTGCAACATTTTCCTGACCGATATGCCCTTCTAAATCAATAAAGAACACATAAGCCCATTTCTCAGGCAATGCTGGACGTGTTTCGATACTGGTCAAGCTGATTTGATGCTTGGCAAACGGCGCAAGAATTTCCAATAAAGCACCGGCACGATCATGTGCAGAGATCAATAAAGAGGTTTTATCATTACCACTTTGAGGAATCTTCTCACGACCAATCACAAGGAAACGTGTGGTATTTTCAGGGTTATCTTCGATATTGCTATGTAAAATCTCAAGATTGTACATGCTTGCCGCAATATCAGATGCAATCGCAGCAGAATGCCATTCGTTACGAATACGGCGCGCCGCTTCTGCATTTGAATTCAGTGCAACACGCTCAACGCCTGGATAATGTGCATCTAGCCATTTACGGCATTGAGCCAAAGTTTGTTGATGCGCATAAATCTGCTTGATACTGTCTTTACGGGTATTTTCTGAGACAAGGAATTGATGATGGATACGAAGCTCAACTTCACCGATCACATTGACAGTCGATGATTTAAAGCAATCCAGCGTATGGTTGACAATCCCTTCTGATGAGTTCTCCACTGGAACGACACCATAATGTGCACTGCTCGCTTCGACTTCACGGAATACTTCATCAATAGTTGGCAATGGACGTACAACAGCATCTTTACCAAAATGCTTTAGCACAGCCGAATGGGTATAAGTCCCTTCTGGTCCGAGGAATGCAATGCTTTGTGGTGCTTCAAGTGCCAAACATGCTGACATGATTTCACGGAACAAACGTGCCATGGTCGCATCAGACAAAGGTCCCTGATTACGCTCCATGACTTTACGCAGCACTTGAGCTTCACGTTCAGGGCGATAAAACAACGGATTCTCTTCGGATGCAAATTTCGCTTTGGCTACAGCTTCTGCAAGCGTCGCACGGCGGTTGAGTAACTCTTGGATTTGTTGATCAACACTATCAATATCGTTACGAATTTGTTCTAAATTAAGTGAATTCGATGTGTTTTGTCCATCGTTTACCATTGAATGCAGCCTCAGCAAAATCATCTATAAGAATGGATTACAATTCATCTGTGAATTGATTATCCGAGCTAGTATAACAACACTTTAAGCTATTAAACACGCTGAGTTTTAACTCTTTTTATTACCAAACTTTATTGATAATGTTTTTCATTATATATTACCAACAAAATTTCAATGCTTACGAATAAATTATGTTTAAACAAATGGGGATTTTGGCTTTTTCTCTGCTCGTGGCTACACCATTGGCTTTTGCCCAACCGACTACCCAAAGTTCCAATAAAGCGCCTCTTAAATCACAAGCCAATATTCAGCAAAGCTTTGTAATCGCATCTAAATATACTCAACATGATTATTTGATTCAGATCTCGGTTCCTGCTGGTGAAGTCCCAAGTGAAGGTTTTCCTGTGTTGTATGTATTGGATGGCAATGCCGCATTTGATAGTGCTGCCAATATTGCTAAGTCGGTGGGTGGTGGTGCCAATCGTTTGGGCTTGAGTCCAGTCGCTATTGTTGCAATCGGCTACCCACAGCAAAACAGTTTTGATGTAGAAAAGCGTGCTTTAGACTACACCCCAAAAGCATCGGCTGAATTTCAAAAACAAGCCAAGTACACTTATGGTGGCGCAGACCAATTCATTCAATTTATTGAGAAAGAACTAAAGCCTGCGATTCAAACCAAAATTAAAGTTAATCCACAGCAACAGAGTTTATTTGGACATTCCTTTGGTGGACTATTTGTTTTACATGCTTTCTTTAGTCAACCGCAAATGTTCCAACGTTATATTGCGGCCAGCCCTTCACTCTGGTTTGATAATTATGCGTTGCTCAATCGGCAGGTAGATTGGTTAAAGAATCAAAATAAAATCCAAGATATCATGCTGATGACCACAGTGGGTACGCATGAGCATGGTCGAAGTCCAACACCAGACGCTGAATCCTTGCAGAAGCAGAACAACTTCTATCAAAACTTTAATCAGCAACGTTCAAAGCATTTCTTGTTCTGGAATTATCGACATCCTGCTGAACAGCATTTGACTAATATGTATGCCAGCTTACCGAAAGCGATTATGTTAGCAGGTTGTCAGCCACAAAGTTGTTCAAATCTATTTGATGAACCAACACCATAAAGTCCTGAATAAACATAGCTAAATTTAAGCGGGCTATTTGTTCCGCTTAAATTTGAACTTTTCTATAGAATAGATTGGTTATACTGCAAGAAGATGTCATAACAACAGTAAATACAATGCATAAGATTTTCGGCTTAGGCTTATTGAGCTTGATCAGTATCGGTTTAAGCGCATGTAGCGGTTGCCCCATGATTGCAGGTTGCAATGGCACCGATCGATCACCTTACTTTATCACCCCGATGAACAGTCAGGCTCGAGGAATTCCTGTTCCTCCTCAAACCAAATTGACCTATCAATCACAACACTTTAGACAGACCCATCAGCAAACTCATGCTTTAGAAGAACAAAACCTAACAGGCATCGCCTTGCCTGAAAATACTGCAATCCTTTGGGGAGGTATGCCTATTGATAAGTTTTTTCAATTTTCAAATCCCGAAATGAAGGGCTTTAGCGTCTATCCTGCAATAGGCTTTAAATCAGAACAATCGAATGCATTTCTAAATTTATGGAAAAGTTGTGAAAGTGATTTAAGCATTTACCTAAAAAACACCAATGACTGGTCATTTAATCCATCTAATATGGAGATACGAGGCTGTGGCCACTTTCAACAACGTAGTGAATATATAGATGATGAACTACGTCAAAATCAAGCTGATGATTTTCTTAGAAAGATCAATCAAGCCTTACAACAATTACCTAAACAACAGAACTATCCCATCATCCAAAGACCAAGCAAATAGTCAAAACAAAACAGCCTGCTCAAAAGCAGGCTGTTTGGCTAGATAAATGCCAATTAAGCTTTACCGATAATGCCACGCGCCACGATTTCTTTCATAATCTCGTTGGTTCCGCCATAAATACGCTGGATACGTGCATCAACAAAGAAGCGTGAAATCGGGTATTCAGTCATATAACCGTAGCCACCAAATAATTGCAGCAAGTTATCGGCTACTTTCATTTGCATATCAGTACTAAAGCTCTTCAAGGCTGCTGCCGTTTCCACATCCAACTTGCCTTCATTGTATAAAGCCACGTTTTGATTATAGAAAGCGGCTGTTGCCAACTCGTCAATCTTCGCTTGTGCCAATACAAAACGTGTATTTTGGAATTGTGAAATTGCCTGACCAAAGGCTTGGCGTTCTTTGACATACGCTGTTGCTAAATCAATTGCGCCACGAATTGCACCTAAAGCGGTAGCTGCAATCGCAGTACGCTCACGCGGAAGCTCTTGCATCAAATAAGCAAAACCTTGCCCTGCTTGACCCAACAATTGATCTTTCGGTACTTTGACATTATCAAAGAATAACTCTGAGGTGTCTTGTGAATGCAAACCAATTTTGTCGAGGTTAGTTCCCTTTTTAAAGCCATCTAAATGCGTGTCAACTAACATGAGTGACACACCTTTGGCACGTGCTTGTGGATCAGTTTTTACTGCCAGAACCACCAAATCAGCATGCTGACCATTTGAAATAAAGGTTTTTGAACCATTTAACAGATAATGATCATCTTGCAGGATGGCACTGGTACGCATTGCTTGTAAGTCTGAGCCCGCACCTGGTTCAGTCATACCAATGGCACCGACCACTTCGCCTGACACCATTTTTGGTAACCAGTACTGTTTTTGTTCTTCTGTTGCAATGTGCTGGATATACGGCGCAGCGATTTCAGAGTGACATGAAATCGCGGTTGATAATGCACAGTAGCCTGCACGTGCAGACTCTTCAACCAACATCAATGAATAATGCGTTGGTACACCATAACCACCATATTCTTCTGGGACATCAACACATAAGAATCCATTTTCGCCCAATGCATTCCATACTGAACGCGGCATAATGCCTTCACGTTCCCATTGCTCATAATGCGGTGCAATCTGCTCGCTCATAAAGCGTTTAAAGTTGTCGCGGAAGAGTTCCAAATCCGAATCGTAAGCTAACATCATTATTTCCTTTCGCTTTCATTGTTCTTAAAAATTCGTTCGCAGTCATGCTAATAACTTTTAGATGGGATGTCATGTCCCGTTTACATCAAATCACTAGACTGATTCGGTCAATAATTTTTTTTGCATCGGCTATCTTTAGATCACAGTTGTTTATCGATTAAACAGCTTGTTGGTTTTTTTATGCTACACAGCTCAATTTTATGTCATATTCGTTTTATTCTTTGTGACAACCTTCAATACGACCATGAACACAAAACGTAATATCTATAAAACCGCAGAACATCCATTTGCTCAGTATGTTCGTATTTTAGGTAAGGGCAAAACTGGTTCTCGTTCGCTCAGTTATGAAGAAGCCTATCAAGCGTTTAGCATGATTTTAAAAGATGAAGTCTTGGATGTGCAGTTGGGTGCATTCTTAATGCTACTGCGTGTTAAAGAAGAATCCGTCGATGAACTGGCTGGTTTTGTCCAAGCCACGCGTGATCAACTCAACTTTCAGCCCCTTGAGGTCGATCTTGACTGGTCTTCTTATGCAGGCAAGCGTAAGCACTATCCATGGTTCTTATTGGCAGCACTCACTTTAGCGCATCATGGTTACAAGATTGTGATGCATGGTGCATCGGGGCATACCATTAATCGTGTCTATACTGAACAAGTTTTACAGTATCTAGGCTATTCAATTTGTCAAAATCAACAGGAGGTTCGTGAGCAACTTGAACAGCACAACTTTGCCTACCTGCCACTGGAAGCCATCTCACCTATTTTAAGTGAATTGATCTCGCTACGAAATGTGATGGGCCTACGTTCTCCAATCCACACTTTGGCACGCCTGATTAATCCATTTAATGCCAAAGCGACCTTACAAGCGATCTTCCACCCTGCTTATCGGACTTCACATCAACAGACCGCGTTTCGCTTGGGTTATCAAAACAGTGCAGTGATTAAAGGTGAAGGTGGTGAGTTTGAACGTAATCCTGATGCCAAAACTTTGATTTGTGGCATTAAAAATGGTGAACTATACGAACACGAACTACCAAAGCTAACACCTGATCGTAGCCCAATTGAAGAAGAACTGGATCTAACTGTGTTTAAAGCAGTTTGGCTGGGTGAACAGACGCATGAATATGGTGAAATGGCAGTCATTGAAACCATGGGAATCGGGTTATATACCATGGGTATCGTCAATAACTATGATGAAGCAATGGATAAAGCCAAAGTGCTATGGGAAAAGCGTCTAAACTAAACCCAAATGGCGATTTCAAGTAAAAGAAATCGCCATTCATTGAATAAAATATACAGACTATTTTATAAGTTTTTCGATTCAAGGATTGAATCTCTCGTAATCACAATAGAATCAGCAATAACTTTACTTTTTTTGAAAAGACCACCCACAACAAGCCGGCACGAAAGATTATCTGTTAATAACGCCTCAATCTGCTTCTTCCTGAGACAGGTATTCATGGATTCATCTTCACACACTTTAAAAGTACCCGATGAAATATACATCTCATGTTCAACATGCTCTTCATCAATCGAAACAGATCCGACGACGACATAATCTTGTATTGGCCTGCATTTAAAATGTGAATATTTATAGTTTTCCTTAAGATACAAATCGCTTAAGTTATTTTTCGTCATCATCTCAAAACTGAACAAGTCTCCACTGATCCCATCAAGTCGAGAATAGGTTATTTTTCCTAACTTGACATCTTGAACGGTTTTACTCTTTTCATTTGTAGGAGAACTACATCCTGCAAGAACAAAACTGAATAGTACGATTTGCTTAAGGATCAATTGACCAATCTCACGTTTCACTTTTTGCTCAACTTTAGAAACCCGTATATTTTAGCTACAGCACAATAGACCATTTAAATGCACTTAATCTTCAATATAATAAAAATCTGGCCAAAACGGATATTCCTGGCCTGAAGAATGAATATTTCTTAAGCTCAATTGATCGCCTATTTTGATTGTAATCTTGTTCGGATCGTGAGGCCCCGAAAGATAGGCATCTCGTTGTTGACCTATAAGGGTCTTACAATATGCATGATGCGCTTTGATTCTTTGGGAGTTTCGCATTGTTTGCGCCTCCTCCACCTGAATCCCAATTAATAACATGGGATAACCATCGTTTTTTATACTTGTATATTGAGCTTGAGGTGAAGTGTATTGCTGACTCGCAACAACCTTCACATTGAGTAAACATTCAATGGGTTGTTTGGCAAAAGTTATGCTTGTATTAAAGATAAAAAATACAGTTAAAACGATTTTAAGATCGATCCTATTCATTATTTTTCGCGCCAAATATCGCCATGACTATTTTTCATTGCTACCCTGTGCTCATCATTATACTTCTTTCTAACAAAATCTATTGAGTGAGCTGTTATTATTAAACTGAATAGTAAACACTACCCAAATGAATTTTATTGTTCACAATACGATATGTCTGTCAAACAGTTAAAGTGAGAATAAATGTTGGATCAAGACCTTCAAACAAGCAATATTAAAACAATAATATCTAAATATAGAAAAAATCGTTTTAAGCAACCATTTTATATCGGTATGGTATTAGCCATCACGCTAGGCAATTACCCTTCAGCATACGCACAAAATGACCTCACATTAACCGTATCCAATCAATTAGAACTTGCCAATCAGGGCAACACAGCAGCTCAAGTTTATATTGCAGATTCATATTACATGGGGAGAAATGGTTTTCCGATGGATGATAAATTAGCACTCAAATATTATCTTTTAGCTGCAGATAAAAACCATGCTGCAGCTCAATATATACTTGCGACAATGTACCTTGAAGGCGAAGGAACCACTGTAAACCAGCAGCTTGCTTTTAAATATCTAGAAAAATCAGCATATAACAATTTATCTCAAGCACAATTTGCATTAGGCTTATGGTATCAAGATGGGGATGATTTTTTGAAAGCGAATCCGCAAAAAGCGAAATATTGGCTAAACAAGGCGGCTAAAAATAATTCTACTCAAGCCCAAATCGAGTTAGAAGAGTTAATGCAATAAAAATGCCCCGCTCTTTGGGGGCATTCTCAATCATTCAATCCGTATTAAACAAAACGAATTGGCTTAAATTCAGGTTCGTTGTGGTGATGATCATCATCACACTCCTCACCGTCTTTTTTGGTGCCACGATCGATATAGCCACTGCGCTGTTCTTTTGGCAAATGTTCCATTTCCCATGCATACACCGCTTGCATACAGATTTCACGCTGTTCTTTGGTTAATGCAATACCATTTGGCCATTTACCAATTTCAACAGCAGTACGAAGACGCTCAACAATTTCAGGATTTAAAATAGCGAGCATTTGTTCAATATTCATGAGTCATCCTGCTGAAAAGATTCAAAATCTTGATTCCACCCCAATTTGGTACGACATGCCATATAGAAGTCATAACCAGGTGGATGTAATAAGCTTAGTTTAAACGGATGTTTGCGAATATGCACAGTATCACCAACATTTAATGCAACACTATGTTGACCATCGGCACTGACCATCGGCAAAACACGATTTTCCCGAATGGTAATCTTCACCTCACTTTGCCCACCGACAACAATTGGTCGTGATGACAAAGTATGTGGATGCATTGGAACCAGTGCAATCGCATCCATACTCGGATGCAAGATTGGTCCACCACCTGAAAGTGAATATGCAGTTGAACCTGTTGGCGTTGAAACAATCAGGCCATCACTATGCTGACGATAAACATATTGCCCATCAATATTCAGTTCAAAATCGATCATATGAACCGATTTCCCTGAATGCAACACTACATCATTCAATGCAATTGCATCATAAATCGTTTCACCATTGGTTCTGACTTCCATTTCCAACAAGAAACGGCGATCCAGCTGAAACTGACCTTGCAAGACCTGATCAAGCTTAAATATCGCTTCTGCTGGCTTAATATCGGTTAAGAAGCCCAGTCGACCACGGTTGATGCCGATTACAGGGGTATTGTGTCGAACCAATGCACGTGCAGCATGCAGTAACGAACCATCCCCTCCGACAACCACGACTAAATCAACCACTTCACCCAGTAAATTTCGGCTAACGGTCTGCCCATGACTATAAGGCACCAGTTTGGCTGTTTCCTGATCAAAAACGGGGTTTAAGCCTAAAGTGATCAAATGATCATGAATTAAACATAACGTTTCTACTACAGAATATTTGTCTGGTCGTCCAATTAGACCAATATTTCGAAAGGATTTATGTGAAATTTGCACGAATAATTCAGCTCCGTCGCGATTACTGACTATCATATCATTAACAACCAATGTTGCGTTGATGATTGATTAAAAAGTATAAAAATGTCTATCCGTTGTTTTTTTATACGATTAATGTCAACACATCCTTAAACTTTTTATTACATGTAGCTATTTATTCACAGTTTTATGATTGCAAAATGACAATAAGCTATCGCATCATTACCGACATTGTTTTGGTTTTAACGCAAATCTATGAAGTTTGAACGTGGTATTGGTTTTCTAGCACTCATTTTTTCAATGTTAGTGATAGGTGTCTTTGTTGCTTTTAGTATCTATCTGATCCGCTTGGATAATATTATTCGTGACAAGTTTGAAGGTCAGCGTTGGGACATCCCTGCCAAGGTGTTTGCTCGCCCATTAGAAATCTATTCTAATGCACCGATTACCCAAGAGAATTTTACCCAAGAGTTAAAATTACTGGGTTATAAAAACACAGCGAATTACGACAAATCAGGTAGCTATGTGGTACAAGGCAACAAAATGTTTGTGCATACCCGTGGCTTTGATTACGGTGATAGTACAGAGCCTGAACAAGTGCTTGAACTTGCCTTTGCTGATGGACAGGTCAGTGAAATTCGCTCAACCAAACCTTCAAATACAGGAATTGCACGTTTAGAACCTTTATTGATTGGCGGTATTTATCCGCAACATAATGAAGACCGTGTTCTGATTAAGCTGAATAAAGTACCCAAAACTCTGATTGAAGCGTTAATTTCAACAGAAGACCGTAATTTCTACCATCATCATGGTATTTCAATTCGCGGTACAGCCCGTGCTTTGGTCAGTAATGCGACTGGTGGTCGCCGTCAAGGTGGTTCGACCTTAACGCAACAGTTGGTTAAAAACTTCTATCTTTCCCCAGAGAAAACACTGAAACGTAAAGTCAATGAAGCACTCATGTCGCTGTTGATCGAATTACATTACAGTAAAGATGAAATTCTGGAAGCATATTTAAATGAAGTAAACTTGGGACAAAACGGCAGTTATTCAATCAATGGCTATGGTTTGGCATCACAATTTTATTTTGGCTTACCGTTACGTGAACTGAATATCTCACAACAGGCATATTTAGTTGGTCTGGTTCAAGGTCCTTCTTTGTATAACCCTTGGCGTAATCCAGAATCTGCAAAAAAACGTCGTGATGTTGTATTAAATAACATGAAAGTCATGGGCTACTTAACCGAAGCTGAATACCAAGACGAAATTGCCCGTCCTTTAAATGTGGTGAGTAAACCAACCTTAGGCCCTGCAAAATTCCCAGATTTCCTTGATATTGTCCGTCGTCAACTTCGAACTGAATACCAAGAAAGCGATATCACCAATCAAGGTCTAAGAATCTTTACCACACTTGATCCAATTGCACAGACCCAAGTCCAAAATGCCTTTAAGAGCACCGTGGATCGTTTAGCCAAAGCCAACCCTGCCCGACTGAAAAACTTGCAAGGTGCTGTTCTGGTTGCGCATCCAGAAAATGGTGAATTGGTGGCTGCCGTTGGTTCAACCCAAGATTTTACTGGCTTTAACCGTGCGCTGGATGCTAAACGCCAAGTGGGTTCTTTGTTAAAACCAATTATTTATTTAAATGCGATTGAATCTGGTCGCTACACTTGGGCAAGTCCAATCGAAGACAGTGCAGTCAATATTCCGATTGATGGCGATAAAAGCTGGACACCAAAGAACTATAGTGGTGGTGAACATGGTGTTGTGCCGATGCAACAAGCCTTGGCTAACTCGTATAACCTTTCTACAGTACGTTTAGCCAATGAGTTTGGTTTATCTGCATTCAGCAATAAATTAAGACAGTTTGGCGTCAGCTCAGACATTCCTGCCTACCCGTCGATTTATTTGGGTGCCGTGAATATGTCACCAATGGAAGTATTAAGTATTTACGGCAATTTTGCGACAGGTGGCTTTAAATATCCACCACGCTCGATTCGTACCGTTGTGGATGCCAAAGGACATTTACTGGATCGTTATGGCTTAAATGTGCAACAGACCATTGATCCTGCTGCTGCCTACATTGTTAACTATGGCCTACAGCAAGTAATGCGGTCTGGTACGGGCCGCTCAGCCTATAACAGCTTACCTGAATCACTCAATTTAGCAGGTAAATCTGGAACCACCAATGACACCCGAGATTCATGGTTTGCGGGTTATTCTGGTAATCATGTAGCTGTCGTATGGTTAGGTCTGGATGACAATAAAGTAACGGGCTTAACTGGTTCATCAGGTGCATTGCCCGTCTGGACCAATGTGATGCGTCAATTGCGCCAAGAACCTGTCAACCTACGTCAAACGGACAATGTCCAATGGCAATGGATTGACAGCGCCAGCGGTGATTTATCAGCACAAGGTTGTGATGGTGCAATGTATATTCCATTGTTGCGTCAAACCGTGCCACGTCGTGCCACCCTTTGTGGCCAATCTCACTACGAAGTCGAGCCGACCTATATTCCACAGTCGGAAGAAACTCCTGCTGATGATCATAATGACGGTATCAGCAACTATATTCGCGAAAGTGAAAACCAGATGGATACAGATTTATCTAATCGTCAACCAAGCCGCGTGATTTCAAGCGGCAGTTATAGTGGCGACAACTAAGTCGACAAAAGGATACTTGGCATGATGAAAAAAATTACGGTGATCACTGGCTTATTGTTATTAGCAGGCTGTACCACAACACCTGAAAAATCGACTAAGCCAGCAAATCAATCGCCCACCCACAATTCACAGAACAAGAAGGTCACTCAACCTTCTTCAGGTGTAAAAATTACACCTTATGAACAGAAAGAGATTAAACGCCAAAGTGTGCCTGTAGTTGTGCCACAGCAAAAAGTTCAGCAAAAGTTTAATGACGGCAGTCAACTGCCCGCATTTAAAACCTTAATGCAAAAAACGCAAGTGGCGTACAAGCAGCAACAACTTGCTGAAGCTGAACGTTATGCTCTACAAGCACAACGAATTGCACCGCAAGCAACGGAAACCTATTTGTATTTGGCAATGATCGCTGATCAGCGTAAAGAATATGCCAATGCCGAAGCACTGGCACGCCGTGGCTTGAGTTATGCACAAAGCAATGCTATGAAGAAACAGCTCTGGCTGATCATCCTGAAAGCCAGTGAAGCCCGTGGGCATACCATTAAGGCTCAGGAAGCACGCAGGACTATTCAGACACTCTGATCTTAGCCAGTTGAACTAAACTGACGAATCCCTGCAAGCCCATAAGCATGATGCTTTTGGGCTTGTTCTAAATCTGCAGGAGCAACACCACCTAAGGCAAATACAGGAATATCACTGTTCTGTGCCAGTTCTGCAAAACCATTCCAACCCAATCCCTGTACTTCAGGATGCGTTGCTGTCACGTTTACAGGACTTAAAAATACCGCATCACAGCCAATTTGATGTGCATGCTGCAACGACACAGCATCATGGCAAGCCGCAATAAAACGTTTCCCTACAATCATTTCAGCCTTATTTAAATCCATCAATTGTGATTGTTTCAGGTGAATGGTTTGAATTTTGGCTTGTAGATCACTGCTCAACTGCAGCCAAAGCGCATAATTGACAATTAGCCTTGAATATTGTGCATCGGTTAAATGCTGCAATTGTGACTCAATCTGAAGCTGATCCTCTAAAGATGTACGCCAATAGAACAAGGTATTCTGTTCCGATAAGTGACTGAGTTGATCATTGATTTGAATCAAATGTGGCCAACTCAAGCGCTGTAAAATTGCAGCATTGGCTTTCGGGAAATTTAAGTTAGCCAACTGATCACGGTGATACCAAGCCCACGGTTGATGAATAAGCCCAAGTAATTCATCAGGTACATAAGCATGGAATAAATGCAGATTAACAATAAGGTCATCATATTCATGACGAATCAGATCAAATGCATGCCAATCTTTTAGACCAATGCCAACTTCTTCATAAATTTCACGGCGACAAGCCTGCTCAGGGCTCTCTCCTGGTTCGACTTTTCCGCCAGGAAATTCATGTTTGTTACCCTGATGTTGGTTTGCTTGTCGCCAACCCACTAAAACTTTAGTTTTGTGTAATAAAATTGCGATCGCAACATCAACTGTAGCTTTTGTCATAACCGTTTAAATTCTCTCAGCTTTTCAGATTCATTCTAAGGAATTCCACGTGGCATTCCCATGTCAAAAAATAAAATTAATAGATGATTTTGTAAATTGTTAAAATTTCCGTTGACAGGTCTATTCGATAATGATTATCATTTAAAACATTAAAAAACACACCACGGAGCATAACAAATGAACGCACCATTCAGCCTATTTACTCGTAGTACCGATGCAGCTCAATCATTGCCAATGTTGCATTCAAACAACCTTTTTGCCTTAGGTCGCGAAATCCGCATCATGCATGCAGGTGAGGAATATCGCTTACGTTTAACCCGTAATAATCGCCTGATTTTAACGAAGTAATATAATAATAATCGGACAATAACAAGAAACGTGGGAATAGCAGTATGTCAGCGCATACTGCTTTTTTAGTTGGTTTGCTCAAATTCATTTAAGCAACTGAGCTTTTAAGCAATATGCTGACTTTTAGACCACCATATTGAGACTGTTCAAATTGAATTTTGCCTTGATGCAACTCGACAATTTTGCTGCAAATCGATAAACCCAAGCCAGAGCCTTGTGTTTTGCTTCCCAAAGCCCGATAAAAGCGTTCACCCAAACGTGCTAAATTTTCTGTATCCATCCCTTGGCCTTCATTTTCTACAATCAAAGCCAAATATTGCTGCTGTTGCTGTAAAGAGATATAGACTTGTCCATGTTCTGGCGTGTATCGAATAGCATTGTCCACAAGATTTCGAGCACAGGTAAAGATCAGTTGCTGATTTGCAAGAATCTGGCCCTGCAGATCTGCTGCAGCCTGCCAATACAATTGAATATGCTTCTCTTTTGCGAATAAGTGAAGTGCCTGTATTGCCTCGTCAATATTCTCCTGCAGCGAAAAATAAGTCTTCGGCAAATTTTCCGCACGCTCTGGGTCTAAACGTGCCAATAACAATAAATTCTCTAAAATTTGAATACCTCGACTCACATCCTGCTGCATTTGACTAAAATCAGCTGCGCGTTCTGGATATTTACGCTGCAATAACTGCAAACGCATTTGAATCGCAGATAAAGGTGAACGTAACTCATGCGATGCATCTGCGGTAAAACGTTGTTCAGCCTGTAGAGACTGGTCTAAGCGTTGTAATAAGCGATTGAGCTGACCCAACATCGGTTGCAGTTCTTTTAACTCCACCTCACCCGCTTGAACAGGGCTAAGATCATCCGCATTCTTGGCCGAGATTTGCTTTGATAATTGATGAATCACACTAAATTGACGCTTGATCAGGAAATGCAGCATGATCCACTGCATCAACCACACCAAAATTAAGACCAGTGCATATCCCATAAAACTATGCAGCAAATCTTGAAAACGCTCTTCTAAAGGTTGCAATATCAACACTTGCATATGCGAATTTTCATCTTCACCCGCATAACTTCGCCAGAGCTGACCTTTCTGCCAAATCAAACCGTAGTCGCCATGTGCGGCCTCAACCAAGCTGTAATACTGTTGATCGAGTTGAAAGTCTTCTGACTGGGTGAGTACTTGCTGCTGATTGCTTAAGCGATATTGAATATCAAACTGATCACTGAGCTCATCAATTTGCTGCCCAGAGGGGGTAGTTAAATCCGCGATAAGCAGCATATCTGAAATCTCATCCATGATTTCGTCTTGTACTTGCATGGTTTGGTAAGCAGAAATGACCGCGAATAAAAGCAATGCCACACATCCTGCAACAACGGAGCTGATTAAAGAGGTTTTAACCAGTTTGTTTTGTAAAGACACCACTTTCATGCTGTTATTCCTGATGCATGCGATAGCCTAAACCACGAATGGTTTTAATATATTGCCCGCCAATTTTCTTCCGAATCTGATAAATAAACACTTCAATGGCATTACTTTCAATTTCATCCCCCCATGCATATAAGGATTCTTCCAGTTGTTCCCGTGTCAAAATATGATCGGGCTTCAGCATGAGTTTATGCAAAATCTGAAATTCTTTCGCGGTCAGATTAATGGCCTGCCCTGCTTTGTTCAGTGTTTTGGCTTGTGGGTCTAGCTGTAAATCGGAAAAATTCAGGTACTGTCCCGCTTGGGCTTGATGCTGGCGTAATTGTGAACGAACCCGTGCCGAGAGTTCCTCCAAGTTAAATGGTTTCACCAAATAATCATTGGCACCCAAATCCAAACCTTCGACCCGATCATGAATATGATCTTTGGCGGTAATAAAAATAACCGGGGTTTTACTGTCCTGACGGCGAATCGCTTTCAGAATGTCATCCCCTGTGGCCTGTGGTAAGCCCCGATCCAATAAGATGCAATCATATTGATGCTGTTCAACTGCCAAGATCGCATGATCACCACGCTCCACCCAATCGACGCTATAACCATCCATCTCTAACCAGTCTTTAATACTCTCTGCCTGAGAGGCATCATCTTCAGCCAATAAAATTCGCATAAATAACCCTCTCTCTTGATCTATAACATTTTTCTAAAAATAGAGCATAAGCAAAAAACCACATGATTGTCATGTGGTCTTTTGGGATCATCAGCTTGCTTAGAATTGAACTTGATCTACATCAACCTCAACACGCTTGGCTGGTTTATAATCAATATCAATTTCGCCAATCAAGGTCACAGGCGTTTTTGCCGATACAGCTTTACCTTGCCATAAGTCATCATCAATATCGACGGTGATTGAACCGGTTTGATCACTAAACTGATATTTCTCATCGCCAGTAGCCTTCACCACATAACCTTTTAATTGCACTGGCGTATCATCTTTCATCGTCAATGCTTGTTTAACTGTAGTCGTTTGAGTTGGTGCTATCGCCTGTTGATTCACAGCATTTGTATTTGCAACTGCAAAAGTTGTCACACCAACCAAACCAGCAATTACTGCAACTTTAGAAATAACATTCATCTTGATACCCTCATTGTGGCTTCTTCATTTCGATGTAGCTATTAAAACAAATCAAGATGAGGTGAATCTGAAGATTCAAATTTTCTGTTTAACTCAGAGGTACCACGCGTAAAACTTCCTCCAAAGTGGTTACCCCTTCAAGGACTTTACGTGCCCCTGCAATACGTAAGGGCTCAATCCCTTCTTTTTTGGCCTGTGCTCTTAAATCATTGAGTGTGCAATTTGCACTGATCAACGACTTTGACTCCAAACTCACTGGCATGAATTCATAAATGCCAACACGACCTTTATAACCGGTCTGACGACACGCCTCGCACCCCACGGCTTTATACATTGTGGTCGGCATATCCATCATGTAATCAAATGTCAGGTGTTCCCATTCTTGCTCATTGATGGCGGTTTGCTGTTTGCAATGCGGACACAGGCGACGCACCAGACGTTGTGCTAATACCCCTAAAATTGTAGCTGCGGTAAGGAACGGCTGGATTCCAAGATCATGTAAGCGAGTCAAACTCGACGGCGCATCGTTAGTATGTAAAGTGGAAAGGACTAAATGCCCTGTTAATGCCGCTTGTATCGCCATATTTGCAGTATCGTGATCACGAATCTCACCCACCATGATAATGTCAGGGTCTTGCCGCATTAAAGCACGTACACCATCCGCAAAACCTAATTCAATATTTGGATTGACCTGCATTTGGTTAAAGCTTGGTTCCAACATCTCAATTGGATCTTCAATGGTACAAACATTGACCTGTTCGGTTGCCAGTTGTTTTAACGATGAATACAGCGTGGTGGTTTTACCTGAACCTGTCGGGCCTGTCACCAAGATAATGCCATGACTGTGCTGCGTCAGTTGCTGCCAGCTCTGCAACAAATGCCCTTCAAAACCCAATTGCTGGAAACTACGAACCAACACTTCTGGGTCAAAGATACGCATCACCAATTTTTCGCCAAAGGCGGTAGGTAAGGTGGAAAGACGCAATTCTGTTTCTTGCCCTTTCGGTGTACGCGTTTTTAAGCGTCCATCTTGCGGTTTTCGCTTTTCCGCCACATTCATACGGCCCAAGATTTTAATGCGCGAAATTACCGCGGTGAGCGTATTGGCAGGCATGTTGTAGATGGTGTGCAATACCCCATCAATACGAAAACGCACCTTACCTTTATCTTTCCTTGGCTCCAAATGAATATCACTGGCGCCTTGCTCGAATGCGAATTGCAGCACCCAATCCACCAGCTTCACAATATGCTGATCATTGGCATCTGGGTTTTGGGTATCACCTAACTGCAATAAAGCCTCAACGCCTTTATTTTCCCGATCATAAATACTGGCATTCTGCGATGAATTGACCGCCCGACTGACTTGATAATATTCAACCAGATAACGTTGCAGTTGCTCGGGATTGAGCAGCACTTTCTCAATTTTCTTTGGCGCTAAACTCCGCTCCAAGTTATTGAGCCATTCAGTGGTAAAGGGCTGATCCGTCCCAATCAAAATCCGATCTGCATGTACTTCAACCGCTAGAATATGGTTTCTAGCTGCAAATTCTTGTGACATGACACTGGTTAGAGCAGCCACATCTGCTTTGAGCGGATCAATCACAAATAAAGGAATATCTGCTTTTTCAGCCAACCATTGACACAAGCGATTGAGTGCTAGCGTAGAACCCAGATTGAGTTGATCTTTTAAATTAAAATTGGCAATCCACTGCAAAGGATGCCATTTCAGTTGATCCTTCTGACGATGTGTGGTTTGGATGAGTAACTTATCCCGTTCAGTAATACGACCATCTTTCAATAGTTGCTCTAAACACCACGTCACATCAATCGTAAACGAAAAGTTTGCAAATTTTGCCTGCGCTTGTATCACCGTCAGTTCCCCAAATATATGACTCAATTATTTTTTTAAAGTTTTTAGCTTTGCTCTACAGCGACAACTGTGACACTCCGATCATCCACTGTAAATCGAATATTCAATTCTGAAAAACACATACCATAGACCCGCGCAGCATCATCTTGATACGCTGGCCTTGGATCTAAAGATAACACTTGTTCCAGTTCATCGAATATCTTTTTATCCAAAATCCTGTGCTTTAATAACTGTTGTTGCTGTGACTGTGCAGTTTCCGTCCACAATACTGTTTTTCGAACTGGCTCTTGTTGGGCATAACCACTGACCGAGTCTTCAATCGAATCGGAATATTGGATATACGGTTTGATGTCTAAAATCGGTGTCCCATGGAGTAAATCACTGCCCATAACATAGAGGCGAACTGCTTTACCTTGCTTTTCAACCCGTAAAAAACGTACCACTGACAAGCCGATGGGTGATGGTCGATACATGCTCCGAGTGGCAAAAACACCAACTTTCTGATTACCACCGAGTCGTGGTGGACGTACTTGTGGACGAAATTTAGACATTTGATTCAAAGAGTTATCTTGATTTTTGTTTTCATGGAACTGCCATAGCAGCCACAAATGACTAAAATCTTCGATTCCCTCAAAAGCCAAAATATCGTTATAAGGCTCCACCATCTCTATATAGGACTCGACTTGTACGAGGTTTGGCTGGCGTGGGATGCCAAATTTCTCACGATATGGAGAATGCATATGGCCAATGATCGGCATGACTACTGAATTGCTCATCACTTTTTCTTATAAACACAATTAAATATATTCAGTTTATCGAGAATGATTTTAGATTAGAATAGCGATCTGTTTCTTTTAACTGTGATCGAGACCTTTAATGGCTGCTTTTAACGTTGAACGCATTACTCATGTTCACCACTGGAATGACACGCTTTTCAGTTTTAAAACTACACGCGACACCAGCTTACGTTTTAAAAATGGTCAGTTTGTGATGATCGGCCTTGAAGTGAATGGTAAGCCTTTAATGCGTGCTTATTCGATCGCGAGTGCGAATTATGAAGAAGAACTCGAATTCTTCTCTATTAAAGTACAAGACGGTCCATTAACTTCTATCTTACAAAAAGTACAAGTGGGCGACGAGATCCTGATTTCTAAAAAGCCTACTGGCACTTTAGTACACGACGATTTATTACCAGGTAAAAATTTATACCTTTTATCTTCTGGTACTGGACTTGCTCCATTCCTTTCCCTGCTTCGTGATCCTGAAACTTACGAAAAATTTGAAAAAGTGATTATGGTTCACGGTACACGTTATGTATCAGAACTTGCTTATCAAGATTTGATCTTAAATGAACTCCCGAACCACGAGTTCTTTGAAGAACTCGGGATCAAAGACAAACTGATTTACTACCCGACTGTGACACGTGAACCATTCCACACTCAAGGCCGTGTGACCACAGCAATTGAAACTGGCGAATTGTTTGAAAAAATTGGTTTACCACGTTTCAACCGTGAAACTGACCGTGCTATGCTTTGTGGTAGCCCTGCCTTTCTTAAAGATGTTGCAGCGTTACTTGATCAACATGGTCTGGTTGAATCACCGCGCATGGGCGTGATGGGTGACTATGTAATTGAACGTGCATTTGTTGAAAAATAATTTTCAATTCATGTAAGAAAAACCGAGGTTTAAACCTCGGTTTTTTATTTTATATTTAGCTTATTTTTATTTATATTAATTTTTATAAACCAATTATTTAAAAAAACTAAATATAATAAATTAAGCTGCCTCTAAATGAATTAAGCGCTCGATATAATACCAACACTCTTCGATTTGAGCACGATCCTTATTTACTTTAGCATAAGCAGTCATACCATCAAGTATATTGATATACATTGCAGTAAGTACATGTGGCTGGAATACCTTAGCCTTTTCAAATAGGTTTTCAATCAACCCCATGATCCACTCACGATATTCAACAATGGGACCGATAATGGAAGGATATTGTTGTAATATTTCCAACGAAGCTTTTTGAAACATACAACCATGAAAATCATCTGAGTTGAACCAAGACAAATGCCAAAAATATATTGCCTTGATTTTCCCCAAATAATCATCTTCTGCGATTAAGCTAATTTCATATTCAATTGCATCTTGAATACTTTTATTTCTTCGAGACAAGCACTCTTCGATCAGGTTTTCTTTTGAAGGGAAATACTTATAGAAAGTCATTTTGGCAACCCCTGACTCACTAATAATTCGATCCACCCCCACAGTACTATAGTTATGACGGTTGAAAAGATCTAAAGCCGTTGCAATAATATCCTCTTTTTTTGACATTTTATTATCCTTTTAGAATTCTATCAAAAAACTTAATGCATTATTTAGACATAGTTTACATGCTGGAAAATTCTGGCCACTATGTATGATTTATCTTATTGTAAGAGCATTATAGAAAATTATATTTTCTTTATTGTTCCCTCTATAGAGTAAGTAAAAATCAGTCCTCATACAAGATCATTTGTAAAAAAATTTTACTATTTTAAAAAAATATTAAATATAGCGTGAAGCTATTCACCTTTTATTGACAGTTAAGTTAATTCATAAACTTTCTTACTATTTTTTAGCCTTTTTAATAAATTGATTTCACAAAAAAATCATTTTATATTTAAACCATCCAATAAAAAGATATTTGGTTGAACCAATAGTTATTCATAAGCAACCAAAGATAATCTAACTAAATAATTGGAAAAGCAATAATATTATTAATTCATCGAGTACAAGACTATGCCAAAAACATTTGAAAACTTTAACGACCCAAGACAAAATGCTATTGAAGGAATGAAGAATAGTATTTCAATTGATTTGTGGAATAAGAATTTGAATTTCCTGAATGAGCTCCGTGCAGAAATTTCAAATCATCCTGTTTCACGTCATCCAGCCATTCAACTTTTAAATGACGGCGTTATTGATAAAGAAACTTTGAAACATATTCATTTAGAATATCGCCATGCCATTGTACAGGTATTTACGGATGCTTTATTGATGGCGCAATTTCAAAGCAAGCAACTAGAACCACGCTTATTATCAGGTTCTAAAATGTTTCCACGCTTTTTACTTAATCTTAATATTCTGGATGAGTTCGGTTTCCGCCCAGGTCTTGATCAAGAAGGTTACTATTCAGGTAACCCGGAATATGCACACTACCCTTTATTTGAAGATGTGCTAAATGACTTTGAGCTGAGTCAATCAGAACGTAATGACTATCAACCCTCTTTAATTGCGCAACGTGTTCGTAACTACTTAGAAAACTCATTTGATAGTTACCAAGCAGTAGCTGCTTTATTGGCAGTCGCAGAAGAAGAAGTGATTCTATTTAGTCCTGCATTACGTCAGGCAACCAATGCTGTTGGTTTTGATGTCGATAGTGGTTATTACTATGTGCATGGTGTGTCACATGATGCAACCGCTGAAGCAGCGGACGACGATCATGAAGATGATTTATGGTTTGTATTGGCACAAGCTTGTGTTGAATCTGAATATGCCTCGATCCGCCAAATTTGTCTTGAATATTGCGATTTATGGGAACAGTTCTGGGATGAACAAATTGCCTATTATGGCGCATTCAAAAAACTGGCTTAATCTTTTTTGCTCAAGGAAGCCATCTTCAACTTTTAGTTGAAAGATGGCTTTTTTATATCTTGGAGACCGATAATATCGTTAGCCTAAATGCCTAATCCTTTGCTGTAGAGATGAATTTAACCGAAGCTAAGCTACAATTTACGATATAATTCAACTTTCTTTCCCGCAAACGTTTCGCGCATGTTTTCACAATTTGATGTTAACTTATTGGTTCTGCTGGTTTTATTGGGTTGCGGTATCTTTAGTCAAAACACGGCAGTAACGATCGCAGCTGCATGCCTGATCTTGGTCAAACTGACTCCTCTAAATCAGTTTTTCCCCTATATTCAAAATCATGGTTTGAATATTGGCATTATTATCCTGACCATTGGCGTCCTTGCACCGATCGCAAGTGGAAAAATCAGCGGTGAAAGCATCCTGAAATCATTTATCAGTATTAAATCATTGGCTGCAATTGCGGTTGGATTATTGGTGGCTTGGCTTGGTGGACGCGGCGTTAAACTGATGAGTAATCAACCTGATGTGGTTGCGGGGCTTTTGATTGGAACCGTGGCAGGTGTAGCGCTATTACGCGGCGTACCTGTTGGCCCACTGATTGCCGCAGGGATATTGTCCTTGCTGATTGGTAAATCTTGATTAGAATAAAACTCTAAAATAGAAACTTATCACGCGTTAAAAGATAGGTAGTGGTATTGCCACTACCTGATAACCAATAATCGCTAATTACTGTTCATAATATAGGGTGCGTAACTTAGAAAACTTTTCCAACTGCTTAATAAAGCCTTCAAAATAATTCTTTTCCTTATCTTCACTACGATAACCCGCATAAAGCTTCCGTCTTAAACCTTGTGCAGAAACACAGTCTAAGCGACGACTGACCACCCAGCCCTTTTGTTCATATTCATTCACCACCCAATCAGGCAATGCCGCAATACCACGCCCACTGGCAACCAATTGGATCAACATTTGGGTCAAATCGGTGGTCCGAATATGTTTGGGTTGAATATTGGCTGGGATAAACAAATGCGCCATGATATCAAGACGATGTTTATCGACAGGATAGGTAATCAAAGTTTCTTCTGCCAAATCTTCGACCGTAACCTGCTCTGCACGCACCAACGGATGCGTATTGGAAAGCACTAAACGAGATTCATATTCAAAGATTGGAAAATACTCAATGCCTTTTAACGCAATTGGATCAGCAGTAATCAGCAAATCAAATTCTGCATTTTGCAATAACTCATGCGGATTCGATTCAAAACCTGCTGCAAAATCTAAGTCCACATCAGGATATTGCTGGCGATATTGATTGAGTAATGGCATGAGCCAATCAAAGCAGCTATGACATTCTGATGAAAAAATAATTCGTCCCGTTTGCCCATGTACGATGCGGGTAATATCGGTTTGTGCAATTTGTACTTGAGGCAATACATCATCTGCCAGTTTCAGTAAACGTTCCCCCACATTGGAGAAGCTCACTGGACGACTACGACGATTGACCACTTCAACCCCATACCAGTGATCCAATTCTTTTAACTGATGTGAAATAGCCGATGGCGTAAGACATAAATCGGTGGCCGCAGCGACCAATGAACCATGCTCTCTTAAAGCGAGTAATGTTTTTAAATGACGGAGTTCTAACACGACTACTACCATTATTGAATTTAATTCATCTTAGCACAATATTAATTAATTTGTCTCAACTTGGTTTTGTTTCATCATCCTTTATCTTAGGGTTGTATAAAAACGCTGCATAGAAAGTGCTGCTGGTACTTCGATACATTGGTATTTAAAAAATTTCAGCTTGAGCTGAGAACATTTCATGGAATTAAAGCGCTGCCAGCTTTTAAAACTTTTACAATAAACAATTCACTTTGCAGACCATGCCTACAATGACCCATCCAAGTCAAAAGACGCTTGAACGCCAAACACTCAGCCTACCTGAAGGACACGACAAACTGTTGCTGCATTCATGCTGTGCACCGTGTTCAGGCGAGGTCATGGAAACCTTGATTGAGTCAGGCATCGACTTTTCGATCTTTTTCTATAATCCGAACATTCATCCAGTCAAAGAATATTTAATCCGTAAAGAGGAAAATATCCGATTTGCCGAAAAGCATAATATTCCTTTTATCGATTGTGACTACGACACGGATAACTGGTTTGCCCGTGCCAAAGGCATGGAAAATGAGCCTGAGAAAGGTATTCGCTGTACCATGTGTTTTGATATGCGCTTTGAACGTACTGCTCTATATGCCTATGAACATGGCTTTAGTCTGATCAGCAGTTCGCTTGGAATTTCACGTTGGAAGAATATGCAGCAAATTAATGATTGTGGTTTGCGTGCAGCGGCGCATTATCCAAATATTCAATATTGGGATTATAACTGGCGTAAACATGGCGGCGCGGTACGTATGCTAGAGATCAGCAAGCGTGAAGAGTTCTATCAACAGGAATACTGTGGCTGCGTTTATTCACTCAGAGATAGCAATCGTTGGCGTGTGAGCAATGGTCGTGATCGCATTAAATTGGGTGTTAAATTTTATAGTAATGCGATGGATGGTGAGTCAAATCAATAAAAGTAATGTCGAAATAAAAGGCTAATTCAAATGAATTAGCCTTACCGCTTCTTAATTTACAGCAACACTGATAATGCTATAGAACTGATTGCTTGGCTTTTGCTTCGCATCGACCGCTTCACTGACTTCAATCAAATACTCGCCTGCTTTGGCAAAAACTAAATCAGCACTGCCATCTGCTGCTGTCTTTAGACTAATGCTTTGCTTATCGGTTGCTCCTTTAGCACGGATGACCACATTGGCATTGACCAATGCTTGATTGGCTTTCGATGCTTTAATTTTAATTGTTTGATTGGCTTTTAGCTCACTTGGATGAGTTAAAAACTCAACTTGAATCGCTGCTGTGCTTGCCTGCACTGGCGTGTTCTTCTCTTTAGACACATAAGTCAATAATGTCCATTCCCGGGTAATTTCAACAGGCGTAAATTTTTTCGCTTTTAAATCCGAAGGAATGACAAAATCACGTTCAGCTTTAGCAGGTGCTTTGTCTGCTGGCATATCAAAGAACATTTTCCATTCTTTTTGATCTTGTACATATTTCAATGGATAACTAGCACTGGTTTTAACACTATAAGTTCCAGCTTCGGGCAACTTTAAATCAAATACGGTTGCCGAACCCAATTTAGACTCTGCTGCAACTGTGGTTTTACTGTTATTCGGGCTGGTGACTTCAAACTTCGCATCTTTTAATGCATATTCACTTTGCAAAGCTTCTTCTGCATAGCCCGAGATAATTGCGACTTGGGTTTGTTCAGTGGTATACGCAAGTGGCGCAACATAGGGTTCATGAGCAAAGCTATAACCTGAAGCAAGCAACAATGAACTGATCAATAATTTTTTCATTCTCTTTCCACCCTTTATAAAAATTCAGCTAAAAAACGTCTGCTTTGCATTATACATAAATGAAAATAATTATCATTCAATTAATCAAATTTTATGCTACCTCTCCAAATCAGTTGAGATAAAAATTGTGTTCTATTTCACTTTTCTGAATGCGAGTCGAATATAATACGGCGGTACTTTTTGACTTGAAATATTATGTCCTCGCCAAGCTCTCCCTTAGATTCCACACCCTCACACAACTATTCCTTATTTCTGGTTATTTTCTCCCTCGCTGTTGGTAGTTTCTGTATTGGAACGACTGAATTTGTAGCAATGGGTTTGATTCAGGAAATCGCCACGGATTTAAATGTCAGTGTGCCGCATGCAGGCTATTTCATCAGCGCCTATGCCCTCGGTGTCATGGTGGGTGCACCGATTATTGCGATTTTAGGGGCAAAAGTACCGCGTAAGACGTTATTGCTTAGCTTAATGCTGTTTTATGGCTTGGCCAATGCGGCTACGGCTTTTGCCAGCACACCAGAAGCCATGCTGCTGTCTCGTTTTATCGCAGGCTTTCCACATGGTGCCTACTTCGGTGTTGCAGCATTGGTTGCGGCTGAACTGGCAGGTAAGCAACGCCGTGCCACAGCGATTGCACAAGTGATGATGGGACTCACCATTGCCAATGTCATTGGCGTGCCGATTGCCACATGGCTGGGTCAACAATTTGGCTGGAAATCAGGTTTTGAGTTTTCTGCGGTGATTGCGTTTATTACCCTCATTGGTGTCAGTTTATTTGTACCCAATATCCCATTGCAGAAAACTGCGAGTATCAAAGCGGAGTTGACGGGTTTAAAGAATATCAATATGTGGCTGACTCTTGCCGTTGGTGCAATTGGCTTTGGTGGCATGTTCTCGGTATATAGCTATGTCTCACCGATTCTGACGGAATATACTCATGCCGATATTCGTGTGGTACCTGTAGCGCTCGCGATTTGGGGCATTGGTATGGTGATTGGTGGCTTGGTTGCCGGTTGGTTGGCAGATAAAAATCTATTTAAAACCATTATTGGCATCTTGATCAGTTCGGCACTCGCCTTTGTTGCCGCCAGTTTTATGATGTCTCATCTCTACACCGCAATTGTAGCCCTATTCTTGATTGGTTTTACCGTGATCGGTCTTGGTGGTGCTTTACAAACCCATTTGATGGATATCGCAGGTGATGCACAAACCTTAGCGGCATCACTGAATCACTCTGCCTTTAACTTGGCCAATGCACTTGGTGCTTTCTTGGGTGGTTGGGTTCTCAGCCACAATATGGGTTGGTTAGCACCGATCTGGGTGGGTTTTGTCTTGAGTTTAGGTGGTCTGGCGATTCTGTTAATTGCGCTGGCATATGCCAAATATTCACAAAAAAATGCATCTGCCGTGTCTTAGCGGCAGATTCACCCACTGATTTTAATGCATTAATTTTGCAATCTGTCGATCATGCCATTTTGATAAGAATAACAAGGCGCTGATCGACCCAATCAGGGCAAAGAACATATCTGATTGTGTATCCCACTCATCCCCTTGTGTACCCAAAAACTCTTCTGCCCCTTGCCCCAAAGACAATGCAGCCGCCCATTCAATCAATTCATAGCTGGCACTAATTGCCAACACAATACAGATCACAATAAAACTGAGCATTTTGCCTTTGCTTAAAATATGATTGCGAATCAGGATTTCACGCGCAGCTATGGCAGGGACAAAGCCCTGCATAAAATGTCCAATCTTGTCATAAGGATTACGTTCTAAACCAAACCATTGTGCCATCTCAAAACCCAACGGTACACGCGCATAGCTATACGCCCCGCCCACAATCAGCACAACGGCATGCAAGAAAATCAGTCCATACAACAAAGAACTGAGCGGGAAAGCTTTATAAGTCGCAAACAATAACGGCACCACGATCAATACGGGGATGACTTCAAGCCACCATGTGGTTCGATCAAAAGGTTGAATCCCAGAAATGAGCAGCAAAATGGCTAAAATCGCCGTGCCCAAATACAGTATAGAAATACGCATAATATTATAAAAGTATGGTTTATTTCATGACATCATATAAAAAACCCGAAGACAACACTTCGGGTTTTTGTTGTAAAATCATACGATTGGATTTTTATTTCACCGCATCCGCCACTTCTTTCAGCATCGCCTTCATGCCATCTAAGCCATTATTCATCAAGTACCAGTTACTAGAATCCAGATAGACGATATTGCCATTTTTCGCCGCTTGGGTTTGGTTGATAATCTTGTTATTTAACACCTGTTTTGCCCCTTGCTGATTTTCAGTAATTGCAGCCCCACGGTCGATCACAAACAGATAATCAGGATTTTTCTGGGCAATAAATTCATGCGACACCGCCATACCATGCAAGCCGACTTTGATTGAAGGATCTACTGGAGTAAAACCATAGAGATCATGGATATTACCAAAGCGTGAACCTGGTCCATAAGCCGCAATTTTGCTGTTATTGACCAGAACCACCAAAGCAGTTTTACCTTTCGTTTTGGCTTTTAATGCGGCAATATCTTTTTCCAAAGTTTGTAGTTGCTGCTCCGCTTCTGGCTTTTTACCCACCATTTCAGCAATATTCAGGGTTTGCTGCTTAAATGAGTTGAACTGATCGTTGTAATCCACATCAACAAAATAAGTTGGTGCAATCTGTTTGATCTGCGTCACCAGATTTTCCATTCGTCCGCTCATCAAAATCAATTCAGGTTGGCTGGCTGCAATTTTTTCCAGATTCGGTTCTTTGACTGTACCGACATCCAGATATTTGCCCTCATTAAAGTCTTGCAGTACTTTTGGTAACGGTGTGCCTTTGGGTAAAGCCACCACTTTGTCATCCGCACCTAAAGCATGGATGGTATTCAAAGCACTGGTATCCAATACCGCAATTCGAGATAAATTTGCAGGAATCGTGATTTGACCCGCCTTACTTTCAAAGCTACGCGTATCCTGTGCAGCAGCCGTATTTCCTTCCTGTGTTGCAGAAGGTGTGTTGGAATTACCACATGCAGCCAAGACCACACTCAGCATCATGACTGGCAATGTTTTTTTGAAAAGCATAACGAACTCCTAACTAATGAAATACAAACCTAATTTGTGTTGTTGAACCTGTTGAATCGGGATATGAAAATCGAAAATATCCTTAAGAATGCGTTCATCCATCATCTGCTGTGGATGACCTTGATAGACCAATTGCCCTTCTTTCATGGCAATGATGTGATCGGCATAGACCGAGGCAAAATTGATGTCATGAATCACGACAATGATGGATTTGCCATGATTTTCAGCCAGATCTTTTAACACCTTCATAATTTGTGAAGAGTGCTTCATATCCAGATTATTCAAAGGTTCATCCAGCAAGATATAATCGGTGTCTTGTGCCAGAATCATGGCGATATAAGCACGCTGACGTTGGCCACCAGACAGCTCACTGAGTTGGCGATGGCGCAGTGCCTCTAAATCCATATAGGCAATGGAACGGTCAATCACTTCACGATCTTCTGCGGTCAAGCGTCCTTGTGAATATGGAAAACGACCAAATGCCACCAAATCTTCAATACTCAGCCTTAACTCGGTATGGTTGGACTGCTTTAAGATGGCCAGTTTTTTCGCAATCTCGGCGCTTTTCATCTGGTGTAAATCTTGCCCATCCAGCAACACTTGCCCTTGATCAGCCTCGATTAGGCGGCTCATCAGCGAAAGTACGGTACTTTTACCTGCACCATTCGGACCGATAAAAGCCGTAAATTGTCCTTTGGCAATCGTCAGTGAAAGTGCATGCACCACCTGTTGTTGCTGATAGCTTTTGCTTAAATTCTTTAGCTCTATTGCCATTTTTTATTTTCCTTCAGTAATATCCAGAAGAAATAAATTCCACCGACAAAATTAATGATCACACTCAACGTGGTTTTGAAATTCAATAGATGCAATACGATAAATTGCCCGATCATCAAACACAGGATGCTGACCAGAATAATGCCGATTAATAAGATGTGATGCTGATGGGTCTTGAACAGTTCTAAGGTAATGTTGAGGACCAGCAAACCTAGGAACATCATCGGGCCTGCCAAAGCTGTTGCTGAAGCCAAGGCCAATACCACCAGAATCAATAACACGCGACTGGTCTTGTCATAATCCAGCCCCAAGTTCAGGGCATGATCACGCCCCAGCGCCATCACATCCAGCTTGTGATAGTGCTTTAAGCTGTAAAACAGAATCGGCACAATGGTCAGCAAAGACAATCCAACCGTTTCCATTTTCACCACATTAAAACTGGCAAAACCAGCATAAGCTGCAATCTGAAATTCATCAGGATCGAGCAAGACCTGAAAGAAGGTGGTCATGTTGTCGAATAAAGTCGAACAGATCAGCCCCACCAACAACAGAAAATAAATATTTTGCTGTGCAACTTTTTGGAAAATAAACCGATATAGCAACAAGGCAAACGTGACCATGAGCAGCAAACTGATCAGATAATCCGTAACAAAGTTAAGTGACAGTAAAGTGCTTGCACCAAAGAAATAAATAATGGCCGTTTTGGACAACTCATACAGCTTATCCAACCCCAAAGCCTGCGGTGTCACCACTCGGTTATTCACAATAGTATGAAAGACCAAAGTTGAAACACCAACGGCGACGCCTGCGACGATGATTGCAGCAACGGTTTTTAAACGCAGACCGAGTGCATATTGCCATGCCACACCCAAATTCCAACCCAGATATAAGGCAATGCTCAGCAGCATCAAGAAGGCTAAAACAATCAACTTGTTTTTATAAGGCATAGCGATATCTCCTCAGTAATAACCACAGGAAAATCACACTGCCGACGACACCCATAATCAAACTCACAGAGACCTCATATGGATAAATCACCACCCTGCCAAAAACATCGCAAAGCAGAACCAGTAAGGCACCGAGTAATGCAGTATGTGAAAGTGTTCGACGGATATTGTCACCTAGATATAAGCTGACCAAATTCGGTACGATCAGTCCTAGAAAAGGAATCGCACCCACGGTCACAATCACCACGCCTGTAATCACCGAGACAAGCAACAAGCCTAGAAATAAAGTCTGCTTATAATTCAGTCCCAGATTGGTAGCAAAATCCTGTCCCAAGCCTGCCAAGACAAAACGATTGGCAAAGATATAAATCAGAATCAACACAGGAACACTGAGATAGATCAGCTCATATTGGCCATTTAAAATGGTGGAAAAATCACCTTGCAACCACCCCGCCAAGTTCTGCAATAAATCCATTTGCAAGGCGATAAAGGTGGTAAAGGCCGAGATAATACTGCCAAAAATCATCCCCACCAGAGGAACAAAAACGGTATCTCGATGCTTGAGGGTTGCCAAAATACTCATAAATGCCATTGCGCCCATCAGTGTCACGGCAATTGCAAAGCCTGTTTTTACAAAGATTGAAGCACTCGGCAGTAAGATAATCGAAACCAAGACGCCTAAACGGGCACAGTCATACAAACCAGCAGTAGTTGGAGAAACAAAACGGTTGCGGCTGAGCGACTGCATAATCAAGCCGCAGACACTCAGCCCCGCGCCTGCCACCACAATTGCCATCAGACGCGGTAAACGGCTGGTCCAGAACAGCTGCCAGTCTTGAGGGTTACCCGCCCACAGACCCGCGAGACTCATCTCGCCTACACCGACAAATAAGGAAATGAATGCCAATGGAAGCAATAATAAAATGAGATAACGCCGCTTAATCATGTTGGGAGAACTTCATAGGATGCGCAAACTTAAAATAAGCTTAAAAAATACAAAATAGATAATAAGAAACTATCACAAATGATAAATATTATTGTTAACTTTTTTAAATGAAATATCATCTATATGAAGTACAGCTTAATTAAACCGATAATTAATCATCATAAAAAAGGCGCTCAGCAGCAACGTAGCTGAGCTTTAGAGCTAAATTGAGTGTCGCCTCATCCGAATAAATGGCTGAGCATTACCAACTTATACTGAAGCCTTAGGCTACATTTTTATAATAAATTTCAAATTATTCAGGAAGCTTTTCACCACAATGCGGACAGTATCGGCATAACTTCTTTTCCTGCTCCTGATCTTCTAGCAACTTTTCTCTGACCAGCTGCATAATAATTTCATGGGTCTGCTCTTTAGGTAAACCGACCTTTTTACGAATCCGTTCAATTTCTACTTGATCATGCAACAAGTCCAACCCTTTGGCCTGTAACACTTCTCTAAATTCCTGTTCCAGCCGCTGATTACGCATATTTAATTCATTGGCGAGACCCGAAGCCAGAATACCCGCGGGCAAAGCGGCAATACCCACCCCGAGAATGGTAATAAATGCACCGAGTATCCGCCCCAAGTTGGTCACAGGGGTCACATCGCCATAACCGACTGTGGTTAAGGTAACCACTGCCCACCACATCGATTGCGGTATTGAGCTAAAGGCTTCAGGCTGGGCTTTATTTTCAACCACATAAATCGCAGATGCTGTCATGACAATCATAATGACCAGAATAAAGATGACCGCCTGAAATGAACCTTTTTCACGCTGGATGACGCGCAGTAAAATTTGCAGGGAAACAAAATAACGGGTTAGCTTGAGTAAACGAACTAAGCGTAAGACTCGTAAGAAACGTAAATCGATCGGAACAATGAAATTGAGATAAGCAGGCAAAATCGCCAATAGGTCGATAATTGCGCCGCCACTTTTCATCCAGCGAATCCGTTGTTTCCAAGCAGCCTCTTGTGGCTCTTCCTCAACAATACTCCAGAGCCTGAGCAGGTATTCTCCACTAAAAATGATGATCGACAGATTTTCAAAAATATCGAAATAAGGCTTGTACAGTTGATAAAATTCGTTGACGGACTCCAGTAACACCGCAGCAACGTTGCCAATAATCAAGGCAATCAATAGATAGTTTACACAGGTACTTACCGTACTTTTATAGTCATCATTGTGCAAATTGTCATAAACAAAGCGTCTTAATTGCTGCCATGAAAATTGAGTCATACCATACTTATTGTTTGATCAAGCAAGCTGAAAATGTAGCATGTTGCTTTCATATTTAATAAGGGATTTTAATCTGAAGCCCTATTTTCTTGTATAAAACAAAATCATTTGCCAATACATGGCCCTATATAACGCGGTTTCAACAAAACTTTCTTTGCAGTTTGGCGTTCGCTTCAACCATAATAAAAGCTTAGTGGTTATTTTCTTTAACGATTCATTCATAAAGAACTATAAATTTTATTAAACCCGTACAACAAGGGGAAATTACATGGGATTTAAAGCTCTCCCGACGCTGATCTCTTTATTTATTGCATTACTGATCTGGTTCGTGATTCCTGTACCCGCTGGCGTTGATCCTGATGCTTGGCATTTACTGGCGATGTTTGTCGGTGTGATTGCCGCCATTATTGGTAAAGCCATGCCCATTGGTGCAATTGCAATTATTGCCATTACTTTAGTCGCCGTGACAGGTGTGACTAATGACAGTCCTAGTGGCGCCATTCAAGATGCGCTCAGCAGTTTTGCCAATCCGCTGATCTGGTTGATCGGTATTTCGATCATGATTTCTAAAGGTTTACAAAAAACCGGACTCGGTGCACGCTTAGGCTATTTATTTATCGCAGTTTGGGGCAAGAAAACCATTGGTATTGGTTATAGCATGGTACTGTCTGAGCTGATTCTTGCACCAGTTACCCCAAGTAATACCGCACGTGGCGGTGGGATTATCCATCCGATTGTACGCGCAATTTCCACCAGCTATGACTCTGACCCTGCCAAGGGTACCGAAGGCCGTATGGGGAAATATTTAGCTTTGGTGAACTATCAAGCCAACCCGATTACTTCTGCCATGTTTATTACCGCAACCGCCCCTAACCCGTTGGTGGTTGATCTGGTAGCGAAAGCAACCAACAGTCAGATTTCCTTGAGTTGGAGTACATGGGCACTGGCGATGTTATTACCGGGTTTAATTGCCTTGATCATCATGCCATTGATTATGTACTGGATGTACCCACCTGAAGTCAAAGAAACTCCGAATGCAGCTCAGTTTGCCAAAACCAAGTTAAAAGAAATGGGGCCTGTCAGTAAAAATGAAATCATTATGCTGGGTGTATTTGGTATTTTATTGCTGTTATGGGCGGGTATTCCTGCCATGATTTTTGGTTCGGCTTGGGCGGTTGACCCCACCACAACGGCTTTTATTGGTTTGGGCTTACTGCTAATTACTGGCGTACTGACTTGGGAAGATATCCTGACGCAAAAAAGCGCATGGGATACCATTACTTGGTTTGCGGCCTTGGTGATGATGGCGACTTATTTAAATAAGCTCGGTTTAATCACATGGTTCTCAGGTGTGTTAGAAACTGGGATTGGGCACCTAGGTCTTAGCTGGATGCCTGCGTGTATATTGTTAATGCTTGCCTATTTGTACGCACATTATATGTTTGCCAGTACCACCGCACATATCACTGCCATGTTTGCAGCCTTTTATACAGCTGGACTGGCGTTGGGTGCTCCACCGATGTTGTTTGCTTTAATGATGGCAGCGGCTTCGAGCATCATGATGACCTTAACCCATTATGCAACAGGTACATCGCCTGTGGTATTTGGTTCGGGTTACACCACGCTGGGTGAATGGTGGAAAGCTGGCTTTGTTATGAGTGTGGTCAATATCATCATCTTTGTGGTGATTGGCGGACTGTGGTGGAAAGTGTTGGGTTATTGGTGATTTAATTTAAGTAGGCACTTCAATCCACTTGAAGTGCCTTTCTAACTAAAAATATTTTTATTACTATTTTATAATTCAGGAAGTAATGCCAATAACTTCTTCCTTGCAGAAAAGGCTGCTCTTTTTCCTCTAATTGTTGAAGGATGCTGGATTCTGTAACATAAGTATTTGCCATCATAAATAAATTTATAAAGTTGGTTTTTATCTATGCTTTCTTCACTGTAATCTTTGCCTTCTGAATAGAATTTTGGATCAAATAACTCTCTTCTATAAATAGTATTCTGACTACCATTCGCAAATATGATCACACTCGGTTCAAAGTAATCAATTTGTACCTTTAACAGATCAAATGAAATATTTTTAATTTGATCAAAATATTTTGATTTTATTGGGCTTTTTTCTTTCCAAGCAAAACAAAATAAGTTGCAGTAAATTAATCCTTCTGAACCAGATTTATCGGCAACTGCCCGAGTAAAATCGTGAAAGGTAATTTTTTTCGTTCTGGTTTCAAGCATCATTTTTTGGAAAAAGTTCTTATTCTTTTCAATTGATTTAAAAATGTAATGCTCTAAATCATACACTTGGTCTAACTTGATGTTCCATCCCCTTGTTTCAGCCCCAACTATCATGATTCTATTTTTAGCTGTCCAATAATGATCAGGCTCACTTGCAAGAAATAAACCAGATAGTCCCTCTTTTTCTTTACTATACTCATGCACTACATTAAAAAAAGACTCATCTACTTTAGAGAGTATTTTTAAATATTCTTGTTGTAACACATTAAAGTTTTTCATTTTAATTGCTCAAAAAATAAAGGCTGATTACTCAACCCTTATTTTTAGATAAATCAAAATATTAAGTCAACAAAACAACTTATTAGATTTTCTAAATATCAACTTTATCTATAATTCTAAATTTCCCGCACTACACGAAAGCCCCACATGGTTGAACGTGCCTGAGACGAATAATAGGCATTGCGATAAGCCGTTCGTACATTATGTACGTTATAAATCCATGCACCACCACGTAATACAGGGAAGTTACACAGACCATTATTCTCTGCACCCCAACGTACTGCTGTTGCAGGCGCACCTTGATAATTGGCATGCCAACAATCATCTACCCATTCACGTGCATTGGCGAGTACATCATACAGACCAAAGGCATTCGGTAAAAATGAGCCCACAGGTGCGGTATATGCATAACCATCATTACAGTTAAATGCTCGCCATGTTGCTGTATTGGTTTCTGTGCTTGTCGTGCTTACATCTAAAACATTGGCGTACTTGCAAGCTTGATCACGCTCAGGGTCATTACCCCAATAGAATGTAGTAGAGGTCCCTGCCCGTGCTGCATATTCCCATTCAGCCTCAGTCGGCAAACGGTAGGTTTTTCCTGTTTTTTCAGACAACCATGCTGCAAAAGCCTGACCATCTTCACGGCGTACACACACCACGGGGTCTTGAGTCGTTTGTGCAAATCCTGGATTGCTCGGATTTAAGTCCTTGCGATACCACATATTGTATTCACCATCACGTACCTCCCAACTTCGACATCCTTGCACTTCCCAACCTGTTTCTTTCTGGAATTGCAGAAATTGAGCGACCGTTGTTTCATGAGATGCCATTGCAAATGGTTGCGTAACATTGACTTGATGTTGAGGAAGTTCATAGGGTCTTGCCTGTGCTGGCACGCCTTCTCGCTCCTGCTCTTCCAGTGTGCCACCCATTTGATAGCTGCCTGCGGGGATCACACTCAACTCAGGACAAAAGCCATCAGAACAGTCTTTAAATTTGAATGCCGCAACGGTGTTTGCATTAACCACTACATTGGTTAAACGTGCGGGTTGAATTGATACATTCATTTGTGGCGGTTTATTGAGCTGTTTTGTCAATAAATCAATGGTTCCCTGCCATTCATTCAGCATTTCACGCAGCATTGCAGGACGTTCCATACTCACGCCCGTACCATCATAATCTGGCGCATTACAACGTTCACGGATAAAAGTGGCCTCTGAACCAAACTGAGTGAGCTTAGGCAACATACGCTGATCTATAAAAGCGGCTAAATTGTTCTGCTGTGTGGTTAATGCTGCCCTCAAATCTTGCAAGGCAGTTAATGCTTTATTATTTTGTTCTATCGCATCCCGATATACCGCATCACATTGGTTATTTTTCCAAACAAGACTCTGACTTAAAGCGGTTAAGGCCACAGTGGTTGTTTGCAGCTTTATCTCAGAATTGATTTTTTTCTTATCATCGTCATTACAGGCTGCCAATAGACATCCTGCAAACACAATACCTGCTGCCTTAACATATGCTTTGGGTAAAGTCTTCATCATCTAGCTCCTTGTTATATGATTGAATAAAACCCTGTATGTTTAAGCTACCGTACAGCAAGCACTGCCCTTGGGCATAAACAAGAAAGTTTATTGTTCATGAATAATTAAAATGTATTGATGATTTAATTAGCATAAAAAAGAAGCAAATTTAAAATTACTCAAGAAAAGATACAGATTAAAATTATTCTGAAAAGTAAATCTTCATTTTTAATACACTTGCTTTGCCTAAATTGTTAAGTCACATCTAGCATAGCGATCAGACACAACATCAAAAAAATAAGGGCTGATTACTCAGCCCTTATTTTTAGCTCACTAACATATTAGGTTAATTGAGCCGCTTGGATTTTCTTAGTATCAACTTGATCAGCTTCTTTTGTATATTCGCTCATCTTGTCGAAGTTCAAGTATTTGTAGATGTCAGCAGAAGCGCTGTCGATTTGCGACGCGTACTGTTGATATTCTTCTGGGCTTGGTAATTTACCAAGAACCGCAGCTACAGATGCAAGCTCAGCAGAAGCTAAGTAAACGTTTGCACCTTGACCTAAACGGTTCGGGAAGTTACGTGTAGAAGTTGATACACATGTAGTGTTCGGTGCTACGCGTGCTTGGTTACCCATACACAATGAACAGCCTGGCATCTCTGTACGTGCACCAGCACGGCCATAGATGTTATACAAGCCTTCTTCCATCAATTGATGCTCATCCATACGCGTTGGTGGAGCCAACCATAAACGAGTAGACAATGAACCACCAGGTACTTTGTCAAGTAACTGACCCGCTGCACGGAAGTGACCGATGTTAGTCATACAAGAACCGATGAATACTTCATCAATCTTGTCGCCTTGAACGTCAGAAAGAAGTTTCGCGTCATCTGGATCGTTCGGGCAGCAAAGAATTGGTTCTTTGATGTCAGCAAGATCGATTTCGTAAACTTTTAAGTATTCTGCATCAGCATCAGCTTTTAACAAGCTTGGGTTATCTAACCACTTCTGCATGTTTTCAGCACGACGCGCCATAGTACGCGCATCACCATAACCTTCTGCGATCATCCATTTCAACATGGTGATGTTAGAACGTAAGTATTCAGCAACTTTCTCTTCAGAAAGTGTGATTGAACAGCCCGCAGCAGAACGCTCAGCAGATGCATCAGAAAGTTCGAATGCTTGCTCAACGGTCAAGTCATTTTCCATTTCTGATAAATCGATCTCAAGGATACGACCAGAGAAGATGTTTTTCTTACCTTTCTTCTCTACAGTTAAGTCACCCGCTTGAATCGCGTAGTAAGGAATTGCATGTACAAGGTCACGTAAAGTGATACCAGGTTGCATTTTACCTTTGAACTTAACCAGTACAGATTCAGGCATATCCAGTGGCATAACACCCGTTGCAGCTGCGAACGCAACAAGACCAGAACCCGCAGGGAAAGAAATACCGATTGGGAAACGTGTATGTGAGTCACCACCAGTACCAACAGTATCTGGAAGTAACATACGGTTTAACCAAGAGTGGATAATACCGTCACCTGGACGTAAAGATACACCACCACGGTTCATGATGAAGTCAGGTAATGTATGGTGAGTTGTTACGTCAACTGGTTTTGGATACGCAGCAGTGTGACAGAAAGACTGCATCACTAAGTCAGCTGAGAAGCCCAAGCATGCCAAGTCTTTTAACTCATCACGCGTCATCGGACCTGTTGTATCTTGAGAACCAACAGTCGTCATTTTAGGTTCACAGTAAGTACCCGGACGGATACCTTGACCTTCTGCTAAACCACATGCACGGCCAACCATCTTCTGAGCTTGGGTGAAACCTTTGCCAGTGTCAGCAGGTTGTACTGGAGTACGGAACAATGTAGAAGGTGCAAGACCTAATTCTTCACGCGCTTTCGCAGTCAAACCACGACCAATGATCAAGTTAATACGACCACCAGCACGTACTTCGTCTAAAAGTACAGGGGTTTTAAGCTCAGCTTCTGCAATTTGTGCACCGTCTTTAAATGCAGTTACTTTTGCAGCAGCGTGATCAATTTTCAATACAACTTCGTCACCCATGTTCATGTTGGCAACGTCGATTTCTACAGGTAATGCACCTGCATCTTCCATTGTGTTGAAGAAAATTGGCGCAATCTTAGAACCCAAGCACACACCACCATCTTTTTTGTTTGGAATGTGTGGAAGTTCGTCACCGAAGAACCAAAGAACAGAGTTCGTTGCAGATTTACGAGAAGAACCCGTACCAACAACATCACCTACGTAAGCAACTTGGTTGCCTTTCGCGATCAATTCTTTGATTTGGTTTAATGGACCAACTTCACCTGGTTTTTCAGGGTTGATGCCATCACGCTCGTTTTTCAACATTGCGTTTGCATGCAATGGGATGTCTGGACGGCTCCAAGCGTCTTGAGCTGGAGACAAGTCATCCGTATTGGTCTCACCTGTTACTTTGAACACAGTGATTTTGATTTCTTCTGGAACATCAGCACGGCTTGTGAACCATTCTGCATCAGCCCAAGATTGTAATACCGCTTTAGCAGCAGCATTGCCTGCTTTTGCTTTGTCAGCTACGTCATGGAATGCATCAAATACAAGCAATGTTTTCTTTAAAGCTTCAGCAGCTAATTCAGCCAGCTCAGCATTGTCTAGAAGTTCAACAAGTGGTGCTACGTTATAACCACCAAGCATTGTACCTAGTAAGTAAACTGCGCGTTCTTTAGATACGAGTGGAGAGGTTGCTTCGCCTTTTGCAACAGCAGCTAAGAAAGCAGCTTTTACATATGCAGCTTGGTCAACACCTGCTGGAACACGATTTTCTAGTAAATCTACTAAATAAGCTTCTTCACCTGCTGGTGGATTTTTTAATAAGGCTACGAGTTCAGCAGTTTGAGCATCATCAAGCGGCTTCGGTGGGACTCCGAGTGCGGCACGTTCTTCAACGTGTTGGCGGTAAGCTTCTAGCACAGTGTTATTCCTCTTTTTTAAAAAATTACTTGTAAGTTCCAGCTTTGTACAAGCTTTACAAGTAATGTGGACAGCAAAATTTTACTAGACTTCGCGTTAAATGTTAATGCAACTACCGTATTTCTACGTGATGCCCATTATTTTATAGCGAAATGTTCATCCTTTTGAAATACCGCTTTGGTCTTAGGTTAAAGTCTAATAAAACAATAAATTACATCCATAAAAAAAGACAAACGGTGTTGTCTTTTTTATATACACATTAAAAAAGTTTATAGTTTGGCAGCTTGTCGTGTGGGGTAACCAAGCATTCTTCCATAAACTGTTTCTTTAAATTTTCACGTAATGCTTCTGGATCTTTTTTCAGTTGATCGGCAGGAAGTGCATAAACCGTATCCAAAATTTTAAAGATAAACTTACGCGTGGTCTCATCTTCAATCTTTGCCGCATATTCCGTTGCTTGTTTTTGCTCAATTCCATTTTGACGATCCAACGTGATTGAACGTGCAGCGTTACCCACACTGACACAATAGCCATGCCATTGTTCTTCAGGGGTTAACGGCTTTTTCTCAGCACAACCAACCAAAACTAAACCTATTGCAATAAACAAAACTTTCTTCATCATCATACTGCGGCTAATTTGATGCACACATCATACTGAAACTTGTTTATTTTGCAAAAGGAAGCCTTTAAAACCATGCTTTCCGTAATAAAAACATACAAATCATTTGCTACAGCGCATGTTATTGCCTAACTTTTGACACTTTCCTCCATTGGCAGAGAGATATGTCGTGCCTGCGACGAGATTATAGGACTTGCCTTTCATATCCCAGCATCTTACCCCATTGCAGTTTTTGACAGGGATAAGTATGTCACTTGTCGCAGTAAGATTGCCTGTGGCTGTTGTGGTCGTCGTTACAGTTTTGGTTGGTGTTGTTGCTGTAGTTGCAGTCACTGTGGTGATTTTTGGCTCTTTCGGTGCAGTCGGCTGTTGTGCTGTGGTAGTGCTATTCTTTTTAACAGGATCGAGCTGAGGTTCTTGTCTTTGTACAGGTTGTGGCGTTGCAGAATAGGTAGTAACGCCTTTGGCATCGACCCACTTATAGTATTCCTTGGCATTGACTTGGAGTGTCGAACTGAGGAGCACTAAGCCAAGCACTGCCCAAAGCTGACCAAAAGTGACAGATTTCATTTATTTTCTCCAAAAAATGTCTTAAATTCATTTATTATCAATGTCTTATAAAAATTCTATCATATTTTTATTTGCTAAAATAATGTCTTTTAGAAAAACTGCCTTAACAGATTAAAGCAGTTTTGTATTCAGTTCACACGGACTGGCATGCTGCAGCCAGACCAATACACACGGCAACTTCCAGTATTACTGGCCGTGCAATCTCGCTGCCCAATTTCTGTTGCTTGCTGTAATGTCGGGGCATTTGCAAATGCTGTCCATGTATCAGTCATGACGACAGCAGCACATTGGTTATAATAGGCACGCTCTAAAGCACACGTGCGTCCCCCTCTATTTTTGCACTCTTGAATAGCGGACTTACTTGCTTTTCTTTTGCTTGGCAGATCAGTGACGATGCCATAAATGCCATTACCATCAGAAGCAATCGCTCCCCAGCGATCTGCCCAAACTGGTGCTACAGGTTGATTGCCTCCAGCATTCATTGTCGTACAACCCATGGTCGTGCCATATTGCTGAGGAAATTGACCCTCTGGACAGCCACCCTCTGCTAACGCTAACGTACTCCAAGTCATACCCATCATGATCAATAAAATACGTACACTATTTTTAGCAATCACATCTATAGAACTCGATGCCTTTAGTAACATCACGCTCAACACTACTAATCGCCTAAGAAATTTACCCATTCCAAATCCTCCTTATCATGCACATCCCTCTATTGTGCATTTGTCCAAACATCACAACAGACGCACTCAAAAAGCGGATTTATCTATTCCACTATAAAAATCAACGCGATTCATAACAATGGTTTTAACTTTAAGCCAAAGGCTAAAACGACCTAAATGACAGGATTAAAAATCTAAATTATGAAAATAAAACAATGGATTGGGCCTTTAAATCTTTAAACTCACCATCAACATAGATATTAAAAAATTGTCCCAGATGGTTAATACATTTGTCCTTTTTGATTTTTTGTGTAGATGGTTTTTGGTGAGGTTCGAGTAATATTAGAATCATAAAAAAGAGGAACTATTTCAGCGAAATAATTCCTCTTTGTGATGCTCAGCCTAGCTTAAAGTCGGCTTAGAATCTCCAATTATAGAATACGTCAATTGCACGCTCTAAGGACTGACTCGCTTCCAGATATAAACGACGGTTCATCTGATAACGCAAGGTCAATTTATTCACTGGTGTAAACACACCAATACCATAACGAATAAACAGATCTGGCGTAATATAGCCTGTCAGACTCACCTGCGTATCATCGCCCGTACCCTGTGCATCCAATGCCAAACCACTCAAACCAAAGGTTCGACCAATCTGGTTGGTCAAGGCACGCGTACCACCCAAGCCCATACTAATACCCGCAGCAGCAATGGTGTTATTCACGTCAGACTTAAAGCCTTCCGTATTACTTAAACCACTGTTACCTTCATTAATACGACCTGTCAGTAAGGCATTCAAGGCTTCTTGTTCAGACAAACCGGCATCGTTATAAATCTGAATATTCGGCACGGTGGCTGTACCCGTGACACGCACCCCGACCATGCTACCTTGAACGGGTTTATTGGCATCAATATCCAGTGTTGGGTTGGCCAATGGTCCATTGAAACGTGCAATAGCACGGTTCAGATCAAGACTTTGACCATAGGCTTCGATCTTCACTTTTTGACTGACACCAATCGCACCATTGGCACGCATTGCAGTTTCTAAACCACGTTGCGATAAGTGCAAACGACCGACCAATGGAATGGTACTTTCAAAACCTTGGAAAATAACTTGGTTGCCTAAAGTCACAGTCATATCGGCACGGATATCCCACGGTTTAGCCGCTTTTAACGTCGCCAGCAAGTCTTGGCCTTGTTGAACCACACGCACATCAGGCGACAAGTTCACTACGGTTGCAGAACTTTCTGGCATCGAAATACGCGCACGTGGCACATCAATTTTCCCTTTCAGGCTTAAACGCTGCGCAAAAGGATAAACATCCAAGCTTAAATCAGGTTCTACAATCGCCGTGATCATTGGTGCTTGGCGTACCAATAAGTTGTCGCCTTTCAGGGTTAGATTTAAATGTGGGTCATTTTTCCAATCAAAATTACCTTTTAAGCGTCCAACACCCTGACCACTGTTAAATGCACCATCAATACTGGCAGATTGCTGACGGATCGAAGAATAAAGCTGGATATTGCTTAAATTGACAGGCAGAGAGATCATCGAAATTGCGCCATTTTTCAAACGCATCTCACCGACAAACTCAGGTTGAGTCAAGGTTCCATTCATTTTACCTGCCAAGGCCAGAGTCCCTGACATTGAACGTACATCTTTAATAAACGGCTTAAAGACTTTCAACTGCACATCATTAAACGCAACTTCACCGCGCATTGGCATATTGGCTTGGTACGGATTCACAATCACATTGGCATAACCCGTACCAATATCTGGTGTTTTCATATCGACACGTAATAACAAACCTTCGCTGATACTTTTCGCAATCAGACTCAATTCATCATAAGTGACTGTTGTAGCAGGATCTTGTGGATCATCCGCTGCCAATCCAATTTCACCTTTTTGGGTAACTAAACGAGCATCCAGTTTCGGATGAGTGCCCTGAGCCCAAGATGCTTTGGCATAACCATTAAGCTGTCCAGTGACCGCCAAACCTTCAGGCATAAATGCGGTAAAATCTTTTAAATCCAGATTTTTGGTAATGAAGGAAAAACTGCCTTTTGCTTTACTCAAACGTGCAGGCTGATCCAGACATAACTGACTGCTCGAACTCTGCCAGCAATGCTGACCCACATAGAGTTCCTGTTGCGCCGTGGTATAGATAATCGGCGCACTTTGGTTTTGTACCAAACTGATATTACGTGAAGTAAAATTACCTTTTTGCAGTTGGCCTAACCAGTCGTTCTTCGGATTGAAACCGCCTGCCAGTTGTAGGTAGAAATTCGATTGACGGTTTTTACTCTCAACTTTCAACACATGTGCCTTGCGCGTTCCCGCCAAGTTTACTGTCGCTTGTTCAATTTCACGATTGCCATTACGCAAACGATCTACAGTTGCAGTCAATTGTGTTGGTGTCGTTTCAGAAGTCGGTAATTCACCTTGCACTTTTAATGAACGAATTGTCACCAGATCATTAAAGGCAAAATTATCAACCATCATATTCGCGGTTGCTTTCAGGCGTGGCTGCGACTGTACATTTAAACTGCCATAGGCACGACCACGTAAGCCTGGATAAAGCTCATATAAAGCAGGCGCATTCAACTTAATGCGTAAGTTTTGCGCATTGCCTGTGGCTTGCAACTGGTTCTGTGCATAGGCAAAAAATAAGTCATTGGCTTCGAATTGTTGTGGCAAGAAACCTTGTTGATTCGAATCAAGCAATAAACTCAGATTACCACGACCTCGAATCGGTTTATTATTTAGGAAGCCTGCAAGATTGAGCTGACGGATATCAATACGTTTCAGTTTATCCGACCAAACACCAAGTGTTTTAACTCGCCCAGAAACTTCACCTTTGACGCTTGATACAAAATATTGTGGTTTAAAACGTACCAGCGAGGCATCAATATCCCAACCTAATTTATCTTTGAGATTGACTGCACCAGTTGCGAAGATTTTGCCCGCAACCCCATCATGATTGAGTTCATTAATCTTGATGTAATCAGGCGTACCTGCAACCTTGATCTTTAAAACGCCATTACCTTGATTCAATGCATTCAGAGAACCATCATAGTCCACGGCAAAACTTTTAAAGCCGCCACCTGCTTTTTCATCATGGAAAATCAGCGCAGCCGAACTTTTACCTTTTAGGGCAATGGTTTCAGCTTTATTTTCTTGTGGTAACTGACCCGTTAAATCAATCTGTTCAAAACGAATGATTTGTTGATTTGGCTTGGCAAAACCAGTGGCTTTGATTTCACCATTTAATAAGTTAATTGGTGCAGCAGCAGCAATGCTTTGTGGATTAAAATTCTGTGCCTTGAGCTGAGCTTGCCATGAAAGCTGCTGCTTTTCGGTTGGTAACTTGACTTTGGCCTGACCCGACAAACTACCTTTTTCCGCTTCATAGCGGAAGTTTTCAACATCCAATAGATCGCCTTTTACATCTAAACGCGCATCGTATTTTCCTGTTGGCAATAACCCCTGTTCATGTGGACGAACTGTGGTTGTCAGGTAGATATCTTGCTGGCCTTCTTTTAAAGTCAGGTTGGTATGACCTTCTTCACTACTGAGCCAGCCAATATATGGCATGGCACGGTCAATCCCTTTCCATGACACATCCAGCAACATAGGCTGTGCTTTATTGTCTTTTTCTTCCGCTTGGTTCAGCTTAACCGCCCAAGTCTCAAACTTATCAAATGCAAGTTGCGCGTTCAGCACCAAACCTTTTTCCATTGAACCTGTAGCGTTCAGGTTAGCATCCAGGTTTGGCGGTAAGAAATCCTGTGCAATTTGCGGTACGGTTTTGTCTTTCGGGTCTAAACCTTCTAAACGGCCTTTCACATCCCAAGACACATGATCATGCCAGTTTACAAAACCCAGTAAGCTGACCACGCCCCCCATCAACTGACCATTAAACTCCCGAATATTCAATTGATGGGTTAAATCAGTATCCATCAATGCTGTATATTGCCCCTCTGGCACTTGCTCGCCTTTGAGGTCGGTATCCAGCGTTAAAATCAGTTTTTGGATATCTCCATTGAATTTAGCAATACCATCTTTTGCAAACAGCTTTTGATCTTTGAGTAATGGCAAATGATAGTTTTTAAAGAACAACTCACCATTCATCGGCACATGTTCACGTACAGGATGCACAACTGCCCAACCTGTGAGTAAATCTGGAGTTCGAGTTGCCACACCCACTTTCAAGGTATCTAGAGAACCTCTGGCTGCAACTTTAATGACGTCGATATCCAGACTTTTAAGTGATGGAATAATCAGGTCTGCTTTAGCATTGATTGGATATTTCCCACTAAAATCCATCTCTCCCGTTGCATTTTGGACGGCTAAATACTCCATCTTCATGCGAGAGTCTTCGAACTTTAATTTGGTTTCTGACCATAAAGCATCTTTTAGATAAATATCGCTAAAATCGACTTTAGATGTTGCAGTTTGCAGTTCCAAATGATCGAGTTGGGCCTCATCGACTCGCAGTACAAAAGGAAGTTTGATCGGATCAAATCCAAACGGCTTCCCTGAGGGTGGTTTCTTATCGAGGATTTTTAGATTACGCACATCGGCATGACTAAGATGCACTTCTTTTTTAAGAATCGCGCGCCACCCCAAAGACACATCGGCACGGTCCAAAGAAACATCAATTCCTTCCAATCGTACCAACACATTTTTTAAAATAATACCTGAAAGCAGATTACCACTTTCATATTCGTATTTAATGGTTTTCTGACTTTGAAGTACACGGTCTAATAGAAAACGGCTACCCTTATCCGTTGACATCATCACAACCAAAGAACTGACCAATAATAAAAGAATGATCAGCACAATCAGCACAATATTTCGAACAATGCGCCGCGGTGGTCTTGGTTTTGTTGGTGGGGTAAGTTGCTGTTCTACTTCCGTCATAATCAACCCGAGAATGTTTTACCCTGATCAAACACAGGGCTAAAAAAGTTTTTAAAGCTGTGGACCAATAAAGAAATGTAATCGAATTGGATTGTTATCATTAGAAATACCCGATGCGATATCTAATCGAATTGGTCCAATTGGCGATCTCCAGCGGATACCAACACCCACACTATATTCTGTTGGGTTGCTAAATTGTTTGTCATACGCATTACCAAAGTCCGAGAACACCGCAGCACGCCAGCCATCTTTAAATTGATAATTATATTCTAAAGAGCCAACCCCTAAGGCTTGACCACCTATCTTATAGCCGTTTTCTTCAGGTGATAAGCTCTTATAGTCGAAACCACGTAAAGACTGATCACCACCGGTAAAGAAGCGCAAGTTATAAGGGACTTTATTAAAGTCATCGGTAAAAATATAACTTGCATCGCCACGACCGACAAATTGGTGATTGTCGTTTTCACCCAATGAATAGATGAAGCGCCAACCAGCACTTACAATTGCCATATTGGCATCAGAGAGTAAAGACTCTGTTCCCAATTCCACTTTATAGGTTTGCTTAAAACCACGGGTTGGATTTAATCGGGTATTACTGTTGGTTTTTGATGCTTCATAACCTAAGAGCAAAGATTCTTGCTCAGAATCAATTCCTGAAACTTTAAAAGCATCAGGTAACTCATCGACATTGACATCACCTTTTTTGGTGAGGCGGTCTAAACGATAACGCAAACCAAACGTATGTTGCCAATCGCCCAATGGATTTTTAATGACACGTTCACCACCCAGTACCGCAGATTCAACCAATAAGTTGACATCTGGACCAATATCATCACGGGTTTCACGTTCATAACCACCGACAAGGTTGAAATAGTCATTCAATGGATGTTTATAGGGAATACTATAGCGACCATCAATCGATTGACGGATTTCTGAAACCTCGACGTTGGCATCGAAAGAATGTCCATATTTATTGACGATGGCACGACGGTACTGAGTACGAATACGTGCACCCGTATCTGTCCCATAACCAATACCTGTTTCAAGGCTATTTAAACGATCGGCATTCAATGTCACCACGACAGGAATTTTGCGTTCTGCCCGTGCTTGCTCTTCGAGTTTTTGACGTTCTTCATCATCTTCATCATGCGCCGGCGGCATTGGCATTGAACGCGCCAAAGCAGGTTGTGCAGGTTCAGCACCCGAGAACTGTGATTCATCTACCACGTCCTGCGTCACTTCTTGTGCCGAAGTGATTTTTGCACGGGCAAGATCTGCCTTTTGTTGGCTGCTCATCAATTGTGATTCTTGCACACGTTGCTGATCAACCAAGGCCTGTAAGTCCGGTGGTAAATCCAAAGGCGGCTGAATGGCATCCGGTTTGATCGTATCAACCAAGGTATAGTTAAAATAACGACTATTGGTTAAGTTGTTTGCCAAGACATTGACACGCCAGAAAGCATAATCATCGTCTTCTTTCCACGGTGCCAAACTGTCGAGAACCTTTTGGGTGAGTGGCAATGGCTTACTCGGATCACTCATCCGATACTCAACTTTCTTTAACTTATAACGCTCGCCCGTTTCATACTTTAAATTAATTTCAGCGGTTTTTTCAGGCTGAGTAATTTTGACATCATGCAATCGCCAAAATGCATCAAAATAACCGTTATCCGAAGCCACCGTAGTAATTTTGGTTTTGGTTGCTTCATATAGGCCGTGATTGAAAATATCACCTTCATCCTGTTCTGGAATTAAGCGAATGACTTGGAATTGCGGCGTATTGGCACCTGCACCGGTAAATTCAATATTTTGTTCTTTAATCTTAACGGGTTCATTTGGAACCACAATCACCTTCACCTTGCTATCACTTTCTTTCACAAAGGTATAAGTGGCATTGTAATAACCTACCGCTTGCGCCGCCTGATTGGTCAAAGCTCGCAATTGCGGTAAGGCAACATTAAAATCTTCAAAAGATTCTTGGGTGAAGCTGGATAATTTGGCTTTGATATTCAGTGCCAAAATCGCAGGTGCACCCGTCACATCGGCTGAAATACGCGGAATTTTATCCGTACTGAGTAAATTATCTGGGCGGAAACGATTCACAATTCGCTTGAAGAACCCAACCTTTTCCTGCGGTTGATCAGACTTTGGTTGCAAATCAGCTAATGTTTTACCTGTTTCATTGGCTTCAACCACAATCTTACTGTCGGCTTGAATCTCTCCCATCAACTGGTCAATATTCAACGGCGCTTGTTTGATTTCCGTCAGTTCAGTCTGTGAGGCATCTGTGATGATAGGCTCAGGATTTCTTGCCGTGTTTTCGCGATACGCTTGTGCTTCATTCTTCGCATCTTCTGCAACACGGAAGATTTCATTTGCCATGTTTTGATCGACAGGGATTACAGGCAGATTTTCTAAATTTTCATCTAACTGAATCGGTTTCAATTCGTTAATTTGATTAGTGGATTGTTCTTGTTCTTTTAATGCGGCCAAACTGTCTTGCCCAGGCAATACCCCTTGATCTGCAAGATTGATTGCTGGCGCAGTCGGTGCTGATGCAGGAACTGCCGGTTCCATGGCTGGTTCGGTCTGCTCAAGCGCCTGATTTTCAGGCACAGTTAAATTTTGTTCTTGTGCATAAGCAACTGATATACAAGAAATAATTAAAAAACCACTACAAATAAGTTTAGGAAAACCCTGCATTTTAAAAATTAAATGCATAGAATGAACCAGTGTCGACTGTTTAAACTTCGTTTTAGATGGCATGTAAAACTCTAAATTTGTTTTTTAATTTATCGTTTTTGACGGGTGAAATAACTTCAAATCTTTGATTTTTCATCCAATCAGACCTAGGTATCATACATGCATTTCATCACATTTTTACAGTTCGTCACATTTTTTTATAAATCACAATGAAGTGAACACACGATGAAACAAGACGAGCACTTAATGACTTCGCGTCGGTTCGCCCCGATGTTTTTCACTCAGTTCTTTGGCGCACTTAATGATAATGTTTATAAGCAAGCGCTGCTGTTAGTTATTACCTATGGCTGGATTCAACAACAAAGTGCTCCCGTTAGTACCTTAAATAATCTAGCTGCTTTATTGTTTATTTTACCCTACTTCTTTTTTTCAGCAACTGCTGGCCAAATCGCGGATAAATACGAGCGCTCGCAACTGATTCGCTTCATTAAAATATTAGAAATCGTAATCATGTTGATTGGTACGGCTGGCTTCTTGCTCGGAAATTTATGGTTACTGCTATTCGCTTTATTTTTAATGGGCACTCACTCCACCTGTTTTGGTCCAATCAAATATGCAATTTTGCCTGAAATTTTAAAGCCGCAAGAGCTCATGTCAGGCAATGCCTTGTTTCAGTCAGGCACATCAATTGCGATTTTGCTGGGAATGATTCTCGGCGGCGCCGTGATTGCTTCTTCTGAGGGCAATCTGCTCTGGATCAGTGTCACCGTTGTGGCAATTGCTTGCTTAGGCTATTTGTGTAGTCGTTTTATCTTGCCACAGAAAGTCGCTGCACCCGATTTAAAAATTGACTGGAACTTTATTCGCACCAGTTTTCAAACCATCAAATATGCCAAAAGCATCCCTGTTATATTTGTAATTTTGTTGGGTAACTCTTGGTATTGGTTCTATGGCGCAACCTACCTAACCCAGATTCCGCAACTGACTCAACAAAACCTGCATGCTTCTGAAAATGTAGTGAGCCTATTACTCACCTTTTTCTCGGTTGGTATTGGCGTCGGTTCCTTACTCTGTCGAAGAATTGGCGGCTCGGATATTAATATTAAGATGGTGCCTTATGGTGCAATGGGCTTAACTGTTTTTGCGCTATATCTGGCAGCAAGCCTTGCCTTTGTACCTGAGCGTACAGGTGAGTTACTCAGCTTAAAAGATATGTTTACGCTTGGTGCGGTCTATTACCATGTGATGCTAGCCGTGACTTTGCTGGGCATTAGCGGTGGATTTTATATTGTGCCACTCTATGCCATGATGCAAGCCTATTCTCCACGTTCACATCGAGCGCGTGTCGTCGCAGCAAATAATATTTTAAATGCTGTATTTATGGTCTCTTCCGCAGTTTTTTCAATTTTAATCTTAAGCATTTTAAAAATTGATATTAAAATCTTATTTACCATTACCGCTGTTTTAAGTGCAATTTTCTCATTTTGGTTATTAAAACGTCTAAAACCTTTATTGGAAAATGCGCCCAATACTTTAGAGGATTAATATATGCGTCATTATACAGGTCTCGATAAACTTATTAATTCTTTTGATCAAGCATTGCGTAGTTTGGTACCAGGCGCAACCAGTGCACAACGGAATAATCCTGCCAACGATGAACCTTCACAACTTTGTGTCAGTGATGCCCGTCATGTTGCAGGTTTGATGCGTGTCAATCATAGTGGTGAAGTTTGTGCTCAAGCGCTCTATCACGGTCAGGCACTCACTGCAAAATTACCGCATGTTCGTGAAGAAATGCAACAAGCTGCAATTGAAGAACAAGACCATTTGGCTTGGTGTGAAGATCGTCTAAAAGAGTTAGATAGTCACACCAGTGTCTTAAATCCAATTTGGTATGGCCTGTCCTATGGTATGGGAGCAATTGCAGGGATTGCTGGCGACAAATACAGCTTAGGCTTTGTCGCAGAAACTGAACGTCAAGTTAGCCAACACTTGCAGGAACATATTCAACAACTTCCTGCACATGATGAACGTTCACGTAAAATTCTGGTCCAGATGAATGAAGATGAATTGCATCACCGTGATACGGCCTTAGAAGCAGGTGGTGTGAACTTACCCGCGCCTGTGCGGATTACCATGACCGCCATTTCAAAGCTCATGACTAAAACCAGTTATTATCTTTAAGTTATCCAAGGGAATTATCGAAAGCTAATTCCCTTTTGATTTAGCTCATAGCATCAAAATTAACGAAACACAATTTTGCCTTTATCGGTCGAATAACGATCATTCCAATAACTTTGTGATTGCTTGTCTAAATCGGTGAAAATAGTGTAATCGATTTTACCCTGCCTAAAACTTAATTGGTCACTCTTCTTCACCGCAATAACACGCGTGTCATTGACCCAAACTCGCTGTTGCTGATCAATTTTAATCACAGCCAAAGCTGTGCCATCTGATCTTTCCGCAATCCACTGTGGTTGCTGCGTTGTTGTTGATGTACTCGGACTTGGTACCTCTACCGTTTGCTCGATAAAACCCGCCTTGCTATTTTCTTCTTTACTTTTGCTAATATCACAGCCTTGTGCTTCACTGACTTGGGTACAACCTGATTGTTCTAATTGTTGTCTATATTTGGCATCAATTGCATAGGCTGAGTTCATGCTGCCATAGAGGACAATCCCCAAGGCAATAAGTAACTTGGCTTGCATAAATAATTCCTTCATTATTCGCTTGTTATCTATTTAAACATCCCTTTATACAGGCGTATGTAACTCAAATGTGTTTCGTCACAAACAAAAAATCCATGGAGGCAACCATGGATTTTTTTAATCGGATACTAAAACTGAAGGGTTTAATATAAACCATGTTCTGCCTTAAAGCGTTCTAGATTTCGAACCGCTTGATGATAACGTGACTGTACCCAGCTGCTATTGATGCGTAGATCATATAAACGTTTCTGATAATCATCCCGAACTTTAGTTGAAAGGTCTTTTCGTTCTAACTCTTTTAAATAACGGTTCATATCATTTTGGGAACGATTAAACTCCGAATCTGCTTGATAGTATTCATTAGCCACTTGATAGTAGCTGCGCAAGGATTCGCGTTTTTCGACTGGACAAACCCGAATATCACCACGACCTTCAAGCGCTTCGCTAAAGATATTTTCTGGGCGGCAATAATAGCCCAAACCTTTTTGATAGCCTTGTTCATATAGCTTCTGATTGGGCACAATATTGGCTTTTTGACAGGAAGAATAGTATTTATCTAAACGTGAATCACGTCCATCCGAACCATCTTTTTCGCCTACATTGAACCAGTTTGCTGTTTTACATTGCTCGACACTCATGGTCGCGCAGCCCGAAAGTAAAACCGTTAAAGTTGCTAAAATTAAAATAAGTTTCATAAAAAACTTCCTATTATTATAGTGTTACTTCATTAAAGTATTACATTGTAATGACAGGATAATGCATACTTTGAAGATAGGCTAAATCTGCGTGCTGCCATAAATCATATAGAGGAATTTTTACATCCAAAGCCAATGGTAACTTTTTTGGATTAAATTGCATATGTTCTAAAGTTTCACCCCACGCAATCACATCAATGTCCAAACTGATGTGATGTGATGGACGAACCCGACCAGATTGTGCTTCTAGTTTTTTAAGGATCTCAGTTACTTCATCAACATGAAGTTGACTTTTTAATAGACAAGCTGAATTCCAATAATCTGCCCCGATTCCATCCCGACATGGAATTTCATAAATCGGAGAAAATTCCACTGTGCCCAAACTGGAAATCTGCTCATAGGCAAAAGTGAAATTTTTTTGTTGTTGGACATTACTCGCCAGTGCGAGCGCAAAAATTGTTTCTGTTGCGTTCAAGGCGAATTCCTACTGCATTGGCTTGTGCAATGATGGCGGGTTTGCGAATGGTGATCGTGATTGATTCGATCGAGGGGAAAGTCGAAAATAGACATTCAAGCACCAATTGTGCGGCGTGCTCAATCAGTTTCGGTTTCGCCTCTTGTATAACTTGGGCTGCAAGCTCGCAGATTTGCGCATAGTTGAGTGTATCTTCCAGCTCATCCGAGTATGCAGCTTGTGATAGATCATTATGAATGGTGAGATCTAGCATTAAAGGTTGAATAATTTGGCGCTCCCAGTTGAAACAGCCAACCACAGTATCAACCTTCAACCCTTCAATTATAATGGCATCCATAATGACCTAATGAACCGATAAATGAATTAATGCTTTAAAAACGAAGCAGGTTCAATATTGTGAACCATTTTTAAACGTTGGTCAGCATAAATATCGGTATATGGTGCGAGAACACGCATGAAACGATCAAAATATAGCATTTGCTTGAATAACAAAGCGAAGTCACGCGGGAATTTGATACCGTGACGCTCACCGACAGCCACCATATCCATCATGATGTCATTCAAATCTGCAGGATTGGAACTCAGAATTTCTTGCGGATCTGCCAGTAATACACCGCTAAATAAACGCTCTAAATCGTCAGCCAAGACTTGAGTGTCAATTTTCTGATGCGTCATGCCCATTTTCAGCATATTCTCAGCCATCGCAATATAATTGGTATGCTGTAAAGCATCCATAAATGCCATGCACGCAGTCCAGACTTCTGGCTTTAACTGACCGACAATACCAAAGTCGATAAAACCAATACGACCATCTTCAAGCAGCATCAGATTGCCTGCATGTAAATCGGCATGGAAACTCTTACATAACATTAAGCTACCAAACCAAGTATTCATCGCAGTAATCAAGACTTGCGTCGGGTCTTTGGCGTATTGTTTCACCACATCAAAGTCAGTCAATGACACACCATACAAACGCTGCATAGTGAGTACACGGCGAGTGGAAAACTGGTGATAAACTTTTGGTGCAGTTGCCGCTTGGTTACCTGACACATTCAAGTACTGAATAAAGTCATCCAGATTCTGCGCTTCTTCAATAAAATCAACTTCACGCACCATACGTGTTTTGATCTCATCTACGATTTCAGAAAGGGATGCAAACTTGATTTTTGGAACGGCTTTTTCTAAAAGTTTTGTTGCCCAATGCACTACATTTAAGTCGGTATATAAAATAGTTTCTACACCTGGTTTTTGAACCTTTAATACCACATCTTCACCCGTGACTAATCGAGCAGCATGGACTTGTGCAATTGATGCTGAAGCCAAAGGTTTTTCATCAATAAAACTAAAAATTTCATTGAGATTGCGACCTTCAAACTCTTCTGCCAATACTTTTTGAATATAGCTAAATGGTAAGGTCGGGGTTTGATCTAAACAGCCTTGGAATTCCTGAACATATTCGCGGGGGAATAAAGAAGGCGTACTGGCAATAAATTGTCCCAGTTTGATATAAGTCGAACCAAGCGACTCAAAGGTCTCACGCATAAGTTTGGCGTTGCTTGGTTTTTCAGTTGCATATTTCACACCGGCTTGTGCTGCAACCACCACTGTCTCACCAATACGTGCAACAGATCGTAATCCATCGAATAAAATATTTCTTTTCATAATCTTTCTTGCCTCACAGATGGCATTAGTTTAGCAAATTTTGCTCAATTTACCGATCAAGTTGCCTGACAAACTGGACAATTTACATCTTTTTCAAATTTAAGAATACGTTGCGATAGATTTAAGCCATTCCAAAGTAATAATTTTTGCTTGAGTGGCGTCAGACCAAGCCCTAAAAATAGCAAAGTGTGATGTGCTTGTAATGACGCTATCATTACAGGTGTAGTTGCCAATACGCCAGACTCTGCACAGCGTAGCCCTTCATTGGCATGATCTTCTTTTGGAAACAGGCATTCATAACAGGCTGAATCCGACTCCACCATAAACATCTGCCCTTCAAAACCAATCGCGGATGCGCTGATAAGTGGCACTTGATTTTTTTTACACACCGCATTGACCAGATAACGGGTGCTAAAATTATCACAACCATCTAAGACTACATCTTGATGCTGTACGAGTTCATCAGCATTCGTTTCATCGAATCGTATATTTTGATAGCTGACCTGTATATGTGGATTAATATCTTGTAGATGTTTGGCCAATATTTCAGCTTTGTATCGACCTAAATCATTTGTTGTAAATGCGATTTGTCTTTGTAGATTACTTATTTCAATGGTATCGGCATCGACAATGGTAATCTTGCCCACACCTGCGCGTGCCAATAGCTCGGCACTGGTACAACCAATCCCGCCTGCTCCGATGATCAGTACATTGGCGAGTTTGAGTTTTTCTTGTGCTTCGATATCCCAACCATCTAATAAAATCTGACGACTATAGAGATGCATTTCCTCATTACTTAGCTCAAATTCGTTTTCTAAATGGTCTGACACGTGAATTGCTTCTTTATCATCAAGGGTAATGCTGATTTTAAGTCGATGTCGGATTTGAGGAAAGTAATAAATTGGAACGAACACTGTTTTCTTTTGACAAAAAGCTGTTTTTACCCCAATATTTTTCTTACTCTTTAACAGCTTAATAAAATCAATAAGTTACTATATCAGTTAAAAACTTTGGGTATTTCTGCCTTTTTGGATATAACTTGATGTTTTAGCTTATATTATCTTCATTATTTTATAGTTCATGACGGCATACGTCATTTAGAAATGCAAAAGGAGATTTTTCCATCCCAACCATTTGTTCATGACGGCATACGTCATTTAGAAAAGCGAGATAAATTCTCTACACGTGCAATAGATGTTCATGACGGCATACGTCATTTAGAAATTGAGACACTCGGAATTGATTCAGGTTTTAAAGTTCATGACGGCATACGTCATTTAGAAATAGGAAGGTCTATACGGACATTACTGGGATTCGTTCATGACGGCATACGTCATTTAGAAATACGATCAAATAGAGAACATTCATTATTTTTTGTTCATGACGGCATACGTCATTTAGAAAATCAAGTAAAGGTGTGCAACTACTTACTGATTGTTCATGACGGCATACGTCATTTAGAAACAAGCCAATCAGCAAAATTGCTGAAAACAGAAGTTCATGACGGCATACGTCATTTAGAAAAAACATATTTTTCAAATGGTAACAGCTTGTCTGTTCATGACGGCATACGTCATTTAGAAAAACGGGCTGCGGAAAGGGTTATGTGGCTGGTTGTTCATGACGGCATACGTCATTTAGAAATATAGGAAGAATACAAAATGAAGGCACTGAATGTTCATGACGGCATACGTCATTTAGAAAATGACAGGGGTGTTGAACTCATTGTTGGTGGTGTTCATGACGGCATACGTCATTTAGAAATGATTGATCGTAACGCAACGCAATCTGCAATTGTTCATGACGGCATACGTCATTTAGAAATGCGAACTCACTGCCAGTTATTACCAAAGAACGTTCATGACGGCATACGTCATTTAGAAATCCACCCGCTGCACCGCCGTAGCCAATCACATGTTCATGACGGCATACGTCATTTAGAAATAATATTTCCTCTAAACGCTGTACTATGCCGTGTTCATGACGGCATACGTCATTTAGAAACGATCAAACAGGGTATGAAGCGCCCTGTTATGGTTCATGACGGCATACGTCATTTAGAAATACAAACAAATGCAAGCAGAATGGGTCAACCAGTTCATGACGGCATACGTCATTTAGAAAAAGCTTTTGTCGAGCCGCTTCACCTAGGCGCTGTTCATGACGGCATACGTCATTTAGAAATCAATCAAATGACCGGCTTTCTTCATTTAAAAGTTCATGACGGCATACGTCATTTAGAAATTGGGAAGACATGCTGGCTAAGTATGGTGCACGTTCATGACGGCATACGTCATTTAGAAAAGATTTTGCGCTTCAAATCGAAGTGCTTCTTTGTTCATGACGGCATACGTCATTTAGAAATTGCACCTGGTGATAAACCATCATCAATTAACGTTCATGACGGCATACGTCATTTAGAAAAATAAAACGAAGCTTGCCGACGCTTATTGTTCGTTCATGACGGCATACGTCATTTAGAAATGTGCGCCCATTCAAATAAAATTTCTCTAGGAGTTCATGACGGCATACGTCATTTAGAAAAGCCTCAAACACTTCGAAAAAAATTAACAAACGTTCATGACGGCATACGTCATTTAGAAAATGCATCTGCATCTTTAAAATGCAAAACACGGGTTCATGACGGCATACGTCATTTAGAAATAATTTTAATCAATTTGATAGCACATCAACTCGTTCATGACGGCATACGTCATTTAGAAAATCGAGATTTCACAGGCTTCAAGATGCTTTAAGTTCATGACGGCATACGTCATTTAGAAAAGAGACTTCTTCTGCTAATGCTGCATGTGCTGGTTCATGACGGCATACGTCATTTAGAAATCAATGACAATGGCATGCCAGTCACCTACCACGTTCATGACGGCATACGTCATTTAGAAATAAACTCTGGCTAAAAGCTGAAAATCCTGATTGTTCATGACGGCATACGTCATTTAGAAATGTTCGTACACATCGCTATGAATACAAGAAATGTTCATGACGGCATACGTCATTTAGAAATGAAAAGTGCACAGAATCAAGATATAAATTTAGTTCATGACGGCATACGTCATTTAGAAATACAGATGTTGTTGAATTGCTAGATATGAGTCGTTCATGACGGCATACGTCATTTAGAAAATTAAGGCTTTGATTGATTTTTGGTGGTCGATGTTCATGACGGCATACGTCATTTAGAAAAGGCACAAAAAGATTCAGCTCAGACCATTCTAGTTCATGACGGCATACGTCATTTAGAAAGTTGAATAATACAGCCGAGCTTCTTTATTACTGTTCATGACGGCATACGTCATTTAGAAATTTTTTTATTCATTATTAATTTAACTCTCTTTGTTCATGACGGCATACGTCACATAAATTAATGTTCAAATTGAAAATAAGATTTAAACTGAAAACCACGATGTATCAAAGCGTTTAAAGAAATGGGAAATCGAATTCTGGCAGTTTGTAGTACTTGAAGAACCCACGTTTTTTCGGCTAAAAATTCAAATAAGATCTTATCATCACATATCCTTGGGCCAGTAAAAATATCTGTCTGATAAACCAGCCCTATCCACAATGACTCCAACAATATATTTTTATTCAGATCGACTAAGGCCAAAGTTAAAGTTTCCTCAAAGACACAATCATGGGTAAGGAAAAGTAGATAGCAGTGAGAATATACACAAACCACACCTTCTAACACTTTACCCTCAACCACAACCCCTGTCTTTTTTCCCTTCACCAAGACTTCAGACTGGGGCAAACTTTTATCTGTCATATCTTGGATCAATGCTAAACCAATATAATCAGCCACATACATATTCAACTTTGCCTAATAAAATGATTACCGATTATATTTCCATCTATTACTTTGACTCTACTTTCGATCATGCATCATTTCATACGACTGCGCTCTTAATAAATCTTCTTTAGTTCCAAAAGATTGATTACGCAACTGATCAATTGACTGCTGCTTACTGGCATCCGTGGCATCACTCTTTAAAATCTGGTCACGTGCTGCCAAGTAACCATTGACCTGTGTTTGCCATCCAGCTTCTTCTTGATCGACTTTCTCTAAACGATCTGCCGCTTCTGGCCCTAATAAACTTTCACGCATATTACGAAGCTCTTGTGCTGAACCACCCTTTTCCCGAACTTCTTGAGTCAACTGCTGCAACTCAGCAAATTGCATCGAAACCCGAACACCATCAGCCAATGTTGTTGGAAGTTGGTCAATCAATTTCGCCAACTCAGCCGCCTTTTGTTGAGCGGTCAGGGTTTTATTGGCATGAATACGCATTTGATCAATATTAAACTGGTTCAAATTACGTTCATTGCCAAATAAAGCATTGATCTCAGCGGCATTAAAAAATTGCTGTTGTACTTTGTACATCTGCTCAATCACTTTTTGATAACCATCAATATCACCAGTTTTAAAATTACCCGTCGGTTTTATATTTTTCAAAGCGTGGGTATAGGCGACATATTGATCTAGCAGATAACTGGCATAACTTGAAGCCGTGTCAGGTAAAGTCGCACTGAGATACTGTCGAATATCGGCAATCAGTTCTGTTTCAGTTTTTTCACCTAAACTAGAAAAGAAATAATCAAAACAACTGCGAATTCCAACGGTTAAAATCAATTTACCATTGGCATCGACCTGAATCGGACAGTCAATTTCGGTGCCTCGCAATGAAGAGGCCAATTCAGGCATTTTGACTTTTTGATTATTTCGCGCACTCGCCTCTAAGCTATTTTCTGTAATTTGTGATTGAGCCTGCTGATTCGGCGCATGCTGGGTATTTTGAGCATCTGGTTTAAATATCCAATAGATTAAAGCCAACAAGAGCAATAAACATACGATTAAAACTATACTGATGGTTTTATTATTCAAAAATTTACCGTTCATCATCCCTTGCTCTATTTCTCATTCTTTCATTGAACCGTTAAAACCAAAGGAGCAACGGATTGCTCCTTTGGCAAATGAATTATAAACCTTGATTTTTTAAACGATTTGCTTGAGTACGATAAGGGGTTACTGGGTTCTGTAAGAAACCAACTAAACCGAGGATCTGATTCACTTCGTCCAAATGGTTAAATGCATAATTATCACGAATCACGGTGCCCAAATGACTCGAACAACGTGGTACCAAGCCATCATTTTCACCAGAAATCAGTAAAGAAGTTGCTGTTAATGCATAATCCATTGGATCTAAAGCATTGGTAAATGGACTGGTTCCACTCCATGAATAATAACGTACACCATTGACCAGTTCTGTTCCTGAACCACAAGCTGTGGTTGGTACACCTGCTGGAAAACGTTGGTTAAAGTTTGCTGAACCGCTAGTGGTTAATGAGTTTAAGCCAGCCAGTGCATCTTGATCATAATAATGCCCTGAACCAATCCCCACCAACGAGAAGAAGGCATTCACCCCTGCTGCGATCACGGGTGCCAATGCTGGACCCACAGGTGACTTAACCACTGAGTCAACCACATCTGCAACATCTGAACCTTTGGTTGGGCCACCTACTGCTGTGACTGACGCAATTTTATTCGGCAACAAACTTGCGACATAACGAACCGATTGAGAGCCATGACTATGTCCAATTAAGTTAATTTTCTCCGCACCAGTAATTGCCAATACTTGCTTCGCTTGCAGCAATAATTGCTCACCACGCATTTCCGATGAATTAAAAGAAGCTTGCTGTGCAACAAAGACATTTGCACCATTACCCACCAAGTCTTCTGTAATACCATTCCAGTATTGCAAAGGGCCCACAGCAGAGAAACCTGCCATCCCGTGCGCCAATAGAATTGGATATTTGGTTTTCGCATAACTTGATGTCACACTGGTGCTACCGCCGACTGAACAAGAGTTCACATTACAGTTTTGCCATGATGCCTTTGGTGCAAAAAAATCGAACAAACCTGCATGTACCACAGATCCACTACTCACCAATATGCCCGCCATTAGCGCCATGACATTTAAATATTTTTTCTTCACGTTTTGCTCCTAGCATTTTTCATTTTTATTACAACGATTTAGTCTTTTTCTTCGTATCTGGAATCATTCCGAGCATACAAACGACTGGAAAAAATTATACTCCTTCGCAATATTGTGTGATTTTTAGACTAAAACAAACTGTGCCAAAATCATAACAATTCGTGCCAAAATTACGCTGGATTGAAAAAATTCCGATGAATGCACATTTTCAAATCCATCACTCTGCTTTAATTTCAGAATGAATTGGATCAGCTTTAAAATGGAATTTACTTCGTCCTATGAGTATTCCCCGTCTTCATAATCAGCATTTTATTAGTAGCTCTTATGCACATCTACTGAGTGAGGTGGTATCAGGATGGAATATTTCAGCTGAAACCTTATTTTGGGGCACAGGTGTTGAAATCGATAAACTATCTGATCTCAATGATAAGATCAGCCTGAATGCCTTTAAAAAAGTGATTGCTCGAACCATTGAGTTAACACAAGAACAAGGCATCGGTTTTTATGCAGGAACCCAGTTAAAAATCAGTTCACATGGCTTACTCGGTTTTACTGTTGCCATTTCAAAGAATGCCTTAGAAGCGATTGAAACCATTAATCAATTTGTCAGCTTGCAATGTTCATTTGTCGACTTAAATTTTAAAGTTGAAGATGGGCTCGCCTATTACAGCATTGCCTATGATCGTTCCTTACTGAATTTTAATGATGAATCAGATACTCAAGCCTATGAATTTAGCTGTATTTTCTTTCTGACCGGTTTTGTACATTTAGTCCGTTTCTTTATTCCAGATTTCAAGCCAAGTGTTGATCTACAATGTAAATATCCAGCGTATTTTTCTCGTTTTAGTGACATTTTAACATCGACTTTCGCAGAAATACGTTATCAGCAGCCTTATACCCGCTTAATTGCTGCTGCAACTTTTCTTGATGCGCCTCTCAGTATGGCCGATCCACTCACAGCAGAAAAGTTTAAATTACTGTGCCAGAAAGAGCTGGATGAACTGCTTGCGACACAAGATATTTTACAACGGGTCAAATATCTAATTGATGATAAAACAGAAGGCTTATTGAGTATTGATCAAGTTGCTCAAAAGCTAAACCTGACCAAAAGAACTTTACAGCGCATGTTGCAAGAAAAAATGATCAGCTTCCAAACCTTGTATGATGAAGTCCGAAAGGAGAAAGCCAAAAAACTGATGCTGAATCCTTTTCTGACCAAGGATGAGCTTGCTAAAAAGCTGGGGTATTCCTCTCTTTCAAGTTTTAATCGTGCCTATAAACGTTGGGAAATTGAATAAAATTTTAGGGAAGTTTATGCAACAATGGAGCGATGTCTCAATCTTGTGGATGTTTTATGAGTCAGCCAGAAATTACCGCTGTTGAACTTTCTAAAGCTTATCGACTGCTCAATCATGGCCCGACAGTTTTGGTTTCTGCTCAGTATGAGCAAGAGCGCAATGTCATGGCAGCGGCTTGGGCTTGTGCATTGGAACTTACCCCAGCCAAAGTCACTGTGGTCTTGGATAAAAGTACCAAGACTCGCCAACTGGTGGAACAAAGTGGTTATTTTGCTTTGCAAGTGCCCTGCTTTGCGCAAATTGATATGGTGCATCAACTTGGAAGCATTAGTCAGTTTGATCATCCAAGTAAGTTAGAAGAATGCAAAACTGAATTGTTTTACCAAGATGATTTTCCTGTCCCACTGGTAGCAGGTAGTCTGGCTTGGCTGATCTGTAAAGTGATTCCAGAACCACACAATCAACAAGCGCATGATCTATTTATCGGCTCGGTGGTGGGTGCTTGGGCTGATTCACGGGTATTTCGTGATGGTCATTGGCACTTTCAAGAGGCCAGTAAAGCGTTGCGCAGCCTGCATTACATTGCAGGCGGTACATTTTATCTGATTGGGGATGAAGTTAAGGCCAAATAGTCTTTAATATAGGGCAAAGCAAAACCAGCTTTGCCTCTTTTATTGATCATTGATTTTCATCAACTCATGATACATAAGATCTAAAAACTGCTGCTGTTCTTCATCTTTTTTAAAGTAACGTTGATAAAGACCGCTACAGCTTTGCACATCAGCAATATTGGCTTTATTAAATGACCAATCCTTTCGATCTTTGATGCTGATGCCTAGATCATCATCACAACGCTGCCATAGCTGAGAAAATCTGGTTCTCTTAGCTGCATCTAATTTTTTAAAATCGGGATACAAAGAATAGCCGCGCATAGCTGAATTAAAAAACTGTGAAATCATGGTGACTGGTACACCACCCCAATCGATGCTTTGACCAATGGGCAATCGAATATCAGTCAGTTTATTTTCTGACATGATCTCGGGCTGCTTGCCTTGTTTGAAATACTGTTCCTTGTAGACCAAGGTCGTTCCAGCTGGAACATAGATTTTTTTAACCAGCATCGGTTGCTGTGTCACATAGTACGGATAATTCGGTCTTGAGTTACCACCCGTCGGGTTCATACTCCCCACACAGCCTGCTAAAGATATCGCCATTGCAGCAGATAAAAATATCATCGCTTTCATCGTTGTTATTATCATCCAGATCAATATTCTGATTCGACCTTAAAACGAAATCGATTCGGAAACAATATCAAATACCAAAGAAAAAACCGCTATGAGATTCACAACGGCTTTACATAAAATCAGATCTTGAGATCTTTATTAGAACAAAATTTATTTCGCCGCCATACGAATTGCACCATCCAAACGGATCACTTCACCATTCAAATACGAGTTTTCAGCAATATGTGCCACTAAACGTGCAAACTCTTCTGGACGACCTAAACGTGATGGATAAGGCACCATTTGTCCTAAGGCATCTTGCACATTTTGAGGCAAGCCTTTCAACATTGGGGTTTCCATAATCCCTGGAGCAATAGTCATGACACGAATACCATGCCGCGCTAACTCACGTGCAATCGGTAAAGTCATCGCCACCACAGCACCTTTTGATGCCGAATAAGCCGCTTGTCCAATCTGACCATCAAAGGCAGCCACTGACGCGGTATTCACAATCACACCACGATCTTCATCACCTTCAGCAACGGTATTTTTACTCATCGCATCTGCAGCAAAACGCAGCATATTGAATGTACCCGTCACGTTGATGTGCAAGGTTTTTGAGAACATGGCCAAATCATGTACGCCTTCTTTGCCAACCACTTTTGCAGATGGGCCAATGCCTGCACAGTTAATTAGTCCATATACACTGCCATGTTTCGCCAATACATCTTTAAAAAACTGCTCTGCCGCAGCTTCATCAGTCACATCCAGTTTTACAAATTCTGCTTGGGCACCTAAGGTCTGTGCTTGTTGTTCCCCAGCGTCGATATTCATATCAACCAAAGTGACAGAAGCCCCTTTTTCAACTAAATATTCTGCTGTTGCTGCACCTAGACCCGAACCGCCACCTGTAATAACAAAATGTTTTCCCTGAATTTTCATTTACGTTTCCTATCAAATTAAAGATATAAATTTTTATAACTAAGCCTAAAGGCAAGTTTTTTCCGATACAATTTCAAAAAGTAGCAAATTTGCTGCGGCTTTTGAGCATTCGATTTCATTTTTCTCCTGTATTTTATTGATATATGAACAAAAATCTCAACCTCGATCTTAATTCGGCTAAGGACACCATTTCAAATGCTTTAATTCGTGAAGCGTTGAGTGTTGCGGCAAGTCGTGGGTTGAATATTGTCAATATCGCCAATCGAGCAGGTATTTCAGCAGAGCTATTAACCTCCTCTAAGGCACGAGTTCCCGTGGCACAATGTGCGCAGTTATGGGTCGAGCTTGCGGAAAGTATGAATGATGAGTTTCTGGGTATGGATACTCACCCCATGCGCCGTGGCAGTTATAGCCTACTAGCAAAACTAGCTTTCAATGCCGAAACTCTTGAGCAAGCCATCCACGAGATTTTAAAATTTTTAAGTCTGGTGCTGGATGATATTCGGGGTGAATTGGTACAACGTGGCGCCAAAGCCTATCTGATCTTGCATGATCGTGAGCACCCGAAACGGATGTTTACTTATTCTACCTATTTAATGTTGGTGCATAGTTTGATGTGTTGGTTGAGTGATCAGCGCATTGGCTTTCATAAAATGAGTTTTAGATGCCACCCTCCTGTGGAAATACAAGATTATCGGGTGCGTTTTTGCGAGAACATTCAATTTAATGCCGAGCAAAACCAAATCGAGTTTGACGCGCATTATCTCAAGCATAAAATCAAAAAAGATAAACAAGCACTCAAAGATTTTCTAAGGCACACGCCTTATAACCTGATTGTACGTTTTAAGAATGAGAACTCGTTAAGCTTGCAGATCCGCCGTCAATTGCTGTTACAGCCACCATCACAATGGGATGAACTGAAAGAGATTGCCCAGCAATTGAATATGTCGACTGCCACTATTCAACGTCGCCTAAAACAAGAAGGTGTCAGTTACCAGCAGCTTAAAAATGATATTCGATGTGATATCGCGATTGAACGGCTGAGTAAAAGCAATGATTCAATTCAGAACATCAGTGATGATTTACATTTCCATGACCCCAGTGCTTTCCATCGCGCCTTCAAAAAATGGACAGGAGTCAGTCCAGGCAGCTATAGGAAGTCTTCACCCAATAAAAAGAAACGTTTGGGTCATTTAGAATAATCGAAGGAGTAGACAATGTATTTGCCTGAAATATTTGAAGAAACAGATCTTGAAAAATTATACCAACTGATTCAGGACTACCCTTTTGCCACGCTGATAAGTCATAGTGCGGAAGGCTTGGAAGCCAATCATTTGCCCTTTCATTTATTGCGTGATGAGCACAGCCAAACAGCAGCACTGATTGCACATATTGCCAAGAATAATCCACTACACACTCAAATTGAAAATGGTGCAGCGGTCTTGATTATTTTTCAGGGTGAGCAAGCTTATATCTCACCGAACTGGTACCCAAGCAAGCAACAACACCATCGACATGTACCCACATGGAACTATCAAGTCGTCCATGTCAAAGGAAGCATCAATTTCCTGCATGACGAAAAATCTTTACGCGGTATCTTGGCCAGACTGACACGTACTCATGAAGCCAAACAAACAACGCCTTGGAAAATGTCAGATGCACCCAGCGAATATATTGCTCAGGAACTGCAAGGCATTGTCGGGATCGAAATTCCGATTTCACAAATCACAGGTAAATTTAAACTCAGCCAAAATCGGGAAAAGCCAGATGCTTTAGGCGTGGTAGACGGGCTACAACAACAAGGTGAAAGCCGTTTAGCCAATGCAGTACAGCAATATATCGAGGATTAAGCTGAGGATATCACTATATTTTCAATAGCAGCCCAGCACAATAATCAACATTATTGGTGAATAAAAATAATGTTTTGAGACTGATTTGATTTTTATCTATTATCATGATTTCTAAATCAAAATAACTCAGTTGGGATGCTTTGTAATACATGTAAAGATCGCTCATAGTTCATTATACGGCGCTGATTTAGCTCATGTCTTTCCTTTCTAAATTACCTATCTCTAAAACTTTATTCGCTTTAGGCTTCTCTACGGTACTTATATCCTCCAGTTTTGCTGCCATTCCAAACACGCTTAAACTTGATTATGCCTACTATGCGCCAACCAGCTTAGTAGTGAAAGATCAAAAACTGCTAGAAAAAGCCCTTCCCAATACCGAAATTAAATGGGTGTTTAGCCAAGGCAGTAATCGTTCTCTAGAGTATTTAAATAGCAATAGTATTGATTTCGCTTCAACGGCGGGTTTAGCAGCAGTACTTAGCCGTGCCAACGGCAGCCCAATCAAGACGGTCTATATTCAAAGCCAACCTGAGTGGACAGCACTAGTCATTCCAGCAAACTCTCCAATCAAAAACTTAAAAGACCTTAAAGGCAAAAAAATTGCTGCGACCAAAGGCACAGATCCTTTTCTGTTTACGCTACAGGCATTGGATACAGTCGGGCTGAATAAACGTGATGTTCAATTGGTTCATTTACAACACCCTGACGGCAAAACAGCATTAGAGCGTGGTCAAGTAGATGCATGGGCGGGACTAGACCCCTTAATGGCGTCTGCACAAATTCAATCTGGTGCTAAATTGCTGTATCGCAATGTAGGATTCAATAGTTATAGCGTCTTGAGTGTCAAAGATGAATTTAGTAAACAAAGCCCTGAAGCCATTGAGGCGGTGATTAAAGCCTACGAACAAGCACGAAAATGGGCCAAAGCCAATCCAGATAAAGTTGCGGCATTATTGGCCCGCGAAGCTAAACTGCCTTTAGCTGTTGCTCGATTACAGTTGAGCCGTACTAACTTTGAGCAAAACATTCCTTCAGCTACACAAACCCAAGCCCTGAAAAGATCAGGAAAAATCCTGACGGAAGAAGATCTAGTCAGAAAAGGCACCGATGTCAATCAAGTGGTTGATCAACTACTTGATCCACGTTTTGCTCAAAAAGTTGTGAAATAACCCATGCGCAATTCAAGTCACAAGGCTGGGCTAACAGATTTTTTAGCTCAGCAAAGCGCACAAACAACTAAAAAGCTTTTTAGCCCAAACTTCATTCGCTGGCTAAAAGCATTGCTACTTCCTAGTCTGCTGTTAATACTCTGTGAATTTTTAGTTAGAAATGGCGATATCGAAGCGTATTTGCTCCCTGCGCCCAGTAGCTTGTGGCAATCTTTTTGGGATTTGGCTCAATCTGACTTACTGCAGCACATTTACATCAGTACTTGGCGGGTGCTCGTCGGTTTTGCACTCGGTAGTGGTTTAGCTTTAATTTTTGCGATTTGGGTCGGCTTAAGTAAAGAAGTGGAAGCCTATTTAGAACCCACTTTTTCCGCACTTAAATCCATTCCAAGCCTTGCATGGATTCCATTATTATTACTTTGGTTAGGGATTGATGAATCCTCTAAAATTACGCTGATTGCGATAGGTGCATTTTTTCCGACCTATACCAATACGGTCGCTGCCATCCATAATGTAGATCGAAAACTGATTGAGGTTGGAAAGGTCTATCGCCTCAATGCATTGCAACGGGTTATCTCCATTGTGTTGCCTGCCGCGTCTTCTGGAATTCTGACAGGTTTACGCAATAGCTTGAGCTTATCGTGGATGTTTATGATTGCAGCCGAACTAATTGCCGCAACCCAAGGAATTGGTTATTTATTGAGTGATGGACGAGAAACTTCACGCCCAGATATTGTGATCATTGCCATTATTTTATTGGCTTTGCTTGGAAAAATATCCGACAGTTTGATGAAACTACTGGAAAATAGATTATTACGTTGGCGCGATACCATCCACAAACAGACTTAAACCCACTGTGCCAATGTTACTCGATCATTGCCACCATAATCCTTGATGGTTTGGATCTGTTCAAAACCTAATTGTTCAAAGATTTCACATACTGCTGGTCCTTGGTCATAACCATGTTCAAGCACAATCCAGCCATTCGGTTTAAGCCAGTCTTTACCTTGGGTGATGATGATTTCAATATCTGCCATACCCTGCTTATCTGCAATCAAAGCACGCTCAGGTTCCGACTTGAGCTTTTGCATATGCACATCGTCAGGATCAATATATGGCGGATTCGATACAATCAGATCAAACAGTTGCTGTTCTAAAGCCTCAAACCAAGCACCACAAGCAAAATTGACCTGCATGAGACCATGGCGAACAGCATTATCCTGAGCCACCGCTAAAGTCGGCGCATAGATATCAGTAGCTGTCACTTGCCATTGTGGACGCTCACTCGCCAGTGCCAAAGCAATTGCACCTGTTCCCGTACCTAGGTCAACAATATTGGCTTGTGAGCTTAATGGCAGTTTTAATACCGTTTCCACAAGGATTTCAGTATCGGGACGCGGCACTAAAGTGTCATGGGTGACTTTTAAATCGAGCGTCCAAAACGGTTGTGAACCTGTAACATAGGCCAAAGGTTCACCTTGTTCAATACGAGCCAGCCCATCTAAATAAGCTTGCTCTTGCATTTCAGTCAATTCTTGCTCAAGTCTTAATTTAAGTTCTAAGGCATTAATCCCCAAAATATGTTCGAGTAGCCATGCCGCCTCTTGACGTTCATAGCTATCAATTTCACCTTTGATCTCTAAGGCTTGAGCAATATTCATTAGCCGCCATTTTCCTGTGCAAGCATCGCCAACTGATCCGCCTGATATTCACGATGCAAACTATCCAGCAATTCAGTTAAATCACCTTCCATAATCGCATCCAACTTATATAAGGTCAGGTTGATACGATGATCGGTCATACGACCTTGCGGGTAGTTATAAGTGCGGATACGCTCAGAACGGTCACCTGAACCGACCAAATCACGGCGCATTTCTGAGGTTGCTGCATCCGCTGCTGCACGTTTCGCATTTTCTAAACGTGAGACTAACAAAGCCATCGCTTTGGCTTTGTTCTTATGTTGTGAACGCTCTTCCTGACATTCCACCACCACACCCGATGGGATATGGGTAATACGCACCGCTGAATCGGTTTTGTTAATGTGCTGACCACCCGCACCTGATGCACGGTAAGTATCAATACGCAAATCGGCAGGGTTGATTTCGACGGTGGTATCTACATCGACTTCTGGCAGAATCGCAACGGTACAAGCCGAAGTATGCACACGGCCCTGTGATTCAGTCGCAGGAACACGTTGTACACGGTGCGCACCACTTTCAAACTTCAAGCGACCATAAACACCTTCACCATCAATACGGCAAATGATCTCTTTATAACCTCCATGCTCACCTTCATTTTCAGAAAGCACTTCAATACGCCAACCTTGTGTTTCAGCGTATTTACTATACATACGGAATAAATCACCTGAGAAGATCGCAGCTTCATCACCACCTGTACCCGCACGCACTTCAAGATAGGCAGCGTTGGCGTCATTTGGATCTTTCGGAATCATCAACACGTTTAACTGCTCTTCAAGCGCAACCAAAAGTGCTTTATTTTCTTTGATTTCTTCCTCGGCCATGTCTTTGAAATCAGGATCTGACTTCATCATTTCAGCCGTTTCGATATCCTCTTCCGCTTGACGATATTTGCTCCAAACCTCGGTGATTTCAGTTAAATCATTATGTTCACGGGACAGTTTACGAAAACGTTTATTGTCCGAAATTACTTCTACATCAGCGAGTAATGCAGTCAGCTCTTCGTGACGATCACAAAGTTGATCGAGTCTTAAACGGAGTGATGCTTTCATGGGCGGAATATCTCAAAATCTAAAGACTCAGTGCCAATGAAGCACGAGCAAAATCAAAAAATTGCGCATAGTTTACAGACTCTACTGCTTAAAAGACATAGAGAATCAGGGGAACTTACTATTCCTCACCCATTTCATCACAAATTGTTCAGTTTTAGTTTTCAGTGCTTGTTCTCTGATCAAGGCTTATATATAAATAATGAAGGACAAATAGAAAGATAAAACAACAGGATAATCTATGAATAATTTTATAAACCGCCCCACCTCGGCCTTTATTGCTGCAAGCTGGGTGGCCTTACTCGCAGGTGGCGTTGGCTTTATGATTGGTCTATGGAATGCCAATATGCCCTTGCATGAAAAAGGCTATTATCTTGTGATCTTGCTTTACGGACTTTTTTCCGCGGCTTCTTTACAGAAAACTGTTCGTGACCAACTTGAAGAAATTCCCGTTACGGCGATTTACTATGGACTATGTTGGGCTTCGATGGCGGTCTGTATTGGTCTATTATTGGTGAGCTTATGGAATGCAGATCTGACCATGAGTGAAAAAGGCTTTTACATCATGTCCTTCTTATTAAGTCTGTTTGGCGTAGTCGCAACGCAAAAGAATATCCGTGACTTAAACTATCTACGTTTACAAACCGAACTAAATCCGCGACAGCTCAGAATTGAAGAACAAAACAACAAAGACGATCAATTAGATTAATTAAAAAATGAATGGAACCTTAAAATACGGTTTCATTCTTTTGTGCAACTATTGGCTATCTAATTGTTTAATTGAACTTTACTCACATTCTTCTCTTTTTTTAGAAACAAAACACTACAATCCAGACACCAAAGAGTAATAATTCAGAAAAGGTTCTCCATACTTTCATACTCAAACTTTGTTACATTTGCAGCCATGAAAAAGAGGTCCGCTTGGTTTCGGACACGGAGTCAAAAATGAAATTAAATGCTTGGTTATGTGCTGCTATTTTTGCAAGCTCATCATTGGTTACTGCTGCTCATGCTGATAATGCAACCCGTGTTGCTGCAACGTCTGCGCTGGGTAGTGTGGTCGGTACTGCGGTAGGTAAAGAAATCGGTGGTAATAACGGTGCAATGATTGGCTCTGCACTTGGTGGTGCTGGTGGTGCAGCGGCTGCAAGTAGCAAACGTACCCGTACAGAAGCTGCTATTGGTGGTGGTTTAGGTGGTGTTGGTGGTTATACTGTCGGCAAAAACCTAGGTGGCACTACAGGTGGTTATATTGGTGCTGCTGCGGGTGCGGCAGGTGGTGCTGCTCTAGGTCGTAAAGTCGGTCAAGACCGTGACTACGACAATTACCAATCTAAAAAACACAAGAAGAAAAGAAAGCATCGTCATCACTAATTCTAAAAAGCACCTTCGGGTGCTTTTTTATGGTCTATATTTCCCCTAAACATCGATAAAATCCTGAGCAAAATGCTAGGTTGAATCCTTGTGCTGAACTTTCTAAAATAATTCCTTATTTTTTATATGCCTTTTATGCTGCATCATGAATACTGAATTACTCTCTCCTGCTGGTTCACTTAAAAATATGCGTTATGCCTTTGCTTATGGAGCCGATGCGGTCTATGCAGGCCAACCACGTTATAGCTTACGCGTGCGTAACAATGAATTTGACCATGACAATTTAAAAATCGGGATTGATGAGGCACATGCCCTTGGCAAAAAATTTTATGTGGTGGTCAATATCCAGCCGCATAACAGCAAACTCAAAAACTTTATTCGAGACATTGAACCGATTATTGCCATGCAACCCGATGCACTGATTATGTCAGATCCCGGTTTGATTATGTTAGTACGTGAACATTTCCCTGAGATGCAGATTCATCTGTCGGTACAGGCCAATGCGATCAATTGGGCCACAGTAAAATTCTGGAAAGACTATGGTCTAAGTCGCGTGATCTTGTCACGAGAACTTTCACTCGAAGAAATAGAAGAAATTCAAACACAAGTCCCAGACATTGAACTGGAAGTGTTCGTACATGGTGCACTATGTATGGCATATTCAGGACGTTGCCTATTATCTGGCTATATGAATAAACGTGATGCCAATCAAGGCGCCTGTACCAATGCCTGTCGTTGGGACTATAAAATCCACGCCGCACAAGAAGATACCAATGGGGATGTCATTCCTGTTCAGCAGGTCGCTACTCAACAGCAATGTAGCACACAGACATCGAACAACACTAATACGGCGCAAACTGTTTTGGTGCAGCGTAATAATGAAGACATGTTTGCCGCTGAAGAAGATGAGCATGGCACTTACTTCATGAACTCTAAAGACCTACGCGCAATACAGCATGTCGATCGTCTGACTCAAATAGGTGTTGCTTCTTTAAAAATTGAGGGTCGTACCAAATCTTATTTTTATTGTGCCCGTACTGCACAGATTTACCGCAAAGCCATTGATGATGCGCTAGTAGGTAAAGAATTTGATCCTAGCTTGATGACACAACTTGAAGGATTGGCAAACCGTGGTTATACCGAAGGTTTCTTGCGACGCCATATCCATAGCGATTATCAAAATTATGCCGATGGTTCATCACATTTTGACTATCAACAATTTTGCGGTGAAGTCATTGCACGTCATGGCAACTATATCCGCATTGAGGTTAAAAACCGCTTTGTGATTGGTGATTCACTTGAGTTAATGACACCCAAAGGCAATATCAACTTCAAATTAGAACAAATGCGCGATCTTAAAGGCAATGCCATTGAAAGTGCCAAGGGTTCAGGACATATCGTCGAAATACCATTCTCTTCTGAGATTAATATTGAATATGTACTCTTGATTCGCAATCTGCCACACGCCGCAACCGAGTTGCAATCTGCAGCGCTTGCCTATTCGGCAGATTAATATGGCACTGTTAATTACCAACGCATGTATCAATTGTGATATGTGCTTGCCTGAATGCCCTAATCAAGCGATTAATGAAGGTGCAAAAGTCTATGAAATCGACCCAGAACGTTGCACTGAATGCGTCGGTTTCTACACAGCACCCACCTGCCTCGCTGTCTGTCCCATCGATTGTATTCAGCCTGACCCAGCGCGGGTGGAATCTCCTGATCAACTGCTGATAAAATTCAACAATCTTAATCTATTCAATCATTAAGAACTCACTAAATGATAGGCTCAAGCATCGCTATCAAATTACAAAGTGCCTATCTCCCTTTTCATTGACAGTATTTCATCCTGATTCTGCGATTCAGCATCCGCACTGGCATCAAAATTGCTAATTAGTATTACGTTTTATTCAATTAGTATTACTACGGGTGTGCGCCTATGCATCATTCAGTATTGTCAAAAAGGAAGAAGCTTTACTTAAGTTTGGGATCTTTTCTGATTCCCATCCTGATCTGGAGCTGTGTCAGTTACTTACCTTTTATCTGGCATCCACAAGTTCAAATTACCAATGCAGGCTCAGCCACTTATCTACAGGCAGGCATCCGAATAGATAAGCAGGCTTATTATGCAGAGGCTCAAGATGCAGTCAATCAAGGTAAAACACCGCCTACAGGTATTCTGGTCAATCCAATTTATTTGCCTGCTCCGCATCAAGTGGCGAAAGCACTTTTCACTTCATTTACCACGCCCCCGCAACAGGCTGATGCACCTTGGTTACATCAAAGCCTGTGGCACAGTATCAAAATTGTATTTACGGCGTTTTTTATCTCTTCATTGATCGGTGTGCCGCTTGGTATCCTCTGTGGCTTTTCCAATACCATTTCCAAGCTCACTGAACCCTTTGTCGAGTTCTTTCGCTACCTGCCAGCACCTGCCTTTGGGGCATTAGCAGTGGCGATTTTAGGTATTAATGATGCCCCGAAAATTGCCATTATCGTGATTGGTACCTTATTTCAACAAATTTTGATCATTGCCAATACCACCCGAATGGTTGATCGCGGCTTGGTTGAAGCAGGCTATACACTAGGCACCAATAAGCTTAAAAGCCTGTTTCATGTGGTAATCCCAGCGGCACTGCCTGACATTTATCGTGATCAAAGAGTTTTACTCGGTTGGGCGTGGACCTATTTAATTGTGTCAGAACTGATTGGTGCAACCTCAGGAATTACCTGGTTCATTACTCAACAAGCGCGTTATCAGAACTTTGACAATGTTTATGCCGCCATCCTGATTATCGGGGTGATTGGACTGTTGTGTGATTTGATTTTAATGAAACTCGGCACATACCTATTTAAATGGAAAAAGGGAGTATAAATATGGCGGATAATTTTGATGCCAAAGCATATTTTGAGCATATTTATACGCGTCCCGTGATGTTGGAAACCAAGCAACTGACGCAAATTTTTCAGCATGGCACATCTGAACGAATCGTACTCAACCAGATTGATTTGCGTATTCATAAACGTGAGTTTGTCTGTGTGATTGGTCCTTCTGGCTGTGGAAAATCAACCTTAAGTCGTGTGGTTGCAGGTCTAGATGACTACCACAGTGGTGAGGTGCTGGTTGAAGGACACAAGATTAAAGGCCCGAGTTCAGAACGTGGCATGGTGTTTCAAGGCTATACCTTATTCCCATGGAAAACCGTCAAAGAAAATGTGATGTTTGGACCTTTGATGAAAGGCATCAGTCAAACTCGTGCCGAAGAAATGGCGCGTGAATGGATCAATATTATTGGCTTAGAAAAATATGAAAATCAGTTTCCACATGAACTTTCAGGTGGGATGAAACAGCGTGTCGCCATTGCCCGTGCCTTAGTGAATGAGCCCAAGATTTTATTGATGGACGAGCCTTTCGGGGCACTTGATCCCTACACCCGACAAAAAATGCAAAAGCATCTCATGGACTTGTGGCAAAATATTGATATCACTATTTTATTTGTCACGCATGACATGGATGAAGCCATTTTACTGGCAGATCGCATTGTGGCTTTAAAAGCCAATCCGGGTGAGGTCAAAGAGATTATTGAGGTCAATTTACCACGTCCACGAACCATGGAATTGATGCAGTCGCCTGAATTTAAACAACTACGGCAGCGAGTTGATCTGTTGGTGCATCACCAAGAGGACCAACTCGACCCTGCGCTACAAGATTTACCTAAAATTCCACGTATGACCCAAATGAGTACACAGAAATAAAATAGCGTTTGGGACGACCCAATACGCTTCATTTATTGCTGGACGACCAGCCAATGGTGAATCTCATGAACCATGATTATGTGTTGCCCTTAATTGATATTTCACTCCTCAACAGCACGAGTTTAGAAGATCGCAAACAGGTGGTGAAGCAACTTGATCAAGCCTGTAAAGACGTTGGCTTCTTATACATTCAGGGGGAGCAATTTCAACCCGAACTGTTCGATCAGTTAAAACAAACCGCGCAGCATTATTTTAGCCAAGACCAAGCCACTAAAATGCAACATTATATTGGTCTATCCGAAAATCATAGTGGTTATGTGCCAATCGGCGAAGAACAATTCAAAGCCAATGTCTATGATCTAAAAGAATCTTATGACATTAATTATGACTATCTTGGTGAACGACATCGTCGTCCTTTACTCGGCCCAACACTATGGCCTGAAGATGCTCACTTTAAACACACCGTCTTAAATTATTATCAACATATCAAAGCCATCGGAAATCAGCTATTTAAAGCTTTTGCCTTAGCGCTTGATTTGAATGAAGACTTCTTTGAACCGCATTCAAAGCATGCGCCAAGCCAATTGAGGCTGATTCACTACCCTTACAATCCCGAAGCACAAGATCAATCAGGTATTGGGGCACATACCGACTATGAATGTTTTACCCTTTTATTTCCAACGGCTGAAGGTTTACAGGTATTGAATAAACAAGGTGAATGGATCGATATTCCCTTAATTGAAAACACCATGGTAATGAATATTGGTGACATGATGGAGATCTTATCCAACGGTCGTTATCTGGCAACCAAGCATCGTGTAAGACGTGTACAACAAGAACGTTACTCTTTTCCGCTGTTCTTCTCCTGTGATTATGACTATCTCATTCAACCACTGATCCCAAATGAAGCACCTTTATATCCGCCAATGAAAGGCGGTGAACATCTATTTAATCAAACCGCTCAAACCTTTATGTATCTCAAGCAACGGATTGAATCGGGTGAGTTGGTACTTGAGAATGCCCGTCCGCTGTACTCCTTTGGGTTAAATGAACAGGGTGCAAGCGAATGAATCTAATGAACCTATTAGCACAACTTGAGCCGACAGTGATTGATGACCACTTGCCCTTACCACGCTATTTGTTGGGATGTTTTAGACGTAAAAGTATCAGCTTCTTCAATGGCATGACGGATGAAAAAACTATTGTGTATTGGTTTCAGTCCAAATCTTTCAGCATTGACCTCCGATTGATCGATGCCAATCAAACTGCGGTGCATGAGCGACAAGGCTGGATTGGCGATACTTTATGGGATTCAGATCGAGAATTACTCTCTTGGCAGCTTCATCAAAACTATCAGAATCATATTCAATGGCCTGAACCCGCCAAGCTTTATCCAATCGGTAACAGTATTTTAGAGTTTTCACCTTCGCATGCGTATGTAGAGGATTGGCGGCAACAGGCTCAGCAGGGCTTATTGCTCGGTTTACGATTATTCCAGATGCAAAATGTGGCAACGCAAAAGATAGTACCTATGGACGGTGGCTTGATGATCAGCGATCAGCACATGGCTTATGCACAATCACGCCTTCCCCAACAACAAAATCAACTGAAAAATGGTTCAATTGATCATCCTGAAAATGATCTAAAAGCAATTGAAAGCTATGAAGTCTCGGTTGCTTTAAATGGTTCTCATATTGGTTTTAGTACCATCACCAGTCGTTTGCAGCAATCAATTTCACTCGATGATTTTGAAATAGAAAATGCCAATACCCTGACCCAACTAAAACAGATTGAAGGTGAACTGTATCGACTTTATTTTCATCTGGATATGTATCAACCTGATTTTGTATTTAATACCACAACCGCAACCACCACGGATACACAGCAATGGCTGGCTGCTGAACAAAAGCATTTATTAAAAAATGCCATACGGACTTACTGATCTTGTTTGTATGTGATTGATCTAGACAAGGACGATTGTGGAAAAGGGTTCTATCACAATCGTCCTGTTGGTTTAGAGTTTGAGAATATAAAAATCGCTTATTAGGAGCGATTTTTTATACCACAAAATATCTATTTCAACTCATCCATCAAAGCAGGATAAATAAGGTTTCACCTTCATCGATATTATCTCCCTCGGTACATTCAATTTCCTAGACCGAGCAGTCTCTTACTCTCTTTATTCAACACATCACATTATGATTTTACTGTTGAGCATTCATACTGGCATCAAAATTGCTAATTTAGTATTACATTTTATTGAATTGGTATTACCACAGGTGTTTACCCAGACATCATTCAATATTGTCAGCATGTATGGCACCTGTCAGTCATAGTAACTAACAACGATGAGATATAAAGCTTCAGGACGACCTGTATCAATAGCTTAAAACCCAATGGTTGGACGACCAATCTAAAAAAGTGAGCAATATTTTATGAATGATATGATTACAGAAGAAAAACACACGCTTTCCCATCGAGCATTTGAGCATATTCCTGTCATCGATATCACGGGTTTATACAGTGACAATCCAATTGTTCAGCAACAAGTTGCGAACCAACTCGGTTATGCAGCAGAACATGTTGGTTTTTTCTATATTACTGGGCACCATATTCAAAAGGAACAAATCGATAAGCTACTGTCCCAAGCAAAAGCTTTCTTTGCACTGCCTACAGCAGAGAAAATGAAATACTATGCAGGAAATTTCGGTATTAAACATCGGGGCTATGTCCCACCTGGTGAAGAACGTACTGAAATGCAAGGTAGTGTAGAGGTCGATAGAAGTATCAATAAAACCGATAATAAAGAAGCCTTTGATTTAAGTTGGGACCTCCCAGAAGACGATCCTGATGTCGTTGCAGGAAAACCAATGCATGGCAGCAATGTCTGGGCAGATCTTCCAGATTTTAAAACAGATGTTCATGCCTATTATCAAGCCGTCATTCAATTGGGACGCACTTTACTCCGTGGTTTTGAACTGGCATTAGGACTTAATGCAAATGATCTAAATCGTTTGGTCAATAAGCCAACCTCTCAATTACGCTTAATGCACTATGCACACAATCCTGATATAGAAGATGTGCTTGGCTTTGGAGCACATACAGATATGGAACTATTCACCATTTTATTGCCAACAGCGCCCGGACTAGAAGTCGTCAACTCGGAAGGAAAATGGATTGATGCACCACCAGTTGAAAATGCATTCGTCGTTAATATTGGGGATATGACCGAAGCACTCAGCGGAGGACGTTTTACTGCAACCTCACATCGTGTAAGAAAAGTCAGTGAAGAACGGTATGCTTTTCCTTTATTTTTTGCTTGTGACTATGATGTTGTCATTCAGCCCCTTCCTCAATTCGCGACACCTGAAGCTGTAAAAAAATATCCTCCAGTGATCGCAGGTCAACATCTTTTTGAAGTTAGTGCCAAAGTCTTTGGTTATATGCAAAGGATGATTCAACGAGGTGAGATCACCTTAACAGGACCAAACTTAAACTTTGGTAAACATTCCCATAATAACTAAGTCGCGTTATTGAACAAGTTTATTTTCGATTTTGAGGTTTATATGCAATATATTGATATAGAGGAAGTCGCTCAACAAAATCGAGATATCTCTGGTTTTATTGACTTTTTAACCACAGACCATCAGTTTGTCTGGGCAACCAATCAAAATAGCTTACAGAAATTCTGTTTTGATCGACTCACCCCTATCTATCAAGCAGCAGTCCCAACCGCTGCCGGTATTCCAGTCTATGCTTTTGATTCAATTTGGGTCGCAAGCTTATCCACTCAGTCAGTTTACCGTGTCGATGCAGATTCAGGTCAAGTACTTAGTGTTATTCCCACTGGTTTAGCAGATTTAAGTGGTGAATTCAGCTTGGCTGCTGACCCCAATGGTGTTTGGGTTGCTTGCGCGAATGGCTTGATTTGCCAAATTGACCCAGCCAATAATCGCATCACGCATCACATCCAAGTCTTAGCCGAGTCATATAATCTTTGCTATGCTTTTAATTCGCTCTGGCTCACCAATCCCAAACAGAATAGCGTTCAAAGAATCAATCCATTCACTAAACAAGTCAGCCACTGTATTCGAGTTGACCAACAACCATGGTTTCTCTGCGCCAGTAAACAAGCAATTTGGACACTGAATCAAACATATGGCACAGTCAGCCAAATTGACCCTCATTCAAACTTGTGCATCAAAACCATTCAACTGCCTCCATTGGCACACGGTGATGGTGGCGATATACATGCAAGTCATGGCAAAATATGGATTCGTAGCACCCGTATTCCACTGATTGAAATAGATGAACACTCAGGAGAAATTTTAAGGGTTTTTCAATATGGACAAGCCGCAGGAAGTGGTGCAATTTGTACTTGTGATCACCAATTATGGATCACGGCACATGACATTGATAAGATTTGGATCATTCCAATAAATTAAACCTATTTAAGTAACAACCAAAGGCTGAATAATCAGCCTTTATTTTCGTCATCAAAATTGAAAAAAATTATGGCAACTCCTCAATCAGATTCGGATTAATTAACTGCTCAACTGCTGGACTTTGAGCATATAAACCCTGACGAAGATTAAATTGGTTGACGTAGTAAGAAGCACCATAAATCGAGTCAAACCCCGATCCTTTTTTAAAAATACGTTTATTCTCAGCAAGATTAAGTAGCTTCGTTCCTTTCATAATCCGTTCGTATGCAACTGGATCAATTGAAGCGCGTTTCGCCATGAGATGAATCGCATCCTGACGGGTAGCAGGATCATTAATATAATTCACCGTTCTATCCCATATCTGAATGATTTTTTTCCACTCCTCTCTATGTTGTTGCAAGTGTACTTGATTCACCGACAAAGTATCGTAAATCAGTCCAGGCTTTTTACTGGAATCATAGATAATTTTCGCATCAGGAACACTCGCCAAAGCTTGATGTGCGATCGGCTGCCACAAAGCGATCGCAGCAATATCAGGAGATTGAAAAATTTGTGGAAGCTCGTTGGTTGCTGCATTGGTGACTTTGACATCCTTAGGATTAAGACCCGCGTCCTGCATCGCTGTAGTAAATAGTAAATCGCTGACCAAACCTTTTTCCAATGCAATCGTTTTACCTTTTAAACCCTGTAATGAAGTTATGCCTGATTTCGCAATGATGACATCATTCCCTGCTGAATAATCATGCGCCATGATAATGGCAGGACGAGCACCACCTGTCGACAAAATAAAGTTATCCCCGTTCGCCACAACAACTGCATCAAGTTTATTTGCCATAAATGCTTGTAATGATGCCGAATAATCAAACCATTTCAATTCAACATTCAGACCCGCCTCTTTAAACCATCCCTTATCTTGAGCAATTTGCCAAGCCAAAGAACCAGGCCACTCACTGTATGCAATCGTAATAGGCTGATCTTTTTGAGGGGCTATGCTGTCTTTATTGGGTTGTGGAATCTTAGCGGTATTATCACAACCTACAAATAAAATTGCAGAACAAAATAATATAGGCAGATAAATCTTATTGAACATTCAATAACTCCATCATTTCTTTAAAACTACAGTAGCCCCTTATTTATAAACAGCTTTTACTTCAACTCATCTACCAAAGCTGGATAGATCAAGCCATCTACATCCACTTCAGTTTTATAAATGCCATTGCTGACATTGAATTGATTGACGTGATAGGTCGAACCATAAATCGAGTCAAAGCCTGTTCCCTTCTGGAACACTTTCTTATTCGCTGCAATATCCAGTAAATGCGTCCCCTCAATAAATTGCTCATATTGTTGAGGATCAACACCAACACGATTGGCCATGATTTTTACCGCATCCGCGTGTGTGGCAGGGTCTTGGATATATTTCACCGTTTTATCCCACACTTGGATCAGCTTTTTCCAATCCTCTTTATGCGCAGATAAATGACTTGGATTTACCGCTAGGGTATCGTAAATCAAGCCTGGTTTATCTTTGGAACTATAAATAATCTTGGAACCTGCGACGGCTTTTAGAGCTTGATTGGCAACGGGTTGCCATACTGCAATCGCAGCTATATCCTGACTGCCAAACACCTGAGGAAGTTCATTGGTCACAGAATTGACCAGTTTAATATCTGAGAATGGAATCTTGGCATCGGTCAAAGCCGTCGATAACAACAGGTGATCGACCAATCCTTTTTCTGTAGCAATCGATTTGCCTTTTAAATCCTGAATACTGTTAATACCATTCTTGGCAATAATGACATCATTACCCGCAGAATAATCTGTCACCATAATGATCATGCCCTTGCTTCCCCCGGAGGCATTGACTAAATTATCCCCATTGGTAATAAACACCGCATCCAGTTGATTGGCCGCAAAGGCAGAAATTGAAGCTGAATAATCGAACCATTTAAAATCAACATTTAAGCCTGCATCTTTTAACCACCCCTTTTCAATCGCCACTTGCCATGCCACCCAGCCCGGCCAATCACTATAACCAATCGTCATTGGTGTCATGGACGCCACATCTTTGGCCTCGGTTGCTTTCTCCGCTGTTGGTACCTTGGCCGAATTATCACACGCTGTAAGGCCCAGTCCCAACAGCACTGAAACAGATAAAGTTGCTATTGCTTGCTTCATAATCACCCCATATCTTTTTGAAAATTTTGCCCAAAGAACATCTGAATCCCACGTTTTGCGACAATACCAATGCCGACGCTACCTATTCATTTTGCTGTAAGGGTGGCATCACGGCATCCATGAGTTCCAGATGCCCTTTAATCACCCCTTTTAAGGCGGTAAATTGCTGACTAATCTGTTTAAGATCATTACTACCACCTTGTAACAGCATGACTTCCAATATTTTTTGTTGATCCAGTTGAATATGTAATGAACTGATCACCTGTTCTAAAAATTTCTGTTGTAAATCCAATAGCTGCATACGCAATGGCATACAACTGGCATCATAGAGCAAAGTCAGTGTGCCGACCATAACTGCATTTTGCTGTGCCTGTTCAGCAATTAGATGCTTGTTGATCATGTCAACAATCGCCTGAGAGCGACTTTCATAATGCTCTTCAACAATAGTTTGATCTAAGGCTTCAACCGTCTTTTCAGGTACAGTAATACTGATTCGGGTCAGTTTAGGACGCGCATTCATAATGTTCAGACTACTGTTTAGGAAGGTCGGTTTGCTTTACATACAGACCTGCTCTGACGCTCAGTAAATTGGCAAAACAGCGTGCTGCAACTTTGAAATACTGAATTAGGATTGATTGCGTTTTCATAACCACCTCAGTCTGAGTAATACCAAATTTATAATTCGTAATATTTAATGCAGTATCTATGCCAGTTTTTTAGCCAAATAAAGTAGAAAAAACCGTGTGAATAGCTGAATAAATGCACATAAAAAAAGCCCTATGTTTCATCATAGGGCCTTTTCTGCATCATAAATTTAATCGCTATACGGCAGGTGCAAGCGTGAATAATGCCTGTCCTGTTTTTACCGTTTGTGCTTTATCAATCAAGATACTGTCTACTTTCATTTTTGCAGGCGCCAGGATTGGGATTTCAATTTTCATTGCTTCAATTACCGCCAAGGTTTCACCTTCTTCGATAATATCCCCCACGGTACATTCAATTTTCCAAACCGAACCTGGCATATGTGACTCCACGATCATGCCACCACTCGGAACAATTATTTCTGAATCATCCAGTACTACATCCATGTTTTCGGAAACATATTCAGCCAAGCCTGCTTCGTGCCAGCGACGGCGTTCTTCTTCAAAATTACTTTGTTGAACCTGTTTAAAAGCCTGAATACTGCTTTCATTGTCTTTTAGAAAAGCATTGTAGTCTTTGAGATTCAGCACCCCCTCTTCAATCCGTAATTGCAAACGTCCTGCTTTAAAGTCTTCACGCATTTCCAACAGCTCAGATTCGGACACTTCATAGAAACGGATCTGGTCAAAGAATCTAAGCAACCACGGCTTGTGCGGTTCAAAATTCGGATTTTGACGATAACGGCTCCACACCTGTGTGGTACGTCCAACAAACTGATAGCCACCTGGCCCTTCCATGCCATAAACACACATATAGGCGCCGCCAATTCCGACCGCATTTTCAGGCGTCCATGTTCGAGCAGGATTATATTTGGTGGTGACTAAACGATGTCTCGGGTCTAGCGGTGTGGCAACAGGTGCACCCAGATAGACATCTCCCAAACCCATCACTAAATAAGCCGTGTCATAGACCACATCTTTTACTGCTTGCTTAGATGCAAGACCGTTAATACGGCGAATGAACTCGATATTATCTGGGCACCACGGTGCATCTGGACGAACCAATTGGGTATATTTTTCGGTTGCAAGCTGCGTTTGTGAATCTTCCCAAGCTAACGGCAAATACACAGTTCTAGACGGTACCTGCATATTTTCAATATCAGGTAATTCACTTTCAGCCACCTGTAACAAGCGCAGTAAATCCAGTTGCTCTAGAACCGTTGAATCATAATGAATCTGTAATGAACGAATGCCTGGGGTCAGATCAATGATGCCCTGAATATTTTGTTGCTGAACCCATTGCATCAAGGCATGAATACGAAAACGTAAATTGAGATCTAAGATCAGTTCACCATATTCGACTAACAGATATTGGTTGCCTGCGGGACGATAGCTCACCTTCGGTTTATCCGCGCCTTGATCCAAAGTCGCCAACACCGCATTTTTTAAAGTAATAGGCTCAGCTTTGAATATCGGTTCAAAATTAACCTGTGATGTGGTTTCATCCTGCAAGGCCGATTGATAGCGTTGTTCTAACTGTTGCGCCTGTGCATAACTAACAGGAATAAATCTGACTTTATCGCCTGCTTTGAGCTGTCCTAATTTCCATAACTCTGAGTTAATCACCACCGCAGGACAAACGAAGCCGCCTAAACTCGGACCATCAGGCCCTAAAATAATCGGCATATCCCCAGTGAAATCAATTGCACCAATCGCATAGGCATTATCATGGATATTCGATGGATGTAAGCCTGCTTCGCCACCATCAATCCGTGCCCATTCAGGCTTCGGTCCAATCAAGCGGATACCGGTACGACTCGAGTTAAAATGAATCTCCCAGTCTTGATCAAAAAACATGGCAACATCATTCGGCGTAAAGAAATCAGGTGCACCATGCGGGCCATACATGACCGCGATTTCCCATTCAGTTTTAAAGCTTGGGATTTGTTCAGATTTTAACGCAACTGTTTGCTCTATTTTCGCCTCAGTGATGGGCAACATATCACCAATCAGTAAGTTACGCCCTGCATGACCACCAAATTGTCCCAAGGTAAACGTGGCTAAGCTGCCCAAATAAGCAGGCAGATTTAATCCATGTTTAATCCCAATATAACTACGGCAACCCGTACTGATACGACCGCATTTTAACACCTGACCTTTACGAACATTAATGCTTGACCACATCGCAACCGGTTGACCATCCAGACTGACCTCCATCTCACCACCTGTGATGGCAATCTGACTATCACAATGAAATTTTAAAGTCGGCCCAAGTAAAGTACATTCTAGTCCAGAACTGTTAAACGCATTGCCCAATAATTGGTTGGCTACATTCAAGCTCAATGCATCCATCGCGCCTGAGGGCGGAACACCGACATCCCAATAACCCAAACGCCCTGTTACATCTTGCACTGCAGTTTGAATCCCTGCTTGCAACACCTCTATTTTCTGGGTTTTCCATTCAAAATGATTCAAGAAACGCGTGGTCTGTGTGCCCTGTTGAAACACCTCTCCACTGATAATTTCCTGTAAGTACTCGAGATTGGTTTCAATCCCTGCAATTTCCGTATTACTTAGGCTATTTTGCATGGCAGCAATCGCCTGCTCACGATCTGTCGCCGTGACAATAATTTTTGCAATCATCGGGTCATAGAATGAAGAAACATTCGAGCCTGTTTCTACCCACGTTTCCACCCGTGATTGAGGGTCAAATTTGACACTGGTCAATAAGCCCGCACTAGGTTGAAAGTTTTTGATCGGATCTTCGGCATATAAACGTACTTGAATCGAATGACCTTTGGGTGGCGCAATCTGTTGCGGTGCTTGCCAATCCCCGCTGGCCAAGGTCACCATCCACCCAACTAGATCAACACCATAAACCTGTTCCGTCACTCCATGTTCCACTTGCAAGCGAGTATTCACTTCCAGAAAGTAAAACTGTTGTGTGTCGGTATCCATCACAAATTCAACTGTACCCGCGGAACGATACTGCACTGACTGCATCAGTTGAATGGCGACCTGTTGAATATACCTACGTTGCTCTTCATTCAAATGTGGTGCAGGTGTTTCCTCGATCACCTTTTGGTTACGGCGTTGTACGGAACAATCACGCTCACCGAGTGCAATGACATGGCCCTGACCGTCTCCAAAAATCTGTACCTCAATATGACGGGCATTTTCGACAAACTTTTCCAGATACAATCCGGCATCTTTAAAATTGGCTTGCGCCAGATAGGAAACAGTTTGATAGGCTTCTTTTAATTCCTGTTCGCTCCACACCAGACGCATACCAATACCACCACCGCCTGCGGTGCTTTTCAGCATCACGGGATAGCCAATTTGATCAGCCTGAATCAGTGCATCATCCAAGTCGATGAGCAACTGACTGCCTGGTAGTAAAGGCACATTGTTTTGAATCGCCAATGCTCGTGCGGTATGTTTTAGACCAAAATCACGCATTTGCTGTGAGGTCGGACCAATAAAGGCAATCCCCTGTTGCTCGCACAAATCACAAAATGCGGCATTTTCCGATAAAAAACCATAACCAGGATGAATCGCTTCGGCCCCAGTGTGCTGTGCTGCAGCCAGAATTTTTTCAATATTAAGATAGCTTTGCTGTGCAGCTGAATCACCAATAAAAATCGCTTCATCAGCTAAACTGACGTGTAAGGAATCCCGATCCGCTTCGGAATAAACCGCAACAGATTGAATCCCAAGTTTCTTTAAACTACGAATGACACGACAGGCAATCGCACCACGATTGGCAATGAGTACTTTTTTAAACATTATGTCACCTCACGCGTCACGTATAACAAGCTGGATTTTAGTCGGATTGTAGGCATTGCACGGATTATTCAATTGCGGACAATTTGAAATCAGCACGATCAAATCCATTTCGGCCTTGATCTCAACATATTTACCTGGTGCAGAGACCCCATCTTCAAACTTTAAATGGCCGTCTGCAGTCACAGGCACATTCATAAAAAAGTTAATATTGGGGCCAATATGACGAACATTAAGCTGATGCTTTTTGGCAATCGGATGTTGTGCCAAGGCGTACATAAAATTGTTGCGGCAACTGTGCATTGAATATTTATCATGTGCATAACGTACCGTATTACTTTCGCATGAACATGCACCGCCCAAAGTGTCATGTCTGCCGCAATTGTCATCGACAATCGTGGCAATGGGACGGGCAAAATTACTGAATAATGTCGTGCCTTTTTCCAGATAAAGCTGCTGATTTTGTGCCAAGGTATCGGTTGCGCTATAACGTTCTTCGGCATTGTTAGCGCTGAGAAACAAGGTATCAACTGCTTGGTTCCCTTCCAGATCAATAATCCGGAAATACTGACCTTGCTTCACTTCGCCCATCCATGCTTCGCCTGCAAGACAAATTTCGTCTAAAACAATCTGTTCAATTTTTGCTGATGCTGTCATTTTCTTGCTCCCCACCTTAATTCGACAATGCGTAATAGCGTGTGTTATTGGCAAAACCACGTTGATTTTGAGCACATGAATCCCGACAAACATCTTGTTCAGTTAAGGCATTGGCTTTGAAAAGGCGAAGTTGGATATCGGCGGGTTGATACTGTGTGGATGAGTCCAGTGGATGCGGTGCCGCAGAAAGAAACACCAAACAATCCATTTCAAAGCGCAGTTCAATCTTTTGATTCTGATTATCGTCTCTGATGTAGCTTAATCGTCCATGATCATCAGGCTGGACTTTTGAAAATAAATTTACCGTCGCACTCAAATCGGCTTGGCCTAGACCAAACTTGGTCAATTCCACCAATAAGCTATCCAAACCATTTTGATGCATGTCATTACGCGCATCCTGAAAGTTTTTTTTGCCAAAATGTTGTGCAATGTGCTGTGCGGTACTCGGACCACAAAACACATCATTCCAGCCATGTTCATCTTGAACAATGGAGGCCATCACACGGCCAAGGTCAGAATACAAAACATGCCCTGTCGAAAGAAAAGCGGTATGTTGTGCTTTTAGACTATCGGGCATATTAAAACGCTCCAGCTTGTCATCGGCATTGACACAATACAAAGACACATTGGCATGATGCTCAAGTGCTTCCAGTTGTAAAACTGCACCGCGTTGAATGCGACCAGACCAATGATGACCACCGGGTAATGTTTCTTCCCATAGTATTTTATTGTCGTGATAGAACGATTGATTCATAACAAACCTCTTGCGGATGCTTAACCTCGTTATGGCAATATGCCTGTCCTCCCGGGCTTTTATCCCTCCGTGTAGTTCTATCGAACCGTTATCTCTCGGACCAGTCATGTCTCCATACGGACACATCGGAACCCTAGACAACTTTATCTATCTTGTTATGAAGCAAAAGACATGCCAATTAAGTAATACTATTTTCAATATTCGTAATACCAAAATGATCGTTTTTAGCTTGTTCAGCGTGCATTTTTAAAAACAAAGCACCAATATGATGCTGAAAAATTAGAATGATTAATGCTTTTAGGTTTTCGTTATTCATAAAAAAAGCGCCTTACGGCGCTTTTTTTGATATACACATTAGTTTGCATATACTGGGAATTTTGCACAAACAGCTTCAACTTTAGCTTTTACATCAGCAATCACTTTCTCATCACCTTTGCTGTCAATCACGTCAGCAATCCAACCCGCAAGCTCACGTACTTCAGCTTCACCGAAACCGCGAGTCGTCACTGCTGGCGTACCAATACGGATACCAGAAGTTACGAACGGAGAACGTGGGTCATTTGGAACTGCGTTTTTGTTTACGGTAATGTGAGCATCACCTAACCAAGCATCAACTTCTTTACCCGTTACGTCTTGTTTGATCAAAGACAATAGAAATAAATGGTTTTCTGTACCACCAGAAACAACATCATAACCACGTGCAATTAATACTTCAGCCATTGCTTGCGCATTTTTCACAACTTGTTGTTGGTAAGTTTTAAATTCATCAGACATCGCCTCTTTGAAGCAGATTGCTTTAGCAGCAATCGCATGCATCAAAGGACCACCTTGGTTACCTGGGAATACAGCTGATTGAAGTTTCTTCTCGATTTCTTCATTTGCTTTAGCAAGGATTAAACCAGAACGTGGACCACGAAGCGTTTTATGCGTCGTTGTTGTCGTTACGTCTGCAATTTGCACTGGGTTAGGATATACACCCGCAGCAACTAAACCAGCAACATGCGCCATATCAACAAAAAGGTATGCACCTACTTTGTCTGCGATGTCACGGAAACGCTGCCAGTCAACGATTTGGCTATAAGCAGAGAAACCAGCAACGATCATACGTGGTTTGTGTTCCAACGCTAAACGTTCAACTTCTTCATAATCAATTTCGCCAGTTTCAGTATTCAAACCATACTGAATAGCGTTATATGTTTTACCAGAGAAGCTAACTTTTGCACCGTGAGTCAAGTGACCACCGTGAGCCAAACTCATACCAAGAACGGTATCACCTGGGTTAAGAAGTGCAAGGTAAACCGCAGAGTTTGCTTGTGAACCCGCATGTGGTTGAACGTTTGCATAGTCTGCACCGAACAACTCTTTAGCGCGATCAATTGCAAGTTGTTCAATTACATCCACATATTCACAACCGCCATAGTAGCGTTTGCCAGGATAGCCTTCTGCATATTTATTCGTAAGTTTTGATCCTTGTGCTTCCATTACAGCTGGTGAGCAATAGTTTTCAGATGCGATTAACTCGATATGTGCTTCTTGGCGTACGCCTTCAGAAGCAATCGCTTGAGCTAATTCTGGATCAAATTCAGCAATAGAGATATTGGCAAACATTAGCGGAGGGTCCTATGAATTAGGGCTTTTAAGCCGTGCTAAAGATTGGTGCATATTGTAGCACGAAGTTTATGGTTTCACAGATTGATATTTATTTAATTATTCGTGAAATTTACTCATCTTACTTGTTATGCTAACAACTCAAATAAAAAAGGATATCTGAATGGGATTAATAGATAAATTTTGGCCGAATAAGAATCATACAACCATGAAAGAATCCACCAATCAATTACAAGAAGTTCCAGAAAATTGGGATTTTTATATGTGCGATATAGATGGGCAACCTGCAAGTTATTTTCTCAATCTAGCTTTAACGAGAATTGCACCGATATCAGATAGATCAACCTTACTCTGGGTTGAAATACAGATGAATCATTCAAGAGAAGATGGCCTATCTTCCAATGAGGAATTTGATCTTCTAATCGAATTAGAGGATCAAATCATCCCTGCGCTCACCATCAGACTCCCAACTCTCTATGTCGGCCGTTTGACTCATAATCACTTGAGATATTTCTACTTTTATTGCAAAGATGGAATAGATGTAGACTCTTTTATTCATAAAATCATGCAATCTTATCCAGACTATAGTTATCATTTTAGCCAAAAAGTTGATTCAGATTGGTCAACCTATTTCGATTATATGTATCCAACTGAAGAAATCATGCAATCCATTTCGAATAGATCTGTCATTGAAGAACTTTTAAACCATGGAGATAATCTTGAAGTTGAACGCCCTGTAGATCACTGGATTTATTTCCAAAATGACACAGACCGAGCTGTTTTTTCAAAAACAATTCAATCTTTGGGCTTTGAAATTATTCAACAAGGTCAAGTTGAAGGAAGTCAAAACTTTCATTATCAATTACAAGTTTCCAGAAAAGATTCCGTGAACCAAGAATCTATTGATGCATGTACTACACAGCTATGTAGATTAGCTCAACAATTTAATGCTAAGTATGATGGTTGGGAAACACAGATCATTAGAAATTAAATAAACAGCCCAACCTACCTCGTAAAAATAAATCGGGCTACTCTTTTCTCTTAATTATTGGCAGGCATCGCCGCTTTTACATCCTTGACAATATTAACAATATTCAAGCCATAAGCTGTAGCATGATCCCATTCAGTATTGGTAATGTACTGGATTTTTGAACCTTTATTCTGAGCAACACTCACAAGTGCATCTGTCGCGCCCTTTGGAACGGTTGTGTCTTTCGCTCCCTGATAAATGACTACAGGCTGACTCAATTTCACCTGCGCTGGCTGAGAATCAGTTTCCAAGAACGTTTTTACCAAAGGCACAGTCATAAAATTGGTTTGTGTTCGTGGATAATTGGTTAAACTATTATTGTTTTTACTCGCATAATCCAGCATCGCTGCTCCAAATTTCTGACCTAATACATCATAGCAATCTGATTCAGCTTGTTTTGCTATCAAATCAGTTGGCGTTTTAAAAACATCTGAATAACTAAAACTTGGTGTAAGATTTCTTAATCCAGCTGTAATCAAAGCAGTAAAGGTATCTAGCTGAGCATACATACCCACTTTTTGCTCAATTGGTGCATTTTCAACAGATGTATTACCATTTACCAAAATTGCAGCTAAATTAGAAGCAGGCGCCACAGCAACCGTCCCCTTATAGTCAAGCTTGGCACGACTTTCATATTGCGCTACACCCAATGCGGCTTGCCCACCTTGAGAATGTCCAACTGTCATCCATTGGCGTGAAACCAATTTACCTTGCCCTGCTAAATAAAAGCGCGCAGCAACCACCGCATCTGTAATCGAATAAGCTTCACTTTTTACATTTAGGAAAGGATGCAACTCAAGACCGCTTGGCTCTCCCAAACCTTCATAATCAGGTGCAACCACTACATATCCAGCTTCCAGAAATTGACTAATCATATTTTGAATAACAGGATTGGTTACATTACGACTTGGTGCACATTGATCTGCAACCCCAGTTGTACCATGCGCCCACGCAACAATTTTCCACCCCCCTGCTGGTGTTGGCCCACCGGGTACAAATAATAGTGTGGTCGCCATGGTCTCTTTACCATTTTGTCCTAACATTTTATACGTCATGACCGAACTTTCAGCAGCCACAGCGCTAAAATCTGTTTTGGTATAAGCGACAGGAATACCCACCACAGGATTTTTAATATTATTTTCTGGAATTTCCGGCTTAGGTACAAACGAAATATTGTCGTCATCATCATTACAAGCTGTAAGCAAGACACTTGAGCTCAGCAGCGCAACCGTTAATAATTTCATATTCATGTCATGTTTCCCTGATTTTTATCGTTTTCATTTTAGTACTTAGTATTTCTTTTACTAAGGCAAATACTTCCATAAGAATGCGCTAAATCCCAAATTGTTCAAGTATTTTTTTATTTTGCTGTTTATTTATGCAGATTCAGCCAAGCTTCTGTCTAAATTTTAAAAAAAACTAAACTGCATCCGCCTCATTCAGCACAGCTTGAGAGGAATTTCTTGTAAGATATTCCACATTCTCAACTCAAGCCAGGCCAACTTTATGCAAGCAATCATCTTAGATACTGAAACACATACGTTGAATGGTTTGCCGATTGAAATTGCCTATGCCCCAATTGAAATTGAAAATGGAAAGCTCAGTCTCGATAAAAAACAAATTTTTGATCAGCTTTATCAAGTTGGCCAGCCTATTTCATTTGCTGCGATGGCGGTACATCATATTTTAGAATCCGATCTCGTAGACCAGCCTTTTTATAATGAATTTCAACTTCCTGCTCAAACAACTTATATCATTGGGCACAACGTTGATTATGATATTGCAGCTATTGCACGTTGTGGCGTTGATACCTCAAAATTAAAACCAATTTGTACCTTGGCCTTAGCTCGTCGCGTGTGGGAAGATGCTGAGGCACATAATATTTCCGCCCTGATTTATTTGATCTCGAAAGGCAGTGACAAAGCACGGGAAATGTTGAAAGGTGCGCATCGAGCCGATGCAGATATTATCTTAACCGCCAATATTTTGATGCATATTATTCACCAACTGAACATTCAAAATATCGAACAACTTTATCTTGCTTCTGAAGACGCCCGTATTCCTAAAAGCATTACTTTTGGTAAACACAAAGGTACAGCCATTCAAGACCTCCCTGCTGATTACATTCAATGGTTAATGCGTCAGGATGATCTTGACCCGTATTTACGCAAAGCATTAGAAACTAAATGAGAGAAATAAAGGATAAAGTTCTCAATTTTTAGCTTATTTGCCGCTTACTTTAAACAAGGCAATGATATTTAATAAATTGTTAACATTATTGTCATTTTTTAACCTTATCTTAATCTCCGTCTAGATCTTGATTTGGGGGAGATTAAGAGATGTCACATTTTTTTAAAACAGAGCTTGGGCAAACTGCCCTACAAGAACGCAATATTGCATTGACTGCACGTCAACGTCGTCTACTTCTTTTAATTGATCATGAAGATTTTAAAGAACTGGATCAAGACTATAAGCAAAGGATTGCACCGACTGAACTGGTTCAACAACTGATTGATATGGGGCTACTGGCTGAACAAACAACGCCTATAGTCCAAAAAGAAAATGTAGTGTCAGAATTAAAAGTTAATGATCTCAAAACACTATCAGAGCCCATTACAGCAGAAGAAATAACCGCAATCGTACCAAAACCGATTGAGGTCGAACTAAAACCAGAAACCGAACCTGAAATTATTGAATTAGAAAAATTACCTTTTGTTGAAATCCAGCAAGTGATGATTCAAACACTCACAACCTATTGCGGTCTAATGGCACGCCCGTTGATCCAGAAAATTCAGTCAATTAGCTCTTTACAACAACTCAAAGCCTGCCAAATGCAATGGATTACCTCACTGCAAGAATCACGAATTCCACCTACTCAACTGAATCAAACTTTAAAGTTGATCAATTATTCAGTGCAGCATTTATGATATTTAAATAGAAAACTGTTTTGCCAATCTTTTATCGGCTTTGAGTTACCGAACAGACAAATGGAGCACCAGTTTCAAAAGGTACTCCATCTAGTACAATCAGGTATAGCCCTTCGGTTTTTAATAAACTATTGTATTCTTGCCCCTTAGACGATGCCTCAAACTCTTTGGATAACCGTTCAAAAACTTCATCAAAATTAGGATTCACAAGTTTCAATAAATTCCTGCAATATTTTAATGCTTCTTCTTTTGATGCCTTGTAATCATTTGGGTATTTTGAAGACACCACAAACTCATTCCAACTGTCAGTATCTGGATATTTCGATACTTTAATATCCAACCAATGTTGGTCTGGCAAGAAAAAATAACTTGAGTTTGCATCTATATTATTAAATCTCACTAGATTCTTATCAGCACGAACTTGAATGTCTAGATCAACTAATTTTTTAGAAAGTCTATCGACAAAAGTATTCATCGCCAGATAATCTGATCTTTCAACATCTGTTACCTTTTTATAAGAATCAGTACAGCCCGTACTAAGAAGCAGACTTAATATTAATATTTTTTTATACATGTTTAATCCGACAGATTGACGTTTTACGTTATTGTAGTGATCAATAGCATAATAATTTGCCTGTTGGCTCTAAAGTTACAAGAAGGAAAAAACTGGGTAAACACAATTGATGAGAAGTAAAATAGCTCAGCAATTTAAATATATGAGTAATTTTTAAGTTTCAAAAAGTAAATTTGGTGCGCTCAGCGGGACTCGAACCCACGCCACAGGCTTCGGAGACCTGTACTCTATCCAGTTGAGCTATGAGCGCATGCGAGCCACATCATAGGCAAAAAAAGCATATTGGTAAATACATAGCCTTAAACAAAAATGTTTATTGTCTATTAAATCAACGATTTTGGTCTTGTAGAATTATCTAATTACTTTTAAACAGTTTAATTTAACAAAAACCGATCTCCTCACCCTTGAATCAAGCCCAACAGACAACGTTCTGTTTTTAACACGCCATAAACCTATTTTTCTACTTGGTTTATTTTTTCATATCGCTCAAAATACCCGTTCTATTTAACAACGTGAGACGTTTATGACTGATGCTTTGGTGTTGAGCGGTTTGTCCAAAACTTATCGTAATGGTTTTCAGGCGTTAAAAGGGATTGACCTTACCGTACCTGAAGGTGAATTCTATGCATTATTAGGACCTAATGGTGCAGGAAAATCGACAACGATTGGTATTATCAGCTCTTTAACCAAAAAAACATCTGGTTCTGTTGAGATTTTTGGGCACAACTTAGATACCCATCCCTCTCATGCAAAACAATGTCTTGGTGTTGTTCCTCAAGAATTTAACTTTGGGCAATTTGAAAAAACTTTCGATATTTTAGTGACTCAAGCAGGTTATTACGGCATTCCGAAAAAACTGGCTGAACAACGTGCTGAACATTATTTAGAAAAGCTCGGCTTGTGGGAAAAACGCAATATTCAATCGCGTATGCTCTCTGGTGGTATGAAACGCCGTTTGATGATTGCACGTGCGATGATGCATGAACCTAAACTGCTGATCCTTGATGAACCGACAGCTGGCGTTGATATTGAGTTACGTCGTTCGATGTGGGACTTCCTCACCGAAATGAATGAAAATGGCACTTCGATTATTCTTACTACACACTATTTAGAAGAAGCAGAAATGCTGTGTCGTCGTATTGCAATCATTGACCGTGGTGTGATTAAAGAAGATACCTCGATGAAAGGCTTCCTTAATCAACTCAATGAAGAATCGTTCATTTTTGATTTAGCTGAGCCAATCAATGGATTTGATCTCAACATTATTGGTTTTAAATTCAATTTGATTGATCCAGTCACCTTAGAAGTGACTATGGACAAAGCGCATAGCATGAATGATCTGTTCTTATTATTACAGTCACAGAATATCCAAGTCAGCAGTATGCGTAATAAATCGAATCGCTTAGAAGAATTGTTCGTGAAAATGGTCGAGAAAAATCTTGCAGGAGCGGATCAATGAATTTCAGTCAATTACAAACCGCTCTCTGGACTTTAGTGGTTAAAGAAATTCGTCGCTTTATGCGAATTTGGCCACAAACCCTACTTCCACCAGCAATCACCATGAGTTTGTACTTTGTGATTTTTGGCAACTTAGTTGGCTCACGTATTGGTGAAATGGGTGGCTTTAGCTATATGCAGTTTATTGTGCCTGGCTTGATTATGATGGCCGTGATCACCAACAGCTATGCCAACGTTTCCTCAAGCTTCTTTAGTGCCAAATTCCAGAAAAGTATTGAAGAACTGATTATGAGCCCAGTACCCTTGCACTTAATCCTGTGGGGTTATGTAATTGGTGGTGTTAGCCGTGGTGTGTTAGTCGGTTTGATCGTCACGATAATGAGCTTATTCTTTACTCACTTAGAAATTTATAATGTATTTGTGACTATATATACCGTCATCATTACTTCATTATTATTTTCATTGGGCGGTTTTATCAATGCGGTTTATGCCAAGTCTTTCGATGATATTTCAATTATCCCGACTTTCGTATTAACACCGCTCACCTATTTAGGTGGTGTGTTCTATGCCATTAGTGCACTCAGCCCATTTTGGCAAAACGTCTCTTTAGTTAATCCAATTGTATATATGGTCAATGCCTTCCGTTACGGTATCTTAGGTCATAGCGATGTCAATGTATCCTTCTCTTTAGGTATCGTGACGCTATGCTGTGTTGTCCTCTATGCAATTGCTTATCATTTATTAGCTCGTGGTTCAGGAATGCGTGAATGAGTGTTGAACATTCTTTATTGGGTAAAGACACCCAATACCCTACTCAATATCAACCCGATGTTTTATTTCCAATTGCTCGTGCCGAGTCACGTCAGCAGTATTTACATGTTGACGGAATTACACAGGGTAAAGACTGGTGGCATGTATTTGAAATTTCATGGCTAAACAGCTTCGGTTTACCACAAGTGGCGATTGGTCGTTTGACTCTACCAGCCCATTCACCCAATTTAATTGAATCAAAGTCGCTTAAACTTTATTTCAACAGCATGAACTTCACCCAATTTGATTCTCAGCAAGCTTTTATTGAAACCGTTGAAGGTGATTTATCCAATGCTGCGGGTGCTAAAGTCGAGCTGGAACTGTTTCAAGTTGATGATTTAGCAATTTCTAAACCTCAAGGGATTTGTATCGATGATCTCATTCCTGAGCGTTTATCAGAGCATCCTGACTCAACCTTGTTGCAATTGGATACAACCACAGAAGATGAGGTTGAAATCGAACTGTATTCACACTTATTGAGAAGTAATTGTCCTGTGACAGGCCAGCCAGACTGGGGCACTGTTTTTATTCGTTTGCAAGGTAAAAAGCCTTGTTATCGCAGCATTTTAGCTTATATTATCTCGTACCGTCAGCATAATGGTTTTCATGAACAATGTGTTGAGCAAATATTTGCGGATATTTGGCAACTGTTAAAGCCAGAAAAGCTGATGGTCTATGCAACCTATACTCGCCGCGGGGGCTTGGATATTAACCCATGTCGAGTATCAGATTTGTCATGGATGCCCGAGCCAATTCGCTTGGCACGACAATAAAACGAATAAATTTGATATAGAGGACGTTCTTCAATGACCAGTTATTTCGGGATTCTTCCGTCAGCAAGTTTGAGTCAGGACATTCAACTTGCACAAGCCAACCGTGACAGTAAAGAGCCTCAATACCCTTTACGTGACAAAATTTCTCTACAGCTAACTGATGAGTTAATTGACACTATGTTGGTTCACTTGGTTCAACAATTTCCACCAAGTGACAAACGTGATACGACTGAAGGTCTTGCAATTAAAATTCGCGGCATTGTTGAAACTTTGATGAAGCAGCTATTAGGTAAAGCGTCTAATGAACAAGTGCTTGAATCATTAGCATTCATGGAAAAGAGCTTATTCATTGATAATGAAGGTAAACAACGTATCGGTACGGTATTACCAGATAGCCTTGTCAACGACATGAAAAAAAGCTTTGCAGAAGTGGCTGCTGGAAACGGTAAAGAACAACGTGATGCTTTAACGCAGCAGTTTAAAAAGTTTGCAGACGCTTTGATCCATCACTTTATGACTGAATTCAACAAAACCCTTGGTCTAGGTATGGTGAAACGTGGCGTTGCCAGCGTTGCGACCAGTGGTGTAGAAACTGCTGTACATATCGTGATTAAGAAACTCATTCCGAGCTTAAGCCAAGTAGAACTTGAAGTCTTTACCAAGCACTTCGACCAACTTTTGGTACAAAAATAAGTTTAGAATGATAAGAAAGCGACGATTGCCAAATCGTCGTTTTTTTTATGCCAAATTAATCGCTTATAAATGTCACAATTTCTAAATTTGCATTGTCTAAATCAGCGTTTATGTTAGCATTCGCGAAGCGTTGATTTACTTGATTTAGAATCGCATGTCTCCAAGCCCGCAATACAAATTTTTACGTCAAGCACCTCGTGATGGCTTGAGTACTGCCAATCAGCCTTCTCGTTGGCAACAACTACATATCGACCCATGGCTATGCCTGTTTCTGATTCTCAATGCCTTACTTGGACTGACTGTTTTATATAGCGCATCAGCCCAAGATGTCGGACTGGTCAGTAAACAAGCCATGAGCTTTGGTATTGGCTTTGTGGTCATGTTTAGCTTGGCTCAGATTCCTCCCAAAGTGTATCAGGCATTTTCCCCTTACTTTTATGTGTTCGGGGTGTTGTCATTGCTTGCCGTGGTTGTTTTTGGTGAAGTTCGTATGGGAGCGCAACGCTGGATTGACATTCCAGGCTTTGGTAGCGTACAACCCAGCGAATTTATGAAAATCGGCATGCCAATGATGGTGGCTTGGTTCTTGTCACGTAAAGCCCTACCTCCAAGCTTCTCACAAGTCATTCTGTCTTTATTGTTGATTGTTGTTCCTTTTCTACTGATTGCAGAACAACCCGACTTAGGTACTTCTTTATTGGTGCTTGCCAGCGGGATTTTCGTCCTGTTCCTCAGTGGCTTATCATGGAAATTGATTGCAGGTGCAGCGGGCATTGCAGGGATTATTATTCCGATTGCTTGGGAATTTTTACTGCATGATTATCAACGTCAACGCGTTCTGACTTTATTTAACCCAGAAGCCGATGCACTCGGAACGGGTTGGAATATTATTCAATCTAAAACAGCGATTGGTTCTGGTGGCTTTTCAGGTAAAGGTTTCTTGGAAGGAACGCAATCCCACCTGCACTTTTTACCGGAAGGTCATACTGACTTTATTATTGCTGCCTATTCAGAAGAATTTGGCTTGATTGGCGTCACCCTGCTGATTCTTCTCTATTGTGCAATCATTTTTAGAACATTCCAGATTGGCTTACAAAGCTTCCATAACTATGGTCGTTTGGTTGCTGGTGCCTTTGGTTTGTCATTTTTTGTTTATGTATTTGTAAATGCAGGCATGGTCAGTGGTATTTTACCTGTAGTAGGTGTGCCTTTGCCGTTCATGAGTTATGGCGGAACTGCAATTATTACTCTTATGTCAACTTTTGGACTGGTTATGTCTATTCATACACATCGATAATGAGGAATTTTATAAACTTATGTTTCTTCCTACTTTGAATAAAACTTTTAAATTTTTAACTTTAAGCGCTGGTTTATTCTTGAGCAGTAATTGGGCACAAGCCAATGAATTTTACACTCATCCCAATTACCCTGCATTCAAACAAAAAGCAATGACAACCTATGGGTTAAGTGGCGAACAGATTGATGCAGCCATGAGCGGTGCACGTAATTTACCCAACATTTTAAACATCATGACTCGCCCGGGTGAAAGTAAACCCTGGTATGAATACCGCTCCATGTTTTTAGTTGAAGGTACGATTCAACGAGGTGTTCGTTTTAAAAACCAGTATGAAGATGTGCTTAATCGCGCAGAACAGCAGTACGGTGTGCCTAAATCGGTAATCCTCGGCATTTTAGGGGTAGAGACGGGTTATGGTGCCAATAAAGGCTCTTTCATCACCAGAGATGCCTTAGCCACGCTTGCCTTTGGTTACCCACGTCGTGCTGATTATTTTAGTGACGAACTCGCTGCTTTGATTTCTTGGACATATAAAGAAGGTTATCCAACCAACAGTATTGTGGGTTCTTATGCTGGTGCGATTGGTTACCCACAGTTTATGCCAAGTAATATTCAAAAATTAGGTGTGGATTACGACGGCAATGGTCATATTGATTTAAGAAACTCTGCTGCGGATGCGATTGGTTCAATTGCAAACTATTTAGCTCAGCACGGATGGGAACGTGATCGTCCAATTGGCTTCCCTGCTCGTTACTCAGGTAACAATCCAGATAGCGTGATTGCCAAAGATTTAACCCAGCCAACCCCTTATGGTGAATTGAAAAGATTAGGAATTGCACCACTTGACCCTTTGGTAAAAATTGACGACCTTGATTTAGTCAATGTTATTCAATTACAAGACCAATTTGGTCCAATTTACTATATTACTTATCCAAATTTCCAAGTGATTACCACCTACAATAGAAGCAGAATGTATGCCACTGCAGTGTGGTTATTGGGCACAGAAGCAGCTAGCCGATAGGCTAGCTTTTTTACAACATTATGAAAAGTCAATAAATTTTTTATTTAAAAAGTACATATATTCAGCAAAATTCATAAATTGTTACAATTTTGATTATTTTATAACCAGAAACTGTAAGTTTTTGCCCTTTTTGTAACTATTTATCGTTAAAGACTAGACACACTTCGTAAGCGATGAATATTATCGCCGCAAGATAAAGTAATTGCAAAAGTGAATAATTAGACATGTGCACTATATTTCAAGGTGTTTTTATTGAAATAGAAAAGCATGTTCTCTAGGAGTTTATACAATGCAGTTTTCGCTAAAATATATTCTAGCGCTGACGGCAGGCTTAAGTTTAAGCCCGTTACATGCTGAAATGGTACAGTCTTCATCATTATCAAATGACGTGGAAGGTTCTAATTTGGCTGCCCGCGTTCTAAGCAAAGATTCTCAAAATTTTAATTCTCGTTTCTCAAACGTTAATAGTCTTTCAATCACTGAGAGTTCAGGTGACAAAGTTCGTCGCCAAACGATTGCTGCTAAGATCGATATCCCTGAAGAAGAGCCTTCAGTGATTGAAAAACTGAATACTGTTGCTTCGAACACCGTTCGTAAATTCAGCCAAAGTGGCGTTGCGTCATGGTATGGTCGCCAATTCCATGGCCGTAAAACAGCAAGCGGTGAAACATTCGATATGAATGCAATGACTGCTGCACACCGTAGCCTGCCTTTGAACTGTTATATCCGTGTAACAAACAAAGACAATGGTAAAAGTGTTGTTGTAAAAGTTAACGATCGTGGTCCATTCCATGGTAACCGTGTATTAGACTTATCTTATGGTGCAGCAAAGCAACTGGGTATGTCGAGCGCAGGTACAGGTAATGTGAGCATTGAACGTGTTGATGGTCCTAATTCTTAATCATTTAAGACCACAACTCAAAAGCCGCTTATGCGGCTTTTTTATTTTTATCTACAACCCGTGTTAATGCTTTACGGCCCATCCAATTCTTCGGTATATTGAATAAATAAAAATGAATACTGCAAGGAGCGCGCTGTGAAATCAATCGACGAATGGTTTGATGAATATAGTGACAGTCACCAAAACCAAACCAACAAAAAAATCCATTGGGTCTGCGTCCCTGCCATTCTATTTTCGATCATTGGTATTCTGGCGCACTTTAGCACCCTGCTCACCGCATTATTGCTGGTTTTAACTTTAGTCTTTTATGCCCGTTTGGACATCGTACTTGCGATTGCTATGGCGGCTTTGTTAGCAGTAATGGCATGGCTAATTGTGATTTTACCTGTCGGTGTAGGATTCTATATTGGCGTATTTGTGATTGCATGGATCGGGCAATTTTACGGGCACAAAGTTGAAGGTAAGAAGCCTTCATTCTTTAAAGACTTGCAATTCCTCCTGATTGGCCCTGTATGGTGTATGGACGCTTATTTAGCTAAAGTTCTACCTAAATGGAAACTTCGTCAAAAATCAGCGATTACAAGCTAATTTAGCGCATATCTTGCAACAAATCTCTGAATATTCAGGAATAGGATTTAAATGTCATATCAATTTGTAGGTTTTTTTGCATTAACCGAGCAAATCAAAAGCCCCTTTTATCCTATTGACGGGACTACTTGGAAAGATATCAAAGAACCATTCCATGGCATTGGGATAAAGCTATCCCCAACAATTAAAACGCCATCATCACCAGATGACATAAAAGCTCTTTTTAGCGCGATGAATATCAGTCATGTTAGACAATGGCTTTTTATTGAATATGTGTGTTTTGGCGGCTCAATTGACTATATTTATGCACTTATTATGAAAAATGGTGAAATATATGGTCCAATTGAAGAGTCAGCACTGGATAATGTTAAGAGAGTTTATATCGATTTAATGAATGAATTTGGCATCTCAGAGAAAGATGCCCTTCAATTTAAACCATTTGATCGAAATTTCTGGGATGAATAAATAATTCTTTCTCCTTAAATCTCATTATATTATTGATACATTTTTCCTTGATATTTCAACCAACCATCAACATGTTTTCCACGCGGATCATGATGGGTCCAATGAATCACCCCACCTTTTTGGCTGTATTCATACTCACCAAAAAACTCAACTGTATCGCCTTTTTTCAGCCCTTCGATTCTTGGCGCTAAATCAATGTTGTGTGCGATCAAGACCGTTAAACCATTCTCCAGTTTAAGAATCATTTTCTGATGTCTTGAACCTTCATTATCATCTGGCAAAATCGCTTTCACAACACCCTGTGCTTGAACTTGCACATTACTTCGTTGCTGCTGATAGGCTTGCATGATCTTGTTTTGATCATCGACCGCTACAGCATTACTCGTATCTGGTATAGAGGAATGACTGGTATTTTGTTTTTGCTTAAAATCAAGACCAAAATAAGCTGCTACCAAAACAACAATAGCAACCAGAATCAGATTATTTTTTTGAGTTTTCATAGTGACCTGTTATCAAATACAAGATAGCAAAATGCCAATCGATTCGATTGGCATTTTGATCATACAACGTCTCTAGCACTTAGAACAAACGATTCATACCATTCAAAGCTGCAACGCGATAGGCTTCAGCCATGGTTGGGTAGTTGAATGTCGTTTCTACGAAATACTTCAAGGTATTGTTTGGACTGTGCATCACCACCTGCCCAATGTGAATAATCTCTGCTGCATTGTTACCAAAGCAGTGAATACCCAAAACTTCCAAAGTATCACGATGGAATAGGATCTTTAATTCACCAACAGTATCACCAGTAATCTGCGCGCGCGCCAAATGACGGAAAGAAGCTTGCCCTACTTCATAAGGTACTTTCTCTTCTGTCAATTCCTGCTCAGTCTTACCAATTGAAGAAATCTCTGGAATGGTATAAATACCTGTTGGTACATCACGGATTGGCTTCACATTCTTTTCGCCCACCATGTTTGCACCTGCGCAGCGACCTTGGTCATACGCCGCTGACGCCAATGATGGCCAACCAATTACATCACCTGCCGCATAAATATTTTCAGCTTCAGTTTGATATTGATCATTCACCATCAACTGACCACGACCATTCGGTACTAGACCCACATTTTCCAAGCCTAAACCATCGGTATTACCTGAACGGCCATTACACCATAAGATCGCATCTGCTTTGATCTTCTTACCGCTAAGTAAATGTAGAACCACGTGATCATCAAAGGTTTCTAAACGATCAATTTGCTCATTGTGACGAATCAATACGCCTTGTTCACGTAAGTGATATGACAATGCATCGGCAATTTCATCATCTAGGTAGCTTAAAAGCTTTTGCTGGGTGTTGATCAAATCAACTTTATGATCGAGTCCGATAAAAATAGAAGCGTATTCACAACCAATTACGCCTGCACCATAAATGATGATTTTTTGGATTGAATAATCGAGATCAAGAATCTTGTCTGAATCAAATACGCGCGGATGATTAAAGTCTAAACCTTGGGGTTGATATGGACGACTACCCGTTGCAATCACAATTTGCTTGCAAATAATCGTATCTTTAATACCATCCTGACCAAAAATCAGTACCGTGTTTTTATCTTGGATATAGGCACGACCGTGAAAAACTTCAATTTTATTGCGGTCATAAAAACGTGTATGCGTATCAACTTGCTGTTGAATTACTTTATGCGCATTCCGCAACACCTGTTTCATGGTGAATTGTTTCCACTCACCGACTTTTTGAAACATTGGATCACGTTGATAACGAATAATACTTGAAACTGTTTGACGCAATGCTTTACTTGGAATTGTTCCTACATGTGCACAGTTACCACCGAGTTGATCACGAACATCAACGATTGCAACACGTTTACCTGCTTTTGCAAGCTTCATTGCCGCGCCTTCGCCAGCTGGGCCAGAACCGAGAATTACTGCATCATACTTAACAATATTCCCACCAACGACCTCTTTCTTACGTGGCATTCAAAGCTCCTTTGTTTCTAACCGTTTTTGCTTTATATATGATAACCAATATGCAGCCAGTTGATGTATTTCACAACTATATATTTTTATATATTTACATTTTCAAAATGAATACCACTTTTCATGCTTTATTCCAGTAAATTTGACTATAATAACGGGATATCTCAAGTCAAAGGCTGTAGAAATTATATGTCTGAACACCGTAAACCTGAACAGGGTATAAAACTTCGTGGCGCGGAAAAAGTCGCGAGAATTCCTGTAAAAGTTATCCCTACGGTTGAAGTACCTCGCAAACCTGACTGGATTCGAGTCAAGATGACCGCCCCAGAAGAAGTTCAGCGTATCAAAACAACCTTGCGCTCGCAAAAACTGCATACCGTATGTGAAGAAGCTGCTTGTCCTAACCTACCTGAATGTTTTGGTGGTGGTACAGCAACCTTTATGATCATGGGTGATATCTGTACACGTCGCTGCCCTTTCTGTGACGTAGCACATGGTCGTCCAAATGCTTTAGATCCAGATGAACCACGCCATATGGCAGAGACGATTTCCAATCTCGGCCTCAAATATGCGGTGATTACCTCGGTTGACCGTGATGACCTTTTAGATGGCGGTGCTCAACACTTCGTTGATTGTATCAAAGAAGCCCGTGCATTAAGCCCAAAAACCCTATTGGAAATTCTGGTTCCTGATTTCCGTGGTCGTATGGATATTGCCTTACGCATCATGACTGAATGCCCACCAGACGTATTCAACCATAACATTGAAACTGTGCCGCGTTTGTATAAAGCGATGCGTCCAGGTTCTGATTATCAGCACTCTTTAACGCTATTAAAAATGTTTAAGGAATACTGCCCAGATGTACCAACCAAATGTGGTTTGATGGTCGGTATCGGTGAAACTGAAGAAGAAGTGATTGCCCTGCTCGATGATCTTAGAGCACATGATGTTGACTACATTACCATTGGTCAATATCTACAACCATCTAAGCAACATGCACCAATTGACCGCTTTGTAACACCAGAAGAGTTTGAACGCTATGCTGAGCATGGTCGTAAACTTGGTTTTAGAAATATCTGGTCTGCACCAATGGTTCGCTCAAGCTACTTTGCTGATCGCCAATACCATGGTGAACCTGTTCCAGCGGTACGCCGTAAAGTCGATCCTGCCAAGAAAATTGCAGTTCAAGCGATTGAAGCTTAACTTTTTAGTTGGCAATAAAAAACACCACAATTGTGGTGTTTTTTTATGATTAAAACAAAAGCCTAGGCTATATGTTTTTGCACCACAATCGAACCAACAGAATAGCCAGCACCGAATGAAGAGATCACAGCATATTCGCCGTTATTGACTTGCTCACCAGTACGATGCATCGCAATAATCACACCTGCAGACGAGGTATTAGCAAACTCATCCAAAATGATCGGTGCACGTTCTAAATCAGCCTCTTTACCGACTACCAATTTCAAAATCAGTTCATTCATATTGGCATTGGCTTGATGCAACCAGAAACGCTTGATTTGTTCAGCGCTTAATTCAAGTTTTTCCAATTGTGCGGTAATGATTTTAGCAACCAATGGACAAACTTCTTTAAAAACTTTACGACCGTCTTGACGGAATAACTTGTCGTCCACAACGGCATCTTCACTGCGGTTTAAGAAACCAAAGTTATTACGGATATTATTTGAGAACTGGGTAAACAAATGAATATCTAAGATTTCATAACCCGATTTGGTTTCAGTTTCTTCAATAATTGATGCAGTCGCAACATCACCAAAGATAAAGTGCGCATCACGGGTACGGTAGTCTAAATGACCTGATGTAATTTCAACATTGAGCAATAACACACGGCGCGCACCACATTTCACGGCATCATAGGCTTGTTTCAAACCAAATGTTGCAGCAGAACATGCCACGTTCATGTCATAAGCATAACCTTGGATACCCAAAGCTGACTGGATTTCAATCGCAACTGCAGGATAGGCACGTTGCATATTTGAACACGCCAAAATTACCACATCAATATCTTCTGCAGTCACGCCTGCATTTTCCATCGCTTGTTTTGCAGCAATAACGCCCCACTCCGCTTGAAGTGACAGTTCATCATTACTACGCTCTTGCAAACGTGGGCGTAAACGGGTTGGATCAAGAATACCTGATTTTTCGACCACATAACGGCGTTGAATACCAGATGCTTTTTCGATAAATTCAGGGCTCGAGCCACGTAAAGCTTCAATTTCGCCAGCTTCAATTTGCGCTGCGTGATCTTGGTTATACTGTTCTACATAAGCATTTAAACTTTCAACCAACTCTTCATTGGAAATAGATTCGGTTGGGTGAAATAACCCTGTACCTGTTATACGGATGCCCATGCAAAACTCCTGTAAAGAATGCTTCTAACTTTCATATTTCTCAGTTTAACCGATTGCTAATCGATCCCATAGTTTTTGTAATCTAGTTGGTGAAATAGGCAGCTTTGTTTTCATCGGTTGAGAAAACAAAGAAATTCTAAATTCTTCCAACATCAAATACAGTTCTTTAATTTTAGGATCGTTTTTAAATTTAAATACTTTGTCCATCCATGGATCGACATCATCAATTGCAGCAAGGTCTCGTTGTAGATTATTGGGCAAACGATCTAAACGCAATAGCAGCGCTTTCAAATAACGCGGGTATTCCTGCCAAATTTCAGGTGATTGGCTATAAACAAAGTTGGCTAATGACATTAAATCAAGTTGATCTTCTATGTCATCGACACTTCGGCCAAAAATACTCTGATCCAAGACCAATAGTTCACGGCGAATCTGCTGCCATTGAGTAAATATTTCAGTTAAATCACTCAATGTCTGTTGACCATTTGCTAAAAATTGCTTTTTAGTTTCAGTCAGTAACTGCTGAAACTCAGTGGCATTTTTAGGCAGTTCTTGAATCGAAATCTGTAAGGTTGCATAGACCAGCATTTGCTCCAGCTTGGCACGATCACCCAACGGTGAATAAGCGAGAGCTAAAGGCCTGGAAATCTGTTTTTTCAATTGACGGATTAAATCCCCCAATTGCATATGTACCAGACGGATTACCCCTTCACGATGCTGCTTAATCGCTTCATCCTGATCATTAAAGGTTTGAATCACCACGCCCGCCTCATCTTTGGCTTCAAGCTCAGCAAATCGCTTGGTAGGAACCAAAGCTTGATACTGCTTAACAATGACACCGGTAACTTTTTGTGATGCTTCAAACACAAAGTTTTCAGGGAAGGTCTGGAACTCACCGGCTTGCTGTTTCACTGGACGATGAGTTTCAACACGACAACGTGCTTTTAATTCATCTAAATCACGCCCTTGTGCAATCAATTTGCCTTTCTCATCTACCACCTTGATAAATGGAATCAGATACTGATCGATACGTTCAAAAGAAAAGTCTTTTTCAGTAATCTGCTCACCACGTAATGCAAAGGCTAAGTAACTAAATAAATGCTCGCGTAAATGCACCGCATCAATCCCCTGTATGAGCCTTTTAGCTGTATCTGGGATCGGGACCAAATTACGGCGTTTGTCTTTAGGAAGTGCTTTGAGCAAAGCTTCAATTAAATCTTGTCGCCAACCAGGAATTCCCCAAGACCATTGCTTTTCATCCACTTGCGGTAAAGCCTGCACAGGGATTTTAACCGTTGCCCCATCTTCCTCATGACTTGGATCAAAACGATAGCTTGCAGCCAAACGTAACTGACCATTATGTAAATAATCAGGGAATTGTTGCGTGGTGGGACGATCATTCATCCACAAAGCATCATCTTCAACGAACAGGTAGCGTGGATTGTCTGTTTCTACTGTTGCCCGCCAATCTTCAAAACTGCGACGACTGGCAATTTCCTCTGGTACTTTCTCGGCATAGAACTGGTAAATGGTTTCCTCATCGACTACTAAATCGCGACGACGCAACTTATCTTCTACCCGTTCAACTTCTTCGAGTTTCAGTAGGTTGTGCTTTAAAAACGGCGGTGTAACACCTAAATTACCCGTGGTCAGAGCATCACGTAAGAAGATTTCATGTGCCGCAGCTTGATCTACTTTCTCAAAATTAATCATTCGCTTTGGCTCGATGATTAAACCGAATAGTGATATTTGTGCATAGGCATTTACAATACCCGCTTTTTTCGACCAGTGTGGCTCGAAATAGTGGTACTTCAATAAATCACGAGCTGCCAACAGAATCCATTCAGGATCAATTTTGGCTAAAGTCCGTAAATACACCTGAGAAGTTTCCACCATCTCAAAGGCCATGACCCAAGCGGTATTGGTCTTGTGTAAGGTACTGGCTGGGAACACTTTGGCTTTCTGCTGACGCACCGCCATAAAAGTATTACGTTCATCTGTTTTATTGGCAATAAATGAAAGTAGCCCGGTTAAAAGTGCACGGTGCAGGTTTTCGTAATTCGCACCTTTTTCATTAAAACTCAGCTTTAAACCTTCTGCCAGTTCCACTAACTGCTGATGGGTTTGCTTCCATTCCCGCAGACGTAACCAACTTAAAAAATGTTGGCGCGCAAATTGACGGCGCTTGTTTTCGGTTTGTGTATCAGGACTGGTTTGTATCGTATTCCAAAGCTTCAGATAGAATAAAAAGTCTGAATCTGCTTCCTTGAATAAGGCATGCTTTTGATCGGCCTGCATTTGTTTATCAGCTGGACGTTCACGCGGATCTTGAATCGCCAAGGCACTGACAATAATCAGTGTTTCTTTAAGTACACCAAAATGAGCCCCGCCAACCAACATACGTGCTAAGCGTGGATCAATCGGCATACGCGCCATCATTTGACCGACTTTGGTTAAATCATTCTTACGTTCATTTAATGCACCCAACTCAATCAAAAGCTTACGTCCGTCATTGACCAAACGGAAATCAGGCGGCTCAATAAAGTCAAAATCTTCTAAACTACCTAAACCTAAACTTTGCATCTGTAAAATTACAGAAGCCAAGTTGGTTCGTTTAATCTCAGGTTCAGTAAACTCTGGACGACTTAAAAAATCTTCTTCACTGTATAGCCGGATACAGACACCCGCAGCAATACGACCACAGCGCCCCTTACGCTGATTGGCTGCTGCCTGTGAAATCGCTTCAATTGGTAAGCGCTGTACCCGCGAACGGTAGTTATAACGTGAAATACGAGCAAAACCACTATCAATCACATAGCGAATATTTGGCACCGTCAACGCCGTTTCCGCCACGTTGGTCGCAATAATAATACGTCGCCCTTTGCCACTCGGACTAAAAATCTTTTGCTGTTCAGCCAGCGCCAAACGTGCATATAAAGGTAAAACCTCAGTATGACGAGGGCCATATTTTTGCAGCGTTTCCTGCAATTCACGGATTTCCTGCTCTGTACTGGCAAAAATTAAAATATCCGCATATTCAGGATGACCTTTTGCTTCAGCATCAGCAAAACATTCTTCGACAGCCTGTACTACAGCACGTGGCAGATTTTCTTCAAAGTCATCAAACTCATCATCATCACTACCAACAATACTTAGCTCAGAAATCGGGCGATAACGCACTTCCACAGGGAAGCTCCGCCCTTCGACTTCAAAAATCGGTGCGTTATAAAAATACTGACTAAAACGATTTACATCTAGCGTAGCCGAGGTCACAATCACTTTTAAATCAGGACGTTTTGGCAAAAGCTGCTTGAGATAGCCCATGATGAAGTCAATATTGAGTGAGCGTTCATGCGCTTCATCAATAATGATGGTGTCATATTTCGAAAGAAAACGGTCATTGGTCAATTCAGCCAACAAAATACCATCGGTCATCAAACGCACGATTGAATCTTGCGAACCTTGCTCATTAAAACGAATCTTAAAGCCAATTGATTCGCCAAGCTTCTCGCCCACTTCTTCCGCAATACGCTGTGAGACACTTCGAGCCGCCAATCGACGTGGCTGAGTATGACCAATCATACCTGTGAGTCCACGCCCTGCCAGCATGGCAATTTGTGGAAGCTGAGTGGTTTTACCAGAACCCGTTTCACCAGCAACAATGATGACCTGATGCTTTTGAATTGCTTCAATTAAACGGTCTGCGTATTGGGTAACAGGCAGGTCTTGATTCAGCTTGATCTTGGGAACACGTGCTAAGCGTTGTTTTACCTTATGATTCGATTGTTGAATGAGTTTTTCGATTTCTGCTGTTTCTATTTTTTTATCTTTGCGCAGTCGATTTAAACGGTGACGGTCACGAGCCATAACCAATTGATCTACATTTAAATGACTCTGCACTGAACAGCTTTCCTGAAAAATTAAATAATCGGCTATTTTACGCCTTAAACCCTTGCTATGCAAAGAAAGCTTTTCTAGGCCTTAGCATTAGACCTATCCATTATTGGTAGATGCTTAGCGCTGCTCAGTATTATTGAATTGTGTTAATGAGTCTCGTAATGCGGAAAATTTAATCGTATATCTCCGTTTTTTATATAATTTTAGATTTTTTCAATTTTACCCTTGAATTTTGATGGCGTAGACTTCATGTTGTTATGCACATTAGTTCTGGATCTTTTGTCATGTTTGCTTCATCTCGATGCAGTCAAATAGGACAGATATTCTTGGGTGAAAGTCGTTTTTATTGAGTTATTCAATTTTCCGATTTTAGTCATGTAAAAATACTATTTCCCCAATAACTAAAAATTATTTATTCTTGACCTCGTAAACAAGTAAGGCGTTAGCCTCTCAATAAAACCTCAATCATGGAGACAATGATGAGCTTAATTAATACTGAAGTTAAACCATTTAAAGCGACTGCGTACCACAACGGTCAATTTGTTGACGTATCTGAAGCAGATCTTAAAGGCAAATGGTCTGTTGTATTCTTCTACCCAGCTGACTTCACTTTCGTATGTCCAACTGAGTTAGGCGACCTTGCTGACAACTATGCTGAATTCCAAAAACTAGGCGTTGAAATCTATGGCGTGTCTACTGACACTCACTTCACGCACAAAGCTTGGCACGACACTTCAGAAGTTATTGGTAAAATCCAATACCCATTGATCGGTGACCCAACTTGGACACTTTCTAAAAACTTCGACGTATTAATCGAAGCTGCTGGTCTTGCTGACCGTGGTACTTTCGTAATCGATCCAGAAGGCAAAATCCAAATCGTTGAAATCAATGCTGGTGGTATCGGCCGTGATGCATCTGAACTTCTTCGTAAAGTTAAAGCTGCTCAATACGTTCACGCTCACCCAGGTGAAGTTTGCCCAGCTAAATGGAAAGAAGGCGAAGCTACGCTTGCTCCATCTATCGACTTAGTTGGTAAAATCTAATTATTTAGATTAGACCTAGTCGTCCGAAACCACCCTTTTTAGGGTGGTTTTTTTATCTACTTTACTTGAGAAATTCTCGCCTGCTCCATCCTAAATTTTATAGCTAATTTTTTACAATTCTTATACTTATAAATTTATAGCAAGCTTCATTTATGAATTGTCAGACGGTTTCAGTTGGAGTAGTGTCAAAGAATAGAACACCAGAGTTGTTAACTATGTACTAAAAGATCAAATCAATATGGGGACAAATATATGGATAAACCGGTTGTTGTAACCTCTTGGAAATATGATGTTTCTTCGCGCTATTTAAAAATTTTCTATAGCAATGGCTCAGGTGAGCTTTATCATCCAGTTCCAGAGTTTATCTACAATAATTTGCTTCGCACCAATGATAAAACCGCCTTTGTGCACAAATATCTTGAATTTGATCTGCATTTTAAACGACTCTGTATTTCAGCCTAGTCATAAAAAATCAGCCCGTTGGGCTGATTTTCATTGTATCTCACTTAAACTTTAAGCAGCATCTTGCTGTTCAACATATTTATCTAACATCTTCTGTTTGGCTTCAGGGTAAACATTGATTCTGTCCAAGTTACCTTTATAGTGTTGCACCACTCGATCATCCATAATTTTTGACCACCACGACGGAATAAACGCGGGTAAAATCATGGCGCCATAACCAGCAGGTAATTGTGGTGCATCTTCAAAATGACGCAATGTCTGGAAACTTCGAGTCGGATTGGCGTGATGATCCGAATGACGTTGTAATTGATACAAGAACAAATTGGTCACGAGGTTATTATTGTTCCAGCTATGTTCTGGCAAAGTCCGTTCATATTGACCATTTTCTTTCTTTGCACGCATCAAACCATAATGTTCAATATAATTCACAGACTCAAACAAGGTAATTGCATAGGCCGCTTGTGTGACTTGGAATGGGACTGAACGCAGACCAAACTTACTCAACATGCTGGCATGATAGACAGCAGACATCGCCCAACCATGAATCAACTCATTTTCCTTACAGAAGAAAGGCAGTTTTTTACGTTCTAAGCGGCTCTTTTCAATTTCGATTGCTGATTTAAAACTACCAATCACGGTACGCGGTAAAAACTTCCAGAAGCTTTCGCCAAATTGTGACGATGCTGGATCTTCAGGTGTAGCAACGCGACGGTGGTGTCCATACGGGTGTTCAATTCGGAAATGGTTATAACCCGATGGTGCTAAAGCCAAATGCGAAAGATAATGCTCTAAACGTCCGCTCTTATGGCTCAATTCATGTGCAGTATTAATGGCAATTCCATTGACCATGCCCACCAAAGTTCCCAATAAAGCCTGATCTGCAACTGACGTGTCTTTACGACTGGCTAAATAGGCCCCATAGATATTGGCCGCGTATTGTAAAGGAATAAAAAGTTTAACAATACGGGCGTAATAGGGATCGGCCTCTAAATCTGCGATTGCATCTAATGGTGGGTTTTCCGTATCTTCACCAATGAGTTTATCTAAGGTTGGAATAACGCCATGAATAAATAATGGCCCAAATGAAGCAAAGAACTTTTTCGTTTTTTTAGGACCAAATTGATAGCCCGCCAAACCACCCATTGCAATAGTCGGTACAGCCAAACCCAATAGCCATAAATGACGTTTTTTATCCTTAAATGTTGTTGTCGCTTGCTCGACATCCAGTTGAGTATGCATATTCATTAGAAATTCCTCAATCAAACACAAAATGTTTTGCTTGAATTGATTGTGTCCTTTCACTATCCCTCTATATTATCATTTTAAGACTTGCTATTATCATTTTAAGACTTTAATGAGTTTTTCTTGTGCAAAAGCAGCAGATCCCGGTTATTCCATCACGTTATTATTTACGACTGATTGAAATTTTAATCGGTACGCATCAATACGATAATGATTTGTTGATGGCACTACAGCAAGAACTGGCAAAAACAGAATTATTATCGATTCAACAAATTGAACAATTCATAGAAATTGGTTTAAGTCTGCCCAATACCCAAGACTTGGCCTTTGAACTCGGTAAAAATATCAAGCTCAGCTCACATAGTCTCGTCGGTTATGCACTCATGACCAGTCCTAATCTAGAACATGCACTGAGGCTGATTGCACAATATTTTAGATTGATTATGCCAAGTTTTAAGCTCAGCATTCAGTTTCCAACAGGCTCACAAAAAGTTGAACTGTTATTTGAACCAATTTTGCAGATGAATAAGCAGTGTTTGGCCTTTCATATTGAAGCGATTGCCGTAGCGTTCTACTACAGCCTATTAGAATTGGCGGGTCAGCAATTGCAACGCTACCAAGTTTATTTGAGTGTTCCAGAGCCAAGCTATCAAGAACGTTATTTATCCTTAGTGAAAGCCAATTTCCATTTTAACTATACCTGGCTTGCAGGTATCCGCGTCGTGATTGATCAGCAACAATTGGCACTACCCTTACCTTTGGCAGATGCACATAGTTTAAAAATAGTTGAACAACGCTGTCAGGAACAAATCCAGAAGATCTATCATCAAGGAGAAATTGTGGAATGGGTCAGCATGATGTTGCGACAAGCCAATCAAGTCCCAACCCTCATGGAATGTGCCAAAGTATTAAACATTTCGACCAAAACCTTGCAACGCTATTTGCAGCAACACGGCGTTGAGTTTCAGGCTTTAAAGCAGCAAATCAGTACTGAGCGTGCCATTGAGTTATTAGAAAACTCGACCTTTACCATTACCCATATTGCCTATGAACTCGGTTATTCCAACCCTGCCAATTTCACCCGTGCATTTAATAAAATGATTGGCTGTAGCCCTCAAGCATATCGACTACATCATCAAAGTAAAATCAATTCACTTCAACACCACCATACATAAACCTGCACCGATCGGCAGAATGGTGCTCATGTAATCTTCATCATCTTTAATCAGCTCCAGGAATTCCTTCACCTCTGCTGCATGAGAAATCACATTATCAACAATTAAGGTACTTCCCGAAGACTGCAATAAACGCTTCAAGTCTTGCCAGTAGCTCACATAACTACCACGTTCAGCATCCAGTAAGATCAAATCATAAGGTGCAGTCGCTTGGGCCAGATAATCAGCAGCATCCCCCACCCAAAAATCAATAAACGGCTCTAAGCCAAATTCTTCCGCATATTTTTTTGCTTGCGCACTACGAAAGGCATTAATTTCTAAGGTTTGTACACCCCCACCAACAGTTTTACCTGCTTCAGCCAGCCAAAGTGTTGAATAACCTGTCGAGGTGCCAATTTCTAGAATCCGCTTAGATCGTTGGGTACGGACCAGCATTGCAAGCAGTTTGGCGGACTCAGCTTCAATATTTCGGTAGCGTCTTAAACGATCAGACTGTCGAGCATCATGTTGTTTAAACTCATCATATAAATCAGAGATACGTTTTAAAAATACAGTGCTGGTCATATTTGATCCCCCAACTACGCTTATGCAAAGTGTATTGAATTTAAGTCGTTTGTATCAGTTTAAAGCGTGGCAGAATTTGACCATCCTCGAGCTGAACAGTTTCACTAAACATTGCCAATGGACGTACCCACATTGAGTAATCACCATATAAGCATTGATAGACCACCAATTCTTCTTCTGTTTCACTATGACGAGCCACGTTAAACACTTGATACAGCTGACCTTTATAGTGTTGATAAATGCCACGTTGTAAGGTCATATTACTTACCCTTTATTTATGCCACGAAATGATTGCAGTTATATAACAACTTTGATTGTACTCAAATTTTTGGTGAAAGAAATGTTCAAAAAATAGTAAATTCATTAAAAATTCAAAAAACCGATCAAACTCATAAAAACATACTGTTTTATCTATTCAGTACTTTTGCGTACTATAGCCTCATTGAATGAATTTAGCTGATTTAAAAGCCTTAGCCTTTGGAGAAATATATGTTAGATCAAAATATTAAAACTCAATTAAAAGCTTACTTAGAACGTTTAGAAAGTCCAATCGAGTTGGTTGCTGCTTTAGATGACTCGGACAAAGCTGCAAAAATCAAAGAACTCGTGACTGAAATTGCTGAACTTTCTGACCAAGTTACGGCGCGTTTTGACGGTTCAAACGCTCGCCGTCCTAGCTTCGGTGTAGCCAAAGTAGGTGAACAACCACGTGTGTTCTTTGCTGGCTTACCAATGGGACATGAGTTTACTTCTTTGATCTTGGCATTATTACAAGTATCAGGTTATGCCCCTAAAGTGTCTGATGACGTACTCACTCAGATCAAAGGCCTCAACTTAACTGCAAACTTTGATGTGTTTGTATCGTTGAGCTGCCATAACTGTCCAGATGTGGTTCAAGCTTTGAACTTGATTGCGATCAACAATCCAAATACCACAGCAACCATGATTGATGGTGCTTTCTTCCAAGATGAAGTTGAAGAACGCAAAATCTTGGCGGTGCCAATGGTGTTCCAAGACAATCAGCACATTGGTCAAGGTCGTATGACTTTGGAAGAAATCGTTGCCAAGTTGGATAGCAATTCAGCTGAGAAAGATGCAGCCGCAATCAATGCCAAAGATGCATTTGATGTGTTGGTGATTGGTGGCGGTCCTGCTGGAGGTACAGCGGCGATCTATGCGGCACGTAAAGGCATCAAAACGGGTATCGTGGCTGAACGCTTCGGTGGTCAGGTGATGGACACGATGGATATTGAGAACTTCACCACGGTACAAAAAACCGTAGGTCCTCAGTTCGCTCAAGATATGGAAGCCCATGTGCGTGAGTACGGTGTGGACATTATGAACTTGCAACGTGTCAGCAAGATCACTGGTGCAGATCAAACGGCCAACGGTCTGGTTGAAGTGGAACTTGAAAACGGTGCCAAACTTGAATCGAAAACCATCATCTTGTCTACAGGTGCACGTTGGAGAGAAATGAATGTGCCAGGTGAAGCTGAATACCGTACTCGTGGTGTCGCATATTGCCCTCACTGTGATGGTCCATTATTCAAAGGTAAACGTGTTGCAGTGATTGGTGGTGGTAACTCAGGTGTCGAAGCAGCGATTGATCTTGCCGGGATTGTTGAGCATGTGACTTTGGTTGAGTTTGATACCAAACTACGTGCTGACCAAGTATTGCAGGACAAATTAAACAGCTTGCCAAATACCACTGTGATCATGAATGCCTTAAGTACTGAAGTGGTCGGTGATGGTGCTCAAGTGACAGCATTGAAATACAAAGACCGTGCCACTGAGGTTGAACACACCGTTGAACTTGCAGGGATCTTTGTACAGATTGGTTTATTGCCAAACACGGATTTCTTGAAGAACAGTGCGGTTGAGTTGAGTAACCGTGGTGAGATCGTGATTAATGATCGCAACGAAACCAATGTCAAAGGTGTCTTTGCCGCAGGTGACTGTACGACAGTGCCATACAAGCAAATTATCATTGCCACAGGTGAAGGCGCGAAAGCATCACTGTCTGCCTTTGATTACATGATCCGTTCTGGTGTTTAAACTGATCTAAAACATGTGCACGCCCTTACATTTTGCGATGTAAGTGCGTGTTTTTACAAGTTATCAACAAATTTTCAACTTTATTATTCATCAAGTTTATGTTTATATTTTCGGTATCCATTCCTATTGGATGCCACAAAGAAAAGGAAATAGACAATGAATAAATTACTTGTTGCTTTAGGTCTTGCTGCTACTGTTGCGCTTGTAGGCTGTAATAAAGATAAAGCACCTGAAACTGGTGCAACTACAGGTGAGCATTTAGAACATGCTGCTGACCAAGCTGGTGCTGATGTTAAGAATGCTGCTGATGCTGCTGCGAGCAATGTTGCTACTGCGGTAGATACAGCGGGTGATCAAATTGATGCTGCTGCTGATCACACTGCGGCTGCAACGGCTGAAGCTGCTGCTAAAACTGAAGCTGCTGCACGTGATGCTACGGCTAAAGTTGCGGGTGCGGTAGAATCTGGTGCTGCTGATGTGAAAGAAAAAGCTCAACAATAATTGAGTTGAGATAAAAAAGCCTCTGTTTACAGAGGCTTTTTTATTGGTCTGAATTAACTTAATAAACCTTCATCGCGCATCGCAATTTGCACCGACTGACGTTCAGCCACTTTATTACGCAATGCAATAATATTGATATACGGCGTTAAGTCATGTTCGATATGGTTGGACCAGTTGGTGAGGACAAATAAATAGGCATCCGCAGGGCCAAAGTTATCATCAACTAAATAATCACAATCTGATTCAGCTAAATAGTTGTCGATATACTTAAGTAAACGATCAACTTCTGCATAGGCTTTGGTTTTCTCATCATCAGTGAGTTTACCGCTAAAGAATACGGAATAAGCATCATGCAGTTCTGAATTCAAATAGCCTAACCATTCAAGGACTTTGGCACGCCCCATTCCCGAAGGTGGAATTAAATCCTGCTTCGGATCATGCTGCGCCAAGAACGGTAAAATCGCCACATTCTCAGTTAAAATCAAACCTGGATTAATTTCCAATGCAGGGACATAGCCCTTTGGATTAATCTCGTAATAATCTGCACCTTTTGAAGTTTTATGTGTTTTTAGATCAACTCGTTCTAAATCAAAATCGACATTTATTTCATTTAAAATAATATGGGCAGCCAATGAGCAAGCACCAGGGGAATAATACAACTTCATAATTGATCCTTGTTATCTAACAACTTATGCTCTAGAACGTTCCTACGAAACTCGAGAACAGAAATAACTAAAATTTATAATCGCTTTCATGCTAAGAACATCTACACCACTACTATTAATGAATTTTTTTCTGCCTTGCAAGTTATATTCCGTGACGATTGATTAATTTATGAAAAAACAAACCTAACAATGTCACGGAAATCAGGTTACGCTCGACCAAAAAGCTTGCCTAACCATTCAAATAATGAGTTTAAAAATTCAACGATGATATTTTTAGGGTTGTTCGGTTCAAGTTGAGAATCTGAACTTTTCATATCCAAATCAACAATCACAGGATCGTGATCTGAAGAACGATAAGCATCTGCCGAGAAGAACAAAGCCTTTTGCTCATCGGTTTTATATTCCTCGTTATAGTCCAATACCGTTGGCTCATCGGCATTGATATGCCATGCAAAAGTTTTAATCACACGTTTATACAGATTGGCATCAGCAATGGCATGATCTAGGTTACCTGCACCGCCATAACCATCTGCATCACTTGATACACCAAAGACATAGCTATATGCCTTACTCCCCTCACCGACCTTACTGTCATTCAACAGAACTTTATAATTGGCTTTCTCAAAAGTCAGAATCGGATCTTCTTTAGCATAACTATTCATATCACCTAAAAGTAAGATATTCGGATTCTTCACTTGGGTTGGATTCTTGGCAATCCATTGAGTGAGTTGCTCAACCGCTTTCACTCGGGTCGGGTTCCAGCAGCCTTGTCCATCACGTTGATCTGCATCGAGAGAGTTTTCATCGACACCTCGACAGCTCTTCGATTTAAGATGATTTGGAATCACTGTAAAGATTTGTCCACCTTGTACAGGCTTGAAGGATTGCGCAATGGTCGAACGGCTTTTATCCCCCAGGTCCAACACCGCAGGTTTATTCACAGGCTGCACACGTTTGTTATTATAAATAATCGCAACTGCAATCACATCGGTACCCAACTGATTGAGTCCTTCGGGTATCACATATTTCCAGTCTGGTCCTAAAGCTTTAGTCAAGTTAGCAACTGCACTATCACTGCCATAACCATTATTGGCAATCTCCATCAAACCATACACATCTGCATCAATTGATTTTAATGCATTGACGATTTTGGCATGTTGCTTATCAAATTCAGCCTGACTGTTGGCACCACGTTCCGTTGGGAAACCATTCTTGCCATTGTCATAGTTCAGCACGTTAAATGCCGCAGCACGAATATGTTTGCTTTGTTTAGCCGCAATCGTTGTACGCGGATTGGTGGTTACCACTTCTGGCAAGTTTGCTCCTGCAATCGGTTGTACACGCCAAGCATTAAAACGATATTCTAGAATCCCTTGTGCATTCTTTAACTGATAACCCGAACGTAGCGTATTTAAAGCACTAAAGTTTTGTGGCAACCACGGTGCGCGATTTTGATTGTTATAACCATCATCAAAGATAATCTTAGAAAGTAAGTTTTGTTGTGCTAAAGCCTTGGCTTCATTTGAAAGTGCAGGATAAAGATTGGTCGGAATAAATAAGCGACCAAGGCTTAGAGAAAGTTCCCCATAACGACCAAAATTATAGTTTTCACTTACCGTCAACGTTTGCGGTAATTTCACCAACATCCCTTGATAACGTTTTGGAGAGTTACCCGCTGTATCGGTCAAACTGCTAAATGGCAAGTTTAAGTCCAGTGGTTGGATCAGCGATGCCATGTTCTGGTTACAGGTTTTAATATCCTGTTGTAACTGATCCAATTGAAGTTGGTTTTGATAACTGGTTAAACGACCACGCAGGATGACTTCATCACCAACCTGCCCACCTTTGACTGCACTGCTCGCAGGAATATAAACAAAGATGGCGTTACTGACATTTGGTGTGGCTTTGCTATCAGGTGTTTGCACATAGAAACCTGAGAAACCATTGCTATAACGATAATCCGCTGTGATCACACCACGAATGGTATAGTTTTGATTCTGAGTCGACTCGGCTAAACTGGCAATTGGTGTGTCACTACTGCTACAGCTGACGGCATCTACAGGTGGTGTGGTCGTTGAACCTGTTAAATTCGAAAAGTCATTCCGATCTGTCCATGCCTGCCAAGATTGGTCGAGGTCAAATGGACTGGTCGGATCAACACTCACTACGGGATTATCCGTTTGAATGCGTTTAAAGCTATTCGCCATACTGAATACCGTTGTACCCCAACCTGCCGTTGGACGCTCACCGATTCGACCAAAACGATCTACTGGCGTACCGCGATAAAGCAACACAATGGCATCGTCGCCATTAAAAGATAATCCCGCAACTTGATTAACCTTATCGCCCAATTGTACCTGTAATTCTGAACGACCTATCAGGAATTTTTGTTTACTGGCCAAGCTACCTTGTAAAGGAAAAGCCGCGGTTTTGACTGTACCACCATTATTAAACTGCTGAATTTCATAATCGGCTAAATTCACTGTTGTGGCATCGGGGTTATAAATTTCCAGTCCCTTTTTATTGCTACTGCCATCGACATACTGGCTAAACATCAGTTGTGCATGTGCAGCAGAAAAGAGTGAAGATGCACCTAACAGGCCTAAACAAATGGCGATCGAATGGTATTTAAAATTGTTCATGGTTTTTTACTTAGTGTTAAAATTGTAATTAGGCTATGCAATTTCTGTGACAGCTACATGAAGATTTTTTGACAAATTTTAAGCAATTTCAAAAATGACTGACTAAATAAAATCACTTAAAGTTTGACTTGACCACCTGAACACTTAAAATACGGCATTTCTATATTTATATCTCCAGAATCATGTCAAACGATCAGTTAGAAACGCAAATTACGGAACTCGACAATTTGCCTGAGCATCGTGAAATTGTGACGTTTATGCGTCGTTCAGCTCCGCTCAATACTTCACAACGTACTGCTTTAGAAGATTATCGTGATTTAATTTTGGAATACCCTGTTGGTGATTTACGCCAGCATTTTGAACATCCTGAACGTCCATTAACCGTTGAAATCGGTTTTGGTATGGGCCGTTCTTTGGTGTTAATGGCAAAGGCCAATCCTGAACGTAATTTTGTCGGTATCGAAGTACATGTGCCTGGTATCGCACAGTGTGTCTATGAAGCAGGTATGGCAGGCTTAAAGAACCTGTTTGTACTGGATGCCGATGCAATCCAAGTATTACGTGAAATGCCAGATAACAGCATTAACTGCGTACAGCTGTATTTCCCAGATCCGTGGCAGAAGAAACGTCACTTTAAACGTCGTTTCGTAATTCATGAGCGTATGCAACTGGTCGAACAGAAGTTAGAACTTGGCGGTACCTTCCATTCAGCAACTGACTGGGAACCGTATGCAGAGTGGATGCTTGATATTTTAGATAATCGTCCAGATATGGAAAACTTGGCAGGCAAAGGTAATAGCTACCCTCGCCCAGAATGGCGTCCAGTGACCAAATTTGAACGTCGTGGTCTTGAATCTGGTCATAAGATTAATGATTTTATCTTTAAGAAAATTAAATAAGTCGATTTAGTTTTCAAAGGAAGCCACTAATTGTTTAGTGGCTTTTTTATACGCGCTTAACACAGCAACTTACCCATAATTCCAACTTAAGTAAGCTAATCCAGCCAGAAATGCGATAAAGATAATTGTCCCAACTAAACAGCCTAGGAACAAAATAATTTTTTCATTCGAAGTAAACACTAATGGTGCAAGATGGCGTTGTTTCCCTGTTGAGTCAAAAGGGTCATTACTATCAATCTGACATTCTTTTTCAATATGGGTAGGCCATTGAGGTATTTTTGAAAAATATACTCCCAAGCGTCTTAATAAAATGAGTAAGAATAAAGGAAAAGCAACTGTTGCTATTCCATTATCTCGTTCCGCAGGGCGGGTTTGCTGGATGATTTCTTCACCATCAAACTGCATATAAACACGTTCAAAACTTTCCTTAATGCTTTCTTTTCTATTATAAACATCAAAAAATTCTGGAATAGCCGCATCTATACTTTTTAGATCATCACCTTGCATATAGGCTTTAAAGAATGCCAAATGCTGATCAACCAATTCTTTTCCATATATTTTTGTAATAAAAGGGAAAATTATTTCTTCTTCTACAATATTATCCGCATTTACTAAACTTGCTCTTAACTCAATATCAAACCGCCCTTCTTGTACAGCAGAAAAACGTAAATCCTGCCAGTTTAGCTCAATGATTTTTTGTTGTTGAGGTGAAAAAGCATATACTTTCTGGGTTTTCCGATTAAAACGAATTGGATAATGGGTATAGCCAAATAAATCATACTTTGCCATCTTATAATTCGAATAGACTAAATAACCCAAACCAATCGTTAGACACGAAATTATGGCAATACTCCAATAAACTTGTTTAAAGTAAAGGCTATATATAGCAAATAAGAACATAGAGATCGTAAAAAATAATGCGGCCCACATAGGCAGTGCTAATGCTGTTACACGCCCACGGATAAACTCCCAACTATCCATGAGCTCCACAAAAGTAGAATTAAAACGAATAACCTGACGATGGGGATAAATTTGATCCGTTTTCAGGCTCTGTATATCAATTTCTCTTAGACGTAATCGGCCATTTTTATTAGGAATTCCAACCTCAAATGGTTGATTAAGTGTCGTAAACTTGGTTTCGTAGTCTTCTCTTAACATTTGATCTTATTCTTATCTATAGTTCCAACTTAAATAAGCCAATCCTGCCAGAAATGCGATAAAGATACTTGTTCCTAATAACCAACCTATAAATAAAATACATTTTTCAGCCGAAGTAAACACTAATGGTGCAAGGTGACGTTGTTTTCCTGTTGAGTCATAAGGGTCATTACTATCAATCTGACATTCTTGTTCAATATGAGTAGGCCATTGTGGTATTTTTGAAAAAAATATTCCAAGCCGTCGAACTAATATAGTTAAAGACCAAATAACTGCCATCATTGAGACACCAGAAATATCTTTTTTTGCTGGACGTGTTTGCATAGCTAATTCATTAAGCACATCATTTGACATGTAAACACGCTCAAAACTTTCTTTAAAAGTTTCTTTTCTGTTATAAATATCAAAAAATTCTGGAATAGCCGCATCTATACTTTTTAGATCATCACCTTGCATATAGGCTTTAAAGAATGCCAAATTTTGATCAATAAAATCATTATTATCAAATGAAATATATGGGAGAATTATTTCTTCTTCTACAATATTATCCTCATTTACTAAACTTGCTCTTAACTCAATATCATATCGTCCTTCTCGTACTGCAGAAAAACGTAAATCTCGCCAATTTAGCTCAATGATTTTTTGTTGTTGAGGTGAAAAAGCATATACTTTCTGGGTCTTACGGTTAAAGCGGATCGGATAATGAGTATAACCAAATAGATCATACTTCGCTATTTTATAATTCGAGTAAACTAAATAAACCAAACCAATCGTTAGGCACGAAATTATAGCAATACTCCAATAAACCTGTTTAAAATACAGGCTATATATAGCAAATAAAAACATAGAAATCGCAAAAAATAATGCGGCCCACATTGGAAGTGCTAATGCTGTTGCTCGTCCACGGATAAACTCCCAACTATCCATGGCCTCCACAAAAGTGGAATTAAATCGAATAACCTGACGATGGGGATAAAGCTGATCTGTTTTCAGGCTCTTTACATCAATTTCTCTTAGACGTAAACGTCCGTTTTTATTCGGAATCCCAACCTCAAATGGTTGATTAAGTGTCGTAAACTTGGTTTCGTAATCTTCCCTTAGCATTGATCGTTCATCATAAATACTTCCATCCGAAATACACTACTCCTACACAGAAGATAAAACCTATACCCAACTGAATAACTGCACTTAAAATGATCAACGAAATTTGTGATGCTTTAAACTTTAATGGAATCAAATGACGCTGTTTTCCTATCGAGTCATAAGGATCGTTACTCTCCACCTGACAGTCCTGTTTAATATTTACTGGCCAATTTGGGATTTTTGAAAATATTAATCCTAAACGCCTCAATAATAAATAAGGTAACCAAAAGGAAACATTCAAGGCAGCCGATAAAATATGTCGTTCATCTGGTCGAGTCTGTTGAACCTTTTCATTGATATCATGAAACATATAAACTCGTTCAAAACTTTCCTTAAAAGTTTCTTTCCTGTTATTAATATCAAAAAACTCTGGAATAGCTGCATCAATCCTTTTTAGATCATCACCTTGCATATAGGCTTTAAAAAAAGCTAAATGCTGATCAACTAATTCAGGTTGATATCTCGGTGCTCTAAACGGAAAAATGATTTCTTCTTCTACAACATTCTCTGCATTTACTAAACTTGCTCTTAACTCAATATCAAAATCATCTTTCACAGCCGAAAAACGTAACTCCTGCCAGTTTAGCTCAATGATTTTTTGTTGTTGAGGTGAAAAAGCATAAACTTTCTGGGTTTTCCGATTAAAACGAATTGGATAATGGGTATAGCCAAATAAATCATACTTCGCCATTTTATAATTCGAATAGACTAAATAACCTAAACCAATCGTTAAACATGAGAATACAGCTACACTCCAGTAAACTTGCTTAAAGTACAAGCTATACATAAAGAACAGGAACATAAAAATAGCAAAAAATAGTGCAGCCCACATCGGAAGCGCCAATGCAGTTGCACGTCCACGAATAAACTCCCAACTATCCATGACCTCTACAAAAGTAGAATTAAATCGAATCACCTGACGATGAGGATAAAGTTGATCCGTTTTTAGGCTTTTTATATCAATTTCTCTTAGACGTAATCGGCCATTTTTATTAGGAATTCCAACCTCAAATGGTTGATTAAGTGTCGTAAACTTGGTTTCGTAATCTTCTTTTAACATCAATTGTTACCCATAAATCTTTTCAAATTCAGTTTTTTCAACTGATTGAGACCAATTTTCACTTTTTTTGCCCCACGCCGATGCTTCCAGAAAATTACGTATTTCTCGCTCTTTCAACAGATCAATGCCATAACTAATAACAATCGATAAACCAATTAAAATTAAACCCCAATAGCCGCCACGTAATCCTAATAACAAACCCGAACTACGCAGAAAAGCATGTGTTGTAAAAAATACAACAAAAGCATTTATGCCATATAAAGTCATAATGACATACTGATCTTTTTTAAATGCCTCATATCCTTTAAATACTTCAACTGCAGCCAAAAGTACAGCCCCAACATATAATCCCCTAGTAGCCGACTTAGAAGTCCAACTCTTTAAAAAGTCCAATTTTGCATTTGCACCAACCTGAGCCATCTTCATTTCCAATTGCCGATCCATCACATCCGCAATATTGCCGAGAGTTGCTGCAATTACGCCAACAAAGTTCATCCCTGTTTGTACATTGACACCTGTTGCCACTCCTTGGGTTGCACTAATTAATGCCAACGACTGTAAACCAAACGCAAATACACCAAAACCAAAACCCGTACCTTGCCGAGCAAATACTTTTTGGCTTTGTCTCTCTAACTGGTTTAATTGTCTACTTTGCTCCAAAGCGCCAGCAACTTTGCTATCTGCTACAACTTGTCCAGAACCTCGCACTGCTCCATGCATGGCTTCACTGATTTGAGCCTGAGTCATATTGGGATTAATCTTGGCTAACTGTTGAGTATCCAGATGCAAGACCACATAAACTTTGGTCCGCATTTTTCCTAAACGGTGAAAATCTATGTCTGTATTAAAATTTTCCAGTAATGCTTTTTTTAAATTAACTTTAAAGGCATTTTTAGCGTTTTTCTTGGCTTGCCGGGATTCAGCCTCATCAAAGTTAATAGGCGAATCGCGCATAATTTGCTGAATAATATCGGTTAACTTTCCGGCATATGCTTTTGTTGTTAATGTTTTACCAGAAAACACCTCAAAGCTTTTCATTGCCACTGTTTTGGCAGCATCTGGGGTTTGATTAGCACGCCCATGAAATACACGTGCCACTGTGCCACCGATTTGTTCGGAAAAGATATCAATTTTTACTTTAATACTTTCTTTAATCGTTTTAACTTGTTCTTTATAATTGTCATGCTGCGTAATACTACTCTCATCAAAAAATTGTGTTCCCGCAAATGCTAAAGTCGTGATCTGATTTTTACCTAAAAAATCATTCACCGAGTTCACGGTATCCTGCAAGGTTTTAGAATCAAAGATAAAAGTTCTCAGCAGATAATTCTTCCGATTGCTATAATTCGCCTCTTGCAACAACTCTGCAAAATATTTCGAACATAGTTCCAAGGTATCCGCATTACCAACAATTCGGGAGTTAATCGTTATAAAATTACTCGCAGAAAATGGACTTTTATGATCAAAAGCATTCTCCATATAGTTCAATAAAGTATCTGACTTAAGCCACTCAATATAAAATTTGATGATTGGCTCAATTTCTGTTTTACCATAGCTGAGTATCTTTTCTGCTTGCTGCTCTAGCCAATCCTCCATGGCCTTTTGTTTGAGTTTATCGGAAAAACTATCCACCATTCCCAGAAAGCTTTTTTTATTCCATTCGTTCGCAAACTCCTCATTCACATCTTTGGTGAGTTTAATAATATCTTTTTCTTCAAAATCAAAGAAGTTTTCCATGTAATGTTGTCTTTTCAACATCATATTGTCATGGATTTTCTCAATACTCTTCTGAGCTTTCTCTGCTTGATTCTGAGTAGGAAACATAGGCACGTGAATATTGACTTTATCTTGTTCAGGAATACCTTCCAACATATGTTCAGCGCCATAGCGGAAACCGTATAGATTCCAGAGATCTGAATATTTTTCGCTGTGAATCTTTGCTTTAATCAAACCTTTGAGTTTGATAATTTGTAGCGCACTTTGATAAAGCCTTTCTTCCTCAGGCGTTCTAATCTTTTCTGCCAAATAATTAATAATAGACAGCGTATCTTCTAAAATTCCTACAGGATCATTAAAAACAATAACACGCTCTTTCGATGTTACATACGGAACAGCTGGAGCTGACTCATCAAACAATGGCTCTTTGGTTTTAGGATCTAATACAGGTTTATTATTTTTATCAGTCTTGATCGCCTGAAAGTTAAAAGTGCTTTTCCCAGTTTCATCGCTAAATTCATCTGTTTTATGAAACGGATATTTAGCGATATCTTTGATTAAATCCACTTCCCAAGGAACTAAGTTTTTGACCACCTCAATTTGATCTTGTGTGCTATTTTCAATACAAGACATATAATCAATATATGGGAGTTGGTAATCTGTTGGCTTGCTAACGTTGATCTGACTACATATCTTCTTACGTAAATTTTCATCAGTTTCAAATTGATTACAACTTTCGATGCTAAGTTGATGTCTTGAATAAAATAAATCGACAACGGGTGAAACATCTTTGTTTGGAAACAAATCAAGTAACATCGCATTAGAACTTGACTTTTGTTTACTGGTAACAGGATTTATAAAACAAGCATAGTCTTTGGCTTTAGGTTGAACCCCCATGCTATCTTTATCCATGGCACTGATAAAACCATTGGCATTGACATTGTAAGCATGTACATTCTCATCATTATATTGCCCTACACGCCATTCTTTGGCATAGGCATACAGATACCCTTCATTTAGTCTTCTATAGACATATTTTAAACCTTTAGGTAAAGCAGGTAATTTCTTCGCAAAAATATCTTTAATATTAAAATGATCAGAATTTTCAGTCTCTAAGGCGACAGCGATTCGAACAGGATAGAATGAGCCTAAACGCTCGCAAGTTTCACAACGATCATATCTATATTTTTCTGCAACAGTATTATCTGTCATTTCTCACCTCAAAAGCTAAATATTGTTTTTCCATAAAGTCCATTAAGGCTTGGAAATCAGCATTTTTTCTGGAAAACTCTTTTATCTTGGTATTAATTTGATCAAAATTTTTGAGCTGTATTCTAGACTGTTGAATAGATTGTTCAGAGCTAAGATCTAAAGCATTTATTTCAAAAGAATGCCCCATTAAATCAAATGACCATGTTTCAAAGATTGAACGATATCGTTTGAGCCAACGATTAATATCAGTATTTAAAATCTGGTTATCTCTTGACATATACAGGTGCACGAGTACCCTAGGATCGTAGAATCGAAACAATGTATTTTTATTTATGAGCATCAATTTTGTTAACTGTTCTGCCAAATCATCTAGCTCTAGATCAGTCTTGATCAGATTTTGCACCAAAGCCATCTGATCAAATTTATTGATATATTCAGTTTGTTCTAATAAATAAATATTTTCATAGTAATCTTGCAATAAAGCTGGGCTCATTGAATCAATACGTATCACAATTGGAGCAATCTGTTTTTCTTTAAAAACATTAATTGCTAAAATTTTATATTTAACTTTTTCATTCTCATAAATATCCAGTAAGCTTCTAAACAAGTACTGGTCATACAATATGTAATTAAATTTCTGAAAATCCTCAAAATTTAATTTACCCTTAATCATTTTATTCTCACGCTCGATTTACCGCTTGAAGCTGCGTCTTTCATCTTATATTCACAATCTTTTAATTCAGGTAAGTCCAAAATTGTTTCATTTATATTTTGTCCACCCATAAACAAATGTTGCCCCGCCTTCACCTCAAATTTGCCACTTGTGATAGGGAAAATACCTGAACCATCCAGCTTGATCTGAGAACCACCCGCAGTAATCACAATCTCTTTCGGACTAGTAATCTCAATACGATCTTCGGTAGAAATAATCTGAATGCCTTGCTTGGCAAGTAAATCTATTCCATCACCTTGAGCCTGAACTTCAAACTTACCCTTTGCAGCGACCTGTTTAATCCCATTCTGCGCGGCAAATAGACTGGCTTTACCACTAACATGCGCCACCAAATTCTTTTGCGTACTTAGATTAATACTGTCTCCTGCAAACTGATTGATCTGCCCATCTGCCGATAAATGAATATCTTCATTGGTACTCAGAGCAATCCCCTCAGGTGAACTGAGTAACAGCATTGCTTTATTAAACTTGGCAATATCAGATTCAATTTCATCAGCAAACGCTTTCAGTTGATCCAGTGATTCAATCTCATCGGTCTGCTGATTCTTAGCCACTTCGCTTAAGGCTTTGGCATTGTTTTGATTACCCTCAAGCTGCTGTTTAGCTACTTGGGCATCAAGATGCTGGCCTTGGGCTTGATCCTGTTTATGCGTGGAAAGTAGTAAGCCATCACCAGCACGCACGGCACCCCACTGGTCGGTGCGCAGTTCAAAACCTTCGCCGCGATCTTCACTTTCTGCTTTATCTTTGGGATGACTGAGTTTACCCAGATTGAGTTGACTGGCAGCATGACTACTTTGCAACTGGGCACTGATCTGCCCTGTGGTGTCATCAAAGCGCAGTTGGTTAAAACCTTCACCTTGATACTCTTTAGACTTAATTCCTGCCAGTTTCTTAGTGTCAGGCAGCTTGCCTGCATTATCAAACTTGGTTGGGCTACGATGGCCTTCATGGATACGTCCCACCACAAATGGACGGTCAATATTGCCATCAAAGAAGTCGATCACCACGATTTCATCAATACGGGGCAAGAAACGTGCGCCATAGCCTTCACCTGCCCAAGGGGTCAGTACATCCACCCAAGCAGAATCGGTGTCATTGTCATTGGCACCCGCACCACCATCATGGCTATGATCGTCATTACGGGTAAATAGGAAACGGACTTTAATTCGTCCCCATTCATCCACATAGATTTCTTCACCACTTGGCCCAACCACTTTGGCACGTTGTGGTGAGGCAGTTGGACGATGTTGTAATGGGTTAAATTCAGGAACGGTTTTAATGCTGCGGCGTTGCAATGTCAGTTGGTTGGCTTGGCGTTCGTCACTCTCTTTTATTTGCCAATTACTTTGTACTAATAGCTGATTGATCTGTTGATGCAGATCTTTAGGCAAATTATTTTGGTTATAAAAGTTTTTGCCTGTGATCAGGAATTCTTTATCACTGCCAGCGTGTTGATCTATTTCAGGGTGTTCAGCCAATTCAAACCAGTAACCGACATGCGTGTCACGGACGGTAGTATGGGCGGTAAATTGTTTGGATTGTAAGTCGTAGTATTGACCCAAGTTCCGATTCAGTTTTTCAATCTGTGAATTGCCCGATGCGGTTGCACCATCCTCCCCATTGAGGTCTTGCATCCACGCGGGTGAAAAATGCCATGCCTGCTCTAGTCCTAGGCTGGCATTGTCATATTGTTCACTGTGTTTATGGGTGCTTTGTACACTGCCTGCACCATCTTCTTGTTCCAGTGCATCGGCTTGCCAGCGTTGTACATGCACGCTGCTCGGTTGTAATGAACGTTGTCCGACCAAACTGGTCATGCTGTCGTATTGTTCGGTGGCACTACTACGGTGATAACGGATCTGTCGACGCTTTAAAGCTTGGTACTGGCTATTGTCGTCAATCAGACGTAATTTTTGCGGCTGAATCGCAGCACTGCTTTGCGGAACCGTTCGTTCAGCCTCATCAATGAGCCAGTTAATCGATTCGCTACGTAGCAAACGCGTCAGGAAGTCGTAGTCACTTTCCAAAGATTGCATGATAAAGGGACGAATGTCGTAGTCTTGGCTGAGTCCGCTTAAATCAAGTGTTAAGCTGGATGCAAATAAGGGACTTTTTTGTTGCCACTCTTTGAAGATGATTTCGACTACATCACGCACACTCTTGTTCATAAACACGCGGCTGTTACGGCGTTGCTTCCACAGTGCGGTGGGATCTTCTAAAGTCAGTTTATAGACAGTTAGGCTACCGTCTGATTGTCCTTGTAAGGCTTGAGTAATAATCCCTGTGACGCGAGTGAGTTGTCCCTGATCGGTCACGCTATCAATGGCCGCTTGGCTGCCGATGAACTGTTTCAGGGGAATAGTCGCATTAGTCGACAGGCAAATCAGTTCTGCCTTAAATCCATCATTCAGTTGATGCTGACCATCAATACGTTGTAGGAAGACTTGAGTATTTAAATTTTGATTGGAAAATTGAATATGAATTGCACGCTTTTGTGCAGTCAAACCTAAATTGTCTAAAGCTTGAAATATATTAACCAACATCTTTTTATATAAAATTAAATCAAATTTTAGCCATGGTATACAAAACAGACTGATTTGTCTATTTTGTATAATTATTGTTAAATCGATTTAATGATGGCGTTTTAAAATAGATTCACTGATAAGACCATAGATATTCTGCAAGTCTGGCCGATTAGAATCTGCTAATAATTGGCTATGCATACTTAATATATTTTGGTCGCCTCGCATCGCAGGGCCTGTCTGCATATCCTTGGGATGATTGGCTGTGGCTTTATTTGCGGTCTCTAAAATCAGTGGATAGAGCAAACTAAAATCAACCTGCTCAGCATCAACGATCTGCTTCGCCATGTCATAACAATAATTACTAAAATTGCAAGCAAATACCGCCGCCAAATGTAAGGTCAAACGTTGTGTAGAACTATATTGATAGACAGATTGGCTTAAACTGTTGGCTAATTCGGTTAATAAGGTTAAGTCCTGTTGCTGTACTGCCTCCACAAACAAAGGGGTATCTGCCCAATTCACATCCCTTTCCATACTAAAGGTTTGCAGAGGGTAGAACACACCCGCGCGTGGATGTCTCTGTTGCAGTACCGATAAAGCAGTACTTCCCGAAGTATGTACAATCAGATTTTCAGTGAGATGAGGCGCAATCGAATCAATCACGCTACGAATCGCCTGATCACTAACTGCGATAATCACCAAATCGGTTTGCGCATCCAACTGTTGCACATCGTCAATTGCTTGGGCATTGACTTGGTCTGCAAGGATCTGAGTATGTTGTAGATTCCGACTAAAGATTTGTACAATCTGATGCTGCAACTGCAATACTTTGGCCAAATGAGTTGCAACACGACCTGCTCCAATCAATGTAATTCGCATAATATTTATCTTAAAACCATCGCTGTGCTAAGCATGCCAATAAAAAAAGGACGAATCAATTCGTCCTTCTTGTTGTTGCTTACTTAATTGACATTATTGAGATAGACAATGCGCTCAATGGTACGTTGGGTGAAGCATTTGGTGTACTGCATCTCTTGATCTTGTTGACGCATCGCATCATTCCAATACCGTGATTGCTTTTGATAGGTTTCCAAATCTTTTTCTGGAATGTCAGATACATGCTTCTGAGCAAGCACCTTACAATCAACATCACGTTTTTCAAACCAATCAGACTGGTCTTGCTGCAACTGTGCTTTTTGCTCTGGACTAAACTTGTCCCAAGTTTGATTTAAGCGCTCAACCTGCTGTGCTTTTTCAGCATCCAACTCTTTTTTGCGAATATCCATTGCTTTTTGAGCCAAGCCCATTTGAGCCGATTCTTCTGCATCATATTGCTGCTGAGCTTGTTCATTGCTTTGTTCAATCAGGCGGTTTTCTTTTAAATAAGCCACATACTGTACGGCTTTTGTCGCCATAAAGACCACACCATCAATCACTGCATTTTGATCAGGAATATTAAACACTAAACCATCTTTGTCGGTCTTGGTAATATCATAGAAAAAGCTACCTTTAAGTTGATCATTTTCTAAGGTCAATGAATATTCATTATCGGCAAAATAATCACCTAAAGTACTTGCGCTATAATCGCCTTCACACTCTTCACAATTTTTTTGCTGCTCAGCATAAGCATTCTCCGCACGCTTTTGTAAACCTTTCGGGAATTGAACAATTAACTGACTTTCACAGCTCAATTGTGTTTTTGATGCTTGCTCGCCTTCTGCTGCATCTAAGGTACGCACATTTTTAATTTCGAATTTCAGACCTTTATTGATTTTGTCCAGAACATCATAGTCTGCCTGATACTGACTTTCTCTTAGACTACGCTCGATTTGTTTTAAATAATCTTTTTTGAGTGCCGCTTGAATATTATTCAAGTTATCTTGATTAGTACAACTCCACTCAGCGACTGCCGCATCCGTATTTTCAACTTTATCTTTCGGTTTGAACTTATCACACCCTGTTAATAACACTGCTGCGGTTAATGTTGTGAATATAAAAAACTTATTCATATTAGTGCTCTATTATCTTGTTTTTCGCGCGTATTCTACTCAATTTAAATCTATACTTTCGAGTCTTTTATTTGATTTTATTTAGGCGTTTGCGTTTAAAATCATATTCACTTAAATAAACAATTAAAATAAAAGGAGTTATTTTCTCAATAACTCCTTTAAAACTTCAACAAACCATCAATTAAGGAGTAATTGAAAACTCAATACGACGATTTTTAAAACGTCCTTCCTCAGTTGTATTATCTGCAACAGGGTTATCTGCACCATGTCCCACTGCTGTGAGTTGTGCCACATCCACGCCTTGACTAACTAAATAATCGACCACAGCCTGTGCACGTTTTTGTGACAGTGCTTTATTGCTATTGGCATTACCTGTTGAATCGGTATAGCCCGCAACAGTCAGTTTTGCATCTTTGCTATTTTTCATTAAGCCAGCGGCTTTATCCAAGATCGCTTTGTTTTCATCTGGAATCTGATTGGATCCGGTTGAGAAATTAATAATCTGTAGATTAAGTGCTTTAATTACGGCGTTAATATCAACCTGATTGGCATCAATACTTGCCAATGCATCCTGCGCTGCATTTAGACTATTGCTTACAGAATCTGCCGCACTTACGGGTGCTTCCACTACCACCTCGGTATTCGGCACCAATGCTTTGATCTTGCCCTGTAACTCATTGAGTTTAGCTGTATCAGTACCTTTTAATGTGATCTTATCACCCACCCACTCCAAGGAAACATTTGGAACCCCTTTAAGCAATCCCAATACACCCGCAAGTCCTGCTTGATCGGTAAACTTGCCTGCATGTGTTGCAGCCGTACCTGCAGTATCTACCGTACAGTCCTGACTGGAAGAAAAAACTTCTTTGACTTTGGCCTGAATGCTGGCCAAAAATCCTTGATCACCAACCATTACTTGGCACTGTGCAACATCACCATTGGCATCGGTGGTTAATGCCAAACTCGTTGGGGCAATGACTGTACCGACTTGTGATGCAGGTGAATCCTCATTATTTACAGGTACTTCCATTTGTTTATGTTGACATGCCTTCCATAACCATGCGACTAGAAGTGCCAAAATAATCAGTGCGACTATCGGTAGCCAAGCACGTGATTTACTTCCTGTCGTCGCAGTTGCGCTGGCGAAACTCGTTGTTGAGGCCGTAGCACCCGAAACCAGTCCTAAAGGCGCAAGCAAACCTACCGCCCATGCAGGTAACAAAGCACGAATTGAATCGGCATGCTGTTTTAAATAATTGACAATACTTTGGGTATCATTGCCTGCTTCACTGGTTAAAGCAGCCAAGCTGATCGGAATCGACTGATTTAAGGTTTGTTCTGCTTCAGCTGTGGGAAGCTGACCGCCAGCAAGATTGGATAATAATGCATTTTTAACTTGATCATTATGACCAAATAAATCGAATAAAGAAGGTGAAATCGACTCTTTTAGTTTCTGAATCAATTCAGGCTTTGCAGCTAAAATCGAAAGAAAAATCGGGTAAAATTTAGATAACAGCGCACTTTTTTCGTTCGCCAAACCGTCTTGACCACTCACAAGCACAGAAGTCACTTTCTGCTTTAACAGTTCTATTGGGTTTATTGACATTGTTATTCACTCCAACACATTAAATTTATAATATTCAGATCGCTTAAGAAAAATGCGAAGCACAAGCAAACTGATGCTTTTTCATTCTAAACATTTGTGTGTTTTTTATTCGTTTTTATATCATTTAAATACAATACTTACATCACACTTTACAAAGCATATTTCTGCCATTCCTGTACTTGACACGGATCCACTTACGGAATGATCAAGCACAATCTTATCAAAGCGGTAGATTTTACTTACTTAGATGATAAAGAAAGAGCAAAGAAAAGCTGGCAAAAATCAAAGTTAAAAAAGGAAATAATTTATAGGATTTCTTTTCAATTGACTCTTCTACAGGTGCTATAACTTCTTCCAATACGGGCTCAGGTTCAGGAACTTCATTCAAGTGTCGCAATACCTCATCTGACCAGTTGGGCAATAAGGCATGAATAGACTGTTTATGTTCTCGGAGATAATGAATAATGCTGATCGCATCATTACCGACCTCATTTGAAAGCACAGCTAAGCTTTTAGGAATGGCTCGATTTAATGTAATTTCAACTTCAGCCACAGCAACTTTGCCTGCTGCCAATCTCAATAACAATTCATTTTTTACACGTTCATTTTGCTCTAATAAATCAAAAATAGAAGGTGTCAATTTTTCTTTTAATTGATCAACCAATTCAGGCTTATCTAAAAAACGATGTAAGAAAATAGGGTAAAATCTTGATAAAACATCATTTTTTTCATTTACTAAGCAAGTTTGATCATTGACAATGATAGAGGATACTCTTTGCTTAAGTAATTCCATTGGGTTAATAGCCATATGATTTAGCTCCAATTCTTTAAATTGTTTATTTCTCATTTTTTATAATTTTATGTAAAGCACATCTCATTTATTTTGCTACTTTAATCTAATTTTTCTATTTTTATCAGCTTTGTAAAATTTAAATACAATATCTACATCACAGTTTACAAAGCAGAATAAGACTTGATCACCTTATTCTGCTGTTTTCATCTCATTTATGCGAAGGTGCTCAGCACCTTACCAGTCAGTTGTTGACCCAGTAATGGCGTATTTTTACCTTGGGATAAGATGCTGTCTTTAGACACAGTCCACTGTAATTCTGGATCAATTAAAACCCAACCCGCTTCTTGCAACCAACGATCAGTCATATTGGCGACTTGTGCTGGTATAGAGGTCACTTTCGCCACCCATTCCAAAGGCTCAAACACACCTTCTTGAATCAATTGCACACCTAAACCCACATAGGTATCAAAAGCAGTAATCCCTGGCTGTGTTTCAGCAAATGGAGCCATTTTTGCCGAGCTACTAAGTGGTTCATGATGCGTACAAATTGCATCAATCACCCCTTCTTTCACCCCTTGACGCAATAAGGCTTTATCTTGCTCAGAACGTAGCGGTGGACGTACATGTGCAAGCGAGTTAAAACCATCGGTCAGTTGCTCAGTCAGATGCAATTGATGCATGGCAACATCAGCAGTCACAGGTAAGCCTTTGGCTTTTGCTGCGCGAATCAAATCAACCGAAGCACCACTAGACAGTAAACCAAAGTGTGCTTTCACGCCTGTTGCTTCAATCATGATCAAGTATTTGGCAATCGCAACGGTTTCGGCAATCGCAGGGATCATCGGTAAACCTTGGCGAGAAGCAATAAAGCCTTCATGCGCACAGCCATCTTTGGCAATCTGGGGTTCTTCGGCATAGAACACCACGGTCAAGCCCAGACCTGCTGCATATTCCAGAGTACGAATCACCACATCATCATTTTCAAAGCTTGCATTGGCATTTGAAACAGCCGTACATCCACCTTTCTTCAACCCCGCCATATTGGCAGGTTGCTTGCCATTCAGACCTTGGGTCTGCGCACCAATAATTTGCAGGTAAATGCCGCCATCCAATTGTGCTTTTTCGATCAAGCCATGAATCAAAGCACCGTTATCCTGCACAATTGGTTTTGAATCAGGTGGTGTCATCACATGCAAAATACCATTGGCACGTGCTGCTTTACCTTCGGACTTTAAGGTTCCATGCTGTTGTTGCCCTGGTTCACGTAAACGTGCACAAAGATCAACCATGGTTGGCATTAACCATTTGCCTTGACCATCAATAGTTTCATTGACTTGATCTACTGCATCAACCAACTTGCCATTTTCGATATAAACCGTTTTTACTTGATCAGTTTTTTGAATTGGATCGAGCACACGGACATTTTCAATTTTTACAATACTCATGTGATCTATCCCCTTACAGCGCAATCGCTTCAATTAAACCTTGTTCTTGTAACTGCCCTTGCATTGCGAGTGCCAACACTGCCATACGAACTGCAATCCCGTTGGTAACTTGCTTCAAAATGACAGATTGATCACCATCGGCAACGCTTGAGTCAATTTCAACTCCACGGTTCATTGGGCCTGGATGCATCACGATACAATCAGGCTTTGCCAAAGCTAAACGCTCTTTGTTTAAACCGTACATTTTGTAGAATTCGGCTTGTGAAGATAGAGCTGGTGAATCAATACGTTCATTTTGAATGCGTAAGGCAATAATCACATCGCAATCTTTTACCCCTTCATCCATTTTGTTAAACAGACGCACATGTTCGCCATATTCATTAAAGCCGACTGGCAACAGGGTATTGGGTGCAATCACGCGAATATCTTTGCAGCCCAATGTTTGCAATGCCGCTACATTCGAACGTGCAACACGTGAATGCTTGATATCACCGATAATCGCCACTGTTAAATCTTCAAATGGCTTCTTGGTTTCGCGACGAATCGTCAACATATCCAGCATGGCTTGGGTAGGATGCGCATGGCGACCATCACCCGCATTGATAATGGCAACTTTAGGGCAAACATCTTTGGCAATAAAGTGTGCTGCACCAGAGGAAGAATGACGTACCACGAAGATATCCGCCGCCATCGCTTCCAAATTCCAGAGCGTATCACGCAAAGTTTCACCTTTAGAGGTACTTGAACGTGCAATATCAATATTCAAGACATTGGCAGACAAACGTTTTGCCGCGGCCTCAAAAGTAGTACGGGTACGAGTGGAGTTTTCAAAGAAAAGATTCATCACCGTCAGCCCTTCAAGCAACGGGCGATTGATCAAATTATTATTTTCATCTAAGAAGCTTTGCGCTGTATCTAGAATCTTGGTTAAGGTTTCTTTGGAAAGACCTTCAATTGTTAAAAAGTGCTTGAGATTTCCTTGTTGATTGAGCTGGATCTGACTCAAAGTATGCAATGCCGCCAAGTGCATAAGAGATTCCTAACACGTTAAGTTAACGCATTATACAGACTTTGGATTTCATTCGCAGTTGAACTTTTCAACACTTAAAAAAAAATCTTTTAGATTTTTTTCTTCATCTTATTTTTTGAGTGGGTGCAGCGAAGATGACAGCTATACTCTAAATATTGCATTCGAATCCTCTATCTAGCCAATATAAATAAGGATGTAAACACCATGGCTACACCTTTTACTCATTCTCTATTTTTGAATGACTGATAATCTATCTCAATGCACCAATATAGTGATGATGCACTTGAGCTTGATAGATCTCTTCTTCGGTCACTTCCATTGAATAGCTTTCTAAAACTTCGACAGCTTGCTTTTTCTCCTCAACTTTTACTTCGGTCACCAATGCCGCAGATTCTGGATACAAATCAACCAACGGGCTTAAACGAAGTACAAAACGTTCCAATTCTGGGTCTTGTGTTGCCAAGGCAAGCTCAAGTATATGCTTGGCATAATCTTTATTATTGACTAGATACATCACATCGATCACACGACCACAGACACGTCTTAAACGGACATACATTTGAGTTGCAATCGTAAAAGCTTCGGCATTGACCACGACTTCATTTTTCATGCTTTCTTTCATAACATCCCCACAGCCATCAAATTAAAATTCTTAAATTTCATCAGCTTTAAGTCAAATAGTTCACTGATGTGCTACAAATTTAAAAGCAAAAGTTGTACCAACTATTCAAACAATCGAGCATAAATAATGAATTACATCACACTAAAAACAATTAAGACCAAGAACAATTCATCAAAAAAAAGTGATGAATCGCTGATAAAGCTAACAATCAAACAAATATGCACCGACAGAACAAACAAAAATCAGTTAAAATAGCCAATTGCTAAAAATGTTTTGGAAATTTGAATGAACGCTAAACCACGTCTAACAGACTATTGGGTCACCTGTGCGGACGGGCTTGAAACCTTATTACAACAAGAGCTTGAAGATTTAGGCATTCAAAATATCCAACGTTTTGCAGGACGATTGGTTTTTAAAGGCACACTCGAAAATGCATATCGCGTTTGTATGTGGTCTCGCCTTGCTTCTCGAGTACTTTTGCCGATTCATACGCATGAACTAGAGCATACGCATGACGCACGTGATGTAGCAGAAGAACTCTATGAAGGTGCAATTAGCTTTGATTGGTCACTCATTTTTGCGCCACAAAGTACCTTTGCAGTGCGCTTGCATGTGGAACGCGAAATTAAGGTTAATACGCAATTTGCAACCTTACGTGTGAAAGACGGCGTGGTCGATTCCTTTATGGAAGCGGTTGGAAAACGTCCAAGTATTGATATTAAACAACCTGAGATTACACTCTACGTTTTAGCAGGTAAGACAGAACATACCTATTGCTTAGATTTATCAGGCGATTCTTTGCATAAACGTGGTTACCGTCGTTTTATGACGGATGCCCCCATCAAAGAAAACTTGGCAGCCGCAATTCTACAAAAAGCTCAACTTGCGCAATATCAGCCCGATATTATTCTTGACCCAATGTGTGGTTCAGGCACATTCATTATCGAATCTTTATTAATTTTAACTGATCGTGCACCCGGTTTAGTTCGTCGCTTTGGTTTCAATGGCTGGCATGGACATGACCGTGATCTGTGGTTATCACTCAAAGCAGAAGCAGCAGAACGCCATGAAAAGGCTTTAGAGCAGCCTCTACCTAAATTTTATGCCTACGATGCGGATTGGGAAGCGGTTAAAGCCACTCGCCAAAACATCATTGCTGCTGGGTTTGAAAAATTACTTGATCAGATCCAAATTGAAGAACGTACTTTAGCAGATTGGGATGACTTCCAAGCTGAAGGGAAAAAAGCCTTTATTGTAACCAACCCGCCGTATGGAGAGCGATTAGGTGATAAAGCATCGAACCGTTCTTTATACCTTGGTCTATCTGCTTTATTACAAAAAAATTTCCCAAATCAACGTGCTGCTATTATTGCCGCACAGATTGAGCAAGCAGACGTACTGGCATTTAATGATCCACAAACCTTACGTTTGATGAATGGTAAACTGCCCATTTATACCCGTTTTGGTACAGTCAAACCTGCAACAGTGACACACCCTTTCCTTGCCACTTGGCAACCACAACAATTTGAGAAAATTGAAGGTGCCGAAGACTTTACCAATCGTTTGCAAAAAAATATGCAAACATTGAAAAAATGGGCAGTCAAAGAAAATGTATTCTGCTTGCGTTTATATGATGCAGACTTGCCTGACTTTAACGTTGCAGTCGATTTATATGGAGATCGTTTGCATGTTCAAGAATACGCACCACCAAAAACCATTGATCCAGAAAAAGCAAAAAAACGCTTTAACTTAGCGCTTGCAGCGATTCGTGCTGTGACTGGTTTAGGTCGTGACGCCATCTTTATTAAAACGCGTGCAAAACAAGCGGGTGCAAACCAGTACACCAAACAGAGTACTGCTTCTAAACGTTTTATCGTTCAGGAAGGCAAAGCACGTATCTTGGTGAATTTGACTGATTATTTGGATACCGGTTTATTCTTGGACCATCGTCAGATGCGTTTAAGAATTGCCAAAGAAGCTCGTGGCAAACACTTCCTCAACCTATATAGCTATACTTCAACAGCAAGCCTACACGCCGCGCTAGGTGGTGCAGCCAGTACGACGAGTGTGGATTTATCTAATACTTACTTGAACTGGTCTAAAGAAAACTTCGTACTCAATGGTTTGACTGTAGACCATGCTGATGAACAACATATGTTCTTTGCCAGCGATTGCTTCGAATGGTTAAAAGAAGGTCATGAACAATATGATTTGATCTTCATTGATCCACCAACCTTCTCGAATTCGAAAAAGTTCTATGGAACCTTTGACGTACAACGTGACCATGTTTCTCTGCTTAAACGTGCAATGAATCGTTTAACCAGCGATGGTACTTTATACTTCTCAAATAACTATCGAGGCTTTGAGTTGGACGAAGAAATCGAGGCGATGTATCAAGTTGAAGAAATCACCTCTGAAACCATTGGTCTAGATTTTAAACGTAATCAAAAAATTCACCGTGCTTGGAAAATCCAACACCCTGCTATTTAATCACTAGCTCGGCTTTTACGTCATCGTTATAAGTCACATGAACATTACCTGACTCGAACTCATAAATCATGTAGCGATCAGGTGGTTGTTCATGTGGTTTGATCGTAGCCGATCTCTTATCTCTAGGGTCAACAGCCAACACTTTCTTCTGCTCTTCGTGAGGAGACAAAACACCTCCTAAGATGGTGCTCACACGAATTTCACCTAAGTACTTATCACTCAAGAGTCGTTGTGAGCGCCAGCGCTCTTCTTCAGGTTTTAAGGCATCTTGTTGCGCTTTAATGAGAATACTGGGAAGTGCATTGTTCAACATAGCAGTTTGTAAGGCGAGCGTCCCCTCACTCAATGGTTGTGCGGCATGCACCATTGAAGATAAGGCAGTCATCAACAAAATTACACAAGCATTTGTGCAATGATGTCTGTTCTTTTCCATTGCAATTCATCCTGAATTTTTTTCTTATTTGTTCCGAAACTATCAAGTTTTTCACAAAGTCGCAATGTTATTGGTAATATTCCTGCATAAATCTGACCAGTTGCACTGATACAAAAAAAGATGGTGATCTTCATCACCATCTTTTTAGCCAAACGTTCAAATTTCGTTTAACTTAGTTTCAACTTATCAAATACCAGATGACCACTTTCACCTTTGATCAAAATGTTATCTCCTGGTTGGAACTCGCCAGACAGGATTTTCTGAGCCAAGTTATTTTCCACTTGCTGCTGGATCGCACGTTTTAATGGTCGCGCACCGTATACTGGGTCGAAACCAGCATCGATCAATAGATCAAAAGCAGTATCATCCACAGTTAAGCCCATATCGCGATCGCTCAAGCGTGAACGTAAACGGTCTAACTGAATATCCGCAATACCACGAATCTGCGCCTTTTGCAGTGAATGGAAAATCACCAGTTCATCAATACGGTTTATAAACTCTGGACGGAAATGCTGTGTAACAGCATTCATGACCACAGTACGCACCTCATCATCGGTCGCTCCTTCACCCAGTTCACGTACATCCTGTGAACCTAAGTTCGAAGTCATCACAATAACGGTATTCTTAAAGTCGATCACACGACCTTGCGAGTCCGTTAAGCGCCCATCATCTAACACTTGTAGCAGGATATTAAATACATCTGGATGGGCTTTTTCCACCTCATCAAATAACACCACGCTGTAAGGTTTACGGCGTACTGCTTCAGTGAGCACGCCACCTTCTTCATAACCCACATAGCCCGGAGGTGCGCCCACCAAACGACTGACGGAGTGCTTTTCCATAAATTCGGACATATCAATACGAATCATCGCGTCATCACTGTCAAACAAGAAGTTAGCCAATGCTTTGGTCAACTCAGTTTTACCCACACCTGTTGGCCCAAGGAACAAGAATGAACCACTTGGACGATTCGGATCCGATAAACCCGCACGTGAACGACGGACTGCATTAGAAACTGCAACCACCGCTTCATCTTGTCCAACCACACGATTATGTAAGAACTCTTCCATATTCAGCAATTTTTCACGCTCACCTTGTAGCATTTTCGCCACAGGAATGCCTGTTGCCGCACTGACCACTTCTGCAATTTCGTTTTCAGTGACTTTGGTACGAATCAGCTTCGGTTCCTCATTTTCCTCAGCAACCTCGGCTTGTTCCAAACGTTTCTGTAACTCTGGAATCACGCCATACTGCAAACGCGCTGCTTCTGCCAAATCACCTTCGCGTTTAGCTTTTTCTAAAGCAACACGGGCCTGATCGAGTTCAACTTGTGCTTTCTTATCCCCTTCAACCAGGGTTTTTTCAGCTTTCCAGATTTCTTCCAGATCGTTGTACTCTTTTTGCTTTTCAGCAATTTGATGCTCAAGATGATTGACCTCAGCTTTACTGCCAGCATCTTCATCTTTTTTCACCGCTTCCAATTGCATTTTCAACTGGATTAAACGGCGATCAAGTTTATCCAAAGCCTCTGGCTTGGAGTCGATTTCCATTTTGATTCGGGATGCCGCCTCATCAATCAAATCAATGGCCTTATCGGGTAATTGACGATCAGTGATATAACGATGTGACATCTTCGCCGCTGCAATAATGGCAGAGTCTAAAATTTGCACCCCATGATGAGTCGCATATTTTTCTTTTAGACCACGCAAGATCGCAATCGTGTCTTCTACACTCGGCTCATCAACCAATACCTTTTGGAAACGACGTTCAAGCGCCGCATCTTTCTCGATATATTGACGGTATTCATCTAAGGTCGTCGCACCGACACAACGTAATTCACCACGCGCTAAAGCAGGTTTTAACATGTTGCCTGCATCCATTGCGCCGTCACCTTTACCTGCACCAACGAGCGTATGCAACTCATCAATAAACAGAATGATCTCACCTTCATGTTTCGCCAAGTCTTTGAGCACTGCTTTTAGACGTTCTTCAAACTCACCGCGATATTTTGCTCCCGCGAGTAATGAACCCAAGTCTAATGACAAGACACGTTTGTTCTTCAAGCCTTCAGGTACTTCGCCATTGACGATACGTTGTGCCAAACCTTCAACAATTGCAGTTTTACCCACCCCAGGTTCACCAATCAATACTGGGTTATTTTTAGTTCGACGTGAGAGAACCTGAATGGTACGGCGAATTTCATCATCACGACCAATCACAGGATCAAGCTTGCCTGCTAAAGCACGCTCTGTTAAATCAATCGTATATTTATTAAGTGAGTCACGTTGATCTTCGTGATTATTGCTCATGACTTTGTCATTTCCTCGAATATTTTCAATTACTTTACGTAAGCTTTCAGGTGTTACACCTACGCTATTTAATATTGTTTTGGTTTCACCCGTTTCAGCCAAACCTAACAGCACCCAATCAGTCGACAGAAACTCATCTCCTGCTTTTTGCGCGTAGCGGTCAGCTAAATTCAATGCCTTTACCGCTTCAGGATTCAGATTAATATCACCTGTCGGATTTGCCAAAGTCGGTGCATTTTGCACTGCTTGGTCAAGCTTCTGTTTTAACTCAGGTAAACGTGCACCCGCTTGTTGCAATAAACTCAGATTGGCTGGTTCCTCAAGTAAAGTGGATAGGATATGAACACCTGCAATCGAAGTGTGATCCTTACCCATGGCCAATGATTGTGCATCTGAGAGTGCTTGCTGTAAGCGGTTTGTAAATTTTTCAAATCGCATTCTTGTTATTCCTCACAACAAATTTTTAACTTATCACTTAGATGGGAACGCTTTTTAAAATTTCAAATAAAATTTATATATTTTTCAATATTTTATAAAAATATGAATGCATAAAACTCAGTATTAATATGGGTGTATAAACAATCTATTTCAAGTATCTTTTGTATAATTTTTCTGTCTATTCTGTTTTGCACAAAATCCTTATTGTGATTTTAAGGTGAACGTTTTAGCTTAAGGCTTTGCTTCAATTAGAAATGCTCATCATGTCTTTAAAAACAATTTTGCTCAGCGTTGCGTCCCTCCTTCCTCTTCATACTGCTTTTGCACAACTACCCCAAGACTCACGACGTGCTGGTGGTATTGCCGTGATTCCACTTTCAACTGAAACCACCCAAGTCTTGTATGAACAAAAACCTGTTTTGATTACCCAACAAGGCAAGCAACGCTATGCCGTGTTGGGTATTCCCCTTGCCGCGCCGCCTTTAGGTACATTAACTTTAACCACCAATCAAAATCCTATTCAGGTTGAGGTTAAAGCCTATGCCTATGCTGAACAGCGATTAACCGTTAAAAATCAAGATTATGTCAATCCAAATCAAGATCAACTCGACCGATATGCCAAAGAAGCAAAAGAGCAAAATGATATTTACAGTTCCTTTACATCCAGCACATGGACAGAATTCCCCAATTTCATCCGACCAACAGCAGGTAAATTCAGTAATTCATTCGGTAGAAAGCGTTTTTTCAATGGTGAAGAGCGCGCACCGCATTCTGGTTTAGATATTCCAGCACCTGTGGGACAAAATGTTATCGCACCTGCTGACGGTGTCGTGGTGCAAACTGGCAACTATTTCTTTAATGGTAATACAGTACTGATTGATCATGGTCAAGGCTTGATCAGTATGTTCTGTCATTTGAGTAAAATTAATGTGGTGAAAGGACAGCAGATTCATCAAGGGGAAACATTAGGATTAGTTGGTAAAACAGGTCGCGTCACTGGACCACACCTACATTGGGGAATGAGCCTGAATAATGCGCGGGTAGACCCACAATTATTTCTAAAATAAAAAGAAAAGCTTATAAAAAAATGACCTATAAAAATAGGTCATTTTTTAGTAAAACTTAATAATTTTAACTTTTAAGCAGCTTCAATAATTTCAAAATCGTGGGTAATTTCAACACCGCCATCGGCAAGCATTTTACTTGCTGAACAATATTTTTCAGCAGAAAGCTCAACTGCTTTCTCAACTTGTTTGGTTTTTACCGCTTTGCCAGTGACAATGAAGTGCAAATGGATTTTAGTGAATACCGCAGGAATTGTATCAGCCCTTTCTGCTTTCAGCTGACATACAACATCCGTCACATCTTGGCGAGATTTCTTTAAAATGGTCACAATATCAAACGAAGCACACCCACCAAGTCCCATTAAAATCAATTCCATAGGACGTGGACCACGGTTTTCACCGCCATATTCAGCAGAACCATCCATCACTACTGTGTGACCACTTTCTGATTTTGCCTCAAAAGCAACATTCTCTAACCAATGTACACTTGTTTGCATTGCAACTACCCGAAAAACGTTATAAATTTACTCTGTTCTTGTACACTAACATAAAATGAGTTGATAAGGAATTTCATCTCTTCTGTGTAGAAAAGGCTCTTACAAGAGTCTGTGCGATCGGTTTTATCCAAATTCGGAAATTTTAAGCATGACTTCAAATTTTTCACAACTTAGCACTGATGCTTTGTCTCCAGGTCAACTACCTGAATCAGTTAAAGCTTTGCTAAAACGTGCTCATATTAACAGATACCCTAAACGCACCACGATTGTTGACGCTGGAACGGAATCAAAATCACTGTATTTAATATTAAAAGGTTCAGTGTCAATTATTTTACGCGAAGACGACGAGCGAGAAATCGTTGTTGCCTACTTAAACCCAGGTGATTTCTTTGGCGAAATGGGGCTTTTTGAAAAGAACCCTCAACGTACCGCAGAAGTACGCACTCGTGATGTCTGTGAAATTGCAGAAATTTCGTATGACAATTTCCATGAGTTAAGCAAACAATACCCAGATTTAAGTTACGCTGTGTTTGCTCAACTGGTTCGTCGTCTGAAAAACACAACACGTAAAGTCACTGATCTGGCCTTTATTGATGTATCTGGTCGTATTGCACGTTGTTTAATTGATTTATCGGCTCAGCCAGAGGCAATGATTTTACCAAATGGCCGTCAGATTCGTATTACACGCCAAGAAATTGGTCGTATCGTGGGTTGTTCTCGTGAAATGGTGGGACGTGTCCTCAAAACACTTGAAGATCAAGGTATGATTCAAACTGATGGTAAAGCAATCTTAATTTTTGATGCTTCTTTAGAGGAAAATACTTTTTCTGAAGATGAGTATGATGACGAGGATTAATCTGATTTAAGATCGGATTGACTCAAGCCAGTGTTCATCACTGGCTTTCATTTTTTTACACAGAATAAGCCTTGCTGATTACATAATTACAATGATTATAGAGGTATTCAGAATATTAACTGTGCTCAACATTTTCTATAATCCACCCTGATCACGACTATATTCATAAGATACTGATTTGGAGAGAATAAGTATGAAGAAATTAGCTTTGAGCCTTTGTGCTGTGACCGTAATGACAATTTCTGGCTGCGCATCTTTCGCAGACATGGCTGGTGCCGATAGCGCAACGTTAAATGCCCAATCCGCACAAGGTTTCGCTAAAATGACACAAGAAGCGCGTGCCAAAAATCAGTTGGATAGCAGTTCAAGTACTTATCAACGTATCAATACTGTATTTAATCGCTTAAAACCTTATGCAGATCAAATGAACCAGACTGGCCAACGCTTTCAATGGCAACTTGCGGTCCTTAAATCTGATACCGTCAATGCTTATGTAGCACCAGGTGGTAAAGTTGTTTTCTATACAGGTATTGTGAACAAATTAAACCTAACCAATGATGAAATTGCTGCGGTAATGGGACATGAAATGACCCATGCACTCGAAGAACATGCAAAAAGCAAAATTGGTGCACAGGCTTTAACCAATCTTGCGATTGGTATTGGTAAATCATACGCAGGTAGCAGCATTGGTGATCTAGGTAGCGCTGCAATCGATTTAGGCAGTCAAGTGGGTATCGGCTTACCGTACTCGCGCAATCTGGAAAGTCGTGCTGATTACGGCGGTTTAATGCTAATGGCGAAAGCAGGTTATAACCCGAATGCAGCAATCAACCTATGGGAAAAAATGAATCGTCTTGATGGTGCTGGTGGTGGTTCGTTCTTATCGACTCACCCATCGAATACGCAACGTATCAGTGACATGCGTAAAAACTTGCCAGCTGCTTTAGCGGTTTATAACCAACGCCGTTAATGCATACTGCCCTTAAACGCTCAAATGTGTTTAGGGGCTTTTTGCATTTGTGTAATTGAATCAAATACGCTGTAAACGCAAATGCAACATATGCGTTGCAATGGTATGACGGATATGATCGGATCGGGCTTGAAAATAGCGCTCACTCAAACCATCTCCAGATAAGTCCTCAATGACTTGATAGCCCATTTGCGCAACTGTTTGATGCAATGTTTTTGGTCTAAATTGCCCTTTTAATGGTTCTTTTAAAAAGCGGGTAAATTGCGATACAAACAAAGTTCCCAAACGTTCTATACCCTCTAGCTCTCGATAATCAATCGAATAGTCCAACACCACTTCACTTCCCTGCGCAGCAATCTGAGCAATGCTTGCCAAAGTATTTAAAGTCGTTTCAGGTTCAAGGTAATGGGTGGTTCCCAACCAAGAGAAAAAAGCCGCTTGATCCCGTTTAATTGAACTGCGTGCCAAAGCATCAGCAATCGACTCTTTTTCAAAATCAATCGCAACAAACTCAACATTGGCAGGAAGCTCGCCAAATTGGCGTAGCTTGCTTTGTTTTGCCGCTTGGGTATCAGGATGGTCGACTTCGTAAATTTTGAGTTGTGGATGTTGTTGCGCTTGTCTCAGAGTAAATGAATCTAATCCCGCACCCACCAATACATATTGTGTAACGCCTCGTTCAATCGCTGCATGGAGTTGATCTTCTGCATAACGTGAACGCCCAACCACCTGCCCAGTCAGTAAACCGAAACTGCGGTTAAAGATTGATGAATTCATGATTTTCACGGTCAATGGCGTACTTAATAAAGCCTTCCAGCCTTGACTAGTCAACTCAAAGGCAAAAGGGTCCGAAAAAACTGGATTTTCTGCATTTTGAAAATGATTGGCACGCAATGCTGCCGCTGCTTCAGCCGTTCGGCTTGATTGTCCTTCTTTCATCGTTATTTTCCCCGTATTTCTATCTATCATGCAAAAAATAAGCAGCAAATTCCATCACGAGATAAAATTTACTGCTTTTGATAATTAAGCTAAAAATCAGTTGGTTTTTTCAGTCTGATAGGTCACTTGGTAATCATTCAAATCCATACGTTTTAAACGTTGTTTTAACTTTTTCAACGACCAAGGCCAAGCAGCAAAGTTACGACCATTGGCATCTAAATAATAACTCTTACAACCACCTGCATTAAACACAGTGGTTTTTAGATGTTTCTGTACCAACTCATTATGCTGTTTAATCACTTCAGGTTTGATGTTCAACTTGGCAATGCCTTTGTCTCTGATTTTGAGTAGGCCATCCACAATATAGTCGAGTTGCGCTTCTGCCAAACCAATAAAAGAGTCGTACACCAATACATTTGGCCCTAAGACCAAAAATGCGTTCGGCACATTTTCAATGCTGGTACCCAAATAAGCTTCTGGTGAACTGCTTTTCCAAAGATCATTGAGAATCTGACCTTTTTCATTAGTCACACGCTTACCAATTGGCGGATGCGATACTTCAAAACCTGTCCCCCAAATAATCACATCGACTTCGTGACGTTCACCATTCGCCGATACTACGGTATTGCCTTCTACTTTCACCAAGCCGTGCGGAATCAACTTGGTATTCGGCTGCTGTAAAGCAGGATAGTAGTTGTTTGCAAATAAAAGTCGTTTACAACCAATGGTAAAGTTCGGGGTTACGTTTTTACGTAATTCAGGATCTTCAATCTGGAAGCGTAAAATCAGTTTGGCTAACTCACCCACTGGTTTTAACACTGCTGGATTTCGTAAACCAAAGTTAATCGCATTCAGTGACTGGGCAACTGTTTGACGCCACGTTTTTTGGATCAATGGAAACTTCTCAATCAGTGCTTTGCTGACATCACCCAAGTCAGTATCAGGTTTCGGAACCACCCAAGGCGCTGTACGTTGATAGACATAGAGCTCTTTTGCCAATGGTTGAATCTGCGGCACGAACTGAATCGCAGAAGCACCCGTCCCAATCACCGCAATCCGCTTGCCAGTTAGATCGTAATCATGATTCCATTTCGCCGAATGGAACATTTCTCCCTTAAAGGTCTCTAGACCTTCAAGTTTAGGAATTTGTGCTTCGGTAATTGGCCCTGTGGCAAAAATGGTGGTACGTGCCAAAAATTGCCCTTTATTGGTGTCCATTACCCATAAATTACGTTCATTGTCCCATGCCGCATTGAGCAACTCAGTACCAAACTCTATTTTTGAGCTCACCCCAAAATCTTGGCTGACTTCTTCTAAATAGCTCAGAATTTCAGGTTGGCGAGCGAATAAATGACTCCATTTTGCACTTGGTGCAAATGAGTATGAATACAGCGCCGAGGGAACATCACAGCCACAACCTGGGTAAGTATTTTCACGCCAAGTCCCCCCCACCCGTGTCGCTTTTTCAATAATCTTGTAGTTGCTATAACCCACTTGATCAAGACGAATTGCGGTCGCAATACCTGAAATACCAGCACCCACAATAAAGGTGTCATAGATATGTTGTGGTAGTGCCTTTCCTTCAGCTGAGTTTAATTTTTTTGCTTGAGCTGTCATTTAAAAATATCCTTTCTTCATTCAACTGAAATATGCAGATTGCCTGTGCAGGTTTCGCTTATTTCAATGCTTAAAATTGTGTCTTCAATTAGGGTTACTTCATGAATCGGTATGAGGTTCCTAAGAATTTGGCATATAAATTTGGTGCAGTACGTTTCATTAACCAGAATAACTTGGCATCGATTTGTGGAATGGTATAAAGCTCACCTTTATCCAAACGATCCAAAGTCAATTTTGCGACCTTGTCACTGGTGGTAAACGCCAAATTGGTTAAGGCATAATCTAAAAGCCCTTTATGCGGGACTTTGCCATTTTTAATGATGTTGGTCGGTACTAACGTTGGACACAACACATTCACTTTGATGTTATGTTTTCTCAGTTCAGCCGAAAGTGTTTCGGACAAGGCACGAACACCTGCTTTAGAGACGTTATAGACGGTCATTTCTGGTGCTGCAGTATACGATGCAGCGGAAGCCACATTGATAATTGCACCTTGACCGAGCTGTTTAAACTTCGGTACAAAAGCGCGGCAGCCGTGGATGACACCCCATAAATTAATATTCATGCACCAATGCCAATCTTCAGAAGACATTTCATCAAACTTGCCTCCAAGACCGATCCCAGCATTATTAATCACCAATGTAACTGGGTTCTGCATCAATTGCTGGGCCTGCTCAGCCAACTGGTTAACTTGCTCTTCTTTGGCCACATCACATTGCACAGCAAAAGCTTTGGCACCAAGTGCCTCAACTAAACCGACCGTTTCTTTTGCTGCATCAAGGTTAATGTCCGAACACACAACTGTGCCGCCACGTTTTGCCAGTTCAAGCGCAAAACTACGACCAATCCCGCTTCCTGCACCCGTCACCACAGCAAATGCTTTTTGGCTTGGCTTGGATTTTTTCCCAAATAATTTCATGTTTATATTCCAGCAATCTTATATTTATAGCGACCCAGTTATGCAGAGACTGCACGTACCGGTGGTACAAACTCTTTAAGGAAATACGGGCTTAATAAACCAGTTTCAGGGTTTAATAAACGCTCTTTGTAATAGGCCATATACGCAGTGGTATCATGGTCATTGGGATGAAAGCTTGGACGCAGATATTCCAAAATATGCATAAAGCTGCTGCCAAATACGCCACGCTCGCTGCCAAATAACAACGCAGTACTTTCCACAATATCTTTCATATATCGAGGATTAATTAGATTGCTCGGCTTACGTACAAACGGCATCAGATAACCACCCAATGACACTCCACCAAGAATCGTTAAGCTTGCCAACAGAAAGCCTGTTATTCTGAGCCAGTAATTGCCTGAAAGTTCGAGGAAGACATCATAGGCAATGTCTTTATGCTCTGATTCTTCCAACATGTGCCACATCCACATGGCGCGCTGTCGTTCATCTTGCGAACCCAGTAAATAGTCTTCATGTTGCATCATAAATTCAGCAAGTACAGCGGTATAATGTTCAATGCCTGCCATCAATGAAAGCTGTAACGATTGTGGAAGTTTATAAATCCCATATTCGAAAACTTTACCCGCAATTGCGCGAAGTAGCTCAACGGGATAGCCATTTTCCTTCAGCACTTCATCATTAAACTGGTTATGGATTTTTGAATGAATCGCCTCTTGCCCAATCAGTGATGTGAGTCTTTGTTTTAAAATCGGGTCTTCAATAAAATCACGATGATGACGTGCTGTTTCAATCACCACATCTTCACCGAAGGTTAAGAAGATAGATAAAGCATGAAAATAGGAGGTTGCGAGTTCTTTATTTAAAAAGAACTTTTCGTCCAATTCTGCTGGATTAAACTTGAAATCAAAATGACGAATTGGAATCGGTGATTTACTCGCAAGATTCTGAACGATCCCTTGATACTTGGTACTGAGTTTGTCTGAAAAGACATTGCGAAGAACTTGAGCGACCATATCTTGATCCCCTAAAATGGCTTTACTACTAAAAAGGCTTAGCCAATTTGTATATTTCTACATACAGCGACTGGATAAGATTGTTTGCATAGTGCATGACGACAATATAGGCAACAAGAACCAAACTGCTCATCACACGCTGAGCTTTTTTGCCAACTCAGCGCGTAATAACAGATATACTGTGCATACATCATTCAGTATTAAGCGGCTTGTACCTTTGGTGTAAATTCCTTCACAAAGAATGGATATAAGGCGCCGCCTTCTGATAGAAGTTTCTTTTCGTAATATTCAAAATATGCAGATGCATCATGATCATTCGGATGGAAATCGGTACGTAAATAATCAAAAATACGACCTTGGGTACTACCAAATACACCATCCTTCGGACTAAAGATCAGCTTGACACCACGACGTGCATCTTTCCAGAATTTCGAAGTCAGCATTTCTTGTGGTTTACGTAAGATTGGCACCATGGTTGCCGAAAATGGAATCAATCCCAAAATGGTGAAATAGGCAAGCAAGAAACCTGAGATACGTAATGCATAGTTACCATTCAGTGTTTGATAGACATCATAAGCTACATCTTTATGCTCAGATTCTTCCAACATGTGCCACATCCACAACGCACGTGTTTTCGCATCATCCGAGAAATAGAAATTCTGCTCATGTGCCATCATGTACTCTGCTAAAACAGCAGTGAAATGCTCAATACCAGCCATCAATGATAGTTTAAGCGGTTGCGGAAATTTTAAGAAAATATGCTCAAAAAATTGTTCGCCCAAGAAGCGATAGAGTTTCACTGGATAATCAAGTTCAACAATCGCATCGTTAAACTCATTGTGTAATTTTGAATGAATTGCTTCTTGACCAATCAATGAGGTTACACGTTGTTTTAAAATTGGATCTTTGAGTTGATCGCGGTGGTGACGTGCAGTTTCAATCACCAGATCTTCACCATAAGTTAAGAACACAGAAAGTGTTGCAAAGAAAATCGTGGCAAACTGATTATTCATATAAAATGATAAATCAACTTGTTTGCCTTCAAATCCGATGGCCAAATGACGAATAGGAATCGTTTTTTTACTTGCAAAATCAATTTGCTCAGTTATTGGGTTAGATTTAAATAGACTTAAACCTTTCTTTAATGTGTTGCTAATCATGGCTACACCTACCTACTCACTTGAGCGTCTTTTGCCCTTTTACATGCGTTGCATTTGGTTCATCTCTTTTCATAGCATCGATCGCATCTGATCTACGAAAAAACATTCGGGAGATTTTTATGAACCAGTTCCTCTTCTAGACCCACTGTAAACCGATCTTATGTTCGGATTCAATTCGGGTAATTTCCGCAGATATTTTGAGCTTTATGACATCGCAGCAAGGAAAGTTTGTTGGTTTAAAAATCTGTGGCAGCATTTCATTTTATTAGTTTTTAATGATAAATATCAAATATATAAATTAATTATAATAGTGAAAAATATCTACACATAATTAAATAGTCTTCCTAAAAATAGAAAATATTACAAATAAAATTGCAATATGACAAAGTTAGTAACTTTATTTGTTCGGATTAATTTACAGCTACTTTCTTCGCTTTCATTGACATGTTAATCTGACGTTATGTTCGGATTTTAACAATATGACTTTATGGCGACACGTAAACCACGTCAGTCACGATCTAAAGTGACCGTAGACACGATTATTGAAGCGGGCTTTATTGCGGTTGCCACCAACGGGACCAGTGGCACCACCACTCGGCATATTGCAGATATTGCTGGGGTCAGTGTTGGCTCTTTATATGAGTATTTTAAAAATAAAGAAGAGATCTATGACGCAATGGCAAAAACCTTCGTCAAAGAAGTCTTGGATATGGTGAAAGAACTGACGCCGATTATGATCGAGCAAGAACTAGAACCGTTATTTGAAATGATTTTTTATACTTTCCGTGATTTACTGACCCGTGATGATGATCGTTATCTGATATGCCTGCGCTATGCAACTGAACTGAAATACGAAAAATATATAGGACAAATTGAAATGGCACTGATGGAGGTGTTGATGAAATACATGATCCGCCATCCTAGATACTTAAAAGTCAATAATCTCAGCGTTACCGCCTATATCAGTATCAACAGCAGTATCTTCAATGTTGCCCGTCATTTGATCTTACCGAATCCTCAAATCAGCTTTGATGAAATGGTAAAAGGTTTAAGTACCATGATTATTAGCTATATTGAAGCCGAATTAGCCAGAGCAGAGCCTTAAAAAAGCCAGCTTACGCTGGCTGAATAATCTTAAAAGGGTCTTGCACCCGCTAGACTGACTCGTTTCAATAAACGACGCTGCTCAGCAGGAAAAGCGGTACGTGAGTGCAAGGTCAACTGATTATCCCAATACACAATATCGCCAATTTCCCATTGATGCTCATAGCGATACTGTGGTTGTACAATATGCGCTCTTAAACGTTCAATCAAAGCTGAGCCTTTCTGATCATCATAGCCAACCACTTCTACCTCTGTCTGCGCATCTAAATAAATACCACGTCGACCACTTTCAGAATGGGTACGCACCAATGGATGCGGAAAAGCAGAACCTAAGGTCGGTTGATCTGAGAAGCGGTATTTGGGAATGGGACTCTTGTCTTTAAGACGCAAGAAAGGGTTATAGGTGATCAGTTGTAAACCATCAATTTCGTCTTTGGTTGCTTGATCAAGATCTTCATAGGCCTGTACCGTATTGTACCAGCTGGTTGCTCCACCATCTTTAGGAATTTCAATCGCATAAAGTAAAGAGCCGCTAGACGGTTGTGGTGTCCAGTGATGGTCACTATGCGGTGTCAATTCACCATGCCCAGTATAATCCCCCTCACCAACGGCATTGGATACAGGCACAATGTCTGGTGGAACATGCGTATCATGATTTGTTGCCAATACAGGGACATCTGTGGGCGGACGGAAGATTCCGCCAAAATAGCTGGCAAAAGCAAGTAGGTCATGATCTTCTAGGTCTTGTGACTTGAACACAAGAATTAAATGCTCATGCAATGCTTTTTTGAGCTTCAAAATCACTTCCGAGCTTTGTGGCTGACTGGCATCTAGTCCTGTCACGATCGCGCCCAAAGCCCCTTTGATCGGTGTAATTTGTACGGTGTCCAAGCTATGTTTTTTATATTCATGCCAACGTGGTGCGCTTTCGATCGCGGCTGAGAGTTGTGTGAGTACGGTCATTATCGTTCCTATCCATCATTGATTATTTTAAAAGCATTGAGCTTTATTCAATCTTCCCCAATCACTATATATACAGTGATTGATTTAAATATATGTAAACGACTAAATTTAAGAAGCAATATTTTTATATTAATTTAGTCATTTTTATGATTATAAAATCAGTTCACTTGGATTTACCAAGCAAACTGAAATTGATTAAATTCTTTTGTGGGAGGAATAATTAAATGATCATCATCCACATGACTAAAATCAGTCAAAATATCATTTCGAATGGCAGACAGTCGCACATCCTCCCGTACCCGTGGATGCGCCAAGTTAACGGGAACAATCCGCTTGATTCGGCCTGGATTCGGTTGCATGACCACTACACGATCACCAAGAAATACCGCCTCCTCAACATCATGTGTCACGATAATCATGGTAATTTTTTCAGCCTGCCAAATCCGTTGTAGCTCCTTTTGCAAATTTGCTCGGGTAAGCGCATCTAGAGCACCAAATGGCTCATCCAGCAATAAAATCTTAGGTCGATTAATCAAGCTTCTGGCAATGGCAACACGTTGGCTCATCCCACCTGAAAGCTGTGCAGGATAAGCTTGTTTAAACTTGCTTAGCCCAACCAATTCAATATGCTCATCAATGAGTTGATCCTGCTCCTTTCGTGTGAGTTGACTGTTTAATAACGCAACCCGAATATTATCCTGCACATTCAACCATGGAAATAAGCGGTGATCTTGGAACACAATTCCTCGCTCCAAACTGGTGCCATCAATCGGCTGACCATCAACCAGAATTTTTCCTTCGAATTGATCATCTAAACCAACCAGCAAACGAAGTAAAGTTGATTTTCCACAACCACTGCTGCCCACAATACTGACGAATTCCCCTGCTTGAATATTCAGTGAAACATCATCTAAAACCTTAAGTGCATGATCTTGGTACTGACCATAGGATTTATTAAGATGATTAATTTGCACTGATCCAACATTAAATGATGTCATTTTAAGCCCCCTACAATATAGGAATTAAAAATATAACAAAAACGGATTTATTATATTTATCCATCATTTACTACAGCTTTGCCAATGCAACTTCTGTTGATTTAATTAAGACAATCACTTCACTACCTAATTCCAAATTTAGATTTTTAACTGAACGGGTGGTAATCACTGAAGTAAATACCCCTGCTGGTGTTTCCACATCTACCTCAGAAACTACACTTCCTTCAATGATTTCTTTTACTACGCCACGAAACTGATTACGCACATTAATTTGAGGAATACTCATTTTTCACCACTTAATAACTATTTCAATAAATTGTGATTGTTATATTAGGCAAAGCATCAATATTTAGAACTATTATTTTTTAATATTTTTTGATTAAAAAGTTATATTTATTTTACTTCATTGATTATTATTTTTTCCGCAAAGTAATTTTAAAGCAATAAAAAGGTGAACATCTGCCACCTGATTATCGATTCTGTTTAATTTAATAATTCTTCTAACATTATATTCATCACTTTATCGTTTCCCACCAATCCATATTTGACCAATCTTGCACGCACAATGTTACGGCTAATCCCTAATAACTTTGCAGTTTGCACCTGATTACGGTGACAATACTCATAGGCAATACGAATGGTCGCCTCTTCAATCAAGCGATCCAGATTTTCATTTTTCAATGCATGTGAAGATTCAAACAGATTCAATAACGCATGCTGCAACATTTGTTTAGGTAATAAATCAGTCCGAGGAATGGTCTGGGTACTTTTTTCCAAGTCAGAAATTTGTCTTAAATTCAAACTACTGGATAAGGACGCAAAGCAAAAATCGGTGGGCTGAATCTGATGATTCTTGCAAACCAATAAAGCATGATGAATGGCGTTTTCCAGTTCACGAATATTGCCCGGATAGTTATAACTCAACAATTTCTGTATCGCACTTGGACTTAGGCTTGCAACTGGATAGCCCAAACGTTTGCAATACTGTGCAATAAAGAAGTTTGCTAGGGGTAGAATATCGCCAGGACGTTCTGCCAAGGGTGATACTTTCAGCAATGCCACGTTCAAGCGATAGAACAAATCTTCTCTAAACTTACCTGCTTGTACCGCTTCATCCAGATGCACATTGGTTGCGGCAATCACACGAACATTGAGTTTAATCGGCTTAAGTGAACCCACCCGAACAATCTCGCGTTCTTGTAACACCCTTAATAATTTGACCTGCATCGCTGGAGATAAATCACCCACCTCATCCAAGAACAAGGTGCCATGATTGGCTGCTTCGAACCATCCTGCCTTACTATTGATTGCTCCGGTAAATGCACCTTTTTCGTGTCCAAATAACTCACTTTCAGCCAGTGATTCAGTAAATGCACCACAATTTACTGCCACAAAAGGACCTCGACTACGCTGGCTCATCATATGCACTTGCCTTGCAACCAGTTCCTTACCTGTTCCGGTATTTCCAATAATCAGAACACTGGCCTCGCTCGGTGCAATCTGTTCAATACGGTCCAGCAAATCTTTTGATTTTTGATCTTCAAAAACCATGGCTGTCGCACGCTCAGTCCGCGTTAAGGTATGATTTTGTGGATAAGTAATGAATGACATGCATTTACTTCCCTATTGTTCGAAAAGAGAAGTTATCTTGCATGACTATTGGTTTAAATAGAAATCAATAATTCACCTTTGTTATTTCCATTTATTAAAATAGAAAAAATCATTCTTAATTAAATTAAAAATTATATTTTTTTTGGCTATATTCATTATATTGATTGCTATATATCTTTTTATAATCAATCTGGTTTTGTTTTAATTGTCCTTCTTCAATTAGATTATCGACCCATATTTTAAAATCACCATCTTTAAATTTAGCTGCTTCGCTTGGAATACCCCACTGAGTCCAATATTTTAACATTGCGCCATTTTCAGGACGTTTACGCTTTTGCAAAATCTGCTCGAAGCGTGCAATCACCTGATCTCTAGGCTGTTGTCTTGACCATTCAATCGCTTGAGCAATCCCTGTAACCACTTTACGGGTGGTATTGGGATGTTCTGCAATATAACGATTCGCCATGACATAACTGCCCGTGGTGAGATCACCCACCAAATCATAGTCCCGATAAAGACGGCGTACCCCACCACGTTCTATCGCTGGGCCTGCCAACGGCGCCAAATCAACATGACCACTTCGTAAAGCTTGCTCTGCGGAACCAGGCGGCAAAACCACAAGCGTGACCTGACTGATTTGTTCAGGGCTCAGTCCTCCTTTTTTTAAATAAGTCTTGAGCATGTATTCCACTTGTGCACCCAGAATATTAGTGCCTACCTTTTTGCCAATTAAGTCTTTAGCAGAATGAATCGGACTATTCTCAAGTACATAATAACCTGCAAAAGGATCATCAAAAGTGCCATATGCGGCAATCACCACAGTTCCCGGTACGCCACTGGCCACCATTTTGACGGCCGAGCCTGCAAAACTTGGACTGCTAATATCACTATCTCCCGATAATGCAGATTGAATTCCTTGTGGTCCGCCTGTAGAAACTCCCTGATAGCTCAATTTGATTGGCGCAAGATAGCCCAAGTCTTCAGCTAGCTCTAATGGCGTCACCACACCAGGTGAACCTAAATATCTAAATACTAAAGATTCAAGACCATCACTTCGTACCACTTTCGGCTCTGGTTTGCTACATCCCCACAACAGCACAGACATCACAATCACAGAACCCATTCTGCCTAGATATTTTTTCCAGTCTTGCTGATGCATCATCTTCTCCTGACTATCGTTCTATTTTCCAAGCGGTTATACGCTTTTCAATCGCAAGTAGACTATAGTTGAACAGCAAGCCAATGCTGGTAATGCTAATAATGCCAAAGAACATTTCAGGAATCTGGAAGTTATATTGTGCATAGTTAATCAGATAGCCTAAACCGGCTTTCGCCCCGACCATTTCAGCAGCAATTAACATCAACACTGAGAATGAACCTGCCAAACGCACCCCCACAAAAATCGTTGGGATCGCGGCGGGTAAAATCACTTTACGGAACAGTTGCACTGGACTCAGTCCCATGGTTCGGGCGGACTTGATCAACAGTGGGTCAACATTACGAACACCACTAATGGTATTCAATAGAATTGGCCATGTGCAGGCATAGGTCACCAATGCAATTTTCGAACTTTCACCAATCCCAAGAAAAAGAATAAACACAGGCAATAAAGCTAATGCAGCCGTATTACGGAACACTTCAAGCAATGGATTCAGAAATTCGGAAAACCGTGTGTACCAACCGATGGCTAAACCGAGTGGAATTGCAATCAGAATTGCGAAAAGAAACCCGCTGAGCGAGCGAATCAAACTGGCTTGTACATGCGTGAGTAGCTGACCATTCTGGATCAGATTCCAGCCGCTAAGTAACACAGCGGAAAAGGCTGGCAAGAAAGCAGAATCAACCAAACCAATGCGTGGCACAATTTCCCAAACAGCTAAAAATAATAAAATTGCAGCTGATCGTTTAAATGTTGTAGACAACCAAGTTAAATTTACATCAGCCCCAAAAGATTTGGTCTTTTGGGTTGAGCGAATCGATCGCTGCTGAATCGATTTTGGAAAGGTTAAGGTATCTTTTGAACTCGACATAATGACCTCTAATGTTTAATGATTGAATATTGGACTTAAGCCACCAGTTGCTTTTGTTTTTCTTGCGCTTGTGCTTTCAAGACTTCTTCGCGCAATAAGCTCCAGATTTGATGACGCAACTGGTTAAACTCGGGACTGGAACGCACATCCTCCTGATCACTTCGCAATGCAGCAGGCACTTCAATCACCTGCTTAATGCGTCCAGGGCGTGAGGTCATAATGGCAATGCGCTGCCCCAAATAGATTGCTTCATCAATGCTATGGGTAATAAAAATGATGGTCTTCTGAGTCTGTTGCCAAATTTTTACCAATTCAGCCTGTAAGGTTTCACGGGTCTGCGCATCCAGTGCTGCAAAAGGTTCATCCATCAATAAAATGTCAGGGTCATAGGCCAAACTTCTGGCAATTGCAACACGCTGCTTCATGCCACCTGAAAGCTCATTGGGATAATGATGTTCAAATTCAGCCAACCCGACCAGATTTAAAAAATACTTTGCGGTTTGATAACGCTGTTCTTTACTGACCCCCTTGGCATCCAGACCAAACTCAATATTTTGTAGCGCGGTCAACCATGGAAACAGTGCATATTGCTGAAAGACAATGCCACGATCCAACCCCGGTTTTTTAATGGCTTGTCCATCAATCAGAATTTGACCCGTGGTCGGAGTCGTCAAACCAGCCAAAAGATCCAGCAATGTTGATTTTCCGCATCCACTCGGACCAACAATGGCAACAAACTCACCCGCCTTCACGTCTAAAGACAGATTTTCAACCGCTACAAAATCTTCTGCTTGGACTTTTGCGCCTTTGACTTTTTTGGCAGCAAAAGACTTATAAACATTTTCAATTTTTAATTTTGTGCTCATTGGCTATGCTCCTTACTGTACTGACCGTCAGCTACATTTTTGTTTTCACTTGCGTAGGGATTAAACTGGTTGGTAAATAAGCTATCCGCGTTAATCTGATTAGGTTTGAACTCGCCTCTTTTTACAAATAGGTCGATCCAACGTTGGTATTGCGCAGCATTGAGCAAACCACCTTGGCTGACCACGCCATAGCTGCGCCAGTACTGCATCAATACATCGCTTTCATTGCGTTTTCTTTTTTCAATAATGCTTTTAAAGCGTGCCAAGACTTGCTCACGTGGTGTTTGCTTAGTCCATTCCACGGCTTTGGCCACACCTGTGACAAATTGCTTGACCACTTCTGGATGTTGTTGAATAAACTTCTCGGTAAAGACATAACTGCCTGCGGTAAAACTGCCATATAAATCAGTATCCGAGACCAGTTTTCTTAGACCACCGCGTTCCAAGGCCTTGTCTTGGAAAATAGAAACCAGTGCAGCAGCATCCACCTGTCCAGCACGTAAAGCTTGTTCGGTATTGGTGGGAGGCAACACTACGAATTCAACTTGATTGATTTCATCATTACTTAAACCTTGGCGAGCTAAATAGTCTTTTAAAACAAATTCATAATGTGCACCCAAAGTGTTTACTGCCACTTTTTTGCCGATCAAATCACGCGCTGAATGAATCTGACTATTATTCGGGACGTAATAGCCCACCCAGCTTTTATCATCACTCCCATACGAGGCAACCACCGCTTTGATCTTGATGCCCGCAGCAGCTAATTTGATGATTGCACCGTCAAATGCAGTTGCCACATCTACATCACCCGTGGTCAAAGCCTGTAAATCCTGAGGACCACCTTGCACACTCCCCACATATTTCAGCTTTAAGTCACCTAAATAACCCAAGTCTTCAGCCAGCTCAGGCAATGACACTACACTGGTTAAAGATTGGTAGCGGAGTTCATGTACCTGATTGGGAGGCACTTCTGAGTCCTTACTACAAGCGGCCAAAGCCAACACGATTAAACTGAAGATGCTGAGCTGACCTAGCCCTTTCAAGCGACCTCTAAAATACTGTCCAAAACTTTGTTGTTGTTTCATTTTTGTTCTCCTAAGGTCGCCAAAGCAAAATACGACGCTCAGCCCAATTAGCGAAGTAATTCCACGCTACACCAATAAAACCAATAATGATTAAGCCAAATACAATCAAGCCAACATCTAATGCAGCCCGTCCTCGAATCACGATATTGCCCAGTCCAACACCATAATTTGCCAACAGAAACTCTGCCCCGATGGTCGCCACCCAAGCGAAAATCAAACCGAGTTGTAACCCCAAAAAGATTTGCGTTGCAGCAGCAGGTAAAATCAGTTTGCTGAGCGTTTGCCAAGCATTAAATTGATAAACTTTGGCAACTTCGTATTGTTGCAACGGGATTTGTCTGACCCCATCAATGGTATGTAAGGCCACGGGATAAAAAACGGAAAGCACGATAAATAAGATTTTTGCGCTATTGCCATAATCCAAGAAGGTGGTGATCAGCGGAAGCCATGCAAACAAGGAAATCTGACGCAGCACATTAAAACTTGGCAGAAATAAATAATTGGCCCAACGGGAGACACCGACCACAATACCGAAAATAATGGCCAATACACTTCCAATCACAAAACCAGCCAAATCACGAAATAGACTTGCACCTAAACCGACCCAAAACTCTTGTTGCTGAAATTGATAAATAGCGATTTTGACTACTTCGAAAGGTGCTGGAATGAGTTTAGGATTGACCCAATTTAAGTGAGAAGCAATCGCCCACAGCAAGATGAATGCAATTGGAAGCACCAAGCCATAAAATTGCAGATGAGTTAAATTGAATGCTTGCTTCGTTCTATCCAATTTTTCAGTATTCGACATATCCTATCTCCCCTAAAATGCACGACGTTGCCAATGGCTAAACCCATGTTCAACCCACCCCAAAATGTGATCGAGGACAAAGCCAACAATGCCTATTACGATCACTGCCATAAAAATAATGTCGGGTTGAATCAGTTGTCGTCCCCACACAATCAGATAACCAATTCCTTCACTACTCGCTAACAGTTCGACAAATACTAGGGACAACCACGCTTGCATAATGCCCTGACGTAAGCCACTGACAATATTCGGTAAGGCAGAAGGTAAAATGACGCGTCGAAAAGTTTGACCCGTACTAAAGGCATATACTTTCGAGACTTCCAATAAATGTGTTGGAACATTCAATACACTGCGATAGGTCGCAACCAACACAGGTACAAATACAGCAAGCGAAATCGCCGCAATTTTTAAGCTTTCATCGATGCCTAAGAAAATCATCAGCAATGGAATCCAGCCAATCACTGGAAATTGCGCAATTAAATTAAAAGTTGGATAAATAAATCGATGCGCAATACGCGATAATCCGATGAGAAAACCCAATAACAACCCGATACTGCCGCCCACTAAAACACTCCAAGCCACCCGTTTTAAGCTAATCCATAAATTGTCTTGCAATTCATGCGTATCGATTAGTTCCAAGGTGGTTTGCCAAACCAAGGCCGGACTTGGCAAAATCTGCTCAGCTAACCATTGTTTCTGCACCGCATACTGCCAAATTGCCAATACAATCGCAGGAACAATCAATGCCAATACAATACGGGCAATCCAGAACCCAAACTGTTTTAAATAAGGGCCTAAATTGATCCGCTGCCAAGTGTGTTCATTTTCTAATGGAGTTTCGATGCTACTCATTTTATTGACCCTCTATTTCTGAATACATTTCAATTTCTACGGGCGGCGCTATAAAAACTTGGGTGAGCTGTTGAGCAAAGCCAATCAGTCCAACAAATAACACTGCTGCGATCAGGAACATCGACTGTAAGCCCCAATAATGCCCCAGCCAGCCTCCGACCATACTGCCCAACAAGGCACCCGCAGGACCCGCCATCGCAGTCAAACCCGAAACTTTTGCCATGCCTAAGCGCTCACCGACATTGGCAAACATGGTGAAATTGACAATATGCAGCATGGCGAGACCCAGCCCCAGAATCACAGCACCCACCCACAACAGTACGGAAATTTTAGGTATACCCAACATCACAGATGCCACCGCAACAAAAGCAAATCCGGTTTGATAAAAGCGTTTTATTCCCCATCGTGCCAGTAAAGTTCCCGTCGTGAATAAGGCTACGACAAAGACAGCTCCCTGTAGTGTCACTAAACTGGCCGCAATGGTTTCACTCCAACCGTAGTCTTTGATTGCAATCACAATAATGAAGAAACCGTAGTAGGCCATGACTGCATTACTGGCCATCTCAATTAAACTGGTACGGCGTAGAGTCTGGTCTTGCTTTAATAAAACTAACTGCTTGGCAATCACGCTAATATTCAAAGCTTCCTGCTGCTGAGTGCTGTTGCTATTGGATGAGTTTCTGTCAAAAGCCAGAGGTGCAAACAAGACGGGCAATAAAAACAGAACCGCGATCCACCCAAAGGCGCCTGAGAAACCAGAACCATTTACCAAGCTCACTGCCATTAAAGGACCAACCAGAAAAAAACCCATCATATGTGTGCCTCTAAACCATCCCGCCTTAGCAGCACCAATACTTTTTAAATGCTGCATATACACCGTGTTGAGCGAAACAAACCGCATTGGCATGCATAACCCAACCAAAAATGTAGCGAAAATCAGATACCAAACCGTTGGATAAAATGGCACGGTGACATACACCACAGCCGCGCAAAAACTTCCTAGCGCAAACATTTTCTTTGGCCCATACCGTTGTACTAAAAGTCCGATTGGCAATCCGAAAAGTAAAATACCAAGACTCTGTACTGCAGCAATCAAGCCCATTTCAAACTCATTGGCTTGTAACTGTACGGCATATAAAGAGCTTACAATTTTTGCAATCCCAATCCCTAAACCTGCACATAAGGCCAAGCCAATAAAGCCGAAGACAAAGCGCAATTGACCCAATTCAAGCTGAGCAACCGATTCCTGACGCATAACTGCATCCCTAAACATGCTAAATAAATAAACCAACTGGCTAAAGGCTTCAGCCCTTAGCTCAGTACAGAGATGAATTTATGAATTACTTTTTACGGTTGCCATTGACATCAAATTTTGGCCAGAAATTTTCCAGTTTCAGTTCTTGAATTGCCGTATTGAGATATTTCGGTTCAATCCAGGAATCCACATCCACTGGACGGCGAATCAGTTTGTAATCAATCGATTGCTGGACTGATTTCTTCAAAGAGTTCACAGCATAATCATCAAAGTATGGTGAATTACGATCTTTCAGCGTGTAATCATCCCAGTCTTTTTTATAGTCAAGATAAGGCACGCCACTTTGCGCCCATAACTTGTACTGTGTATCACGATTCTTTTCATCCGAGCTCCACACGTTATCCTTAATAAATGTGGTCACTACACGCTGTACAATTTGTGGATATTTCTTCTCGAAGTCTTCGCTGACCCACGCCACCAATGGCCCATTCAGGTTCGGGTCTTTACGTACTTCTAAAATTCGTTTTGCCACACCACGGGCTTCTAATGTCCAAGGACTGGTGATTAAACCATCAATATCACCTGTAGACAGTGAGGTTTGAGCTGAATAAAAGTCCTGACTAATCACACGGAAATCTTTTTCAGTGAAACCATATTTACGCAATAAACGACCAAGGATGAGCTGTTGGTTGGTGCCCTTAAATACAGAAATGGTTTTACCTTTTAAATCTGCTAGACTTTTCGCACTGGAATCAGATGGCACTGCAAAATAAACTGGACCAAAGCGCCCTGTCACAAACAGCAGCTTGGATTTCAATCCTGTCGAGCGTCCAACAATTGAAGGTAAATCACCATGGCCAATACCAAAATCGACCTTTTTATTGGCTAAGGCTTCATTCAATGCAGGCCCTGCACCTGGAAAAAATGACCATTTCACCTTAATGCCATCTTTGGCAAATTCTTTTTCCAAAATGCCACGTAAGTTGGCGCTTGCATAAGCACTTCCACCTACTTTTGGTTTTCCACCGACTCCAGCACCAGGCACTCCTAGTCGAATCTCAGTGGGATTGCTTTCAGCAAAAACCGAGAAACTGGTGGCAACCAGCACACCTGCTGCTGCACTAATCAATAAATGTTTAGTAAAAAGTTTCATTGTGTCATTACTCATATTCAAAAATTAAAAGGTGTATTGGAATTGCGCTTGCACTTCGGAGAAGTCTTTTTGCGCTGCTGTCTCGTGGTCATAACTCCAGCGATTCAGTCCTAATTGGAATTTGGTGGTTTGCGCGAAGAAGAAATTTAGGCCCAAGGTATGAATATCGACTTTGCCAAGTCCATGCCCTGCAATACCGATCACATCTGCGCCTTTATTTGGGTTATAGCTATCATAGCGATAGAAGCTCTGAATCGATTTCGGCCAGAAATCATCAAACTTGGCGACCGATTTCACACTGTTATAAAATTGATCACCAAAGGTATAAAACAGGGTTGCAGTATGCCCTTCAGCCTTAACTTCAGCGGTTGAGCCTGTCGCAGTGGCATAATCACTAAGTCCTTTGACATATTCATAAGTCACGCCAAACGGTGCATGGTTATAGTAAATATCGAAGCCCAGACGATCATTGCGACCATTACCATCAAGGACATTCGTCCCCGCGATTACATTCTTGCTGCCTTTGAGATAAGAGGCTCCAAATTTCAGCTCACGGAACCAACTGGCATAATCAACAGGTAAGGTAAATGCGACCCGTCCGATATAATCCTTCTTATCATTGTCATCGACTTTATTGGTACCATTGCCATTGACCACACCGAGTGCATATTCAAATAACGGTGCTCGATAGTTTGATGAATAATCAACAAATGGTTTGACATCACCACGAACTATCAGACCTGTCTGGCGATTGAATAAGCCCAATTGTGCAAGCCCTGTAGCAACATTAATCGTTGGACGTAAATCCTCAGGGGATTGTGGATCTAGACCAAATGGAATCAGTTGCTGACCAAAGGTTACATTCAACCGAGGAACTTCTGGTCCGCCATTGGTTGAAGTAAAGTTATAGCGTAAAAAAGCATCTGCCAGATTCAGGTCACTGGCACTGCCTGCTGCCCCAACACGTTTGCCATAACTAAAAGAAAGTTGGTAATCGAGATTTTTCCCTTCCTTATAGTCTTTGTATAAATTTCCTCTGACCCCAAATAAAGCAGTTGGTACATCAAAAGTATTACGACGTGGTGTCACTGGTGCTGGATTGCCAGAAGCTGTATCTTGACTCTGTGCCTGTGCCCGAACTTGAACGGTTCCATATAAAGTCGCATCTCGTGTCGACTTCACCGAGGTCCGCTCATATTGACGAGACTGATCATATTTGTAGTTTTCCAGATCACTTCGGAAACCCGCTAACTCACTTTGGGTGGCAAAGCTATGTTCCGTATTTTCGTCCTGAGCATCGGCCGATGCATCGTCTTGAGCTGCAAGTTGTGCTGTCTCGCTCGCCTCCGTTGAAGCTTGCTTCTTTTGCTTTAATGCATTGACCTGCTGCTGTAGAGCGGTCAATTGCGCCTGTAATTGCGCTAATGTGGTATCAATATCTTCTGCTGCCTGAGCTGTGCCGCTTCCCAAAAGTGTTGCCATGCTCAAAGCAATCGATAAAGAGAGATAATGTTTTTTCACCAATAAAACCCCTAAAACTAAAATCATAAAATTTGAGTCAAAAAATCCTGTGTGTGACTGAATAAGCAATCACACCGAAAAAAATCCCAACGAAATAAATTAGAAAATGAGAGAGAAATTAACTTTCCATACAACAACGCAATATCATTACCCTGAACTCCTAAGCCTTAGCCAAAATCAATTGATGATTCATATACAATGGTATTTGCAAGCGTCATGCCAAAATATAAATAATTGTTTTATAACAATATTTAAAAATAAGTCTCATATTTTTCTGTTGATCAGGTGTTGTAAATTCAACACCCTGCTTATCCAAAAACATCATATTTAAATGTTTTTATTTCTTATTTTTAGATATAGAGATCATGTTGCAATATTTTAATCCCTCAATAAAAAAAGACAGTTGGATTGACTCAACTGTCCTGAACAAAATGAAAATTAAATTGTAGGAGATGATCTATACCTTAAGGTGCGGGATTAGGATGGGCTTGATGGATTTGCTCGATTCCCTGAATGACCTCATCAGGTAACTTTAGGTCAATACTCTCAATATTGGTTTTCAGTTGGGTTAAATTGGTTGCTCCAATAATATTACTGGTGACAAAACGGCGACTGTTCACATAGGCCAAAGCCAATTGGGCAGGATCTAAATCATATTGTTTAGCCAATGCCACATAACGACGAATCGCATCTTCAGAGGCTTGCCCTTTATAACGAGCAAAGCGTTCCCAAAGGGTTAAACGTGCGCCTGCTGGTTGTGCACCATCTAAATATTTACCCGTCAATGCACCAAATGCCAACGGTGAATAAGCCAGTAATCCTACCTGCTCACGGATCGCAATTTCGGCATTGCCAATTTCAAAACTACGGTTCAATAAGTTATATGGATTTTGGATAGAAACGACCCGCGCTAAGCCCAATGTTTCGGAATACTTTAAAAACTGACTCACGCCCCAGGGTGTTTCATTGGATAGACCAATATGGCGAATTTTACCTGCTTGAATCAGATCAGACATAACGGTCAAGGTTTCTAAAATTGGAACTGTGTCTTCATTTTCAACATGTGTATAGCCCAATTCGCCGAAATGATTGGTGCTACGATCAGGCCAGTGCAGTTGATATAGATCAATATAGTCCGTCTGTAAACGTTTCAGACTATCATGTAACGCAGTTTCAATATTGATTCGATCCAACTTGGTTTGACCCGAACGAAAATGCGAGGCTTGGGTTAATTTCCCTGAACGGCCTACCACTTTACTTGCAATCAATACCTGCTCTCGTTTCTGTGACTGCTTTAACCATGTGCCAATATATTGTTCAGTTAAGCCTTGTGTTTCAGGCTTAGGTGGAACTGGATACATTTCTGCGGTATCAATCAGATTTACCCCACGCTCCACTGCATAATCCAACTGCTCATGCGCTTCGGATTCAGAATTCTGTTCACCCCAAGTCATGGTGCCTAGGGCGATGACACTGACATCGATATCGGTTTGACCTAATTTTCTATATTGCATTTTTCACTCAATTCAATTGTGATGACACAAGAGTGACGCTTAAAAGTCACCCTTGTTACTTTGATTCATGCTTCAGTTTTAACATGATTTTAACTGGCTTTGTTTTTTTCAGCTTGTCGAGCAATGACATATTGATTTTCTGGACGTGCCAAGCCTAGGTTTTCACGTAAAGTCGTGCCTTCATATTCAGTACGGAATAGACCACGACGTTGTAGCTCAGGCACAATCAACTCGACAAAATCATTTAAGCCCGCAGGTGTACTTGGGGGTAAAATATTGAAACCATCCGCGGCTTCATTTTCAAACCATTGTTGTAATTGATCGACAATCTGCTCAGGGGTACCAATCAGTTGCCAATGTCCACGTGCACCCGCCACCCATTCATATAGCTGACGGATACTGAAATTGTTTTTCTTGGCAATGTCTGCAATTAAAGCAGGACGACTCACCATACCTTGGCCTTCACTCAATTCTGGGAATGGGCCATCCAGATCATAGCCTGAAAAATCAAAGCCTCCGCTTAAACCACTCAATAAGGCAAGCCCTGCTTCTGGATGAATCAAGTCAGTGAGTTGTTGGTATTTGGCACGCGCTTCTTCTTCAGTACGACCCACAAATGCAGAAACCCCCGGCAAGATCAAAAGCTCATCGGTTGAACGTCCATATTTGGCCAAACGACTTTTTACATCACGATAAAATTCTTGTGCATCTTCCAGCTTTTGATTGGCTGTAAAAATCACTTCAGCATAACGGGCAGCCAAATCACGTCCTGGCCCTGACTGCCCCGCTTGTACAATCACAGGATAACCTTGGGGTGCACGAGGCACATTCAAGGCACCTTTCACCGCATAGTATTTACCTTTGTGATTTGGGTTATGTACTTTCTCAGGGTCATAAAACACACCTGATGCCTTATCATGGATAAATGCATCATCTTCCCAGCTGTCCCACAGTTTTTTAATCAAATCGACATATTCCTGTGCACGCTCATAACGCTCAGCATGTGGAATCTGTTGCTCATAACCAAAATTGGCCGCAGCTGCTTCCGAAGCAGAAGTCACCACATTCCAGCCCGCACGACCATGACTAAGATGATCCAGCGAAGCAAACTTACGAGCCAATAAATACGGTTCCTCATAAGTGGTGGATGCCGTGGCGATAAAACCGATATGCTTGGTCACCGTAGATAAAGCAGCAAACAAAGTAACAGGTTCAAAGCCCGCCACTTTATCGCTATAGCCATTTTTTTCTGCTTGTCCAAAATTAACTGCTAAACCATCAGCCAAGAAATAGGCATCAAACAAGCCTTTTTCCGCCAGTTGGACTTGCTCTTTAATAAAGTCAAAATCAACTGCTTTGCTCGGTTGAGACTCAGGATGTCGCCATGCAGCAACGTGTTGCCCAGTGGCTGGGATAAATGCACCTAATCGAATTTTTCTACTCATGTTCAGCTCCAAATTTGTTATTCAACACAATTCATCTTTCACTGTGGTTAATACAAATTGAATGCCAGATTTTTTATTTATGAATATCAATTAATTAAAAAATATTAATTTTAGCTATGTTTCAGCAACAGCATGATTCTGTTGAGGGGGTGGTTGTAAATCAACACCTCAGCTTTGATTCAAAGCTGATATTTATTAGAGCGATGATACGATAATAATCGCATAAATCATCTAGATTAAGCCTGAAGAGGAAGATGGATCGAAAACACACTATGATGATTTGGGTTGCTATATTCAATTGTACCTTTATGTGCAACCACAATCGCATGCACAACCGCTAAACCGAGACCAGTCCCCCCCAATTCTTTATTTCTAGATTGTTCCAATCTAAAGAACGGGCTAAATAAGTCTTGTTGGTACTGTTCTGCAATACCAGGACCTTCATCTGCAATTTGTATAATCCATTGATCTGAGATTAGCTTTGAGGAAATTGTTAATCTACCCGCATTGGCATAGCGAATTGCATTTTCGATCAAGGCAATCAAAATCTGTTCAAGTCTTCGACTGTCACAATGGATGGGGGTCTCTATCACATCGAATACTGGGACAATCTGGGCTTTTTCCAAGCGATCTTCAAATAGCTTGATTACTTTTTCAGTCAATGATTTTAGATCGACCCACTCATAATTTAATCTGAGCTGCTGATTTTCAACCAAACTCAAAGTACGCAAATCCTCGACCAAATGGGATAAACCCTCCACCTGATTGAGTAAGCTTTTAAATAGTGCCTCATCAGGCTGAAACACCCCATCTAAAACGCCTTGTAAACGGCCTTGCAAAATCGTGATTGGGGTTCTTAGTTCATGTGCGATTGCTGCATTCCACACTTGTGCATTTTCAACAGAACTCTCCAGTTGCTGCGCCATATGGTTAAAATTATGCATTAACTCTGCAATTTCAGTGGAATGAATTTGGCTATCATCCGCACGTGCGGAAAGATCTCCCTGACTGATTTTTTTCGCAGCGTCCGCCAAGAAATTAATCGGCTTAATAAAACGCTGGGCCAGATGCATCCCAATAATAATGGAAATGATACCACCACAAAAAATCACCGTAGATAACCAAATCCAGTCGACAAAGTGAAATTCGGTCCAATCTTCCTGTAAGGAGCTTAACGTGATCCAACCCACATCAATGGCATAGTTATAAATAAAATAACCAAGTAAAATAGAAAAAAGCGTCACGCTTAAGTTCACAATACTTAATGCGACAAACAACTGTTTACTAATACCTGACTTATTCTTCATTGGATTTTTCCAATCAATCGATCTAACTTTTTCACATGATACGCTGATTTTTTTAGTGATTTACACACTTTTTCCACACTTTAGAGATCATAGCTCCTTAAATCTTTCCAAAAATAACAGAATCAAAATTTTATTCATGTGAAGCAAATGTCTAATCCAAAACTCAATTTACGTAAAAAAATTGGCTTCGTTCTGTTGAGCATTGTCATCGCTTACTGGCTTGCCTTTCCCATCATTCCATTCTTAGACATTCCTCATAAAGCGTTGATCATGACAGCAATGGCGATTGGGGGTGAAATTCTGCTGTTGATCGTGATTGCTCTATTAGGTAAAGAATATTGGGCCAAAATCAAAAATGGATTAAAACGCTTGTTTGCCTCTCGCAGATTACAGAAAACAGAGTCTGATCACTTAAATTAAAGTCATTAGCCTTCAAAATATGCTCATTGCACAGGATGATCCAAGCGATAACCCACCCCACGGACATTGATTAGCATATGTTGTAGACCATGCTCTTCCAGTTTTTTTCTGAGCTTACTGACATGGCTATCCACCGTACGCTCCAAGGCATCACTATCAGGTAGGCAGTGATTCATCAATTCGCTTCGGGTAAAGACTTTGTGTGGATGGTCGATCATTAAAAGTAAAATTTTATACTCAGTCAGTGTTAGATTCAGCATGATTTTTCGATCTTGCTGATGAACATATACGCTATGAATATCCATATTAATTTCGATGTTTTTATAAACGAGATTCTTGTTCATCGCTTGATTGTTTTGCTGGGCCCTTCTCAGAACGGCTTGTACCCGAGCCACCACCTCATTCGGATTAAACGGTTTCACCACAAAGTCGTCGGCACCAATTCGTAATGCCATCACCTTATCAATATCCTGATCCAGTGCCGTCAACATAATCACAGGCGTTTGCGCTTTTTGACGGATTTTACTCAGCACCTCCCAACCATTCAGTTCTGGAAGTTTGATATCAAGTAGGATTAAGTCTACCGATTGTGCCGTATGAATTTCTATGGCCTGCTTACCATTCATGGCACGAAGCACCCGCATGCCCTCACGTTTTAAATAGTGCTCAATAATATCGCCAATCTCGTATTCATCTTCTACAACGAGGATCTGTTTATCACGGCAATCAAAAGAAAATGAGACGTCAAACATGAATAAATCAGCACAAAAGTTCAATCAAACTTGATGATACGCCGATTTATCTATTGATCTCCACACTTTTTCCACATTTCAAAGATGATCGTTACACACTCCTGAAAAATAATGTCAGCATCAAAAACTCCCAAGGCATGGACAGAATGCAAAAGCATCTATTACTTCCATTATTTTTATCGATCGGACTTGCGCTACAAGGCTGTGGTTCTGAGGAGGCAAAGCCAGCAGAAACCCCTCCTGCGAAAGTGAGCGTTTTAAATATTCAACCGCAATCAGTGAATTTTAGCGAGAACCTGCCTGCACGCGTTCAAGCATTTCGGACCGCTGAAATTCGCCCACAAGTCGGTGGCATTATTGAAAAAGTCCTGTTTACCCAAGGTAGTGAGGTAAAAGCTGGACAAGCCCTTTATAAAATTAATTCGGAGACCTTCCAAGCTGACGTGAACAGTAATCAAGCTTCTCTGCACAAAGCTGAAGCAGAAGTCGTTCGTTTAAAAGTTCAGTTAGAGCGTTATGAACAATTACTGCCAAGCAATGCAATCAGTAAGCAAGAAGTCAGTAATGCGCAAGCCGAATATCGTCAAGCTTTGGCTGATGTTGCACAAATGAAGGCCCTGCTCAAGCGTCAGAACCTGAACTTGCAATATGCCACGGTACGCGCACCGATTTCAGGCCGTATCGGGCAGTCTTTTGTGACAGAAGGTGCATTGGTCAACCAAGGTGATGCCAATACCATGTCAACGGTTCAGCAGATTGATAAAGTCTATGTCGATGTAAAACAATCAATTAGCGAATATGAACGTCTACAGGCTGCATTACAAAGCGGTGAATTATCAGCAAATAATGAAAAGACCGTGCGTATTTCAAATAGTCATGGCCATCCTTATAACGTCAGCGCAAAAATGTTATTTGAAGACATCAATGTTGATCCTGAAACGGGCGATGTCACTATTCGAATTGAAGTGCAAAATCCAGAACGTAAACTTCTTCCAGGAATGTATGTTCGTGTCAATATCGACCGTGCTTCAGTGCCTCAAGCCTTGCTCGTTCCTGCCCAAGCGATTCAGCGCAATATCAATGGCGAGCCACAAGTTTATGTGATTAATGCCAAAGGTGCGGCAGATATTCGTCCAATCGAATTGGGCCAACAATATGAGCAGTTCTACATTGCCAACAAAGGTCTAAAAGCGGGCGACAAGATCGTGGTTGAAGGGGTTGAACGTATCCAGCCGAATCAAAAATTGGAACTCGCCGTGTGGAAAGCACCTGCTTCAAGCAATAGCACAGCGTCTGCAACGCAAGGAGCTCAATGATGATGTCACAATTCTTCATTCGCCGCCCTGTATTTGCATGGGTGATTGCGATTTTCATTATCTTGTTCGGGTTACTCAGTATTCCCAAACTACCGATTGCCCGCTTTCCAAGTGTTGCACCACCACAAGTCAATATTAGCGCGACTTATCCGGGTGCGACGGCGAAAACCATCAATGACAGCGTCGTCACGCTTATTGAAAGAGAATTATCGGGTGTAAAAAATCTGCTCTATTACAGCTCAACTACAGATACTTCGGGTACAGCAGAAATTTCTGCGACCTTTAAACCAGGAACTGATGTTGAAATGGCACAAGTCGATGTGCAAAACAAGATCAAGGCTGTTGAAGCTCGTTTACCGCAAGTGGTTCGCCAGCAAGGTTTACAGGTCGAAGCATCATCTTCAGGTTTCTTGATGTTGGTCGGAATCAATTCACCCAATGGTCAATATTCTGAAGTCGATCTGAGTGATTATCTGGTTCGTAATGTGGTTGAAGAACTGAAACGGGTTGAAGGTGTGGGTAAGGTTCAATCCTTCGGTGCTGAAAAAGCCATGCGCATTTGGGTCGACCCCAATAAATTGGTGTCGTATGGCTTATCCATTAGTGATGTCAATAATGCCATCCGTGAGAATAACATTGAGATTGCCCCAGGTCGTCTTGGAGACTTACCTGCTGAACAAGGTCAACTCATCACTGTTCCCCTATCTGCTCAAGGACAATTGGGCAATGTGGAGCAATTTAGAAACATCAGCCTAAAAAGCAAAACTAGCGGTAGCGTGATCAAACTATCTGATGTAGCCAAAGTCGAAATCGGTTCGCAGGCCTATAACTTTGCGATTTTGGAAGATGGTAAACCAGCGACTGCTGCAGCAATTCAGCTCAGTCCGGGTGCCAATGCAGTGAAAACTGCGGAAGGAGTTAGAGCCAAGATTGAAGAATTAAAACTGAATTTACCTGAAGGCATGCACTTCAGTATTCCTTATGACACTGCACCTTTTGTCAAAATTTCGATTGAAAAAGTGATTCATACCTTACTTGAAGCCATGGTTCTGGTTTTCATTGTGATGTATTTATTCTTACATAATGTTCGTTATACCCTGATTCCTGCCATTGTTGCACCGATTGCGCTACTCGGTACATTTGCGGTGATGCTACTTGCAGGTTTCTCGATTAACGTACTAACCATGTTTGGTATGGTGCTTGCGATTGGTATCATCGTTGATGATGCGATTGTGGTGGTCGAAAATGTGGAACGAATCATGGCAACCGAAGGACTTTCTCCGAAAGAAGCCACCTCCAAAGCCATGAAGGAGATTACTAGTCCAATTATCGGGATTACCTTGGTTCTTGCTGCGGTGTTCTTACCAATGGCCTTTGCCAGTGGTTCGGTCGGGATTATCTATCAGCAATTTACCCTGACCATGTCGGTGTCGATTTTATTTTCAGCCCTACTCGCTCTGATTTTAACTCCTGCACTATGTGCCACCATCCTCAAACCGATTGATGGTCATCATCAGAAAAAAGGCTTCTTTGCATGGTTTGATCGCAGTTTCGATAAGGTCACAAAAAAGTATGAATTGATCCTGCTTAAAGTGATTAAACATACCATTCCAATGATGGTGATCTTTGTGGTGATTACAGGCCTGACCTTTGCAGGTATGAAGTATTGGCCTACAGCATTTATGCCAGAAGAAGACCAAGGCTGGTTCCTGACGTCTTTCCAGCTACCATCGGATGCTACTGCTGAAAGAACGCGAGGTGTAGTCAATGAATTTGAAAGCAGTTTAAAAGACAATCCTAATGTAAAAAGTAACACGACCATCATGGGTTGGGGCTTTAGTGGCGCAGGTCAAAACGTGGCTGTCGCCTTTACCACGTTAACTGACTTTAAAGACCGTACTTCAACAGCAACTGAAATGACCAACGCTGTCAATGCCACGATGGCACACAGTAAAGAAGGTGCAACAATGGCTGTTTTACCGCCTGCCATTGATGAACTTGGGACTTTTTCAGGTTTTAGTTTACGCTTACAAGACCGTGCCAACTTGGGTATGCCTGCACTTTTAGCTGCACAAGACCAGTTAATGGAAATGGCCGCCAAGAACAAAAAGTTCTATATGGTCTGGAATGAAGGCTTACCGCAAGGCGACAATATTTCTTTAAAAATTGACCGTGCAAAATTGAATGTTCTGGGTGTGAAGTTCTCTGATGTTTCTGACATTATTTCAACCTCAATGGGTTCGATGTATATCAACGATTTCCCAAATCAAGGACGTATGCAACAAGTGATTGTACAGGTCGATGCCAAATCACGTATGCAATTAAAAGATATTTTGAATCTGAAAGTTGCAGGTTCAAGTGGGCAACTGGTTTCTCTGTCTGAAGTGGTGACACCACAATGGAGTAAAGCACCACAACAATACAATCGCTATAACGGCCGTCCATCATTGAGTATCGCAGGGATTCCGAACTTCGATACTTCATCTGGCGATGCCATGCGTGAAATGGAAAACCTGATTGCCAAATTACCGAAAGGCATTGGTTATGAATGGACAGGTATTTCCTTACAGGAAAAGCAATCTGAATCGCAAATGGCCTTTCTGTTGGCATTATCAATGCTCGTCGTATTCTTGGTCTTGGCGGCACTATATGAAAGCTGGGCTATTCCGCTTTCAGTGATGCTGGTGGTGCCACTCGGTATTTTCGGTGCAATTGTGGCAATCATGTCCAGAGGTCTAATGAATGATGTGTTCTTTAAAATTGGTCTGATTACTATCATTGGTTTATCGGCCAAAAATGCGATTCTGATTGTTGAGTTTGCCAAGATGCTGAAAGAAGAAGGTATGAGTTTAGTCGAGGCCACGGTTGCGGCAGCAAAACTGCGTTTACGCCCGATTCTGATGACCTCCTTAGCCTTTACTTGTGGTGTGATTCCATTGGTCATCGCTTCAGGGGCAAGTTCAGAAACCCAACATGCCTTAGGTACAGGTGTATTTGGCGGCATGATTTCAGCGACGATTCTGGCAATCTTCTTTGTTCCCGTCTTCTTTATTTTTGTTTTGGGTGCAGTTGAAAAGCTGTTTTCCCCGAAACCCAAAAATCCATCTTAAATAACATTGAGCAGAGGGAATCAACGGGTTTCCTCTGACTCCTCCTTAGTATTTGTCCTCATCTTATTTGGAGAAGACTATGTCTAAAGTGACCGTCTTATCTCGTGGCCTGCTTGTCTCTACGCTTTCGATTGCCCTAACGGCATGTATGAATCTGCAGGCACCAAAACCTGCGATCAAATCGGATATTCCAGAAAATTTTGCACTGGCAAACACAGGCAGCTCAATTGCAACGCAGGGTTATAAACAATTCTTTGCCGACGCACGTTTATTGCAAGTGATTGAAATCAGCTTAAATAACAACCGTGATTTACGGACTGCGACACTCAATATTCAGCGCGCACAACAGCAATATCAGATCAGTAAAAATGACCAGTTGCCTACTATTGGGGCAAATGGCAGTGCTGTTCGACAAGTCAATCCATCTGTGAATCCGAATAATCCTTATTCAACTTTTCAAGTCGGTTTGGGTTTGACCGCCTACGAACTGGATTTCTGGGGCCGAGTCAAAAGCTTAAAAGATGTGGCCTTAAATAATTACTTTGCGACCCAGAGTGCAAGAGAAGCCACGCAGATCAGTTTAGTTAGCCAAATCTCACAAGCTTGGTTAGATTATGCCTATGCAAAAGCCAATTTAAACTTAGCTGAACAGACCTTAAAAGCACAGCTCGACTCTTATAATCTGAATAAAAAACGTTTTGATGTTGGCATTGATAGTGAAGTTCCGCTACGTCAGGCACAGATTTCAGTTGAAACGGCACGTAATGATGTTGCTGCCTATAAAACCCAAGTCTCACAGGCGCAAAATTTACTAAATCTTCTTGCTGGACAAACTGTTCCATCACAACTCTTGCCCAATCAAGCTGTGCAGCGTATTACAGCAGAATCTGGCTTTGCTACAGGTTTAAGCAGTGATTTACTGAATAACCGCCCCGACCTAAAAGCTGCTGAATACCAGCTTCTTGCCGCAGGCGCCAATATTGGCGCAGCGAAAGCACGGATGTTCCCTACGATTAGCCTGACGGGTTCAGCTGGCTATGCATCGACAGATCTTAAAGATTTATTTAAATTTGGGGGATTCTCTTGGTCAGTTGGGCCGAGTATCGATCTGCCTATTTTTGATTGGGGGGCGCGTAAAGCCCATATTAAAATTTCAGAAACTGAACAACAGCTCGCGCTGGCAGATTATGAAAAAGCCATTCAATCTGCATTCCGCGAGGTCAATGATGCTTTGGCCGCTCATGCCCATATTGATGAGCGTTTAACTGCACAACGCCGTTTGGTTTTAGCAACGGATACGACTTATAGATTATCCACAGCTCGATTTAGAGCGGGGATTGATAGTTATCTGACGGTTTTGGATGCTCAACGTTCTGCTTATGCGGCACAGCAAGCCTTACTGATATTAGAACAAAGCAAGTTAAATAATCAGATCGAATTATATAAAGCGCTCGGTGGAGGATTAACTCAACCAGCAGCGTAAATTTCAACTTTTTGTACTTGATCTCTAGTTATGCTATCTCGCTTTTTTAGTCTGAAATAAACAGCCTGATGTTAACTAGAGATCGATTCGCGTAAATTGCGATATTGTTTCGGGGTCTGATTTGCCCAACGCTTGAATGCACGGGTAAAATGGGTAACATCAGAGTAGCCTAATTTTTCTGAAATAGAGGAAATACTATATTCATGATGATTCAGTAATTTTTTGGCATATCGCTCTCGGACTTGATCCATGAGCATCTGAAAAGTGGTGCCCTCTTTTGCCAATTGACGCTGTAACGTTCGTTCAGTCAAATGTAGCTTATCTGCAACCTCTTTCATTTTGAAAAAACCCTCGACTTCATCAAAAAGCAATTCACGCACCAAAGCCGTGAGTGGATGTTTTTCACCACGTTTAGCCACCAACTTATTCAAATCATGTTTACATTGTTCTCGCGCCAAACGTGCAGCTAAAGGATCCGCCATAATCAGCGGAAGTGCTAAATAACTTTCAGAGAAAATCAGTCGGTTATTGTCTTGATTAAAACTGATCTCACAAGGCAATAACTCTTGAACTTGCGCTAAAAATGCAGGTTCAACATAATTCAGTTCGGCCTTAATCTTTAATTTACTTCCAGTGATGGCATTCGACATCTGTGCAAAACCCACCATCAGAAAGGTCATGCCGACAATCCCCATCTTAAAGTTTTTCATCGGCTGGTCTAAATAAAGTGAAGCCAGTCCATTTTCAACTTCAAGACGCGGTTTTAATGCAGGACAACGCAGACCAATAAACTGCTCCATGACATTCAGTGCTTCACCAAGATTTTGTGAAACCATGGCGGCCAGACCAACTGAGCCATGGCATGACACGGTCATTTGTAATCCGAGATAGACGCCCAACGCAGGTTCGTTGGTGAGTTCAACCGCTCGATTCAATAAATTATTGAATATATCAAAATCTAAATACCAAAACGGTTCTGAAAGTTGCTCGACGCCAACGCCACTGCCTTCCAGTAATTTCTCTGCTGAAATATTTAATTTTTGTACCACATCGGCCATCAGACTGACGTAGGTTCCGGGTAAAGATGGATTCACAATCGTTATCTCATCAATGTTTTATACAGAATGTCGTAAAATGGTCAAAACTGTCATTTCAAGAACTATGACACATATCTGTGATTCGGCATAGTACCAACAACAAAATTGTCGCATTTTTATCCAGCTCGATTCTGGATACTAATTGAAGGAAGTTGGTGAGATATGAAAGCTCTGGTTACGGGTGGTGCTGGTTTTATTGGTTCGCATATTGTACGAACACTGCTCAATGAAAATTATGAAGTTCGAGTATTACATCTGCCTCAGGAAAAACTAACTAATCTTGAAGGTCTGGATGTTGAACTGATTGCTGGCGATATTACCGACCCAATCAAAATGGATGAAGCTGTTGAAGGCTGTGATTTAGTCTTTCATACCGCTGCTATCTACGCCTTATGGCTGCCAAAACCAGAGTTGATGCGTAAGGTCAATGTTGAAGGCACGCGTATTGTTCTCAATGCCGCGAAAAAAGCTGGTATTAAACGGGTGGTTTATACCAGCACAGGTGCATGTTTTGCAGGCCAACCCAAAGGCATTCAGGCCACAGAACAAAGCCCTTTTGCTTTAGGTGCAACAGGTGATGCTTATGTATTGACCAAATTTGAAGCACACCAAATCGCCTTACAGTTTGCAGCAGGCGGTCTAGATGTGGTGATCGTTTGTCCAACAGGCCCAATTGGTCCCCAAGATATCGCGCCAACGCCAACAGGAAAATTACTGTTAACAATTGCCCAGATGCCAGCGCTCGCTGTGCCAGCTGCGATCAACAATATGATTGATGTTAGAGATGTTGCCAAAGGCCATGTGCTGGCTGCAGAAAAAGGTAGAGCAGGTGAAACCTATATTCTGGGAAATAGAGATCTAGATGGTGTTGCCATGGCGAAAACTGTTCATCATTTGTTGGGCATTTGGCGACCTGTAATAACCATTCCCAACCTGATTGAAGGTGTTTCCTCCCAACTAGCAGGACATGCCGCGTTATGGGTGACCCAGCATATTACCCACAAAGCACCTTTGGTCACACCATCAGCAGCAAAAATTGGGCAATTAGGAACCTCTTTTAATTGCGCCAAAGCGGTACAGGAATTGGGTTTACCACAAACTCCTGTCGAGATTGCTGTCCGAGATTCACTGCAATGGTTTGCTGCCAATGGTTATATCCAGTCCCGCAGCTTAATCAAAAAAATTGAAGCGATTTCAATCTGAGCCAAGCAGACAGGAGTCGAACGATGAATAAGTTTATTGATCATCAGATTGTTGCCCGTAAAGTACATTTTGATTTTTCCCAAACCCCTCGCCACTGGGTTCCCGATGATGTATTGGCGACTCATGTACTCAATAGCATGCATGTGTTATTGCCTGCTGTTGAGCACTGGTTCTGTCGTCTTGCCAATAAAACCTTGCCTTATGTCAACGACAAAAATCTGAAAGCCGATATCCGTGGATTTATTGCTCAGGAAGCCGCCCATGCCAATGCACACAAGGGCGCTGAAATCTATTTCCAGACCCATGGTATAGATCCGACACCTTTTAAACATTTTCTAGAGTGGATGTTTAAAGATGGTTTTATGGGCGATACTCCCTTTGGAATTTATGGACCTTTTAAACGATATTCGAAACAGTGGCTTGCCTTTCGTATGGGCATCATTGCTGGTTTAGAACATTATTTTTGCTTCTTCGGCACTTGGGTGCTAGATGCTGAAGGTCTGGAACATGCCGACCCTGCGATGCTGGATATTGTACGTTGGCATGGTGCCGAAGAAGTTGAACATCGTACTGTTGGTTATGATGCTTATCGTGCACTGGCTGGTGATCATCTCAAAGGCTATTTAGGTCGTCAACTCAGTATGAGCTTCGCCTTTATTGCAATGGTCGGGTTCTGGTTAGGTGCATCTGTGTATCTGTGTAAGTTAGACAATACCCCTGAAGCAAATCGAATTTCCCGCAAGAATCCATTGGCGTTGATTTGGGAGTTTCAGCAAACCGCAAAGCAGAAAAAAAGCCTCCCCGATCTAGTGATGATTCTGACCGCACTGAAAGGGTGGAGTAAATTTAACTATCATCCAGAACATGATGGTGATGTGAAAAAGGCGCTGGCTTATATCGCGAATTCCCCTGCTGCTAAACAAGCTGCCGAAGCCTATGCTCAAGCGCTTGCAGCCAAAATGAATCGCTGAGGCCGTTATGAAAAGTGATCAACTCCTTCTGAAACGTGACGGATTAAGCTTGCATGCCAATCTGTATGGTCACCCTGCTCATCCTCTAGTGGTGTTGCTACATGGCTTTCCAGATACACCGCATTGCTGGGACAAGCTTTACCCTATTCTTGTCGATGCAGGCTATCAAGTTCTCATCCCTTGGTTACGGGGTTATACACTCGATTCGGTAAGCAGCAATGCTCACTATGGCTTGGCATCTGCGACTGTTGACTTAAAAGCTTGGTTAGAAATGCTCGGTGCTCAAAAATTTCATCTGGTGGGACACGATTGGGGGGCAGCTATCGCCATGAGCTATGCCAATCAATATTCGGCATCACTCTATAGTATGAGTTTACTGGCAGTTCCTCCGATTCCTGCCATGAAGAATATTTTAATCAATTTAAAATATTTTCCGAAACAACTCTATTTATCTTCTTATATGTTGCTGATGCAATCACATTTTGCCAAAACATTGCTATCGCAAAATCAAGCTGAGTTTGTTGCGAAAATCTGGAAAAAATGGTCACCCACATGGCAATTTACACAAGCAGATTTTGCAGCCACGCGTGAGGCTTTTAGCCATCCGCAAATCGCATGGGCAGCCACACGTTACTACCGTAGCTTATTTGCAGTTCATCATCCTATCAACTTAAAAGCCAACCGAGATCTACTCCGTCCAATCCAGCTTCCAACATTGGCTTTGGCTGGATTGGATGATGGCTGCATGAGTATTCAATTACATCGCGCTTTGGCTCAATCCAGGCATTTTCCTAAAGGCTTGAATCGCTTGTATTTACCTAACTGTGGGCATTTCTTACAGGCAGAGCAACCGCAGCGTGTTGCTGAGTTACTGCTTGAGCATTTTCAACAGACCATCGTCTAAGTACTAACTTGAACCTTTTTGTTTAGGTGTATGTCTATTTCATACTAGGATTTTCCAATGAATAAAGCAGTTAAACCATCCAAACCAACTCAACTAGTTGATGTATTGATTATTGGTGCAGGACCTTCTGGACTGAGTACTTGTATAAAGTTAAAGGAGCAAGGCATTCACAATGTCGTGATTCTGGATATGGCCAACCGTATTGGCGGTACATGGGCACTGAATGATTACCCAGGCCTGTTTTGTGATGTTCCAAGTGAAATGTATTCGCTGGGCTTTGCACCTAATCCTAATTGGTCACGCACATACGCCCCTCAGGCTGAAATTCGCCAATATTTAGAAGATGTGGCACATCAGTTTAATATTGTTCCCCAGATTCAGCTAGGCACTGAAGTGACCGAAGCTCGATGGGACAAAGGATTGAATCGCTGGATGATCAGTACAGCGGCTGGTAAAAGCTACAGTGCAAAATTTTTTGTTCCTGCTACAGGCTTCATTGGCGAAGCCAAAATGCCTAGCTTTCCAGGACAAGAGCAATTCAAAGGCACCATGTTCCATTCAGGTAAATGGAACCACGAATACGATTTAACAGGTAAACGTGTTGCCGTGATCGGTAGCGGTGCATCAGCAATTCAATTCTTACCAGCAATTCAGCCAAAAGTTGGGCATTTATACAGTTTTCAACGTACCCCATCTTGGGTACTACCTAAACCTGATTTTGCTGTACCAAATATTGTGAAAACGGTTTTCAAAAAAGCACCATTGTTAGAGAAAATCATTCGTGAAGCAGCATTGTGGAGTTTAGAGCCCTCACTCCCTGTGTTTATGAACATCAAGATCATGGAAAAGCTGCATGCTCTGGGTAAACTCAATATCAACCTCAGCATTAAAGATCCTGAAATGCGTCAGGCAGTTACCCCTACACATACCTTAGGATGCAAACGCCCGATGTTTTCAAATAATTGGTATGCTGCGCTGGTGAAACCCAATGTATCTGTGCTTTTTCAAGGTCTGTCACATATCACTGAACATGGTGTTGTCGGTGAAGATGGTAAAGAAATCAAAGTAGATACTATTATTTTTGGTACAGGTTATGCGGTCGCTGAGCCTGCCATATATAAAATAATTAAAGGGGCTAATGGGCGGAGCCTGAGTGATACATGGCAACGTCAACCACGCGCCTATATGGGGATGTCGATTTATGGTTTTCCCAATATGTTTATGATGCTCGGTCCTAATTCGCAAAATACAGTCGGCTCAGTGATGTGGACGGCAGAACAACAGTCCGTCTATATTTCAAAAGCTATTAAACTCATGCAACAACGACGTATCGACTACATTGAAGTGAAAGAAGCCGTGCAAAAACAATTTAATGTCCGCATCGATAAACGTTTGGCGAAAATGCCCGTCAGAGCTGATATCTGTAAGAGCTATTATTTAGATGATGCGGGTCGTAATCATATCATCTGGCCTGAATTTGGCTTTGTAATTAAGCACAAACTGCACCATGTGAATCTGAAAGATTACCGTATCGAAAGTAAAGTGATTAAAGTAGTCGCCTAAGTCTGTTATCAGGGCTGACGTATGCAAGCGTCAGCCTTTATAGTAGATGGGTTTAAATGAGAAAATAATTACTTCACTATGTTCACACTTTCGATTACCCCAAGATTCTATGAAACAGATGCCTTTGGGCATATTAACAATACCGTGATTACAGGTTGGTTTGAAACCGCACGCGAACCCGTTTTTCGTCTGTTTAATCCGAGTATGGAAATCAAAAATCTGCCTTTGATTTTGGCGCGTGTTGAGGTCGATTTTGTAGCGCAGATCTATTACGGTGCTGATATTGAAATCAAAACGTGGATTGAGCATATCGGCAATTCTTCATTTATTGTCGCACATGAAGCTTGGCAAAATGATCACTGCGTGGCTCGTGGAAAGGCTGTTCAGGTGTATTTTGATTTTAGCACACAGAAATCTGGTCGTATTCCAGATCAATTCCGTGAACAGTTACAACAATATCTGATAAGCCAATAAGCATTGACCGCTGAAATAAGTTGATTTATTTCAGCGGATTAAACTTATTCGCCTAAATCTTCGAGAAAATCAAAGGTGGGCACAAAGAATAAACTGCCTGAAACGGCGGTACTAAAATCCAGTAAGCGATCAACATGTCCCGTTTCCTTACCAAGGAACATATTCTCAAGCATGGTTTTGGTGATATTAAAAGAACGCGAATAGCCAATAAAGAAAGTGCCGTACTCTCCTTCTGTTGGGTTGGAAAATGGCATATTGGCTCTTAAGATTTTGAGCTCATTGCCGTCAGCATCATGCGCCTTACTTGCCACATTATGTGCACTTTGCGGTTTCACATCATCGCCAAGTTCAACATCATCATATTTCTTTCGACCAATGACTTTTTCTTGTTCTTCAGTAGTTAAACCTTTCCACATCTCCATGTTATGTAGATACTTTTGAATAAACACATAACTTCCGCCAACAAACTCAGCATCTTCTTCACCGACATAGGCAATCTCTTTGGCAATTTCGTGTTCAGGATTTTCAGTCCCGTCCACAAAGCCAATAATCGCACGACCATCAAAGTATCGGAAACCTTTGGTTTCACTGATCGAATAGGTATCGTCTTTAAGTTGTTCATGCAGAATTGCTGCCAGTTCATAGCAGATTGCCATTTGGTTGGCACGAATATGGAAGAACAAATCTCCCGCTGTTGCAACAGCCGTATGTCTAGGCCCTTTAATTTCCTGAAACGGTGCAAGCTCTTTTGGTTTATTCGTTTCTGGAAAAAGTAAATCCCAAGCATTGGAACCAATGCCGACAGACGCACTAAAGTTACCTTGAGGAAAACGGTTGGTCAGACTGCGTACCAATGCAGAAAAATTAGCGAGAAAATCAATCATTCCAGAATGATCAGGATTGGTATTGATTCCAAGCACGATAAATAATGCATTTTCACCTGAAAGATTATTGATCACAGGCTGAGGTCTTAAAGGTGTATTCATAATATTTGGGAATAAAAAAACTTAATGCTCATATCCTACACAAATCAATGCATTAGAGATCAGACAAATCACAAATTTTTACCATTATTCAGTATATAAAACAAAGCTCTCACCACGGCAAAAACTGGCTAATGTGAGATTCAATTGTTTTGCCATCTCAATCGCCATACTGGTCGGTGCAGAAATGGTCGCCAGTAAAGCAATATTGGATTGTGCACACTTACGAATCAGTTCATAGCTGGCTCGACTGGTCATGACTACAAAACCATCAGCAACATTAAACTTTTGTTCGGCAAGATAACCCAATAATTTATCTAAAGCATTATGCCGACCAACATCTTCAAATAAAGCCACGATTTGCCCTTTCACCACCCATGCTGCCGCATGTGCACCTCCCGTTAGCTCAGTGATTTTTTGTCTGACTTTAAGCTGTGCAATTGCATTTGGAATTTGGTTTAACCAGCTTGAAGAAAGTTGGGTGCTTATTAAAGGTAGATTTGTATAAAGTTGTTTTAAACTTTCAATACCGCATAAACCACAGCCTGTTCGTCCGACCATCATTCGTCGATGTTCTTTTAAAGCCATAAATGCACGGGATGAAATAGTCATATCCACTTCCACCCCCAACTCATTTTGACGAATATCGAGTGAATACAGTTCACTTAAGCTATGCAGAATCCCTTCGGATAAACTGAAACCTTTGGCAAATACTTCAATATCTGCTGGTGTTGCCATCATCACCGCATGAGAAATCCCATTATAAATTAGTGCAACAGGATATTCCTGTACAATATAATCCATTTCATTTGCAGAAATATCTCGATGAAAACGATGCACTTGCACCGCTTCATATCCTCTGGTTTCTGTGTCCAACACGTACCTCATTCGCATCACTGGTTTGAAAAATAGATTCCAAGCAGCTATGTGCTACTGACGCGTTCATTGGCATGCTCAGGATCAACTTCCACATTCAGATTGAAATGCGCGGGTGCATTACCCGCATGTAGAATCACAGGAATGCTCTTCGACGCTGGAATTTTTGCGTATTTATCATGGCTACCCAAAGCTACCAAGGGATTAGTTTCTGGATAATAAGCAGCTAGACTGCCTTGCGGAATGTTATACGGCACAATACGGAAACTATGCACGATTCGTTTTACACCATCCGAGAACACACTTTCGATATCGACCCATTGGTCCGCTTCAAAACCTGCTGCATCAATATCTGCTTGATTCATAAACAGCACACGGCGCTGTCCGAATACCCCACGATAACGATCATCTAGACCATATAAAGTGGTGTTGTACTGGTCATGCGAACGCGTGGTCATCAAAGTATAAACCTGCTGCTCGGTATAAGCCGCAGCATATTGATTTTCTTCGTCTTCGTAGACTTCTTTCAAAGGAGTAATCAAAAACTGGGCCTTGCCACTAGGTGTATGCCACACATGCTGATTGGCTGGATGCTCTAAATGAAAACCACTTGGTTGATAGACGCGTTGATTGAAATCATGGAATTCATCAAAGACATCGGCAATCGAATCTCGAATGCGGTCATAACTTTCAATATACCAACGCCATTTCACCTTACTCTCAGGTAAAGCGGCTTCTGCCATACGCGCCACAATATCAGGTTCAGATAAGATATTTTCTGAAATCGGAGGATTACGTCCTGCTGAAAGATGTACATTCGACATCGAGTCTTCCACCGAAATTGCTTGAGGACCATGAAGTTGCAGATCCACTTCAGTACGTCCTAGGCAAGGTAGCATCAATGCGGTCTTTCCACAGACCAAATGGCTACGATTCAGCTTGGTGGTAATGTTGACCGTTAAATCACAACGACGTAATGCTTCTTGGGTATATGGTGTATCTGGTGTGGCAACCGCAAAGTTTCCACCCAAACCAATAAAGACTTTGACCTCGCCTTCATACATCGCCTTAATGGTATCGACGACCCCAAAACCATGTTTACGTGGCGATTTAATTCCGAATACACGATCAATACTGTCCAGCAAAGCATCACTTGGATTTTCATTAATGCCCATGGTCCGATCGCCCTGTACATTACTATGCCCCCTCACTGGACATAGCCCTGCTCCTGGACGACCAATATGTCCTCGTGCCAGCATCAAGTTTGCCAGCATGTGAATATTGGCTGTTCCGTGACGGTGTTGGGTAATTCCCATACCCCAACAGAAAATAGCCGTTTTCGCATCCAGATACATCTTGGCAATTGATTCTAGATGCTCAGGTGAAAGTCCCGTATGCTTATGAATGTCTGACCATGCTGTACCATCAATTTCAGCCAACATCTCATCAAAACCGATGGTATTCATTTCAATAAAGCTACGATCAAAAATGCTCGGCTTGCCTTTGGCAAGCGCTTTTTTATCCCATTCCAATAAATGCTTCATTACCCCGAACATCAGCGCATAGTCACCCCCAATTTTGGGTTGGAAGTAATAACGGCTGATGGGAGTACTGCCATTGGTCATCATTTCCAATGGTGCTTGCGGATCTTGGAAACGCTCGAGCCCACGCTCTTTGATGGGATTAATCGCAACAATATTACCACCACGACGCGAAACCTCTCTTAAGGTTGCCAACATTCGTGGGTGGTTGGTGCCCGGATTATGCCCAAAGCTAAAAATAGCATCGGCCTGATCAAAATCATCCAGAATCACGGTGCCCTTACCCAAACCAATCGCATCTTTTAAACCGACACTGGTGGTTTCATGACACATATTGGAACAGTCAGGGAAATTATTGGTTCCAAAGCTGCGAACAAAAAGTTGATACAGAAATGCCGCTTCGTTACTGGCACGACCAGAGGTATAAAAAGCCGCTTGGTCAGGATGGTCAAGGGCTTGCAAATGCTGAGCAATCAGTTGAAAAGCTTCATCCCAAGAAATTGGCACATATTTATCTGACACAGGGTCATAACGCATCGGGTCAGTTAAACGACCGAGATCTTCTAGATAGAAATCATTCTGCTCAGCCAGCCAACTCACGGTATGCTGCGCAAAGAATTCTGGAGTGACTGTCTTACTGGTTGCTTCAAAGGCTACAGCTTTGGCACCATTTTCACAAAAATTAAAGGCATGCGCATCTTTTTTCTCTGGCCAAGCACAACCTGGACAATCAAAGCCTGTCGGTTGATTGATATTCAGTAAAGTAATTGAGCCTTTTTTTAAGATATCTTGCCTTTTAAGGTTGCGGGCAACACTGAGTAATGCGCCCCAACCACCCGCCGGTTGGTTATAGGGTTCAATTCTTGCAAAACTGGTATTTTCTTGCTTATGTATGGTTTGTTCTGAGTTATCCATCATGTTGCCCTCATCTGAGCTATTTTTTAACATTTGCTACAAATAGGATTAACATGAATTATGATTCTTTTCTATTCTCAGTTTGTTAGAACATCTACTTTTTTTTTACGTCACATCGCTTTTTATCAGCTTCCAACTGAGCTACTTTCCTGTTTATCGATGCAGCGAAAAGAACACCCTATCATAAATAGAATGTTCTTTTTCAGGAAAGCTGAATTCATCAGCTATCCAAATAAGCGACTAAAATCCAAACAAAGCGGCCAGCCATTTAAAAAAGCTGAGCACGGGATTATCCTTTGGTTGTGGTTCTACCACAGGTTGGGGCGCCACGATAGGTGGTTGGGTGGGTACTGGTGTGATGACTGGAGATACAACAGCTGGTTCGGCTGGCACGGTTACAACTGGTGGATTTACCGCAACTGGAGTAGCCGTAGTCGACCACTTTTTTAATACCTCATTGATCTGCTGGCTATATTGGCAAATTACCGCACCATATTTATCTGTGCCCGCAATTCCGTTATTAATCCCGATGAGGGTATGATCATCCGCGAGCCATGGTCCACCTGAATCACCGGCATTCATAGAAGCAGTCGCTTTGTAATATACACCGCGCGCTAGTGGAGAACCGCCCACATCGCGAATATTCACATAGGAAGTACCATACAAATTCGCAGCCAAGGCTGAGCCTGTACTACTTCGCCCTAAATACGCCGTGATATCCCCCCGACCAATATTCTGCTTTGCTTCCACTAGAGTACAAGCAGTCGGTATTTTTGCGATTGTGGCTCCACTGTTCTGATCAATCGGTTTTGAGAGCCGAATCAGTGCCATATCAACATCGGGGATTTCAATCCACCCTTCATCTTTTTTAAATGAAAAAGCCTGTGCTTGAGATAAAAAACTTGAACCATAACGAATGACTCCCCCCAAACTATAATTCTGATTCGCACTATCCCCCCAAACAGCCCCAGTACAATGCGCCGCAGTTAAAACCACATCATCACGAATCAGCACTCCACCACAAGTATTTCCAGAAGTTTGTGAAAAAAACAAAAAAGGTTTGGTGACCGTAAATTCTAATTTTACAAATGAAGCTGAATGATCAGCGCCGAAAGCATTAAAACTGACGATCGATAACAACCCGACCTGTGAAAAATGTTGAATATATTTTTTATACATGTTTATTTCCCTCAAATTAAATAAGCAAATGTTTTGATCATCACCAAAAATTGGTGGTTTTGATAAATGAAACACATGAATAATGATTATTTATCTGCGCAAGCTTAATCAGTTAATTTTGTAGGGAAAACTTCATTTCACGACATAAATGACCATTTCACGACATATTGTAAATTTTTATAATTTTCAATACCTTAAAAATATTAAAGTTTCTAAAATTCACTGTAGGGATATTAGAACCACAGTTCTCACGCTGCAAAGATGGTGATTAAATTTGGATACGGATCTGATCGAGAGGCTGTGCCGCATCCATAATTTAAAGTCTTTTTTAAACAACTTAGACTTTCAAACGTCCAGTAAGTTGAGCAGCGAGGAAATGGAAGGACAGCATGATCATCACCACACTCCACACCATATTGGCAATCAAGTTCAACCAAGAAAACAAATCAGAATGCAATGCAGCAAAAGGAACTTTCCACGCGCCTAAAAATGAGTCAAAAATAGGACTAATTGCACTGGTTCCGATAATATGCAGTAGAAAAAACCCCATCAATAACAGAATGCCCGCAATCAATCCAGTCAATGCTGCATACGCACTTCTTTTATATGCCATATAAAAAGCTGCTATGGCTGGTACATAGGCGATAAAAACCGTCACAAATTGTTGAGGTACAATGGAATAGCTTCGATGCATCACAACACGCAAATGATCCAGATCGTGCCACAGCATAAATAGCAGGGAAATAATGCTGATGATTCTGAGAAGACGAAATTGTTTATTTCCCAATTGATAATTTAGATTTGTGGGAGTTTCATCTAAGACATGATTCATATGTGCTTACCCATAAAAGTAGATTAATCGTATTTTCCTTGCTCTAAATCTCATTCAACCGAATACAGGCCGACTACCGTGTCTCTGAGAACTGTATAGCTTTCAGAAAGCAGTTGAGAAAAGACTAATCAATTAAGTTCTTTTTTAGAACTTCATATAACGACACTATTGACCATTTCACGACATAATCGCACAAGAGAAAAAATTTAGATTTGAACGCTGTGGAAACGACATACTGATTTTATGTTTATCACTTAAAGTATGATGCGTTTTAACACAAAAAAGCTTACTGGCGAGTGCTCGAATCACCAGTAAGAGAGATAAGCGGTATCATGCTATTTTCTTAGCCCAATCGGTTATTTATTTACAGTTGTGGACGGTTGAACTTGCGCTGCATTCTGCTTCTGTTGTGATGGCATATAATCGGGTTGATTGCTCACAGCCAGAAAGAAAAAGACCAAAAATAAACAACCCAATAAAATACTGATTCCAACAGCAAGATATGGAAATTTTGATTGCTCTTGAGACATCTGCTCGACTCCTACTCAAAGACTAAAATTCAATTCAAAAAGATTTACATCGTGGATAAAGCCTTAAAACTAGCGCCATTCTGAATACGGGTTTGCATGTATTCGGCATAGACCGATAGCTTTTCAAAAATATGTTCCGAATAGAACATATCTTCGATTAAATGCGCCGCTTGGGCTGAACTAAATTGACCAATTTGTGCAATCAGTTTGGCGTTTAAATTTGAAAACAACGTGCACAGTGTTTTGTGTAATTCATCTTTATTTTTAAATAGCAATTTTCGTGTATTAATCAACTCATCACTCAGCATGCTTGCAGTGCGATCAGCATGAATCACATCAATTTTGACATCAAAATAATCTGCTAAGATCTGAACCTGTTGCTGATCTATCGATAAATGCGTAACCAAGAAGATATGAAATACATCTGTCCGGCACAGCGCCTTGACCAGACAACGAAACAGAAAATCGACCTCAGTCTTTGGGTCATCGACCAGATCAATATAAAGCTTAAGACTATGAATCACATCTTCGATTTTCAGATTGACACTTTTCTCGGCTTGATAATATTGATTCAAAATATTCAGCACTGCGGGTGTAGCAGGCGTGGTATAAATCACGGGTTGATTTAAATTGGCAATAATAAATGGTGCAAATAAATAGGCGAGATTATTGTCATTTTCCACAATTTCAGCTTGAGCAATATAAGCAACCTTTTCTTTAGAAAAGTCTCTCAACACCTTGCCTCTCAACAAAGTTGCTTCAAGATTGACATATTCCAGACTTAGCTGTTGTTGTACTGCTTGCGAAGGGACATTGGCTTGAAAAAGCTGAATCATCGCATTAAGTTCTTTGGTGATAAACATAGTCTTAGGCCATTCAGTCAGAATTATAGTCATTCAAACGACTTACAATGCTTGATCAATATTTAACACACTGCATCGTTGCTTGATGCTATTTTGAATGAGATACAAACATCTGAGTAGCTACAGAGTTTTGCTAAAAAAATATAACAGATCATCAAACCAACACTCATCTGTTATAAAAAAACAAGAAGAAATTGTACCTACTCATATACAGCAGAAAATTGGATGATGAATAAAACTTAAATGACTTTTTAAATACCTCAACCAACGCTTTTTCAGGTTCTGCTTATTTTCAAAGATTTAAGTCCGCTCTTTCACATTTTCCTAGCGACTGCTTAAAGTCTGTTATAGGAGAGGATATATGGATCTCGGTCTCACTGCTTTAGAATTAGCCCGAATACAGTTTGCATTTACTGTTTCATTTCACATTATCTTTCCCGCCACCTCGATTGGTCTCGCCTGTTTCCTTGCCATGCTGGAATGGAAATGGCTACGTACTCAAAATCCAATTTACAAAGATCTATTCAAATTCTGGATCAAAATCTTTGCCGTTGCCTTTGGAATGGGGGTCGTATCGGGCGTGGTGATGAGCTACCAGTTTGGTACCAACTGGAGTGAATTCTCCCGTGTGGCAGGAAGTGTTACAGGTCCCTTACTGACTTATGAAGTGCTCAGCGCTTTCTTCTTGGAAGCGGGCTTCTTGGGCATCATGCTATTTGGTTGGGGACGAGTCAGTCCTAAAGCCCACTTCTTTGCCACTCTTATGGTTGCGATTGGAACGTGTATTTCCATGTTCTGGATTCTATCCTCCAATAGTTGGATGCAAACCCCACAAGGTTTTGCCATAGAAAATGGCATTATTGTGCCTACCGACTGGTGGGCAATTGTGTTCAACCCATCCTTTCCTTATCGCTTTGCACATATGGCAGCTGCTGCCTTTTTAGTGTCCTCCTTACTGGTGGTGGGTACTGCAGCATGGCATCTGATCAAAGGTCGTCGTGATGAACTGATCAAGAAATCATTTTCGATGGGTCTGTGGATGGTGCTGGTCACTTCATGTTTGCAAGTAGTGATTGGTGATAATCATGGCCTAAACACTTTGGAACATCAGCCAGCAAAATTAGCCGCTATCGAAGGGCATTGGGAAACCAATCATAATGAATCCATGCCGCTGCTGTTATTTGCCATTCCCGATATGGACAGTGAAAAAAATCACTATGAAATTGGCATCCCTCATCTTGGTAGTCTGATTTTGACTCACTCTATGCAAGGTAAGGTTACAGGTTTAAAAGATTTCGCTGCTGAAGATCGTCCGAATGCCACCATTGTATTCTGGAGTTTCCGTGTCATGGTTGGGCTTGGCATGTTAATGGTATTGCTCTCTTTCATTGCCTTATGGCTACGTAAGAAAGGCAAACTATATGGTTCATCGTGGTTTCATAAATTCGCTTTTGTCATGGGTCCAACGGGCTATGTCGCGCTACTTGCGGGTTGGGTCACCACCGAAGTTGGTCGTCAACCTTGGGTCGTTTATGGAGTAATGCGCACCAAAGATGGTTTATCGCATGCTGTGACCGCTGATCAGGTCGGCATCAGTTTGATCATTTTCGTTGTGGTCTATGCCATCGTGTTTGGTAGTGGGATTTACTACATGTTGAAACTGCTGAAAAAAGGACCTGAGTTTATTGAGGCGATTGAGCTTGAGCCAGCAGGTCCCGGACACTTCAAAACACCAATGCGTCCTTTAAGTGCAGTTGATGAAAACATCGATGCACAAGACCCAAACAAGGAGAAACACCATGATTGATTTATCTCTGATTTGGGTTGGGATTATCGGGCTTGGCGTATTGATCTATGTCATTTTGGATGGTTTTGATCTGGGAATCGGAATCTTATTTCCGTTCATCAAAAGCCGTGAAGAACGTGATGTGATGATGAATACCGTGGCACCGGTCTGGGATGGCAATGAAACGTGGATGGTGCTCGGTGGTGCAGGTTTATTCGCAGCCTTTCCATTGGTCTATTCAACTGTGCTGTCTGCTTTGTATATGCCGATTACCCTGATGGTAATTGCCCTGATCTTCCGTGGGGTTGCTTTTGAATTCCGCTTTAAAGCCAATCGTACCAAATATTTATGGGATCAAGCTTTTATCTGGGGTTCAATTCTGTCTAGCTTCATGCAAGGCGTGATTTTAGGGGCTTATATTCAAGGCATCCAAACCACCAATGGGATTTTCTCAGGTTCAGGTTTGGATTGGTTCACTCCTTTTGCCTTATTTACGGGACTGGGTGTGGTTGCCATGTATGCGGCACTCGGTTGTGGCTGGCTGATTATGAAAACCGACCATGAACTTCGAGATCAAATGTATGGGCTGATGCCTAAATTGACCATCGTTTTGTTTGTGGTCTTTGCAGGAGTCAGCCTCTATACCCCACTGACCCATCCTGAAATTGCAGCACGCTGGTTTGCCTTACCGAATCTACTGTACTTTAGCCCAGTACCGATCTTGGTCTTATTATTTACCTTCCTGATTTTAAAGGCATGTAAACAACGTCAGGACTTTAAACCTTTTATCTATACCTTGGCGCTCGTGTTCTTGGCCTTCACTGGGTTTGTGATTAGTCTCTGGCCGAATATCATTCCGCCATCCGTCACGATTTGGGAAGCAGCAGCACCGCATTCTAGTCAGAAATTTGCATTGGTTGGCGCTGTAATTCTGATCCCGATCATTATTGCCTATACCATCCTGTCGTATTGGGTATTCAGAGATAAAGTACGGGTCGGAGATACAGGTTATCACTAAGGAGCAGCTTTGCATGAAAATAAAATCTCTGCATTTAAGCCAAACGCAATGGTTTATAATCTTATGGTTACTTGGTTTTTTTGCACTCGCTATCATTGCAGGCTTATTTAGACTGTTATTGATGTTTGCTTATTAAAAAAGAGATGGGACAGCTTGCAAAAAAGCTGTTCCATCAAGATGGATTCGCTTTACTTTATGTATAAATCAGAACAATTGGCACATCAGCTAAAACTTCTCATTGAGAACGGGTCATGGCAGCCGCACAGCAAACTTCCTTCTTTACGTGAGCAAGTGCAGCGCTCAGGGTTTAGCTTAATTACCGTAATGAACGCTTACCAAGAACTGGAAGCGCAAGGACTGATTTACTCCAAAGAAAAGTCAGGTTATTTTGTGGCCGAGCAAAATAATATTCAGATTCCACAAGCTTATTCGGTGGTGTCCTTAAATCCAAAAATTGAAATCAACTCATTGGTGTTTAAATACCTCAAGTCGATTCAATCCAAACAAGTCAGCCCACTAGGCTCTGCATTTCCAGATAGCCAGTTACTCTATCCGCCCAAATTGATTCAGATCATGGGGCAACTTTCACGTAATCGGCATAGTTATGATCAGACCAGCAACCTACCGCCTGGGAATTTAACCCTTCGAAAACTCATCGCGCAACGCTATTGTATGCAGGGTATTCCAACTGATGCAGATGACATTGTCATTACATCAGGTGGCTTAGAAGCCTTGAACCTTTCCTTACAAGCAATTACTCAACCGGGCGATTATATCTTGCTACAGCAAACCATTTTCTATGGCGCATGGCAGGCAGCTGAACGTTTAGGACTCATGGTGATTACCCTTCCAGAACATCCACAGCACGGCTTCGATATTGAGGCTTTTGAACAGGTCATTAAAAATTATCCGATCAAAGTGTGCTGGTTTATGTTGAACGCACATAATCCGATTGGCTTTACCGTCAGCGATGAGATCAAATATAAAATTGCCAAGCTGTTGCACGAACATCAAATTCATCTGATCGAAGATGATGTCTATGAAGAATTGTTTTATGGCAATCAAAAGCCGCTGCCCATGAAGTATTTTGATCAGCAGAATCTGGTCTTGCACTGCTCTTCTTTTTCCAAAACTTTAGGTTCGGGATTCCGTATGGGCTGGGTCTATGCAGGCAAATTTTCTGAACACATTCAGCATTTACAGTTAATGAGCACGATTTCTGCCAATGCGCTGATCCAAAATGCATTGGTGGAGTTCCTCTCTCATCATCATTATGAAAAGCATTTAAGAACGCTGAGACGGACTTTGGAAAAGAATAAAAAACAATTCTTTCAATATCTCAAACAACATCTACCGAAAGACTGTAAGGTATATAACTATCCAAGTGGCTATTTTCTTTGGATTCAGTTGCCAGACAAAGTTAACAGTATGCAAGTCTATGAACAGCTGATTCAACAACAGGTGGGCGTTGCACCAAGCCCCTTATTTAATGTGTTACCCTCACATCAACATTTTATTCGTATGAATTGTTCCTTTGAATGGACCGAAAAGATTCAGCATTCGTTGCAACTGTTTATCGAAACCATTCAACTTGCGATGTCGGATGAATTAGCATTAGACAAATAGCTTTTCCGATATTGACTGGGTGTTTCCCCAAACATCCTTTTAAAAGCGCGAATAAAATTGGTGGCTTCTTCATAACCCACCAGAGCTGCAATGTCCTGAATACTATATTGTGGCTGTTGCAGTAACTTCTTGGCTTGACTAAAACGTACCTCAGCCAAAATCTGCAAGAAAGTAGTTCCTTGTGCCTGCAAATGTCGCTTGATGGTGCGCTCAGACATATTCAAGCGCTGTGCAATCAAAGGCAATGTCGGATAAGCATTACCTGCCTTATAGAGCAATTCAGAACGAATACTTTTCTGTAGGTCACGCGTCGCTTCTTTGAGTAATTTCAGTTTGTCATTTTCACAATACAGCAGCGCTTGTTGAAAGGCCATTTGGTCTGCATTTGGATTTTTACAATGCAGATATTGCTTGGGAAACCGCAAGCCATTGCGTTGCTGATTAAATTGAATCTTGATCTGAGATAAATCGATACTTTTATAATTCTGTGCATCAGCCCAATCGACAAATACCTCACAGCTTTCAATAATTTTTTCAGAAAATATGCTGAGAAAATGAATTGCGCCAAAAAGTAAACTCTCAATTAAGAAGGATCTTAATTGATCAGATTGTTCTGCCCCACCCAATTTTACAGGGTGTACATCATCCAAATACACATAAACAAAATCTTCCTCAATCTTCAATTCAGGAATAAAATTTTGAATACGGGTACAAAAATACTGCTGGCACAGTGTTAATGCAGTTTCAACATCTGTACAACTGAGGAATGCAAAACCTAAAGCCCCATGCGACGTCGGCCGTAATTTAAAGCCATATTCAATGCCTAGACGTGGATTCCCCGTCAACTTTAAGGCATTCACCACCAGTTTTGACCATTGATGCGCACTCATTTTGGCATCGGCTTGTTTCATTTCTGCGAGCCTTAACCCAGTACCAGACAAAACTGTTTTAGTATCAATGGCATAATCATGCACAATTTCTAATAATAGATGTGCATATGAAACCGAGATGGTTTCCTGAAACAGTCCAAAAGGATCTCGCATCGCACATCCACTGTCCTAAAATGATCATCAATATGGCATAGTCCCACCTATTGTGCGAGTGTTTTATTGGGAATAATTGCTGACATCATTAATGTTTAATTTGAATGTGAATATGTCATCAAATTCCACTGTTTTTGTTCAATCTCCTAAATCAATGCAGCAATTTCCTTTTAATATTGCAGCGAAGTTATTTGCAAACAAACATTTGAATGCAACTGAAGAACAAATTGCATCTTTCCAAAAATTTAAACAAATTGGTGATCCTGTTGCTGATCGTTTAGTTATTTGTATGCATCGGATTGGCGCGCCGTCAAGACAAATGTTTAGTCAGGCTCTGGAATATGGAATTGAAACCCTAGAAAACCCTCCTCAAGAATTTATTGATTTTTTTGCAATAGTCGATGATATGCCCTACTGGGTCGATCAAACCCGATTAAATAATGCTACGCAAAAATATCAACTTATTGGTGAAGAAGCTTTGGCAATTTTTATTCCAGGACTGGCAGTTAGCTATGTTGCTCCTGTTGCAAACCATGTATTACTCAGATCAGGTGATTTATATAAGAAGGCAGGAAAACGGGCCGTTGAAACTTTCAATTGGTTCAATGAGGTCACTGCACCCAATGGCATGAATAGCCGTTTTGGCGAGGGATATAAAGCCTGTATACGTATAAGAATGGTTCATGCCCATATGCGTAAGGCGATGAATGCTCAAAAAGATTGGGATTATCAAAAATGGGATCAGCCAATCCACCAAGTAATTTATACAGCTACGATTTTACCTTTTGCACTTTTAGCAACTTTAGGCGGGAATATTTTAGGGACAATCTATAGCAAACAAGAGCGTGAAGATATCTTTCATTTATGGCGTTTAATTGCCCATGTAGTTGGTGTACATCCTTCACTTATTCCAACATGTGAACAAGATATTTGGCGCCTTACATGGATGGAACTCCATCAGGTTTTTATTCCAGATGAAACATCGGCCATGTTAGGTGGAGCATTATGGAAATCACTTGATGAAATTCTTCCATATGATCAAACAAAAATAACTGCACGTTGGAAACGTAAATTAACACAGAATTATATTAGTACCCTTGCCCACCTAATGCTTGGCAGTGAAATTGCCACGTCTTTAAGTTTCCCCAAAAAATCAGTTACAGGTTTGACTCTAATCGGTGGAACTTTTGCAACAAATTTGGTCACAACTTCATTTGCACGTCTGATACCTCAAGGTATTAATCGACTTGGAAAAATAAAAAGTCTGCAACGTCAAACTCTCATGCAGCAAATTATTAAAAATACACATGCAGATCTTAGTTATGAGCGTAGTTAAATGTTAAGGAGAAACAAATGACCACCATGAAACTCGATAAGCAACAGTCTATTTATGTTCTCACCTTAACCAATGGCGATCAGGAAAATGTCTTAAATCAAGATGTGCTAAATGAATATATCGAGATCTTTGATGAAATTGAAAGTCATCCACACAATGCCTGTCTGATCATTCAAAGCGACCATCCCAAAACGTTTTGCAATGGCTTAGACCTCGCTTGGTTAATGCAACAATCCATGCAAGATAAAAAAGCTTTTACCTTGCAACTGGAAAATATGCTACTGCGTTTGGCCTTACTCAACTTACCAGTGATTGCTGAGATTAATGGCAATGCTTATGCAGGCGGTGCAATTTTGGCATCGGCATGTGACTTCCGCTTGATGCGCGCAGATAAAGGACGTTTTTGCTTTCCCGAAGTCAAACTGACCATTCCCTTTACCGACTGTATTGCAGAAATTGTGCAACTCCTTCCCAATCAGCATGCGATTTGGGAGATGTCCTTAACAGGCAAGTCCATGACTGGGATCGAGTGCTTAGATGCGCATGTGGTTCATCAGATTCATCCTGCAGAATCATTAAATGCGGAAGTCTTTAAGTTTGCAGAAGAAATGTCACAAAAGCATCGCCAAACCTATGCCGTGATCAAACGTCAGTTACGCCATCGCATTGTTGAGATTGCCAAACAGCGGCAACTCTACAATCCAGAAAAATTTACACATCCTTTTATGATTTAACGCAGCATTGATAAAAATTACATATAGGACATCGACATGAGTAATATGCAAGGAAAAACCATTTTTATTACTGGCGGCAGTCGAGGAATTGGCCGAGCCATTGCACTGAAAGCAGCACAAGCTGGCGCCAATGTTGTCATTGCAGCAAAAACTGAAGTGGAAACAGCCAAATTAACAGGCACGATTTATAGCGTCGCCGAAGAGATTGAAGCTGCTGGCGGCAGAGCACTACCCTTACTTTTAGATGTGCGTGATGAACAGCAGATAAATACTGCCATGCAACAAGCAGCCAAAAACTTTGGTGGTATTGATGTATTAATAAATAATGCGGGTGCGATTGCGCTCACTGGTGTCGAAGCCACCTCATTAAAACAATATGATCTGATCCAAACCATTAACCACCGTGCAACCTTTATTTGTGCCCAAGCAGCGCTCCCATTTTTAAAGCAGGCCCCACATCCACATATTCTGAGCTTATCCCCACCTGTGAATATGTCACCGAAATGGTTAGGTATGCTCTCGCCTTATGCCTTATCTAAGTATGGTATGACGATTCTGACTTTGGGTATGGCAGAAGAGTTCCATCACTATGGTATTTCATGTAATACCCTATGGCCTGAAACTTATATTGCAACAGCAGCGGTTTCGAAAAATCTAGGTGAGGAAAATACGCAACAACTCAGCCGAAAACCAGAGATCATGGCAGATGCGGCATTTGCAATTTACAGTACGGCAAAAGGTGAACTGACGGGACAAAGCTTAACTGATGAACAAGCGTTGGCCCGTATTGGAATCACTGATTTCACTCAGTATGCCTGTGTCAGTGGCAATACCAAATTACAGAAAGATTTCTTTCTTGATTAATTCAACAATAAAAAACGACCTTAAAACATCCGTCTTAAGGTCGTTTCAAAAGCACTGCTAAAAATTAGCCTGGGAAAATACCACGCTCTTTACGTGCTTTTAAGATACGCTCACAACCTAAAATGAAGGCTGCAGTACGTAGAGTACATTCTTTCTCACTTGATTTATGCCATACATCGTTAATGGCTTGAATCATCAACTTGTCTAGTCTTTCGTTAATTTCTTCTTCAGACCAGAAGTAGCTCGACATATCTTGAACCCATTCAAAGTAAGATACGGTTACACCACCAGCATTACAGATTACGTCAGGCACAACTGTAATACCACGTTGAACCAAAACATCATCCGCTTCAGGGAATGTTGGGCCGTTCGCACCTTCAAGCACTAACTTCGCAGTTAATTTTTGAGCACGTTCAACTGTGATTTGGCTTTCCAATGCAGCAGGGATCAAAATATCCATCTCTACATTCCAGAACTCTTCATCACTGATCACTTGTGCACCAGCAAAGCCGCCCACACCTTGGTGAGTTTCCATGTGCGTTTTTAATGCAGCAAGATCGATACCTTCAGGGTTGAAAATCGTACCTGTGTGATCTTGAATCGTCACGATGATCGATTTTGAATCTGCAAACAAATATGCAGCTTCGCTACCTACGTTACCAAAACCTTGAACCGCGATTTTCGCACCGTCTAAAGGTAATTTGATTTTTTCAGCTACTTGTTGACCTGTGATAAATACGCCACGGCCTGTTGCTTTAATACGACCAAGAGAACCACCGAGGTGTACCGGTTTACCCGTTACCACACCAGTCACTGTATGACCTTGACCAGAAGAATAGGTATCCATGATCCAACCCATGACGTTTGGATTAGTACCCACGTCTGGAGCAGGGATATCTTTTTGTGGGCCAATAATATGGCTGATTTCACTGGTATAACGACGTGTTAAACGTTCTAATTCACGTGGTGAAAGTTGACGCGGGTCAACACGGATGCCACCTTTTGCACCGCCAAATGGTAGATTCACCACCGCAGTTTTAATTGTCATCCATGCTGAAAGTGCCATTACTTCATTTAAATCTACATCTGGGTGATAGCGAATACCGCCTTTACCCGGACCACGTGACAAGTTGTGTTGTACACGATAACCTTCAAAATGACGAATTGTGCCATCGTCCATAACAATTGGCACGTCGACAATCAAAGCACGTTTTGGGCGCTTCAATGTGTCCACATAGTCTTCTAAACCATCTAGATATGGAGCAACACGCTCGATCTGTTCAAGATAAGTTGCCCATGGACCGTCATTTTGAGAGACATAAGATAAATTAGACATGTTTTAACCTTTTGATGAATTCACATGATCCATCAATCAAATATGTAGTTAAAAATTATATAAGCGGCTAATTTGGCAGTTCTACTATCCAAATCAAACCGTGGATTACATTCCGCCACATCAAAAACTTTAATCTTTCCGGTTTCCTTAATGGCCTCTAGTAATGGGTCAAAGACGGATAAATCAATCCCTTTAACCGCAGGTGCGCTTACACCTGGCGCAATGCTAGCACTAAATACATCAAGATCAACTGTAATATACAAATAGTCAACTTTTCCGGTAAAAGCTGTCAACTTTTCGATTAAAGTTTCAACATTTTGTTGCTGCAACTCATAATCGTAAATATAAGCACAATTCAGCCGATCTGCGGTTTCAAATAAAACCTTGGTATTTGAATGTTTCGCTACGCCAATGCACAAATAATGAAATTCTTGCTGATGCTGTTCGGACAGTTTGGCTGCATTTAAAAAAGGTGTTCCTGAGGTCACCTGTTCAGCTTCACGCAGGTCAAAATGTGCATCAAAATTGATGATACCAATCTTCTTATTCGGCTCATGATTTTGCAGATATTGAAACAGACCAGAGAAGCTGCCAAAAGCCACTTCATGACCACCGCCTAACACAATCGGTTTCATGCCCTGTTTGAGGCTTCTTTCAACCTGTTCAGCCAATTCAGCCTGTGCTTGTTCCAGTTTTGAACCGTCACAGACCACGGTACCAATATCTGCAATCGTGACAGGTTGATGCACAGGTAAATTGGCCAATTGCGCACGAATACTGTCAGGCGCATCTGCTGCACCCAACCGCCCTTTATTGCGCTTAACCCCTTCATCCGAGCTAAAGCCAATCAGGGCATAATCAGCTCTTGGCGTGGTATTGACGACTTGGTGAATCCTTAAGTGTCCAGCACCCTCACCATCTTTACGTCCCTGCCATATAAATGAATGATTCATTATGTCTAGCGTCCTTTAAAAATGAGCTTCGCTGTTAGATTAAGATTTCATTGCCATGCTGAATAATCCGCTTTGGTAAGTCGCCACCCAACCAGTAAACGATTTCGGATGGATGCTCAATCTCCCACGCAATAAAGTCTGCAACTTTACCTGTCTCTAAAGTGCCGTGAGTCTCTTGTAAACCCAATGCATGTGCCGCATGCGTCGTCACACCCGCCAAAGTCTGTTCAGGTGTTAGACGGAATAAAGTACTGCCCATATTCATCATTAAGCGTAAAGATAAGGCTGGTGATGTGCCTGGATTTAAATCACTGGATAGTGCAATGCGTACCCCATGTTGATGCAAACTGTCTAAAGGCGGATATTTGGTTTCCCTCAAGAAATAGAATGCACCTGGCAATAACACCGCCACCGTTCCAGCAGCAGCCATCGCCTTAACATCATCCTCAGTCATAAATTCCAAATGATCTGCCGATAAGGCTTGATAACGTGCCGCCAAACTCGATCCGCCCAATGCAGACAATTGCTCGGCGTGTAACTTGATCGGTAGATTTAAAGACTGCGCTGTTTTAAATAGACGTTCGACTTGAGCTGGTGAAAATGCCAAATATTCACAAAAGGCATCCACTGCATCAACTAAACCTTCTTGATGGAGTTTAGGCAGCATCTCATTGCAGATATGCTCGATATAAGCATCACTTTGATCTTTGTACTCAGGCGGCAAAGCATGCGCTGCCAAGCAAGTACTACGAACCGTCATTGGCAAGGTATCTGCAATTTGACGAATCACACGCAGCATTTTTCGTTCATTGGCATAATCCAGACCGTAACCTGATTTAATCTCAATGGTGGTGACACCGTCTTTGAGCAGACAACGAATTCGTTTTAACGCCGATGCGAGTAATTGTTCTTCACTGGCTTCACGCGTGGCACGAACTGTACTGGCAATCCCGCCACCGCTGGCTGCAATTTCAGCATAGCTGACACCTTGTAGGCGTTTTTCAAACTCAACACTACGGTTGCCACCAAACACGCTATGGGTATGACAATCAATCAAACCCGGTGTGACCCATGCGCCATTCAAATCAATGGTTTCGGAATAAGCATCGGCAGGAAGATCATCAAATGTTCCAATCCAGTGGATATGCTGCCCTGAAGTGACCATTGCAGCATGTTCAATACTGGAATATTGCCCATTTTGCATAGTGGCGATATGACAGTTTTTCCAAAGCTTTTTCATTCACAGTTCCTCTCACTGCTCAGGCGGGATGACACCTGAGCAGCTTGATATTTAACTTTCCATTTCGATGTTTTGTTGCATGCTTTGATTTTCTTTTACCGTGTTTTGCTTGGGCTTCACCCAAATGGTATAAGCAATCCAAAGTAAAACTAACCAGGTTGCGCCAACATAAATTGCAGGTCGTGAGTCTGGGAAATAGCCCATCATCGCCAAGATAAACAACATGAATGCAATTGCAAATGCAGGTGCATACGGCCAGCCAATCACTGGGAAATCGAGGGCTTTGATTTCTGCTTTAGACAACTTACGACGCATCGCAACTTGAGCAAGTAAAATCATGAGCCAAACCCAAACCGTGGCAAAGGTCGCAATTGAAGCAATAATAATGAATACATTTTCAGGAATCAGATAGTTCAGTAACACACCGATCAATAACACCCCTGCCATCACCACAACCGTCATCCAAGGCACGCCATTTTTGGAGATTTTTTGGAATACTTTTGGTGCTTGGCCACGGTTCGACATACCATACAGCATACGCCCAGCACCAAATACATCACTATTAATCGCAGAGATCGCCGCAGTAATCACTACGATATTGAGAACAGTCGCCGCAGATCCAATCCCAAGATTTTCAAAGATCTGTACAAATGGACTGCCTTGGCTACCAATTTGATTCCATGGGAAAATCGACATCAATACAAAAATCGTCATTACATAGAACAACAGAATACGTACTGGCACCGCATTAATCGCTTTAGGAATCGAGGTTTTCGGGTCTTGCGACTCACCTGCGGTAATCCCGATAATTTCAATCCCACCAAACGCGAATACCACCACCGATAAACAGGCAACTAAACCAGCAATACCATTTGGCATAAAACCATCGTGAATCCACAAGTTTTGAATGCCTGTGGTAAAACCACTATGATCCGCATGGAAACCATAGAACATTAAACCTAAACCACCGACAATCATCGCAACAATCGCAGTCACTTTGACAATTGAAAGCCAGAATTCCAGTTCACCAAAGACTTTGACATGAATCAGGTTAATTGCCCCGAGGAACATGATTAGCGACAGAATCCAGATCCAGCGTGGCACATCGGGGTACCAGAACCCCATATAAATCCCGAAGGCAGTGACATCGGCCAAAGCCACAATGATCATTTCAAAAACGTAGGTCCATCCTGTGGTAAAACCTGCGAGCGGACCAATATATTGTGAGGCATAGTGACTGAATGAACCCGATACTGGATTATGTACAGCCATCTCACCCAGTGCGCGCATCACGATATAAATTGCAATCCCTGCAACGATATATGCGATTAATACAGACGGACCTGCCATTTTGATGGCTGTTGCCGAACCGTAAAAGAGTCCTGTCCCAATGGCTGAACCCAATGCCAAAAAACGAATATGGCGGGTGTTTAACCCCCGCTGTAATGTGGAGTGTTGTGACATTATAATCTCCAATCCTTGAGGAAATTTAGTTAGATTCGGCCACTCCATGTGACCGATTTATTGATCACACTTCAGACAAACTCGGTAATAGCTGTGGAATGAGTAATTCGTTCAAGCAGCCACTTGCAAGCAATTCACTCGCTTGCTCAATATCTGGCGCAAAGAAACGATCTTCACTGTAATAAGGCACTTGGTCACGCAGCACTTTACGCGCACGCTCAAGTTTTGGAGAACTCTTCAAACCTTCACGGAAATCAAGACCCTGACATGCCCCTAACCACTCAACTGCAAGAATGCCGCGAACGTTGTCAGCCATATACCACAAACGTTTGCCCGCATTCGGCGCCATAGAAACATGGTCTTCCTGATTTGCAGAGGTCGGTAAACTATCAACACTGGCAGGATGTGCAAGTGCTTTATTGTCACTTGCTAACGCAGCGGCTGTTACTTGAGCAATCATGAAGCCTGAGTTGACCCCACCATTGGCAACCAAGAATGGCGGCAATTGTGACATATGACGGTCCATCATCATCGAAATACGGCGTTCTGACAGTGAACCAATTTCTGCAATTGCCAATGCAAGGTTGTCCGCAGCCATTGCTACAGGTTCAGCGTGGAAGTTACCACCTGAAATCACATCACCTTCAGCAGCAAAGACCAATGGGTTATCCGACACGGCATTTGATTCAATTGCTAATACTTCTGCCGCTTGACGAATTTGAGTCAAGCAAGCACCCATCACCTGAGGTTGGCAGCGAAGTGAGTATGGATCTTGTACCTTGCTACAGTCCTCATGAGAATGAGCAATTTCACTCGATTCAGTCAGTAAGTCACGATATGCAGCAGCAACATCAATTTGACCACGTTGACCACGGACTTCATGAATACGTGCATCGAATGGTGCACGAGAACCCAACATGGCTTCAACACTTAAACCACCACATACGGTTGCAGCAGCAAATAAATCTTCTGCTTCAAACAAACCACGTAATGCGTATGCTGTAGAAACTTGTGTCCCGTTTAAAAGTGCTAAACCTTCTTTCGCAGCTAAAGAAATTGGCTCTAGACCCGCGATTTTAAGTGCTTCAACCGCTGGCAACCATTCACCTTTATAGCGTGCTTTGCTTTCGCCCAATAACACCAAAGACATATGTGCTAATGGTGCCAAGTCACCTGAAGCACCAACAGAACCTTTTAATGGAATATGCGGATAAACTTCTGCATTGATCAACGCCAAAATCGCATCGATCACTTTACGGCGAATACCTGAAAAGCCACGTGCCAAACTATTTGCTTTCAGCAGCATAATCAGACGCACCATCGCATCATCAAGCGGCTCACCCACGCCAGCAGCGTGTGATAGCACCAAAGAACGCTGTAATTGCTCTAAGTCTTCTGGTGCAATTTTAGTTGATGCAAGTAAACCAAAACCCGTATTGATCCCGTAAGCAGTACGGCCTTCATTGACGATTTGTTCGACACAAGCAACACTCGCATTGATCCCAGCAGAAGCGCTGTCATCGAGTTTCACTTTGATTGGATTTAAATAAGCGTGGCGCAGATCTGCTAAGCTAAGTTTGCCGGGTTGAATTAGAAGTTCCATTATTGGCGTCCTGTTTTGCACTCTATTGTTCGCTTACGATGCTGCTTACACAATTGCAAAAAGCATCGTAATGTCCTTGTCTGTTTATTGTGTGATCATCGGCAAGTTCAAGCCTTGCTCTTTAGCACAATCAATTGCAATGTCATAGCCCGCATCGGCATGACGCATCACACCTGTTGCAGGGTCATTGGTCAATACACGTGCAATACGTGCTGCTGCCTCATCTGTACCATCACACACGATCACCACACCTGAGTGTTGCGAGAAGCCCATACCTACACCACCGCCGTGATGTAATGACACCCAAGTCGCACCGCCCGCAGTGTTGAGCAAGGCATTTAATAACGGCCAGTCAGATACGGCATCTGAACCATCTTTCATTGATTCGGTTTCACGGTTTGGACTAGACACTGAACCTGAATCCAGATGGTCACGACCAATCACGATGGGTGCTGAAAGTTCACCACTACGCACCATTTCATTAAATGCCAAGCCCAATTTTGCACGTAAGCCTAAGCCCACCCAGCAAATACGTGCTGGTAAACCTTGGAAGCTGATACGTTCACGCGCCATATCTAACCAACGATGTAAATGCTCATCATCTGGAATGAGTTCTTTTACTTTGGCATCTGTCTTATAGATATCTTCTGGATCACCTGAAAGTGCCGCCCAACGGAATGGACCAACACCACGACAGAACAATGGACGGATATAAGCTGGAACAAAGCCAGGGAAATCGAAGGCATTTGCTACGCCTTCATCTTGTGCCATTTGACGGATGTTGTTGCCGTAGTCAAAGGTTGGAACACCCATTTTTTGGAAATCCAACATCGCTTGAACATGCTGTGCCATCGATTGTTTAGCCGCTTTCACCACAACTTCTGGTTCAGTTTTAGCGCGCTGACGATACTCTTCCCATGTCCAGCCAATTGGCAAATAACCATTTAATGGGTCATGTGCGCTGGTTTGGTCAGTCACCATATCTGGATGTACACCACGACGAACTAATTCAGGTAAGATTTCTGCTGCATTGCCATGTAGTGCAATCGAAACCGCCTTACCTTCTTTGGTATATTTTTCAATACGTGCCAAAGCATCATCTAAATCAGTGGCTTGCTCATCGACATAACGGGTACGTAAACGGAAAGCGATACTAGTTTGTTGGCATTCGATATTGAGTGAGCATGCACCTGCCAGTGTTGCAGCTAAAGGTTGTGCACCGCCCATACCACCTAAGCCAGCAGTTAAGACCCAACGACCTGTCAAATCGCCGTTATAGTGTTGACGACCTGCTTCTACAAAGGTTTCATAAGTGCCTTGTACAATGCCTTGGCTACCAATATAAATCCAAGAACCAGCAGTCATCTGACCATACATTGCCAAACCTTTGGCATCCAATTCATTGAAATGCTCCCAAGTTCCCCAATGTGGAACAAGATTCGAGTTTGCAATCAAAACACGCGGTGCATCTTTATGGGTTTTGAACACACCCACTGGCTTACCAGATTGAACCAACAGGGTTTCATCAGTTTCTAAATTCTTTAACGTTTCAACGATCTTATCAAAGCATTCCCAGTTACGTGCAGCACGACCAATACCACCGTAAACAACAAGCTCTTTTGGATTCTCTGCAACATCAGGGTCAAGATTGTTCATCAGCATGCGTAAAGGCGCTTCTGTTAACCAGCTTTTTGCATTGAGCTTTGTACCACGTGGTGCGCGAATTTCTACATCACGAAATTTTGTTGTCGTTGTTGTCACAATCGGACTCCTTCCATTGAGTTTGAATCAGCAAATTAACCTGCTTTACTGTATAGCAATGTATTAACTTGTATATACATCCATATACTACACAAAACTTTTATATTGAAAAGATGCTTTTCAATTCTTTTATGAAAATAAATTACAAGTTAATGAAATAAATAGATTTATTTTTTGATCGGCAATAAAAAACACATACAACCTAAAGTCATATGTGTTTTAAGAAAAAGTGGAAAAATTAGATTTTTGTGAGTTCGATCAGACAAGTTTGTTTTAAATGCTCTGATTTTAAAACCAGTTTTTTCAATGCTTTTTGCTGCTCTATTTTAAGACTTTGCTGGTGTGCTAAACAAAAAACCTGCCGATCCACTTCAATTTCTAATGGTTCTGGACTCTGATTAAAAATAAAAATCAGATCGGCTGAACTGAACATCTCAGTGCTTACTGAATCAAACAGCCATTGATAGTGGGAACGCCATTTTTCAGGATGATAAATCAGATTAAAATCCCGAATCGGCCCATCACTGAGTTCACAACTGGTTGTGCTATCCCCACTGAATTGGGCAGATTCTAAGGTTTTCAAATGCTCTGAATCACCGTCAATATTCAATACGATGCCAACACCTTCCAATACCGTGAGGATACGCTGCATGCCATTAAACTTGGAAAAATCACCCGAAGTTTTGACATCTGCCATCGAAATACGCCAATCAAAGGCATCCAGACTGTCACCGTCACTTCGGGCAAGCTCAATGGTATAACCTGCACCATTCTTCCACAGCATCTGTTTATATTCAGCTGTGTCTAAGTGTTGAATCATTGGGTAAACTTACCTTCCAGATAATAACGACTGCCTGGATAAATCAGACGCGCACTGGAAATCAGCTGTTTATTCGACCAGGTACGGCGACGAATCAACAAACAAGGCTCAGTCTTGTTAATTTTCAGCCATTTGCATTCTTGTGCTGACGCAAGAATTGCTGTCACCACATGTTCACCTTCAGTCACAGGTGCTTTCGACATTAAATAAGCATTCGGTGTAATGCTTTTAAAATCTTGTGCCAAGTAATCTGGAATCAACATCGGATCGACCAGTCGATCTTCAATCTGAACAGGTACATCATTTTCATAATGCACGATGATTGAGTGAAATAACTTTTGCCCTTCTCGAATCTGCATCAGCATACTTTGTTCAGCATTGGCCTGAATCTGTTCCAGCACCAAGACTTCGGCATGATGTTTGTGATTTCGGGCAATGATTTCTTCGGCAATATTATTGACATGAAATAAAGCGGTACGTCCTTGCCCTTCTGCAACGAAAGAACCAACACCTTGGATACGCACCAATAAACCTTCACTGGTGAGTTCGCGCAAGGCACGATTCACGGTCATGCGACTGCAGCCCAGTAAATTGACCAATTCACTTTCTGAAGGAATTTTTTTATTGACGGTCCATGTTCCTTCATAGATTTTTTGCGAAATCATTTGTTTCACACGCAAATACAAAGGAACAGGACTATCTTCTTCTAAGGACAAATCTAAATCGTTTTGCTTTGTCGCTCTTGACATTGGCTAAAACTCATACTAAATACTATAAGTCATTGTATATTGAATTAAGCACAATTGTATATACAAGCCTATACAAATAAACAATTTAGGCTTAATAGAAGATAAACAACTCCGTTTTAATCTCTTAAATATCCCAAATTTATTCAAGCTAAACCGTATAGCGTTTGCTTAACCCCCATTCAGCCAAGATACGGCGATACATGGTCGAAGAACGATCGGCTTCAAAATGTGCTTCCATACTAATATCTAGAGGTAATTCTTCTGGCTTTTGCGCCTCTACCATCTCTTGATCTTCGGCAAAAATTTGCGCATTAAAATCATAGACCGCCTGTAAATCGCCGGTGGTATCGAAATTACGAGTTAACGGTACAAACAAACGGGTCTTATTATGTGAGATGGGACAACAGGCATTTAAAATCTTGAGTACCCCGTCATTTGGAAAATGAATGGTCAGTACGGCTGAAAATGGCGGATAAACATCAAAGATTCGTTCCCACACAAAATCATCGGGTGCTAGGTGCTGCATCCCATGCGGGTAGTTGCTGACATTACTGGTGTAGTTTGTATGTAAGCCATAATCGGTACGTTCAGTCGAATATTTAGGTACCACAGGATTGTCTCGATCAGCAAAGGCCTGATGATGCACCCAAGCAAAGTGTGCCACATCAATAAAGCCTTCCAGTTGACGGCCGCTTGAACCTGCAATATCCACAGAAGGTGGCAAAATGGCTTGATGTGTCTCGCTCTCCCATGTGTCTAATACAGGAAAATTCGCCAAACTTTCATCTCTGCCCAAAATGCTAGTCCAGACCAATCCATATTTTAAAACCACAGGAAACTTGGTCAGAGAAAAGCGCTCTGAGATTTTAGTTAAATCAGGTTGCGCTGGGATTTTAGAGCATTTGCCATCTTCATTAAAATGAAGTCCATGATAAGGACAAATCAAAGTGTCTCCCTCAACCCAACCTTTACTCAAAGGTACACCACGATGTGGGCAAATATCCCGAGCCAAATGAATCTGCCCTGTTTCGGTCTTATACAAAGCCAAATTCATATCCAATAAGGTGACTTGCTGCGGTTTACTGCTCACTTCTTCGATACGTGCAACGGGATACCAATGTTGTGCAAGAATCTGCCAGTCCTGATCATCAAATTGGCTATGACATGGCTTATTTGGAAGATTGATGAATGGAATTGCGTTCATATCCTGTGCTCATTTTTAAGATTTTTCTCTTCATGAGCAGTGTGGAATAGATCAATATTCTCGTCTATTAGAATGATTTATATGCATCATTCTAAAAATTAGAACAGCCTAGGCACTAAAATTGCTTTTGTATTAAAACCTGCTTTATCTCAAGTGAGTTTGCAATGGCCTTGCCATTTTCACGTTTTGCCGATTATTTTATTGCCGTTGCCAAAACAGGCAGTTTAAGAAAAGCAGCCGATCAACTGTTTATTTCTGTCTCCGCGGTACATCGGCAGATTGTTTTGGCAGAAGAAGAACTCGGTGTTGCTTTATTTGAACGTTTGCCCAGTGGACTCAAGCTGACTTTGGCTGGTGAATTACTCTATGCTGATCTACGCAGCTGGCAAAAAGAGTTTCAAATCACCCAAAAACGTCTAAATGAAATCCAAGGCATACAACGCGGTTCAATTGATTTTGGGATGATTGCAGCACTCAGTGAAAGCTTTGTCAGTGCCGTGATGCAATCTATTGTTCAGCAATATCCATGGATTAATTTTAAGGTTCGTGTCTTGGACAGTGATCGTATCGCTGATCTGGTGATCAATGCTGAACTCGACTTTGGCTTGATTCTGAATCCCAAACATCAGCACCAATTACAGATCAGCGCCTTTATTGAAATGCCTTTAGGTTTCGTTATTCCCAAACAGCATCCTTTAGCCCATAAAGAAAAAATCTACTTCTCCGATACACTGGAATTCAATCATATTATTCCCGCCGAGCCTTTGGTCATTCATGACCATGTTACGGCCTTATATAAAAAGCAGGACTTTCATCCACGCCATACCATCGAGTGCAATGATATCCATATGATGATTTCATTACTCAGACAAAACTTAGGCATCAGCATTATGAGTTATCTGGATGCTGCCCCTTATATTGAAAATGGTGAATTTGAATTTAGAGCGATCAATGATCATGGCCTACATCCGATTACGGTTGCACTTTGTGTTGCACCAAAACGACAACTTTCTCGGATTGCGCAAATCATGATGAATCAAATCATTATCGAGATGGAGGCACTAAAATCGCGCATGCTAATGAATATTCATCAATAAAATTGTATTTTTGCACCAAAATAAAACACTCAAACCATTGATTTAAATAAATATAGTGTTTGACACCCAAAGATTTAATCGGGTAAGTTGATGTGAAGATTCACCTTTTTCACGATTCAGGCGTTGCTATGGTTTGGCCCAATACAGACATTGATTTAACAGCAGATTATCCACGAGATATGGTCGGTTATGCTGATCACCCCCCCCATGCACAGTGGCCCAATCAAGCAAAAATCGCGGTGCAGTTTGTATTGAATTATGAAGAAGGGGGTGAAAAACATATTCTGCATGGCGATGAAGGCTCGGAACAGTTTTTGTCTGAAATCAGTGGTGTAGAAAGTTATCCTGCACGGCACCTTTCAATGGACTCGATTTATGAATATGGCTCACGGGTCGGTTTTTGGCGGATTCAGCAGGAATTTGCCAAACGTCAATTGCCGATGACCATTTTTGCCGTTGCCATGGCTTTGCAACGGAATCCATTGGTGGTCGCAGCGATCAAACAGCACCATTATGATGTGGTATCACATGGCTTACGCTGGATTCATTATCAAAATATAGATATTGAAACTGAGAAACAGCATATGGCGGAAGCCATGCATATCCTCAAAGATTTATTTGGTGAAATGCCAACGGGTTGGTATACAGGCCGTGATAGCCCCAATACCCGTCAATTATTAGCGGAATATGATCAGGTGCAATATGACAGTGATTATTACGGTGATGACTTACCTTTTTGGACAACACTCAGTAATGCAGCGGGTGCAAGCCGTCCACATTTAATTATTCCCTATACACTCGATACCAATGATATGAAGTTTGCTTCGCCGACTGGGTTTAATCGTAGTGAGGATTTTTTTGAATATTTAAAAGATGCTTTTGATGTCCTCTATGCAGAGGGAGCAACCTCACCTAAGATGCTTTCCATTGGTATGCATTGTCGAATTTTAGGACGTCCTGCCCGCTTTAAGGCATTACAACGTTTCCTAGATTATGTGCAAAATCATGATCGGGTCTGGATTTGCACCCGTCAGCAGATTGCTGAGCATTGGTATACACATCATCCTTATCAAGCTTAGGTTTATTAAAGCGTCATAATGTGTCGTATATCCGATTTAAACAATTTATCCAAAAAAAATAAGCTTTAAGCTACTCCTTTAGAATAAGGAGATGATCAGGATGAAAGTACAATATTTTGCAGCGAGTACGCTAGATGGATTTATTGCGACCGAAGACGATTCTTTAGAATGGTTATTTGCATTAGGCGAACTATATAACTCAAGTTATCCAACCTTTATTGCAAATGTTGGTGCTTTAGTGATGGGATCGGCAACTTATGAATGGATATTGAATAACGCAGAGCAAGTTGCTGCTGAAACAGGTTCTCCTTGGCCTTATACCCAACCAACTTGGGTATTTTCCAGCCGTGAACTGCCCTTGGTTAAAGGTGCAAATATCCATTTTGTACAAGGAGACATCACTCCTGTTTATGCTGAAATACAATCCATCATTGGGGATAAGAATATTTGGATTGTAGGTGGTGGCGAATTGGCAGGTCAGTTCTATGATGCCAATTTACTTGATGAACTCATTATACAAATTGGTTCAGTCACCCTTGGGAAAGGAAAAGCACTATTTCCTCGAAGCGTATTTGCACCAACGCTTAAATTGATCTCCGTTCATCACATGGGTGAAGGTATGATTGAATTACATTATAGCGTTGATCGTAAACAAAATTAGCAAAATGTTGAATGCCTTATCTAGCTTGTAAATACTGGTAAAACAATTAAAAAAATCCCTCAATTCAATCTAAATAACCCATTCTGTCAAATAAAATGGATGATTCGGAAGAATTTTCTAATCGTTGAACTGATACAATTTTATGACCTGATTGCGAATCGAGGAGATGCCTTTAATACGACATTTCTTAATGCCCAAAGGGAAAATAACTTAAAAGGAAGAACACTTATGGCGCTTATTTCATGCCCCGAATGCAGCAGCAAGGTTTCGACCCAAGCCAACTCCTGCCCGCATTGCGGTTATCCGCTGCAGACCCAACGTCACACGCCCGAGTCAGGGGCATTACAATCACCGCATGTCTTGAGCCGCGCCATCATGGCACTCGGTGCTTGGCTGGTCACACCCTGGATCGCGCGACTTCTGTTCGGACTAGCGGTGCTTGTCTTTGTCTATTTTTCGCTCAAGAGTAAATAATTGATCTTAATGAAACAACTACATCATCTTGTTGTGGAGTTGTACACGTGATTTTTATTAAGCAACATAGGCATTTGAAGGATTTAAAGCGACTTAATTAAAACAAAACTCGGTCAACATATAAGTAGAGTAATTAGACATGTTTTCAATGAACAGGTTCATGGTGCTGGGAATGGCATTGCTCGCTTGCTCCTGCACGAAGTCACCCTCGGGTAACGAGGAAAAGACCAATGATGCGACTGCAAAAACAGCCAAAGTCACAGCCAAGTCCGCCGGGGATGTCGACTTCCCGATGATCCCGCAAATCGTTGTGCCAGAGATCATCGGCATTGGCCCGGCCCAGCGAGCACTGGAAGCATCAATGCAAGACATCATTGATCCAGTTGCTGGTATTAGCGTTAAGCCCGCTCACTGTGCAACCGACGGCGCATTACTCAACGATGCAGGCATCACCAGTATGGATGCTCAAGGCAATCTGTCGCGCAACGGGAATGAAGGTATCTTCCATATCGACGCAGACGGCAGTGGTACCGCCAACTACCAAGGCGGTGTCATCGTCGTCAACGCAGATGGCAGTGGCACAATCAACGGCAATGGCGACGGTGGCGCTGACGATGGAATCATCTCAGTCGAGGCCGATGGTTCGGGCACGTATAACGGCAAGTACGGCATCATCGTGCTGGACGGCAAAGGCGGTGGCACCTGGAACGGCGACCACGGGGTGATTCGCAACCAAGGTGATGGTTCAGGCAGTTGGAATGGTCCGCAAGGCATCGTCACCATCAACGCTGACGGCAGCGGTACATGGAACGGTCCGCATGGGTTGGTAAGCAACGACGGTAAAGGCAATGGCAGCATTGGCACACCAGCACGTCAAGTGAAAATGGCACCAATTCCCAAGGTCGCTCCAGCTGGCAAGTTTCCGCCGTTAAAAAAATTCGCTCCATCAGGCGCGCCATGCGGGTTCATCATCACTCTCAATGATCAGGTGTTGTTCGATTTCGACAAGTCAGATATCCGTCCTGACGCAGCGAAGGTGCTGAACAGCTTGGCCATGGCCTTGCAGAAAGTACCAGCCAAGGCAATAGAAATTCGCGGGCATACCGATGCCAAGGGCAGTGATGCCTACAATCTGGATTTGTCCGAGCGCCGTGCTAAATCCGTAGGCATGGCCTTGCGCCAGCGTGGTGCCGCAGCTGATGCCAGCACGCGTGGTTACGGAGAGTCGCAGCCAGTAGCGCCCAACGAGGTCAGCGGCCAAGACAACCCTGCTGGCCGACAGTTGAACAGGCGCGTGGAAATCTTCGTGCGCACTTGATGATGCGAGCGGGTCAACGATGGTCACGTTTTATACTCGTAAGCGTATTGCAATAGCTCAGTATTGCAATACGCATTTGATGAACGATAAAACCTTGTATCTTGTCTATATAGATTCCAATCTGGCAACTGATGATATGCCGATGTTTTTTTATTACTCGCTGGACTTAGTTGAATGAATACTTAAAGATGCCCGCAAATGCGATGAGTTTCCCCTGCTAAGATATCTCAACTTTAGCTTAGGCTATTTTCGCCATATCCACACTTCGCTGTTGTAACAGCTTTACCGCTTGCTTGGCTTGCCAACCCAACTCCATCATATCCAGATCAGGAATCTGATCATTTTCCATCACCATTTTTCCTGCTACAAACATCGCCTTAATATGTGCACGTCCGCCACATGCCACAGGCCCAATCGCCATATCATGCAATCCAAAATAACGAGGATCGTCTAACTGATAAATGACCAAGTCAGCCTGTTGCCCCACCTCAATTGTACCGACTTGATCAAGCCCTAAAATCTTGGCTCCCCCCACCGTTCCCCAACGGATTACATCCTCAATACTGGCAGCATCTGCACCACCTTCAAATTGTCCGCCCTCATATTGTGGTGTCGCCAACACCCCCTTTCTGGCTCGTTGTAATAACCAAGCAGCATGGGTTTCAGACAACATATCTGCGGCTTCATTGGAACCCGCACCATCTACCCCAATCGAAATGGTCATGCCTGCCTGTTCCAGAGCAACAAGATCGGCAATGCCACTACCCAAACGAGCATTACTCTGCGGACAATGCGCAATACCTGTTTTGGTCTGACCTAACAACTGAATTTCTTCGGGTAATAATTTCACTAAATGCGCAAACCAGACATCACTGCCAATCCAATCCTGCTCGGCACAGAACTGGACTGGGGTCATGCCAAACTTGGCTCTAGATGCATCCAAATAATCCACTGTTTCAGATAAATGGCTATGCATCCGAATCCCCAATTGTCTGGCGATTTTGGCGCTTTCCCGTAATTGCTGTGCTGTGGTCGAATGCAAAGTTGAAGTCGGTGCCATCACGATTTTTTGGAAAGCATCTGAATCTGGCTGATGATAGTGCTGCACCAAACGCTCAATATCCAACATATAGTCTTCAAATTTCTCTGGACGCAGGGCTTGAGGTAGCTCACTTTCCAAACCACGCGTTAAGGTTGCTCCACCACGACACAACACAAAGCGCATACCCAATTTTTCAGCTTCATCAAATAAAATTGCAGCACCATCAAACGGCATCTGTGGCCAATATAAATAATGATGATCTGCTACTGTTGCGCACCCCGAACGTAATAATTCAATTAAGCCAATCCTTACTGCAATCCGAAAAGTCGCTTCATCGAATGCACCACGAAATCGATACGGCGTACTGGCAAGCCATGAGGTCAGGTTTTGATTTAACCCTTGTGGTTCGCCCTTTAATAAAGATTGAAATAAATGGTGATGGGTATTTACCCATGCTGGGTAGATCACACAATCCTGAGCATTAACAACTTGTTCATTCGGCTGAGCACTTAACCGCCCTATTTCAGTAATTTGTCCTGATTGGATGCGGATATCAGTGGATGAACAACGTGCTTCGTCACCAGATAATCCGGTCAAAATGGCATGGGCATTTTGAATTAAATAGCTTTGATTTAATTGCTTTGAACTCATACTTGTTCACTCTCATGCCATTTACTTAAAAAGAACTGGCTTAATAAAGACATCACCACAAATAAGCCCAAACCCGTGCAAGTAATCAGGAATAGTGCAGCAAACATCAGTGGTAAATCCAACTGAAAACCTGCTTGTAAGATTTGATAGGCCAAGCCCGCACTGGTCCCACCCGCACCTGCAACAAACTCGGAAACCACCGCGCCGATCAGTGCCAAGCCACAGGAAATACGTAAACCACCAAAGAAATAAGGCAAAGCATTCGGCACACGTAAACGCATCAAAATCTGCCAGCGACTGGCTTTATTGATCTGGAAAAGGTTAAGCAAACCTTTATTGACACTACGCAAACCTAAAGTGGTATTGGTCAGTATTGGAAAAACCGCAACCAGCATGGCACACACCACCAACGCCAAAGTTGTATTTTGAATCCAGATGATGACCAGAGGTGCAATCGCGACAATCGGTGTGACCTGAAATAAAATGGCATACGGCATAAAACAGGCTTCGAGCACGCGACTTTGTACAAAGACAAAAGCGATCAATGTGCCAATCATTACGGCGCAGACAAAAGCCAATAAGGTGATTTTTAAAGTCACCCATAAACTACCGAATAGCACACTGGACTGATTAATCAGCGCCATAACAATATCACTGGGTTTAGGCACAACATAAACAGGGACTTCAAGTTGTTGAAAACTCAGTTGCCAAAACATGAGAAAAATCAGACCAAGCCCAAGTGGAGCGGCAATACGCTGTACGGTTGGATGTTGTAGCAATGGTTTAATCATGAGCATGCCCTCCGCTTGCCTCAGCCAATAATTGCGATAAATGCGAACATTGTTGAATAAAAATGTCTGAGCTTCGGAAAGACTCATCGCGTTGATAAGGCCCTTGAATGTTTAAATCCGCCACTACACGTCCTGGTCGTGCACCCATCACAATAACCCGTGAAGATAGATACACCGCTTCATAAATACTATGCGTGACAAACACCACTGTGAGATCTCGTTCTGACCATAATTGACGGATATCACTATCCAATTTATGACGGGTAAACTCATCCAATGCGCCAAAAGGTTCATCCATCAACAATAGATCAGGTTCTGTCACCAAGGCTCTTGCCAAAGAGGCACGCATTTGCATGCCGCCTGAAAGTTCACGCGGATAAACGGTGCCGAATTTTTCTAAACCAACGGCTTTTAAAGCAGCTTGGACTTTGGGCGTACTGGTTGATTTGGCAATATGCTGTAAATCCAAAGGTAAACGCACATTGTCTTCGATATTGGCCCATGGCATGAGCGTGGCTTCCTGAAATACCATGGCCATTTTGCATTGAGATTGCATTTCAGCCTTGCCATTCCAGCGCACCAAACCTGCTGAAGGTTGTTCCAGATCGGCAAACATTTTTAGCAAGGTACTTTTACCGCAGCCTGACGGTCCCAGTAATGAAACAATTTCACCACGGGCAATATTTAAATCTAGTCGCTGTAAAGCATTGGTCCCATTGGGATAGGTTTTTTCAACCCCTCTAGCCATAATCATCGGCGTGATAAAGGTTGAAGATTCATGTATTGGCGTATCAATTGGTAAAGCAGAATTCATGTGGTTTCCCCTTCGTGCGAGTGCCCTTTTTGTTCACCCTTTCACCCTGACTTACTTCTCAGGCAAGTATCTAAGATTATTTGGCTGCTTTAACAAACTGAGTGGTATAAGCGGCTTTCCAATTGGTTTGGGCTTTGAGTAAACCTGCATTCACCATAAAATCTCGGGTTGCTTTCCAACGTGTGTCTGTCATGACTCCAATGCCTTGAGTCTTGGCATCGCCACCATCAATCAGTTTTAATTTGCGCATTTGCCCCACTGCAAAAGTCAGTAGTTCATCATTCATATTCGGATTTTCTTTTTTAATGATGCTATTGCCCAAACGTGGATCAACTAAATAGTTTTTCCATCCCTCCATCGAAGCTTGGACAAAACGGCGCAGCACATCAGGTTTGTTTTGAATGACATCATTTCGGGTTACTAAAATGCCGCCATAAGCTGGATAACCCGCATCAGCAAATAAAAAGAAATTACTCGAAGGTTCTGCTTTTTTCGCCTGAAACACTTCTGAGGTGGCATAAGCTTGCTGGACTACATTTTTACCTGCTAAGAATGGCTGCATATTGAAGGTATAAGGGCGTGCCTGCGCGGCATCTAATTTATATTTGCCTTTTAACCAAGGCCACCAGCTTGCTTGTCCGCTGGTGGAGACTAGAATGGTTTTGCCTTTGAGATCAGCCAAAGACTTTACATCGCTGTGAGTGAGCACACCTTGGGGATCAAACTGGAATGGTGCTGCCACCGCTTTGATGGGAAAATTGCTTTCAATGCCTTTTAAAACCTGTAGGTCATAATTAATAATAATGTCGGCACGTTTTGACAATAATAAGGTCATGTTATTGACCTGTGGCCCACCGATTTTAATATCGACATCAAGTCCGTATTTTTTATAAATTCCTTGTGCCAGTGCTTGGTAATATCCACCTTGCTCAGCTTGTGCAAACCAAGTGGTTTGTAAAACCAATTTATCGGCTGCAAAACTGGTTGAGCTGAGCACTGTACTTAGCCCCAATAACGCGCCCGCGATAACAGTACGTCGCCCTTTGCCCACATAGTGCTGAATATTCATATTAAGACCCCTAAATCTGTATGGATTCATCTTGCTATTCTTTTTTAGGGGGTCAATCAATGTATAAGCTACACATTTCTCTCAAAGCCAAATCAATTGGCTTTGTCCCCAAAAGAGGAACAGCAAACGCTGCAGAGCAATGTCCCGTATGTTTGCAACATACTGACCGCTTATACTCAATCATGATTTAGCAAACTCTGTGCCAAGATTGATTTAATCTTGTTTTTTATAGCAATTCTCAAGGTTAGATTTATTTTTAATTGTTCTAAGATGAATAGACTGTATTGAGTCTTTGGTTTTGAGTGCAGTTTAATAGTGCATTAAGTAGGTACAGATGCACTCTCGGGGTGCTATATAAATACCTATTACTTAGAATTGGCTAATTCCAACGAAAGATATTTAAGATGCTATAATATCTTAATTAATTCAGCGGAAATATTAATGCTTGACCATCAGGATATCTACCTTTCCATCCGCAAATCATTCCTCCTCGCATAAAGGAATTCATCATCTTTCTGTGCAATAAATTCTGATCGGTGAAAATTATATTCGTCACAAATACATTATAAAGTTCACCACAAAGCACATCATACAAAGCTGAATTGGAATGAAGCTTGTAATATTCTTTTTCCAGAAAATTTTCAATTAAATCATAATAATTAGCATCAATTAAGGTTAATACATCATAAAAATTCATTGCAGTTAAATAATCAATAATTTCGTCAGTTCTAGCTTCATCTTCAAGAATCATTGTCCAGTATTGATAGTCACACCCTTTGTTGATGTCAACATCTTGATCTGTTGCAAAAATTTCCGCTTCGTTTGGGGATTCAATAATGATTTCATTTTCATATGCCATGAATTTTTTTATGAACAAATCATCTTGAATGATTTTTTTTAATAAATTCGAGGTTTCATATATTTTATTTTCAAGCATTTTTTAATCCCTTAAAGTTTTGAAAGTCTGTCATTTTTAGTTTTCCACTGATGCGGATAAATCATATCGACTCCAAGCCTCAAATACACCAAACCTAAACCATTAAACTTAGCTCAAAACTTAAACCTATAAGAGTTTATTGTTTTTTAAATTTCAAGGTTTTTGCAATATGCTCTAACCCATATACTCATCACGAATACCTTTTGATTTCCTATAAAAATAAATTACTACCCTCAGAACAATTAATGTGACTGCAAAAATCCCTACAGACAGCCATGTTTCACCAAAAAAGTGCTCTAGAAGTCTATAATAAAAATAGATTAGTATAAAAATTACTATATACTTCAAAAAGTTAATAAATCGCACTACTTTTTCACCTCTCCAATAATAGTGCGTTAAACTAACGCTAATGCACTTTCACAGTGCTGATATTTTTTTAATCTTATTTCTCTGCCCACCAGTCATTTGGCAATTGTTTGAAATTCGAAATGATAAGGGCGTTTCCATACTAGTCGTTGATTGTAAACATTTAAAATCCTGATAAAACAGCTCAACCACTTTCCCAACTCACATCGACGAATTCGCTATTCTCTGTGAATTTTACAGCCAGAATTTGCTCGGCAAGACCCTGAACTCCTTCGCCAATCACGTAGTCCATAATGATAGGCTCTCCCTTTTCAAAGTAAAATAACGAGACGGTTGTTAGACGCATTGCCTTCACAAAATCATGAACGTCTACTTCGACGGCCGTGCCATTCGGAGCAAGAGCTTCGATAATCGACCAGTCTTGATCCAGAGAATTTCGGGGAACTTCTTCTATATGAAATTTGATGAAACCTCGATCCTCTTCAAGATATAAGCCAATCTGTTTCCGTGCAGCGATGTCAAGAGCTGGCAAATTATTCAAATGATTAGAGAAGGCATCTAGGCGATGAATGTCCATTTTTTCGCCAGATACCACCCAAAGCGGGACATCAACGGTCTCTCCTGCCAGTGAGAACTTTTGCTCCCATATGACATCAACGCGCCCAGGATCGACAGCATCCGTATTCAATGCACCAAAATAAGAATGATCAATTTTGTTCATATATTCCCTCTGCAATAATTTTTACTAGATTTGAAGTTGCAACTTTAGAATCACAAAACCAATACGTTGTGTGTCTCTCCTTGAAGCGCTACATCAAATTCAATACCAATGCACTTGCACTAAGCCATTAAATCCAGCTTGAGACCTAACCTGATTAAAGCCTGCTATGCTTCATTTACACTCCCAACGAGGCTTGCAAGTTAACTCAGAAAAATCTGATGTAGAAAACTTATCATTTAGCTCTGTCAACTACCTTATGCATCCCAGACCAATTTTTGAGGGCAATTGAACATCCCTGTACTGAAATACCTTGGTAATTGATTGAGCAAAGCCAATATCTCTTCTCTTGAAAACTCCTGCCCATAAGAAGCTCGCTCAGCTTCGTACGGGACTTCTGCCCAGTAGAGATTCTTGCTCGCATCGTGCAGTATCTGAAAGCTTTGGCCTGTTTCATCGACCAAGCCAAGGTAATCACCTAAGTCCAGCAAGCACCAAAAATAGTCATCCAACAAGTCGGTAAATGTCACTCGAACTTCCGAGTCAAATTCTACCGTCCGCTCAATGGTGGGGTGCTGTTCAAAGTGAGCATAGACGACAAAATTGTCCCATGTGGCGGTTGCTAAGGCACGATTTTCTATACTCATTTCCATCATAGGCATCTTGTTCACAAAAGGCAGTAATCCATCTTCCAGCGTCCAAACTGGAAAATCATCCATTTTGCCACCAGTCGCTAAACTCCAAGCTTGGCAGCCCACATACAGCAGAGATTCACACCAGCTCATCTCAGGATTAACTCTATCGCCGAATATCCTCGGCCAGCGCAGTGATGCCTCGAACCACGCCTGTCCTCGTGCAATCGCATAACAGGAGGCATAAAGCAGCGCATCGTCGCCAAAGGGACCTCGTCTTGCACGCGATGCTATCAGCAACTTCTCCAATCGCTCTGTCAATCGTAATGCAAAGGCAACAATCTCATCGGGATGCAGATTGCTCAATGTGGATTTGAGTGGAAGTAGGCTTGCAATATCTTGTCCAGACAACAGCGATGGATGATCTACCTTTGTCATCAATGCCCAAAACTGGGACTCTGGCATGAGGGAGGGCAATGTGGTCATTGGTAGTTTATTCCATCAAAAGAGAGTAAAAATCGAAAATCTTCAGCAAGAACACTCTGTTATTCAATAAGTGATCACTGACGTCGGTGAGATAAATTACTCATATGACAACACTCCTTCTGAAGATCATTTGATTCAGTGACATCCTTTAGACAGATTAAAGTCCACTGTTGTTTGAATTTCAAGATTTTCACAAGAAATTGCAGTGTTTCCCCTCATATTGACCTCTTTCAATTTATAAACTGGCACAAAAAGTGCTTTATTCTTTCTGTCAGAGTAGAAGCGTTCAGCATAGTCAGTTACATCGGCTGCTATGTGGGTCATTGCTCAGAAATCAGCTCACTTTTTAATAAAGCTTTCTCTTATGAAAAAAGTGCAGCTCTTTTTTGAATGTGACCCCGTCTCTTTCAATCTATTTGATTGGGTCACGGTTTATCCAAAAGATGAGGTTGAAAATATGAATAGCGCCAATATGACTACATTAGCTGAACATGACTACAGCTTAGAAGAACTGCAAAAAGAAGCGCGTATGGGCGCTTTGGGACAAGAAACCTTTGAACGTGAAGTTCGGGTGATTGATTTATCCAACTTTGAACAACGTAAATATGAAATTGCTGAACAGCTTTGGGCAGCGGCAACGGATATTGGTTTTTTTCAGGTCTCGCATCATGGTATTCCCCTTGAGCAGATTCAAACCGCATTTGATATGACACAACAGTTTTTTGCTCTCCCTGAACCAGTTAAAGCGCGTTACCCGCTCAATCGCAATGCAGGTTGGGAAAGTAAGGCTCAGGTTCGTCCATCAACCAGTACCCCGGACCAAAAGGAATCTTACCAAATCACTCGCCCACGTATGGACGGGCTTTATCCAACCGAGCAAGAGCTACCTGACTTTAAAAATACCATGCTGGAATTTGAGCAGGCCTGCTGGCAAGTGGGTATGAAAATACTTTCCTGTTTCGCTTATAAACTGGGTTTTGCTGATAATTTCTTTACGCTGGCGCATGATCCGAAACAAGACAGCTATCAAAGCACTCTAAGAATGCTGCATTACTATGCCATTGATCCTACTTTAAAAGATCAATTGGGGCTATGGCGTGCCGGCGCACATACCGATTTTGATTGTTTAACCTTATTGTTCCAACGTAAAGGCCAAGGCGGATTGCAAGTCTGTCCAGGTAAAGATATGGAGCAACAACAATGGACCAGTATCGAACCACGGGATGATGTAATCACTTGCAATATCGGCGATATGTTGATGCGTTGGAGTGATGATCAGTTACCTTCTAATTTCCACCGAGTCAAAAATCCAGAAGCAGATGAATATCAAGGGCCGCGTTATAGTCTGGCATTCTTCTGCCAAGCCAATGAAGATGTGCTGATTGAAAGCCCACAAAAGAAATATCCAGCAATTACAGCCAAAGAATATCTAAAACAACGCATCAGTGCGAATTTTAAAGGGAAATACTAATCGTTGATTCATTGTAGACAGAGGCAAATTGTCTCTGTCTGCTCTTAAAAAAATACCGATTTTTTCCGTGATCTCTCTATCATATTTTAATATTCACGCTGGATTTTTCGTCCTAAAAACTTTTCTATTTCATCAAACATTTGATCAATTTCAAGCACCAGCAAATCGGGGTGGTTTCTTAGCCATTGCCCGTTTAACAGGATTAAATTTTCAGTCTTATTTAAGTCATAAAACGCATCATTTTTAAGTGCATCTCTGATTAAGTTAGGACCAAAATATTCGCTGTTAATATATTTTTCCAGTTCACCATCGGGTAGGTTGTCTACTTTTTCACATTGTTGAATAAACAAATGCAAAGCTTCTCTGCGCCTATTTTTTTAAGGCTATTGCTGATTTCCACATTTAACTCTGGCGACCATTGTGTGTTCCATACAAACTGCGAAAAATTACCATTGTTGTATTGAGCCAAATAAAAATCTACGTAAAAACTGCTCATAGCATCGGGGTGGATAGACTCTATATCAATGCCTTCTTCTCTCAATACATTCACAACTGAAATATTAGATTCAATCAGTCTAAAAATGTCACTACTCTCAAAGGCTTTTTTTGAGACAAAGATTTTGTTTAACTGCTGCATGAGTAAATTTCCCCTTTGGTTTTAAGCTAAAATAATGTATCAGCCAAAGAACCTAAAAAAGCTTCTAAATGCACCAGATTATTGAACAGAATAGGTCTTTTAAAAGAAAATAAAAAGCATGGTTAATGGTTACAAATTGACGATCTCTGACTGTACTAAAGCTTCAGTGATCCAACAGATGTGAGATAAATGATGGACATCACAATTACTGCCACCACCAATACGATCTACCACCAGAAAATCACTATCTGCTTCCAAAGTAATTAAAGGATGATGCCATACCCCTTGATGATAGGTAACACCCTGCTGCCCATTGCTGATAAAAGCTTGAATCCGTTGCTCATCAGGTTGTGTTTGATCAAAAGGCAACGCCACAACAACAATAAACTTCTGTTGCTGTAATGGAATAAAAGACTGTGAACCATAAGGATGTCGTTCTAACATCTCAATCTGAAATGGAATGGGCGTTGCAGACAGATTATGAAAAATGCTCATTCCTACGGCGACCTGATCGCCTGACACCTGTGCCAGAGATAAGGCATGATAGCGTTCAGTGAGTCCCTGATTAATCAGGATAAAGTCTTTATTGCTCTTTTCAATCACATCACCAAAAGCAGCAAAACTGTCTTGAGTTAAGGGCCGAATTTCAATATTTTTTTCATGCATAGGTTGATTCTCTTTAGATCAGTTGCATCGCGTGAGCAACACTGTCGCGCAAGGCAACTTTTGCGCTGTTGCTTTATTTGCTTAAAAATAACTACAGGTTATGCAATCAAATTAAAATCAAAAGCTCAAAAACCAATGGCTGCGCCATTGGTTTTTGAGGGTGTGCTAAGGGGCTTCGCCCCTTAACCCCCTGAAAAATCATTTTGCAACCAGTGCCGCTTTCCCCCATAAACGAATCCGACTAATCCCGCCATCAGGAATCATATTGACGCGGATATAATTCACTTTTTGATGTTGAAGCACTTCTGCAACATATTCATGAATATTGTCCATGCTCAAAGGTTGCTGTTCCAATAAAAAAGGCCAGAACATACTCTGTGGAATAAGTTGCGCATCGGTTGCATCTTCAATATAAGCAGCTTGAATCGAACAAAATGCAGGAAAATTCCCTTTAAAATACGCGGTATCTACATCAATTTTTTCAATCTGCCCTGTTTGTCCCAAAGCAATAATGCACCAATCAAAACCAGGGGCACGGCGACGTTTGGTCTCCCAACCATCGCCCATATTAATGCCGCGATCAGGACTGAGCAGATTATTCGGATGGCCGAAATGCGCATCACTAAAGGCCACAATACGCCCACCATTTTTTAAACCAATTAAATCCATCTGCTGAGTTGTATCGACATTTTCGAGTAGCACACGGCCATAGACTCTTAAACGTGCAATGCCCCCATCAGGGAAAATATTAATGCGAATATGGGTAATTTTCTGAGCGGCACAGTCGAAAAAATGATGCTGGTCTGGAGATAAAACTGAATTTTCTAATAAAGCAGTCCATGTAATACCTTCCAATTGATTATCTGGTGCATAGCAGCCCTCAATAGAAGCAGATGCCGGATAATTACCTGTAAAAAATGAGGTATCAATATCAAATCCAGATACAAGCCCTGTCACACCTAAACGAACAATACACCAATCATAACCAGACTCACGCTTACGTCGCGTTTCCCATCCATCCATCCACTTTCCATTGTCATCATATTTTCCTTCAATGAATTGAGCGGGTGTGCTTTGCAACATTCTTGCAGCTTCTGCAAAAAACTCATCGGAACAACTGACGATAGTTGCACCAATTCTGGCATCAGCAAGATTGGTTAACGCCTGCAAATGGGTCGGTAAAGCTACGGTTTTAGCAACATGCACTGTCATTGATCATTCCTGAAGGTTTCATTTCTATTCTATTATGCAAGATCCAGTCCAACTGGTCTGACCTGTTATTAAAAATATAGCTATTTTTAAGCAACAGCGCCAACAAAAAGATAAATTTTGTGTAGAATCAAACTGTTTATTTTTATATTTAAGGTGCGTTGCTGATGAGTCCACAGGCTATGCTCAATGGAAAATCCTCTCAGGTGACTGAGCAAGCGGTGGAAGTAATTCACCAACGCATTCAACAAAATACTTATGCAGTTGGTTCTGCCTTACCCTCGCAACGTGATCTTGCCCTCCAGTTGGGAATCAGCCGTGCTTCTTTACGTGAGGCATTAACCCGTCTTGCCGCTTTAGGATTATTGGAAATCAAGGCGGGTAAAGGGGTTTATGTGATTTCGCAGCATAGCCAAGCCGCAGAACAATGGGATGGCGAACACCGTGTTTCGCTTAAAGATTTCTACCAATTACGCTACGTTTTGGAAGGTTTTTGCGCCCTGCTTGCATGTGAATACTTAACCGAACAGGATAAGTCGACCCTCCAGCAACACTACCAATCACTTGCCAGTGCAATCAAACAACAGAACTGGCAGGCAGCCTCTGAATTTGATTATGCTTTTCACCAACATATTATTGAACTTAGCCATAATCAATCGATTATTCAAACACTTAAAATGCATACTGAATGGATTAAAAAAAGCCAGATTCTGCCTTTTGTTCAACCTAATCTGGCATTTAAAACCATTCAAGAACATGAATTAATTCTGCAAGCTTTATTTAATCAGGATGCAGCTGCGGCTGAAAAAGCCATGCAAGCGCATATTATTGGTGCTGCACAACGGGCGGGTGTGTACTTTTCTCGACATAACAGCTCAATCTAAGCACGAAAATTAAATCTGCACCACTTTGCCCCATGCTTTGAACCACATCAATGCAGCCTTTCTATTTTTGCTTTTTAATAAAGCAAATTATCTGGTATGACCAGTAAAACCAGTTGCTAAAATTGGCACACTTCTCGCTTAGAACTGTTTAGAAACTTATTTATATTTTAGGGTCTGAACGATGAATATTGCGATTGTAGGTGCAGGTATGGGCGGTTTGACTGCTGGTATCGCGTTAAAAAAATTTGGGCATCAGGTCACGATCTATGAACAAGCTGCCGAAATTTTACCCGTCGGGGCCGCTATTTCACTTTGGTCAAATGGGGTGAAGTGCCTCAACTATCTAGGCTTAACCGATCAAATTCAGGCGCTTGGTGGGCAAATGGAATCTTTGGCTTATGTGGATGGACTGAGCCAACAAACCATGACTCAATTTAGCTTATCACCTTTATATAAAGAAGTCGGGCAACGCGCCTACCCTGTCGCCCGAGCCGATCTACAACAATTATTAATGCAGCAATTTGGTCTGGCAGATATCAAACTGGGCATGAAAATGACGGCGATTGAAAGCCATCAAGATGATGTCACCCTTCATTTTCAGGATGGCTCACAAATTACAGCAGATTTACTGATTGGTGCAGATGGCACACATTCGCTCACCCGAAAATTTGTCCTCGGTTATCAGGTTGAACGTCGCTATGCAGGTTATGTGAATTGGAATGGTTTGGTTGATATTGATGAAGCGATTGCACCTGCCATGCAATGGACGACGTATATCGGTGAAGGTAAACGTGTGTCACTGATGCCTGTAGCCCAAAATCGTTTCTATTTCTTCTTTGACGTTCCTTTAGCAGCTGGATTGGAAAATCAGCGTGAACAGTATAAGCAAGACCTCAAATCTCATTTCAGCGGCTGGTGTGAACCTGTACAAAAACTGATTGAACGTTTAGATGAGCAAAAAACCAATCGTGTCGAAATTCATGACATCGAACCTTTTATGGATTTTTATAAAGGACGCGTGGTACTGCTCGGTGATGCAGCGCATAGCACCACTCCAGATATCGGACAAGGCGGCTGCCAAGCCATGGAAGATGCGATTTACCTCGCCCGCGCCTTGCAAATCAATACCTTTGGCTTAGAGGATGCACTGGCACGTTATCAAAACAAGCGCAATGATCGTACCAAAGAAATGGTCCTTCGAGCCCGCAAGCGTTGCGATGTCACCCATATGAAAGATCCACAAGTGACTGAAGAATGGTATCAATCGCTGTACCAAGAACAAGGCTCACATATCATGCAAGGGATTATCAGTAATATTATTGGCAATCCACTGGATTAAATTAAAAAGGGGGCGCTTATCAGCCCCCTCCTTCATTTTAAATCAATAACGATTTCTTAAGCCGCCAATAAGGCTGTTGCTGCAGCACGATGTTTTGCTTTCAGTTCTTCTAAATCAAGCCCTTGAATTTCGCCATGTTTGACTTGCCACTGGCCTGCGACCATGACATGTTCTGCTTTATCTGCACCACACAAGAGTAAGGCTGCAATCGGGTCATGACTGCCTGAGAATTTCAATTCATCGAGTTTATAACAGGCTAAATCGGCTTGATAATCAGGTGCAAATTGTCCTAAATGCTGTCCACGCCCTAATAGCTGTGCGGAACCGTGGGTTCCCCAATGCAAGGCCAACTCAGGTGTAATCCTTTCCGCACCGTATTTTAAACGCTGTAAATACATGGCCTGACGAACTTCCAGAATTAAATTTGAAGCATCTCCAGAGGCAGAGCCATCAACGCCCAACCCCACCTTGGCACCTGCCTGCATTAAATCGAGAGTTGGGCAAATCCCTGAAGCAAGACGCATATTGGAATGTGGACAATGGCAAATTCCTACTCCAGCCTGCCCTAAACGCTGAATTTCATCTGCATTAAAATGGATACCATGTGCCAACCAAGTCCGTTCATTTAGCCAACCCACGTGTTCTAAATAATCCACCGTACGCATACCAAACTTTTCCAGACAGAAGCTTTCCTCATCCAAGGTTTCCGCAAGGTGTGTATGCAATCTGACATCCAGTGTCTGGGCCAGTTGCGCGCTTTCTCGCATAATCTCCTGTGTGACCGAAAAGGGTGAGCATGGAGCCAAGGCAATATTGACCATGCCGTTATCCCCCCGTTGATGATATTTCTGCACCAAGCGTTCACTGTCCCTTAAAATGACCTCCATACTTTGTACGGTATGCTGTGGCGGTAAACCACCTTGTTCTTGTCCGAGACTCATCGAACCACGGGTTAACATCACCCGCATTCCCAATTGCTGTGCGGCATTGACTTGAATATCAATCGCATCGGTCAATTGTTGCGGGAATAAATAATGATGATCGGCAGCAAAGGTACAGCCCGATAGCAACAACTCGGCCAAAGCCACTTGGGTCGCCACATGTAACTGCTCTGGATTTAGACGGGCCCATACTGGGTACAGATTAACCAACCAAGGAAATAAAGGTAGATTAACCACAGGTGCCCAAGCTCGAGTCAAGGTTTGATAAAAATGATGGTGACTATTCACCAACCCAGGAATCACCACCAAGTCTTTGGCATCGAATATGTCATCACATGGTAGACTGGGTTGCTGATCCTTTGCCAAAACCTCGATGATTTTATTATTTTCAATCACCAAGCCATTACTCGCGTCAAGTTCATTCGCGGTATAAATTGCGAGTGGTTGTTTAATCCAGATTCTTGAACGGCTATTTAAGCTGGCCATCATGATTATTACCTCGTCCTTTAAAATTTGTAGCTCAGTGCAAAACGGTTTTGTAAGAAATTCCTGTCATAACGCGGAGAAGTCTGAATCCCTGCAAAATTACTGACACTAAAACCTTTCAAAGTGCCCGTGAAGTTATAAATGCCAAACAGCATGTATCCAGATTGATTTCGACTAACGAGATTTTCAGCCTCATTTAAATCCATAATAGATAAAAAGCAGGATTCAGTTTGAACATTCAATCCTGAATCCGTGATGATCAATGCCCTGAATTTAAGGGCAAGCTTGCCACTTCCACTGATTTTTTAGTGAATGGAAGATGATTGAAAATAATATTCAGTAGAATTGCAGTAATACAGGTTGAACTGATCCCAGAGTGTAATAGCATCTGCACAGAAACAGGGAATTGTGCATAAAACTCATGGTTTACAATCGGAATCATGCCGATCGCCAATGAGGTTGCGACAATAATCAGGTTCTTATGCTCGTTATAATCCACTTTCGCTAAAGTGCGAATTCCACTGGCTGCGACCGTTCCAAACAGGACAATTCCTGCTCCACCTAATACCGGCATCGGAATAGATGCGACTAAACGCCCCACAATCGGCAGTAAACCTAAAACAATCAGAATTCCGCCTGCCGTTGCCACCACAAATCGGCTTTTAATGCCAGTTATCGCAACCAGTCCCACATTCTGTGCAAATGCCGTTTGCATAAATGAGCCGAAGATCGGTGAGATTGCACTGGATAACATGTCGGCACGTAAACCATCCCCAATCCGTTTGGAATCGACTTTGCTGCCCACGATTTCACCAATCGCAATAATATCTGCGGTGGTTTCCGTCATCACCACCAAGGTCACAATCACCATGGAAAGAATGGCAGAAAACTCAAAGACAGGAGAACCAAAGTGGAAAAAGCTCGGCAAAGCAAAAATAGAGCCTGAACCGACATTGGAAAAATCAGTGAATCCAGCAAAATAAGCCAGTATTGTTCCCAACACAATGGCAATCAAAATCGCAAGCCGACGCAAGATTTGACTGCGTAACATACTAAAAATAATCACAATCGCTAAGGTCATTAATGCTAAACCCACATTGGCTGGATCACCCCAGTTTTCAGCTTTTGGGTTGCCGCCCATAATCCAGCGGATTGCCACAGGTGTCAGCGAAATACCGATCATGGTAATCACACAACCAGTCACCACGGGTGGGAAAAAACGGATAATTTTTGCGAAAAATGGTGTGAGCAACAGGCCAATAATCGACGCCACAATCACAGCACCAAACGCCGAGGCCAAACCACCACCTGTGGTTACAATGGCGAGAATAGTGGCGACACCTGCAAAAGAGACACCCTGAACAATCGGCAATTTCGCCCCGAAATGTTTGAAACCAACGGTTTGTAAAACGGTGGCAATCCCCCCAACAAATAATGCAGCCGCCACCAATAGTCCAATTTCAGAGGCTTGCAAGCCCGCCGCAGCACCAATAATTAGCGGCGGTGCAATGATACCGCCATACATGGTCAAGACATGTTGCAAACCATAAATCAGGTTTTTGTTCATGCCTAGGTATTGATGTTCTGCTGATCCGTGAGCCTCACGGTCTAGGTTGTCTTGCTGCATGGGTTAATTCCTCAAATTAAGTTCATGATGTCCACATTGCTTGAGTTGGTTTAGCTGCCACGATAGGTTGAATATGAAAAGGGACTGATTAATAACGGCACGTGATAGTGCTGTTGAATATCAGCGACCTTAAAATCAATACACACACGTGGATAAAAACTTTCGGTATTTAATGATTGAAAATAATCGGCAATTTCAAAAATTAATTGATAATTGCTTTGCACAAATGCATCAATATTGAATGTTTTAATACGGCCATCTGCATCGGTAATTTGTTGATCTAATAACACGTAGCCTTGATCCCCTTGCTGCAGTAATTTCACCAGAACCTTTGACGCTGGTTGGCCCAGCGATGCATTTAAAATATGTGTACTGATACCCGCCATTATTGAATCTCCTGATTTAAACGAAGCAGTGCAATTTCCCCTAACTGCTGCTTCACTTCGGCCCGCTCTTGTGCTGCTGTGTTTTTGAGTCTGCGTTGCAACTCAGACAGGATCTGTTGCCCTGAACGACCTGCTGCACGAATCAGATAGATATGCCCAAATTTGTGCTCATAATCTAAATTGCCCTGATAAAGTGCCAGTTGCAGCACTGCATCGATTTGGATCTGCCCTTGTTCTTGCTGAGAAAACTGCTGTTCTTTTTCAGACAACACCGCTGCCGCCTTTTTCTCGCCAATACGTGGATGTTGTGACAAGGCTGCAGAAATTTCAGGCCATTGCCACGTTTGAGCTTGTGCAAGCGCAGTTTGATAAAGCTGTTCTTTTGAGCTGTAAGGACGTTGCTGTAGCAGTTCAGAAATCCAAGTGGGAATGTGCACACAGCCTTGCAAAATCCGTTGAGCCTCACCTGAATCTAGCTGATTGAATGTTTCGAGTTGCATCGCTGCTCCAATTTAATGCAGTGTCTGACTGGTCAGACCAGATATCATAAATCAAGCAATGAATATGCCAGTTTTTGTGTTTAGACGACAAACATCATCCAATAAGATATAAGACTTAGATTGAAATAAAAAAAACGGCAACCACGAGGGTCACCGTTTTATCTTAAAAATTTAAAAGAACTTAGTTCAAGCTATAAGCAATCACATAGTCACCATGATCAGGCGACTGACGTGCACCACCTGCAGTAATCATGACATACTGTTTGCCGTTTTTCGGAGACACATAGCTGATCGGTGTACCTTGGCTACCCACGGGTAAACGCGCTTTCCACAGCTCCTTACCTGAAGATGAATCCAGTGCACGTAAGTAATAGTCTTGCGTCGCGGCAAAGAATACTAAGCCACCTTGAGTTGCCATTGGACCGCCAATGGTTGGCATTCCAATGGGTGCTTTAAGCCCCATTTTAATGCCCATTGGACCAGTATCTTGCACTGTTCCCATTGGAACTTGCCATGCAATTTGACGGGTTTTCATATCAATTGCCGTCATGGTGCCATAAGGTGGTTTTTGACATGGGATATTCAACTTTGACCAGAAACGATCTTTATTGACTTTATAAGGTGTGCCCTTCATTGGTACTGCGCCCATACCTGTATTGACTTTCTCTCCGCCATTGGCTTGAACAGCTAAGTCTTCAGGGGTCTGTTCAATCAATTGAATCCACAGTCCTAAACGCATATCATTGACGAACATATATTGATGACTTGGATCAAAGGCAATACTGCCCCAGTTCATGCCGCCCAAAGAACCCGGAAAACTTAAAGATTTATCTGTACCTGGAGCAGTAAATAAACCTTCGTAACGCATCGATTTAAAGTTAATTCGGCACATCAACTGGTCAAATGGAGTTGCACCCCACATATCCAATTCGGTTAAGGTTTGATTGCCAATCTGTGGCATTTCCACCGAACGTGGTTGAGTTGGGCTGTATTGCTCACCTTTGATATCGGCTGATTTCACAGGCTGCTCAATCACTTTCGTGAGTGGTTGACCCGTTACGCGATCCAATACAAAGAACTGGCCTGATTTGGTGCCAATCACCACAGCAGGCTTGTTGCTGCCATCCTTCATCGGGAAATCGACCAGACTAGGCTGCATTGGCAAATCAAAGTCCCATAAATCATTATGAACAGTCTGATAAACCCACTTTTCCTTACCTGTGGTCGCATCTAAAGCCAGTACGGATGAGTTGTATTTATGGTCCAATGGTTGACGATTACCGCCCCATACATCAACAGATGAGCTACCCATTGGCAAGAATACTGTGTTCATTTGCGGATCATAAGACATCGCTGCCCAAGAGTTAGCAGAACTGCGCTTATAGGTTTCACCTTCTTTTAACACATGGTTTGGATCTGGATTACGTGGATCAAAGGCCCAACGTAATTCACCTGTAATGACATCGTATGCACGAATTACCCCACCCGGCATATCGGCAGCAAAGTTATCAGCAATACGACTTCCCACTACAATCACCGTACCAGCAATAGTTGGCGCTGAAGTCACCTCAAAACGTGGTGCTGTGGTTCCCTCACCCAAGCCTTTGAGCAAGTCAACGGTGCCTTCTACCCCAAAGTCTTTACAGCGTTCGCCCGTATCTGCATTAACGGCAATTAAGCGACCATCTGGTGTATTGGTATAAACACGGCGTAGACATGAGGTATTGTTGGCCACCGCTTGAACAGGTGTCGCACCTGCTAAGGTTGGCTGCACCAAGGCTTGGGTAGAATCAAAATAAGCAACCCCTCGACAACGCTCCCATGCATCCGACTTGGAGTTGACTTCCGCTTTCCAAAGTTGTTTACCTGAATCCGCTTCCAAGGCGAAAATGTTGTTATGCGGGGTACACAGGTAAATCTTATTGCCTACCTGTAGCGGCGTCATTTGATCTTCCGCACGATTTCCCGAACCTGTGGTGAAATCACCCGTACGGAAACGCCAAACCTCTTTTAATTGGTGCACATTGTCCCGTGTGATCTGATCCAATGCAGCAAAACGACTTCCACCTGCGTCCTGACCATAATGCTGCCAGTTGCTCTGCTTCATATCGGTTTTTACAGGAACCAAAGGCAAGACCTGCCCAGAGGCCGCAACCGTTGGATGTGGTTGGAACATCTGATAAAAACCGATTACCATGCCAATCACCGTCAATATTCCCAAACCATAAGCAGGTAGATCAGCACTCGGTTGAAATTGATAACGACGAATGGCAGGTAATGTAAATATCAACGCGGCAAATAAGCCTGCTGGAAACATCAGTCTTGAAAATAGAGGCCAGAACTCCCAACCAGCATCAATCAATGACCAGATGATCGTTCCTGCAAAAACCAGACTGAATAACCAAACACCCAATGCTTTTTTCTTAAAAATAAAAACAGCAGAGATGAGCGTGAGGACACCTGAGATCACGAAATACCATGATCCACCCAGCGTCGCGAGTTGAAAACCACCGACTGTAAAAAACAGGCCTGTAAGCAATAAAACCAACGCTAAAATAAAGCACCATATTTTCAGTATGGTATGTGAGCTTGAAGATTCAGACATCTGTCATACTCCTGTATTAGAAATTCAGCCCAACTGAAATACCAGCTACCCAGACATTATCACGAGATGGAATGCCCCGTGGCTGATAAACATACTGGATATTGGGACGTAACATTACGGCTGGGGAATAGTTGTAAACATAGTTCAGTTCAACATTCATCTCATCATCACGATCGCGATTGGCTGGCACCTGATCATTAAATTTATAACGGCCCACCCCAAAACCGATCTGGTCGGTTGGTCGTGATGGCAAGGCTCCCTTGTACCAGAAGGCGATTTGCTGGGTATCAGAAATATTGGCGGTTTTATCATTGTTCCAGACCAGATTCACGGCGCCATATAAACCACCCTTTGAATCCGTGGCATTGCTGCTCAACTGTTGCTGGGTATTAAGCCAGATTGCCGACTTTGGATCTTGTCCTGCTTGTGCATCAACTCGATCATAGTCATGACTACTCCAAAAACCGCCAACTTTATACTCGCCCGCCAAACCATTTAATTTCTTGGTTTTCCAAGCCAATTCGACTGGAATCAAGACACCTTTTGCCCGATCCGTAGACAGGTTGAAATTGGCATTGTCCTTCACTTCAGTATTTCCGGGATTATTTTCATAAACGCCCACACCAAACGTCCATTCAGGCATAAACTGGTATTTAATATTTGCAGCCCAACCACTCACCGGACCGTTATACCAGACATCACCCTGACTCTTGCCCACTTGGCCACCACATAAAATCAGGCTCTGGAAATTACAGTGTGAGCCATTAAAGTCCTCAGACATTCCCATACGCCCAAGCTTAAACTGCAGGGTATTGTCCAGAAATCCTGTTTTAATCCATGCTTGCGTCAAGCGCCAGATATTACCGCGCCCATAGATTTCCGTTGGACTACCGTTCATGCCTATATTGCTGGCAATATTACGTCCATCCCGTTTGGTCACGGTTAGAGCGGCTGTCGTGTTGGGTAATCCTGCAATTTTAGCCAAATCAAAATTTGCGCCCAATGCCACCTGATTGGCATTTTTGGTGGGATGATGATCCAGACCGTCCAGCACTGTTGCTGTCTGGTTCATGACATTGAGGTTAAATTTATAGCCTTCTTTTTCCAGTTGCTGACGCTGACCATTCCAGTCACCGAGTAGCCATTGACGATCCTGTGACCATGGCTGATCCGCAAAACTAGATTGAGCAGCACATACCGCAACTGCTAGACAGCTCATTTTGAGCAATAATGCATTCGACTTCATATTCGGCCTCCTTGCCGTTTATTTCAGTTTTACAGCTGAACTGAGTTCCGATGTTGCACCTGCACGGTCAGTGATTGTTGCTGTCACTGAAGCCACTTGGGTTGTTGGTTTCCAAGTCAGCGTCGCTATTCCTTGTGCACTGGTTGCAGCAACCGCTGAACCTAAATAAAGCTCTGCTTCATTTGAATTGGCCGATGTGTTGCCAAAAAACTCGACCTGATAACGCTGGTTCGGCTGACCTTTGACTTCGACTGCAATTTGTCCTTTAGACAAGCTTAATTTTGGTGCCTGAATATTCTGATTCGGTTGTGCATTACAGCCTTGCTCATCTGGTTTGTTGCAGGTCTTTTGCAAGTTGGCAGGATCAATCTTGACCCCATGACCACGTGAACCCACAAAATGTGCATGCTCTAAACCTGGAACGTCAAAAATAATCGCGCCGACACGTTGATTCGGTACGCAACTTCCCCCCGCTTCACAACGTTTGATGTCTTTGCCATTATTCCAGATTAAGTTTTTGGTCAGGGTAATGTGTGCATTAGCATCTTTTTCAGAACGAATGGCAATGCCTACCCGATTGCCGTGTACTTTATTGCTGTCAAAAATGTTGCCATCACCCGTCAAGTTAAAACCGTTGGAGTTATTGGTCAGTTCGTTATAAGCAATATAGTTGCGCTTGCCCCAGTTGATTTGTAGCCCATCTGAATAGTTTTCAAATTTATTGCCGACGACTGCATTGTCATTGCCCCACAAAATTTCAATCCCTTGTGATGGTTCAGGATTGGCTGCTGTAGAAATAAAATGGTTATTGGCAACCAAATTGAATGCTGCGCCACGGGTCAGTTCAAGACCATCACCATTGTCCTGAAAATAATTATTCAGCACTTTATTGTTATTGGTGGTGGTCGCTGTTGGATTGCCTTTGCCATCGTCGCCAGTCAACATCACACCTGCGCCACCATAGTTATGCATGATACGGTTATTTTGAATCAGGTTATTGCTGGCACGGTTCATCAAGATACCAATACAAAAATGACGAATTTCCAAACCTTGGATGGTGACCCCATTGATATCGCGTAATACGATGCCCGGCAAAGTCGTCGTCCGAACATTGGTCCCGAATTGTCCTTCGACTGCACCTGGGCAGGCTTCGACCCCTGTACCTTTAATATAATTTGATCCATCGACTGCAATAAACTCCCCTGTTTTTGCCCATTGCGTTCCGATAATTTTTACTGGTGCTTTGATCTCAGGTAATGGGCTATTCACCTTAATGGCATAAGGGGCTTTGCCGACTGCCTGAATCAGAATCTCGCTGCTTTCTGTCGGCTTGCTGTTGGCTTGTTGAATTGCCCAGCGTAAAGAACCTTGATCCGCATCATCCTGATAACGATCAACAATATACGTTTCTGCTGCTGCCCAACCCGAAACTGCCATAGCGATGGCTAAAGTACTTAAACGTAAGCAAATTGTTTTCATATCAAAAAATCCTTTTTAAATTATTGTGTCGGTTGAACCGTTTTTAAAAACTGTTTCAGTTGGGTCACATCAATCTGGCCGGGTGCCGATGCTTCACCAATCATGCCAAAGCTAAAGCTACCGCCCATGTTGGCAGTGGCGATTCGGGAAATCGTGCCCAGTTTGCCCATCGACATGGTCAGTAATGGTTTTTTGGACTGTTGACTGACTTTTAAGGTTGCATTCATGAGGGTAAATACATCCTGTTTGTTTTGCGGCATGACTGCAATTTTCAGAATATCGGCGCCTAGCTCATCCTGTTTAAGTAAACGCTTGATAATCTCAGACTCGGGTGGCGTTTTCTGGAAATCGTGATTGGACATGACGATCAGTACTTTTTTCGCATGCGCCCTTTTCACGGTATCGCTCACAATCTGCTGATCACGGAACATTTCCACATCCAGCATGTCCATAAATGGATGCTGTAAATACGCCTGATAGGTCTTGCCATAATCTGCATCACTTATCGTTAATTGCCCACCTTCATTATGGGTACGAATCGTGGCGATCAGCGGTTTACTACCTAATATTTGTTTGAGCTCATGGCCTAAGGCAATCACCTGCTTGCGATCACCGGCAAAATTGAGTAAATCAATCCGAAACTCCGCAAGATCGGCATCAGCATTGGCTGCAATCACTTTTGCCTGAGCAATCGCCTGCTCTCTGGTTTTGGCAGTAATGGGCACAATAGTTTTCACCGGCAGCTTTGCCAGTTCAGATAATTCAAGCTGCTTTTGCTGATGATCTTGCGCTTGTGCTGTTTGAACCATCAATAAGGGGCTAACAAGCAACATTACTGCTGCCAGTGTTTTCATTTTCATCGGTATCGTCCTTAATAAATTTTTTGCAACTCTGCGACGTCTTGCCGAGTTCTCATTTCATTTTCTGATTGCTCCTCACAAATCAAAAGTGAGGAGTATTTTCAATTTCAGGAATTAAGTAATTCCATGATCAGCCCATCCCAGAAACGAAGACATTTAAAGAAATCTCTAAATATCAAAGAATACGGTTTCATCATCACCCTGAATACGAATATCAAAGCGATAGACCACTTCACCATCCACGTCACTGCGTTTGGCGATTAAAGTCTGGCGACGTACTGCCCACTCAATGCTGTTTAACACGGGATCATTGGCATTGGCATCCACCTCATCATCAAAATAGATACGGGTGTGCAAACCGATATTAATGCCGCGTGCAAAAACGGCGACTGCAATATGCGGTGCTTGAATTGAGCCTTTGCGACCAGCAACAGCGCCCGGTTTTACCGTATGAAAACTCCAGAAGCCAGTTTCAAAATTAGCACCTGTGCGTCCCCATCCCTGAAAATGTGGGTCGGCAGTTTTGCCTTGGGTATCCGCCTGACTTGGATAAACACCATTGGCATCTGCCTGCCAAATTTCCAGTAACACATCTCTTAATGGCAGACCGAGTCCATCAAACACCTGACCTTCCAGACGAATCCGTTGCCCTTGCGTCTGCTCATTGACTAACTGGTTATCGAAGTTATGCTCAAATACTTCAATATTGGCCTGTTGTGGTAATAAACCGATATGCACATAAGGACCGCCGGTTTGTGATGGGGTCTCTTTCAATTTCTGAAAATTCCATGCATTCATCGTATGTCTCCCTTATGTCAAATCATTTTCAAAATAAGTCGCACGACGACCACGCAGATGAATATCAAAGCGGTAACAACGGCTATCTGCTTCAATGAAATTGTTTTTATCTTCCAGCGCGATCAAGGCACGACGCTGATCTTCAGATGGAATGGTTTTTAAAATCGGACAGGTGTCAATCAGCGTATCGCCTTCAAAATAAAACTGCGAAATCAGACGCTGTGCCCAACCATCAGCGATCAGGGAAAAATGGATATGTGCTGGACGCCATTCATTAATCCGGTTACGCCATGGATATGGTCCCGGCTTGATGGTACGGAAAATATAGAAACCATTTTCGTCGGTTAAGGTCCGGCCACAGCCACCAAAGTTAGGGTCCATCGCACCAATAAACTTGTCATTGGGATGACGATACCGACCCGATGCATTGGCTTGCCATACTTCCAACAAGGCATTTTTCACAGGCCGACCAAACTGATCACGTACATAACCATGCACAATGATACGTTCACCAATCGGCAATCCTTCTTTGGCATAGTTCAGAATCAGATCATTATCTTTAGGGCCAAAAATACTCGGTGAAAAATGCGGTGATGTCACTTCAGTCAAGGTTTCATTAATTGAAATCAATGCATTCTTTGGCGAGCGTAATACACTGGTCTTATAGCCGGGTGTATATGCTGGCGGATGATCATCGGTGTTTCGTTGTGGGTATGCACCTAATGTATGCTTTAACATACCTGTCTCCTTAATCCTGTGGTTGTGCCGCAACGGGTTGCACGTCAATGCCAAGTTCTTTAAAGACTTCTTCGGCCATATGCATCGCCGCATTTGCTGCTGGCAAACCAGCATATAAAGAACTATGTAAAATCAATTCCTTTAATTCATCTTTAGTCACACCGTTATTGAAGCAGGCACGTAAATGCATTTTCAGTTCGTCTTCTCGCCCTAAAGCCAATAAGATGGCAATCGTGACCAGACTGCGGGTATGGCGTGGTAAACCTTCACGTGACCACACTTCCCCCCAGGCGAAGCGACTAATAAAGTTCTGGAAGTCCTGATTGAAATCATTCAGGTTCTCTAAAGAACGTCCGACATGTTTTTCGCCCAGTACTTCGGTACGGACTTTCAGTCCTTGTTGATAACGCTGCTCATCATTCATTGACTTTTTCCTCGATTAGGTTGCATCGGTATGGGCAACGATAGATTTAACAAAAATGGCGACTGCTGCTGCTGCTGCGGGAATCATTAGCAGGCTCAGAATGGCGGTAAATGACCAGTTATTTCCAAGCAGGATCGCCCCGATCCATGCACCAAATACCGCACCAAAACGTCCAATTCCCATCATCCATGCAATCCCTGTTGCACGACATTGAGTTGGGTAGAAACGAGCACTTAATGCAGGCATAGAAGACTGGGCACCATTGATCGCAACACCGGCACAAAGCACCAGAATAGCCAATAAGGTCGGGCTATTCAGGCTTTGACCAACGGCTACAGCGAAAACACCTGCAACGACATAGAACACTGCCAATACTCGGTTTGGATTGAATTTATCCATTGCCCAGCCAATCACCAATGCACTGAGTACACCGCCAAACTGGAACAATCCGCCGATAAATGCTGCACGTTCCATGCTCGCACCGGTTTCACGCATCAAGGTCGGTAACCAACTGGTCAATAGATAAATAATGACCAGCCCCATAAAATAGGTGAGCCACAATAAAACCGTACCTTTGGCATATTTCCGGGAAAACAACATCTTGAATACGTTGCCCTTTGGTGCAACATTGGATTCTTCTTCAGGAATATGAAACTGGGTAATACCTTGGACTTGTGAAGGCGCAATATGGTTTAAAATTTTACGTACTTTTTCAGGGCTCTTATTTTTTACAATCAGGAAGCGATAAGACTCCGGCAAGAACACAATCACCAGAAGCATCAATATCAAAGGAATAATTCCGCCAAACAGGAATAAGCTGTGCCAACCAAAAGCAGGAATAAGCCAACTACTAATAAAGCCACCAATCGCCATCCCCAGATTAAAACCACAGAACATACACACCACTAAAATAGAGCGTACGCGTTTCGGGCAATATTCCGAGAACAAGGTTGTTGCATTCGGCATGGCTGCACCCAAACCAATACCTGTTAAAAAGCGTAATACCACCAATTGGTCCAGACCTGATGCATAGGCAGAAGCAAAGGTAAAACCACCAAAAATCAGCATGGCCACGGTTAAAACGATCTTACGGCCAAAACGGTCAGCAGTTGGTCCCGAGACTAAAGCCCCAATAATCATACCGCCCAAAGCGGCACTCATCACCGGTCCTAACTGAGAGCGGTCAATGCCCCAGTCCTGTGTGAGGGCTGGTGCAATAAAACCCATTGCAGCAGTATCCACACCATCAAAAAAAACAATTAAAAAACAGATGATTGCAATCATCCATTGATACTTGCTAATCGGTGCATTATCAATTAATTCCTGTGCATCCATGCTGTTATTTTTTGCAGCGTAATCCTGAAACGCCATAGTAGTCTCCTTGAGGCGAAATCCTTTTAACAAACCTAAGTGTTTATATTCTTTGGATAAACTTTGTCAGTTCCTGAGTAAATACTTGTGGTTGCTCAATATTCGATAAATGTGAAGCCAGCAAAATTTCAAGCTGACTGTTTGTAATGTGATGATGCATAAACTCTGCATCTTGAACCGTTGTGACAGGATCGTATTGCCCTGCGATAATTAAAGTGGGAATTTGAATCTGACCAAGTTGCGCCCGAACATCAGCATCAGCTAAAGCACGACACGCATTGGCATAACCTTGTGCAGGTGTCACTGCAAGACTTTGAATGGTCTTTTGTGCCAGCACATCATGCGCATAATCAAAATGTTCACTAAACCAACGTGTATGCGTGGTCTTTACAATGTCAGCTAAACCGTTTCGTTCAACACTCTCCGCACGAGTATTCCAAGCTTCAGCAATGCCAATTTTTGCTGCGGAATTTGCAACAGTAATGCTGTGACAACGTTCGGCATGATAGATAGCTAAAGCCAATGCGGTAATCCCGCCCATTGAAATACCGCAGAAATGGGTTTTTTCAATCGCTAAAGCATCAAGGATATCCACGACATCTTCAGCCAAATTTTGCAAGGTCGTATCGGCAATCACGCTACTGGTACCATGTCCACGTGTATCATAGGTGATGACCTGATAATGCTCAGTCAAAGCTGCCTCTTGCGCCTGCCACATCCCATGATCGGTTCCCAAAGAGTTAGAGAACATGATCACAGGTGCATCTTTGCGCCCTTGAAACTGAACAGCCAGCGGCTGTCCCTGACGATTATTGATATACGTGATCATGTGCTTACTCTCCTTGTTGTGCATGTAGAACTGCATCGATTTGTGCCTGAATATTGCCTAGGTAAGATGCAGGATTGAACAGATCATCTAATGCCTGATCATTGAAATGGACATTCACTTGCTCCATGTTGAATAACACGGTTTTTAAATGCTGCTGTTGGGCAACCGCCTGCTGACAGGCCTGCTCAACCAGATGATGCGCATTCATACGCCCAAGCTTTGGTGCCAACGCCATCATCACCGCTTCAGCCATGATCAAACCTTGTGTACATTCAAGATTGCGTTGCATCGCCTCTGCATTGACTTGCATATGTTCAAGCACATCGCAGCTACGTTCTAAAGCACCCGCACATAACTGGAAAATTTCTGGGATTGCGAGCCATTCCGCATGCCATGCACCTAAAGCCCGTTCATGCTCTTGCACCATGCTTTGATAAACACTTGCCATTAAAGCGGGTACACGATTGGCTGCGGCAAGAATTGAAGCTGCTGCCACCGGATTACGCTTATGCGGCATGGTCGATGATCCACCACGCCCTTTTGCTGTCGGTTCAAAAACTTCTGCGATTTCAGTTTGCATCAGCAATGACCAGTCTTTTGCCATCTTGCCAACATTCCCTACAATCAAGGCAAGCGTGCTGACAAGCTCGACCATACGGTCGCGCTCACCATGCCACGTACATTCAGGCGCTGTTAAATTGAGTTGTGCTGCAAAAGCTGCAACCACAGCTGTGCCTTGATCCTGTAAAGATGCCAGTGAACCTACCGCACCACCGAGTTGTGCAGTCAATACGCGACTTTTCATGGTTTGTAGACGATCAAGATCACGTTTCAAGGCAGCTGCCCAACGGGCAAATTTATGACCTAAAGTAATCGGTAAAGCTTGCTGTAACCAGGTACGCCCAATCATGACCTGATCGCGATATTGCTGCGCTTGCTTTAAACAAATTTGATAGGTCCGTTCCAGTTGCTTTTCGATCAATGCCAAGGCATCACGGCACTGTAAAATCGTTGCTGTATCAATGATATCCTGACTAGTCGCACCCCAGTGCACATAACGTGAAGCATCTTCATTCTGCTGTTTTACCAAGGCAGTGAATTGCTTAACCAATGGAATCGCAACATTACCTGCCAGCCCTGCTGCTGTAGCCAACGCCTCCATATCGATGTGCGCTACAGCATTTTGACCAACCTGTTCAATCATCGTTGCCGCCGAAGCAGGAATCACATTGACCTGTGCCTGAGCTTTAGCTAAAGCCACTTCGGCCTGCACCATATATCCCAATAAAGCGCGATCACTAAAAATGGCTGTGACATCAGGTTGATAAAATAAGCTGGCGTATAACTGGCTCATAACAGACCTCACTCAACACATTGAATAATCAAGGCAATCCCTTGACCGACACCAATACACATCGAACACAAGGCATACTGCCCCTTGATCTGTTCAAGCTGGTTTAAGGCCGTAGTCACCAGACGCGCACCAGAGGCACCTAAGGGATGACCCAAGGCAATTGCACCGCCATTCGGATTAACCCGTGCATCATCATCTGCCAAGCCTAAATCACGGGTCACAGCCAAAGCCTGTGCTGCAAAAGCTTCATTCAATTCAATCACATCCATTTGTTCTAGCGTGAGATTGGCCTGTTTCAGCAGTTTCTTGATTGCAGGCGCAGGTGCAAAGCCCATAATCCGTGGTTCAACCCCAACTGTGGTGGCTGCAATGATTTTGGCGCGTGGCTTGAGTTGGTATTTTTCCACGGCTTCGTCCGACGCAATCAACACCGCAGCTGCGCCGTCATTAATTCCAGAAGCGTTACCTGCTGTCACTGTGCCTTCGGCTTTGACCACACCTTTGAGTTTGGTTAAGACTTCCAAAGTGGTTGATGCACGTGGATGCTCATCACGATCCACCACAAGTGCATCACCTTTACGCTGTGGAATGCTAACGGGCACGATTTCATTGGCAAAGAAGCCATTCGCTTGTGCGGTTGCAGTACGTTGTTGGCTGTTAAGTGCAAACTGGTCCTGATCGGCACGGTTAATATTGAACTGTTCCGCCACGTTTTCTGCGGTTTGTGGCATGCTGTCCACGCCATACATTTCTTTGAGCTTTGGATTGATGAAACGCCAGCCCATGGTGGTGTCTTCAATCTTTTGGCTACGGCCAAAGGCGCTGTCGGATTTACCCATCACATAGGGCGCACGGCTCATGCTTTCTACGCCACCAGCAATAATAAGGTCGGCTTCATTGGCTTTAATCGCACGGGCAGCCATGGCAATGGCATCCAGTGATGAACCACACAAACGGTTCACTGTAGTAGCAGGCACCTGATACGGTACGCCTGCCAATAGTGCTGACATACGCCCCACATTACGGTTATCTTCACCTGCTTGGTTGGCACAACCATAGATGACATCATCCACCTGTTGCCAATCCACAGTTGGGTTACGTTGCATCAGGGCCTGAATTGGAACTGCCCCAAGATCGTCGGCACGTACAGGAGCAAGACCGCCTGCATAACGACCAAATGGGGTACGGATGGCATCGATGATATAAGCGTTTTTCATGTGTTTTCCTTAAAAAATCTCCCCTAACCCCTCTTTGTAAAGAGGGGAACTCCTCCCTTTTTTAAAGGGAGGTTGGGAGGGATTTATTATCCTTGCGTCGCATCAATCAACTGAGCACCCGTCAACGCCTGCAACTCCTCAAAGCTCAGACCATCCACTTTCTCAATCACTTTTAGCCCGTCTTGAGTCACATCAATCACACACAGGTCGGTATAAATACGATCGACACATTTCAATCCCGTTGCCGGATAAGTGAGTTCTTCGACAATCTTCGGTTCACCTTGCTTGGTGTTGTGATCGGTGGTGATAAATACTCTCTTGGCGCCGACAGCCAAATCCATGGCACCACCTACTGCAGGAATGGCATCTGCTGCACCGGTATGCCAGTTGGCGAGATCACCATTGGCCGCCACCTGAAATGCACCGAGTACCGCAATATCCAGATGTCCACCACGCATCATGGCAAAAGAATCACCATGATGGAAAAAGCTGCCACCTGTCAGCATGGTGACATATTCTTTACCTGCATTGATCAACTCAGGATCTTCTTCACCTTTGGCAGGCGGTGGACCGAATGCGAGTAGGCCATTTTCCGAATGCAGGAACACATCTTTATCGGCTGGAAGATAATTGGAAATCTTGGTAGGCAGGCCAATGCCGAGATTGACATAAGCACCATCTGGAATATCTTGTGCGACACGTTCAGCGATCTGGTCACGGCTTAGTTTTTGATAGCTCATTGTTCTGCTCCTATGCCATTGGCTGCATCGGCAGCGACCACATGCTGTACAAAAATCCCGGGGGTAATGATATGTTCAGGATCAAGTTGACCGAGTTCAGCCAGTTCAGACACTTGCGCAATGGTAATATCCGCCGCCATCGCCATGATCGGCCCGAAGTTACGTGCAGATTTGTTATAGACCAGATTGCCCCAACGGTCGCCTTGATGAGCTTTGATTAAGGCAAAGTCAGCTTTAATCGGATACTCAAGTACATAGTCTTTACCCTCGATATGACGGGTTTCTTTACCTTCAGCCAAGAGTGTACCGAAACCTGTTGGGGTGAAGACTGCACCGAGGCCCATCCCCGCAGCTTGAATACGGCACGCCAGATTGCCTTGTGGCACCAATTCCAGTTCAATCTTGCCCGCACGATACAGTTCATCGAACACCCATGAATCAGACTGACGAGGGAAGGAACAGATGATTTTACGTACCGCACCTGTTTTAAGCAGTTTGGCCAAGCCATAATCGCCATTGCCGGCATTGTTATTGACGATGACCAGTTCCTTGATGCCAAGTTCGATCAATCCATCAATCAGTTCAGCGGGTTGTCCTGCGGTGCCAAAGCCACCAATCATGATGGTTGCGCCATCCTTGATCTGTGACAGTGCCTCAGTCAATGTGAGCGTACTTTTATCAATCATCTGCCTACTTCCTGTACGATGCATCACTCGTATTTTCATCCTGAAAACCGTGATGAAATTAAGTCGAGTGCTTTGTTCGGATTTCTTCTCTTCATTCTTGATAAATTCTATGCTCACTTCTAGACTTTGAATTGCATTTTGTTCGATGATTATTTTTTACGTTCGATCATCGAACATTATCCAAGTAAAATAGTCATCTTTCCCGTAGAATGTTTTTATACAAGAACCGTTTTAGCAAGGATGTCTAAATTATGGAAAATGATCAGGAAAAAAATCCACGTTTGATCCATCATACTGAAAATAAAAAAATCATTCGGCATGAAGACTTTATTGCAGGAATTGCAAAAGGCTTGGCAATATTGGAATGCTTTGGCCCAGAACGGCATCGCTTAAATATGAGTACTGCTGCTGAAAAAACAGGCATGACCCGCGCGGCTGCTCGACGTCATTTACTTACTTTAGAATACTTAGGCTATTTGGACTTTGATGGGCATTATTATTATTTATCGCCCAAGATTCTTAAATTTTCAGGGGCTTATCTGGATGGTTCTACACTTCCTAAAATATGTCAGCCCTTATTAAATCTTTTAACCAATCAAACCTCATTGATTTATTCGGTGATGGTTTTAGATGGTTATGAAGCAATTACCATTGCCCGTAGTGCAGCTCACCAACAAACCGATCGGGTCAATCCTTACGGCTTACATTTAGGTAATCGGCTCCCTGCCCATGCCACCTCTGCTGGCAAAATTTTACTGGCACATTTAACACCTGAAGAGCAAAAACGATGGTTAGAAAAATATCCCTTAAAACGTCTAACCAAATATACTCATACCGAAACTGATTTATTTTTAGAATTACTGCATGAAATCAAAGAACAAGACTGGTGCTATTCCTGTGAAGAACACGAACTGGGTGTCCATGCAGTGGCTGTGCCTATTTATGACTCCAATGCAAGCGTCGTTGCTGCCTTAAATATTGTGTCTCCGACCATGCGCACCACCAAGGATTATTTAATTGCGCATATTTTGCCTTTACTACAAGAAACGGCTCGTGACTTACGTCAAGTGATTTAATCAGACAAAAAAAAGCCACATCTGGAAATGTGGCGAAAGGTGTATTGCTGCTACGGCTTATGTCCGTATGTTTAAATTAATCTCCTTTGCTTAAATGAACATTAATTTAGTGAACATTCATTATATTTTTTACTTGCTAAGGGAAATTTCTATTTTTCAGTAAGCGGACATAAAATAAAAATATTATTTAATCAAATCATTCAATTCAAAACTAAACTTGTAGTAGTTTAAAATTAACGGCCTAATCCATAAAAAATTGTTGGAATACAATATAGGTTTTGCACTTTTATATCCATTATGACCACTGGCTCACAAAATATAAATCTTGGTCTAAAGTGTTATTTTTTGTATAAAAAAACAACATTGTGTAACAAACACTTTTATTTTTAAGTTTCCCCTTAGCTGATATGAACTCATAAAAAAACAACCTATTGATATATAAATATTTTATAAAAAACAAATTCTTAAAGTCCAGTTCATTTGTATTCATTACAGAAGCATAGTATTTTAAAAAACACATGAAAAATAAATAAATTTCAAACCTAAAGATAGATCGAATAATAAAAGTGAGATCGAAAAATGATTGAATGGTTACAAGGCGAATTAAAACATAGCCCAGAAATCTTATTGTTCTTATCCTTGGCAATCGGTTTCTGGATTGGTCAGTTTCAATTCGGAAAATTTCAGTTTGGCGGTGTGGCGGGTTCTCTGCTTGTTGCAGTCGTACTCAGTCTCATCGGTGTGCCCGTCGACAATGGGGTCAAAGCCATTCTGTTTGCATTGTTCATTTATGCAGTTGGCTTTGAGAGTGGTCCCCAGTTTTTTAAATCTCTCGGCCCACAATCGATAAAAGAAATTCTCTTAGCTGTGTTTATGGCGGTTAGTGGTTTAATCACAGTCTTGGTCATGGCTAAGTTATTCCATTTAGACAAGGGTTTAGCTGCAGGACTCGCTGCTGGCGGAATGACCCAATCCGCGATTATTGGGACGGCGGGTGATGCAATTTCCCGACTCGACCTGCCTCTGGCTGAAATTCAAAAACTACAGGCTAATGTCGCCATCGGCTATGCCGTGACTTATATTTTTGGTTCATTGGGTGCCATCATTGTCTGTGTGAATATTCTGCCTAAATTTATGGGCAAAGAAATTCACGATGATGCTTTAAAAGCGCAGTCTGAACGTCTCAAGGGTGCTTTTGAATTAGCCCCTGGTCAAGAACTAGCAATGCCAGAAATCGTTGGGCGTATTTATAAAGTCAAACAAGCCAGTGGACAAACCGTGGCTGAACTTGAAGCCAAACAAAGCAGCATCACCATCGAGCGCTTAAAGCGTAAAGATCAATTGATTGATGTGGCACCAGAACTGACTTTACAAACCGATGATGTGATCTTACTGGTCGGGCGTCGTGCCAATGTTGTTGCTATTTCAGACCAAATAGGTACTGAGCTACAGTCTTCACAAGGTATGGAAATGATTATGGATACCACGGATGTGATCCTAAGAAATTCCAAATATATCAATCGTAGTCTCGGTGACATCAAAGCCAATACCCCTGCTTATTTAAAACATGGCATTTATGTGTTGGCAATTAAACGTAAAGATGAAACCCAAACCTTGAGTGATGATACCGTTCTACAACAAGGTGACGTCATTACCGTTTATGGGACTAAAAGTGATCTGGATCGTTTGGTTAAAGAAGCAGGTACAGCACTGCCAGAAAGCTTAAAAACCGACTGGATCTTCCACGGCGCAGGGCTGGTGGTCGGCTTACTAATTGGTCTGTTTGTAGTCCGTATCGGTGATGTCCCTCTAACACTCGGTGCAGGTGGTGGTGCGTTACTGTCAGGTCTTCTGTTTGGCTGGTTACGCAGCCGTAATCAAGTCCATGGCAACATGCCTTTAGCTGCATCACAGCTACTGAAAGATTTGGGGCTTGCAGGATTCGTTGCTGCGGTTGGTTTGCAATCTGGGCTACAGGCGATTCAAACTATTAAAGACAGCGGTCTGTCTCTATTTATGATTGGTGTGGTGGTCACCTTAGTTCCGCTGATTCTTTCTATGCTTTTTGCACGTTATGTGCTGCGTTATGACAACGTTGCAGTTATGGCAGGCGCCTTGTCTGGCTCCCGTAGTGCCAACCCTGCCTTTGGTGCAATTTTAGATAAAGCAGGAAACTCTATTCCTACAGTTCCATTCGCCATTACTTATGCATTGGCAAACGTATTCTTAACTCTGCTTGGCCCCCTCATCGTCGGCCTTGCCTAAAGATAATTTGTATTCAATCACTTATTACTTCCACTATAATTAAGGAGACTTCCCATGGGGAACGTTGATTATTCAAAATACTCAAAACTCAGTCCATTCGAACTCAAAGATAATTTAATCGAACTTGCCCAAAGCAAAACAGACAGAATGATGCTAAATGCAGGGCGCGGAAATCCAAACTTCTTAGCCACCATTCCACGTCGAGCCTTCTTCCAATTGGGGCTATTTTCAACCACCGAATCAGAGTTTTCGTTCTCTTATATGCCAGAAGGCTTAGGCGGCTTCCCTCGCCCAGTTGGTCTGCAATCTCGCTTCGATAACTTCATTATGCACAATCGGGATAAACCCGGCGTGGTATTTTTAGGCAAAGCCATTTCCTATGTCCGAGATCAGCTCGGTTTAGATCCCGATGCTTTTTTACTGGAAATGGTCGAGGGAATCTTAGGCTGTAACTACCCTGTTCCAGACCGCATGCTACGCATCAGCGAATCGATTATCAAAGAATATATCCTACGTGAAATGGGCGTCCAAGGCATGCCGAAAGAAGGCTTAGACTTGTTTGCGGTCGAAGGTGGAACCGCAGCAATGGCCTATATTTTTAACTCCTTAAAAGAGAATAAAATTATCGCCAATGGAGACCGTATCGCGATTGGTGCACCCATTTTCACTCCGTATTTGGAAATTCCAAAACTGAATGATTATCAACTTGAAGAAGTGTTGATCGAGGCCGATCCAAAACTCGGATGGCAATACCCTGAATCTGAATTGCGGAAATTGGAAGACCCATCGATTAAAGCGTTCTTCCTTGTAAATCCAAGTAATCCACCTTCTGTAAAACTCAGCGATGAAGGTTTGGCGATCTTGGCGGATATCGTGAAAAAACGACCTGACCTGATTATTTTAACCGATGATGTGTATGGTACATTTGCAGACAATTTCAAATCACTGTTTGCAATCTGTCCAGACAATACCATCTTGGTGTATTCATTCTCTAAATATTTTGGGGCAACTGGTTGGAGACTCGGGGTAATCGCCCTCTCAAATAATAATATTCTGGATCAAAAACTGGCTGCGCTGTCGAAAAAAGACAAAAAAGAATTGGAGGAAAGATATTCTTCTTTAACCACCGATCCTGCCAAGATCAAATTTATTGATCGTCTGGTCGCGGATAGTCGCAATGTGGCACTAAATCACACGGCGGGTCTGTCTACACCACAACAAGTGCAAATGGTACTGTTTGCTCTGTTCAATATGATGGATTCGCAACAGAACTATAAGAAGGCGGTTAAATCCGTGGTACGTGAACGTGATGCCGCCCTATATCGACAATTGGGGGTTGAAGTGCCTGTCGATCCAAATACAGTCGATTACTATACCTTGGTCAACTTGGAAAACACCTCTCGAACCCTTTATGGTGATGAGTTTGCAGATTGGGTAATGAAGAATAAGAACCCAACCGAATTATTATTCCGCGTTGCTGATGAAACAGGTGTGGTACTGTTACCAGGTTCAGGCTTTGGGGTACAGCACCCTTCTGCCCGTGCTTCATTGGCCAACCTGAATGAATACCAATATGCTGCAATTGGGGATTCCTTAAGACGTTTTGCCGAAGAATCTTATCAAGAGTACTTAAAAACCAAGAAAGGAAAAAAATAAATCTGAATCGAATTTTCAGTAAATAAAAAAAGCAGCTTAAGCTGCTTTTTTTATACTTTCAGAATCAAAATTTTAAATTAAAGATCAAGTACCAGTTTCTTGCCTTTGGCACGCGACACACAGATCATCATCGACTGCTGTGAGGCTTTTTCATCATCACTCAGATATTGGTCAAAATGCTCTGCCTCACCTTCTAGAATCGTGGTTTCACACGTGCCACACACTCCTTCACGGCATAAACACTCCACATCAATATTGAGCAATTCAATTGCTTGTAAAATGGTTTGATTGCCTTGAACTTCGACTTGCTGATTGGATTTGGCCAACACGACTGTAAATGCTTCACCCTCTTCAGGCACAGTTGAAGCAAACTGTTCCCAGTGAATATATTCATCACGATAACGGTGATAATTACAACGATCGATCACCGCATCAATCATCGGTTTCGGGCCACATACATAGACATGCGTACCTTTGGGTTGAATGCCAATCAACTTGTCTAGATCCAGACATTTTCCATCCGAATCGATATAGCTAAATATATGTTCACCATGTTTCTGTTTGAGCTCTTCCAGCAGTGCAGCATGCTCTGGCGAACGATAGGCATAATGCAACTCATAGTCGGCACCACGTGCAGCCAACTCATCCATTTGCGGTACAAACGGCGTAATCCCAATCCCACCAGCAATCAGAATATGTTTCTCACCATCTGCCGCCAATGGAAACAAATTTTTCGGTTCAGAAATCAGAATCTCACAGCCTTCATTGCACTGATCATGCATAAAAACTGAACCACCTTTACCTTCAATATCTTTACGGACACAGACTTGGTAAGTCGATAGATCTTGAGCACAGCTCATCAGTGAATAGGCATTGGATAGCTGGTCATTCATTTTCACAATGATATGACTGCCACCATTGAATTGAGGGAAATTTTGTCCGTCCTGACGTTTAAATGTAAATCGTTTGATCAGTGGAGTCAGTTGCTCTACACGTGTGACCACTGAAGCAAACATTTCATAATGACTAGCCATGTCTAAATCCTCTTTACCACATGCTGCTCATCTCAGCATTTTCTAATTTTAAGCGTATATTGCCTGTTGACCCTCGATGAAGAGAGTCCTCACAGGCAGTATTGCTATAACCCTAAGCACATATACTTAATGGTCATGAATTCTTCCAAACCATATTTAGAACCTTCACGACCAACACCTGATTGTTTCACACCACCAAATGGCACCACTTCATTGGAAATGGCGGTTGAGTTCATCCCGACCATGCCATATTCCAACTGTTCAGCGACACGCCAAATCCGTGAAATATTTTCGCTATAGACATAAGCCGCTAAACCAAAAATAGTATCGTTGGCTTGCGCGACCACATCGGCTTCATCCGTAAAGCGAATTAATGGTGCCACAGGTCCAAAAATCTCTTCCTGAACAATGTCCATATCACGCGAAACATCGGTTAACACCGTCGGTTCAAAGAATGTCTGACCCAATGAATGCTGTTGACCGCCACAAGCCACTTGTGCACCTTTACCACAGGCATCATCAATCAACTGTTTTGCTTTCAACACCGCTTTGTCATTGATTAACGGCCCAATCTGCACATTCGATTCCAAACCATTGCCGATTTTGAATTTCTGTACCTCTTGCACAAACTTCTCGGTAAATGTCTGATAAATCTTGTCGTGAACGTAAATTCGATTGGCACAAACACAGGTTTGACCTGCATTACGGAACTTGGCAAAGATTGCGCCTTGTACCGCTTTATTTAAATCTGCATCATCAAACACGATCAGTGGTGCATTACCACCGAGTTCTAGAGCCAACTTTTTAATGGTGCCTGAACATTGCTGCATCAATAAACGACCGACTGGTGTAGAACCGGTAAAGGTCAGTTTTTTGACTTTTTCATGACTACTAAAGACTGAACCAATCTCTTGCGATTTGCCCGTCACCACATTAATGACACCCGCTGGGATGCCCGCCATTTCTGCCAGTTTGGCAAGCGCAAGTGCACAATACGGGGTTTCATTGGCAGGCTTGATTACGATGGTACAGCCTGCTGCCAAAGCAGGTGCCGCTTTACGGGTAATCATGGCAATCGGGAAATTCCACGGCGTAATCGCGGCAACCACGCCGACAGGTTCTTTGGTGATAATAAAACGCTGCTGGCTATTGGTGGTTGGAATCACGTCGCCATAAACACGCTTGCCTTCTTCGGCAAACCATTGGATAAATGAGGCCGCATATTTCACTTCACCCAAAGCCTCGGCTACGGGCTTGCCCTGTTCAATGGTCATCATTCGTGCTAAATCATCGGCATGCGCCAAAACCAGTTGATACCAAGCCAATAACAGGTCTGCACGTTTTTGTGCAGTCAAACCTTTCCATGCAGCTAAAGCTTGATACGCCACTTCAACCGCTTCAGTAGCTTCTGCTGCGCCCATATTTGGAATGACGCCAATTTCTTCACCTGTCGCAGGGTTGGTCACAGCAATGGTGGCATCGGATTGTGCACTCACCCATTGACCATTGATCAATCCGCGTTGTTGAAATAACGGACTTGCTTGCAAACTTGACATGTCATGTTCCTATCGATTGAAAGCAAGGTACGGCCTGATCACCGCACCTTAAATTATCTGATGCCTGAGACAAAATTATTTGTGGTATTGCGCAACAAGATTTTGGAAATAAGCAATACCGTGTTCACTGATTCCTGAACGTTGCTTGTCGGTCATGATACGACCTTGACCACGATAACCCCGTGATTTTAAACCACGTTGCACGCTTTCAACCAGTTCGAGGTCTTCTGGGCGGAAGACATTGCGATACCATTCAATCAGGTCTTTCTGGTCTTGGGTCAGTTCTTCATTGGTGAAGAAAATGTCATAGTGCTGCAAAGTAGTTTCCGCATCCATCGGGAACTCATAGATCACGGTCATGAAGTTTGCACCTGGTGGTACGTTAAACATGGTACAAGGCCAAGTCCAGAAACCACTAAAAGTTGGATCCTTCACCGATGGGTCAAGCTTGAATGATTTTTCTGAAGAACGAGCATAACCATATTGCAGCGTCCAGTTTTGATGGGTGGTGTGCCAGTATTTATCCACCTGTACCGAGTCAGCAAAACCCGGATGCGCTGGACCACAGTGATAACATTCTAAATAGTTATCCACGATCACTTTCCAGTTGGCAGGTGTTTCCGTTACGAACCGTGCCACCAGTTTCAAATCCTTAATGACCGCACAAGCTTCATTCAGTTTTTGTGCAAATTCAGGCAACTGATCTTCAACACAGGTCGCATTTTCATCCATATTGATAAAGACAAAACCGCCATATTCTTCCACTTTTAATGGCACCATGCTGGAGTTTTGCTTGTCAAAAGACTCAACATGATCACAATTACGCGCCAGCGCCAAACTACCATCCAGCTTGAATGTCCATGCATGATACGGACAGGTAATCACGTTTTTGGCTTTACCGCTACCGCTTAGCAGCTCATGACCACGATGTGGGCAGACATTATAGAACGCACGTAATACGCTGTCTTTGCCACGAATCACGATGATGTTTTCACCAATCACCTTACGGGTAATATAGTCATTGGCTTGGGCAACTTCACTGCCATGTGCCACGCAAATCCAGCTTTTCGCAAAAATTTCTTCTTTTTCACGCTCAAACACCTGAGATGAGGTATAGAACACTTTTGGAAATGTCCATGCCACATCTGGGTTTGAACAGAAATCTTCTGGTAATTTTTCAACTGCATTCATGGTTTTACTCCATTAAACTCTTTTGTCCTAACGACCGTTTTATCAAAATTGGCTGATGTTCAAATCACTTGAACATTTGCTTTAACGAACTCAGCATGTGCTGATATAAATCCTGCACCACAGGACAGTCCCGTACTAAACGTAAACTGCCATGCAGTAATCCTTTGCCGAGATAAAACTCGGCAGCAATATTGGCTTGTTTTAACTTGTTCACGAAAATACGTCCGTCGTCACTCAGTGGATCGTATTCAGCCACCGCAACAAAACTGCGTGGCATGTCAGAAAAATCCTGTGCGTTTAATGGCGCTAAACGTGTATCTTTCCAATCACTTTCATTCGGCGCATATTCCTTCAGGTAATAATGCATTTCCTCGAGCGTCAGTAACGGTGCATGTGCATGCTGCTGGCAAGACGCGGTATCAAAACTACTGCCCAAACATGGGTAGATCAAAGCCAAACCACAAGCCTGATTGCCTGTATGCTGTAGCTGAACCGCCAGTGCCGCGGCTAAGTTGCCGCCTGCGCTATCACCTGCTAATACCAACTGCGCTGGATTGATGTTCCAGTCTGCGCCATGCGTACGCAGCCAGTGATAGACCGTTTCACAATCCTCATAAGCGGCGGGAAAATGATGTTCTGGTATCAAACGGTAATCTACGCTCAACACTGCAACATTCAGATCACGGCATAAATAGCGGGTGATAAATTCATGTGAATCCAGATTGCCCAGCATCCAGCCACCACCATGGATAAACAACACGCAAGGCCAACCCTCCGCGGGTGCTTGGCCTAATGGTGAATACAACCGAACATTGACGGGATGAGTGGCATGCGCAACGGTTTTATCTTCAATATTGACCGTTCCATCTCGTGGCAAGGTGTAGTTCAAGCACATCGCATCATAGGCTGCACGAATTGAATCAATATCGTTATCCGCTGCTGAATAAATGCTGCTCCAGTACACCAGACTTTGCATTTCTTCACTTAATTCATAGCGCATGTTCGGTTGCTGTGTCATGACAATTCCTTTTGACTGCTTTTATGTGCCAGTGCTGTTGCCGCAATATCAATCTGCATCTGTTGATTTGGGTCAGTATGCTCAAGCGCTTCCAAGTCACTAAAGCTGCGCTGTTCAATCAAATGCGATGGCACTTTGGAATAATCCTCAATCAACCATTTCACCAAACCATATGTCTGTACCAGAATAATCACAATAAACGGTAAGGCAGTCACAATGGTGGCGGTTTTCATGGTGTCTAATGGCGCCTTAGAGAAAATCATCGCAATTGGCACCAGTGTTAACATCAGACACCAGAACAAACGCGCATTTGGAGATGGATCTTGCCCTTCACCTAAACCACGGGTACAAGTTGCAGAAACTGCATAGCCCACTGCATCCATATGTGCTGCAAGGAAAATCACCATAATGCCAAGGAACAACCACATCATCAGCTTGCCTGCTGGCAATAAACCGAGCAGTTGACCAATAGCCACTTCACCGCCCTGTTGGCTCAAGATTTGTGGAACATTGACCATGCCTTGAATGAAGCTGTGAACGCTGTAATTTTCAAACACCCCAAAGATGAACCATAAACCAACGCTACCGCCGATGACCATGGCAAGAATCACTTCTTTAATGGTGCGTCCTTTGGATACACGGGTCACAAACAACGCCACGCCCGGTGCATAAGAAATCCACCATAACCAATAGAATACGGTCCATTCACGGGTGAACTTTCCATCGCCCATCGGGTCGGTAAATAAGCTCATATCGACAAAGTTAGTCGCCATCAGACCAAAACTCATCAATGAATTATTCATAATGAATTGGGTTGGTCCAAAGCACAGCACATAGATCGCAAACAGCACCACGCCCAAACACACCATATGACTCAAACGCTGCATGCCTTTATCCATACCGACATAGGAGCTGAGGGCGAATAACACCGACACCGCCAAGATGATGATGACTTTGGTCATAAAGGTATTTGGAATACCCGTGAGTTGCGACAGAATATTGGTAAAGGTCACCGCGGTCAGTACCAGTGAAATGGTCAAGGCACCAAACATACACAGCAAGAACATCAAGTCGACCACGCGACCAACTGGACCAGTCGCTTTAAAGCCAGTGACCGCTTCCACCATTGACGCCAAACTTAAGCCTTTATTCTTCCTGACATGGTAGCTATAGCACAGTGAAATCGATGCCAAAGCATAGATCGACCATGCACTCAAACCAGAGTGAAAGAAGGAATAGGCCACGCTGTATTTCAGCGCTTCTGCCGATTCAGGGGCTAAATTCAAACCCGGCGTTTGATAATAATAGGCCCAGTCTAGAAAGCCCCAGTACAAGGTCGAAGACCCAATCCCCGACAAAATAAACATGAAAATCCATGACATGGTGCTATATTGGGGCTTACCTTCACCGAGCTTGATTTTGCCGTATTTACTAAAGGCCAAACCGAAGGTAAAAATAATTGATAAAAAAGCAAATAACAGGACTGGCGTGGTAAACACTGACGTGGTCCATTGCATCCATTTTGCAGCCAGTTGTATTGATTCAGATGAGTAGATTGCCAAACCAGCCACCGATGTAAATACAACGGCAAGACTGGTGATCGCAAGCGTCTTATCTGTATAAGGTTTTATAATTTGATTATCCATATCTATTCAATCCATCTCGGATAGTGACTATTCCCTCAGGGGTACTTACTCCATCGCGAATAAATCCATTTTTTGCTGAGTCACACAGGATGCAATCGCATCACCCACTTCATAGGTCTTGGCAGTTCCACCGACATCAGGTGTTTTCGGGCCATGCACCAAAACATGCTCAATCGCCTGCATGATTTCCTGTCCTGCCTGAATCACCTGCTCATCTCCATCTGCCAAGAAATCCAGCATCATGGCACCCGACCAGATCGCTGCAATGGGGTTGGCAATTTGCTGACCGTAAATATCTGGCGCTGAACCATGCACAGGTTCAAACAATGATGGGAATTTACGTTCAGGGTTAAGGTTGGCCGAAGCCGCCAAACCAATGGTGCCCGTGCATGCAGGTCCTAAATCCGACAAAATGTCACCAAATAAATTCGATGCCACCACCACATCAAAACGCTCAGGCTGTAGAACAAAACGTGCCGCTAAAATATCGACATGCTGTTTATCTGCCTTGATCTGTGGGTAGTGTTTTGCCATTTCATCGACACGTTCATCCCAGTACGGCATGCTGACGGCAATGCCATTGGATTTAGTCGCAGCTGTGATTTTTTTAGCCTCACGCTGGTCCGCAAATTCAAAGGCATATTTTAAGATGCGATCGACACCATGACGGGTAAACACCGCTTCCTGCAAGACGAACTCACGATCAGTCCCTTCAAAAGCTTTACCACCAATCGCTGAATATTCACCCTCACTGTTTTCACGCACCACATAAAAATCGATATCGCCCGGTTGTTTGCCAGCCAGTGGACATTTCACCCCAGGCATTAACCGAACAGGGCGTAAGTTCACATACTGATCAAAACGACGGCGGAACTGCAGCAATGATCCCCACAGTGAAATGTGATCTGGCACCTTTTCAGGCCAACCCACCGCACCAAAGAAAATTGCATCATATTGCTGTAAGACTTCAAACCAGTTATCCGGCATCATTTTGCCGTGTTCAAGGTAATAATCGCAGCTGGCCCAATCGAAGCTATCCATTTGAACTTGAATGCCATATTTGTCTGCTGCTGCCTTTACAACCTTGATGCCTTCTGGTAGAACTTCTAAACCAATCCCATCACCCGCAATCGTGGCAACTTTATACTTTTTTGCCATAACGCTCCCTTACACCTTTGGTTAATATCCTTAGCTGTAAACATGCTGTTTTCAGCAGCAATGATCAATAAGAAAACTATCACCCCAATGGACACGGATCGTGAATAATCTACCTAACCTATCGGATTTAAAGGTTTTTTGCACAGTCGCCAAACGCAAGAGTTTTGTCGATTCAGCTGAGGAGCTGGGTGCTTCACCTGCATTTATCAGTAAACGCATCAATATTTTAGAAACCAATCTGAACTGTAAACTGTTCCATCGCAGTACCCGTCATGTCAGTTTGACCGAAGATGGCAAACTGATTCTGGATCGGGTCTCCAATATTCTGGATGAATTTGATGAAATCAGCGAGTTGGTGAATAACCCCTTAAGCACGCCCACAGGTCATCTCGACATTGTCAGCAGCTTTGGTTTTGGCCGTAAACATGTTGCGCCAATTCTGTCTAAATTGATGACCATGTACCCAAAACTGGAAATTCAGTTTGATACCATCGACAATACCAAAGACCTGATTCAACACAGCATTGATCTGGATATTCGCATTGGCAATGAAATTGCCCCGAATATGATTGCCAAAAAACTGGTATCGAATTTCCGAATTTTCTGTGCTGCGCCCAGCTATTTGTTGCAACAAGGCATGCCTGAATGTCTGGAAGATTTACGTAACCATGATTGCCTCACCATTAGTGAACGAGATCAATCTTCAGTATTGTGGAAATTACGTCATCCTTCAGAAGATCGATCGGTACATGTCACACCACGTTTTATCTCCAATAATGGCGAGATTATTCACCAGTTGGCGATTGAGGGACATGGCATTATCTTACGTTCGATTTGGGATGTGGCGGATGAATTGATCAGTGGTCAATTACAGCATATTTTGCCTGAATACTGGCAAGATGCCGATGTTTGGGCGGTCTATCCTTCACGTTTAAAAAGCTCATCTAAATTACAGACCTGTATCCTGTTTATTCAAAATGAACTGATCAACCGTTTACAGCATATCCAGAACCTAAGCCGTGGTCAGCTGATCCAGCCGATTGAACCGATCAATCCAAATACGGAGAAAGTATTTCTATAATCGCGCTAAGCTGCCTGCTTTCTTTTTTCAACCATATCATGCACATTAGCAAGATCATGAATTAACAGGCAGCTTATGAGCACGGCAATATTTGGCCTTATTTTACTTGCAGCGACATGTCATGCCACATGGAATGCCATTGTAAAAGCGGGTACAAATAAGTTTTTAACCACCGTATTGGTCACTGCATCCGCAGCAGTTTTAGCCGCACTACTGCTGCCCTTTTTCCCGATACCGCAACGCGAGAGCTGGCCTTATATTTTGGCCTCAACAGCAATACAAATTCTGTATTTTGGTATGGTGGCTAAAATCTATCGTGTTGCCGATATGGGCCTGACTTATCCCTTAATGCGTGGTACAGCACCACTGATTGTGGCCGTGTTAGGCACTTTGTTATTACATGAACAACTTCAATTCAATGCATGGCTAGGCATCATCACCATTTCCATCGGCATTTTATCGATGATTCTGGCTGCGCCCAAAACGGGACGCAAAGGCATTGGTCTGGCCTTGCTCAATGCTGTGCTGATTGCGGGTTATACCTTACTGGATGGTCATGGCGTTCGCCTTGCAGGATCAGCCATTGCCTATATCCTATGGAGTTTCGTGCTCTCAGGACTGATCTTTTTTATCTTTGCCCTGAAAATGCAATATCGTCAGATGGGTACGTATTTTCGCCATAATTGGCATTTAGGTTTAATTGGTGGAATCGGCTCATTTTTCTCTTATGGTTTGGCACTGTGGGCAATGACGCTTGCACCCGTTGCGATTGTTGCCGCACTACGAGAAACCTCGATTTTATTTGCTACGCTGATCTCGATCTTTATTCTAAAAGAACGCATCAATGCAGTACGGATTATCTCCTCATGCATCATTTTAATCGGGGCACTGATCTTAAGAACCGCCTAAACAAAAAAGCCAGTCTATCGTAAACAGACTGGCCCATTTTCAACGCCGAATTTAGAAGTAATAACCTAGCGATAAATAGAACAATTTATTCCATTGATTGCTGTCACCTTGCGCCAATCCATCTGCGCCACTGCCCGTCATTGGGTCATTGCGACTCCAGATATATTCCCCCTGTATACCGACTTTTTTATAGTTAAAATATAGACCTGCGATTAAGCGATCCGAATCTTGATAGCCTGATTCATCTTTATAAAAACGGCTATACGAGACATAAGGTTTAATATTTTCTAACTGATGAAAAGGCTTGGCAAAGGTGTAGTTAATCTCATTGGCCATATATTTACCTTTGTTGGCCACTTGATAAGGATAGTCAAATGCGCCAATGGTCGAACTTTTTGGCAAAAGATCATCTGCATTTTTAATGTCCTGCTCTCCTGCCAAAAACAACCATTGCCATGCCTGATAATTGGTGGTGCTAAAAATGCTCCATGTACTACGATGCCCATCTTTATTGGTTCGGTTATTTTCCAATTCCGAATACCAGTAAGAGCCACCAATTTCCGTGGAGAAATTCTGAGATTGATCTAGTTCAAACTTTCGGGATAAACGCGTCACCCACATATTCTTTTCATCAATATCGGTGCCTTGGGCCAAATCATCTGCCCGCACAAAGTTACCGCTATAGCGACTGGAATCCTTGGATGTGCCTTTGTAGTTACCACCATCAGTCGGGTAAAAACCGAGAATGAAGTTATACAGATTGTCCTTAAACTGGTATTTCACCCCAAGGTTTTGAATGTCTTCCAGTCCTACGGTATTCAGCAAAGTTTCATAATAACTATTGCCCCAGAGTCGTCCAAAGCCGAAATCAACTGATTGAAAACCGACTGTCAGTCGTTGCTGATCAGAGAATTTATAGCCTGCCCAAGCATCTTTTAAAAATAGTGCATCACATAAGCGGTCATACTGGTAGCAACGTACATCCATCGATGCAATCCAGTCTGGGTTTTCATAACTCAAGACCGCCTTGATATCGGCCAGTTGCCAGTCATCATTTTTGGAGCCTTCATTGGCTTCGACAATATAATCTTTATGGATATAGCGGGTACGGATTGCGCCTGTCAGTTTTAGTTCACCCGCTTGGGTTTTCGGGTCACCTATACTTAAATCGGTGGCCCAGACTGGCGTATTTGCTAAGACACCCATTGAACCCAAGAGAAGCAGTGCTTTTTTCATTGTTGTACGTCCTTGTTTAACCTCATATGAAAATGAAGAAATTCACGCTGACAAACAATGCTTAAACTATAAAGTTGGTCTTTACAGAGTGTGTTTAATGGAACAGGATTAGAGATACTGAAGCTATCCGCACGTAAATTAAAAGGTTTAATCTATGCAAAATATAGCTTCAGCTTTTTTCATGGTTTAAAAGTTTACGGTAGAAATCTCTTCTACAACCTTTAATCCTTGCTGCGTTTTTTTAACTGAGTACATATTTAAATCCATTGATGAGGCTAAGCCAAATTGAAGCCGTGTACTCAAAAGAATTGAAATTTTACTACTGTCATTTATCAACTGTGGCTCAAGTCTTTGTAAATTATCTGCGAACTCTTGTGCGAAAAAAGAATTTTTAAGTTTTATTGGGTCATTGATCTGTACATCAAATAAAATGAGTTGAGTCTCTGATTCTTCATCTGTTTCTGAAATACGTTTTACATGGATAATTTCGGGTTGACTGTCCTTAAACTTGTTAATTTCAACAGTATTATCCCGATCAAATAGGTTGAAAGAAGATATGCCAGTACCTAAACACACCAAGGTAATCAATGTTGCAAAAATCTTATGCTTAGGCCACATCTCAGGAACTTGCTGTTCTTGATCATCTTTTTGTAAATTAATCACCATTGAACTCGCAACGAAGTCATGAAGTGAACGGCGGTTTTGTCGGTTAAAAATATAAAAATAAATAAGCAGAATTTGTAAGCAGACCAATAACAGGTTGAATAGTTCAGATAACAGTAAAATCGGAAAATAACCACTTAATGACACGAGGCAGGATGGCGCAAACAGAATTGCTGAACGAAGTAATGATGGGATTACAGCAAGATCTTTCCCATGTGTATCAGTCACTCTAATTTTTAAAAGCTGTTTGCCAAAAGTTTGTCCAGAATGTAAGTGGCTGTTTAACAAACCAAAATATAAAATAACAAAGGCATATCCAATAAAAATAGATATAACTGGAAACGGATACATAAACTCAGAGAGAAGTCGAATCGTACTCCAGCAGAAACCTCCTACCAGTAATAAATCAATAAGAAAAGCAAATGATCGGCGCCAGAAACCAGCAATATAAAAAAAATTTACAGAAGACAAAACATACCCTTTATATTTAATTAAAAATTTATAACTTTAGCTATCAAACTAAAATTTCAAGATTATATAAGAAATCCTAATAAAATACATTAATGAAGCATCTCACCCAAGGCTTTTATATTCAACCACTCTTCATCTTTATATTTCATTTTAGCCAATAACTTTTGATCACTGATTTTTCGTTTATACTGTTTATATATATTAATATTATTTTTATTCAAAAATTCAACATACTCACCACCATTTTCATTGCGATGGAATTCAGCAAAAAACAAAACTGTATAAAAATCTTGTTTTTGAGTATCATTCAAATCCTCTAGCAACACATCTACGTGATTATAGAACTCAGTATAAGTTAGGTTTCCACAAAAAGTTTTACCCTCTATACGGCTGATCGCTTTTTGCACACCTAAATCTTTACTTAGTTCCAGCACTCTCTGATTAAAGCGATGTACACACGTTTTTTCCTCAAGTAAAGAACAACTTAAAAGAGGTACTACTATTAAAGAAATGAGTAATTTCTTAAAGTGATTTGTCATTTCCTTCTTACCCATAAATCTTTTATAAAATAAATTCAAAAATCCGTATCATATTTAACTTTTACTTCTCAAATAACATTCATTAAAAGTACCATTAGCAGTATGTCTAAAAAAAATATTCCAATTCTTTTCAAGCTGTTTACCAATATCTCCTCGGCCTAGTTCGTTGTTATCGACAAGAACTTGTGGAGGAATTATTTCTAATTGGCGAGAACCTTGGCAAAATATATAGCCTTCATTAATTTTTGATCTAAAAAACCAACCTTTTTCAGGTAGTATCTGATCTTTGTAGAATTCAAACTGTTCTATACTTAAATTTCTAGCACTAATTTTATAAACAACGTCATTTGAAGAAAATGATTGATAACTTCTTTCTCTTTCTAGCTTATCTCCAAAAATATCTTTAGCCTCTCTTTTCAACTCTATATTAATTGGATGATTACTTCTTCCAATCTCTAGATTTTCATCTTGTGCACAGGAAGTTAAAAGTATGACAATTAAAAAATATTGATATATATTTTTCATTATATAAACACACACTTTGCTAAAAAATTAAAATATTTAAATTCAAACATTATTTCTTGTAGTCATAACAAACATAGCGCTTTGTATTATTTGGTGACATAAATATAACATGCCAAAAATTATCCAACTGCATACCAGCAGAACCTTCAACCAAAACTGTATTTTTAGAAATAACTCTAGGGGATATTATCTCTAATTGTCTTTCCCCATCACAAAAAATATAACTTTCATTATACTTTTTATAGAAAGACCATCCCATTTTTTTTAAATCTTTACTCTCTTCTTTCATAAAAAAATTAATATCAAATTTATCTGCTTTAATTTTATATGCCACAGTGTTATCAGTATATGAAGAATAAGTACTTAAGTCTTCAACAGTACCATTAAATAAAACTTTTGCCTCATCAACAAATCTTTGATTAACCTGATCTAAATAAGGATTTTCTGCCACCTTCTTATCACATCCGATTAAAAAGAATGAGAGGGTTAAAACAATTTTTTTCATAAATTATTACTCACCTCTTGTTCCAACCAGTTACAAAATAACATTGTATAAAAATTAGTTAAAACAATGCAAAACAACACTTTACTCTGAGTAAAATTAAAAAAATAAGCTCAAATTATTTTTTAAGCTTATACCCACAATTCGTACACTTTTTAGTATAAATACTAAATCCAAGATTAGATAAACTACCTTCTTTTTTAAAAAAACTTTCATTACAATTTGGACAAATATTTTCATCAAAAATTAATATTTTTAATATATACATACTATATATAGCCACAATAAAAAAACCTAGGAACACTAAAACATTGAGATCAAACTCACTACCAATCACTGTAAAAAATGCAAGTATTGTTATAGAAAAAAACTGGTAAGCAACAACTTTTTTGGCTACACCTCTTAGTCTTTCATTAACATTCCCATTCATTGTTTTTTGCCCCAGTATTAATTAATTTAATAAACGTAAAGCAAGGAGTTGTACCTCCTACAAAATACATAAACACTTCACAAACTTCCTTTAAAGGAATAACACCACATCCAATTAAAAAATAAAATTACATACAATATAAAAGCTCAACTCCCAATTTAATAAAAAATTTATTTTACTACACTCATATCATCTGGTTTTCTGGGAGTGGCAAAATGAACTATAAAAATTATCTCTCACAACTATTCACACCATTTTTGTTATAGTACAACCCTATATTCCAAGAGTTTATATCCTCATAAGTAATTTCCTCACCTTTCTTGTTTCTCTCAATCAAATCATTAGGATACAAAATCCCAATAAGCTGATAATTGCCAAGACAATACAAGGTATAGTTTTCCGAACTTTCCATTTCAACCCACCCATCTGATTTTATTTTATTTTTTATCTCATCCATTTCTACATTTGATAATTTTTTCTTATCAATTAAAATTGTTCCAGCATGATTTCCAGGACGTCTAATAGATGACTCAAAAATAGGATCATAAGATTCAAAATACTTAGATATGATATCTTCAAAATTAATCATTTCACTTTTTTGTTCAGTTTCATTCACATGTGTACATGCAAATGAAAAAAAACAAACAAATAATATAATAACATTCTTAATATTCATATTAATTACCCAACCTTTCTTTTGCCTTATCATATTCTTTATTAATATTAACTGATTTCTGGTTTATAGAAATACCACCATCCCAACCAACAGTTTGTGAATTTAATCCAATTTCAATTGCCTTTGGTGTCGTAATATCAAACCAATCTTCATTTACCGGATTAGATACTCCAACCCGTACATTTCGAAGAGTCACACCTGCTCCACCAGCCAAACCATCTAAGAATGAATCTGTAGCATCTGCCACAGATAAACCTTTAGTTTTATTAAAAATATAACCTAAGCTACAATTCCCACCTAGTGAGTCTGATAGTTTTTTTATACTTACTGAATTATTATTTACACCTGTATATTTTTTATTCTCCACAAAAGGTGCTGAATCCAACCCTTTTCCTATATATGACTGACCATTATATAAGTTTATCGTAACTGCGCCCGTTAAAGTTGTAGCAGATCCAGAACAAACTAAGTAATCAGGCCTTCTGCAGGCTCCCGCTGTTTGACATAATAGTACTGTAAAAGATATAGTGGAACTAGCTCTTTTATATGCACTTTTCCCTATTGATATTGCTTCATCATATAGAATTTCAGCTCCACCTTTTACATAAGGGTATAAATATTTAGCTCCTGTTTTTATATTAGTACCCACTATCTGAGCACCATTTAAAATTTCATCACTCGTTTTCTTGATTTGCCCCCCTATTAATACAGCACCACTAGCAGCTGAAGTCATATTTTTCACTGCCAAATCAAATGGTTTATTTAATAGCTCTCTTTCACTTTTTGTAATCCATTCATTACTCTTATAATTTTCATTTTCACTCAACCCAAAAACATCTATATTTTTCAAAGGATTCATAACATATGCAAAAATATTAATTCCACCTGATAGTCCTATCGGATCTTTACTCATATACCTTGCACTATACGGCTCATAATAACGATAACGGTTATAATGCAGTCCTGTTTCATTATCGTAATACTGACCTTGGAATCTAAGATTACTCTGCTCAAATGGATTGTCCTTATTTAGCATTTGAATCTCGAGCGCAGTCCCCCACGTATCCTGAGTAATTTCCCAAACACATTCACCTGTGGCATTACTCAGTGTTTGCGGTGTTCCCACCTGATCACAATGATAAAAAACAGTTTGCTCTAAAGCCATACGGTTCTTACGTGTATCGCTACTCCAGATCGGATCTTTATAAACCGAATAAGGCTTGTTGAGATATTCACTATAATCAGGTGTTTCTATCAGTTGAATAAAACCCTGATACCCTGCCTGCATTAAAGGTACAAAGCTGTCAGGCTCATAAACATAATGTTTGGTATAGCTATTCTCGGGATGGTTCGAATTTTGGCTAGATTCCCAAATCATCAAATCACCATCCCAACCAAATAAAGTGAAATCTTGATTTGATGATTTCTTATATAAACGACGTCCAAAGACATCATAACCATACTGAGTCACTTTTCCATTCAAGTTACTTTGAATCAAACGGTTATGATTGTCCCAAGTCAGTTTTAAAACCTTGCCATTTTGCGTGGTTTCAATCACATTGCCTTGTACATCATATTGATAATGCTTGCCTTGATACTGCTTGATTAAATTGTTTTTGGCATGTGTTGTCTGGTTGATTGGGTCAATCAGATTCCCCGCTGGATCGAACTTAAAACTCTCGTTTTTATGCTGACTCTGGGTTGAAATCAAACGTCCAATCGGATCATATTGATAATTAAGCTGTCCTAAACGACTGTCTTCAACTTGGGTGAGCAAATAGTTTTTATCGTATTGATAATGTCTATGCGCTTGGTAACGGAGTCGATCTGATGTTTCTTGCTCAGGCTCAATCTGTTGAGAAATCAGTAGTCCGACATCATTATAATGCTTGGTTTGCATCAAACCATTTGCCAAGAAACGTACCGTTTCACGATGCAAATCATCACGCTGGAAAGAAACAACATCCTGTTGGTTAAACGCAATTCCGTAGATATGTCCTGAACCATAGCTCAGATTGGTCTGTTGCTGTCCGTCTGGACGAATGGTTTTAACCAGATGACCCAGTTCATCATATTCATAACGCAGTACAGCCGTTAGATTCAACATCTTATAATGCTGGTGTTCACGCACCAATTGTCCAAGCTGATTACGATACAGTTGAACCTGACTTTCTGCATTACTGGCTGAGCTTAATTGTTGATTTAAATTATATTCAAATTGCTCTATCTGGCTTTGGTGAGTATGCAGATGCGTATATGTTTTAGAAGCAATCTGTCCATCATCATGATAGCTAAATTCGGTCAGAATATTGGGTTGGCGAATCTGGAACAATAGACCATTTTCACTATAGCTATAGTGCTTTTCCTCACCATCAAAGGCTTGTTCACTGACCAACTGACCAAACTTGTTATAGTTAAACTGGTATTCAGCCCGATTTTGGTTAATAAGCTTTTGGATACGGCCCTGCTTATCCCATTGATAGCCCACACGGTGCTGATTGGCATCAATGCGTTGTTCTAACAGGCCGACAGTATTGTATTGATATTGAGTGGTTAAGCCGTTGGTATCGGTGTGATTAAGCAGGCGACCTTCTTGATCATGCTCAAATAGCTCTTTCAAGCCATCTGGATATACGATGGCTTGAAGCTGACCTTTATCTTTGCCTTGCATGCTATACAGATATTGAACTTTCTGTTCATTCGCCGCTTGTTGGGCACTTAGATCACCTTCTTCATCATATTCCCATGTACTGCTTTTGCCTGAACAATCGGTATAAGACAGCATTTGCCCTTGATCATTGTACTGGATTTTCTTGATACCTCCTTTGGCATCAACCACTTCCACCACCTGATTATTGCTGTTGTATTTATATTGAGTGACATGACCTAAAGGATTAATCTCTTTGCTGACATTACCCTGTGTATCATATTCACGTTTCCAGATATTACCTTCTGGATCTTTGGTCTCGGTTAAATTGCCTTGTTCATCATAAGCAAAGCGAATCACACCACCATTCGGCTGTACAATTTTCGCCAGTTGGCCCTGATCATTATATTCTTGCTGAGTTTCCCGACCTTCAAAGTCAATCTGTCGGGTGATGCGTTTTTCACCGTCACGAGAATACCAAGACTCTCGACCATCGGCTAAACGAGTACGATAGGTAAAACCATCCAAATCAAAATAATAATAGGTTGGTACATTATAGGCATCGTAAACCGCAACTTGACGTAAACGCGGATGCCATTTTAGTTTGGTATGGAAACTGCCATCATCCGCCCATTCTTCAATGGCTTTGGCATTTGGCAACGTCGATTCATAACGAATATTTTGTCCACGACCTGTACGATCGGTATAGCGCGTTAGCTGATGCGCCTGATTATATTCGTATTGACGTGCATGTCCATTTTGATCGAAAGCTGTGATCAGATTGCCTTGTGCATCATAAAGATAGCGTGCCCAAGGCTCAATTTGATCATCCACAAATACCGCAATAATCTTAACTTGCTCATTAAAGGCAAATTTTAGTTGGTGCTGAGCCTGTTCAAATTGGAAATCAATAGTTTGCAGATAAGCAACACCATCTGCCAAAAGGTAACTTAGGCTAATTTTTTCATTGGTGTTTTCATTGAATTGTTGAATTAAATGATAGGGCTGACCAAGACCAAATTGATGAAAATGGAAACTCCAGTCACCACCAAAATTTAATAGTAAATCACCATTTTCAATTGGGTAAACCGTCATTCCTTCATAGGGAACGGTGTAAGCCTGCTGCAAAATCGTGGATGGTAAGGCATGTTTGCGGCCTTTCGCATCAATGAAGATATAACCTTGTGGCTTTGGCAGGATCACATTGGAAAAAGGCATCATCCAACGAGCACCCATCATCCCCTGATCAAACTCATCCATTTGCGAGTTATATTGGCGGCTAAATACAAAACCAACTTTAGGTAAATAGAAATCGGCATGCTGAACCCGCTCTGCGCCAATTGAATAACTGATACTCTGACCCGTCTCTGAACCATTACCTTCACAAGGCGGTGCATTCAACGCATCTGCCTGTAAGCTCACAAACTCTAAGGTATCCCCTTTGGTATGGCGCTCATATTCTCCCGTCTGGTTAATCGGCACACTGGCATTGCCTTTATTTTCGCTGGCCTGAATCGCAGTTAAAGTTTGTTGTAATAACCAGGCCAAGCTGTATTTCTGCCCTGCATTGGCTTGCTGCTGTAAAGTCTGGCTTAAGGTTGCGATTGCTTGTATTGCTTCTTGTTGCAGGCGTGTTTGAATATTTGGTTGTAGTTTAGGGGTTAAATCTGCCTGACTCGGTTTACCGATTAAATCAATGAGAGGTGCGGCCCAATTGCTAAATTTGAGTTTGGGGTCTCTTTTCTCTGCTGTCGCACCTGCCGACGTTACAGTCATGCTCGCACTTATCGGTGTCGCAGGCACGGACAAACTCGTAAGAATACTACTTCCTAAAATCGTTGCCTGTGAGAGCAAGGTCGCTAATTTGGCTTGCGTTTCTTGTAAAAACTTTTCTAAATCACCTGCGACCATCGCATTCAGATGCAGGCCCAAGCGTTTAATATCCGCTTCTTTAATCTTTCCATTTTCTGGATATAAACATTGTGACATTAGACCAAACATCGGACGTAATGCCATACGCGCATGTGCTTCATTGCTTGGTTCTGCAAATAAACCAATTAAATTTGCAGCGAGCAATGCACCCTGTTGTACCGCAGCATCCTCTGTCTTGCTGTCGGTCGCGTATAAAATTAAATCCAGCACACTGCCTGTTAAAGCAAAAATATTGGCTACCGTTGCAGTATTTGCACTACCTTGTAATTGTTCTAAACTAGTATTTCCACATACCTGTAAATAAAGCTGGATTTGCTTGGCAATCATTTGCAGGTCAGTTACCGTGTGTACGCTGTCCAAATTAAAAACAGCAAGTTCAACCTTCGACGCTTTTTGATCTGTTGCCTGTTGTGTTTTTTCCGTAGCCATCAATCTCAAACCCTTAATTTATTTCAATACATCTATTTTTTAAATTGCTGCGTGTGAATCAAAATCTGTTCTAGCCATTGTTCTTCCCATGAAAACGATCAACGATGCCTTGTCGAAGAATCGAATCCATTTGGGTGGCCTCCGCCAATTTTGTAGCCGCCTGATCTTTTACAAAACCCACACCCTGTGCTTTGACCATGTCAACCGACTGGCTCGGATTCATGGCGAGTTGTGCCAAGCTTTTCATTTGGTCTGGAGAAATATTAAGGTTCAGTTGCTTTGAAACAGCACTTAAAGCGGTATTACTGACTTGATCCTTGATTTGCCCAACCGTCTGCTCAACCAAACCATTTAAGGTATTTTTACCTATATTTTTAAGACTATTTTTATCCATCGAAACTAAACTGCTGGTCAGCTGTTGCTTCATGTTCTGTCCCAATGCACTGCTTAATGAGGCGGCAACTTTTTCTACTGGCTCTGCCCAAGTATAATCACGTTTAAAGTCACTACTTGATGCCCATGCACTGGTCTCATCTTTTTCAAAAATGACCTTGGCTGCGCCTGGTGCAATGCCTGTCACTTGAGCAAAACCATTTCCATCCAGTTTGCCAGTCAGTTGCTTACCCAGAGAATCAATCACTTTATAGCTGTTCTGCTTAAAGAAATTATCTCCCCCATAACTTCTTAATAACTGTAGTGCGCCTTTCAGTGATTTTGCTTGTGGTAACTGGGGTGCATTGCTACTTGCACTCGCGCCTGAGGCCAGTAAATGCTGCCCAGCCTTCACCTCAAACTTGCCACTGGTCACAGGGAAAATTCCTGAGCCATTCAGCTTAATCTGGGAACTACCCGCAGTAATCACGATTTCTTTCGGGCTGGTAATTTCAATACGATCTTCGGTTGAAATAATCTGAATACCTTGTTTGGCCAGTAAGTCCATGCCATCCGACTGCGCCTGAACCTCAAACTTACCTTTCGCAGCCACCTGCTTAATTCCATTCTGCGCAGCGAATACACTGATTCTGTTTTGTGCATGCGTAATCAGATTTTTCTGCGTGCTTAAGTTGATACTATCGCCTGCAAACTGGTTGATCTGCCCGTCCGCAGAGAGATGAATATCTTCATTGCTACTTAAACCAATACCCGCAGGTGAGTTCAGCAATAATAATGATTTTTTAAACTGGGCGATCTTCTCTTGAATCTGCTCAGCGAATTCTTTGAGTTGATCCAGCGATTCTATTTCATCAGTCTGCTGATTCTTGGCTACTTCGCTGAGTGCTTTGGCATTGTTTTGATTGTCCTCAAGCTGCTCCTTGGCAACTTGCGCATCAAGATGCTGGCCTTGGGCTTGATCCTGTTTATGCGTGGAAAGGAGTAAACCTTCACCTGCACGCACGGCACCCCATTGGTCGGTGCGCAGTTCAAAACCTTCACCGCGGTCTTCACTTTCTGCTTTATCTTTGGGATGACTCAGTTTACCCAGATTGAGTTGACTGGTGGCATGGCTGCTTTGTAGTTGTGCGCTGATCTGTCCAGTGGTGTCATCAAAGCGCAATTGGTTAAAACCTTCACCTTGATACTCTTTAGACTTAATTCCTGCCAGTTTTTTGGTATCTGGCAGCTTGCCTACACTGTCGAATTTGGTCGGGTTACGATGGCCTTCATGAATTCTTCCCACCACAAACGGACGATCAATATTGCCATCAAAGAAGTCAATCACCACGATTTCATCAACACGCGGTAAGAAGCGTGCACCGTAGCCTTCACCAGCCCAAGGGGTCAGTACATCAACCCAAGCTGAATCGGTGTCATTGTCATTGGCACCTGCACCACCATCGTGGCTATGGTCGTCATTACGAGTGAATAGAAAACGGACTTTAATCCGTCCCCATTCATCCACATGAATTTCTTCGCCGCTTGGCCCAACCACTTTGGCACGTTGTGGTGATGCAGTTGGACGGTGTTGTAAGGGATTGTATTCGGGTACGGTTTTAATGCTGCGGCGTTGCAGTGTCAGTTGATTGGCTTGGCGTTCGTCACTCTCTTTTATTTGCCAGTTGCTTTGCGCTAATAGCTGATGAATCTGTTGCTGCAAGTCTTTGGGTAAATTATTTTGGTTATAGAACTTTTTGCCTGTGATCAGGAATTCTTTATCACTGCCATCATGCTGATCAATTTCAGGGTGTTCGGCCAATTCAAACCAGTAACCGACATGGGTATCTCGCACGGTAGTACGGGCGGTAAATTGTTTGGATTGTAAGTCGTAATATTGACCGAGATTCTGATTCAGCTTTTCAATCTGTGCATTGCCCGATGGGGTTGCACCATCTTCTCCATTGAGGTCTTGCATCCACGCAGGTGAAAAATGCCATGCCTGTTCCAGACCTAAACTAGCATTGTCGTATTGAGCACTGTGTTTATGTGTGCTTTGTACACTGCCTGCGCCATCTTCCTGTTCCAGTGCATCGGCTTGCCAGCGTTGTACATGGACACTGCTCGGTTGCAATGAACGTTGCCCGACCAAACTGGTCATGCTGTCGTATTGTTCGGTGGCACTGCTACGGTGGTAACGAATCTGTCGACGTTCTAAGGCTTGATATTGGCTATTGTCATCAATCAGGCGTAGTTTTTGCGGCTGAATCGCGGCACTACTTTGTGTAACGATTCGTTCAGCTTCATCAATTAGCCAGCTAATCCCTTCGCTACGCATCAAAGATGTTAAAAACTCTTCATCTGATTGATTATATTGCATAATAAAGGGGCGGATATCATAGTCTTGACTGAGTCCGCTTAAATCAAGCGTCAAACTGGAGGCGAATAAAGGGCTTTTTTGCTGCCACTCTTTGAAGACGATTTCCACTACATCTCGCACGCTCTTGTTCATAAACACGCGGCTGTTACGGCGTTGTTTCCACAGTGCAGTTGGATCTTCTAAAGTCAGCTTATATACGGTCAGGCTACCGTCTGATTGTCCTTGTAAGGCTTGAGTAATAATCCCTGTGACACGGGTCAATTGACCTTGATCCGTAACGATGTCAATTGCGGCTTGGCTACCAATAAATTGTTTAAGAGGAATGGTCGTATTGGTCGACAGGCAAATCAGTTCTGCCTTAAATCCATCATTCAGTTGATGCTGACCATCAATACGTTGTAGGAAGACTTGAGTATTTAAGTTTTGATTAGAAAATTGAATATGGATTGCACGTTTTTGTGCTGTAAGGCCCAAATTGTCCAAGGCCTGAAATATATTACTCAACATTATTTTATAAAATATTAACTAAAATTTACGCTATTTTATAAACAGCATACAAATCTGTCTATATTTTTAATGTTACGTTCTTGCAACAAAGCCTGCAATAAACTGCCGATTTTAGTCTAAGCGCTTAAAATAATGATTAATAATTTTTTTACAGGATTAAATCAGAATACATATAAACCAATATGTTTTATCAAATAAGGCCAATTCTCCCTATTTGATAAAACAGCAATCATTAGACCTTACACTGTAGCCTTAAAATAATCTTCTTTCGGCATATCAATCACTTCAACACACAACTGAATCGGATAGCTGAGCTCAGACTGGATATAGCTTTTTTGCTGCAGTCGCTGCAACAATGTCGCACCAACTGCTTGCTTCTGCGCCTGTGTTCTGCCACTCAACAAATACAGTTTTAAATGAATATAGGCCTCTTCTGCTTCATTCAAACCAATTAAAAATATCTCGTCTTTAAATGCACGAGATTTAATATCATGTGCGACAAATAAATCCGTTTCAATTAATGCGATATTCGCATCTTTTAATAATTGATGCGGATTTAACTCTGTTAAATTAGCTGAATAGTTTGCAATTAAATGCGGCATTTTTATGATTCCTATTCTACAAATAATAAAGCTAAGCGGACTTGGTCATAAGCCATTCGCGGACTAGTGGCTTCAACAATGGGACGTAATTTAATTGAACCATCATCGGTAAAATGTTCAGGGTTTTTACGTTTATGCAAACGTTTATAAATCTTACGCACTTCTTCAATGACTTCTTCGCCTGGACTGGCGACTGAAATATCCAAGCCCTGCTCTTTATGCAAACGTGCCAGATGATTGATGATCGTTGCAGGGGTTAAACCACGCTCATGCGCAATATCTTCAATCTCATAACCTTCTTCAAATAAAGTACGGGTTTCATCCAAGGTCGCAGCGGCATAATTCTGTTTCGCACCTTTGGCGATTTTCTTTTCATTACGGGCAATTTCAGTGGCATTCAATGTGCCACCACAATGCCGAATAAAGGCATTATGCTGTGTGGTTAAATCAACATTTTCAAAGTTGGCTTCCGCTTCAGTGGATAACTCCTGAAAACGGCGGTCTGCTTTGATTGCGAGACTATCTAGTTCAAGTGCCTGCTCGTTAAAGCCAAGCAGCTTCAGCCCTGTCAGTGATTTTAAACGAGATAAAGCCACATAGCCCTGCCCTTTTTCAAAGGTATGGGTGAGATTGATTTCTGCAGCTTCCAAAGTCATCCCTTGGCTTTTATGAATAGTGATTGCCCATGCCAAACGCAACGGAATCTGTTGAAAGCTGGCAATCGCCTTACCCGCTTCATTTTCAATCGACCATGTTTCTGGTTCAACCAAAAAGGTTGTACCATCGGTCAGTTTTACTTTTGGTAGAATGCCCTGCTTATCATCTTCTTCAAAACCAATCACTTCACCCAGACTGCCGTTGATATAACCCATCTCAAAGTTGTTTTTAACAAACATCACCTTGGCATTTTTCTTCAGGGTGAGTTCTTCAGGCGCACGCACTGATGATTTTAAGGTTTCCATCAACTTTTCATTACCATCGACCACGGCATTAAATTGATGGCTCTCATTGTCGATTTCATTGAGGTGCTGATAATTAATATTATCGACATCCATATTGTGTGTATATAAACGGGTAAAGGTCTCACCAATATCATGCTGGCGGGATTGTTGTAAGGCGGTGATGTGATTGCTTTGAATATTCTGAGCACGAATCGCATTTAAAATCTGATTGAGGATTTCATCATCCTGACGATGCTGTTCAGTCAAATAACAGACACGGAATTTGGCTTCGACCCAAGCATCCGACATAAAACAGAATTTATCGCGATTGCTTTCATCCTTTTTACCGACAGGGGGTAACTGAAAGAAGTCACCTGCTACAATCACTTGAATCCCGCCAAAAGCTTCGTCACTTTCTTTAAAGTATTTCAATACCTGATTGACCAGATTCAGTTGCTTGGCGTGCAACATGGAAATTTCATCAATAATCAGCACTTGGGCATTCTCTAAATGCTCTTTTAAATATTTACGCTCTTTCATTCGCTTGAGGTCATCATCACTCAAACGATCTTTAATCCCGATTCCTGCCCAAGTATGGATGGTCATACCATTCATATGCGTTGCTGCAATTCCTGTAGACGCAGTAATTGCCACAGGTACTTTGCGTGCTTTTAAATAATGAATATATTGATTAAGCGTATAGGTTTTTCCTGCACCTGCTGAGCCCGTTAAAAAAACATTTTCGCCAGCTTTAAGTAACTTGAGTGCAGTCTCTTGTTTCATAATTTCTTCAGTCAAAATCAACAGTGCATAGCTTAACGATTTTTTGCCCAAAATAAAAATGCAATGCGAAATCTAGCTGAATTTCCTCATCCCCCCTAACATTGTTGAACGCTTGGTATCGCATAATTACATTGACATACAGATGATTTCATTTAATGTGGGTGTTAATGAATTCAGACTTGATCTATAAAAATGACTACTTCAAATCTTTATGCATATCAAACAGATATACTCGGTGAAGATTATCAGCAACTGACTTTAAATTTCGCTGATGATTATGATGGAAAAGTTGTTGCGACCTTGGTTCGTAAGAAGGCCGCTGAATCGACCAAAAAAGCAGTTTTATATATCCATGGTTTCGCAGACTATTTTTTTCAAAAAGAAATGGCTGAACAATTTAATCAGCATGGTTACGATTTTTACGCACTTGACCTGAGAAAATATGGTCGCTCTCGCCTCCCTCACCAAAAATTTTACTATGTGCTTGATTTACGTGAATACGATGCCGAGATCAGCAAAGCACTGGAAATTATTGGTCAAGAAAATCACAATCAAGTTGTATTGGCAGGCCATTCAACAGGCGGTTTAATTGCCACCTTATATGCCGCACATTATCCAGATCATCGCTTAATCAAAGCAGTCTGGAACAACAGCCCATTCTATGATTTCTATAAAAGTGTCCTTGAGAAAAAAGTGGGCATTCCGCTCTTAAGTGAAGTGGGTAAACGCTTACCGAATGCAAAATTTCCAAGTGGCTTAAATGCATGGTACACACCAAGCTTGCATAAAGATTTTTACGGCGAATGGGATTTCAATTTAGATTGGAAACCAAAAACCATGCCTTTTGTACACCTCTGTTTTGTCACGGCAATTCACGAAGCACAAAAAGAAATCCATCAAGGTGTGACCTTAAATGTACCGACCTTGATCATGCATTCACATCAATCCAAATTTCCTAAAAAATGGGGTATTGATGCACAACAAAGCGATGTGATTCTGGATGTCAATGATATGACCCAGAATGCCAAGAAAATGAAAGGTGATGTGCAAACACTTGCCATTCAAAATGGTCTGCATGATTTGGTTTTATCTGCACCGCCTGTTCGTGCACAGGTCTATAAAGATCTATTTGCTTGGTTGGCTGAAAAAATCTACTAATACCGACGACCATTTTAAATATCTTGATGCTCAGTGGTCTTGATACTTGCTGAGCATATTTTTAGCAGGGTGCGAAGCTGGCAATAATTCCAGTAGACGTTCAGCAGCATCAACCGCTTCAGGACAATAAGCCAAATGTTTTAATAAGGCGTCACTGCCCTGTGTCTGGAAAATCGCATGACTCAAACGTGATTCCAAACAATCCCGCCAAGCAGATAAAAATGGACTTTCGGTTTTCGCTAAGAAAATACCGGTATAGCCTTGTAGAGCGGTACTGATATAACCCGCATCCAATGCCTGTTCCAGTTGCAGGAAATCTGCCTCGATCGGAATATTCAGGCGATAAGGTCTTGAACCAAGCGCCTCACCTAAACGATCTCTTAAATGAGACATCTCTGCTTTTAATGTCCCAAGACTGACTTTGCGTTCCCCATACAACGCCTGATGTAAATTCTCTAAATTCAGACCTTGTGGGCATAGCGCTAAAATCACCAGAATTTCGATTTGTCTCGGGCTTAAACTTAAGCTTTTGCCATTGATCAACACCTGTGCCGTATTAAAAGTGCGTAAATAAAGGTGTTGTTGCTGTAATTGTTGCACCGCCATTTGAATAATTGCGGCACAGCGTTCGACGGCCAATAGACCTAAACTATTGTGATTTTCCCAAGTAGTAGATAAATCCACTACGCCTAAAACTTGCTTGGAATAAGGATCAAGCACAGGCGCAGCATAGCAAACCCAATCATGTACCGACGCCATATAGTGTTCATTAGAAAATACACAGCTTGATTTACGGGTCTTGAGCGAAAGTGCCAGCGCATTGGTACCAACCAATTCTTCCTGCCACTGTCCCCCTGCAACAAAGTGGACGCGTTCAGCAGCATTGCGCATTTGGGTACAGGATGCTGTCCAGATAATGGTACTACCGACATCGCCAACCGCAAGTACCATCGCTGACTGTTCTGCAACATGCTTTAGATCTTCTTGGCAAGCCTGCAATGCCAAGGCCAATGAACCTGTTTGGACCGAAGCTTGATTGAGCAAAGGTGCAGCTAAACGTTCTTTAGGAATATCAGCGAGCGTGGAACGCTCCCATGAACTGGCAATACTCTGTTCCATTTTTTCAGCATGCTGTGGATTGAGAGCACTTTGTGATCTGAGTTGCTCACCCAATGCCCGTTGCTGCTGTAATTCCCTTTTTGTATGCATTTGTAATTTCCCTATTCCCTTATATGCAATTCCAACCTTTTTCCAACCTTCAACGCGATAACGTCATTCTCAATAACGTACCCAGTACTTTATTTAAAAATATCACAACACATAAAGGAGTATGTATATGCGCTATGTTGATCCGAATCAATCTGGTTCAAAAATCCATTTTAAAGACCAGTATGAAAACTTTATTGGTGGAGAGTGGGTTGCCCCTGTTAAAGGAGTCTACTTCGACAATATTTCTCCTGTCGATGGCAAAAGTTTTACGCGTATCCCACGCTCGAGTGCAGAAGATATTGAATTGGCACTAGATGCCGCCCATAAAGCCAAGAAAGAGTGGAATAAATCCTCTCCAACCACACGATCTAATTTATTACTTAAAATTGCTGACCGTATGGAAGCCAATTTAGAAATGTTGGCGGTTGCTGAAACTTGGGATAATGGTAAACCTGTCCGTGAAACGCTGGCGGCTGATATCCCTTTGGCCATTGATCATTTCCGTTATTTTGCAGGCTGTATTCGCGCACAGGAAGGTGGTATCTCCGAAATAGATGAAGACACCATTGCCTATCATTTTCATGAACCACTCGGCGTGGTTGGACAAATCATCCCTTGGAACTTCCCCATTCTCATGGCGGCATGGAAACTGGCACCAGCATTGGCTGCGGGCAACTGCGTAGTGATCAAACCTGCGGAGCAAACCCCTGTTGGAATTTTATTGGTGGCTGAGCTGATACAGGATCTATTACCTGCTGGCGTACTCAATATCGTCAATGGTTATGGTGCCGAAGTTGGTCGCCCACTAGCAACCAGTCCACGTATTGCCAAAATTGCGTTTACTGGCTCAACCCAAGTTGGGCAATTGATTATGCAATATGCCACTGAAAACATTATTCCAGTGACTTTGGAGCTAGGCGGAAAATCACCGAATGTATTCTTTGCCGATGTGATGGATCATGATGATGATTTTCTTGATAAAACCCTTGAAGGTTTCGCCATGTTTGCGCTGAATCAGGGTGAGGTCTGTACTTGCCCATCGCGTGCCTTAATTCAGGAAAGTATTGCCGATCAATTTATGGAAAAAGCCATCGAACGGGTCAAGCGCATCAAACTTGGGCATCCACTCGATACTGACACGATGGTCGGTGCGCAAGCTTCACTGGAACAACAAGAAAAAATCCTGCGTTGTATTGATGCAGGCCGACAAGAAGGTGCGGAAGTACTCTTAGGTGGGCACGGTCGCCAAGAAGTCGGCAATGGATACTACATCGAACCGACCATCTTTAAAGGCCATAACCAGATGCAAGTGTTTCAAGAAGAGATCTTTGGTCCTGTACTGTCTGTGACCACATTTAAGGACTTTGATGAAGCCATTCAGATTGCCAATGACACCATGTACGGTTTAGGTGCTGGAGTTTGGTCACGTTCAACTCATACCGCCTATCGTGCAGGCCGCGCCATTGAAGCGGGTCGAATTTGGACCAATTGTTATCACATCTACCCTGCTCATGCTGCATTTGGAGGCTATAAAAAGTCAGGTGTAGGCCGTGAAAACCACAAAATGATGCTCGATCATTATCAACAAACCAAAAACTTGTTGGTGAGTTATTCAACCAAAGCCATGGGCTTTTTCTAGACGATCCAAATCGGTTTACTGATCTGTATAAGCCTTATCTTTAAAGGTTTATACAGGTTTAAACCACCAGATATTGGTTTATAAAAACCTCTATTTTTCACTCAAACTGAATCACCAAAGCAAATAAAAATTCAATTTCTGCACAGGGTGTGCAACATCGGCATTGCTTTTGCATCTTGCTGATAAGACCCATACACGGAGCTTTGTATGAACAATCAAGATCCTATTTCTGCACTTTCAGCATCGACAACCTCTTCCGAAGATTATTTTGCCCAAAGACAACTCAAACAAGGTGCCGTGGGCTGGTTATTACTGATCGGTTTAGGGGTTGCCTATGTCATTTCAGGTGATTTCGCTGGCTGGAATTTTGGTATTGCTCAAGGGGGTTGGGGTGGCATGTTTGTTGCCACCGCAGTCGTTGCCGTGATGTATCTCTGCCTATGCCTTGCCATGTCCGAAATGGCGACCATGCTGCCAACAGCGGGTGGCGGTTATAGTTTTGCGCGTATCGCATTTGGCCCACTCGGTGGTTATTTAACAGGTACCGCGATTCTGATTGAATACGCGATTGCGCCCGCAGCCATTGCAGTCTTTATTGGTGCCTATTGTGAATCGTTATTTGGCATTGGTGGCTGGCAAGTTTATTTAGCCTGTTATTTCATTTTTATGGGTATTCATCTGAAAGGTGCTGGCGAAGCCCTTAAAATTATGTTTGCCATCACCTTGGTTGCGGCGATTGCACTGGCCGTTTTTATTTTTGCCATGTTGCCTCATTTTAATTCGCAGAATCTGTTTGATATTCCAGCGGGGCAACAATTTGGCGCAAGCAGCTTTTTACCCTATGGCTATTTAGGCATTTGGGCAGCGGTTCCTTATGCGATTTGGTTTTTCTTGGCCGTTGAAGGTGTGCCCTTAGCTGCAGAAGAAGCCAAAGACCCAGCCAAATCACTGCCACGCGGACTGATTGGTGCGATGTTGATTTTAACCGCTTTTGCCCTATTGATTTTATTTTTGGGCGCAGGTGCAGCCGGTGCCAGTACCCTACAACATTCCAGTGCGCCATTGGTCGATGCCCTCATCAAAGTCTATGGTCAAGGCACTTGGTTAGCTAAATTTGTCAATTTTGTCGGCCTTGCTGGACTCATCGCCAGTTTCTTTTCGATTATCTATGCCTATTCACGCCAAATTTTCGCCCTATCTCGTGCCGGCTATTTACCCACATCGCTATCATTGACCAATAAAAATCATGCCCCTTATTTAGCCATTATTATTCCTGGCATCATTGGATTCTTCTTGTCCTTAACTAAAGAAGGCGATTTACTGATTTTAATTGCAGTCTTCGGTGCGACCATTTCTTATGTATTGATGATGCTCTCGCATATTAAACTACGTTTATCTCGGCCCTTGATGCATCGTCCCTATAAAACACCTGGTGGTATCGTCACCTCGAGCATTGCCTTAATTTTAGCTGCCATCGCAGTTGTCGCAGGTTTTCTGGTCAATCCTAAAGTGTGGTGTATTGCAGCAGGCATTTATATGGTCTTTATTGCCTATTTTATATTTTATAGTCGTCATCAACTCATACAGGGGACGCCAGAAGAAGAGTTTGCCCAGATCACGGCAGATGAAAAACAATAATCAGGAAGATTAAGGAGAAGCGCATGCGTTACCGTCAAATCGTGGCCCAACAACACTATCAGTTTGCCGATCTTAAAACATTAATGGCAAAAGCCACTCCATTGCGTTCAGGTGATCAACTGGCAGGGCTTGCTGCACAGGATGCAACTGAACGTGTTGCTGCACAAATTACGCTTGCAGATGTGCCTTTAAAAAACTTTTTAAATGAAACATTAGTCGATTACGAGACCGATGAAATTACCCGTCTGATTATTGATGAACATCGCGCTGATCTGTTTGCGCCGATTGCGCATTTTACGGTTGGCGATTTCCGTAACTGGTTACTCAGTGAAGATGCAACCACAGAGAAGCTACAACAACTTGCAGCGGGTTTAACCCCAGAAATGGTTGCAGCTGTGAGTAAAATCATGCGCAATCAAGATCTCATCTATGTCGCAAGTAAATGTGAGGTCATCACTCAATTCCGCAATACCATCGGCTTAAAAGGACATTTATCCACGCGTTTACAACCCAATCATCCCACCGATGATGTACTGGGTATTTCCGCCAGTATTTTAGATGGTTTAATGTATGGCAATGGTGATGCCGTGATCGGGATTAATCCAGCAACAGATAATCTTCATAATTTATCTGAGCTGTTAAAACTGATTGACCATGTCATTCAAGAATATCAAATCCCAACCCAGTCTTGTGTTCTGACCCATATCAGTTCTGGCATACAACTGGCAGAAAAGAATGTTCCAATTGATCTGGTGTTTCAATCTATTGCAGGTACACAAAAAGCCAATGAAGGTTTTGGTATTTCACTTCAAATGTTGCAGGAAGGCTATGAGGCAGCACTGGCGTTAAACCGTGGTACGCTTGGCAACAACGTAATGTACTTTGAAACCGGACAAGGTAGTGCTCTGTCCAGTAATGCACATCATGGCGTTGATCAGCAAACCATCGAAGCGCGTGCCTATGCCGTAGCACGCAAATACAATCCCTTATTGGTCAATACCGTGGTCGGCTTTATTGGCCCTGAATATCTCTATGATGGAAAACAAATTATCCGCGCGGGTCTGGAAGATCATTTCTGCGGCAAGCTGCTCGGTCTGCCGATGGGTTGTGATATCTGCTATACCAATCATGCAGATGCCGATCAGAATGATATGGATGTACTTCTCACCTTATTCGGTACAGCAGGCATTAATTTTATTATGGGCATTCCCGGTTCAGATGATGTGATGCTGAATTATCAAACCACCTCTTTTCATGATGCACTATACCTCAGACAACTGCTTGGATTACAACCAGCCCCTGAGTTTTCATTCTGGTTGGAACAACAAGGCATTTTAAAACAGCAGCAACAGCATATTCATTGGGCAGAACAAATGCCTGCTCAATTCTCCAAGTTATTGATGCATTGAGGAGAATCAAATGAAACTTTCTAAAGACATTCAATTTCCTGCACAGGCGCATCAAGACCAGTGGGAAACACTGAAACAGTTTACCGATGCCCGTATTGCCATTGGACGCGCAGGTTGCAGTATCCCAACCCGCGCTTTGCTTGATTTCCAACTCAGTCATGCCCAAGCCAAAGATGCGGTTTTCCAATTACTGAATGTCACGCATCTGCAAGAACAGCTACAAAAACTGGGTCTAAACCCAATCCATGTACAAAGTCAGGCTGAACATAAAGAGCTGTACTTGAAGCGACCTGATTTAGGACGTTTACTTTCAACCGATTCGACGCAACAGCTTCAGCAGATACGAAAAGCGTCTCAGGGTTATGATATCTGTATTGTGATTGGTGATGGTTTATCTGCGCGTGCCATTGAAGAAAATGCACTTCCTTTTATTCAGGCACTCATTCAGCCTTTTTCCGAACAATGCTGGTCTTTAGCCCCTGTGGTGATTGCCACAGGCAGCCGTGTTGCTTTGGGCGACGAAATTGCTGAAATTTTTCAGGCGCGTATGTTGATTATGCTGATCGGTGAACGTCCTGGTCTCAGCTCACCTGACAGTATGGGCCTCTACTACACATGGGGAGCACACAGCGGTTGCCTAGATTCACAACGCAACTGTATTTCCAATATTCGTCCTGCTGGATTAAGTATTCCGATTGCCACACAACGTTTATTGGCCTTAATGCATAACTCCAAACGACTGGGGTTTTCTGGTGTCGATTTGAAGGATGAACATGTGGTGCCAATCGTTGCAGAACATCATCAACGCAGATTACTTTTTTAACTGAGTACTTGGACAGTCCTATGTTTCCAGTGCTGTCCAATATGCATAAGGTCAACACATCGATCTTAAAAATGATTTAAGATACAACATAATTTTTATTCATTGGTACTCGGTCATGACCCTCGCCACCCATCTAAAAACCGTTTACGCCATTCAACATCTTGCTTTTGAAGACCTAGGTTCATTAGAAGATATTTTTTATCAGTTGGGTTTTCGCGTCCGTTATTTCGAAGCGGGTGTTGATGACCTGAGTCCTGCACTTAATTATGATGGCTTAACAGTGATTCTCGGCGGTCCAATCGGCGTCTATGAAACCGAAGACTACCCGTTTTTAGTGGATGAAATTGCAGGGTTAAAACAACGCTTAAAAGCCAATAAACCCACCATCGGAATTTGTTTGGGTGCACAGCTGATTGCACATGCACTCGGGGCAAAAGTCTATGCTGGACACCAAAAAGAAATTGGTTGGAGCAAATTAGACATTAAAGTGCTTGAGACGAATCCCTTAGCCGCATTAGAAAATGTCGAAGTGCTGCACTGGCATGGCGACACTTTTGATTTACCTGAAAATAGTACCTTATTGGCAAGTTCGGCAATCTATCCCAACCAAGCTTTTTCTGTCGGTAATAATATCTTGGCCTTGCAGTTCCATCTTGAAATCGCTGAAGAAAATTTTGAAAAATGGCTCATTGGACATACTTGTGAAATACGTCATGCGGGTTTATCCATTCCTCAATTGCGTCAAGATAATCAGGCTTATGCAGCACAATTGGAGCAACAGTGCCGACTTGCAATTCAAACGTTCTTAGACCATCTGAATGTTTAAAAGCTTCCTATTTAGAACTGTAAAAAAAGCCCAACATTAAATCGCTGGGCTTTTTTCAGTCTAAATCCAATTCTCCAAACCCTCAGTGAGGAGAATTTAACTCCCACTTACTTTTTGTCAGCTTTAAAGCTATCTTTCAGATCCAGAATACGGTTAAACACAGGCTTTTCAGCTTGATGATCATATTGATCCGCAACAAAATAACCTTCACGTTCAAACTGGAAACGATCTTCAGGTTTTGCTTCTGCCAAAGCTGGCTCAATCACTGCTTGAACCACTTGCAATGATTCTGGGTTTAAATGTGCAAGGAAATCATCATCTGCATCTGGTGCTGCTTCGTTAAACAAACGATCATAAATACGTACTTCCGCAGGTACACCTTTGGTCGCAGAGACCCAATGAACAACCCCTTTCACCTTACGCCCTTCAGGGTTTTTACCTAAAGTTTCAGGGTCAATTGAACATTTAAGTTCGATCACTTCACCATTGGCATCTTTAATCACTTCATCACACTTGATCACATAGGCATGACGTAAGCGCACTTCACCATCAGGAATCAGACGCTTAAAGCCTTTCGGTGGTACTTCTTCAAAGTCTTTACGATCAATATAAAGTTCACGCGTTAACGGAATAATGCGTTCGCCCATATCCACGTTTGGATGACGTGCATGCGTGAGATCCAATTCTTCAGGTAAATTGGTCAATGTCACTTTCAATGGATTGAGTACTGCCATGCCACGTGCTGCGGTATTTTCCAATGACTGACGAATACAGAACTCAAGCATTGCCACATCAACAATACCATCCGTTTTCGATACACCAACACGCTTACAGAAATCGCGTAAACCTTCTGCGGTAAAACCACGGCGACGCATCCCAACGACTGTTGGCATACGTGGATCGTCCCAACCCTGTACATAATTGCCTTCAACCAATTTACGCAATTTACGTTTAGAGGTAATCGTATAATCAATGTTTAAACGTGATGATTCATACTGACGCGGAACGGCTTGCGAGTGAACTTTCTCCACAATCCAGTCATAGAATGGACGATGATCTTGGAATTCTAAAGTACAGAGTGAATGGGTAATACCTTCAATCGCATCAGACAATGGATGAGCGTAGTCATACATTGGGTACATTTTCCACTTATCACCCGTTTGGTGATGCTCTGAATGCAGGACGCGATAAAGAATCGGATCACGCATATGTACGTTCGGGCTGGCCATATCAATTTTGGCACGAAGTACAGCTCCACCCTCTTGGATTTCACCATTACGCATTTGTTCAAAACGCGCAAGATTTTCTGCAACAGTCGCATCACGATAAGGTGAGTTTTTACCCGGCTCAACGAAATTACCGCGATTCAGCTTGATTTCTTCTGGAGTTTGCAAATCCACATAGGCATCACCTTGTTCGATTAACTGAACGGCCCATGTATAGAGTTGATCAAAATAACCAGAGGCATAGCGCGGCTCGCCATTCCAGTTAAAGCCTAACCATTTCACATCATTGGCAATACCATCAACGTATTCTTGTTCTTCGGCATCTGGGTTGGTATCGTCAAAACGTAAATTACATAAACCTTCAAATTCTTCGGCAATACCAAAATTCAAACAAATTGCTTTGACATGACCAATATGTAGGTAACCATTTGGCTCAGGCGGGAAACGTGTTACAACTTTTTGGGTACGACCTTCTTTTAAATCATCGGTAATGACTTGACGTACAAAGTCTAAGCCTGCCTGTTGTTCTTGCTGCACGGCATCGACAGAGGCATGGGCATTCGGCGTCGGGGTCTTTGGCAGTTCAGAAACAACATCATTTGGCTTCATAGGGTGTAAATCACTTCTTACAGTTAAAAATGGGAAATAAAAACGCAATCTTTGCTATTTATGAAAGATTTTAACGTTTTTTACTTGCCTTGTAGTTTACAGTTTGCTTATGCTTCTCTCAACCAAAAACCCATGGTCAATTTGCCCATGTTTAGGAGATTAATGTAATGAGTTTTCCTCAAGTCGAATTAAACACCAACAAAGGTCGTATTGTTCTTGAGCTTAACGCTGAAAAAGCACCAAAAACGGTTGCAAATTTCTTAGAATATGTACGTGACGGTTTCTATGACGGCGTAATTTTCCACCGCGTGATTGATGGTTTTATGATCCAAGGCGGTGGCATGGATGAAAACTTCAAAGAAAAAGCAACACGTGATTCAATCGAAAACGAAGCTGACAACGGCTTAAGCAACGATGAAGGTACAATTGCAATGGCGCGTACTCAAGCTCCGCACTCTGCATCTGCTCAATTCTTTATCAATGTTAAAAACAACTCTTTCTTAAACCACACTGGTAAAACAGCACAAGGCTGGGGTTATGCAGTATTTGGTAAAGTTGTTGAAGGCATGGACATTGTAGAAGCGATTAAAGGCGTACGTACGGGTAACCGTGGTTATCACGCAGACGTTCCTTTAGAGAACGTTGTAATTGAATCTGCTAAAATTATCTCTGAATAAATCTCCCCTAACCCCTCTTTTAAAAGAGGGGAAACTCCTCCCTTTGTAAAGGGAGGCTGGGAGGGATTATAAAATAGGATAAAAGTGTGACCTACCTGTTTATTTCAGATCTACATTTGTCACCTGATCACCCTCGACTCGTTCGAGGGTTTTTAGCTTTATTGAAACAATACCAGCATAAAAACACACAACTCTATATTTTGGGTGATTGGTTTAATGCTTGGATTGGTGATGATTACACTGCCTCATGGTTAGATGAAATTGTCAGTGCTTTGCAAAAATTCACCGCAGCGAACAATCAAGTTTATTTCCAAGTTGGGAACCGAGATTTTGCCTTAGGTCAAAAATTCTTAAAACAATTCGATGGCATTTTACTGCCTGACGTTTATACCTTAAATATTCAGCGACATACGTTCCGACTGGAACATGGCGATGCGCTCTGTACCGATGATGTTGCCTACCAACGTTTTCGCAAAGTGATTCGTAATCCCGTATTATTGGGGCTAATAAAACGCACCCCATTGAGCTTTAGACAAAAACTTGCCAATGGTTTCCGTAAAAAAAGTAGCGAAACCAAACAGCTGAAAAGCTATGACATCATGGATGTTAATGCTCAAGCAGTAGAATCCGTGATTGAACACGTCGATTATTTAATTCACGGTCATACCCATCGTCCAGAGATTCACCATGTCCTGAATAAACAGCGTATTGTTTTAGGCGATTGGCGAGCTGATTCAGCTTGGATCTTAGAACTCAGCCCACAAGAAAATTATCAATTAGATTTTAAACAGTGGCATTATTAACACACAAGGAATATAAGTAAAATCAATAAATTAATATAAATTTCTTTAAATAAAACTTACTCCCCATATCACATAGCTGCAATTTTTAGTTTCATTTTATTTTAGCGTAACCTAACAATGCTCATCTATATTGAATTTACACAACACAATTCAGGATGAATTTTCGATGCTAAAAAGAATGTCTTTTCTCACTTTGTTAATTATTTCGACTAAAGAATATTGAATCTAAACGAGAGCAGCTAAAAAATCACTCCCAGAACTACAATTAGTCTATGACGATGAGAAAACAGGACATGCAAAAGTCAATGTTAAATCGGATAAAGGCTGTGCAAAACAAATAGCAGAAGATCTTTTAGCTGTTCCCTGTTGAGATTAGTGTAGTGCCATCTGGTGGAAGAGTAGCTACCAGAGGTAGGATCTCCTCTACAGCGATCTATACAAGTCTCGATTATTTAAAAGGTACTGCCATTGTTACACAATAAATTACCCCAACTATTCATAATAGGGCTTTCTTGTTTTGTATTTAGTGGCTGTACCACTAAATCGAAATCTGCAAGCACTCCTATACCTCAGGTAGAAAATATTTCACAGAATGAAATCAACTTAATGACATACCAGAAAATGGGCAAAGGGTCCCGACTCACTTTTATTTTGGGTGTACTTCAGAAGGATATAAATAAGTGTATCTATATTTCGACTGGACAGAGAGATATTCCTATTATTTTTCCAAATAGTTTTAAAGTAAAAAATAATATTATTTCAGATGGAAATATTGAACTTAAAATTGGCCAAAAAATCATGGCAACAGGACATGCAACTTCAGTAGATAATGCGATCTCTACTTTAAACATTCCTTATTATGATTGTTTAAATAAAAAAGATATCGTTTGGATCTATGGACAATAAATTTACAAATATAGGGTAAATAACAATGGCAGGACATGATATCAAAATCATGTTCCTGCCAAGTTATTTAAGATAAGTAGCTTTGTTTCATAAAAATTTAAGGCTGTACTAGATTTGCATTATGCTAATCTAGTACAGCCTTAAATTTTAAAATCGAGTAAATGACGGATGGATACTTTAGCTACGGCAAAAACACGTTACGCCACAAAAGCTTATGATGCAGAGAAAAAAATTCCTCAGGCGCAGTTTGAGAAATTATTAGAAATTTTACGTTTCAGCCCTTCTTCAGTCAATATTCAGCCTTGGCACTTCTTGGTTGCTGAATCTGATCAAGCAAAGCAGCGTATCGCATCGGCATTGACTGGAAATTATGTGTATAACGCGGCCAAAGTTCTCAATTCTTCACATACCTTAGTATTTTGCACGCGTACCGATATTTCTGCTGAATACTTAGAACAATTATTACAGCAAGATGATGCCAGTGGTCGCTTTAAAGATGAAACTGCCAAACAAGGACAACGTGCTACCCGTTCTGGTTATGTTGAATTCTATCGTAATGAACTGAAAAATCTTCCGGCATGGATGGAAAACCAAACCTATCTTGCACTCGGACAACTGTTGTTTGCAGCAGGTCTAGAAGGAATCGACGCAACACCTATGGAAGGGTTTGATAGAGAGCTCATAAATAAAGAATTTGGTTTGGCTGAAAAAGGCTTAAAAGCCTCTGTAATTGTTGCACTCGGTTATCGCAGTGACAGTGATTTCAATGCCAAACTGCCGAAATCACGACTACCAGATGAAGTGGTTTTTACTCGCCTATAACAGCACTTATTGAATGAACGCCCTAATAATAACTAGTTAAACCTTATTGTTAGGGCTTAGCATTACGCATTCGTATTGATTTGAGATTGGCTTAAAACAGTCTGGTCTAATTCTTCAAAGAAGACCTTCAGATCATCGGCCTGAATAAAATCTGCTTTAAATAGCATCGAGGTTTGGACGTCATCAATCCCACAATAGGCAAAAATACCCTCCACGATTTGTTTGTGAATCGCTTGCGTATAACCGTGCCGATCATACCCAGATTGCGTCCCTGTTGCAGTCCCAATCAGTTTAACTGGAATATTTTTTAGAGTACCCAATAGATTGCCCTGTTCATCGTATTTATAGGCCCAGTCCTGACTAAATACACGTTCAAACCAACCTTTTAAGAAAGCTGGAACCGACCACCAATACACAGGAAAAATAAAATAGACAACATCCGCGCGATCAAATCGTGCTTGTTCGAATTGGACCTCTGCATCCAAAGCTTGACGACCACGATAAGCTTCAATATCAGAAAGCGTCATCAAAGCTTGAAAACCTTCCTTATATAAATCGGCAATTTCTACTGAAACTCCCTTATCAGTTAAATCATGAGAAATATACTGTGCAATCTGATGAGAAAGTGATTGTGTATCTGGATGCGTTATGACAATCAAAGCATGCTGGAGTTTATTTGAATTAGACATAGATCCATTCCGAATAGATGATTTACATAAGTTACCAATAGTAACTTATGCTGTCAACTCGGTTTTTAATGTCTGTATTTAGGTCGCTGAATAATCTTGTAAAATAACTAAAAGTGAATTTTCCATCACCTGCTGTGCAGTCAGTGCATCAATTTGATTTTTACTTGCTGCTGTCGATACCGTTTCAATCAAGCCCATGATCGCGATCACGATCGCCTCACCCTCTTTTCCATCCAATTGAATAAATGGATGGATGCTTTGTTTAAAAATTTCTGTGAATTTTTGCTGACATTGCTGAAAATAGTTTTGCAAGATATCACTACCAGACAAAGCCGCAATCACCAATCCAACCTCTGGACCCGTTGAGATAAAACAACTTAAATAAGCGTCACAAAAAATATGAATGGTTTGCTGTAAGGTTTTTGCTTCGGCAGCTAAAGACCGATTAAGCTCAGCAGTCTGTTTATCATCAAACTCCTGATAAATCGAAATCAACAACCCTTCGCGGTCAATAAAATGTCGATATGCAATTGGCTTAGTAATACCAGCTTGCTCTGCTAAATATCCCAGAGTTAGGGCTTCTACACCTTGAGTTCGAATAATTGAACGGGCCACCTGCAACAATTGTTGTCTGCGCTCTTCTTTACTCAGTCTCTTACCAGTCATAATTTTACTTCCATCAAATTTAACCAAATCGCTTTACATCATTGCTTTGGCTAAACACAGGACTGCAACCACACCACAGATCAATCCAATCCAGGTATAGGCTTTTAAGCGTTCTTTAAATAATACTATGCCACTAAGAACACCAAGTACCACGACAAGAATATTCATACCCGCAAAAACAATGGCTGGCGTTTCTTTGAAAATCATATGCGCTTTGACATACAAGGCGATATTGGCAAAATTCAGTACACCTAAAACTAAACCCATAAAAATATTTTTAGGCTGCCAGTTCGGCTGGGTAATCGCAATATAAACAATAGATAAAATAAAGGCGGCAATAAACGTTAAATTCAACGTGACAGCAAACTGTAAACCTAGACTACTGCTATATTTTAGTAATACATCAATCGCAGCATAACCCGCCCAGACACTAAACAAAAACAAGGCTGATTTTAAATTTATGCCTTTACTTGTCTGCTCCGTGGCCTGTCCAATAATAATCGCTAAAATTGCGATGATCCCCAGCACCACACCAATTAATTTTAATTGGCTAAACTGCTCGCCAAAAATAAAATAGGCTGCCAATAACGACAGTATGACCGCCAAACGTTGGGCAATTTCAGTTTTTAAAATACCGGCAAATTGTAAAGATTTGGCTAGACATAAAAATATACTTGGCAATAATACTGCGAGCACAAAAATCAGCCACCACGGCGTATGATTGAATGAAATATGGGTAATATCTGTTTTAAACCAATAAAAACATAAAAGACTTGCGCTTAAATAATTCCACGCAATCATTTGAAAAACATCAAAGCCCTTTGCTTTTAAGTATTTCAGTAAAATCGAGACCAGTACACTACAACACGCCGCAGCAATAATCATTTCCATAGTATTTATTCTTGCTTTTTAAAGACAAAAAAATGCCAGTCGATTACAAGACTGGCATTTTCTTAAAGATCATCAATCAATTAACGATTGTTTTCGTCTTCTTGACCATCTTCAAATTTAGTTTCGCCATCGAAGCCACCTTGATGACCAAAGCCACCTTGACCACCGAAGCCACCTTGACCACC